>JBBILT010000001.1:0-441726 GCA_037444745.1 Ignavibacteriales bacterium
TGCGGGGCCGACGAGACTCGAACTCGCGACCTTCTGCGTGACAGGCAGACGTTCTAACCAACTGAACTACGACCCCTTAAAAATTTGCAGGGCAAATATATAATCCATACCAAATAAATCAAAATTTATTAGTCGCCAAAAGATATTCCTACAGCCTTTGCAACAAATACAGCTTGATCATCTGGTTTCACTAATTTCTGGCGTGAAATTGCATCCTCAATTTTAACATTTTTTATTTCATTTCCTTTTAAGGCTACCATTCTCCCGAATTTTTTTTGTGCAACTAACTCAATTGCAAAGGCACCAAATTTTGTTGATAGAATCCGATCATAGGGAGTGGGGCTGCCACCTCTTTGCAGATGACCTAGAATAGTTACACGAGTTTCTTTTCCCGTCATCTCTTCAATTTTATCTGCGACAACTTTTCCAATACCGCCAAGTTGAACTGGATCAGTTCTTTTAATATCACTTCCTCTTGTAGTAATTTCACCACCAATTGGTTTAGCACCTTCAGCAACACAAACTAATGAAAATCTTTTACCCATCAATTCTCGTTCATGAATTTTCTGGGCAATTTTTTCCCATGAAAAAGGAATTTCCGGAATCAAAATTATATCCGCACCACCTGATAACCCACCATTAAGCGCAATCCAACCTGCATATCTCCCCATTACTTCAACAACCATAACTCTATGATGTGAAGAAGCAGTTGTGTGAAGTCTGTCTAAAGCCATTGAAACAACATAAACAGCAGAATCGTGACCAAAAGTTACATCAGTTGCTTCCAGATCATTATCTATTGTTTTAGGAACACCAATGACATTTATTCCCATTTTAAACAACTTATTACATATATGCATGGTACCATCGCCGCCGATTGCTATCAATGCATCAAGTCCCCAGGATTTATAATTCTTTAAAGCTGCTTCAGATTTATCTTGGATTTCTATCTTTCCATTAATTTCAACGGGCCAATGGAATGGATCACCTTTATTTGATGAGCCTAAGATAGATCCACCGCGAGCTAGAATACCTGAGACATCCGAATTGCTTAATTCTTTTGCTTTACCTTCAACTAATCCTTCGAACCCATCTAAGATACCATAAACGGACATCCCGTAATCTTCGGCGGGTTTTGATACACCTCTAATTACAGCATTTAATCCTGGGCAATCTCCTCCACCGGTTAGGATACCTATTCTTCGAATAGCTTCTCTTTTTGCCATGCTAACTTATTTATCCTTTAATTATTCTAAAATATTTCTTTTGAATTCTTGAAATGAAATTTAACTAAATTTCTTAAATAATTTTCATCTTTTTGGTATAAAACACTTTTTGCAATCCTACTAATTTCGGAGCCTGCACCTTTGGGGAGATGAATACCAAGCTCTTTACTTTTTATATCAAACCAATCAATCACTTTTGCACGGGCTAAAATAGAAGCAGCGGCGACACCAATAAAGCGTTCAGCTTTAGGAGTTTGATACAAATCCAATTGAATCTTTTTTTTCTGCAGTTCATCACTAATAATTTTTTCATTTCCAAATTTATCACTGATTACCCCAGAGCAATTTACTTTTTGCGATAAATTTTCGATCGTTTTTGAATGTGCCCATCCTAAAAGTTTATTAAGATTTTTAAATGATTCATAAAGTTTATTGTACTTCTCGGGATTGATTATAACAATATCAAAATTATTATTAACAATTTTTATAATTTTTTTTTCAATACTTTTTATAAATGTATCCGATAATAGTTTGCTGTCCTTAACTCCCAATTCATCTAATTTTATTTGTGATTCTTTATCAACATAAACTGCGGCAACTACTAACGGTCCAAAGTAATCACCTTTACCTGATTCATCAGTACCAATGTAGTCTTCGTATTTTAAGTCTTGTTTATATTCGGTTTCAAATAGTTCCGATCCAAAAATAATTTTTTTTATCTCATTATAAATTTCAGATTCTTCATTGCCTTGTAAAATTTTTTTTAATCCCTTCTTTCCAAAATAAACCAAAAGTTTAATCTGTTCTTTTCCCCTGTTCACAATAATTTCATAATTGTATAGTTTTTTGCTCGGTTCTGATATAGAAAATTTAGCATTCCCTAATAATAATGCGATTTTCTTAATTTCTAATTGAGCTTTTTGCTGGAATGAATCTTGCATAGTTGTTTGTACTAATTAAGTTGAATTTTCAGTTTATTAAACATAGCTTTGATTGTATCAAGTTTATTAAAAGGAGTACAAAATGTTAACCATAAGAATAATAAAAAATATAATGATATTATTTACAGTATATGCTTTTTCGTCCAGTATCATTCTTGCTCAAGGAACTGTAAAAGATGACAAACAGTTAAGTGAAATAGTTTCTACTTTAAAACAAAAGGTTTTGTTAAGTAATGAACAAGAATCAAAAGTATTCGAAATATTATCTGAATTAAAAAATAATCTGTCATCAAAACCAGAGAATAAAGAAACTTTTGTAAAAGATGCTCAAAAAAAAGTTGAAAGTCTTTTAGACACCAAACAAAAAATGAAATATGATATTCTGAAAAATGATCTTTGGAAAAAGATCACTGGCTAATAAAATCTAATTATTAAATTTCTCGCAAAACCCGATTTAACTTGATCGGGTTTTTTTATTTTTTACCCCATTCTATTATTTCAATTTTCACTTTTTGAATTCCAGTATTTACCATTCCAATTTCTTTTGCAGCCTCTAAAGATAAATCTATAATCCTACCTTTAAAGTCTGGCATTCGATCATTAATTCTAACTACTACACTCTTGTTATTTGTGAGATTAGTAACTTTTACAATAGTATTAAATGGATAAGAAGGATGAGCCGCCGTAAGCTCATTCATATCATAGATTTCTCCGCTGGAAGTTTTGTTCCCATCAAACTCTTTCGAATAGAATGAAGCTTCACCAATCTCAACTCCTAATTTTTCAGTTTTATCAAATCGGGTATCATTTCTATTTTCTTCTTTTGTAAATCTTGTTGAACTACTGCACGAATAAAAGATAATGACGGCAAGAAATAGCAAACTAATTTTATTAATAGATTTAATCATTACTAACTGATAAGGATAATACTGACGCACATTTAACTATGGCAGTTTCGGATCTTAATCGATGATTGCCAAGATTAAAAACAAATTGAGTATTAATTATTTTTAATTCATTTTCTGATAAACTACCTTCCGGCCCAAATATAAACAAATAGTGTTTCCTCCTATCAAAATTGAATTTGTTAAGTTTTCGTTTTGATGATTGGTCAAATATAATTAACTCATTATCATCTTTAATTAATTCTATAATTGATTTTGCAATCTTTACTGTTGGAATAAATGAACGAAGTGATTGTTTCATAGCTGCTAAAACAATTTTTTCTAATCGAGAAAGATTAATAGTTTTATTCAATGTTCTTTCAGAATTAAAAATAATAAAATCCGTAACGCCTAATTCAGTACATTTTTCTAAAGCAAACTTTAATCTTTCAGGATTTTTTAGATTAGGAATACAAAATGTAAAATTCTCTAATTCATTTTCATAAGAATAGAATTTGAAAATTTCTGCTTTAAGATTTTCTTTCCCGATTTCAATAATCTTACCTGCAAATATTTTTCCTATACCATTAGTGGCAAATATCTGACCACCTATTTTATTCCGCATCACATTTACAGCGTGATGGAATTCCTCGCCACTGATCTCAAATTCATTGTCAGTAACAGAATGAATTGAACAGATGTAAAGTTCTATGTCAGAAAGATATTCCAAGATCTAATATTGTTTCAAAGTTTTTATATTCGTCTAAAGCAAATTCAATTCTAAGGATGTTGTATGGTAAAATAAGTAAGGTTAAACCGGCTCCATAACCACTTGAAAAGTTAGATAATTTTAATGACTTGTCTTTAGTTTGTGCTGCACCAGTTTCAATAAATGCCTGCGTATAAAATCCAATTCGGTACTTTAGCAGTTGATTAGGTATCATTGGAATAAAAGTTAAATCTATATTCAATTCTTCAATAACTGGATAGTAAAATTCTAACCCTGCATAATAATAATTATTTCCTTCAGCTTTTTTTGAAAAGTGTCCTCTTATTTTATCATCAAGACCTATAATTGAGTAATCATAATATGGAACAGTGTTGCCAAAAGTAAATCTTGATGCGAATCTCCACTTGGCAATAAGTTTTTCAAATAAATTCCGGTATTCTCTAAAATCCATCCAGGCAACGCTGTAATTAATATCATCTATACCTAATCCTTTTAAGGTGTAATTAAGATTTGTATAAATTCCATTTTTAGGAAACTGATTTAAATCTCTTGTATCATACTCATAACCAATACCCAAATCAACAAGATTGTCTATCCTATTATTAGAAGCATTAATCCGTGGAATATAAAATGGTGTTTCTATATAATTATAAGCAGTTGTTAAAAACACTCGATTAAATAATCCAAACCGTTTGCCAATACTAAACTGTACAAAAAAGGTTTTTTGAGAAAAATTTTGACCGTACAAAATTTCAGCCGAAGGACTTTTATTGGAAATGTTTGAATATCCAAGTTTTGCTTTAACGAACATATTTTCTCTACCTGAAATATTTGGATTGTAATAACTTAGAGAAAATGTGGGATCATAACCTAATCCAAGTGTGCTATTTAATTCTTCATTCCTTCCCCGGAAATTTTTAATTCTAAGAAATAACCCGAATGATAATTTTTTGAAATCATTTTCTTTGGCTTCTACAAATGGAATCGGATAAATATACCAGCTCTCTTCAACTTTTATAAATAATATGTTCTTCCCATTTAGAATTGATGGGACTAAATTAACACGATTAAAAATTCCAAGACTATAAATTCTTTCTCTGTTATAAAGGGAAACCTTTTCGTTAATTGTATCACCTACAACAAAGGTCAATTCTCTAAGAATTATAAAATCTTCAGTGGTTTGATTACCTTCAATTTTTATCGAGTCAATTCTAAAAGGATAGAGCCTTACACTATCTATAAGATCTGTATCTTGCGAAAATAATTTGATGTTTAAAATTAATATTAGAAACAAAATTTGAATGAGAATTTTGGATAGTGTTTTTATCACTAATAAAATATTCTTTATTATAAAAACGTACTTACACTAAAAGAAGTTTAATTACCGCTCAAATTAATGAGCGGTAAAAATTATTTCATGGTAATTTCATTTGCATATTCAGCAATTGGTTTACAGCTACAAACCAGATTCCTGTCCCCAAAAGCATCATCAATTCTACCAACGTTTGGCCAAAATTTATTTAATCTTGTCCACTTAGCAGGATATGCTGCTTTCTCCCTGGAGTACAGATGATTCCAGGAATCAGAAATTACCATTTGAGCTGTATGCGGTGCATTTTTTAATACATTATCTACTTGATCTGAAATTCCATTTTCAATTTCACGAATTTCTTCTCGAATGGAAATAAGTGCCGAACAAAATTTATCCATCTCTGCTTTGGATTCACTCTCGGTTGGTTCGATCATTAAAGTTCCGGCAACGGGAAATGAAACTGTAGGAGCATGATAACCATAATCCATCAATCTTTTAGCTATATCACCTACTTCAATATGAGCGGATTGTTTGAACTCCCTCATATCGAAAATCAATTCATGTGCTACTCTTCCTTTACTTCCAGAATATAGAACTTTAAAGTGTGGTGCTAATTTTGACTTAATATAATTCGCATTATGGATAGCAGCTTTTGTTGCATTTGTCAGTCCTTCACCACCCAACATTTTTATATAAGCGTATGAAATTATCAAAACACTTGAGCTACCATAAGGTGCTGCAGCAACAGCGTGTATAGATTTTCCTTTATTAATATTAACAACTGAATGTCCCGGTAGAAACGGTACTAAATGTTTTGCAACTGCAATCGGTCCCATTCCCGGCCCACCGCCGCCATGAGGAATAGAAAAAGTCTTGTGAAGATTTAAATGGCAAACATCTGCTCCAATCAAACCCGGACTAGTTAAACCTACTTGTGCATTCAGATTTGCACCGTCCATATAAACTTGCCCGCCATTTACATGAATAATATTGCAAATGTCTTTTATTGATTCTTCAAACACGCCATGAGTAGAAGGATATGTAACCATTAACGCAGCCAAATTATTTTTATTTGATTCTGCTTTAGATTTAAGATCAACCAAATCGATATTGCCATGCTCATCACATTTAACAACTACTACTTTCATTCCTGCCATTACTGCGCTTGCTGGATTAGTTCCATGGGCTGATGATGGAATTAAAGTAACATTACGATGAGTTTCTCCTTTATCATTCAGGTAAGCTTTTATTACCGACAACCCTGAATACTCACCTTGAGCACCTGAATTAGGCTGCAATGATACTGCAGCAAATCCGGTAATTTCTGATAAATCTTTTTCCAGCTCAGTAAATATTTCTTTGTAGCCTTCTGCCTGATCAACCGGTGCGAATGGATGGAGATTTGCGAACTCATTTAATGTAATGCCAATCATTTCTGTAGTTGCGTTAAGCTTCATTGTGCAAGATCCCAAAGCAATCATTGAATGAACTAATGAAAGATCTTTATTCTCAAGACTTTTCATATATCTCAACATATCTGTTTCGGATTTTAATGTATTAAATATAGGATGCTTGAGGAAAGGTGATTTGCGTTTAAACTTTTCTTCAAATGATGGCTGCAGGTTTTTTGATTTATTAATTAAACTATTTTTATTTATTTCTTTACCAATTGCATGAGCAAATATTTCAACTAACTCCATAATATCTTCATAAGTTGTAACTTCATTTAAAGAAATACTTATTTTATTACGGAAGGAATAGTTTAGATTAATTTCTTTCCTTAAAGCTTCATGTCTAATTTTTTCAGAAAGATCGTTCTCAACTTCAAAAGTCAAAGTATCAAAATAATTTTTATTAATTTGTTTGAAGCCAAGGTCAATCAAAGAAGTACTTAAAATCTTACTAAGATCATTAATCCTTTTTGTAATTAATTTTAATCCATCTGGTCCGTGATAAACAGCATACATTCCTGCCATAACTGCAAGAAGTACTTGCGATGTACAGATGTTGCTCGTTGCACGTTCACGTTTTATATGCTGTTCTCTAGTTTGCAAAGCCATTCTTAAAGCAGGGTTACCTTGCGAATCAACTGAAACTCCGATAATTCTTCCCGGCATTATTCTTTTAAAATCATCTTTAGTTGCAAAATATGCAGCGTGAGGACCACCATAGCCCATTGGGACTCCCATTCTTTGTGTACTTCCTACAGCGGCGTCAGCACCAAATTCACCTGGAGGTAAAAGAAGAGTTAAACTAAAAAGATCTGCCGCAACAACTTTAAAAATCCCTTTGCTTTCTGCATCACTAAAAAATTTTGAATAGTCGTAAATTTCTCCCGTCATCGAAGGATACTGAACTAGTAATCCAAAGAAATTATTATCTAAGCTGATGGAATTATGATCACCAATTACAAGTTCTATCCCCAATGGTTTTGATCTTGTTTTTAAAACATCTATAGTTTGTGGAAAGACTTCATCTGACACAAAAAATTTATGTGAATTTTCTTTATCTTTTTTACGCGCATTATGAAACATTATCATTGCTTCGGCTGCTGCAGTGGCTTCATCTAAAAGTGAGGCATTTGCTATTTTAAATCCTGTTAAATCTGAAACCACAGTTTGAAAATTTAAGAGAGCTTCTAATCTACCTTGAGCAATTTCTGCCTGATACGGTGTGTATTGAGTATACCAACCCGGGTTTTCTAAAATATTTCTTTGGATAACTGCGGGAAGAATTGTAGGATGGTAACCCATACCGATGTATGATTTATAAATTTTGTTTTTAGCTGCAATCTTTTTGATTTTTTCAGTAAACTCGATCTCACTGATAGGATCTTCAAGCTGTAATTTTTTTTGTGCTCTTATATTATTAGGAACTGTTTCGTTTATTAATTCATCAATTGATGAAGCTCCACAAGATTTAACCATTTCAATCATATCATTTTGACTTGGTCCAATATGACGGTTTTCAAATCTATCAGGGTGATCAAATAATTTCATCTTAACTCTCGTGATTTTAAGTACATAAAAAATTATTATCTAATGATGTAAATTAAACAAAAACTAAATAAAGTTGGTTCAATTTTTTAATAAAATGAGTGATATAGGCAGATAATTTTTAAAAGGATTAAACTCTATTAAAGATTTTATCCAAAGTAGATTTTGCAGCATTCTGTTCAGCAGTTTTTTTATTCTTCCCCTTACCAACTCCAAAATATTCTATTCCGACTGTTACTTTTATTGTAAAAAGACGATCGTGCTGAGGCCCATCTTCTTTAATAACAATATAATTTGGAGCTTCTAATTTATTTGCCTGTGCATATTCTAAAAGCTGACTTTTATAATTTTCATCGACTAAATAATCATCTTCTTTAGTGGTTGGCTGAATTAGAATTCTATTAATAAAATCTTTTGAAAATTCTAATCCGTGATCTAAATAAATTGCACCAATTACGGCTTCTAAAGCATCAGACAAAACTGTTTTTGATGCTCTTTCAAAAGTGTTAGATAAGTTTTGATCGATTAAAATAAAATTGGCTAATCCAATATTTTCTGCTGCCGCCGCAAGTGCTAATCTATTTACTAATCTAGAACGTATCTTAGTTAAAAATCCTTCATCATTATCAGGAAAATTTTCGAATAAATACTCTGCAACTACAAGGCTTAATACTGAATCTCCTAAAAATTCTAATCGCTCGTTTGATGTATCTTCTTCATCAAGTTCATCTAAAAAGGAACGATGCATAAGAGCATGAATGTAATGGGATTTATTATGTATAGGAACTTTTAAAATTTTTTCAAGTTCATTAAACTTGTTTGGTGTAAGAAATTTATTGATCTGATAGGAATTGCTGACATCTTTTCCGCGGTTAAAATAATTAAGGAACCGGAATAGAAATGAACTCAAAATTATTCCTCGAAATTTTTAAACAATAAAGATGCATTGTGACCTCCAAAACCAAAAGTATTACTTAAGGCTACTCTGACTTCTTTATAAGTCGCTTTATGCGGATTATAGTTAAGGTCACATTCAGGATCGGGATTATCTAAATTAATTGTCGGCGGTATTATACCATTTTTAATTGTAAGCACAGTCGCAATTGCTTCTATACCACCTGCTGCTCCAAGTAAATGTCCGGTCATTGATTTGGTAGAGTTGATGACAATTTTATAAGCATGATCTCCAAAAACAGTTTTAATTGCTTTTGTTTCATTCACATCATTAAATGGTGTTGATGTTCCGTGGGAGTTAATATGATCAACATCTTGGGGATGCAAACCAGATTCTTCAATAGCAATTTTCATTGATCTAACGGCACCTTCGCCACCTGGTGCAGGCGCAGTGATATGATAGGCATCAGCAGTTAATCCTATTCCGGCCAACTCTGCATAAATTATTGCACCTCTATCTAAAGCATGATCCAATTCTTCTAGTATTACTGCCCCGGAACCTTCTCCCATAACAAAGCCATTTCTATCTCTATCAAATGGTCTTGATGCTTCAGCATATCGATCATTCCAGGTAGATATTGCACGCATCGCATTGAATCCACCAATAGACATTTCTGTAATTGATGCTTCACTTCCACCACAAATCATAAAATCAGCGCTGCCCCTTTCAATCAACATAAACGCATCGGAAATTGCATGCGATGCAGTAGCACAGGCAGATGTTGTTGCATAATTAGGTCCTTTAAATCCAAACCTTATGGAAATTTGCCCTGCTGCAAGATCAGAAATCATCATCGGAACAAAGAATGGACTTATAACTGATGGCTTCTTTTCCTGGAAATATTTCCAGTGCTCGGTTTGAAGAGTTAATAATCCTCCAATGCCACTGCCGAATATTACACCGGCTCTTTCTTTATTTAATTTATCAAGATTAATTTCTGAATTAGTAATGGCTTGAACACTTGCGGCAATAGCGAATTGAGCAAAGGGATCTAATCGCTTAACAGTTTTTCTATCAAAATAAAGTTCCGGATTAAAATTTTTGACTTCGGCTGCAAACTTTGTATCAAATTTAGAGGCATCGAAATGAGTAATTGGAGCAACACCATTCTTCCCGGAAATTAAACCATCCCAGAATTCTGTTGTGTTTAATCCAATTGGATTAATTGTACCTATACCAGTGACAACTACCCTTCTTTTTGCCATAAATAACTCAGCAGTTTACACTGATTATAAGATGAAAAGACATTTATCTTAGAAGAGATTAGTCGAGAATTTAATCCTCGACTAAGTCTTTAACCTAATTTTTCAGTAAGATATTTTACAGCGTCACCAACTGTACCTATCTTTTCAGCATCTTCATCAGGGATTGAAATTTGGAAAGCACTTTCAAATCCCATAACTAATTCAACTATATCAAGCGAGTCAGCACCTAAATCGTTAGTAAAGGATGCTTCAGGAGTAATCTGAGATTCTTCGACACCTAATTTATCTATTATGATCTCTTTTACTTTTGATGCAACATCCATGGTATTCTCCTTTTTTTTGTTTAATGTTTATTGTTTAATTATCATTAGTTTAAATTTAACAAAATTGAATTCTAAGAAACAAATAGATTCCAAATTTACATCGTCAAGCCACCATCTACTGCAATAACTTGTCCAGTGATATAATCTGCATCATTACTGCAAAGAAAAGCTACAACTTTTGCTATATCTTCCGGTGTACCCATTCTTCCCATTGGAATATTTTGAGCTAATTTAGCTTTTTGTTCATCATTTAATTTACTTGTCATATCCGTTTGAATAAAGCCTGGAGCTACAGCATTAACTGTAATCCCACGAGATGCTAATTCACGAGCCATTGATTTTGTAAAACCAATTACTCCAGCTTTCGAAGCAACATAATTGGCCTGTCCAGCATTTCCAATAAGCGCAACAACAGAAGTGATATTTACTATTCTTCCATATCGTTGGGCAATCATAGGTTTAACAACAGCTTTTGTGTAATTAAAAACACTTTTAAGATTAGCATTTATAACATCATCAAAATCTTTTTCATTCATTCTCAGAAGTAAATTATCTTTTGTGATACCTGCATTATTAATTAAAATATCAACCCCTCCGAGTTGCTCAATAGCCTCGTTAACCGTCTTCTGTGCAAGATCAAAAGATGATACATCTGATTTAAATGCTACTATTTTTACTCCGTAAGATTTTGTTTCTTCAACTAATTCCTCTGCGTCTTTATCCGACTTATTATAAACGAACGCAATGTCTGAATGATTTATTCCACAGCAATTTCTTTCAGCAAGTTCTTTAACAATTGCCCTGCCGATGCCCCTTGAGCCGCCCGTAACAATTACTTTTTTTTTATCAATACTCATTTTTTCTCATCTCCGGAGTATACTTCTGATAAATATTCTTTTCTATATTTTTCAAGTTCTTTAAATCCTTCTTCACCTAAAAAGAATTGTAACTCTTCCCTACAGGATTCATAAATTGACAGACTAAATGATGGATTTTTATTACAACTATTTAGCCGATCAATATGTTCGTCATCAATTGTAAGGGCTCCTTGATAAACTGTGAGAGGAAATAAAACGCAATATGTAGGTTTATGTTTCCATTTATGTTCACCTTCAAGCATTGCTAATTTTTGCAGAGTACATAATCCGTTTTTATCAAGGAATGTACATTTATCATTGTACAATTCTGTGCCAACGGCAACCCCTGATTCAAAATCCTCATCCTCCTCCGGTTCTTCAAACCATTCTTTTACTTCCTTAGTTTGAGATTCATCCATCAAAGGAATAATTTTATCTTTAATACTAATAATATGTTTGTATTCATTGAGACCGGTAAAGACTCCATAATTACAACATTCACCTCCACATTTACAGGAAAAATTAAAAGTAAATATTTGTGGGTCAATGAACATTCCATTAATCTTTTTAGTAAATTTTTGTTCAGAACTAACTTCCATTATAAATACTTCTCCACATCCGCATATTTGTCTATCGAAAACGATTTAATATCAGGATTGATTCTCTTTAGCAATCCCGTTAAAACTTTGCCTGGTCCCATTTCATAAAATTCATCAAATCCATCATATATCATATTGTTAATTGATTCTTCCCATCTTACAGGAGATGTTACTTGTTCAATTAACGAACTCTTAATTTCATCCTGCTTAAAAACGGGTTTGGCATTTACATTTGCATAAACAGGAAATCTTGCATTATAAATTGGAGTAAAATTAAAAACTTGAAGTAAAGAATCTTTTGCAGATTGCATTAACGGAGAGTGAAATGCACCGCTAACAACAAGCTCTTTAACGATTTTTGCTCCATTTGATTTACAAAGTTCCATTGCTTTTTTAACACCGGAAATTGATCCTGAAATTACAATCTGCCCTGGTGAATTAAAATTTGCGCATTGCACTATTCCCACAGCAGAAGCTTCTTTGCAAAAATTCTCAACCGTATCAGAATCTAATCCAACAATTGCTGCTAAAGTTCCCGGGTTATCAATACCAGCTTGTTGCATGGCTTGACCTCTGGCTCTTACTAATTTTATTGCATCATAAAACTGAATTGCTCCAGCAGCAACTAATGCGGAATATTCGCCTAATGAATGTCCCGCAGCCGCCATCGGAGATAATGTTCTGATGATACTTGCAAGTATAGCGCTGTGTAAAAATATTGCCGGCTGCGTGAACTCGGTCTGCTTTAATTGCTCTTCCGGTCCATTAAACATTATATAAGATAGATTAATACCAAGTGCGTCATCAGCAGTTTGAATCATCTCTTTGGCTTCAACAGAATTTTCAAATAGATCCTTAGCCATCCCAATATATTGAGACCCTTGCCCAGGAAATAAAAATGCTTTTTTTGACATCAATTAAATTCTTATAAATAAAATTAAATGGACCAAACTAAATGCGAAGCACCCCAAGTGTAACCCGCACCAAATGCAGATAAAATTAAATTATCACCCTTTTTTAGTTTCCCTGCTCTGTGATATTCAGTTAAGCATAGTGGAATAGTAGCCGCAGTTGTATTGCCATATTTATTGATGTTAATCATAACTTTATCTCTGCTAATTCCCATTCTATCCGCAGTAGCATCAATTATCCGCAAGTTGGCTTGATGAGGAACAAGATATGCAATGTCTTCGGATTTAAGATTGCTAAGCTGCATCAACTCAGCTGAAACAGCTGCCATTCCTATAACAGCAACTTTAAATACTGCTTTACCATCCTGATAAATGTAGTGCCATTTTTTATCTACAGTTTCATGAGAAGAAGGATTTAGACTTCCACCACCAAGCATATACAATGCTTCTCTACCTTTACCATCCACTCTTAAAATTGAATTCTGCAATCCAATTGATTTATCTTCAGTTGGCTCCAGTAAAACGGCAGAGCCGGCATCACCAAATAAAATACAGTTATTCCTATCAGTGTAATCTGTAATGGAACTCATTTTATCTGCTCCGATTACTAAAACTTTTTTGTACCTGCCTGATTCGACAAGGCTGCAACCAGTTTGAAACGCAAATAAAAATCCGGAACAAGCCGCTGAAAGGTCAAATCCCCACGCACTGTTTGCACCTATTTTATCCTGCACTAAACATGCAGTTGCCGGAAAAAACATATCTGGAGTAACGGTTGCTACAATTATTACATCAATATCATTTGGCGATACATTATATTTTTCTAATAAATCTTTAGCAGCTCCGGCAGCTAAATCACTCGTTGCACCATGCTCAAGGATTCTTCGTTCACTAATACCGGTTCTGCTTCTAATCCATTCATCGTTGGTCTCAACTATAGATTCAAAATATTTGTTATCCAAAATTTTATCCGGAACGTACATTCCAACTCCGGTGACCATAGCATTATATCTTTTATCCGACATCAGTTACCCAATTGTTTTTTGTGAATATTGTTCAATAGAATTTTCTATTTTTTTAATTAAATTTTTATTGTGCATTTCTCTTGCTTTTAAAACCATATTCTTGATTCCATCTATAGAACTCGAACCATGCCCAATAATAGTAATGGCTTGAACACCAAGCAGCGGAATTCCACCGTAATCATTTGGATCAAATACTTTAAAAGTTTTTCTTATCGAATTTCTTGAAATTGCAATTTTAATCTTATCGAAGAAATTTGAATCAGCTGTTTTTTTTAACATTGGCTTTAATATTTTTAGAAATGATTCTCCGAATTTAAGTAGAATATTTCCAACAAAGCCATCACAAATAACGATATTAACTTTACCAGTTAGAATATCTCCACCTTCAATATTACCATAAAAATTCAAATTTGAATTTTTCAGTAGTTCGAAAGTTTCTTTTGTTAATTTGTTTCCTTTTTCATTTTCTTCACCTACAGACAACAATCCAATAGTTGGATTTTGTATCCCGAACATTTCTCGTATATAAACATCAGCTAACTGAGCGTAGCCTAAAAGATGCTGTGGTTTTGAATCGACAAAAGCGCCAACATCAAATACAGTAGTAACTCCGGTTAAATTTGGTATATAGGTTCCTATCGTCGGTCTCTCAACACCTTTTAATCTACCTATTAATAAAGTACTTGACGCTGCAACAGCACCAGTATTACCAGCGCTTACAAAAGCATCAGCTTTGCCATCTCGAACTAATTGTGCACATTTTACAATAGATGAATTAGATTTTGATTTCAGTGCTGATGTTGGAGATTCTCCCATTTCAATAACTTCATCTGTGTGAAAAATATTCTTTTCATCAAATGAAAGATTATTTGATTTAACAACACTAAGTATTAAATCTTTTTTACCCACCAGAATTAATTCAAAATCTTGCTTTTCATTATATGCATTAATAGCTCCAACAACAGCGTTTTGAGGGGCATAATCACCCCCCATTGCATCAACAACTATTCTGCATTTTAATTTATTAGTTTTTGAATCATCCATCAGATGGGTAAGCTATTAATTATCCTAGCTTTTGGGAATAAACATAGAGCGTTCATTGTAATAACCGCAGGAGGGACAAGCACGATGTGCAAGTTTCATTTCACCGCAATTTGAACAAGTGCTAAGTGATGGGACTGTAGCTTTATAATGTGTTCTGCGTTTATCTCTGCGACTCTTTGACATCTTACGTTTTGGATTTGGCATTTCATCATTCCATTATTTTAATTGAGATTTAATTTATCTTTCAAATTCATCAAGGGCTTCCACCTTGGATCTATTTCATCATTATTGCATTTACACTGTTCTTTATTTAAATCAACTCCGCATCTGTAACATAATCCTTTACAATCATCTTTACATAAATGTTTCATTGGCACAGAAAGCAATGCAAATTCTCTTACATCATCTCTGATGTTTATCTTATCAGCGTTCCGATTTAAATAATATACATTAATAGATTTTGTTTCAGCGGGTTCTTCATTCAACAAATAGACCATTTCATAATCACTCTTTAATTTAGAATTAAATTCTTTTCCACATCTATCGCATTGATATTTAACCTTGAAATCACTTGAAACAGATAGAATGATTTGGTCACGTAATTTATTAAGAACCACAACAGATTTAGATTTTCCATAAAATGGTTTTTCTAAATCTAGATTTTCTATTTTCTCTTCAAATATAAATTCATGAGTTCCCTCACTCAGATTTGAAATTTTTATATTCATCTTGCAAAATCACGCAAAAAATGACACTTAATATATATTTATAGGTCTTTATAGTCAAACATTTTAATTACTTAAAAATTAACTTTTTGTTTATAACGATCAAAATTAAAGATAATTATTGGATATAGTTCTTTTTATTTAGTTTTAAAGAATGAAAATATATAATTCATTTCAGATATTTATCTAAACTTAATAATATTAATCAAGTGCTTGAAGTAAAAAACTTATATAAAAGATATAGAAACATAGTAGCTGTAGATAGAATTTCTTTTCAGGTAAAACCCGGAAAAATTTTTGGATTAATTGGTCCAAACGGCGCCGGCAAAACTACTACAATGCGAATGATTTTGAATATTATTAATCCTTCCGATGGAGAAATTTTATTTGATAATAGAAAATCATTAAATGACATTTATAATATTGTTGGCTATCTGCCTGAAGAAAGAGGTTTGTACAAAAAAAGTAAAGTAATTGATCTCCTTCTCTATTTTGGTTCTCTTAAAAATATGAAAAGAAGTATTGCAAGAAATGAAATTATGATTTGGTTAAACAGATTTGGTATTAAGGATTTGGCTTATCGAAAAATTGAAGAACTATCAAAAGGTAACCAACAAAAAGTGCAATTCATCGCTTCTATAATTCATAATCCGAAAATTTTAATTTTAGATGAACCATTTTCGGGATTTGATCCCATAAACCAGCAGGAAATTAAAAATTTTATTATAGAGTTTGTAAACTCAGGTAAGATATTAATTCTTTCCACACATCAAATGGATATGGCAGAAAAATTATGTTCTGAAATATTCCTGATAAACAAAGGCAAGGAAGTTTGCAGCGGTGAACTTGCCGATATAAAGAAAAAATTTGGAGGTAAGCATATTAGAATTGAGTTTGAAGGTAATCCTGATTTTTTAAAAATGCATGAAATGATTTTACAATTTGAAATTTTTAGTAACTATTCAGAAATTCAATTAAGGGATTCAATCATCCCTTCTGAGTTTTTAAAATCAATTGTTGATATGACGACTTTAACACATTTTTCAGTTATGGAACCAAGCCTTAATAAAATATTTATAGATCTGGTTAAACAAAGCTCCAGTAAAATGATATGAAAAAAATATTCGAAATTGCCAGATGGGAATATGTTGAGAAAATTAGGACAAAATCTTTTATTATTTCATTAATAATTACACCTTTTGTGATTATACTGTTTTCAATAATTCCTACAATGCTTTCTGAAGATAACCCGGAAACAACCAGGATTTTTGGGCTATTGGATGAAACTAATATCAGTTTTACAGATCTAACCCAAGAACTATCACAATACAAATTAAAAAATCATCAACCGGTGTATTTATTAATTAATCTAAACGTAAATGAAAAGAGTTTTGATGAAAATCAAAATGATGCAGATAAAAAAGTTATCGCAGGAAGTATTGATGGTTATATATTAATTTACAAAATGCAGAATGACTCTTTAGGATTAGAATTTAGAGGAAGGAATTTTTCAAGTTCACAAGATATAACACGGTTTGAAACTGCTCTTAATAATATCGCATTAAAGCAGCAGCTAAAAGCAAATAATATTAATCCGCAAATAATAAATTTTAATAAAAATAAAATTTCCTTTAACCAAATTAAAATTACTGATTCAGGTGGGAGCAATACTGATTTTCTATCTGTGTTTTACACATCAATAATTTTTATAGTTCTTTTAACTTTAATGATTATTTATTCTGGTCAAATGCTTGTTCGCAGCCTGCTGGAAGAGAAATCAAATCGGTTAATTGAAATTCTTATTTCAAGTTGTAAATCTGAGGAATTATTAACGGGAAAAATAATCGGACTAACAGCATTAGGATTAACTCAAATTATTATCTGGACATTTATTGCGATGGTCTTAACGGGTATAAATGTCATCTCCACGAATTCACTTCAAAATATTCCGGAAATTCTTGTTTATCTTATACTCGGATATCTTTTTTATACATCACTTCTTGTAGGGATCGGGTCGGTAGTTTCAACTGAGCAGGAAGCACAACAAGTAACGAGTTATTTAAGTATGATCCTGATTATTCCTATTGTTATAATTTTACCTGCGATGCAAAATCCACAATCTGATTTGATAAAAATACTAAGTTTTATTCCGCTTACATTACCATCTGTAATGATACTGAAACTAAATATCACAAATATTACAATTTTAGAATTTGCGATTACAGTAATTATTATGATAATTTCTATTTTTTTAACAATAACAATATCAGCAAAGATTTTTAAAATTGGTATTTTATATTATGATAAAATGCCGACCCTGAAAGAATTAAAGAATTGGATATTCCAGAAGTAAAATAATTTTGGTTTTTTTAAATCTTATTCAATAATTTGTCTTAAGAATTATTTAATAATGTAATCGAAATTTAAAAGCATGCTAATCATATCCTCCGCAATTGCTTCCATTATTCCAATGACAGTCTATTTATTTTTAATTTGGAAGTTTGACAGATATGATCGTGAACCCTTCAATCTTGTATTTATCAATTACCTTTGGGGCGCAGTTGGGGCAATAGTTTTAGCTATTATTGGCAGCTTTATATTTACTTCTATTGCGTCTGTCTTTATCAAAAGCAGTCTGGATTTAAACCGGTTTGGTTCAATAGTAGTTGCACCAATAGTGGAAGAAATAACTAAAGGATTTTTCCTTATAATTACAATTGCCAATCGAAAATTTGATAATCTAACCGATGGGATTGTTTATGGAGGAGCAATTGGGCTTGGTTTTGGAATGACTGAAAACTTTCTTTACTTCATATCATTTGCAGAAAGTGTTTCCAACTGGGTGATGCTCGTGATAATCAGAAGTTTGTTTTCTGCCGTTATGCACTGTGTATCTACAGCTACATTGGGTGCATTTTTAGGATTGGCAAAATTTAAACCGAATACTAAAAAAATATTTTACGGTTTAGTAGGTTTACTAATAGCTATGGTTATTCATTCAACTTGGAATTTTACTCTTAGTTTTGAAAAGATTGCTCCTTTGGGTTTCCTATTCATATTCATTTCAATAATTATTTTTGTTTCAACATTTTCGCTCTCAGTTCACGGTGAAAGAAAAATAATTTACAGAGAATTAAAAGAGGAATCTGATAATGGATTAATTCCACCGTATCATTTGGATATATTAAGCTCATCACAAAGAGAAAGAAAAGGCTGGTGGGATGAAAAAAGTAGAAATATTTATATCAAAGCGGCAACTACTTTGGCTTTTAGAAAAGTTCAACTCCGTAATTCAAATGGATTGAGTAAACAATATTATGAGCGTGATGTTGAAAATTATAGAATTTTTATCAGCAATATTCTCTCCAATCCACAAAGGATTTAAATACAATGAATAACAATGCTGCATACATAATACCAAATTCATCTATTCAAGATCCAAACACACTTAAAGTTTTTGAAAATTTTACATTTGATGACACCAAATTTCTTAAAGCAACTTTATATCTTAATCTGATTGATAATTTCTTAACAAGTGATAGTAAAACTGATTTTTATTTTATAATGGATGAACACGACCGGGAATATTTGTTAGATGACTTTAGAATAGCTAATCTAAATTTTCTTTTTACTGATCTTACAAAGCAAAAATTATTGTTCGAGAAATTATCAGACAAAGAATTTACCTTATACAAAAACAATATTATTTTGTCCGCAGATTTAATCGGCATAAATGTAATCGAATTAAACAAATGTTTTAACTTGTTGAACATTGATGATGAAACTCTTTTGATCGGAAAATCTAAAGAAGGGCAAATTGGTATATTTGGTTTTAATACTTATTCTAATATCACATTCGATTGTTTAATTAAATCAAATTTTTTATTCAACGATTTTTTAGGTTGCACTAAAACAATATCCCATTTTATTCACACTTTAAACGATATATTACTTATAAATAATATTGATAACTTTAAACAAATGTATTTTGAGTTATCCCAGAAAAAAAGTATTGAATATTGTTCCCAGCATATGCACGAACGATTTACGCACTTATTTGTTGAATACAAGGATTTACTTAAATGAGTAAAGTTGGAATTTTTGGCGGCACTTTCGATCCAATTCATCACGGACATTTGATAACTGCGCAATCGGTTAAAGAAACTCGTGAACTTGATAAAATAATTTTTATGCCTGCTTACATTTCGCCGCATAAACAACATGCAAAAGCTTCCAGTGCTCAACATAGATTGAATATGCTAAAGTTTGCTCTTGATGATATTCCCTTTTTCGAATATTCTGATTATGAAATAAAACAGCATACGATTTCTTACACAATAGATACACTTCGCGAATTCAAAAATTATTATGAAGAAATTGATTTGATAATTGGATATGATAATATTTTTCAATTTCACACTTGGAAAGAACCAGATGAAATTTTAAAGTTAGCTAACGTTGTTGTACTAAAGAGAAAATCATCTCATCCTTTAGATTTTGTAGATAAATATGTTGAAGCCGCAACATTTGTTCAAACTCGCGGTATTGAGATAAGTGCAACTGATATTCGCAATCGTGTTCATGCTGATTTACCAATTTATTACTTGGTACCAGAAAAAGTATTAACCTACATTTACCAAAATAAACTATATAAGGAATAAACATTGAAAATATTAGTAACTGGTGGAGCTGGTTTTATTGCTTCTCAAATCGCCGATGCATTTATTAATGAAGGCCATAACGTTACAATTGTGGATGACTTGTCTTCTGGCTTTGAAAAAAATATTAATCAAAACGCTAAGTTTGTTAAAGCAAATATTTGTGATAAAAATCTTTCTAAACTTTTTGAAAAAGAAAAGTTTGATGTGATAAACCATCACGCCGCACAAATGGATGTAAGACGATCTGTAAAAGATCCTGAATTTGATGCAACAACCAATATTCTTGGTACTATTAACTTGCTTCAGAATTGCGTTAAATATGGCGTAAAGAAATTTATGTTCGCATCAACCGGAGGAGCAGTCTACGGTGAACAGGAATACTTCCCTGCTGATGAAAAACATCCGACACAACCACGTTCACCTTATGGAATTTCTAAACTTGCTGTTGAAAAATATATTCACTTTTACAATGCAGAGTATGGATTAAAGTATTCAATACTTCGATATGCAAACATTTATGGACCCCGTCAAAATCCTTTTGGTGAAGCCGGAGTTGTCGCAATATTTTCAACCAGACTACTTAAAGGTGAACAGCCAATTATTAATGGTGATGGAAAACAAACCCGTGATTATGTTTTTGTTGGTGATGTTGTAAAAGTTAACCTCCTCGCGCTTAGCGACGAGGCAAATGATATTTATAATGTAGGAACAGAAATCGAAACTGATGTTAATCAGCTATTTCATTATATTAATTTAGTTACAGCAGCCGGCAAAGAAGAAAAGCATGGACCGGCTGCCCCCGGAGAACAAATGCGAAGTGTAATCACAAGCAATAAACTTTTTAATAAATTCGGCTGGCGACCTAAAACTAAAATTGAAGATGGTTTGAAAGCAACTGTTGAACATTTTCGAAAAGAATTATAAAAATAGAATGTCTGAAAATATTTTAATAGATAAGATTTCATCCGGTGATAGACGAAGTATTGCAAGATCAATCTCAAAGGTTGAAGCAGGTAATAGTAATTCCATCGAACTTATTAAAGAATTATTTTCAAAAACCGGGAAAGCATATCGCATAGGAATCACAGGACCTCCAGGAGCGGGCAAAAGCACAATTACAAATCAGCTTACAAAACTTTTTCGTAAACAAAATAAAAAAGTTGGAATTATAGCTGTTGATCCTACCTCCCCTTTTACTGGAGGAGCACTTCTCGGCGATCGAGTGCGAATGAATGATATCGGAACAGTCGATGGTGTTTTTATCAGAAGTATGGCAACTCGAGGAAGTCTTGGCGGCTTATCTAAAAAAGCAATTGATGCCGCCGATGTTCTTGATGCTGCGGGGTTTGATATAATAATTTTTGAAACAGTTGGGGTTGGACAATCAGAACTTGATATTGCCCAGGCAGCCGATACTACTGTTGTTGTACTCGTACCTGAGAGCGGAGATTCCGTTCAAGCAATGAAAGCCGGGCTGATGGAAATTGCAGATATTTTTGTGTTGAATAAAAGTGATCGTCCTGGTTCGCAGCAAGCCTATACAGCGCTTCAAACAATTTTAATGATTAAAGATCATGATGAAAATTCATGGCTGCCAAATATCATTAAGGCAATTGCTTCTGAAAATAAAGGCACTGACGAAATAGCAAATGAAATTGAACACCATCATAATTTTATGAAAGAGAAAAATCTTTTTTACCCTAAAAGAGAAAAGCAAGCGAAGGTTAGAATAAAAGAAATCGTTGAACACAAATTAAAGGATGAGTTGTGGAGTGAGACCGGTGAAAATTCTTTAAATTCATCTTTAGCAAAAGTGATACTTGGAAGTTTATCACCTTACCATATTGCCGAAAATATAATTACTGAATTTAAAAAGAGAATTTAAGTTAGCAGAAAATATCAAAAGGAAATTTCAATGGAGCAGAGACCATTTTTACCCGAACTAACTGAAAATCAAATTATCATTCGAGATACAATTAGAGATTTCGCTGAGAAAAACATTCGTCCTTTAATTATGGAGTTTGACGAATCACAAAATTTCCCGATAGAGATTATGAAACAACTAGGAGAACTTGGTTTTCTGGGAATACTTGTACCTGAAGAATACAACGGCGCTGGTTTGGGTTATGTAGAATATGCCATCATCATTGAAGAAATTTCTAAAGTTGATCCTTCGATTGGACTTTCTGTTGCGGCACACAATGGACTTTGCACAAATCATATCAATCGCTTTGGCAATGAAAGTCAAAAGAAAAAATATTTACCTGATCTAGCAGTTGGAAAGAAAATTGGTGCCTGGGGTTTAACGGAATCTTTTTCCGGAAGTGATGCTGCAGGACTAAAAAGCATTGCCATCAAAGATGGAGACTCCTGGATTTTAAACGGCAGTAAACAATTCACAACTCACGGTACTGTTGGCGAAACTTATGTTGTAATGGCAATCACTAATAAAGATGCAGGTAAAAAAGGAATATCTGCTCTCATTCTTGAAAAAGGAATGGATGGATTAATCATTGGAAAGAAAGAAAATAAACTTGGTATGCGTGCAAGTGATACAACACAATTAGCTTTTGAAAATTGTAAAGTTCCTGCAGAAAATCTTTGCGGCGAAGAAGGAATGGGGTTTATTAACTCAATGCAAATTCTTGAAGGTGGCAGAATTTCCATTGCTGCCTGCAGTGTTGGATTAGCTCAAGGCTGTTTGGATGTTTGCCTAAAGTATTCACAAGAAAGAAAGCAGTTCGGGAAACCGCTTGCAGATTTTCAGGCAACGCAATTTAAACTTGCAGAAATGGCTACAAACATTGATGCCGCAAGAATGTTAACATACCGCGCTGCTGCAATGAAAGATGCCGGAATTCCAAACACAAAAGAAGCTGCAATGGCTAAACTTTTCGCAAGCGAAATTGCAGAGAAAGCTTCAAGTGAAGCCGTGCAGATTTTTGGCGGATACGGATTTATAAAAGAATTTTCGGTTGAAAAATTTTATCGTGATGTAAAACTTCTAACCATTGGAGAAGGGACTTCAGAAATACAAAGAATAGTTATTGCAAGAGATTTGTTAAAAGATTAAAACTACGTGGTACTAAGTGCCTTCTCTGTGTCCGTTAGCTAACGGACTCTATGTAAGGATTTATTTCACGGAGTACCACGGAGAATTCACAGAGTGACACGGAGAAATTTTCAAATAAAATATTAATCATTATGAAAATTATTGGAACACAAATAAACGAGAACGAAACTTTTCTAAAGCGAGAAGACTTTCAAAAAGAATTACTCCGAAAACTTGAAGCGGCTAAAGACATCGTTAAAGAAGGCGGTGGAAAGAAGGCCATTGAAAAACATAAAGCGAAAGGAAAGCTTACCGCTCGTGAAAGAGTGAGCCTTCTTGTTGATGATCCAAAAAAATTTTTTGAGTTAAGCACTTTTGCTGCTTATGGAATGTACGAAGAATACGGCGGCGCTCCATCATCAGGAACAATTTATGGTGTTGGAAAAATTCACGGAAGAGATTGTGTTATCGTTGCAAATGATGCAACTGTAAAAGCCGGTGCGTGGTTTCCTATCACTGCAAAGAAAAATCTACGCGCCCAGGAAATTGCAATGGAAAATCATATTCCAATAATTTATTTAGTTGATAGTGCCGGTGTTTTCCTTCCACTTCAAGAAGATATTTTTCCGGACAAAGAACACTTTGGTAGAATCTTTCGTAACAATGCTAAAATGTCTTCGATGGGCATTCCACAAATTGCTGCAATAATGGGGCCTTGTGTTGCAGGTGGAGCTTATCTTCCTATTATGAGCGATGAGGCTTTAATTGTTGAAGGTGAAGGTTCTGTGTTTCTTGCAGGTGCTCATCTGGTTCGCGCTGCAATTGGTGAAGTGATTGATAATGAAAGTCTTGGTGGTGCAAAAGTTCAATCAAATATTTCCGGTGTTACAGATTACATAATGAAAAATGATGAAGAATGTATTGAACAAATAAGAAGTCTGGTTGAAAAGTTTGGCAAGAATGAAACTGCAGGATTCGACAGAATAGAAAGTAAGGTACCAAAATATCCAGCAAAAGAAATACTAGGAATTCTTCCTGAGGATACACTTAAACCTTATGACACTTTTGAATTAATAGCACGGATAGTAGATGATTCTATAATAGATGAATACAAAGCAGGCTTTGGAAAAACTATTATAACTGCTTATGCACGAATCGATGGCTGGGCTGTTGGAATTGTTGCCAACCAAAGAAGTGTTGTTAAAACAGAACAGGGCGAGATGCAGGTTGGCGGAGTAATCTACTCTGATTCGGCTGATAAAGCGACACGTTTTATTATGAATTGTAATCAGAAAAAAATTCCACTGGTTTTTCTACAAGATGTGACTGGTTTTATGGTTGGCAGTAAAGCAGAACATGGCGGAATAATAAAAGATGGCGCAAAGATGGTTAATGCTGTTGCCAATTCTGTTGTTCCTAAAATTACAATCATTGTTGGAAACAGTTTTGGTGCAGGCAATTATGCGATGTGCGGAAAGGCTTATGATCCACGTTTTATTTTTGCTTATCCAAATGCTAAAATTTCTGTTATGGGAGGAAATCAGGCAAGCAGTGTTTTACTTGATATCAAACTAAAGCAGGAAGAAAAAAGCGGACACAAATTCAGCGATGAAGAAAAGAAAAAATTGTTAAATGATATTCAGAAATCTTATGATGAAAAAAGTACTCCACTATACGCCGCAGCAAGATTATGGGTTGATGAGATAATCCATCCAGCACAAACACGTGAGTGGATTTCAATGTGTTTAGAAGTTGCTAATAATAATCCTGAGATTCCCAAGTTTAATCCGGGTGCGATACAGGTTTAGCAGGATTTTTAATTCATATTTCTTTATTTTATTACAGGAAATAAAAGCTATTATAAAATGAAAGAAAACAAACTACATATCATACTTAAGCTAATCATAAACGAATATAATCCTAAAAAAATTATTCTTTTTGGATCCCGCAGTAAAGGCACTTACAGTTTTAACTCTGACTTTGATCTGGCAATTGATTCAAGTAAAATAGACTTCCGTACTAAGCGAATATTTCTTGAAAAAGTAGAGAATAAAATAGGCTTACATAAAATTGATATGGTTTATCTTAATGAAATAGAAGAATCATTTAGAAAAATAATTCTTAAGACCGGAAAGATCCTTTATGAAAGATGAATTAAAATATTCTATTGAAAAATTTAACAAAGCATTATCAAGATTGGCTATTGGGATTAAAAAAGCCAAAGATCAATTGGATAACGATGGCGTAATTCAAAGATTTGAATTTACATTCGAGCTTTTATGGAAAACTCTAAGACTTTTCCTTTTAAGCGAAGGCATCATAACTAAATCCCCCAAAGAAGCGCTAAAAGAATCATTTCGCTTTGGATTGATTGAAGATGAGGAAATTTTTCTTGATATGCTTGATGATAGAAATCAAACATCGCATATTTACAGCGAGGATGTCTCTAAAGAAATAGTTCTAAGAATTAAAAAGTTTTACTTATCAAAATTACTTGAGCTTTCTAAAGGAATTAGCAAAGCATCTGAGAAAAAGTAAGTGCGAATAATTTCTTTACTGTTTTTATTTTCGTTTAGTTCATTTCCCCAACAAAGCAATCTCTCCAAGACTGTAAATCATATGTCAGAATATATTGCCTCTGAAAAATTAGCTGAAATAAGAATTAATGTTGGCGATGTGGCTGCCACTGATTCTATTTTTATTGAAGCACTAAAATTTACTGAGTATGACTATGGGAATGCACTTTTGACTTTGATGCTTGCAACAGTTCCGTATAATGAAGTCCCAATTCAAGTGCCTATCATAAACTCGATATTTTATTATCCATTAACCTCTGCAGATGAAGAAATTTTTTTTAGAAAGAATGAAAACCTTCCCCGATATTTATTTTTTGATACCCCGCAAAACAATTATGGAGATAAAGATAAGCTTGCTCATTTTTTTGGCAGTGCATTTTTATCATACGAATCAAGCATCTTTGATTTGGGAAAGCTAATTGGTTATTTTGTAGAGGCTTTTGAAGAAAGTTTCAAAGTTCAATCAAGTGTTGATTTGCGCGATTTAGATGTTAATGAATACGGGAGATTGTTTGGAAACTTGCTTAAAGAGAATAAAGACTTATTACCATCACAAATATTTTTATTACGATCACTAAGATTTTTTAGAGTAACATTATGAATTCAGTTTTAATTATTGATGATGAACTTCAAATCTGCGAAAGCATAAATATGATCCTCGAATATGAGGGCTATGCTGTTGAGTTTACAACAAGTGCAATTGAAGGACTTGAAAAATTTTCATCAAAAGATTTTGCTGCGGTTCTCCTCGATATTCAAATGCCGGAGATGAATGGGTTTGAGGTTCTGAAAAAGATTAAAGATCAAAAACCGGCTGCCTCTGTTATTATTATTTCTGCACACGGAAGCGTTGAAAATGCTATCAAAGCAACTCGACTCGGTGCGTTTGATTTTCTTGAAAAGCCAATCGATCGTGATAAACTTTTAATCAGCGTTCGTAATGCAACCGAGAGTGCATCTTTAAAAGTAGAGAATGAAGAAATTAAAAAAGTTTGGGTTGGCGATGGTGAAATTCTTGGCAAGAGTAAGGCAGTTCAAAATATTTTACAGATGATTGATAAAGTTGCTCCACTTGATACAAAGGTTTTAATTACAGGTGAAAATGGAACTGGAAAGGAATTAGTAGCTCGAGCAATCCACAAAAAAAGTGAACGCAAAGACAAAGCTTTTGTTGAAGTTAATTGTGCCGCAATCCCTAACGAATTAATTGAATCAGAATTATTTGGACACGAAAAAGGATCTTTCACCGGAGCAGTTCAGCAGCGCATTGGAAGGTTTGAACTAGCAAATAAAGGCACATTATTTTTGGATGAGGTTGGCGATATGTCTCATCAGGCGCAAGCAAAAGTTTTACGTGCAATTGAAGATGGCAAGATCGAACGCGTTGGCGGCGGTAAGAAAATTGATGTTGATGTACGTTTAATTGCTGCAACAAATAAAAATCTAAAAGAAGAAATTGAGAAAGGAAATTTTAGAGAAGATCTTTTTCATAGATTAAATGTAATTCCAATTCAAGTGCCGCCTTTAAGAGAAAGAGCTGAAGATATTCCAATCTTGGTTGAAAAGTTTGCAAATGATATTTCACTGAAACATAAAAAACCTGTTACTAAATTTTCAGATGATGCAATCCACATTTTGCAAAATCAATCGTGGACAGGCAATGTGCGTGAGCTGCGGAATATTGTTGAACGCATAATTATCATTGCTGATAAGAAAGAAATATCAGCAAAAGATATCGAGTTTATGTTTGCTGGCAATCAGCAATCGGTTGATCAGCTTGTAGATATGAGTAATTCATTTCAGGAATTTAAAGAAAAAGCTGAACGGGTTTTTATTCTTAAACAGCTTCGCTCAAATGATTGGAACATTACTAAGACTGCAGAGATACTTGAGATTCAACGAAGCCATCTTTATAACAAAATGAAAAAATATGGAATTGAAAAGGATGAATAATGCCAACAATTTTTTCTAAAATTATCAGCAAAGAAATTCCTGCTGATATAGTTTTTGAATCTGAAAATGTTTTAGCTTTTAAAGATATTAATCCCAAAGCACCTGTTCACGTTTTGATAATTCCCAAAATAGAAATTCCTAAAGTAACAGATATTAAAGGAAGTCAACACGCTGCCCTGCTTGGAGAAATGATTGACGCAGCAAATAAGATTGCCAAAGATTTTGGAATTGCCGATGATGGTTTCAGATTAGTTTTTAATTGTGGTAATAATGGTGGACAGGACGTTTATCATTTACATTTGCATTTACTCGGCGGAAGAAAAATGAATTGACCTCCGGGATAAGCGTTACCTGTCATCCTGAATTTATTTCAGGATCTTCATAGATTCCGAAACAAGTTACTAATGACCAAGTTAATTAGTCATTGCGAATGAGCATGCCTGTTGGCAGACAGGTCATCTGCCATAGGCATCCCTTTTGGAGAATGAAGCAATCTTAGATAATAATATAGAGATTGCTTCGGCTTCGCCATCGCAATGACAATTCGGTTATTCTTTTGATAAATAAAAGCAATGCTTTTATTGGTAACTCGGAATGACCAAAAACTATTATTTTTTCAAACTTGGAAATAGTTTTCCATCCCTTTTAATTTTTTATCTTCTTCAGTTCTGCCAAACATCAAAGATTCATATCCAAATTTATCGCGGATTCTTGTAACAGCTCTTAACATTTTTTTTCTTTTCACTTCATAATCTTCAAACAAAAATTCTTGTTCGTTTAAGGGAGAAAAGTTTGTAAGACCAACTCCAATTAATCTAATACCGACTCTTCTTGTACGTGCTTTTTTCATAAGCTCCCAGGCAGTTTCAAAAATAATTTTGTCATCATCGGTTGGCTTTATTGTTTTAGAGCGGGTTAATGTTTGAAAATCTGTGTAACGCAATTTTATATCAATTGTAGATGCTTCCCATTCTCTCTTGCGCAATGATTGACAAACTTTTCCGGTTAAATAAAATAAAGTATTTCTAATTTCTTCTTCGCTTGTAACATCATTGTCAAAAGTATTTTCCCGCGAAATACTTTTTCTTGTTCGCTGAATAGTTAAATATTCAGTTCCTTCTCCGTGAGCTTTTCGCCAGAGATCAATTCCGTATTTGCCAAATGCTGTTCCAAAATAATCTGAGGGAAGTGCAGTGATATCGCCTATTCTATAAATTCCACGTGAGTTTAAACTTTGCTGCATAACTTTCCCAACACCGGGAATTGTTTCAACAGGCATTGGTGAAAGAAATTCTTTTTCCATTCCGGGAATAATGTAGGTTATTCCTTTTGGCTTCATGCAATCAGAGCCTATCTTAGCAACAGTTTTATTGCTTCCAATTCCGATTGAAATGGGTAAGCCAATTTTATCCCAAATTTCCTTTTGCAGCTTTGTAGCAAATCCAAACATTGAACCATACATTCTTTGTGTGCCTGTCATATCAAGATAAAATTCATCAATTGATGCTTGCTCGATTTGAGGTGCGTATTGTTCTAAAATATTTTTTACAGATTTAGAAAATCTTGTGTATTCATCGCCGTGTCCATTTAAATAAATTCCGTGCGGGCAAAGTTTGTAAGCTGTCCTAATCGGCATTGCAGAATGCAAACCAAAAGAGCGAGCCTCGTAAGAACAAGCAGCAACAACTCCCCTACTGTACTTCGGATCACCGCCAACAATTACAGGTTTACCGTTAAGCTTGGGATCGAGAATTCTCTCTACAGAAACGAAAAAGGCATCAAGATCAAGGTGAAAAATTGTACGCATAAAAGCCTATCCCTAAAAATTAATCCCCTCCTTTTTAAGGAGGGGTGGATTCCGCAAAGCGGAAGATGGGGTGGTTAAGTATGTTTCTTAAAGCACTCTTTAATTTTACTTAACATATACTCAGTATTCTTAAGCACGTCCTGATTTTCAAATCTAATAACTTTTAATCCAACTGATTCCAGGAATTCTGTTCTCTTTTCATCATACTTAATTGCTTTTTCATCATAATGAACATCGCCATCAAGTTCAACTACAAGTTTTTCTTCAGGGCAGTAGAAATCAACAATGTAGTTACCAATACTTGTTTGCCTTCTAAACTTTCTTCCTTCGAGCTGCCTGCCTTTAACTTGCTGCCAGAAAAATACTTCTGCATAAGTGGAGTTGTTTCTTAGTTCTTTTCGTTTGGGCATTAATTCTTTTTTGTTGAATATTTTTTTGTTGTTGTGTTTCATATTCATAATACCACCACCCCGTCCCGATTAATCGGGACACCCCTCCTCATTGAGGAGGGGATTCTTTTTAATTTATATTTTTAATTAATTGAGATTTCTTCTAATCTTGGATATGCTTTAACAATCGTCGTTGGCATTTCAACTTTGGTTTTTTCTTCAAGTAGATGAATCAACTCAAAAGCATTAGCCACAGCATCGCCTTGCGGATGATTGTTCATTATGATATTTATTTCTTTCACTTTATGTTCAATTGATTTAATCTTTTGAGCAATCTCGATTAACTCCGAGGGTGAATAAAGATAATGGTAGCGGGAACTTTGCTCTTCATAAGTCTGCTCTTTCCCAAAATCACTCAGAGATTTTTTCCAGGCTTCAACATTTCTTCCGTGAAACCTAATGTATGCTTTATTGTTTGTAATAATTGGTTCAAACTCAATCGCCTGCCCAATTTGCGGTTGATCAATCGTACAAAAAGTTAAATCATTTTCTTTAAAGAATTCATACGCACGATTATTATTCCAAGATGAATGACGAACTTCTACGAAACAATCTTCATTAGAAAAAATATCTCTGAGTTTTTGAATATATTGAACAGAACTTCCATCAAATGAATAAGAATAAGGAAATTGGATTAACAATCCGCCAAGCCGCTCTGATTTTTTAAGCAAGTCAAGGTTATAACGAACAGCTTTAATATTTTGTTCATCGAATTTTCTTTTGTGTGTAAAATCCTGGTGGAGTTTAATATGAAAGATAAAATTATTAGAGTCTTCAACTTTTTTTATCCAGCCATCAACAATTTTAGGACTGATATAAGTGTAGTAAGTCGAGTTAACTTCAACACAATTAAAGTAGTGTGAATGAAATCGAAGCCAGTCAAATCCACCTGTTTGATTTTTAGGATAGAAGTTTGGCACCCAATCTTTGTAAGACCAGCCAGCCGTGCCGATGTTAAATTTAGTTGCCATAATCCATTAACCAAAATTCTATGTTAAGTATAATAAGTTATCAAAAATGTTAACTATCTGTATTTACTATATTGAGATTGAATATTCATTCTCTCTTATCTGCTGAATTGTATCTCTTAACACTCCTAATGATCTTTGACTAAGCAAATCTATTTTTACAAGACCAAGGTCTTCTACTCCGTACATATCCGGTTGAGTAATTATCAAACCAACGCCTTTATTTGCAGCATACTCAAGTGCGGTATAGTTTGTTATTGGCAAAGGAGAAATTACTATTCCGCCCGGGTGAATACTTAAATGTCTTGGGAAGTTTGCAAGTTTTGTCGCAATGTTAATTATGCTTTTCCATGGTTCGATATTAAAATTAAGAGATTTTGATTCAGGAAAACGTTTTGATATTTCGGGTAAATTTTTTGCATCTGTCCAGGGAATGTATTTACTGATCGTAGAAATTTCATTTTCTGAAAATCCAAATACTTTTGCGGTTTCTCTAAATGCCGAGCGTGCTTTCATCGTAACATGAGTAGAAATGAATGCAACTTTATCGTATCCATATTTTTTGAAAACATATTGTACAATCTCATCTCTTTCCTTCCAGCTAAAATCAATATCAATATCGGGTAGAGATGAGCGGCTCCGATTCAAAAATCTTGTAAAGTAAAAATCATATCTAACCGGATCAACTTCCGTTAAACCTAAGCAATAGCAAACTAAACTATTAGCAGCCGAACCTCTTGTAAGCGTCATCATTCCCCTTCTCTTTGCTTCGAGAAAAATATCATGAACAATCAAAAAATAATCAGAAAGATTAAGCTCATCTATAACCTGCAGTTCTTCTTTCAATCGGCTTTCAATATCTTTTGCAATACTACCATATCTTTTTGTAAGCCCTTCGTGTGTGTGCTGCCAAAGCAGGGTAAAAGATGAATATTTATGATCAGAAGGAAAGTGTGGCACTTTATGTTTACCCAGATCAAGATCAACATTACATTGACTGACAATAAATTGTGCATTAGAAAATGCTTCGGGTAATTTATTTTTTAGCTCATCAAAAAGATGCGGCGGCTTAAAGTAGAATTCTTTATCTAAAAGTTCATCTTCTCTAAGATTCTTAAATGTATTTCTGTTTTTTATTGCAGTAACAACTTTGTAAAGTTGATAGTCCTGCGGTTCGGAAAAGTAAACGGGATTAGAAATTACATATTTAAGGTTTCTTTGTTTAGCTGCTTGAAATAATTTCCTTGCTTTTAGTTTATTAGCATTAGTTATAATTAATTCCGCATAAATATTTTTATATGCAGGAACTTTTAGAATTAATTCCAGAGAAGAAATTAGGATAAAGAGATTAGCGAATTCAGTTTGTAAAAGTTTAAATAATGAAAATCTTCCTTCAGATAAATCATCTTTAAGCTTTCTTGCTGTAATTATTCTGCAGATATCTGAGTACCCATTAAAATTTTTTGCAAGAAACACGGCATATATATCTTTATTGCCGGGCTCATCAATATATGCGCCCAAAATTGGTTTGATATTTTTTTCTTTCGCTTTTTTATAGAACGAAACAAGTCCGTACATTGCGTTTGTATCCGTAAGAGCAGCGGCATCAAGCTGATAGAGCAATGCTTTATCAATTATTTCATCAATCGTTATAACGCCTTCAAGCAAAGAATAATTTGAATGTACGTGCAATGCGAACATAGTTATCCTGCATAAGCGGTTTTAAGTTGTTCTACATCCAGCGAAGTAGAATAATAAATATCATTTTCGTTTAAGCCCTCATCATCGGGCATATAATATTTTTCTGCACTGTCATTATGCGATTCTATTTTTACTTTTGTGTGCGAAAGTATTTCCAGGCTCTCAACTATTATGTTGTTAAAATTTTCAGCATCAATTCTTCCTTCAATTAAGTATGGACCCATAGAAAGAGTTTTTTCAGCAACTACGGAATAAACCTTAGGAAATATTACAGCTTCGTAAGTACCGGATAAATCTTCAAGAGATAAGAATTTCATAATATCGCCCTTTTTTGTTCTTATCCTTTTTGATGACATATACCAGCCGATCATTTTAATTTTTTTACCTTTGTAATTTTTTATTTGGTTGGATGGAATTAAGGATAATTTTTCATTCCATTCCGTAAAAAACTCAAGTGGATGATTTGTAACCATATAATCAAATGATTCATATTCGGCTATACATTTTTCTTCCATCGAAAAATCATTTTTTGTTTTTACCGCATTCTCAAGCACAAAAGATTCATTAATAAAAAAATCGTTATAACCTTCTTCCAGCATTTTAAATTTATTTAAATAAATATCAGCCAATCTTAGAAGGGTGTGGCGCGTTTCGTTAAAACAATCCATTGCGCCGCACTTTATTAGAAGCTGAATTTCTTTTATTCCTATTTTGGCTCTTACAATAAAATCGGCAAGAGAAACATACTTGCCGTACTTTTTTCTTTGTTCAAGTATTGTTTTTATAGATGTATGAGAAAGATTTTTTATCGCCATAAAGCCAATGCGAATTTGCTTAGCTTTTCCTTTATAATCATTCTCGCTTTCATTTATGCAGGGAAGAAGAATTTTTATTCCAAGACGTTTAGCTTCCTGTATATAAACAGCACTTGAATAAAATCCGCCGCGGTTATTAAGTACATTCGCCATAAACTCAGCCGGAAAGTGCGCCTTTAAATAAGCTACCTGAAATGAAAGCAAAGCAAAACTTGCACTGTGTGCTTTGCAAAAAGAATATCCAGCAAAAGATTCTATCTGCCGCCATAGTTCATTTGATACTTTGCGAGGAATATTTTTTTTATCACACGATTCAAAAAATCTGTTTACAATTAATTGCATTGCCTGATGCGAGCGCATTTTACCGCTCATTGCTCTTCTTAAAACATCAGCTTCATCAAGTGTTAAGCCGGCAATGTGATGAGCTACTTTTATTACATCTTCCTGATAAACCATAACTCCGTATGTTTCTCCCAAAACTTTTTTCATTTCTGGCAGAAGATATTTTCTTCTGGAAGGATCTTTATGACGTGCAATAAATTCCTGCATCATTCCGCTTTCTGCAACGCCGGGACGAATAATTGAGCTTGCGGCTGTAAGCATTTCAAAGGTTGTAACATCAAGTTTTTTTAGCAGCGAACGCATTCCGGGTGATTCGATATAAAAACATCCGATAGTTAATCCGTTTCTTATAATCCTAATTGTTTCTTCATCATTAAACAAAAACTGATAATCATAAATATCAAAAGGTATTTCATCATTTTTTCTTGGAATATTTTTGTACATACGGATTGGAAGAGCATCAATGCTGTACTTATCCAAAAAATCTAGTCCTGTTGAAGAAATATTTTCAGAAGAAATATTAGAAAGCATTTTTTCTATCCTGCTTTTTTGCCCATACTTCTGTAAACGCCAACAACAATTCCCACAACTTTAAATGAAGGATACTTTTTATCAATCAATATTGGTTTGTATTCCGGATTTTCTGAAACAAGTTCGATCCCATTCCTTTTTTTATAAAAACGTTTTACAACTGCGGCATCATCAAGAATTGCAACTACAATTTGTCCGTTCTTCGGTTCAAGGTTTGGGTTTACAATTACAATATCACCGCTAAAAATGTAAGCATCCTTTAAGCTATCTCCTTTTACACGAAGCAGAAAAGAATCTTTTGGCATTCGTGCAATTGTTGGGAGTTCAACTGTATCAATTGCATCAGGATAAATTGTTAGCGGATTGCCGGCAGCTACTTCGCCAAGTACAGGACGCGGAACAAAAAATTTTTCTTCAAGTGTTAGTTCAATTCCGCGAGAAAGCTTTGGGCTTTTTTTGATATAACCTTTTTTTTCAATCGCTTTAAAGTGCTGCTGAACTGTTGCACGGTTTTTATAACCAAAATGTTTTGCAACATCAGCAAGCGTGGGAGGAATTCCCTTCCCTTTTATTTGATCTATCAGAAAATTTAGAATGCTTTTTTGGATTTCTGTTAATTCTTTTTGCATAGCGGTTCCTATTAAAAATAAATACCATACATTTGTATGTTAATTTAATTTGATAAGGGTAAAATGTCAAGGCAGGAATAAAAAAATCCTCTTAACTTTTTTAAGATTAAGAGGATCGTGAAAGGAAATGAAATTTTTAATACTTTGAAAGAAATATTCTTTCCAAGGACTCCATCATTTTATCTCTGAAAATGGGCTTCGAAATAAAATCATCAAATCCAGCAGCTATAAATTTTTCTTTATCGCCGGGAAGAACATACGCAGTAACTGCAATTATTGGAATATTGTGAAGCGCGGGTATTGTTTTGATAATTTTTAAAGCATCCAAACCGTTGTATTCTCCTTGCAAGTTTATATCCATAACAATAAAATCAAACTGACTATTTAACAACAGTGGCTGAGATTCCTCAAAACTTACAGCAAACTTAACATCATTTAAGCCTTTCATTTGCACTTTGAATAATATCTGCGAATCTACTTGATCTTCTATATAAAGGCAACTGAGATTAGCAAGATTCAATTGTGGTAAAGGAGGTACGTAGGGTGTCTCGGTTTCAAAGGGAATATTCTGGACATCACTTACTTCGGGCATTTCTTCAGCCTTAGGAATAGTAATTTCTTCAGCTAAATCTTTTGATTCAGACTGGGTAGATTCCTCCACCATTTCTGGAGCGGGTGGTTCTTCATTAATTTTTGAAAGAAGTTCTTCGGCAATTGGAGTAACAGGTTTAAAAATATCTCCTTCTCCTTCAGGAGAAGAATTTTCTTCCTTAAATTCTTCAACCTGTGGTTCTTGTAGATTTTGAGTTTCTGAAATTTTCTCAATAACGGGTGAATCTATAATCAATTCATGAGGAGTTTTCTCAAATTTTTCATCTTTGGAAAAATCATAATTAATTGATTCAATTTTTTGTTCCTCAACATACTTATCACCTTTGGCTGCAAGAATTTGAGGGAATACAAATCCGGATTCCTGACGAAGTGAACCAATGATTGATTTGCTGTATTTTCCACCAAGAAGTGAGAGTAGCAATTTAGCGAGGTAGGTAGTTAATTTTGGTAAGCCAAAATCTTTTGGATCTCTTTCCTGATTAAACACCATATCAAAAACGTTAGAAACAGATTCAGACGAGCTTCCATATTGATCGCTTAATCCAATTAAAAAATTATCTGAATCTATAGAGTATGCTGAAAAGTAAACTTTTTTATCTTTACTTATTCTTGAAATTACTTTGATTAGTGAAAAAATAAAGTTCTCAAGTTTTTGTTTATCAGAATTGAATCTTAATGAAGAAGATATTTTACCGAATCCAAATTCTATATCGTTAATACCGGTAATATCCTTAATTTTTTTATCTAACGTGTCAACAATATCAGTAATTGTGATATCCTCAATATTAATTACCGATTTATTTTGTAAAATTTCTGAGTATTCAACAACAGCATTCATCGTATCCATCATCTTAATACGATTTTGATTAATGATCTCTGCTGTTTCGTGTTGTTCGGTGGTTGGATTTTCTAAATTGCTAATTAAATCTTGTGAAAATCCGATAATAACATTTATTGGCGTTAATATTTCATGAAACATTCCGCTTAAAAAATTTGCATCCGGAATATTTGTTTTCAAAGATGAATCGGAAGGTTTTTCAACAATCACTTCCTTTATTACTTCTCTAATAATTTCTTTTGGAGTTTCTTGTTTAATAACATACTTAGCCGGCTTTGCAATAAGTGTAAATGATTCTATTTCATTATTAAAGTCTAAAATAGGTGAGGCAGTAATTTGAACATCTAGAAATTCTCCATCGTGTTTTTTGATTTTTGTATCTAGACTAACTTCATCTTTTATTTGAGTTTGGAAAATACTTGTATTTACTATTGCTCTATCATCATCAATAACCAAACTTGCAAATGACGATTTTAGTAATTCATCACTTGTATATCCTAATTTTTCAATGACTGGATAATTAATAAATGTAATAAATCCAGATGCATCAGTATTAAGTACTAAAGAGTCTGTTGCATTAAAAATGACTTTAAGCATTTGATTTTGCTTGTCCTTTTCAATGTTCGCTGTAATATCTTTCACGATGTTAAAATGTGCTTCTTTATCATTAAAGCGGAAAGAAGTTTTACTTATTTCAACCACTGCAGTTGATCCATCTTTTTTTCTATGCCTGAATGGTTTAGAGAATTTTCCTTCGGAACTTTCATCCCCAAAAGAATCTAATAAAGTCTGAATATCTTCGGGCGCATAAAGATCGGTCAAATCCATTTGAAGAAATTCTTCTTTACTGAAACCGTAAAATTTAATAGCTGCTTCATTTACTTCAAGAAATTTTAAATTTTCTTTATCATAAATGAATATAGGATCCGGATTATTTTGTATTAAAACCTCGAACATTTTACCTCTGTTCTTAATAATATTTTGAAGTTCTTCTTCTTCATGAATTATTTTTTCTGAATCATCAATTATTATAATAGTATTTTGATTTGCATTATCCTTAGATAATATTTTTAATAAAGAAATCGTTGCGTAGCGTGAAGAATAATCAACAGGATCTAAATTTGTTCCTATAAATATCTCATCGCTTTCTAAATCATTTTTTATAAATGATTTTATATTTTCTGAAATAAGATAAGGAAAAAGATCAACAAAATTTTTATTAATAATATTTTCAGAATCTTTATTTAAAAATTTACAAAATTTTATATTAGCTTGCTCAATTTTTCCATATGAATTTAAAAGTGCCGCTGCTTTGGGCAATCGGTCAACAAGCATATTGGAAAAATCAAGAACCGAAGCCCCGCCATTTTGCTCAATTTTATTATCATTAATTAGACCAATTACCGCATATAATTTATTACGTTTATCCAAAAGCGGAATTTGAACTGTATTATTAAATACCTCTGATAAGCCAACTTTTTTAGCAAATCCTTCCAAAATAACCGGGTTTGTAGTATTAAAAATGTACTCATCAAGTGAGCGGTAAATAGGTACAAGGTGCACAGGTAAAAAAGATTCTTGCTTTTTACCTGGTGCAAAAGCATTTTCAATTCCGAGTAACTCAGAATATGATGAATTAATGGATATGAATCTGGCTTGCAAATCTTTAATCCAAATTGGGTAATTATATTCATCAATTATTATATGAAGTTGTTTTAATCCAATAACTGTGAATGGAATTATTTTTTCAATTTCCGAAACTAGTGATTTGAATTTCTCAATCACTTCCGAATTAAAATATTTTCCTAATCTCAATTGAATTTTATCAATGGAATTTTCGGTAGAGTCTGACCTACTTCTATTGAAAATAAGTACAAAATATTTCTCACCATTTATCTCTATTGGATTAATATTTAAATCGAATTGGAAACTTTCGCCAGTTTTTGTTATGATCAGAAAATCTTTAACGATTTTTGTTAGATTTGTAAAAAGTACCTGACCAATTGCATCAGTAAAATTTCTTGAAGTACCATCATCAAATACCTGATCAAGATTAAGTGTAAATTCATCAATATAAAAAATTGCTGACGCATTTTGGTTAGCATTTAGTATCTCAAATGAGGAATCTAACATAATTATAGGATCACTAATTACTTCAGTAATTTTAGCGTAAATTTCAACCCATTCTTTAATTTTCGATTCCATCGTTCTTAAAAATATTTTTAGAAAGTTGAAACTGCCACTTCGTTTGAATAATCAGAATATCTGTTCAAATCGTATCCTCTTATTCTATATTTATAATTGTGATTTGGTGAAGCATCAAAGTCTAAGAAAATAGTATTTGATGCATTAATCCTTCGTACAAATACATAATTATTTGAATCAATTTTTTTTTCGATATCGAAATATACAGTACTGTTGTCTGATTTATTCCAATTTAATTCTATGACTCCGATAGTCTTATTATAATTAGCAGTTAAATTGGCAGGAGGTAAAAGTACAGTTGATAAAAACTTTATTGAAACAGTATTACTAAATGCGGAATCTGAATTGCTATAAGATTTGATTCTATAAAAGTAAGTACTTCCAATTAACAAACCATTGCTATTATCTTGGTAACTAATAGTGTTTCTAACCAACACAGCAATGCTAAAAAATTTTAGATTATCAATACTTCTTTCAACCTCAAAGTAATTTTCATTATCACTATTGTCTTTCCACTTTAGTTCTACTGTTGAAACTCCCGAGAGAGTTGCAGATAGATTTGATGGAGGAATTAAATTACCCGACGTAATTAATCCAGCCGAATTAATTTCAGAACTAAAAGGAGAAAATCCACTATTTTTTTTCCCTCTTACTTTATAAAAATAAATGGTACCGTTCACAAGTCCATAATCATTAATATTATTTGAATTTCCGGAAACTTCCTGCAATAACAAATACTCACCGCTTGTTCCTGATTTCTTCCATATCTGATAAGTTTCAACGTAACGCGATGAATCCTTCCAACTGATATTGCACGAACCATCATTAAAATTTATCAAAGTTAGATTGTATGGTTTAAATGGAAGACGGTTATCTATCGTAATCCTAAGATTATTTATTGTATTACTTTTTTGAGATGTGTTATTTTTGTCATAATAGATTAGATATAAGTTGATGGTTTTTCCAATATAAGTGGAATCAAAATTAAAAAATATTTGCGGTGCTGTTCCATCCTGATTAGGTGGATAATTTCTTTTAAATTCTCCATTGATATATAATTCAATAAATTTCATTGAATATGGCTGAGCAACTGAATAAACAATTTCATTCAAACCTTCAGAAAATTCAGTATTACTTAACGGAGATGATATATTTATTTTCAGATTAGCATTTTGTTGGTCACCATTTTGATCAGGACTCAAAGATAGATCCGCACAAGACTGGATAAATATTAAAAACAGAAAACTTATACAAAATTTGAATATTTTATTACTTTTAATGTCGTACCTATTCATAGATTTATTACAGTAATCTTTTATTACAATTTAATTTTCACTAAAAACCAGATCAATTCGTTTAGTTTGCCGTGCACCAATTTTGTCTATTGATAAATTTATCAAACTCATTTTATCATCAAAAGAATAATTGATAAACTCATCACCAGAAGTTATAGATACCAAGTCTCTATTGAATTTGTATGGCCAATTAAAGATTAGATCAATATTCTCAACTTCTTGCGGATTATTATTATTAACGATAATGGTTGCGGAATTTTGTGAATTAGAATTAATGTTCACAAAAATATTCGCTTTAGTGTTCAACCAATTCTTTAATGATAGCAGAGTCATGATTTGGTTTCCAGATGTTTTATTTTGTGCAACCTTAATTAGAAAATCATCATCGGGATTAACATCACAATTTTTTTCTGAATTATAAGTCAAAAATTTTATACCAACATTATTATATCTGTCTTCGTCGTTTTCTGAATAAGGGATTAATAAATAATTTTTGTCCATTGAAAAAGGAAAACCAGAAGAATTACTTGGATATAAAAATATTTCCACACCTAATTCGTTTAAAGATTTAATTGCAGCACTCTTGATTAATGATTGAGAAATAATTATGGATTTGATATTAACGCCTCTTCCATTATTAATACTTGTAACGGCATCAATCAATTTTTGTTCTACATCTTGATCTGCGTTCGTATAATTTGATAGATCAAGAATTAACTCGTCTTCGCTGAACTTTTGCCATAATGTGTCATTAATTTTTTGATCACTAGAAAAAATAAGATGTGGTTTAAATCCTTCCTGATGAAGTTTATCTATTAATTCAGGAGCAAAAGAGTAACTATTTCTAGCCAAATCGATGGAACAAGAATTTTTGTCTTCTGGAAAATTGCTAAGCCAAACATTAGGTTTTTTGTCCAACCAGTTTATGGAATTGATGATCAGATTTTCAAATTCATCTGTATCGTTTTTCCCACCAACTAAATCTTCGAAATTAAATCCAGCCCAAATAAATTTTCCCGAACTTTTTGATCCACCCGCTAATGAAGTTTGATTACCAGAATAATCATCGGATATTATCCTTCCAAGAGCAAAATTATTTTTCGGATTGATCGTTGTAATTAAGGGTGAATATTTTGAAGATATTTGAATAGTACCATCAGCATTTTCATCATTATTAAAGATGGGATTAAAATCTATCGTTTGAAATAGACTAAGTCTTTTATAATCAGACTCATCAATCTTTATATCAAAAAGAGTTTCAAAATTTTGGTACCCTAAAAAATTACCATCTGAATCAAGACAAAGCTTGGAACCAACACTTAATATTGATTTACCATAATTTAAAAATTGCTGCAGAGATTTCACTTCCTCCGTACTGATAGAATTTACTGCAGGTAGAATCAAAATATCGAAATCATCCGATATACCCGATTCAAGATCTCGATCATAAATCACTTCATAGGAAATTTTCTTTTGCATTAGAAATAATTCCCACAAGGTAATCTCATCAATTATTTTGGATGAATTGATATCTGAATATTTTTCTGAATATCCTGAATAAAGGACTGCTATTCTTGATTGAGAAAAAATTAATTCAGAATTAATAATTGTAAAAATAAAAACCAGAGATAAAATAAATATTTTGTTAAAAATTAGACTCATAATTTCGCTCTATCATAATCAAGATAATAAACACGAGACTCTCCGGGTTTTAAATCATCTATATAAAGGTAAACCATTTGCGATCCCGAGCTATGTTTAATGTTTGCCGGTTTCGTTCCAATAATCTCAGAACCAAGAGTTATATTATTTGCATGATCATTCAAATCAAGATCAACAACTAAATTATTTATTACATCAACGCCGGGATTTGAAATTTTTAATGCAACACGAGTCTTCCCTCTTCTATCCGCTTTAATTTCAATGTAGTCACGCTTTTCGTACCATTTTTGTATTTCGGAAGCAGTTGTTATCCAAAACTTTTTTTTCTTAAGATCTTTAATAACATCCATAACAACTCCGGCGTAATCACTTCTACATTGATATTCAGTATGAATTTTATAAATGTACATTCCGCCTTCAAATAAAACTCTATCCAAATCTTCCTGATAAGTGTAGAATTGGAACTCCGGTAATGTTAAACCAAAATCTCTTATAACTTCGTAATCATCCCGAGCAGTTTTCGTCATCGTTACTATTCTTTTTTCACCACGAATAATTGTTTTGGGAACTGACCTATCAGTAAGGGAATCCGTTAGGACATACTTAAAACCCGAATTTATTACAGCGTTAATTGTATTCTGATCAAACAAACCGAAGTACGGAAGTAAACCTGATACTTTAGTTGAGGAAATCTTTTCCAACATTTCCCTTGCAGAGGTAATTTTTTTTAGTTGATCTTCATAAGAATTTAATTTATTAAATTTATCATTAATTGAAGATAAATATCCAATGTCAACAAGAGCAGCAATTTCTCCGTATAAAGAAATTTGTTTTATTAATTGTCTATTCGATTCAACTAATGCGGGATCAACAAAAAAGGTAGGAGTAATTTCTTCCTCTTTAAAAATGGGGAGAATGTTTTTAATATTTTCAGCATCATTGGATATTACAGGAGCAATAACTGCTGCAGCTTCATAACCAGTAGGCCAATCACGTACATAAGCAATCGGTGAATATGTTAACCATTTAATAGAGTTGTTAAAAAGTCTTTCGAAATAAACATAATCTTCCTGCACACCGATGATGGAATTTAATTCAAATCCCATCCACATAAATCTTCCAATTCCAAATGTTCCAAAAGCAATTCCCGCGGACTTTTTAATTTCCTCTCTAACCAACCCATCATCCATTCTGTAATTATACCAAAAGCTAACTTGAGTAGTTCTAGGATCAAGCACTTCTGCAGCAATTGGTCTATCCCATGTTGCAATTTTTAATGGGAAGCCGGTAGGGATATTAGCAGTAATTGGTAAGCTTCCGCAAATGGTATGAATTTTTGAATACTCAATTGGTTTTAGTTCGTGAGAAAATTGCATGCCAAAAACCTGATTAAAAAATTCCCAGCCTTTCCATTTACCATCATCCGAAAAAGTACCAATGCTGCCTGTAGCAAAAATACTTCCTCCCTTTTCCAAATATTTTTTTATCTGCATGGATTCTTTTTCACTAATTGATTTAGTGCCAAGTAATATCAATAACTTATATTTAAAATGATCCCCATTTTCTATTGTCTGATCTGAAATTATTTCAAACTTAAGATTAAGATTTCCCAAAAATTTTTTCCAGGTTGAGATATTATCATTCAGCCAAGTACTGCCTGCAGGTAAAGTATTTTCAGTATACTTTGAATACAAAATTCCCACTTCTGGTTTTTTACCAAACAGGAAATCTTCAACGATATTGGAATTAGGAATTAATTCTGAAGTATCAAATCTGCCATATACACCGCGCAAAATAAAATAATAAATAAGAATGGCTGAGATAATAATTACAAAGCCGGAAAGAATAATAAAGATTTGATTTATTCTTAAACCAAAAATTTTTTGATTTACCGCCACTTTACTGCCCCTGAATTTCGATCTTCTTTAGGAGATACATATCCATCAGAAGTGTATTTCAGGAATTTATTTTCATCGCTTAACCGCTGCTCAACTTTGGATTTTTCCTTTGAAATTTTTTCATTGCTGTATTTATAACCACGTGGTTCAGGTGTATATCTTGATTGAGATGGTCTTCTTTCTTGTACGTTTATTTCGCGGGAAATTCCAGGTTCAACGCGCCTACCCTGTTTATGCTCCTCAGATCTTTCATACTGATTTAATGGATTCTCAACTGGTGATACAACTTCTGCCTTTACACTGTTGGGTTTGGTTTGATATACAAGTTGCTGCCTGCCTTCCCTTGCTTTGTAGAGAATATACGCCCCGATAGCCAATATGAAAGTACATATTGTCGCAACGAGAATAATAGTAGATAATATCGGGATAAGTTCCATGTATTATACCTAGTCTGTTTTAATCACAAGTTTTTTTGAATCCTTTGAATTTTCTCTTTCTAATTTACCCCACGTCATCCTAATTCCCAAAAATTCTTCGATAGTTGACATAGTTTTACAAATATCAATAATAAGAATGAAAAACATTCTATAAATTATGGCATACCAGATTAATCTAAACTCTTCTTTTTCAACAGCAATGCAGTAAAGTGCTGTAACCAGATCTAAAATAGCTAAACCAGCCCACCAGAAAAATAATAATTGAGAAAAGCCAAAGAATAAAGCAGCAAAAATAAAGAACGCATTTGCAGCAATATTCATGGTTGGCCATATCAAAGCTTCATAGGACATAGCCCAAAGAATAAAGGTATGACCAAAATTAATAGTTGGATTAAATAATAATTTTTTATGTTTTCTTAATGATTGAAGAATACCTCGCGTCCATCTATATCTTTGCTTTAACAATTGTTGCAGGGTAACTGGAGCCTCAGTGTAAGAAATGGACTTTGGTTCGTAATAAATCTTCCAACCTTTAGCTAATAGTTTCAGAGTAAGATCAGCATCTTCGGCATAAGTATCACTTGAATAGAATCCCGCTTGCTCAATTGCCTTTCTCCTGAAAAGTCCAATTGGGCCTGGGATGATATTTACAAGCTTCAAATAACTTTGAGCACTGCGAGCCATATTTAATCCTTCAATATATTCGAGTGCCTGAAGATCAGTAAAGAATTTCTTTCTATTCAGTACTTTAACATTACCGGCAACTGCACCAATTTTAGGATTTTTAAAATGTCTAATTGCAGCACTGAGGGATTCAGGAGCTAATTGTGAATCACCATCCATGCAAAGAACAAAATCGGCTTTTGAATAATAAATACCTGCATTTAATGCTCGGGCTTTGCCCATATTTGTTTGATTTATTAATGAAATTTTTATCTGATTATATTTACCCTGCTGAAATCCGACCAGTGATTCTGCAATTTGTTTTGTATCATCCGATGATCCATCATTAACAATTACGATTTCATAATTATTATAATCAAGATTTAGCAAAGAAAGTATGGATTGCTTTATTATTTTTCCTTCATTGAACACGGGAACAATAATAGAAACAAAGGGCGAAAAAATATTATCTTTCAAAAATGTATATTCGTTTATATAAAGGTATGCCATAACCAAAATGGTAAAATATCTGATAAGAAGAATGAAAAGGAAAATAACCAAAGCAACGATCGTCGAATATTCAAGCAGTGCACTTAAAGATAGCACAGTATAAGGTAGAGTATATGCAATAATCAGAATTAACAATAAGGAGATAATTCCGCTTACAAGTATTCTTCTTAAATATTTTTGCTCTAGATTTTCGCCTTTTTTTTCATCCTCCTGATTTGAAATAGTTACATTAGTCCTATCGACTAGCTGGTTAAGTTTCATTTAACTGGATAATGATTTGCTTTGCTAAATCAATTATAGTACCACTTATCTTAAAATTTCAATAGAATTTCAACAATTCATAATGATTTACTTGCACCAATATTGGATTTTATCAATTTTTGTATCATTCTTAAACAAAATACTATTTATTACAAAAACTTAAAAATTATTAAAGATTCCAGAATAGACTGGCCTGCAAAGAAGTCGATCGATAACCTATATTAGAACGGGAAGAACTGCCGGTTGTTACTTTTGCATTAAAAGAAATTGAATTATCTAAATGATATTTAATTGATGCATAAAATTCAGAAAGAATATAATTATTTTGAGGAATCAATCCCACCTTACCGCCTAAACCAAAAGAAATAGTTTCGTCATTAAATAAATTCCAATCAATCCAGAGAGAATGGGATTCAAATTTTTTTGGACTCCAGTAAAGTGCTGTTAAATTATTTAGCGAGTAATAATAATATTCATAACCTGCAGTAATATCATCCTCAAATATTTTCCCAAGTCGGGCTTGAAATTGATTTCCCTGGTTGTTATCGGAAATATTTAACATTGCATATTTGCCTGATAAGATAAAATTGTTTTTGAACTTGTAGTCGGCATTCAATCCATAATAGTATGCATTTAATCCTTTGGAAATTAAATAAGGAGAATAAAGAATAAATACCGCATCAGAATAGTTTAAAAATGCAGAAATTGCATAAGTATTTTTCTTGTGTAAAGAAAGATTTACGTCAAATAAACTTTCTTGTTTATTGTTTACGAAATACGTCTGCCCAAAAGAGAATGATCCGTTGATAAATTCACTTAGCTTTGCATACACTGTCCCTTTGAATTGATTGAATCGTAAATTCTCAATTGAAGAATAAAGATCACCATGTGATCCTGATATTCCAATTGCGATCGCGTTTGTGATACCTATATCCAGACCGATTCCGAAATTATTTAATTTAAAATTAGTGTTATCAGTAAAATAAAATCCTTGTGGAATTAATTGTAGATATCTGGGGAAACTTTCAATAGAAAATTTATCACTCCCACCTAACCAACCTAATCTAAGTTTTATTATGTGCGAATTTGGAGATTTAGATAATAGCTCTTCATATATTCGTTTTGCATTTTGGGTTTGTCCGGCTTTTAAATACGAATCCCCGAGTAGAATTTTTGCTTCAATATCATCAGGATTTTTTTGAACTAATCTTTTTAATTCTTTTACCGCAAAAAGAGAATCACCATTCCACAAAATAACTTTTGCCCTTTGTTTATCAATCTCATAATCGTATTGAGAAGACAAAAGCATATTATAAATTTTTATGGCATTATTAAAATCGGATTGCTTTAAATAAACATCAGCCATTTCCTTGTAAGCGCCAGGATCTTTTCCACCAGCAGAAAAATATTTATTAAATGTTTTAAGAGCTTCGTCATAATCTTCATCTAAAATATTTTTTCTTGCAGCCTCGAGTATTTGATATAACTCTTTCTCTTCTTTTTGTGCTCGAGCTAATTCTAAACTGTTTTTAAGCTGTGGAATTTCTGGTAAATTTTTGTCAGCTAATTCTAACTTAGAAATGAGTGCTTCTGCTTCTTCGATTTTTCCAATCTGCATTTTTAATTTAGCAAGTTCTAATAGTGCTTCATTACTATTTGGTTGTTTTGATATTACATTCTCCAAAAATTTTTCTGATTCACCTAGATCTTGATTCAACCATAAATTAATTTTAGCTGCCAGCAATTGATAATCAATATTTTCAGGAAAACTTATTAAAAGTTCATCAACCTCCTTTTTTGCATCACATAAATTATTCTGCCAGACTAATATTTGAGCTAATTTAAATCTAACTTCTCCATCATTAGGATTGCTTGCAAGATAATTTCTATAATATTTAGTTGCTAAATCATACTCTCCTTGATACGAATAAAATTTCCCCAACTCAAGTAAAGCATTTTTATCCTTAGGATTTTTAATAAGCAAATCCGCAAAATATCTTATCCGATCGGTGTAGTATGAAGTTCTTAGTGTCGTTAACCTTTCTAACAAATCACAATATCTTTTTTCTTTAGAAAATTTTGCTGATAGATAGATTAACTGCTGATAACCTTCTTCATACCGCTTAATCTTTATTAATTCTTCAATTAGTTTAAAGCGAGTATTATCATCAGCGGGATTTTTTTTAATTATTCTAATATATTTATCAATAATATATTCTTTTGGTGCAGGATTTATCCCATAATTAAATCTTGTTGTGGTATCATTGATTGAATAGATATATCCTTTACCTTTAGCAAGATCTAATCCATCCAATGCTTCTTTAAAGTAAGGTCTGATTTCTAAGGCGGTTGTAAATGATTGAATTGCTAATTTGTTTTTACCTAACCACAAAACAAAGTATCCATATCTAGACCATAATCTATGATCAGTCGGATACATCTCTGTATATTTTTTTAATATTGGTTCCCCTTTTGCGATACGGTTATTCTTTGCGAGAATTTCTGCATAGCGTAATATTTCATCGGCAGCGGCTTCTTCTTTTTCTAAATATAAATCATACCAGACTTCAGCTTCATTCCAATCACCTAAATTTTTATAGCATTTACCAATCTCTAAATAATTTTTTGCAAAGTCTGGATTAATTGCAATCTCTCTTTTATGCCCTTCAATTTTATTATACAGCAATTTGTACCAATCTTTTGTAGACCGATTAAGATTGGAAGTTATTTCTTTATCATTTGGTGAAAGTCTTTTAGCAGTTCTAAAATCATAAAGTGCATTTTCATAATTCCCCCTTTTCTCATAGCAGATGCCCCTTAAATTAAATCCATCTGCTCGTTGTGGATTTTCAGAAACAAATTTGTTTAAGAGATCTATCGCTTCTCCATAACGACCATCTTTCATTAAGGAAAGAGCCTCATTTTTATATTGGAGAGTATTTGAACTTTGTGGGAATATATTAGAGTAAGAAATGAAAAGAATAAAAACTATTAATGGATTGAAAAATAATTTCATTTGTTGTGGACACTTTTATCTCTGATTTAATTGAGTTCTAGCGGCTTCAAGATCGAATTCATTTAATATTTCATCTGCGCTATTAAATCTTTCGTTGATTTTTAACATAAGAACTGAAATAATTCTTGGGTCACCACTAGATATATTTTGATATACTTTTGTAATAAAATTTTGAGCCGAAACATCATCTGAATTTGTTAATAGGACGTAAATTCTATCGGCAATGGTACAGATTTTATCTTTTTTATCAGCAGATACTCTTACTGAATTACTTAACTGATTTAATGTTATTGGGAAATTTGTGGTAACAACAGAATTAATTTTTAACGAAACAATCGTGAATAGTTGATGAGTAGTTTTGAACAACGCAATCTGATTGTTCACAATTAATTTAAAGTCATTAATACTATAAAGATTTGGAATTAAATAAGACGGAGTTGAAATTTTATCTGGTTTAATGTTTTGTTCGGTGGCAGGCTGAGGAATAACGTTTTCATTTGTAGATTTTCTGGTAAATTTAAAATCGGTTGTTACACCTTTGTACGGTTCGATGTGATAATTAGCTTTAAATTTTCCCTCAGTATGACCTATGTTCGGAGTGATATCTATAATCCCACTTTGCGATGCATCTATTTCTTCTTTTTTATGAAGCTGAATAATTCCTGTAGCAAAAGAATTAACTACATTAAAAATCATTTTTGAAGATGGTGCGGCTGGTTCCCTAAGGATTAGCAAACTGGTAATTCCTAAATCTTCAATCGTTTCAATCGTTTGCCCAAAAACATCGCGAAGTTGATCCAGATTTTCAAATTCCACGTAAGGTGTAATCTCGTCAAAAATTATTCGGGTTGGATTGTACTGATTAATTAATGAAATGATGTCGTGAAGATATCCACTTAAAAATTCATCACGATTTTGAAATTCTGAAATCTCAGCGGGGTTTGCAACGCGCACAACAATGATAGAGTTATTGTTGATATAATTTTCAAGATCGATATCAATCGAAGCAGCGTGAATCATCAAATCTTTTGGTCTGGAATTAGTAAAGTAAAGGCATACTTCTTTGTTCTTTGCAGTTTCTACTGCAAACTGAAGACTTAATAAAGTCTTTCCGGATTTCCTTTCTCCGACTAACAGATAAGTTCCTCCTTGGTAGAAACCACCCCAGGCATTATCTACTATCGGAATTCCTGTTTGGAATAGTTGTATACTTTTCTTCATTAATTTAAAATTTTAATATTTTAGCCAATAATTATACCGCTCATTTATTCATTTTTTGGATTAAAATCGAGTAAAAACTCAGGTTGTTTTGTCTAATTAGAGACAAAAAAACCTAACTGTACTATTATGTAACAAATATTGATAATGGGTAGGTTAATAGAATTTTTTCAATCGTGAGAAGCAATTCACTAAGAAACTATTTGCTCAAACTTCCAAAAACAAAAAGTGCCGTTGCATTTCCAGTTATTGTTGGTTCATTGGTGATGTAATCATTGGGATCATCATAATAACAAACAGTTTTGGAATTAAAATCATTAAACTCAAAATTATTGCGAGTTATTTTATAATTATTTAATAAACTGGTTGGCGATGGACCCGCACTTAAAGCTCCGGGAAGATAACCCTTATTAAAAAAAGAAATTTGGGAGTGAAGATGCTTTGGAAATTTACTTCCGATATTATAAATGAATGAAATTCCCCATGGATTTCTTCCCAAAATATAATCTCTCTGAAATGTACTTAGTGAATCAAATTCTGTAGAACCAGTTAGTTTTTTATAAAGTATTGTTTGGAGTGAAATTCCTAAAAAAGAGTTAGTTGTTCCCCACGAGTAAGCCAACCCTTCATTAAAAATCATGCTATCCATCTTTGCTTTAGAGTGTATAAGATTTTTATAAATGTAATCAGAAAATTCAGGTTTAAATTGTGCAATTTTATAGTCAGCTAAAGAATTAAAATCACCAAAGCTCCACCAAAAATCTGATTCAGCATTTTTTGCATAATCTACGGCATCCGAGAAATATTTATCTTTCCTGGTAGTGATATAAAGTTCAATTGCACCTAAAGCAAGTTTTCCTTTAAAACTTTTTTCTAAATAAACCTTAGAATAAGTTGTATCAATATCTGGTACTTCATTTCTAATTGAATAAATATTTTCTGCTGCATTTAAACACTTGGAAGAAAAATCATAATCATAAAATTTATCTTTCCAGATTCTTGCAGCTATCGATAAAGCAGCGGAATAAACCCCAATTGTATTTTTTCCAATGCTAACAAAAGCCGGGCGATCAAATTGTAAGCTATCATTTTCAGGTAATCTAAATCCAACTTTATGATCTTTTTCATCCTGTACCTGGGAAACAAGTTTATACTTTTCAAAATTACACCTAAGTAACCAATCTAATCCAACTTTAGCTTCTTCAAGAATATCCGGAACACCATTTCTATCGAGATCATATCCAAACTTATCTTTATCATACTCATAACTGAATATCATTAAATATGTTGCATAAGCTGTGGTTTTTAAAAATTTTATATAATCACCAGCATCGTGCCAGCCGCCTGTTAGATCAATAGCTGATGAATCTGAATAACCGATTACTTTTGTTGCATCAGATAAATGGCAAGGTTGATGAAGTATTGGATTTGTTGATCCACATCTTTGAACTTTAAAGAAAAAACTTAATGAATCACGAATAGAATTGTATAATGAATCATTGATGAGAAACGGAAATGATTTTTGATCGTCAATCTCTAAAAAATATTTACCGTTTTGATTTAATTCTGTAAAGTCAATCTGATAACAAAAATCAAATTTGCCGTAATGTTTTGGTGGTGATGTAATTAAATTTTTATATACAATATTTTGTGAAATATAATCACGGACGGTGAAGTTTTTTTTATAAAGATTATTTTTAGAAAGTATAACTCCGGTCTTTAAATCCTTAGGTAAAAATCCCACTTGGTTAACTCTGATAAAGATTGAATCTGTTGAAGCAGGATTACAGTTAACTAAAAATAAAAGTGAAATAAGAGTCAAGAGAATAAATAAATAATTCTTATAACTATATCGAAAAAAATATTTCCTCTCGTTACCTGTCGTAGTTTTTAGGCTTCTATATTTTTGGATGATTTTGCAGGGAAATTAGTCCCGATGATCATATCCCAAATTGGTGAACTAACACCATATCCTTTATGCGAATCCTGATAATGATGTTTCATATGATGATTTTTAATTGCGAGCCAAAACTTACTGTGCATATTAAAATGATGAATCGCATAGTGAGTTATATCATAAAAAAGATAACCGATTAAAAATCCGGCAAAAAATGGAAGAACTGAAATTGAACCAATTAGCACTCTAAATAGAAAATAAAATAACGCCGCTAAAGGAATGCTTACAGATGGAGGCATCACTAATCTTCTTGAATCGGCGGGATAATCGTGATGAACACCGTGAAAAATAAAATGAATTTTTGCTCCAATTTTACTTTTTAATTCCCAGTGAAAAATAAAACGGTGCAATAAATATTCCGTAATAGTCCAAATAAATAAACCAAAAATTACCAAACCGATGATTGAAAAAACCTTTATCTGAAAAGAAAAAAAAGAGAGATATAACATATAAATGATTATAGGTATAAATATTAATACCGGAATTGCAGGATGAACTCTGGATAATGATTCAAGAAAATTGTTTTTAAACATCCTTACAGTTTCATCTTTATTGGATACAAAATTTTTTGCCATATTATTCCTTACATAAATTTTTCGATACAAATTTAATGATTAGTAATAGAAAATTAAAAATTATATGAAGTTATTTTCTGCAAAATATCAATCAAATGACAAGTAACACAAAAAAGACAATCAGATAAATTTGATATTAATAATTAAAGTTTTCATATTCACTTTTGTTTTTCCACAATTCTGTAATATTGAGGAGGTTCGATGGCTAAAAAAGGTGAAAGAGAACAGTGGGGCACTAAAATTGGACTGATCCTGGCTGTTGCCGGTAACGCAGTTGGATTAGGAAACTTTTTAAGATTCCCTGTTCAGGCAGCCGAAAATGGCGGCGGTGCATTTATGATTCCATATTTTATCTTTTTCTTGCTTCTCGGCATTCCACTTATGTGGATTGAATGGGGTATTGGAAGGCACGGCGGAAAATTCAGACACGGAAGTGCACCTGGAATGTTTGATGTTTTATGGAAAAATAAATTAGCAAAATATTTTGGTGCATTAGGACTTTTTATTTCCATCACAATTCTTATTTACTATACCTACATAGAATCCTGGACACTTGGTTTTAGTGTCTTTTCTTTATTTGGAATGTATTCGAATGAAACTCGCGAAACTATGACGGGATTTTTATCCAGTTATCAAGGAATCACAAAATCAGAAACATTTACTTCGCTTTGGCCTGCTTACATTTTAATGCTCGTAACATTCGCACTGAATTTTGCAATCCTTTATAAAGGTATCTCAAAGGGAATTGAAAGACTTGCAAAGATTGCAATGCCTCTGCTTTTTCTTTTTGCAATAATACTTGCAATAAGAATTATTGCTCTTGGTACACCCGACCCTGCTTTTCCAGAAAATAACGTTGCCAATGGTTTTGCTTTTATCTGGAATCCTGATTTTACGGCTCTCGGAAATCCAAATATCTGGCTTGCGGCTGCAGGACAAATATTTTTTACTCTTTCTTTAGGTATGGGAACAATTCACGCCTATGCCAGCTATCTTAAACCTGATGAAGATATTGTTCTATCAGGATTATCAACTGCTTCTACAAATGAATTTGCAGAAGTAATTCTTGGTGGATCAATTGCCATTCCAGTTGCTGTAGCTTTTTTTGGATTAGATGCAACAAAACAAATTGCTCAAGGTGGTGCATTTAATCTTGGATTTGTTTCAATGCCTATAATTTTTGGAAGCAACCATTTTCCACTCGGAGAAGTTTTTGGTTTTATGTGGTTCCTACTTTTATTCTTTGCTGGAATAACTTCATCTGTCGCTATGGGACAACCGGTCGTTGCATTTCTTGAGGATGAATTTGGAATGGATAGAAAAAAAGCCGTTACTACTTTGGCAATCGGAGTGCTGGCGGCAGTTCAGTTTGTAATTTTCTTTTTAAAGTTTGGCTTTTTAGATGAAATGGATTATTGGGCAGGCACTTTTGGATTGGTTGTTTTTGCACTTATAGAAACCATTTTATTTATGTGGGTGTTTGGCGCCGATAAAGCCTGGAAGGAGATGAACAACGGCGGCGATATTCAAATTCCAAGATTCTTTTACTACATAATGAAATATGTTACGCCGATAATTTTATTAATACTTATGATTTGGTGGTTTATTCAAAGTGCTGTTCCAACTTTACTTTTAGAAAATGCTAAACCTGAAAATGTACCTTACATTTGGGGTGCAAGAATCTTAATGATATCTGTTGCAGTAGTAATTATTCTCATGGTAAAAAAAGCATGGGCAATTAACAATCATAATAAGGTGATGTGATGGGATTTACAACAAGTGGTATAATTTTTTTAGTTATGGCTTGGGGAATTATTCTTGTTTTAACAGGTTATTGTTTTTACAAAGTATTTAGAATTGAGCAGAAAAAATAAAAAACCCGAACAATAAAAAGTTCGGGTTTTAATAATTATTGTTTTATAGAAAAGTTAATCACTATCCATTTCAGAAGATTGATCTGATTCAGGCATCAACCTGTAAGCTGCATTGGATTCAGATGAAGCCATAGCAAACTTTCCTTCCTTAATAAACTGATATAACAAATCACTTTCAATAAGGTAAGCAAACATATCTCTAAACTTTTCGATTGACACTCCTGCTGTTGCAGCAAGTTTCGCAAGTTCGTGCGGGTCATCAAAATCTGCTTTGTTTAATCTTAACATATATCTTCTTGCGATATAAAAACTTTCTGAAGCCGGATCAACCATTCTAACTTTAGTTCTTTGTGTAACTGGATCAATAATATCTTTAAAGAACATAGGAACAAATCTTCCGTTTTGAATTGAAACCATTGCACCGCTACCGCCTTCAAGAATAAACTGAGCGGCAGAAAATCCAAGATCCCTTGTATATTCCATATCATACGGAATTGGATCTGCGCATCTTAATTCATATCCAATATTTTTAGCTACAACGGTAGATTTCAATCCAAATTCTTTAAGTCTTTCCTGCACTCTGGTTTTTAAAATCTCACCAAAATTTATTTCAGCAATTCTGATATTATCGTGTGCATCTCTTTCAACTTCAATAAGTCTATCAAGATCAGACGTATCAAGATGTTCAACTAATCCTTCTGCTATTATTGCCACACCATCAGGATGACCATAACTCATTCTCTTGATAATTGCTCCCACAAGAATATCAACAATATGACTGAGCTTAATTTTTTTATTGGTAAACTCTTCAGGAATAAGTGTAAGCGTTGCACCGGTGGCTTTACCAATTCCAAGGGCAAGATGCCCAGCTTTTCTTCCCATAGAAATTACAAAATACCACCTGGAAGTAGTTTGTGCATCAACCATAAGATTTTTAACAACCTCAACACCAATGTGTCTTGCTGTTTGAAAACCAAATGTTGGGATACCGTGAGGAAGATCAAGATCATTGTCTATTGTTTTAGGAACATGTACAACTTTTATTCTGCCTGCTGCCATCTCGTTAACTTTAAGAGCGCTGAAAGCTGTATCGTCCCCGCCGATAGTAATTAATTTATCTACATTTAATCTTAACAAAGAAGTAACTGTGTTCTCTAATAGTTTTGGATCCTTGGTTGGATTGGCTCTTGAAATACCGATATATGAACCACCACGAAAATGTATTCGGCTTACGTTTTGTATAGAGAGTAATCTAACGTGAGTAATGTCTCCCTGCATTATCCATTTAAATCCATCTTTAATTCCAACCACTTCAATCCCCTCAACAGCAGCGCGAATTGTAGAAGCTCCTATTACGCTGTTAATACCCGGTGCGGGACCTCCACCCACAAGTATTGCTAATCTTTTTGGTGCGATAGACATTTTAATTCAACTCCTAATTATAAAATATTTTACAGAACTTTTAATTTTGCAAACTTAAGCATTAATTGTTTGATATTATTTCCTTCAAAATGAACTGTTGCTTTAGTCATATCACCATTACCGATAACATCGACCACTTTTCCAAGACCAAATTTTTCATGCATTACCCGGCTGCCTGGTCTTAATAATGCGTTTTCCTGATTGAAATTTTCATAGTCAACTTTTTCAAAATATTCATAATACATTTCTTTTTTGGTTTTACGATTTGCTTTTCTTCCCAATCCTCCATTCATCTCTTTGTAAGTTGAAGGATCAAGTTCATCAATAAATCTGGAGCGGCTTTGATATGCTACTTCGCCAAAACGGTAACGAGATCTGGCGTGAGTGATATATGCTTTTCTTTTGGCACGAGTTAAAGCAACATAAAATAATCTTCTTTCTTCATCCACCGAAGTATCAGAAGCAAACTTATTTGCAATCGGGAATATATCTTCCTCACAACCGGAGACAAACACGATAGGCCATTCCAATCCTTTGGCACTGTGCACAGTTAAAAGAGTTACACAATTTTTTTCTTCAGAATAATTGTCCACATCATTTACTAATGATACTTCTTCAAGATACTGCTCAAGTTTGGCGCCTTGATTACTTGCCGTAAATTCACTAAATGAAGAAAGAAGTTCACTGATATTCTCCATTCTTTGAAGTGATTCTTGAGTGGCTTCTTCTTTAAACATCTTAATGATTCCAAGCTCATCCACTAAAGCCCTGGTAAGTTCATCGACTGATAATTTATCTTTCAGTCCAGTATATTTATCCAGGATAGCTTTAAACTGTTTTACGTTTTTCTGAATTCTTTCTTTAATATCTATTACTTCAAATACTCTTCCCATTGTTTGGAAGAGAGTTATATTATGTTTTCTGGCAAAGGCTATCATTCGTGTAATTGTAGTGCTTCCAATTCCACGCTGAGGAAAATTCATTATTCGTAATAAACTTTCTTCATCATTCTGATTTGAAACTACGCGCAAATAGGCAATTACATCTTTAACTTCTTTCCTTTTATAAAACTCAACTCCTCCAATAATCGTATATGGAATTTTTTCTTTTCTAAAAAAATCCTCCATAGTGCGGGATTGAGAATTAGTTCTATAAAGTACTGCAAAATCTTTAAATGCTATTTTTTTCTTAGCTGTTTCATACTTAATATATTTTGCAATTTGTGACGCTTCATCTTTCTCATCAGCACACTTTAAAAGAACTAAAGGTTCTCCCTCTTCATTTTCCGTCCAAAGAGTTTTTATTACTTGATCTTTATTATTCTTAATTACAGAATCTGCTGCTCTAAGAATCATTTTTGTAGATCGATAATTTTGTTCAAGTTTAAATAATTTAAACTTTGGAAAATCCTTACCAAAATCCTGCATATTGGCAATATTTGCACCCCGCCAACTATAAATACTTTGCGCATCATCACCAACAACAGAAAGAAAACCATTTCTTGGTACCAACAATTTTAAAAGCTCATATTGTGCTTTATTCGTATCCTGAAATTCATCAACTAATAGATATTCAAACCGTGATTTATATTTTTGAAGTATATTTTTTTTATTGATAAATAACTCGATCGGTTTAAGTAATAGATCATCAAAATCCATTGCGTTAAACTCAATTAATCTTTTTTGATATTCGAAATAAATTTCAGAAATTTTTTCATCAATAAAAGATTTTACATGCTTACTCTTAAATTCTTTAGGAGTAACCATATGGTTCTTAAGAAAACTAATTCTGTGGCGTATAGAATTGGGAGTAAATTTATCCAAATCAATATCAAAGTCTGTCATTATATTGGATACAAGTGACAAGGAATCAATCGTATCATAGATTGAAAAATTGCTTTTGTAATTAATATGCTTGGCTTCTGTACGAAGTATTTTAGCAAATACAGAATGGAAAGTTCCCATCCACAAATCGTCAGCTTTCTTACCTATCAACTCTCTAATTCTATTCTTCATTTCATTAGAGGCTTTGTTAGTAAAGGTAAGAGCAAGAATACTTTCAGGAGCGAAATTTTTTTTAAGTAAATATGCGATCTTATAAGTCAATACTTTAGTTTTTCCAGAACCAGCCCCGGCAACTATCATCTGTGGTCCATCAAGATATTCTACAGCAGCTAACTGAGCGGAGTTAAGATCTTTGAATTGTTGCATAATTCTTTCTTTTTTTACAAAAACAGGTGCAAATATATGCAAACTGAATTGCAATGGAAAGAATTTTTCCTGTAAATATTGCATGGATTTCCAATCAGGTTAACTAAAATGATAGAATTGACTAAATAAAAGGATTAGGCATTGTTCACGATTGGCACAGTTATAGTTAATTCATATGAAATACATTTTTATAAATGAAGTTAAACGTGGAAAAAGGTAATAACCAAATTCAAGAATCCGATCAAACTTACTCATCTGAAAAATTTGATGACGGATTAACAGACAAGAGAATTGAAGCCTCCAGTGACAACTTTTCTATGTATTCGAAATACAATGTTTTAGTCCAAACTATTAAAGATGGCTTAATACTTATTAAAGATGGAAAAGTTCGTTATTCAAATAAAGTGTTTGCACAAATGCTTGGTTATACCGTTGATGAATTACAAAACTTTAAGATCGAAAACTTTATTGCACCCAGCTATTTAAATTTTGTTTTGGAGAGATATGAAAACAGATTAAAAGGCGAAACTGTACCAACCCAAAATGAAATTGAAGCAGTTAGAAAAGATGGGAAGATTTTTCCAGTTGCACTAAATGTTGGATTGGTCTCATCTGGAACTGAAAAACTAGAGTTTGTTATTATTAGTGATCTTTCCGAAATAACATTAAAAAAGAGTGAACTGAAAAAACGCAAAAGTGAATTTGAAACAATTTTTAATCATACAAGCGTTGCCATTGCACTTTTGGGATTAGATGGTAATATCATCAGAGTAAATGAAACTTGGCAGGATCTTTTTGGATATTCGAATACGGGACCTTCTTTTAAAAACATTTCTGAGATCTACTCACCCAATGAAAAAAATAATTTTCTTTCACTTATTGATGGAATTATAAATTGCGATAATAAACAAGCTCGTACTCAGGCATCTATGATTAGAACTGATCGCTCTGTTATCTGGGTAGATCAATCAATTTCGGCTGTGAAAAATAATAAAAAGGAAATCCAATATTTTATTTTAACTGTTATGGATATAACCAACAGAGTTGAAATAGAAAATAAGTTTGAACAAGAAAGAAAACTTCAGCAATATTTTATGGAGTATCTTCCAGATTCGATTTACTTTAAAGATACATCAAGCAGATTTATTAAAGCTAATAAAGCGACTTTAATTAAAATGGGATTGAACTCCTACGATGAATTGATTGGGAAAACAGATCACGATTTTTTTTCTAATGAACATTCAGACAATGCAAAAAGTGATGAGGAAGAAATTATAAAAAATGGCAGTTCAATAATTAATAAAATTGAAAAAGAAACCTGGCATGATGGTTCAATAACCTGGGCTTCAACTACTAAAATTCCTTTACGAGATGACGATAATAATATTATCGGAACTTTTGGAATAACCCGCGATATTACTGACCTAAAAAAATCCGAAGATATCAGAAATGCACTCTATAAAATTTCAACTGCTGTTACCTCTGTTCCAGATATGCAAAATCTTTATTCAACAATTCACAAAATTATATTGGATTTGATGAAAGCAGATAATTTTTACATCGCATTGTATAATGATGAATCCAATACGGTAAGTTTCCCATATTTTGTTGATCAGGTTGATCCTATACCTGCCGAGCGGAAAGCAGGTAGTGGCCTTACAGAATATATTCTCCGATTGGGTAAAGCCCAACTGATTGATGCTGAAACCGATATGCGGCTTAGGGCTTCCGGGGAAACTAATTTGATAGGTGAACCAACACAAATTTGGCTTGGGGTTCCGTTAAAGGTTGAAGGAAAGACTATAGGTGTAATTGTTGTTCAGGATTATAATGATGAAACAACTTATGGAGAAAATGAAAAAGAAATTCTAACATACGTTTCAGAACAGATTGCTTTAGCAATTGATAAAAAATACCGTGATCAACAAATAATTGAGTATTCTGAAGAGCTTAAAGAATCAAATGCTTCCAAAGATAAATTCTTTTCGATCATTGCACATGATTTAAAGAGTCCATTTCACGGATTACTTGGATTATCCAGAATGATATTTGAAGAGTATGATTCGATGGATGATAATGAACTTCGTTCTTCCTTGGAAATTCTGAAAGATTCAACTGAAAGTACTTATAAGCTGATTGAAAATCTTTTGAACTGGTCCAGGTTACAAACGGGTAAAATGAAATTTGAACCTTCAGCTCAAAATATGTTTATGATTGTTGAAGATATTCGTATGCTTCTCAATCAAAATGCCAGGTTAAAAGATATTACTATAAAAAATAAGTTAGCCCACACCAGTATCGTTTGGGGAGATTCTAATATGCTCAATTCACTTCTGCAAAACTTAATAGCTAATGCAATTAAATTTACCTCAAGTGGCGGCAGTGTTGAAATTTCAGAACTTCAATTCGAAAATAAAGTAGAATATATGGTTTCAGATACAGGTGTAGGAATTAAACAAGATGATATTGATAAACTTTTCAGATTAGATGTTAGTTTTTCAACCAAAGGTACTAATGAAGAGAAAGGGACAGGACTTGGATTGGTGCTTTGCAAAGAGATTATAAATATTCATGGTGGTGAAATAAAAGTACAAAGTGAAATTGGAACCGGGACAAAAATTATTTTTACGATAAATAAGAAAAACACTCAATGTCAGTAAGAGAATATCTAACCGAGTTGTTTTGGAAAAAATTAATTTCTTGGATGATCTTTACACCACTCTTTAATATAAACTGTAATATCAGCAGTTGATGCGCCCGGGGTAAATAATTCACCAACTCCCATTTCTTTAAGTTTTTTAATATCATCTTCAGGAAAAATACCACCACCAGTTAACAAAACATCATCAATCCTGTTTTCTTTCATAAGATTTAGAATCTTTGGAAAGATCGTCATATGCGCTCCGGATAAAATACTTATACCGATAACATCGGCGTCTTCCTGAATTGCAGCTTCAACTATCATTTCCGGAGTTTGTCTCAGTCCCGTATAAATAACTTCCATTCCAGCGTCCCGCAATGCCGCAGCAATAACTTTGGCACCACGATCATGTCCGTCTAATCCGGATTTGGCAACAATTACTCTAATCTTTTTATCCATTTAGCAGAACCTCATATTTAGCAACAGCCGCTCTGATTTTTTCTGCATAGTCAGTAATCTCATTATCATTATACTCTATGGTTCTTGGTCGCATATGAAAATCATTGTCATATCTTGGTATGATATGATAGTGAAAATGAAAGACCGATTGTCCTGCACTTAATCCATTATTAGAAATGATGTTGAAGCCATCAGATTTTAAGCCACGCTTAATAGAACCTGCAAGATATTGTGCCAATTTAGTCATCTCTGTAAGTTCTTCTGCAGGCATAGTTAAAAAATTATCATAATGTTTTTTGGGGATGATTAACGTATGCCCGTAATTAACAGGATTAATATCAAGGAAAGCAATATAATTTTTATTTTCAAAAACAATTTCAGCTTCAGATGTTTTAGAAGCAATATCACAAAAAATACAATCCATATTAGGCTCGCTTTTTATTTGTTGATCAAAGTTAATTTTTTTTATGGATAACTGCCAACATTTATTTATCAGTAAGATATTCCTTCGTTCTACCAAATACACCAAACAGACCACCGGTATGAACAAAAATATTTTTCTTCCCTTTTCCTGCCATCAAATAATTTTCATAATAGGCGTTAAAAGCTTTACCGGTATAAGCAGGATCAAATAATATTCCTGTTTCTGCTGCAAACTTTTTTATCAACTTTATTTTTGATCGCGTGATATTCTTATATCCTTCTTTGGAGTAACCATCAAGTATGATAAGATTATCAGAATTAATTTTACAATTTAATTTATAATCTAAAACACATCCTTCCGCAAGCTGTAGGATTTTCTTTTTAATCTCTTCCTTCTTATACAAAACATTAACAGCTACAATTTTAGAATTAAGCTTGTTAAGTGCAGCACCAACTAACATTCCTGCCGCAGTTCCACCGGAACCGCTTGCAGCAACTATTGAATCAATATTGTTTAGATTAATTTGTTTTTTAAGTTCACCAATAAAATTAATGTAACCCCAAATTCCTAGTGTAGTTGAACCGCCTTCGGGTAAAACGTAAGCATTTTTTTTCTTTTTAAGTAGAGCCATTCTTTCTTCGAACATAATTTCATTTACTTTATCATAATCGGCTTTATTTAAATATTTTATTTCTGTTCCATACATTTTATTAAGAAAAAGATTTCCATTCTTATTTGGATTATCTTTTCCCCATAAAAATAGTTTTGTGTCTAACCCTATTTTCTTTGCAGCTATTGCAGTTGCTCTTGCGTGATTTGACTGATCTCCTCCGCAGGTAAAAATAATATCCGCTTTTTTTATTTTAGCATCTTCAATAATGTATTCAAGTTTACGCACCTTGTTACCGGATAATTCGCATCCTGTTAAATCATCGCGCTTAATTAAAAAATATTTTCCTTCAAATTTGATTTCTTCCAAAGGAGTTGGAATTTGTGCTAGTGAAATTTTATGTGGAAGATTCATTTTGCTAATTCAATCTTTTTAAGTTTTGAATAAATCTTTCTTGCTTTCTCAAGGTCCTCGGGGGTATCAACAGAGAAACTATCGTATTCAGTTTCAACAATTTTTATTTTAAATCCATTCTCCAACATTCTTAACTGTTCAAGATTTTCCCATTTTTCAAGATCAGTTGGGGCAAGTTGAGTAAATTTTAATAAAAATTCTTTTCGATAAACATACAATCCGATGTGCTTGTAAATATCCGCTTTCTCAAGAATTTCTTTATCATTTTCAGCATCACGCACAAAAGGAATTGGCGAACGAGAAAAGTATAAAGTAAAATTCTTGTAATCAAAAACCACTTTTACAACTGAAGGAGATTTTAATTCTTCAACGTTATCAATTAGCTTTGCTAAAGTTGATACATTAACATTCGGGTCAAATAATAACGGCTCAATCGCCTGATCAATCATCATTCCGCTAATAAATGGTTCATCGCCCTGTATGTTCACAATTATATCCGCACGTGGAAATTCTTTTGCAACAATTGCAATTCTATCGGAACCTGTTGCACAATCTTTGGGAGTCATCATAACTGTGGCACCAAAACCTTTTGCTGCTTTTGCAACTTGCTCATCATCCACAGCAATTACAATCTGGTTCATCAGTTTAGATTTTTTTGCACCTTCGTAAGTATGTTGGAGAAGAGATTTACCGCCAATATCAGCAAGTGGTTTTCCCATTAATCTTGTTGAGGCGAAACGTGCCGGAATAACACCAAGGATGTAAGGATTATTTTTTTTTGGCTTAACCTTTTTAGCCATTATTTGTCACCAATAACTTTTGGCACTTTAAAATGATGTGTATCTTTTGCCGGAGCATTTCTTAAAGCGTCTTCTGCAGTGATAGAAGATTTCAAGACATCTTCACGAAAAACATTTGTTTGCTCAACCGGATGTGAAAGTGGTTTAATATTTTCTGTGTCAAGCTCTTTAAGCTTTTCCACGTAGTTTAGAATTTCATTCATTTGCTGAGTAAAATTTTCCAATTCCTCTTCTGAAAATTTTAATCGAGCAAGCTCAGCAATTTTCTCAACATCTTTTTTAGTTACTGCCATTAATTATATTCTTTCTGATTGCTAATAATAATTTCTCTAACTTTTTCCATTAACGCAAGTTCATCCTGTTTAGTTTTGATGTTGTCAGTCGGGATTGGTTTATCAAAATGTAAATAAACCGTTCCACTTTTTAATTTAAACGTACCTTTAGGCATAATCTTATTAGTGCCATTAATAGTTATTGGTACGATCGGATAACCGCTGTGCGCAGCAAGATAGAAAGCTCCGCGTTTAAATGTCTGCACTTCACCGGTTTTACTTCTTGTACCTTCAGGAAAAACCAGTACAGAAATTTTCTTTTTGTCCATTACTTTTTTCGCTTCTGTCAAACTATTCATTGCAGCTTTTGGATCATTTCTATTTATTACAACATAAGGACCCAAATAAAGCTGCCATCCAAAAAACGGAATGCGCGCAAGTTCTTTTTTAAATATCATACTTAATCTATTTGGAACACCCCATTGCAAAGCTGTTATATCAATCTGGCTGGAATGATTAGATGCAAAAACATAGACAGCTTTTTTATCAATGTTTTCAAGTCCGGTTATTTTAACACGCACACCTGAAATGATTAAAATTCCCAACGGAAAAATTTTTGCGATATAATGATATACAGTAAAACTTCTATCAAGGAAGATGAAAATCAAACCAAAGATTGAGCAAACAAAAGTATGAATTACGATCAATAATATTTTAAGATAAGTGATCAAGTTTTCTATTAACAATTTTTAATAATTATAAATTAACTTCTTTAGCCCTGAAAGGGCGACTTCATTAGCTTAGGACAAAGTCCTGAGATTTGAATTAAAATGAATCGAGCACTGAAAGTGCGAAATACAGAATCAATCCCAAATATAACGTTCATCATACTCAACTTGGTACTTTTTCAAGAAAGCTCTGTACTCATCCTGAAAAGTTTTCTTTCTATGATGTTCCTTTTGATTTTCTATGTATTCAATCACTTTATCAATTTCATAAGGATTAACAGAAAATGCTCCATATCCATTTTGCCAGTAAAATTTTCTCAAATCAATTGATTTTGTTTTAATCCATTTAGATGAATTAGCTTTTACTTTTTCTAATAAAACCATCAATGCAATTTTTTTTGATAGTGAAGATAAAATATGCACGTGATCGTAATAACCACCAATCTTTATCGGATAACATTCCATATTTTTACATATACTACCAATATAACTGTACAACTTATCTTCAATTTCTGCTGAAATTAATGGGAGTCTATGCTTTGTACTGAATGTTATATGTACATAATTCTTTACTAAAGATTGTCCCATGAATTATTCCGTCCTTTCAGGACTTTTTTTGTTTTGTTAATTCATAGGACTGCGTCCTATGTTTCTTATTTTGCCCTTTCAGGGCTAATTATCATATTATAGTTTCAATTTGTTCAACAATATTTTTTTCACTCACAAAAATTTTTATTGCATTAATTCTGTTTTTAATTGATGGATGTGAATAGAAAAACCATTCAACAAATGGATGTGGATCCCTATCACCAAGATTCTGGTCAGTCAATTTGTTTAAAGTATTTATAAAACTTGCAGGTTTATGTGTGGATTCGATCGCATATCTATCAGCTTCATATTCGTATTTGCGAGAAAGTAAATTTCCTATTGGTGATTGTATTAATCCTATTATCATTGCCCACAAACTTAGCAATGGAAGTGCAGCAATTTGTGTGATGCTTTCAAAATCAAACCAGCTTAATGAATTTTTGTAAAGGATTGATATGATAAAAAAAGTAAGAAAACTTGAAACTGTCCCAAACAAAATATTTTTAATTATATGCTTATGCTTATAATGTCCTAGTTCGTGAGCGATAACGGTTTCTATTTCATCTTTGGAATAATTACTTAACAAATTATCGCCAAGAATTATTCTTTTAGTTTTTCCTAATCCTGTAAAAGCCGCATTCGCCTTCTTAGTATTCTTGCTCATATCAAAAGTAAAAACATTTTCTACTTGTATTCCCGCACCATTTGCAAGATTACTTATTCTTGTTTTTAATTCGTCATCATTAAGAGGAAGAATTTTATAAAAGATTGGGAGAATGATTATTGGGAAAATCTGTGAGAGAACGACTGAAATCAGAAACATTGCAGAAGCAAAAACTAACCACCACAAATCACCGAACTGATTTATCACAAAAAAGAAAAGTAAAAGAATTGGAACACCAATTACTAATCCAACTAAAACTGATTTTAAATTTTCAATAAAGTACTTATAAAAAGTTTGGTTGGATAATTTGTATTTATGCTCAAGATAAAATCCTGTGTAAAAATTTACAGGCATAAATAAAACAGAGCTGATAATTCCAACTACAAAAACGAACATGAGAAATACCAAGTAAGGATTTTCAGCAAACGATTGAAAATATTTTTGAAGAGATAAACTATAATCTAAACCAATAAAAAGGTAAAGTAAGATAAAACTGATTACGGCTTTGCCTATGCCTATTGCAAGCTTGGTATTATTGTATTTTTTTGAATCCATATATATAAAAATAGCAACTGAAATTATCGCAATCAATTTAATAGCTTTTGTTATATCTGATAAAATTTTTCTATAAGTTTACTCAGTAAACATTTTCAAAAGAGGATCAAATGAAAAAATTACATATTTCTTTTATTGCGGTTACATTGTTTCTAACTGTCTTTGCAATCCAAACAAATGCTCAAATAACTTTTCAGGTTGGTGGAGGTGTTGGATATTCAATTCCCACAGGTGATTACGGTGGAACCACAACTGATTTTTATAACGGTACTAAATATGGAATGAAATCGGGAGTTAATTTCCACGGCAAAGCACGTGTTGGAATTTTATTCTTGAATGCATTTGGGGAAGTTGGCTATACTAATTTTAGCAACGAAGGAAGTATTATTGCAACCGAGCCAGATAAAACGGTGAACGTTACTAATAAAGTTTTTTCAATTAAGTTAGGACCAGAGATTAAGTTTAGAATTCCTATGTCACCCATCACCCCATATTTAGATGCTTTCGTTTCTCTCAATACTTTTACCGGCACAGTACAATTTAAAGGTTCACCAAATGGTTTACCCAGTTCAGAGCAAGATATCAGTTCAGCAACAAGAATGGGCTTAGGTGCGGGAGGTGGAGTTCTTTTTAATCTTGGTGGATTAAATTTGGATTTGAGTGTTCAGTACAGCGTAATGAATATAGCTGGCAAACAATTTAGCGGCACAAAAGATAACAGATTAGATTCTTATGTTTATTTAAATGATGATAAAGATCCTTTATATAAAGTTAATGATGATAAACATATTCTTTCCAGTTCGCGTGGAATAAGTGCAATGGAGTGTAAGTTATCTGTAATGTTTGGGTTATAATTATTTTTTTGAATTGATAAAACAAACCCAATTCCTTTGTGGGAATTGGGTTTGTGGTTTTAAATGATTCCGATTTTTATTTGGAACTACTAAATACTCCTAACTTTTTACTTATTAAAAACATCAGATGGCATTATATTAAGATTCACGTTTTTTTCTTGGTGAAAGAATATCTGGAAGTTTACTTAAAAAATAAAAATAACCAAGAATAACAATTAGACCCAAGACAATCGTAGAGATTTGATCTACTTTATCAGATAAATCGAGTACACTTCCAGAAATTGAAGAAACTTTTGTATCACCCTTATTAAGTACATTTTCTTTCAATAGATGAGAAACTGACCAAATATAACCCCAGTCGAAAGTAATGATTATCTATCCAATAATCAGAACAACACTTGCTATGCCAAGTGCAATTTTCCTATTCCCATCTGGATGTTTGTATGCAATAAAAGTAAGACCAGTAATTGATGCAAGAAGTAAATATGTAATCAATGTTTCCATAAAATTTTCCCAAATTAATTGCCAGTTAACGATGTGTTATGTTAATACAAAATTGTAAAAAAGTTATTAATCAAAAAAAATAAAAGATCCAGCACCTAACCATATAGATAGCCGCCCGCCTAATAAATGAAATTGGTTCAAGCAAAAACAATTACAACAAAGCTTAATCAATATTTCGGATAGAATTTAGTGTTTAGCAAAGTAAAGTTCAACCAGGTTCAATTATACAAATAAATTTTTACCTGCTGAAATTATCTGTTCACCCAATAGTTTGGGATTCTATGCTGATGTGCTACTGCAAAAATCACAATCTCTTTATTTTGAATTAAATAGATTATGTTATAAGGGGATGTGTTTACTAAGGCTTTCTTTGTATGTTGAGTGTATGATGGAAAACTATCGGGATAGTTTTTGATAATCGAAATTGTACTGTCTATTTCTCCAATAAATTTATCACCCAATCCACTTTTCTGGAGGTTATAAAACTCGATTGCTTCTCTATACTCTTCATAGGCGGGTTCGAGAAATCTGACTTTCATCGATTTTTTATGATATCATCATAAGAAATAGTCTTAATTTTTCCATCAACAAATGCTTTATATCTTTGCTCTACTTCTTCCTTCCAGCTTTTATCTATTTCTTTATCCGGTTCGCTTAAGCTTTTAGAAAGCGCTTCTAGAATGAGAATCCTTTCTGCCGGACTTAAATTAAGCGCATTTTTAATAATATTCTTTGAATCCATATTAATCTCCAATTCTTTTAATTAATAATATGCAACGTAAATTATAAATTCAAGTTAACGATTTATTCTATTCCCCCGGAATTTGCGTCCTTAGTTTTATCGGTTCTGGTTTTTTCTTTCTCATCTTTAAATTCAGCATCTCAACAAACACACTAAACGCCATTGCAAAATAAATGTATCCTTTTGGAATGTGTTGATGTAATCCTTCTGCAATTAATGAGAAGCCAATTAAAAGTAAAAAGCTTAATGCAAGTATTTTTATTGTTGGATGCTTCTCTACGAAATAACTGATTGATCCTGAAAAGAACATCATAAAAATTACAGCGATAATTACAGCAATAATCATAATTATAAGTTCATTAGCCATTCCAACTGCAGTTATCACTGAATCTAAAGAGAAAACAACATCCAATAAAAGTATTTGGATAATTACACCCCAAAAAGAAACTCTTGCTTTTACATTGAGATGTTCTTCTTCACCTTCTAACTTGGAATGTATTTCCATTGTACTTTTTGCAAGTAGAAATAATCCTCCAAGAATAAGGATTAAATCTCTACCTGAAATTCCCAATTCAAAAACTGTAAAGAATGGTTTGGTTAATTTTATGATTAGTGAAATAGAAAGAAGCAAAAGGATTCTTGTAACCATCGCAAGTGAAAGTCCAACGAGTCTGCCTTTCTTTCTTTGCTCAACCGGAAGCTTACCGGACAGAATAGAAATAAAAATTATGTTATCAATTCCAAGTATAATTTCCAGCACGGTTAAAGTTAATAAGGCAATTAGTGCTTGGGGATCAGTAATCCATTCCATTTAGTTTTATCCTGTTGTTAAAATTATTGGGGCAAAGTTAGAAACCGATTGTGTAAAAATGAAATTTATTTTTCGGTATGGCTTTTTATAAAAATGTCACACTTCGACTTCGCTCAGTGTGCCGTGAAGGGTTAATACTATGAAACAATAAAGCCCTTCAAAACAGAAGGGCTTTAAATACTAAAATATTTTTAGTGTGATTATTTCTTCTCTATTTCTTTTTCAATTTTTTCAGTTGTTTTCTCTTTTTTCATATTACCGCAGCAAGATGATTTATCTCCACATTTTTCTTTCATGTTCATTTTATTTTTTCCCATCACAACTTCTTTCTCAACGATTTCTTTTCCATCCACAATTTTAGTAGTAGTTGTAGTTTCAACTTTGTCACCCATCTTCATTGTGTTGTCAGTATTAGTACATTTTTCTACTTTGGTCCTTTCACATTTATCTTTAGAGCAACACTCTTTTGATTGAGCATTCACGGCAAAAGCAAATATTGTAACAAGGGTGAAAACAAAAATAAGATTCTTCATTTATTACCTTTCAATTTTATTTTTACAGATCAAAGCTAAACAAATCGCAATATTTTACAAATACCAATTAATAGAATTTTCTAAATTTCCCCAAGGTTTTTCTCTAAAATCCAGCCAATTTTCCCATCATCCAATCTTATCTTTACCCAATTATCAACTTTATCTTCTAATCTAACTTTTAGTCCTTCGTGTAAAATAAATTCATCCTTTGATGATTTATCGGGTGAAGATTTTACAGTAACCGACGACTCTAAGATAATACCATTCTTAATGTAAAATTCTTTATTCATCTTTACCATTAATAAAACTATAGTAAGTATTAAAATCGCAAAGATTCCTGCTCCTGTAAAAAAAGATATACGCTGCTGAGTCACAGATCGTGAAAAGAAGTATGCAGTAATAGAAATCAATAGCAAAATAAAAACTATGTAAGCAATTATAGTCCAACCCGAAACTGAAAAGGAAGCAAGCAATCCTTCCCAAATATTAAATATAAAAAATGGCGGAAGTGTATCTACTTTATCTTTCATTCCAAGCTTTGCAAGCGCAAGATTATGTTTTATATCTTCATCCGCAGGAGAAAGTTTTAATGCCTTTTCATAATACAAAATTGCAAATCCGATTTTACCCAAGCGATAATGAGCATTACCAAGATTATAATAAATCGATACTCCTTCATAACCCTGATTTATGAGCTTATTGTATTCATCAACAGCAAGCTGATATTTATTGTTTTTGTATAACTCATCCCCCTTTTGCATAACAGAATTTACATCTGCGTTAAGTGTTGAGATAAAAAAGAAAAACAGTAAAACTATTATTGGTAATAAATATTTTTTCATTTTGTAATTGATCTTTCAATATCAATAACAACTTCTGAAAGTGACTTATACATTTCATCCATCGCTTGTTTTGGATTCGTACCCGGCGCAAATCTTATAAACTCGCATTTCTGTGCGTTCGTTTTCATCTTATCAACAAGCTCGGCAGAGATATTTCTTTTTGTTAATTCATTTGCAGCTTTATCAAGTGTAAACTCTGATTTTGGAATACGAAATTTATCTTCAAGATATCCGAACAATGCCTGCGATATTTCTGAATAGAAAAGTTCCACATTACTTTGCTCAAGAAATTTTTTTGCTTTTTTAAATCTGTTACGTGCAACTTTTTCAGCTTTAGAATAACGAAGCAATTGCAGATTGCCGGAAAGTTTATCCTGTTTGCGTTTCCAACCAATAAGAACAAAAGCAGAAAGCAATGGTAAGATTGATGCAAGCCAGAACACGGGTTTTAACAATAATATTTCTTTTCTCTTATCAATGTCATCAAACTTTGTTTTGATAAAACGAATATCACTATCAAGCTGCTGGATGGATTGTTGATTTGCAAGATCAACATTACCTTCACCTTGTTTAATGTTTACGATGAAAGTTTTTGAACTGATTGTCTGATATGATTTTTTCTCAGGATCATAATATGAAAATTGAATCGAAGGAATTTCACGCGTGCCAGCAATCCTGGGAACAAATAAATATTCAGCTTCTTTTACTCCATTTATTTTTCCAATACGATTTACCTGATCATCTATTTTAGGATCATATTTTTCAAAACCATTTGGCAGTTCAAAAGATGGAAGATCAAGTAATTTGATATTACCTGTACCAGAAATTTTTAATTTTAATGAGATTGGTTCGTTAGTCTTTGTTGTTAATTTATCAAGTGAAGCAGAAAAATCATACCTACCAACTGCGCCTTTAAAAGATGCGGGTTTATTATTTTCCGGAAGCGGTACAACATCAACTTTAAGCGTATTTGATTTTGCTTGGTACTCAACAATTTGCGCACGCCCAAAAGGATCGCCAAAAAAATCATCCCAAACACTATTGGGATTCTTTTTCTTTTCAACCTGAATAGGAACTGTTAACTCAAGTGGAGTTACTTCTAGCTTACCCGATTGACTGGGAAATAAAGCAGCCTTTTTTAAAATTCCAACACGATATTGTTTTCCATCAACAACTTCTGTAGAAAAAGTAATGTTTCTTGCAGTTTCAATTTCTTCAGCCCAAAAACCCTGATACTGCGGTAACTTATCAACAGACATTTGTGCAGCAATATTTAATCTTGTGTAAAGCTTATAAGTTACGGTAACCTGTTCACCCTGGTAAACTTTATTCTTATCAATAGAAGCACGAATAAATAAATTTTTTTCGATCTCTTCGTTTGATACTGTGCTGCCTTTATCAACTTTAGATTTTGGTGATCCTTTAACAACAGTAATTTTAATTGGATCAGAAGAATATGTTTTTCCTTCATACTGAATGGAGGCGCTCCCGATTGTAAAGACACCGGTTGTATTTGGCATCAGGATATAAGAAAGAGTTATTGATGAAGATGAAACCCCGTTGATGATCTGCATGCTGGTAGATTGATTTGGACCTGTGAGAACTCTGAAATCTTTAAATGAAGGAGCTGAGAAATTTTTTAAAGCATTAATATTTTTCCCTTCAAAAGTAAAAGAAACCTGAAAACGATCATTCTCACTAACATTATTGTTATCAACAGTAGCGATAAATGATTGTGCTCTGATTAAAGTGCTAACTAATCCTATCATTATTAAAAAAGAAATTCTGAACATCACCAATCTTTATCTGTTTGTTTAACGGGTCCTGTTTTCTTTCTTAATTTCTTCTGAAGATCTTTTTCATTGTTCTTTAAAGCATCCAGAATTCTCTGTGCTTCTTCTTTAGATATTTTTTGTTCCTTTGGCTGCTGTTGTTGTTTTGTATTATCCTGCTTCGATTCCTGATCTTGTGGTTGAGGATTCTGCTTCTGATCCTGCTTATTCTGATCCTTGTTTTGCTGATTTTGATTTTGTTGATCCTGTTTGTTTTGATCTTTTTTATTCTGATCATTTTTGTTCTGTTGATTTTTATTCTTATCCTTATTTTTCAACAGTTCCAGTGCATAAGATAAATTGTACTTAGTATCATCATCATTAGGATTAAACTTTAAAGCATTTTTATATGCTTCCACACTTTGTTCAACCTTATTCGATTTAAGAAGTGAGTTACCTATGTTATGAAAAACCTTTGCTCGGTTTAAATCATCTTTTGCGCTTTCAAGAGAACTTGTAAAAGTTTTTATTGCATCATCATACTTACCTTGCTTGTAATAAGATGTTCCAAGATTAAAATTTGCTTCAAAGTTTTTTGGTGAACTTTCAACTACTTTTCTAAAATCAACCTCAGCATCAGTATATTTTTTTTCTTCATACTTATCAACACCCTTATTTAAAGTGCTTCTGTTCGATTGAGAAAATCCTGCAGAAGTTAAAAATAAGAATGAGATTATTACTAATACTAAACTATTGTTCTGTAATTCCGTCTTAGTAAACCTTTGTGGCTTTGTGCCTTTGCGGCTGTATGCTTTCTCTGTTCTTTTGTCACAAAGTCGCAAAGACACAAGGAGAAAACTAACTATATTTATAAAATTCAATCCTTTCATTTTTCTTCAGCTTCAATTCCTAATTTTCTATTCAACCTTGTAAAAAATGGCGATCTTTTATCGGTTATAAATATTTCAACTACAAGTAAAAGTATCGCTGGCAATAAAAAGTAATAAAAACGATCTTCGTAATCAGTAACCTTTTTTACACCAAACTCCGCTTGTTTAAGTTTTGAAAGATCAGAATAAATTTTGTCAAGATAATCTTCGTAGTTATTACCGCGATAATATTTTCCATTTCCCTTATCAGCAATATCTTTTAATATACTTTCATTAAGTTTTGTAAGAATCGTTTGCCCTGAATTATCTTGCTTAAAGCCAGCTTCACTTCCACGATTATCGTAGATAGGAATCGGAACACCATCCGGTGAACCTAATCCAATTGTATAAATTTTAATCTCTTTATCGGTCGCATTTTCAACTGCTTTATCAATATCGCCTTCGTGATCTTCTCCATCAGTAATGATAATTATTGCTTTATCAGTTGCGGCTGAATCAAACGATTGAACTGCCATATTAATTGCAGATGCAATTGCTGTTCCCGGTTGTGGTACGGAATTAAAATCCACAGCAGCAAGGAAAAGGTTAGCCGCTGAATAATCAGTAGTTAATGGAAATTGAATATAGGCTTCACCGGAAAAAACAATTAATCCAATTCTATCCCCACGTAATTTTTGTATAAGATTAGAAATCTGATACTTGGCTTTTTCTAATCTATTTGGTTTGATATCTTCTGCCTGCATACTTCTTGAAACATCAAGTAAGATGTAAACATCAATTCCTGTTTGCTTAACTTCCTGCATCTTAGTTCCAACTTGCGGATTGGCAAATGCCATAATGATTAATGCGAAAGAAGTTAAAATTATTCCGAATTTTATTTTTGATTTAACACCGCTGAATGAATATAAAATAACTTTATGTAAATCTTTATCCGCAAACTTTTCAAGTAATTTTTTTCTGTTACGATTGAAAAGTATAAAAAGGACAATAAGGATTGGGATCAACCATAACGCCATTAAGTATTCCGGATTTGCAAATCTGAACATTACGGCAGCTTCCTTAAAATTGTTTTAGATGCAATCAGCTCTAAGAACAACAGGACAAAACCAATTCCCAGCCATCCTGCAAAAAGTTCTTTTGCATTTTTATATGATGTAATTTCAATTTTAGTTTTTTCCATCTTATCAATTTTATTATAAATCTCTTCTAAAGCTTTGTTATTGGTTGCACGGAAATATTGCCCGCCAGTTGTCTCAGCAATTTTTTTTAATATTGTTTCATCAATCTCAACCGGAATCATTTGATACCTTGTTCCAAAAGGAGTAGGAACAGGATAAGGTGCTTCACCTCTTGTTCCAACACCAATAGTATAAATTCTTATCCCAAATTTTGCAGCTATTTCTGCAGCAGAAATAGGATCAACTTCTCCTGCATTATTTACACCATCAGTAAGTAATATAATAACTCTGCTTTCTGCATCACTGTCTTTCAATCTATTAACACCATTAGCAATTCCATTTCCTATAGCTGTTCCATCTTCAATCATTCCTGTTTTGATATCACCTAAAAGATTTCTTAAAACAGAATAATCAATTGTGAGCGGACATTGTGTAAAAGCTTCACGAGAAAAGATTACAAGACCAATTCTATCTGTTGTTCTTCCTTGCACAAAATTATCAATAACTTCTTTAGCCGCCTCTAAACGATTTGGTTTGAAATCCTCTGCAAGCATACTTCCCGAAATATCTAGAACCATTGCAATATCTATTCCTTCGGCATTAATGCTTTGCCCAGCAGCAAAATTTTGCGGACGGGCAAGTGCAATTATTAGGAAAATTAATGCAAGCATTCTTAAAGCAAATGGAAGATATCTTAATTTTTCCCGCAGGGTTACAGGAGTTTTATCAAATAATTTAATTGATGAAAAAGAAATTGCTGCTTGTTTCTTTTTGCCATACCGTAAGTACCAAACGACAAGAATTGGAATTAATAAAAGAAAATAAAGTACCCAGGAATATGCAAATGAAATATTATTAAACATTTGCAACCTCATTTACTTCAGATTCTTTTTGAACAGAAATAGTTTTTGTAACAATATCTTTTGCTTGAATCATCATTTCACGATTGACTGTTTCAATCGGAGTGTATTTAGCAAACTTTACAAGATCTGCATTATTTAAAAACTGTGATGTAATATCTAATACTTTTTTACCCTGCGAATGCTTTCTGAGAAGACTTATAGAATCTGTTGTAGTGCGCTCTAATGCTGGTAAACCAAACTGCTTCTCAAAATATTCACGAATGATTTCGGTAATTCTTGAATGATAATCCTTAACAAATCCTTTTTGCCATAATTCTTCCTTTTCAAGCTGATTAAGTTTACGCAAAGCTAGTTGATGTGATAAAAGTTTTTCTTCCATCTTTTTGATTGATGGCTCTGGTTTATTTTTAAAATATTTTCTATAAATAAAGTAACCGATCACTAAAATTAATAAAGCGATTCCGATCCAAATGATATAAAGATAATTAAATAAACGAATGGGAGGTTTGATATCTTTTATCTCTTCTTGCATGGATACATTCATTCGATGAATATTAATCTTAACAGGATTCGATAATGCAAACTTTAATGCCGAATCAGATTTTGTTCTGTACTCTATTTTTATTGGCGGAATTGTAACTTCAGCAGAATCAAATCTTGACAGCACACACAAATATCTTACTGTCTTCCCTGTTTTATTTTCTTCTGCTAAAGGATCAGAAATACTGATTACATCGATATTTTTTAGTGAGTCTCGGAAAAAAGGATTAATAATGTAAACATCTTTAGTCATTTTGATGGAAAGTGAATAATGAATCTGATCCCCGATTTTATAATCTGATGTATCGGTTGATGCAGTTACATTTATCTCCTGAGCAAAAAGAGAAAATGAAAAAAGAAAAACAATAATGAATAAGAAATTCTTTACCATCTTTTCTCACGTCGTCTGAAAAATTGCACAAGCGGTTGTATATAATTCGAGCCGGTTGTTACTTCGATACTGTCTAATCTGCTTTTAATGAACAAAGATTTACGAAGTTTTTCTTTTTCTATCCTGTTAACTATCATTTTAGAACGAACCCTTTTACTGCTTGTATCTACCCAGCGTTCGGAGCCGGTTTCAGCATCTGTAAGCTTAATTAAACCAACTTTAGGAATTTCTTTTTCACGTAGGTCATCTAAAACAATTCCAATAAGATCATGCTTTCTTCCAACTATACCCAAAATTTTTTCATAACCTTCATCCATATAATCAGAAATTAAAAATACAATCGATTTTTTTTTGATTGAATTGTTCATATACTCAAGTGCGCCTTTAAGATTTGTTGATTTACCTTCCGGTTCAAATGAAAGTACTTCACGTATTATTCTTAAAACGTGCTTCCTTCCTTTTCTTGGTGGTACAAATTTTTCAATCTTATTGGTGAATAAAATCAATCCAACTTTATCATTATTTTTCAAGGCAGAAAAAGCGAGAATGGCACTCAACTCAGCAGCAATTCTCTGTTTAGTTTTAGATACTGTACCAAACAATAATGAACCGCTTAGATCAACAATTAGCATAACGGTCAATTCGCGTTCTTCTTCAAAAACTTTTATATATGGATGTCCGAGGCGAGCTGTTACGTTCCAATCAATGTTTCTGATATCATCACCAAATTGATATTCGCGAACCTCAGAAAATTCCATTCCACGACCTTTGAACACAGAATGGTATTCTCCTGAAAAGACCTGGTTCACAAGTCCTTTAGTTCGAATTTCAATTTGTCTAACTTGCTTTAAAAGTTCTTTAGTAAGCATTTTTATTGTAATAAAAAATTATTTATTTCATATAATTCATATGAAAGTTCACCGTTACACTGAGCGTCCGCCTCGGCTCGCCAGAAGCGAGACGGGAAGTCGAAGTACATTATTTTTTTTAAGATTCCGTCTTCGACATGCTCTGACTGACACTTCAGATACTTTAAATATCAGAGAATATTTTATGGAACAACTACTTTATTCAATATTTCCTGAATTACATTTTCACTCGTAATTTCTTCAGCTTCAGCTTCATAAGTTACAGCTATTCGATGTCGAAGTACATCAAGACAAATGGCACGCACATCTTCAGGAATAACATATCCTCTTCGTTTTATAAACGCCATGGCTTTTGCACCAATAGCAAGATTGATTGACGCTCTTGGAGATGCACCATAGCTTATTAGATCAGCAAGTTTTGTTAATCCAAATTCTTTGGGATTTCGAGTAGCAAAAACAATATCAAGAATGTACTTCTCAATCTTCTCGTCTATGTAAACTTCACTTAAAAGATGTCTTGCTTTAAGTATTTCCTCAGGTGAGATTACGGGATTTATCTTTGTTTCTATTAGACTAATATTTTGTCGCATAATAGATAACTCTTCAGCTCTTTCAGGATATGTAATTTTTATTTTAAGCATAAATCTATCAACTTGAGCTTCGGGCAAAGGATAAGTTCCTTCCTGCTCAATTGGATTTTGTGTGGCAAGAACTAAAAATGGTTCATCAAGTTTAAAAGTTGTCTCACCAATTGTAATCTGTCTTTCCTGCATAGCTTCCAGCAAAGCACTTTGTACCTTGGCAGGTGCACGGTTTATTTCATCAGCAAGAATAAAGTTTGCAAAGATTGGTCCCTTGCGGATTAAAAAATTTCCATCTTTTTGATTATAAATTTGTGTCCCGATTAAATCTGCAGGTAATAGATCAGGTGTAAATTGAATTCGCTGAAACTTAGCTTTCATAGCAGCAGCTAGGGTTTTGATTGCAAGAGTTTTAGCAAGTCCTGGCACACCTTCAAGTAAAACATGACCGTTGCCCAGCAAGCCGATTATCAATCTTTCCACCATAGCTTTTTGTCCAACTATTACTTTACCGATTTCGTTCATCAGCAAATCAATTAAAGCGCTTTCATTTTTAATTTTTTCGTTTAATGCTACAATATCCAAAGTAAGACCTCTTAATTTTTATTGATTTAAAAATCTTTAAATTTAATTTTGATTAGACGCCGGCAAACTTATAAAGGTTGCGTTTTTTATGCAAGAAAGTTTTAATAATGTAAAGATAAAAAATCACGACCTACAAAACGAAGTAATTTAATGCAATTATACATTCCTTGATTTTTATTAAATTTAATTAGTACTAAAAAAAGTATACGTAATTGTTATTCCCATTTAAACTTTGTTATAATCGATGTTATATAAAAATATGATAGAAAAACTTATATATCTTCTGCTAATTATTTGTGCAAACATTGTAACTGCTCAAACATCAAATACGGCTATTGTTAATCAACCACTTGCTGATATCTCGAATTCACAAAAAGCAGATTCGTTGCTTCAAAAGTCTTGGGAGATAAATCAGAATAACAATTCATCTACTAAATTTATTTTAGCCAATGATAAATTATTTTCTTGCTTTGATGATGGTTTGGTTTATTGTTATAATTTGGAAGGTAAAGAAAAATGGACTAACGATTTGATGGGTACGATCAAGAATAACGCGGTTCAATATAAAGACATATTTTTATCTGCAACTGTTGAGGGTGACCTTTATTCGATAAACTCTAATAATGGTGAGATTATTCAGGTTTTAGGAATTGGTGAAAACATAACAACAGATCTATCCTTAATTGATCTAATAAATTCCGGTTATCAAAGCAAAGGTATCGTGTTTGGTACATCTGAAGGGAATATTTTTTGTTATGATATATTTACTTTCGAGTTGATTTGGGAAAAAAATATTTCATTGCATTCATTAGCAGCTAAGCCGGAAATTTCAGGAGATAAAATTATCATCACCGATTCTTTTGCTTCGCTCTATTGCATTAATGCAAAAACCGGCGCACTCATTTGGAAATATGTATTTAAAAACAATGAAAATTTCGATTTCAAGAATCTTCCACTTTGTGATGGAAAAACTGTTTTTACTTTTACACCAAATCATGAATTGATTGCGATTGATCTTTTGCTTGGAAAAAGAATCTGGACAACTACGGAATTAAAAATTGTTAATAACTTTAGTTTTTACGATGGCAAACAATATTTAATTTTGTTGGATAAACAAGGAATGCTCATAATACTTTCTTCAAAGGATGGAAAAGAAATCCCAAAAATCGAGCTAAAAAAATTAGATGTCTTTTCCTTTGAGTATGAAGAATTAGATAATTTTAAACTAATTGGGTTTTCGGATGGCTCAATTATTAGAATTGAAAACAATAAGGTTTTTACTGAGTTGATTGATGCAGATAATATTCCAATTACTTCTCTGAAAATTATTTCTGACAAAAATTTTATCGTCCGTAAATCCAACGGAATAATTACTTCTTATAAAATCAATTAGGATACTATGCCAGTAAAGTACAAAGGAATTATTTTTGATATCGACGGGACACTTACTTTTACAAACCGCTTGATATTTGATTCATTCAATCACGTAACAAATAAATATCTTAATAAAATTTTTTCGGATGAAGAAATAATAAAATTATTTGGCCCGACTGAAGACGTGATTTTAAAACAGTTATGTAAAGGAAATTATGAAGCGGCAAGAAAAGATTATTATAAATACTACCAGGAAAATCATTTTATTGCTCAATTGTATGACGGTATACGTGAACTGATTATAGATTTGAAAAAAGACAATTTACTTCTTTCAATCTTTACGGGAAAAGGAAGAACATCTTCACTAATTACTTTAGATGAACTTGGGATTACAGATTTTTTTGATTTGATTGTTACGGGTGATGATGTTGAAAATCATAAACCTTCACCGGAAGGAATTAATAAATTTTTAGAAAAGTTTAATCTTAATCCGGCAGAAGTTTTAATGATTGGCGATGCACCTTCCGATATCATTGCATCTAAAGAAGCCGGAGTTGAAATTGCATCAGTGGTATGGGACAGTTATTCTGAGAATGAAGTTAGAAAACTGAATAGCAAAAATATTTTTCACACCGTTAATGAGTTAAGAATTTATATTTTTAAAATGTAGGATGTTGTTAACTCTGTAAGATTGCTTATATGTCATTCCCACGAAAGTGGGAATCTATTTAGTTTTAAAAACATTAGATTCCTGTTTGCACGGGAATGACAATAAGAAAGTGACTTTAGAAAAAATCTCCACTAGTTAGTATAATAAGCTGCAAACTAAAATTTAAACGGATAAATAAACGAGACTCTTGGTTCAATTCTTTTCTGCGGTTCATATCCAACAATATTATCATTATTATCGCGCACCGGTGCAAATGTCCAGTTATAAACTATTGAAACTAAAATATATTCAACCGGTTTATATCCAACTTCTGTAAAGAGATAAGATCTATCATCAAGTTTAAATAAATCTTTTTCATCCTGAATATTTATTTTATCATAACCTGCTCTTAAAACAAATGAAGCACCTTCAGGTTCTATTGCCGTTCTTAAATTTAGTATTCCGCTTTTAGGATTTTTATCTAATCGCTGATAACCGCCATAAATATCAAAAAGATTTAGGACACGAATTAATAAATCACCATAAAAACCATTTGCATTTTCAGTGATGTTAGCAAGTTCAAGAGATTTCCCAGAATAAGTATCTTTTACAGAATCTGATTTAAATCTTTCAATCTCATAAAGCGAATTGAAGTATGAAGGTAAATATTTTCCGTTATTAAATCTTCTCTCCAATTTTGCCGAGATAGATAATAGACCCATCCCTTCAAAATCAAGCTTAACACCAGTTGCAACGCCACTGCCAAAATCAATAATCTTATTATAATCTAAATAAGGCGTTATGGTAATAACAGAAGATTTTATTAAAGGCAGTCCAATATCAAAACCAAGAATTGTTAATGCCCCACCATCTTTTGCAACTTTAAAATTACCAGATTGATCAAAGTATCCGGAATCAACGCGAGCAAATTTATTGAAGTCTGTTGTATAACTTGCACCAACTTCTAAATTACCGAGGATAGGTATATCCCCGGCCGGAGAGAATTGCAATGGTCTAACATAACCTCTTAATCCAAATAAACCGGATTGTGCAAAAGAGCTGTAGATGGACTCAATACCAAATTTACCGAAATCAATATCTGCAACGAGCCCAATTTTTCTTGCATCGTAAGTTGGACTATTATTGTATTGATGAATAATTGTTCCGTGACCCAAAGTATAATAATCGAGTGCACCAATTTTTATAAATACCGGATCATTTTTAATTCCATATCTAACGTAACGTATTAGACTAAGATAATCGGATGCTTCGTTAAAATTTTCAGTACGTAACTTTCCTTGAGAATCAAAATCAAGATTCAAATCAAGTCCAACTCCAAAATTTGCAAAAGAAATTTCGGGTCTAAAGCTAACTCGATAAAATGGTTTACCATCGATCCAATTTAAACCTAATCCACCATTAATATAACCTTCATCGGGCTTCGGGTAATTATAAAATTGTGCAAAAAGTGGAAACGTGAAAATGGCAATTAGGGCAAATAATTTTTTCATTTAGTTTTCTCCAATTAAAAATTTATTTTACAAAAGTAATTTGTTTGGTCACAACATTTTTTTGTACTTCAAATCTAACAAAGTATATGCCTGAAGAATAATCAGTAAAATCAAGAAATAATTGATAACTGCCAGGTAAAAATTCCTGTGCAGCTATCTCTTTTACAAGTTTACCATTTATGTCATACAAATTAATTTTTAGCGATTGTTGAATAGGGATCTGAAAATTTATTTTTGTTGCTGGATTAAATGGATTAGGAAAGTTATTGGAAATTAAAAATTCCTGCGGCGCATCTGTTCTTTCCAGAATTATAGCTGACAAAAAATTTACACTAATCGTGTCCGAATATTCGAAGTCACCAATTATATCAACTTGCTTTAATCTGTAGTAAACAATTCCAGTTCTTAAAACAGTCGTGTCGGGATATTCATAATTAATCGGGATGTTGCTTGTACCACTACCCAAAACAAAATCTATCGTTTCCCAATTGGCAGTTGTGTTATAAGCACGTTCAATTTCGAATCCAAAATTATTTACTTCCGTTGCTGTTCCCCATTTTAACAAAACAGATTCGGGTTGAACTGAAGCATAGAAATAAATTAATTCAACCGGTAAAGTAAGTGAATCAGTTTTGGTAGTTGAATTTAATACGTGAGAAGAATTACTACCAATGTTTGACGCACATAAATCTTGAGTCCACAATCCGAAGATGATCAAAAAAAGCAAATACACAACAAACGAAGATTTCACTATTATCTAACCACAGCTAATTTTTGTGTCATGCTCACTGATTCACCACTTTTTCTCACAATCATTTTGTACAGATAAACACCCGAGGCAATAATATCGCCGTCTTCATCTCTGCCATCCCAATTAATCCTGTTAAAATCAAAGTTAAGCTGCGCGTTATTTCTCTTAATAGATTTTATCAACCTTCCGCTAATTGTAAATATTTTAATTTCCAACTCATCGGGAATTTGTGAAAGCTTAAAAGTAAAATATGTTTGATCTGAAAATGGGTTGGGATAATTATAAACATCAAGCAAATTTAGTTTATCATCAACTACAAAAAATCTTTCCACTGATGCATTTGGATCAAGATTGCCAAAGCGGTCTCTGCCTGTAATTTTTAATAGATGATCTCCGTTACCTAAGTCAGGAATAATTTTGTATGTGGCAATTCTATTAACTGTGTCAAACGAATTGATTATGTCTGAAGAATAGTGTTCAACTCCGTCAAGATAAAAACGAATTGAAGAAGTATCATTAACAGGGAACCAAACAGGAAATTGTAAGTTAATTAATATCTCAGGTTTTGATCCTACAAAATCACCATCGATTATCTCGGTTCCATCAAAAGTAATTTTAAGAGTTGATTCTGTAACAGATGTTGGTGTTGTATCCTGAATTACAAAAAATGATTTATCATAAATATTATTGTCTTTATAAAATTCCCTAATCTTTGAAACCGGGTCAATCTTAATCCTGAATTTCATATTTCCATAACCATCATAAGTGTTGGAAAGAAAATGGGTTTTAAATTCTAAATGACTTACAGTATCTAATTTTATTAATAAAGTATCATACAGTAATCTTGTACTATTATTTGGTTTTATTAATTCTACAATTACATTAAATGAATCTGCGGAAGTTTCTCCAACATTATAAACATCAAAAAATAAATCATTAAATTTTCCTTGGTTGATGGTATCAGGCAATACACGAACAACCTGATAATTAGTACCAAGTTCTGCTACGCTTGTAAAATCAACTGCAAGCTGATTTATCTTTGGAGAAATTTTATTAGTGGATGAGTGTAACTTCCCCTTAATTTTTATTTGTGGATAAATTCTCGAATTAATATCGCTGATATCAGCAATACCATTTGTAAATGCTAAAGTCTTTAATGTATCTAATTGACCATTATCTTTCTTTCCAAAGAGAAAATACTTTGTCGAGGCATCAGAAGGAATAAATTCTTTTAATGAAATATTTTTCCAAGCACTGGCTTTTCCAATTGGAGGTGTTTCGAATGAACCCGAGTCAGCTAAAAATATATGTGAAGATTCCAGAAAAACGCTCTCTGGTGGAAGCGGTGTTTTTACTCCTTCAAGCACAGAACCTGTTGGCGCACCTTTCCAACCAATTAGTGCCCAAGATCCGCGAAATTGAAGAGAATCGATTTTTGAACTTCCCAAGGTTTTAATTGCACTTTTAAGATGTGCAGAAATATTATTAGCCGCATCATCAGCAACTCCAATTGCAACAATTTTCCCTGAAGGAATTGAATCAATAAGTGATGCTAAAGCTTCTACATTGGCGGGAAGGTTAAATAAATTAAACCAGGTGGAGGTATCTACTTTTAAAGTAACATTATCAAAAACAACGATTCCCATCCCAGCAAAAAAAGTATTTGATAACAGATTAACGCCATCTTTAGAAATTACACAAGTTGCCCCGGCATTGTATCCTGCCGAAAGCACGGTAATTTTTGTTGTGTCTAATAATATTTGAAGCGAATCATTTTTAAAACCTACACTATTTTTATCAAGCTTGTTGAATGATAATGAATCAATAACCAAATATTTGTAACCGGGTTTGTTATAAAATGACTTTGTACCCGAAAAAAAAGTAGTGGGTGAATTAATTTTATATCTCAAATAATAACGCGAATCAGATATTAACTGTGGAAAGAAAATTTTTGTAAAAAAGGTATCGGCTTTGGCTGTAATATTTATTGGATTTGAAAAATCTGATTTTTGTGAAAGTTGAAATTGAATTAAGAGAGAATCTGAGTTATAATTTACGGGATTTAATAAATCTATTTTACTAAATCCAGAATTTTCTGTTTGCGATGTAAGCAAATCTCTGAGAGATGCTGAGAAAACACTAAACTGAAAACTAATTGAATTATCATTCTCATAAATTTCTGGTATAAAATTATTAGGATCGATTTGAATATTTAATAAATGATTGCCCGGTTTATTTTTAGTCAACATCCAGATACTAATTGTGTCAGCATATTCCGGGATGGGAATTGTTTTTAATTCACTCTTAATTTCGTTACCATCAAATGTTTGGTCAATTTTTATTTCAAGATTACCGGGTTTCGAAAGCCCTAAATTTTTTAATGCAATTTTAAATTGTACGGAATCCTCACTCTCATTTATAAGTTGATCGCTGATAATTATATCAGCGTTTGTAATTTTAAAATTTGGGAGCTTTGGAATTTTTAATCTTACTGCCGGATCACCAAGAATTACATTTGTTAGAGCATAAATTTTATTTACAGAAGTATTTCCATTTTGAGTTAATAGTTTCATCTTACTATAGATGCTTGCATTACCTACTTCAGATAAACTATCATTAAAAATTTCATCATAAAAATAAACCGGAGCAGTAACCGCTGTTGATTGAAATCCCAAAGAAGAATTTCCAACATATCCGAGTGCCTGACCGGAAGAGCTAAAAAGAAATCTTTCACCAAAACAAACGATATTTGGTTCAGCATATTTATTTGTTGAACATCCAAAATCTGTGATCAATGGATTTCTATTAACATTGTTATATAGTTGATTAGTTGAGTTGATGCTATTATCCCACGTTGCTGTGCCGCTATGCCCAATATACGAGATGAATAATGATCCAGCAGAAATTGCATTACTAATTTCTTCTGGAAAATATGGTCCAAAATCTGTTTGTGGAGTTTTGGTTCTATAAAAGTGTGTGTACTTTCCGGATATAGGGCGTGGCGCAATAAACTTGCTGATGATTGAATCGTTAGGTGCTTTTAAATATTCTAACTCACCAGTAACATCAGATCGCCCGCCAGAAAACAATAAATATCTTTTATTCCATTCATCAAAAGGTTTTGATTCATTGTTTTGGATTTTTGTCAGATAATAATCAAGCTCTGAAGTTTCGTTAATTGGAATTCTGCCAACTTTTAATTGCGGAACAGGAATGGCGTTTGGATCCCACACTGCAAACCAATTATCTCCAACCGGATTACCATAAGAAGGCACATAATTTTTTCCACCGCTAGTTCCTATAAAATATTTATAATCATAATTTGCATCGCCAATCAAAGTCAGGTAAGATGGTTTAGGTGTTTGAGCATTGTTATACAAAACATTTGTAAATAATCTTATTGCTTCAGGATGAGGATAACCAAACGCAAACTCATCAAAGATATCTTGCACATTATAAACTGATGTTGAAAGATTATACAAATCAGAAATTGATTGAACATAATTTTGCGCAGCGTTTAAAAATTTTAGATGCGTAATGGAAATATAATCCGTTTGTTTGCTAATGCTCCTTAGATTTACAAAATTTTTAACATAATAAAATTTGGGAGTTATGTTTCGCTCTCCACTTATTACATAATATTCATCACCTGGAAAAACAGTATCAGCAAAAAATAAGTTTGATGATGAAACATTATAGTTGGTAATGATTTGAAAATCGGGTTTTACTTTATAAATACGATATGAACTCTGAGTTGCATTACCAATTTTTAGAATCTTTAGTCCTGCGGAAACATCGTTAGAAATTTTAAAGTGCAAAGAATCATTAACAAGGTTAAGGTATTTAGGATATTCAACCTCATACCAATCAAATGCCAAAGAATTTGGACTGCTTCCATTTGGCAAATTCTGCAATCTTATCTGATTTGTTCCATTGAGTAAGCTTGATGAATTGACATTCCCTTTCATAACCAGTTGTTTAAATCTATCAACTGAATTAGAATCTATCTGTGCATTATTAAGAAATAATTTTACCTGATGAGAATTAGTCGAAATATTTGAAGCAAAACTTACAAGCTTAGAGAGTATAGATGCATTCTTACTCGGATAAATATTACTTAAGTTAAAATTATAACTTAACTGTGTGATTAAAAAATTCCAGTACCACGTTTTGTTTTTTAACCAGTTGGGTGTTTGATTTGCAACTTCATCAGCATCAGAAAATTGAAAATAAGATTGAGTCTCAGCGTGTATTAATTGGGAATAGTAATTGAGTGTATCATTAACTGCAAACAAGGAGGTTTTTAAGCTATCAATCCGATTACCTTGATTTCCATTCCAAGACAGAAAATAAAACGTACTATCAGTATAACGATTTAAGAATTCATTGTATTCTTTATCATCCTGGTTAATCGTTCTATATGAAATTATAGGATAATTTTTTCTTCCCCAAAACTCTATATAGTCATTATCATCAAAACTTCCGTCATCCTGTCCTTTAACAAATATTTTAATTTCTTTGCCTGATTCAAAAAGTTTAAATGTTCTTGGATCAACAGTAGTAACAGGTACACCTGCCAATAGCAAATGAGATTTTGTAATTCTGTAAACACCATCCTTACCTACGCCGAATTTTAGATAAGTAGAATTGTAATCAATCCAATTACCCGTAGTATCAGTTAACGAATAAGTAATAGTGCTTCTGAATTGTTCGGCTATATTTGAATTTGCAATTAAATTTTTTACCGCTTTATCAAAATCCGTTTTAATCTGTATTGGCGAGTACGCAAGTATGTTAACAGGATTTGATAAATCAATTTTTACTTTTATGTTTTTTAATATTTCAATAGAAGAATTTTCTCTATTAAATTTAAAATTATTTATCCGTAAATGAGCTATATAAAAATCGCGGTAATAAAAATAACCTATTACTTCAACCTCATTTTTTTGGACTTCATCTCTAACAAATTTTGTAGGATCATTTTGTATATAAGTGATACCGGAATCTTTGACAGCCACCGAAGGATTGATTGCTGGAATAATTTTGTTTTGAATTTCTGTCGTAAAATTTAGATCGCTTATTTTAATTTTACTTTCAGGAGGGATTGCCAGATAAATATCGATACCTGGCAATTTATAAATTAATCCCTCAGATGGATTTGTGAACTGGACATAATCTCTTACAATAAAATTATCGATTTGTTTATCAAAATATTTTGGCTGAAAATTATCAATCGAGATTAAAAATGAATTCCCCCCAACAACCTCAACTTTAGTCTGTTGAGCAAAAGTTATTATCGGAAGAATTAAAATAATTGTGCGTAAATATTTTATCATAAATTTTTAGTTATTGCTTAAATAATTTATACTTTAATATTCTAAGAATAAAGAGTGGAATTCCAATAATATATCTTTTCCAAAGACGTTTTGGTTCATTAATTAATCGAACAAACCATTCAAGTCCTAATATTCTAATTAATTTATTCCCACGCTTTTTTGTGCCGGCAAAAACTTTAATACCATCACCAACTGCAATAATAACTTTAGTATTTACTTTATCCCTATTAGTAACTACCCAATCCTCTTGTTTAGGTGAACCGAGTCCTACAATAAGGATATCAGGTTTAGCAGTATTGATATTATTAATTAATTCATCATTGTTAAAATTAAATCCATTACAAAAACCTTTAACTTTTAAGTTAGAATTTGCTTGTGAAATTTTCCTCAAAGTTTCATCAGTATCACCAAAGAAAAAGAAACTCCAATTATTTTTTAACGACTCTTTTATTAGTTCGATATAAAAATCAGAACCAGTTATTCTTTTTGTAAATCCATTTTTACCATATAAAAATTTTGATGCTAAAAATATTCCAAGTCCGTCTGGGTGTAGAATATTAAAACCATATAAATATTTTTTCATTTTATCATCTTTATAAACTAGGTTTAATGAATTAGCATTAACATAGTTTACAGTCCCCTTTTGATTTAAGGAAATAAAATTTTGGATAATTTGAAGGAGGTCTTGTTCTGACAATTTATTTATTAAAACATCAAATATTTTTAGTGAGTCTTCAGACATTTTCAATTAAATTTTCATATAACATTTGATACTGAAGAATAATCTTTTGCACAGTGTAATTAGTTATAATTTTTTTATAAAGATTTTCTGCCAAGTTATCTGCCAACTTTTTGTTGTTATAAATTTTTAGAATTTTATTTTTCAAATCGTTGGAATTCTCAGGTTCAAAAAGTACTCCATCCTTCTCATTTTCAATCAATTCCGCTATTCCATCAACGCTACTGCCAACGAATGGTTTCTTCATGAGTCCAGCTTCAAGCATTACAAGCGGGAAAGGATCTATCCTCGATGGAAGTACAAACACATCAAGCAGTTGATAGTAATCATAAATATCTTTTTGTGAGTTTATCACTTTTGCATTTAATTTATTTTGGTTTAAAAATAATTTAATTCTGCTCTCATCAAAGCCATTCCCGATCAATAATAAAAATATGTCTTTACTTACTTTACTTATATTAAGAAAAGCGTTTAATAAAATATCAACACCTTTTTCCTTAAAATCCAATCTACCGAAATAACCTATAATAAATTTATCATCAGGAATATTAAGCTTATTAATCAATTCACTTTTTGTTTTTGTGAGTTTAAACTCATTCGGATCAACTGCATTATGAATAACTGTTATCCTTCTCTCATCAATTTTGTAATTTCTAATCAAATGTTCTTTGATAGAATTGCTGCAAGCAATTAATATACTTGATTTGTAACTGATTATTTTATGATTATAAACTTTACTTTGAACAGAAGTAACTATTTCGATTTTAAGTATTCGAGAAAGTGAGAATGCAATTAGATCAAAATACCGATTGTGAGAGTGAATGATATTAATTTTGTTTTTTATGCAGAATGAATAAAGCTTTATCAAATTACTGACAAAGCCAAATGAAGATATTTTATAATCTCTCAGAATGAACGGTGTAATATTCAATGACTCGAATCTTGAGAAACTATCACCATCAATACAAGCAATCTTATGATTAAATTTTTGTGAGGAGTTTTTTATTATTAAAAAAATTGTTTTAGAAATTCCGCATGAAATATTTAAATGGTTTTGGAGATGGAGAATATTTATTTTTTTCTCACTCACCTATTATCTCCAAAACTTTATTAAATTCTTTTTGAATATCATTATTCAATAATCTTCGGATTTGATATTCAAGTCTTAGCCTAAACCGTTTATCTTTTAGAGAATCAAGAAAACTTTCAGGCAAATATGAAAGTAAGAAAGATATAAAGAGTTTTGTGTTCCATTGATTTAATCCAGCCTCAATCCAATATTTTCTTGCAAGATTTTTAGAACCATAAAAAAATTCGCGCCATCCTTTTATTATCAATTGCTCTTTTGTTGAAGTTATGTCGAAGTGCTCATCCAGTTTTTCGAAATATGGTTTTTGAATTTCATAAATCAGATTTTTCTTCTTCATTGTTTCAGTTGTGCTCAGTGAATTTTCTCTTAGACGCTGGAAGTAAAGTATCTCAGGTACAACAATAATATTACTATCATTTAGTATTCTCAGCCACAAATCATAATCCTCAAATGCAATCAGTTCAGAATTGAACCCTCCCTTTTCGATAATAAATTTCCTATTAAAGAAAACCGAAGGACCCAAATGCCCGTGTAAAGCAACCTTACGTTTTATAATATTTAAGTTATTCTGGATTCTGAGTTGGTATAAAATTTTACTATCGGTAAAAAAGGCAGAGTTAGTGAAAACCAAATCGTTCTCTTTCGCTAAAAATTCTTTTTGCTTTGATATTTTTTCTTGGTGAATAATATCATCAGCGTCACAAAAAGAAATTAAATCATTACTCGCTTCTTTCAATCCGAGATTCAATGCAGAACTTCTTCCAATATGTTTTGAGTCAACGAATTTAATTCTTTCATCCTTAAATCTTTTAACTAATTCCCGAGTATTATCTGTTGAACCATCATCAATAATTAGTAATTCAAAATTTTTATAAGTTTGGTTTAAAACACTTTGTATTGCTTGTGAAATATATTCCCCGCAGTTATAAGTTGTCATTAAAACAGTGATACTCATCTTACAATCTCTTTGTAAAATGATAGTGTTTCATCAATCATTTTATCTAAACTAAATTCATTACGAGCATCTTGATAACCTCTCTCGATTATTTTATCCATATCCTTAAAATTCTCTATAGCAAAATCTAATTTGTTGGCTAAATCATTCGAGTCATTCATATTAAAAATAAGCGCATTAACTTTATCTTTTAAAATTGAATCATACCCTAAAAAGTTTGAACTTAATATCAGATTCTTATTTAGAGCTGCTTCAATTATCGTCATCGGGAAACCCTCTGATAGAGTCGCGGTTACGTAAAAATGTGTTAACATTAACTGAGTATTTAAATCATTTACTTCTCCAATAAAATTTACATTTACATTTAGTTTTGCTGCAAGTTTTTTTAACTCTGATTCATAATCACCTTTTCCGGCAATTAAGAATTCCGCTTTATCAAACGTATCTTTTCTTAATTTACTAATTGCTTCGATAAAAATATCAAAACCTTTTTCTGGAATTAATCTGCCAGCAGATATAATTTTTAATTTTTGATTAATTGTCTTTATTGAATTTATCGGTACAGGAACTCCACTTCTTATAAGTTTTACATTTTGTGACTGTTTGTTTTTTTGTTTTATCAGATAATCATGAACGTGCTCATTCACAGCAATAAAGTATTTTGAGGGATAATGATTTAGTCTTCCAATCGGGTCAATAATTCCGTGAACTGTTTGAATAGTTTTTACTTTTACAAAATAGCTGACAAGCTTTGCAATGTTATCCGCATAGTGGGTATGCGAATGAATAATTTGATATTTATTCTTTGATAAAAGTTTTAACAAGAACAAGAATGCTTTAATAAAATTTACAGCGGATCTATTCTCGTGCTTAAAAATTGGATTAACAAGAACTTCTTTGCATAAATCTTTATAAACATCTATTGCATCTCCTCCACCGCAAAGTATTGTAAACTCAACATCATCTCTCTTCTTCGCTTCCGAAAGAAAATAGAGCAGATGTTTCGAAACACCACAGGTAGTAAGAAGTTCGTTTGAGATAATTAATATTTTTAGTTTATTAATCATTGAGCATTCTATAAAATATTTCTAAATAATTTTTAGAAATTTCATCCCATCGAAATTGGTTATAGATCGCGGCAGCATTTTGTGAAAGTTTTTTTCTAAACTGAAAATCTTCTTTCAATTTTAATAAATATTTTCTCAATGATGCATCATCTCCGTAAGAATAGACAAAACCATTTTCACCATTAACAATATATCTTGACACTCCTGTTTCTGAAGTTACAATAGGTACAACTCCCGCAGCCATTGCCTCTAACGTAGTTACAGGGAAAGTATCAAAATAACTTGAGGATATATAAATATCTTGATTCAATAAAAATTTTGCAAATTCAGCTGTAGGCATTTTGGGATAGTATTTTATCTGATCAGCTGAATTTAGATTTTCTCCAATAATGTTAAAAAGAAAATCATTATGAATTGGTTGAATCGCTTTCAAGAAAAAATCTAATCCTTTTTCTACCCTTTTTGAATCAGCAACAAGTACAACATTTAATTTAGATTTCTCTTTGTATTGTCTTTCGATAAACACCTGATTAAATATTTCATCTACTCCATTGGTAGTATGAATTATTTTTTCATCTACAACTTTGTAATATTTTCTTGCAATGTTAATGGACTGTTCTGAAAGAAAAAATAATTTATTAGAGAATTTTATTAAACACCATTCAGCCACCTTATCCTTAATTTTCAAGGAAGCTGTAATGCTTTTCCTAAATTTAGAATTTTCAAAAGCCACTACTCCATTTATTGTATAACTTACCTTAAATTTTAAAATAAATTTTAATAAGAAAAACGTAATTGTAAATCTTTCAAACGATGAGATGTGCACAATTTTCGGTTTGAACTTAAAAGCATAGAAAAGGATTTGGAAGATTCCCAATCTAATTATTTGATGAATTTTATCATCAATTACTTTTTCTCTTCCAAATAATTTTTGCCAAGTAGAATATTTTGAACCATCAAAAAAATATTCAATAAAAACAGAATCAGTTCGATTACTTAGACAAGTAAAAATTCTTTTGGCAACTTTTTCTGGTCCGGAAAGAATTTCGTTAGGATTATATTTGCCCGCAAAGATGATTTTTATTTTTTCTGATTCAGAATTCATATCACTTGTAAACCATATCCGTTTTTAACTTCATAACACTATCAAGTAATAATATTATTGTAAATATTTCAGCTATTATAATGGCAATAGCAGAGCCCATTGCTTGAAAATAATATGCAAGAATTAGAGCAAAACTTGTATGGACAATCAAAGCAAGAAACATAATCGAGGCATATTTTTCAGAATAATTTAATGGAAGCAGAATCTGAACTCCAAGAAAATTACTTAGTGCATATAAAAATGGAATTGTTGAAAGTATCTTTAGAATAATAATTGAATTTTCATATCCGGTACCTAAAACAATTTTAACAAGAATTTCAGCATTTAAATAGATAGTTAAAAATATTAACAGTCCGAAAGTGGAAGCGAAAAAGAATGACTTCTTATTGAAACTATAAAATCGCTCCAAGGATTTTTTTGCCAGATCAGAAACATGCGGAAATGTAGAAGTAAATAGTGGTCCCAGCATAGATTGAAATGCAAGTCTTATTTTATCTGCGGCGGCAAAGTATCCAACAGTAGATTTATCAACGAATAAGCCGAGTACAAAAACATTAGAACTTGATATAACACTTATACTTAAAGATGACATAAAAATATTTTTACTTTTTCGTAACTGATTAAAAACGTTTCTGAAGTTTGTTAAGAATAGCCTTACTCTAAACTTTTTTATTACAGTAATTAATCCGGATAATCCATATACAACTTGACTTGTGGAATAGATTATTACAAGTAAAAGATAATCAGAAGGATTTTTTATGAACATAAAAACTAGAACCACAGTAATTAGTTTAATAATAAAATTAATGATGAAAATAAAATTCATCTTTTCCATTCCCTGAAAGTACCACAAAGGAAATACCACAGTGCCAATCAAACCAGCGTAGCTTATAATAAATAATGTATTATCTGTTTCAAAAATATCGAATGAAATTAAACAGCTAATGAAAACTATTGTTGATAAAATGTACAGCAGCAGTTTAGAAGTTATCACACTCGAAAATATTTCCGATACTTTTTGCTTGTCATCACGATTTACAGAAATTTCCTGTGTAGCAGATAGATTAAATCCGTAATCGGTTAGAATTGTAAAATAGCCAGTGAAAGCAGCTGCAAAATTTATCAGTCCGTATTTTTCAGGTCCAAGCACACGAACTAAATAAGGAAGTGTGATTAATGGAAATATGTAATTGGAAATTTGAAGCAGAGAAAGTGATGTAAAGTTTTTAAATAAAACTTTGTTGGATTTAATTTTCTGAGAAATGTAATTCAATTTTTATATGTAATTTATTTTCGTAACCATATTTCCGGATTAATATTTTGTCTTGCATTCCAAATTTCAAAATGCAGAATATTGCCTTCAACACTTTCTCCAATATTGGCAATCACTCCTCCGGTTTTAACTTTATCACCTTCATTTACAAATACTTCGGAAAGATGACCATAAACTGTTCTATAATTTCCTTTGTGACTCATAATTAAAACAGTACCATAACCCGGCAGCCACTCCACTGCTGAAACAACTCCTTCAGCAACGCATTTAACACTCAAATCACCAGAAGCTTTAATATCTATTCCATAATTTATCGTTACTGTGTTAAGCTTTTCATTTTTATTTTCTCCAAATCTTCTTACAACTTTTCCTTTGGATATTGGCCAATTCAAATCCCCTTTAAGTTCTGAGAATGAATTAAACCTATAAGTATTCAGATCAATATTGTAATCGCCTTGGTGAATTTCTTTTGTTGTTTTTTTCTCAGTGCGAACAACGGATTCTGTTTTCTTCAATTCAACTTCTTTTGATTTTCTTTCAGATTCTTCAACCAATTTGATAATCAAGTCCCTAATTTTTTGTTCGGATCTCCTTTTTTCATTTACACTTTTAGCAATCTTGTTTTTATCTTTTTTAATTTCATTCAGAATATGTTTTTTTTCAGTTAATTTTTTTTGGAGTGATTTTTCTTCACCTTCTTTTTGAACAGTCACTATTTTTTTCTGCGCTTTTTCATTTTCCAATTTTTCTTTTGCAGTAATTAAATATTGTTTATTCTGCTCAAGCTTAACTAAATCCTTTTCCCTGTTACTAGAAAATCTTTTCAGATATTCCAAACGTATAACTGCCTGCTGAAAAGATTCTGCATTAAGAATACTTTCCCATTCAGTAAATCCGCCGTATTTATAAGTTGCAGTAACGTACTTAGAATAATTTTTCTGCAAAATATCTATTTCATTTTCAATTGAATGAATATTAGCAGTCTGATTGTCAATTTCATTTTGCTTTTGATTCTCTTCGCTTCTAAGATTTGAGATAAGCTTGTTTAATAAAAAACTTTGCTTGCTTATGTTTTCATAATCTTCAAGGGATTTTTTTTCTTTCAGATTTTTTTTTGCCAGTTCGTTTTCTAACTGTGAAATTTCATTTTTTAATTTAGTAAGCTCAAGCTTTTTTGATTCGATTTGACTGTCCTGCGGATATAGTTTAGAGTAAAGAGGAAGAAATAGCAGTAGGGAAATATATAACCTTAAAATCACCATTTTATGATTGTTGCATCTTCGGGTAATTTAAAATCGATTTGAATATTTTTTTTATTTACATTAATCTTTTTATAATCTATTGCAATTGTTTGATCATCAATTTTATTTTGAATTTGAATTTTGTAAGGCACGGCAACATTTTCAAGCAGCTCGAATTTACTATATTTACCTTCAAATGCTGGCTCACCATCAATCGAAGACAATTGATAATCTGTAATTCCGAGTTGTCTTACATCAACCTTGTAAATAGTTTTATTTACTCTTGTGGAATCCAAATAAGTTAAAATATATTTATCATCCTGAACAATATAATTATCCGGAGATCTGTAGAGATTACTTGTAAGATTCACTGAACCAACAAATGCATCAATCAAATCTTCGAATGGTAAATTAATTCTGAAAATACTTTCTAAAGCATTTGAGTTTACTGCACCAACATAAGCAGTGTTTTGAAGTGCATCATAGAATGTAAATCTTTCCTTTGTAACCAGAGCTTGTGCAAGCTCAATCCCAAATGGTCCCATAATTGTTAAATAGAGAGAATCAGGTTTTAATAGTACAACTCTGAAAGTGGCACTATTATCCATCATGGGCGTAGTTACAAAAATTGTCCCGCTGCCATCAAAAGTTTTTATTTTTCTTCTATTAGCTTCAAGTTTATTAATTAATCTTTCTGAAGGAAGTAATTCAAAATCTTCTGTCGGTTGTGAAGGGACACATCCCGGAACAATTAAAAGAAGTATGTTTACTAAAAAAAGAATTACTAAAAATAATTTCTTCAAATGCCACCTTTATCAATTTTAATTTGTATTTCAGTTTTAGATGGCTCCAGTTTTAAAGCACTCTTCCAAAGTTCCAGTGCTTTCTTATTGTTGCCCAATTTAAATTCTGTATCTGCAAGATGATCAAGTATAACAGAACTTTTACCTCCTATATCTATTGCTTTTTCTATATATTTTTTTGCTTCAGAATAATTTCCGAGTTGAAAGTAAATCCATCCCATAGTATCAAGATAAGAAGAATTCAATGAATCAGCGGCGATAGAAATCTTTATCATCTTTAATGCACGGTCAAGCTGGATTGCTCTTGTTGAAAACGCATAGGAGTAATTATTATTTATTAATGGATCATCCGGTTTAAGTTCAAGCGCTCTTTCATAAAGACTATCACTTATTTCAAAAGATCTCATTCCATTATAAATCATCGCAAGTGTTCCTATCAACTGAACTTCATCAGGTTTTATTTCCAACGCTTGCTTCAAATAAAAGATCGCTTTGTCATCATCCTTTAACTGATTTAAAGTATATGCGTATGCGGAAAGAGCAGTAATATCTTTAGGATTCAATATAGTAGATTTCTTTAAATATTTTTCAGCTTCGTTGTGTTTCGATTGTTGTGCTAATGCTAATCCGAGAATCAGGTTAACATAAAAATCTTCTGGAAAAGATTTTATTGCTTCGGTCATAACAACTTCAGATTCATCATACTTATGATTATCAAAATACAATCCACCCAATCTTATCCACGCCTGAACATTCCAATTTGCATTTTGAGTTACATATTTAAAATTTTCAATAGCAATAGAATCATCCCCCTCACTTAATGCAATTGCACCAAGATACATTTTAATCTGCCAGTCAGTTGTATCCTTGTCAAGCTTTGTAAAAAAAGATTTTGCGATAGGAAGAATCGTTGAATCAGTTACAGCTTTGTTAAAATAGTTAGCGCCAATATTTACTTTTGCATCTAATTTTATATCAGGCTGTGATAAAAGATATTCATATTCCTTTGCGGCTCCCTTCCAATCATTTTTCCCAACCAGCAGGTTTGCTTTAACTTCTCTTGCTTCAAGATCATATGGCATCAGTTCAAGAATCTCATCAACTAGGTTTATACCTTTATCAAAATATCCGGCTTTAAGATAAAATTCTATTAACATTTTCTTCAAAGGTACGTTGGCAGGATCAAGCTTGATTAATTTTTCAATTGATTTTATTGCATCATCATTATTGCCAAGCTTTTCATGTAATTCTGCAATCCTGGTTAACACAGACCAATCGGGTCCTACTTGTGAAAGAATTTTGTTATAAATTCCGATGGCTTTTAAAGGTCTATCATCTTCATAAAGTCGCGCAAGCTTATAATTCAATTCGATATTAAGTGAATCAAATTTTACAGCTTTTTCAAGTGTGGTTACTGCGGATTCTTTTTGATTACCAGAGTTATAGATGTCTGCAAGTAAATCATAAAACTCTACTTCGGAGGAATCTAATTCTAAAGCCTTTTGAGCATTTGTTAATGCAGGTGAAAGACGATTTAGATATACATAATTCTTAGCCAGAGTAAAATAAATTCCTGCCGTTGTATCATACTGCAGTGCTTTTTCATATTGCACAACTGCGGATTCATAGTTCCCTTGAGACTCGAATACGCCGCCGTTAATAAAATACTCCAATGCCATTTTTTTTCGTTCTTCTGACGTAATCGCAGGCAATTTATTATTCTCTTGAATCTTATCAATAGAAGAACCGCCGGAACAATTTAATAGAAAAATTGTGGAAGTAGAGATTGTAAATATTATGTATAGAAATCTTGATTTCACGCATGTGAATATATTATGTGAGCTCTGTAATAACAAGGCACTTTAGTTCTTAGATTGATAAAATTATCAGAGATCATAATAAAATGTTGTTAACCTATCTTACTTGATATAACTTTGCATAAAAGAAAAAATATCAATGAGCACCTTTGATCTTGCAATAGCGTACGATTGGGAATTTGATGTAGAACTTGTTTCTGTCCTGGAAAATTTATTCCATCAAAACGGATTAACAACTTTTGTGATTACAGAAAATAATGTTTCTGAAATTACTGAAAAGATTAAAAACCGGCTTTTAAATTTTAGAACTTATCTCGATAGAGCTTCTGATGTTAATGATAAATTTTTAGAGCTTGCTAAGATTTTAACAAAACGTAAAACCAAAATTTTTAATCCTTACAAAAAAGTTGAGCATGCTATTGATAAAGCTACAATGCACCTTGAGTTTATAACTGCGGGAATAAATGTTCCGCATTCAATAATCATTCCTCCACACAGCCAATCTGAAGACATATTTGTTTCATTAAATGATCTGCAAATTTTGGGCAGACCCTTTATTATTAAACCATGTAACACCACCGGCGGCGGAATCGGTGTGGTTAAGGGTGCCGAGTCCTTAAAAGAAGTTCTCACAGAAAGATTAAAGCACAGCGATGATAAATATTTAATTCAGGAAAACATTCACCCAATGCTGCTTGATAATAAAAGGGCGTGGTTTAGATGTTACTGGGCTTTTGGAAAACCAGTTTGTGCTTGGTGGGATGATATAACACATATTTATACTACCTTATTAGCAACTGAGATTGAAAAATTTAGCCTTAAAAAACTTTTTCAGATTACAAAAACAATACAGAATTTAACACAGCTTGATTTTTTTTCAACCGAAATAGCACTTACAATTAAAAATAAATTTGTCGTGATTGATTACGTTAATGATCAATGCGATATGAGATTAAAATCATTGCACGCTGATGGAGTGCCAGATGAAATTGTTTTAAAGATTCTTAATAATCTTAGAGTATTGGTTAACAAAGAAAAACGAATAAAAATATGAGGCAAAAAATCACAGCTATTTATATTTTAATATTTTTCATATTAATAACCACTCTTTCATATTATTTCCTTTATAACATTTATGGAGATGAGATTATGCGGGAGCCGCAAAATCTATCTGCTGATCCAACTTCAGAAATGAAAATTAGTGTTGTTCCTGTTAATGCTCTTGGATGGAAAGCTATTTTACGAAAATCCACAGCTTCATTTGAGATTATTGAAGGAAAAGATTTAATAGAAATTGTGGAAAGAAAAGATGTCGAAGGAATTATAAGAATCAGATCAAACGGAAGATCAGGAACTGTTGGGATAAAAATAAAATCGGAACATTCTTTATTTCCTGAATATGTTGAGATCCATATTATTCCATTAACAGCTTAAATTTATCAGCATCAATTAAAAATAATTTTTATCTTACAACAAGAATTTTATTACATAAGAGGGATTATGAAAAAGATAAGCACAATTTTATTATTAGCCGTTTTTAGTTTTTCATCGCTGCTTGCACAAGGAACAGCCGGTGAAGGCGCTAAATATGAGTACAGAAAATTAATTGATATGCCAACTGCTGGCGTTTTGGAAAAAGGTCAAGTATCACTTTCATCCGAACTTCTTCCAAACGGAACGCTCATCGCAAAAGTTGAAGCCGGAATATTTGATAATTTTAATATCGGATTATCCTACGGCGGATCAAATATAATTGGGTCCGGCTCTCCTGATTGGTATCCATTTCCACCTGGAGTAAATTTAAGAGTTAGGCTAATGGATGAAACTATTCTTATTCCTGCCTTAACAATTGGGTTTGATACTCAAGGAAAAGGCGATTATTTTAAAGATGAAAAAAGATTTGCAATTAAAGCTCCCGGTTTGTTTGCCGCTGTAAGTAAAAATTTTAGTTTGCTGGGATATCTAAGCTTTCACGGTGTTGTTAACTATACTATGCTTGAAGATAAAGACGGAGATAACTTTGTCAATTTGATGGTAGGCGCAGAAAAAACTTTAGGAAGTAGTTTTTCACTAATCGGCGAATATAATTTTGCTTTTAATGATAACTCAACAGGAAAATTCGGCGAAGGAAAAGGCTATTTAAATTTAGGCGTAAGATGGTCTTTAAGTAAAGGTGTTACTGTAGGATTTGATTTGAGAGATCTGCTTGAAAATAAAAAATGGTTACCAACCACGGCAGATAGAAGTCTTTTAATAGAGTTTATTCAACAAATTTAAGATGAACTGATCGGTCTGTTCTGTTTTTAGTACAATTAAGTTTACTCTAATGTACACTAAAAAACTTTATGCCTTCCATACTTTAGACTTTGGAATCAAATTTACCCTTTTTTAAGGCTCGATATTTGCGAATTTTAAAGTGTTTATTTACAGAGGGTTATCATGAAAAGTTATAAATTATTTATTTTCGTTTTTCTTCCGGCGCTCTTACTCAATTTAACCGGATGTTATACTCAAGTTGCCACAAAAGATTATGATTATGGCAATTGGAACAGACAAGAAAATAAACCGTATTATGATTATGAGTCTGATGAAGACACAACTTCACAATCATACAACGACCAAGAATCTTCTTATCAAGATGATCAGGAATCTTACAATGATAGTGAAGGGAATCCCACCAATTATTATTTTTATGGTTATCCATCGTATAGAAAATATTTTTGGCATTACTATCCTTCAGTTTCTATAGTAATAGATGGAGGCGGATATTATGATCCTTGGTGGGGCTGGGACACTTGGTATCCAAATTATTGGTACTACCCTTCTGGTTTTTGTTATTATCCTACCTATTGGTACCCAAATTATTATTACGGCTGGTGGGATGCGTATCCATACTACAGCGGTTATTCATCATCAGTTTATAAGTATCGAACTAATGATGGTTTTAAAACCAGAAATAATTCAGGTTTAAGAAATAACGGCAGAGTAAGAGATTTTGTAACATCACGCGATATAAATTCATCTGTGAGAAATGAACTTAAAACCCGGGAAAAACAAATTGTTATTAATCGTAATAATGTAACCCGTGATAGAAATGGTTTAAGAGAAACTGACAGACAAAATAATCGTGATGGAATTACAAATTCCCGAAATGATTTAAATAAACGAACAAGGGAAACTATCAGAAAAGGAAATGACAAGACAAATACTACAAGAAATTCTGATATCAACAGAAATGATCAAATAAGAACAAATAAGAACACGGATTTAAATCGTAAAACTGATGACAGGAAAAGATCAACTGATCAGAATATAAATAGAGATAAAAGGATTAATAACGAACGAAACAATCCAAACATCAATAGAAATAATGATAATAGAAGAAATGAAATAAAACGAAATGATGTCCAGAGAGAAAATAAAAATAATTCTCCAAGAATAAATCGTTCGCCAAACACTAATTCAAATAGGTCGCCGAATAATAATTATAATCCACCAACGCGAAATTATAATCCGCCAAGAATGACGAGTCCTCCAAGCAATAACACATCATCACCGAGAGGAAATACAAATTCATCTGGCAGTAACAGAGGCAGCAATGACTCTGGAAGAAGAAGGTAACAAAATGAAAACCTTAATTAAAAACTTAGCATTCTTAATTGGATTTAGTTTTCTTTTTTCCGGATGCTATACGATTGTTTGGGATCCATCACAAGAATTTCCGCAAGAAGTTAGTTCATCAGAAGGAAATGAATTTTATGGAACTGACTACTTTGGCGGTTATGGTGGATTTTACGAAACTCCATGGTGGGCTGAAGTACCAGTTTATATTATTTCGCCAAATGGACCAAGTGATAAAAATCAAACGAAAGAGAGAAAAGGAGTTAGAACCTCTGACACTCAAAATATTAGGAATGAAGGCGGAAGGGGTAACGCGGATACCAGAGATACTGGCTCAACAAACACAAATACTAATAACACCAATATTATAAATACTCCGCCTCCAACTAGAGATTCCGGTTCAAATACTGATTCGGGTTCAACATATAAATCCGGGAACACGAATTCATCATCATCATCAAACGGTAACAGAAGTTCCAGCAGCAGCGATACAAGAAATAGCTCCGGTTCTAGAAATTCCGGCAGCGGGAGGAAATAAAAATGTTTAAGCACATTCTGATATTATTCATTGCATTTATTTTATTATCAATAAACACAACCCATGCACAAAATTACAATGATGCACTGCGTCTTGGATTTCCGGGGCTTGGGTCTAATGCAAGAGCTCTTGGAATGGGAAATGCATTTAATGCTTTAAGTGATGATGCATCAGCAGCATATTTTAATCCTGCAGGATTTGGTTTACTAAAAAAATTAGAAATTTCCGGTGGATTAAATTTCCTGGACTATAAAAATACCACAACGCTTTTCGGCGAAAAAAGTGACGGCAATACTACAAATACATCATTAAACAGATTAAGTTTTGCGTTCCCCTTCCCAACATACCAGGGCAGTTTAGTTTTTGGATTATCATATCATAAATCAAAAGACCTTTCCAGCATAGTTAAGTTTAATGGATTTAACAGCGGTAATAATTCAAAAATTCAAAGTTTATTAAATACTGATATCCCATTTAATCTTTTTTTAACAGATGGGGCAAACAATACAATAATTAATGGCAACTTGAATCAGAGTGGTGATATATTAAACTCCGGTGAAATAAATAACTGGACTTTTTCAGGTGCAATTGAAGTACAAAAAAACTTTTTTATTGGTGGTAATCTAACGGTTGCAAGTGGAGCCTATGAATCCAATAGTAACTATTATGAAGATGATACCAGAAATTTTTATGAGGGTATAACAGCCGTTAGTGAACCTCAAACAACTGATTTCCAAACTTTCCACTTTAATAATATGATCAAGTGGGATATTGGCGGATGGAATGCCAAAGTTGGATTCTTATATCAACTTGAAGATGTTGCAAGATTTGGAGCAACTGTGCAGTTCCCTAAATCATTTACAGTTGATGAAGATTATTCTGAAATTGCTTCCAGCCAATTTGGCGGTCAATCTGGAACGGGGCAATATTATGAGCAAACTTATAATGATAAAGTTAAATACGATATTACTACACCATTCGAACTTACCGGTGCAGTTGCAATAAATTTAAAGGGAATAATTTTAAGTGCAGAAGCAACTATCGTTGATTACTCCCAATTAGAATTTACAAAAGCTGAAGGATTTGGAGATCCTCAAAATTTTATTGCTAACAATAACAAAGATATTAAAGAACTCTTAACCTCTGTAATTAATTATAATGTTGGATTTGAATACACCGTCCCCAATATCGGTTTGCGATTAAGAGGTGGATATTTAACTCAGCCTTCAGCATTTAAAGGTGATAATTCAGATTTCGATCGTAAATTTTTAACGGGAGGTATTGGCTATCTTGCTAATGGCATAATCGGAATTGATGTTGCTTATGCCTACGGCTGGTGGAAAGATTTTGGTGACAATTATGGAACAAATGTATCAAGAACATTTCAGGATATTAAATCTCATAACGTGATATTAACTACAACTTATCGCTTTTAAATAGTATTTAATTGATTCCCGAATCAAAGCATCATATTTTCGATATGATGCTTTTTCATTTTAAAGGAGTTTGTTATTCAGGGAATTATTTCACGAACGGAAAGTAAAGATTATTATGTCTTTTCAGGCGATGATCATTCACTTATTCGCTGTTCGCTTAAAGGCAAATTCAAAAAAGATTTTAATCTAAAAAAAAATAAGTTGTACCATACAGATTTTGCTGCAGTTGGAGATAATGTATTCTATGATTTAAATGCTGATGGTTCAGGAGTAATTTATGAAGTACTTCCTCGTAAAAATTATCTTGCCCGCAAAGCAATCAAAACCCGCGGTTCAAGTTATCGAGGTGAAAGATTAGAACAGATAATTGCTTCAAACATAGATAATATTTTTATTGTTACAAGTACCTTTGAGCCAGACTTTAATAACAAAACATTGGATCGTTTTTTAGTTTCGTGTGAAAGTTCTCATATAAAAACTTTCATAATTATTAATAAAATCGATCTGGCAGATAAATCCTCAATTAAAGTTTGGGCTAATCTTTACAAAAAGATTGGTTATGATGTTTTTCTAACTTCAATTTTCGATTCAACAGGAATTGAGAAAATATTGAAATCTCTGAAAGGAAAGAAAAATCTTTTTTGGGGACAATCCGGTGTAGGAAAATCATCCATACTAAATTTACTTTATCAAAATTTAGATTTAAAAGTTGGTGAAATTAGTAGTTACACTTCAAAAGGTACACACACAACAGTTACCAGCACAATGATATATGTTAGTAATGAAACATACATAATTGATACTCCTGGTGTGCGTGAGATTGATCCATTCGGGATAAGGAAAGAAGATTTAAGTTATTACTTTATAGAATTTAAAAGTTTTATTACTAATTGCCGGTTCAATACTTGCACTCATTTGCACGAACCGGGTTGCGCGATAATTTCAGCGGTGGGAAAAGGTGAAATTTCTGAGGAAAGATATGATAGTTATCTCAGAATTTTAGATACTGTTGAAAAAGATATTAATTATTAGTTTTCTTTTTATGAACTTTTAACTCAATCACTTAATTTTACTTTAAAAGAATCATTATTTATGAATAAAAATCCAAACACAAATTATAATTCTTCAGATGAATTCCAAGCAGAAATTGGAAAGGTAAAACAGGTTTTCTTAAGTTTTGCTGCAAAGATAGATCCTGTTAATTTTTCCTTGCTGTTAAATAACTTCGCTCTAAAATCTGGGGATGTTTTTTATTTTAGTCAGCCGGATAAAAATATTACTTTTTTGTCTTTCGATGAGTTAACAGTTCAGACATTCAATACGAATGAATTCAATTTAATTAATAAGGAAATAGTAGTTCTGAATAACAAGTTAATTTCAAATCATGCCGAGTTTCCGGGAATTGATTTTCCTGTTTTTTTAACTTGCGCAAAATTTCCTACAAAAAAAAATTCAGAGGAATGGAAAGATTTTGGCGAGATTGATTTTATTATTCCAAAAATATCTCTTTACAAAAATTCAGATTCTTATTTTCTTCTCTATAATGTTCTATCAGAAAGTTTTTCGAGTCATGAAAATTTAAATGAAATTCTTGAAAAAAATGTAGAGAAAATTTTTCAGCTAGAGTCAAAGTTAAAAGATGATATTTCTGAAAGAAGTAAAATTTCATTGGCTGAACAAAGTGATGATGAAGTAAAATGGAGTGCAAAAATTTCTGATACGCTTGAAAGTATAAAACAAAATCATATCGCTAAAATAGTTTTATCCCGCAGAATAAAGTTTAATATCAACTTAGGGATTAATTGGCAAAGTACAGTTAACGAATTAAATGAAAAATATCCCAATTGTACAAACTTCCTTTTAAAATCAAATGAATCGGTTTTCTTTGGTTCAACACCAGAATTGCTTGCGGGATTTTCGGGCAATAAGTTTTTTACAGAAGCATTAGCCGGCTCAATCATGCGTGGTAATGATTTAACTCAGGATGTAAATTATGAAACTGATTTGTTGAAAAGTAAAAAAAATAAATTTGAACATGATATTGTAACAAATCATTTAAAAGACTCATTACAAATTTTTGTAGAGAAAATTGAGATTGATGAGAAACCGATTGTAAAAAAGTTTTCTAATATTCAACATCTGCAAACAGGAATTAAAGGTACACTAAAACCCGGTGCAAATATATTTGAAATAATATCTTCCCTGTTTCCTACTCCTGCAGTTTGTGGTATTCCTAAAGAAAAATCGCTGCAAATGATAAGTGAATTAGAAGAATTTGATCGCGGATTATTTTCTGGATTAATTGGCTGGTTTAACTGCAAAGGATTTGGCGAATTTAATGTCGCAATTCGTTCTGCCTTAATAAATAAAAATTCACTTTACACTTATGCCGGGTGCGGAATTGTGGAAGGTTCCAACTCTTTTGAAGAATTTGAAGAAACAAAATTAAAACTTAAACCCATTTTATCTTTATTTGATGATGCAGATAAAAGTTAACAGGAATTATGTTTGGGCTAATATTTTTATCGATCAGCTTGCTGAATGCGGTGTTAAATATGCTTGCATTTCACCCGGATCCCGAAGCACGCCGTTAACTTATGCTTTATCGCAAAATAAAAAAATTAAATCCTATGTAATTGTTGACGAAAGAACGTCTGGTTTTTTTGCTTTAGGAATTTCAAAGCGGACAAACTCTCCGGTTATTTTAGTAACAACTTCCGGCACAGCAGCAGCCGAATTATATCCCGCAATAATTGAAGCTTTCCAAAACAGAGCATCATTAATTATCTGCACAGCCGATAGACCAGCATATCTTCGGAACTCGGGCGCAAACCAAACCATCAATCAGGATAATCTTTATAAAAATCATATACGATTTTTTTACGATACCGGGCTGCCAAATCTTAATACTAAAAGGATAGATCAGTTAAAAACAAATGCACTAAATGCATTTAATTATTCGCTAAAAACTAACCGCGGACCGGTTCATATTAATTTCCCATTTGAAAAACCACTTGAACCAGATTCATATACAGATAATGTTGAAGAGAAAATTATTACGGCATCATTACCATCAAAAGAATTTTCGAATCTTAAAAAAACGCAAATAAAATTTCCTCAAAAAGATTTAGCATCAATTCAATCACTGCTAAAGAAGAACTCATTTGGATTGATTACTGTAGGACCAGGAAATTTTAGCGAACAGTTTATAACTTTGTTAGAAAATTTTTCAATAAAATTTTCTTTACCCATATTTGCTGATGCTTCAAGTGGATTGGGATTCAAATCTAAAAAACTGAGCAATCTTATCGCCAATGTTGATGCTATTGTCAGATGTGCCTCATTCGGACAAATATTTTCTCCCGAATTTAATTTTCATTTTGGCAGAACGGCAACCTCACCTAAACTTGAAGAATACTTTGCAAAATCGAAATCCCGACGATTTATCATCAATCAGTTTGGGGACATGTTTGATACATCAAGAAAATCTGCGGTAATAAAAATTGAAGAGGAAAAATTCCTTCTTTCTTTTAGAGATTCAGATTATATAATTAAAGATAAATCATCTAAAATTCTTACTCAGGTAAAACAACTTGATGAAGAAATCGAGGAAATAAAATCTTCAGTAATTTTAAATCAAAAAAAACTAAATGAGCCTGCAATTTTAATTGATATATTAAATTCCATCCCACCTGATTCCAATTTAATGATCGGAAACAGCGTTCCTATTCGTGATCTTGATTTATTTTCATCATCTTTAAGAAAAAATATAAATGTTTTTCAGAACAGAGGAGCAAGTGGTATTGATGGAATTATTTCTACTGCTTTGGGAATAAGTGCAACTTCAAAAAATCCTACATACTTAGTTATAGGTGATCTATCATTTTATTATGATGTAAACTCTTTAATGATTGCAAAAAAATATAAACTCCCGCTTATCATAATTCTTATTAATAATGATGGCGGAGCAATTTTTAGATTTTTACCAATCGCAAATCATAAAAATGTTTTTGAAAAGTTTTTTTTAACACCTACAAATCTTTCTTTTGAAAAACTTACGAAAGCTTTTGAAGTTGATTACAAAGAACTTAAAAGCCGGCAGGATATTTTAAATCATATTAAAGTTTCATCGGTAAGAAAAAAGCCTGCTGTTTTTGAAATCAAAACTAATTCAGAATATTCATTATCAGTCCGTAAAAAGTATTGGAATAAAGTTAATAAGTTTGCCGATAATTTTCTGAGGAATTATGAAGCTTGATGTTAATGGTGTAAAATTAAATATTGAACACCCAAAAGAAATTGATCCTGGAAAAGATTATGTTTTATTCTTGCATGGATTTACAGGCTGTGCCGAAGATTGGTTCCCTGTTTTTGAGCAGATGCCCGATAAATATAATTATATTGCGTTGGATATTGTTGGACATGGAAAGAGTGATGCACCCGGAAATTCATCCTATTATAATCTTGAATCTATATTAACACAAGTTAAATTTGTGAAAGATCATCTTACCTCAAATAAAATTTTTCTTTTGGGTTATTCGTTGGGTGGAAGAATTGCATTAAACTTTACAGCTATTTATCCTGATGATGTTAAAGGTTTAATTCTTGAAAGTTCAACTGCAGGAATCAGGAATGATGAAGAACGACAGAAAAGATATGAGGAAGATTTAAAACTTGCTGAGTTTATTGAAACTCACACTCTTGAAGAGTTTATAGAAATGTGGCATGACCAGGAACTTTTTAATACCCAAAGAAGATTTTCAAATGATAAGCTTAAAAAAATCAAGAAGAAAAAAGCTGCTGGTAGTAAGATTGGTTATGCAAATTCCTTAAAGGGATTTAGTACCGGAATAATGCCGCCAGTGCATGATAAATTAAAAAAAATTCCTTTAAAAGTTTTACTAATAACAGGAGATCTTGATAGTAAGTTTACTGGAATAAATGCACGACTTGCAAAAAGATTTTTCAAAGCTAAGCATAAAATAGTCCGTAACTCAGGGCACAATACACATCTTGAAGAACCAAAGCGTTTTATTGAAATAGTTTTAAATTATTTAGGACAGTTTTATAAATAATTTTTCTCTGTCGAGGACTCCTACTAATAACAACGTTAATTAGTCATTGCGAATGAGTCATCGAATGAAGCAATCTCAGGAAATAAAGTAGAGATTGCTTCGGCTAATCGCCATCGCAATGACAGTAAGGTCATTCTTTTGATATATAAAAGCAACGCTTTTATTGGTAACTCGAAATGACTGATATTAACTATGGAACTATTTTAAGTTTTTGAAAAATAAAAAATAATTTTTTCTAGGATGGGAATAAAAATGAATTTCAAATGGAAAAAATCAAAAGATTACAAAGACATCATCTATGAAAAGATGGATGGCATTGCAAAAATTACAATCAATCGACCTGAAAAAAGAAATGCATTCCGACCTGAAACAGTTTTTGAAATGTATGATGCTTTTTCTGATGCGCGTGAAGATCAAACTATTGGAGTAATTTTATTTACAGGTTACGGACCGGCAAAAGATGGAAAGTATGCTTTCTGTTCTGGCGGCGATCAAAGTATTCGAGGTGATATGGGTTATGTTGGCAAAGATGGTGTTCCAAGATTAAATGTTTTAGATCTACAAAAATTAATTCGCAGTATTCCAAAAGTTGTTATTGCGCTAGTAGCTGGATATGCTATTGGCGGCGGTCATGTTCTTCATGTAATTTGCGATTTAACTATCGCGGCTGATAATGCAATCTTCGGACAAACAGGGCCAAAGGTTGGAAGTTTTGATGGCGGTTTTGGTTCAAGCTATCTTGCAAGAATGGTGGGACAAAAGAAAGCTCGTGAAATATGGTATTTGTGCCGCCAGTATAATGCACAAGAAGCATTGCAAATGGGACTTGTAAACAAAGTCGTCTCTGTTGATAAACTTGAAGAAGAAGGTGTGAATTGGGCTAAAGAAATTTTGCAGCATAGTCCAATGGCAATTCGTGTTTTAAAATCTGCTTTTAATGCAGAACTTGATGGACAAACCGGAATTCAGGAACTAGCGGGGAATGCAACATTGCTTTACTATATGAGCGAAGAAGCACATGAAGGCAAAAAAGCCTATAACGAAAAACGTAAACCTAATTTTAAAAAATTTCCTAAACTTCCTTGAATATGAACTAATAATAGAATAGAAATTTTGAAAGACTTAAAATATATACCAAGGAATTTAAATAAGTCCAATATCGATCAAGCAATAACGGACTATCAATCTCTTTTAGATGAAATCCCTTGTTCAATTATATCAAATAATGCAGTCGAATTATTTACTAAAATAAAAAGAGAGAAATTAAATGTTGGACCATATCCAAATGTTACACTTTTTGAAGCGGCAAATAGAGTAATGACGGACTTAGTTACCCTCTATGGTGTAAAAAAACTTTTAGAAGGGAAAATTAATGAGATAAATTTTACTGAATACAATGTTGAATTCGGAAACGAGGATAATAATGATAACGATATTTCTGCATCTAATGATGAATATGAACTAATTGGAGAAGCCTTTAACGTATCAAGTTCATTTTTTCAAAACAAAAAAACAACCGCATTAAGAAAAATGCGAAACCAAAAGACGAATATGAAAAATTTAAAACGGTTATTAATCTATAATAGTGATGCCGTTATTAAAGAATATATTCCTAAAATAAAAGAAAATGAATTTCACCTAACAGTAGAGTTGAAACCAGATAAGTCAAGTTGATGAAAAAAGATAGTATTGCTACCTCAAAAATAAATAGCTGGATTTTAGCAAGCAGACCACGAACTCTTCCCGCAGCAGTTGTTCCTGTTATGGTTGGTTCGGCTTTAGCAATTTATCAAGGAATATTTTTCCCTGCTTATTCTCTTGTAGCTTTATTGTGTTCAATACTTATTCAAATCGGTACAAACTTTACAAATGATTTATATGATCATTTAAAAGGTTCGGACACAAAAGAAAGAAAAGGACCCTTAAGAGTTTTAGCTTCAGAATTAATTTCTGTTAAAGAGATGCAATGGGGAATATTTTTAGTTTTCTTTACCGCGTTTCTACTTGGTTTGTATCTTGTTTATTCAGTTGGATTAGTAATTTTATGGATTGGAATTTTTTCAATAATAGCTGGATTAGCATACACCGCAGGTCCATTTCCATTGGCTTATAATGGTCTTGGTGATTTCTTTGTTTTTATCTTTTTTGGAATTGTTGGAACTGTTGGAACTTATTATTTGCACACTCAACAATTCACTTCTCTCGCATTTATAATTTCACTTCCTGTTGGTGCCTTGATAACAAATATTTTAATCGTTAATAATTATCGTGATATTGAAGAAGATAAAACTGCCGGTAAAAATACTTTGGCAGTATTATTAGGAAAAGATTTTTCGCGATATGAATATGTTTTTTTTATCGTCGTCTCTTTCTTCATTCCTTTTCTACTTCACTTCAAATATGATTTTAGTTTTTGGGTATTTCTTCCTTACATAACATTACCAATTGCAATCGCACTTGTAAAAATGATTTATGCTTTAACAGGAATTCAGTTAAACAGAACTTTAGAATTATCTGCAAAATTTTCTGCTCTATACGGATTACTTCTTTCTATTGGAATTATTTTATAAAAATCACAATGATGATTTGTTAAAATGAATTCTAAATCCACAAATAACTTTTTTAATTTTTCAAATAGAATCGATCTTACTGCTGTTATCAAATCAGAGTTTTCAATTTCATACCAGAAATTGTTTGATCAATCAATGCAGATTGCTTTCGCACTTTCGAACAAAGGTATTAAAAAAGATAATCACATCCCGTTATTGATTGAAGATAATTTTTTGTTCATTAAAACTGTTATTGCTTTTTGGTATTTAGGAGCGATTCCTGTTCCATTAAATACAAAACTGCTTGATGATGAAATCAATTCTATTTTAGATGAATATGATTTTAATTTTTTAGTTACAGACTCATCCCGCAATCTTCGTCATTCCTTTGAGTCTTTGAGCCTTGGTGGCAAAAGTAAAATGAAAAACATTAGGGACAAAGACACAAAGTCACAAAGTTTCACAAAAATAAATTTATTGAACCTTAATTTTGCTCCAACATCAATTGCAATTTATTCAACTCCAAATTTAAATGATGAAGCAGTTGTAATCTTCACATCAGGATCTTCTGAAAGACCAAAAGGTGTTGTGCATACATTTTCTTCTCTGATAAATAGTATTGAAAATAGTAATGCGATATTAAATCCAAAAGAAAATGATCGCTGGCTGGCTTCACTTCCATTTTATCACATTGGCGGATTCCAAATAATTTGTCGTTCACTTTTTCACGGATGTGCAATTGTAATTCCAGCATCACTTCAAACAAAAGATTTAGCTGATTCAATTATAAATCACAAGCCAACACATCTTTCACTTGTGTCAACTCAATTAGAAAGATTAATAAATCAAAAAGTAGTGCCTGATAAATCATTAAGAGTATCTTTAATTGGCGGTGGGTTTGTTGAAGATGATTTGATGTTTGATGCTGATAAGCTTGGGTGGAAACCATATCGTGTTTACAGCTCTTCTGAAACTGCATCAATGATAACGGCAATTTCCGCAAATGAAACCAGTTCAAAACCACAATCAGTCGGAAAAACTTTTTGTGATGTTGAGATAAGAATTTCAAACGAATCTGAAATTCTAATCAAATCAAAAAGTTTATTTATAAAATATCTTGGGGATAAAAAAGTAACTTCCGCCAAACTGAGTAATGAATTTTATCATTCAGGCGATTTGGGATTTATTGATGACGATGGTTACTTATTTATCGAAGCAAGACGAAATGATCTGATTGTTACCGGTGGAGAAAATGTAAATCCAATTGAAGTTGAAAAAGAAATATTAAAAATTGCCGGCATTACAGACGTTTGTGTTTTCCCAAAACAAGATAAAACCTGGGGACAAATTGTTGCTGCTGCAATTGTGCTTAACGATAAATCATTTGATGAGAAATCAATTAAAGAATATTTAAAACAAAAACTGACAGGTTATAAAATTCCAAAAAAGTTTTTCTTTGTTGATAAATTACCAAAAACATCTTTAGGAAAATTAGAGCGAGAGAAGATTAGAAAAATGTTTTAGAAATTATTTGCTGTTCGAATAAGTAAGTAAAAAGCAAAAGTCATTTCGAAGGAGTCCTCGACTGAGAAATCTGTTAAATCATTAGTTACAGATTTCTCCCTTCGGTCGAAATGACATCTATAGTAATCTTGTAAAAAAAAAAATCTTATGAATTTACTTAGCATTTTTGATGAAGAATAAAATCAACTTCTATGAATTTTTAATCTGTCAGCTAAATCTTCAAACATTTCTTTTTTCTTCCAGCTTTTTTTATCTACAAAAACGTGAACTGTCTTTGCATGACAGCACAAAGTTTTTTCTCGTTTGATAACGTATGTCAATTCAAATGATGAGTTTCGAAGTTGCGAAACTTGAACATTAACTGTTATTTCATCCCCGTATTTTATAGGCTTAACATACTCACTTTCGGAATGAATGATGGGGACAACGTAATCATCATTTATCCAATAATTTTCTTTAAGATTAAAACTGGAGATCATCTGCTCATAAGCTGAGTGGCAAAATTCAAAAATCCTGGAGTAAAAAATTATTCCTGCAGGATCGCAGTCAAAAAAATTTATTTTTCTTTTTATAGTAAACATATTAATGAATTATCAACCCTTCTTTTTTATCTATTAATTCTTTTGGAATGGATAAAATTATTTTCCCTTTTAATGCTTTGACAAACTGTGTTTTTACAAAAGTTTTGCTGTACACAATTCCAATTTCCCTTTTAGGAACGGGAGTATTAAACTCACGAACTAATTTTAGTTTTGCTTCATCCTTCATATATCTTATCGCAAGATAAGGAAGCAGCGTCATTCCAAAATTTTGTTGTACAAGATTGATTAGAGTATCAAGACTTCCAAACTCAAATAATATTTTATTGTGGTCATCGTGCCATTCTTTTTCTGAAGACTTACATATTTTTAAAGTTTGTTCGCGTAAACAATGTCCTTCTTTAAGCAAAAGTAAATCATCGGTGTTAAGATCATTAATATCAAGTTTGGTTTTGGAAAATAATTTATGTTTTTCCGGGATGAATCCAACAAATGGTTCATAGTAAAGTGATTCTTTAATTATGCCCGCATCGTGTATAGGTAAAGCTAAAATTCCAAAATCTAAAGTGGATTTATTTAAGCCGGTTATTATTTCAACAGTTGTAAGCTCATCCAGAATCAATTCTACTTTTGGATAATCAGTTACAAAAGATTTTAAAAACAGCGGCAATAAAAAAGGTGCAATGGTTGGAATAATTCCGACTCGCAAAATACCTGTGTATTCCCCTTTTTCATTTTCAATAATATTCTGAAGCTTAGCACGCTCCTGCAAAATTACTTTTACTTGCCTTATAAGTTTTTCACCAACACCGGTAGTTGAAATGGGATTTTTATTTCGATCAAAAATCAAAACACCAATTTCATCTTCCAGCTTTTGTATTTGCATACTTAAAGTTGGCTGCGTTACAAAACAATGATTTGCCGCCACGGAAAAACTTTTGTAATTGTTAACAGCTACTATATATTCTAATTGTGTAATCGTCATAATTTATCTACATTAAATTAAGAAATCTTTAATTAAAATTATTCGAATTTCGGGTAAAATATTTGTTATAAGTCGTCTCTATATTAGTATAGATTAAATCAATTTGATATACTTAAATTATAGTTTCATCTTAAGAACGGATTAATTAAACCCTTTGCTTAATTTGATTTTGATATGAAAGAACAAACTATTACCATTTCCCCATTTGTTAAATATTTTTATCTAACAAGCGGATTTTTATTAGTCGCAATTGGTGTGATAGGAATTTTTCTGCCGCTTCTTCCTACAACAATTTTTTTAATTCTTGCTTCTATCTGTTTTCTAAAAAGCTCACCTAAAGCAAATGATTGGTTAAGAAATCATAAAATACTTGGTGGTTATATTGATAACTACCAAAATAAAACCGGACTAACCCGTAATGCAAAAATTGCAAACATAATTACACTTTGGACATCAATTTCGTTATCAGCGGTTTTGCTTACTAACGAATTTTATTTCAGAATAATTTTACTTACGATAGCTATTGGAGTTACAATTCATCTTTTAATGATTAAAACTAAACAACCAAATAATAAAAATATTTTTGAAGTTAAATAATTATAATTAACCAAAGGAGAATAAATATGAGTGATGAAAGCAAATGCCCTGTTCCGCATGGATCTCACAGTCACACTGCCGGCAGAGGCACATCTAATAAAGACTGGTGGCCCAACCAATTAAATCTTGGAATTCTTCACCAGCACACTTCGGTTTCAAATCCAATGGATCGGGATTTTGATTATGCTAAAGAATTTAAGAAATTGGATCTGAAAGCACTGAAAAAGGATCTGTATCAGTTAATGACTAGTTCTCAGGATTGGTGGCCTGCTGACTGGGGTCATTACGGCGGTCTGTTTATTCGAATGGCATGGCACAGCGCAGGAACTTATCGTACGGCTGATGGTCGTGGCGGTGGTGGAACCGGTAACCAACGTTTTGCACCTGTTAATAGCTGGCCAGATAATGGCAATCTTGATAAAGCACGCAGACTGCTCTGGCCTATCAAACAGAAATATGGAAATAAAATTTCCTGGGCTGACCTTTTTATCTTAGCTGGTAATTGCGCATTAGAATCGATGGGCTTTAAAACATTTGGTTTCGGTGGTGGGCGCGAAGACATCTATCAACCCGAAGAAGATATTTATTGGGGAATGGAAAAAACTTGGTTAGGTGATAAACGTTTTAGTGGTGACCGCGAGCTTGAAAATCCTTTAGCCGCAGTGCAGATGGGTCTTATCTATGTAAACCCTGAAGGTCCAAATGGAAATCCCGATCCCGTAGCTTCAGGTCGTGATGTGCGGGAAACATTTAAACGAATGGCTATGAATGACGAGGAAACTGTTGCACTCACTGCAGGTGGACACACATTTGGTAAAATGCACGGCGCAGGTGATCCAAAGTTAGTTGGCCCGGAACCGGAAGCTGCACCTATCGAAGAGCAAGGTTTAGGATGGATAAATAAATTTGGAACAGGCAAGGGCAAGGACGCTACAACCAGTGGTCTTGAAGGTGCATGGAAACCAAATCCGACAAAATGGGATATGGGTTACTTCGATATGCTTTTCGGTTACGAGTGGGAAAAAACTAAAAGTCCAGCTGGTGCATGGATATGGCAGGCGAAAGATGTTAAACCTGAACATATGATTCCTGATGCCCACGATCCATCAAAAAAACATCCGCCAACGATGACAACGGCAGATATGTCCTTACGCTTCGATCCGATTTATGAACCTATTGCGCGCCGATTTCATAAAGATCCAAAAGCTTTTGCTGATGCATTTGCAAGAGCGTGGTTTAAACTTACTCATCGTGATATGGGACCAAAAGCCCGTTATCTCGGCCCAGAAGTTCCGAAGGCAGATTTGATCTGGCAGGATCCAATTCCTGCAGTCAATCATAAACTTATCAATAAAAAAGATATTGCTGCTCTAAAAAAGAAAATTTTAGATTCAGAATTATCTATTGTGGAACTGGTTTACACTGCATGGTCTTCTGCATCAACTTTCCGTGGTTCAGATATGAGAGGTGGAGCTAATGGTGCCCGTATTCGTTTAGATCCGCAAAAGGATTGGGAAGTAAATCAACCCGCACACTTAGATGATGTTCTAAAGAAATTAAAGAAAATTCAAAAAGAATTTAATGCCGCTCAGAAAGATGATAAAAAAATATCTTTAGCTGATCTTATCGTTTTAGCTGGATGTGCTGCAGTTGAAGCTGCTGCTAAAGCGGCTGGATATAAAATAGAAGTTCCGTTTACCCTAGGTAGAATGGATGCTTCACAAGCACAAACAGATGTAGAATCATTTTCTGTGATGGAACCGGAAGCTGATGGTTTTCGTAATTACCAGAAAACAGCTTACACCGTTTCTGCAGAAGAAATGCTTGTTGATAAAGCACAGTTACTTACATTAAGTGCGCCTGAAATGACAGTGCTTGTCGGCGGATTGCGTGTTCTTGGTGCTAACTATGGTCAGTCGAAACACGGAGTGTTTACAAACCAGGTTGGTAAACTAACGAACGACTTCTTTGTAAATCTTTTGGATATGGGAACCAAGTGGACACCAATTTCAGATAAAGGTGATACGTTTGAAGGGCGCGATCGCAGGACAAATCAACTCAAGTGGACAGGCACACGAGTGGATTTGATTTTCGGATCGAACTCTCAACTGCGTGCTCTCGCAGAAGTCTATGCACAAGATGATGCAAAAGAAAAGTTTGTTAAGGATTTTGTAGCAGCTTGGAATAAAGTAATGAACCTTGACCGATTTGACATAATATAAAAATGGTAAAGTTATCCTTTGGGGATTCTAATAGTGCTGTCAAATCTTAACTTACAGCCAGTTTCAGCGGGCAGCAAATCGCTGCCGCTGAACTGGATTGTTAAAATCATCTACTTCGAATTTAAAATTAAAGGGCTCGCAAGAGCCTTTTTTATTTTACCGTGATATAATTTTTAATTAATTGCACTAAGAAAAAGAAATTGCAATAAAACAATTAAAGTCAAAATTAACGGTAAAATTCACAGCCAAAGAAAATTTAGATAAACTTAATTTCATATTAATCTTATAACAATAGTTGATAGCACAGAAATAATTTCATTGCAAAAAAATAAAATTTTATAGCTTTCTCTTCTAAGAATTTATAATCGCAACCCATAAAACCAACCAATATTAAAACATTATTTAGTTGGCTCATCATTTGATTAAATCCAATCGCTAAGCGGGGATGATCAATAAAAACATAATCATAAAAATAAAACTGAACTACTTAAAATATTTTTACAAATAAATAAATGGTGATAAAATGAAAAATTGTTTACTAATTCTCGTCTCAATTATTTTTCTTTCTTCTGTGATTTTTGCTCAAGACACAGCAAAAAGATCTTTAAAAGATTCTTCGAACATCCATTCAAAAAAACCTAAAGCAAATACTGAAGTATATTCAGAATCAAAAACTTTCACTGAAACTAAAGTAGAAACAAAAGCACCAGTTGATAATGGCATTCAATTTAGTTTAGCTGGATTACTTTTAGGTTCACTTCAAAACTGGAATGATTTACAAACAGATGAAAGTAAATTAGGATTTGGTTTATCTGGCGATTTATTCGCAGGTATTATACTTGATGACATGTACATCGGAGTTGGACCACATCTGGGATATAATTTTTGGACTTTTAGCAAAACGATAAGCGGGGTTTCTGCTTCATCCACAACTTCTGTCGGTGATTTTGGAGTAGATCTTGGTGCTGCATGGGAAGGATTTTATTTAACACTTGGCGGAGGTTCCAGTAATGTAAGCATAACAGCAGAAGCAGGTGGGCAATCTCAAACTCTTGATATACCGGGAAATATTGGATATACCAGAGTTGGCTTTGGCTGGTATGATGGTTTTGCTGTAGGTATTGCCTTTGTTTCTTATAAGGATGATAATGTACCAAATAAATTAAATAGGATGGAATTTAATTTTGGCTGGGCTTTCTAATAATTAAATGTTCTTTTATAAAAGCGGGATGGCATCCCGCTTCAATTATTTCATCAAAATTTGTTTACGATTAAATAATATTTAAGTTTGATTAGTTGAACAGATTAGTTTTCTTCAGAGGAGAATAAACGTATACTTTAATAAATATTTTGATTTTTGCTTTTAGCAATATTACAATATTCTTTTCTTCTTCAGGCTTTACATACCCACAATTAGAAAATATTATCCAACAAAATAAACAATTATGAAACAGAAATTTTTGAATTTTAAATAATCACTAAATTGTTAAACTATACAGGAGAGAAATTAACATGAATAAATTACTTTTTACTTTTGGAATATTGTTCTTAGCTATTACAAGTAGCCTTGTAAATGCCCAAAGCGGTTGGTCATTTCAAACAAATCCACTCGGTAACGGGGACTCAGCAATGATTGGGAAAGTTGAATTTGTAAGTCCTAGTGAGGGATGGATTTCAGGCAGCAGAGGTGATTTCCTTCATACAACAGATGGAGGCAGTAATTGGTTAGCGATAACACCTTTTCCAGATGATACTATTTGGAGTCCTTCTGACGCCGCATTGTCTATGTCGTGGGCAGATCAAAATCATGGCTGGAAAATTAATTCGATTGGACCAGCATATGGCATTTCATACGGAGTTGTAATCCATCAAACCACCGATGGAGGAAACACATGGCAAAAGAAAGTGCTTTCCACTACACAAGGTGATTTTGGTGTTATGATTCAGTTTGTAGATATAAATAATGGATGGCTTCTTTATTTCAATTTTACGACACAAGTTGCAACCTTTTTAAAGACTACTGACGGTGGAAATAATTGGGTTATATTTAACGGAGCTGGAATTTTTTATTTCGTGGATGCAAACAATGGTTGGTCCTTTTATGGATCTGGTACAAATGGCGCTGAACCTCCATTTAAAATCTTACATACTACAAATGGAGGTACAGATTGGACAGAGCAATACACAGATAATTTGACTGGTGGATACAATGCAATGTATTTCTCGGATGTTAACAACGGCTGGATTGTTGGTGATGCAGGTAAGGTTTTAAAAACAACTGATGGCGGCACTAACTGGAACATTGTTACCAATAGTGGAATAAATCCAAATGACAGATCTAAAACGGTCTTCTTTCTCGATGCAAACAATGGATGGATTTCTTCTAAAGATGGAAATGGATTTGGAATTATTCAACACACAACAGATGGCGGCGCAAGTTGGGCAACCCAAGGAACTCCTCTCGTAAATCCACAAGGCGGCAATGCTATTTTTAGTATTTATTTTGTAGATGCACAAAATGGATGGCTGACTGCTGATTATGGAAAGATTTGCCGCTACACAGGAACAACAGGGGTTGAAGAAAACAAAAATATTCCAAATGAGTTTTCACTTTCCCAGAACTACCCAAACCCATTCAATCCAAGTACAACAATACAATATAGTGTTCCTAATGTCATTTCTACCGAAGGGAAAAATCTGAATGTTATATTGAAAGTTTATGATGTACTTGGAAAAGAAGTTGCAACATTAGTCAATGATTATAAACCTGCCGGAAATTATGAAGTTAATTTTAGTAATCTCACTCTTACTAGTGGTGTTTATTTCTATCGTTTACAAGCAGGTGATTTTACAGAAACAAGAAAACTTATTTTAACTAAATAATTTTAGATTGCACCAAACAAAATGTTAGACGCAATTCAATCATAAGGAAATATGCAATGAAATATGTAGTACAAATAATTTCTATCTGTGTTCTTTTTATGTTAAGTGAAAATGCATTTGCTCAAACTGCAGCAGATTATTACTTACATCTCGGTACTGGCAATCACTTAAACTTTCATTGTGCTGGTATAAATTGGGGAAGTCGAACAACCATCTTTTCAATAGAAGGCACAGATCTAATAGCCGGTGATGAATATTTTAGAGAAAAAGGAATAGAACTGATGGACGTTACTTTTGAAACAAGTGTGTTCCATGTCTTTTGGCTTAGAAAAGATATTGATGGTAATATAGTTTTAGGCGCTTTTAGTGAATCTTCTTCAAATATTGATTCAGCAACAATACTGTCTGGCTTTAATCTTTTTCCAAACGAATTTCTTACATCAGGATACTCCAGAGCGTTTTCCACTGGAGACGAAACACAAAAAGATTCGGTAATAAGTGTTTCTGAAACAGTAAGCGTGCCTGCTGGAACATTTAATAATTGCTTGTTGATTTCTGAAAGTCACATTAACAACCTTGGAACAGTAGTATTTAGAGAAAATCATTATTACGCTTATGGTATTGGAATGGTTAAAAATGAACGAACAATACCATCAATTGATGCACATAGTGACGAATTGATCTCTTATGTTGTAACTGGTGTGGAAGAAAATAATAATTCAATCCCTCTAGGATATTCACTTTCTCAAAACTATCCTAATCCATTTAATCCAAGTACAAAAATTCAGTACTCCATTAGCAGCCAGCAAAATGTTACTCTAAAAGTTTATAATGTACTTGGAAATGAAGTAGCAACACTTGTGAATGAAGAGAAACCTGCAGGAACTTATGAGGTTTTTTTCAATGGTTCAAATCTCTCAAGTGGAGTTTACTTCTATAAATTACAGTCAGGGTCATTTGTTGAAACAAGAAAATTAATTCTTTTAAAGTAAAGCGATTGTTCTAATTTTGAAACTACAATAAGGCTGTCTCAAAAGTCAGAAACACTAAATTGTCATTCCCACGCAAGTGGGAATCTACTTTATATTATAGGTTTTGGATTCCCGTTTTCGCGGGAATGACACACCATTCTCGACTTTTGAGACGACCTTTTTTTATATCAATCTCATATCATCCAAGAAAGGTAATTTTTTTCTCACTTCATCAATATAAGTTTTATCAATTTCTGCAAATATAACTTTTTCTTCATTTCCAACTGCAACAATTTCATTTCCCATCGGATCAAATACAGAACTAAAGCCATTGTAATGAAGTTTTGTATCATTGCCTACACGATTTACTCCAGCAACATAACATTGATTTTCTATTGCACGAGCTTTAAGTAAAGTTCTCCAATGTTCAACTCGTGAATCAGGCCAGTTAGCAATATCAACAATCAAATGAACTTTTTCTTTCGCATAGAAGCGATACAGTTCAGGAAAACGTAAATCATAACAAATCGATAGTCCAATTTTAATCCCTTTCACTTTTGTTACAACATTATTTTTTCCTTTTCCATAAAAAATATCTTCGGAAGAATATGAGAATGGATGAATCTTTCTATAAGTGGATATAATTTTCCCCTGATTATTTAAGTGAACCAAAGTATTAAAATTTTTCTTCTTTCCTTTTTCAATCATGCCATACATTACTGCACATTTTTTCTCTTTGGCAAGAGATGAAAAGTATAAATAGCTCTGCCCTTCCAATTCTTCAGCAAAATCATTGGACTTCATTGTAAATCCGGTAAGAGTCATTTCAGGAAAGATGAGAATATCTGTTGCATCGGTTTGGGATAAAAGAGTTTTTATCTTTTCAATATTGACAGATTTATTTTCCCAAACAGGATCATATTGGATCAAAGCGATTTTCATTTTAATATTTCCTTAATAGATAACTAAAAGACTTACAGCAGTAGCAATTCCTATTATTGCCTGAATAATAATTTCATTTTTTGTAAGCGTGCCTTTAATCAACCCAAGTGGAGTCCACTTCATCCAGTTCCATTTTGCTGGTAAATTTTCTTTAAGAAATAAATAATAAAAAACATCCTGCAAACCGAACTGTTTCATAATCCATCCTGCAAGAGCAGCTATCCAACTGAATTGAATTCCAATAATAATAAGCAAAAGTATATCATACATAATCTGGTTAATTCTGTAGGATCGAATAATTATTTTTTCTGGGAGCTGTGTTGTTCTTCTTATCAAAGAAAAATGATAACCAAGAATATCAAATAAATTGCTTAAGAGGATAAATAGAAAAGGTGCAAAACGATACTCATAAAAAGATAAAGGAATGAATAAAATGCTAAGCAGGAAGTTTAACCACATTAACTTGTATTTTAGAATATTTATTAACTCATCCATATTGAAAAATAATTAAAATCACGTTTCATAAAAAATTTAAATCCGTGCGTTGATTTGACAAAATATTAGTACCAGAAAATATTTTACATTTATTAAATAAGATCAGTTTGCTTATTTTAGACCCACAAATTTCAAACTAATTCGTAATGTATGAATAAAAATATTTCTTTTGATTTTTCTCTATTTAATGGCTTTCCGGATATGTGTTTTCTTGCGAATGAAGACGGTGAAATCAAATTGTTTAATAAAGTCGCTGAGTCTCATTTACATCTGTCTGAAAATGGACTTGAACTTATTTTTGATTACATTGAACTATGTGACAGAAGTAAAGCAGAAATTATTTATAGGAATACTTTAAAGAATCAAACCTTAGGTGAATTTGAAACAAGATTTTATTTCCAAAAAAACTTTTTTAACGTTAAACTAAATTACATCCCCTTTTCTGCTAATGGTTATGATAAAAACCTTGTTATAATTACTGCCCGCGATATCAGTGAAGAGAAGAAAAAAGAAACAGATCTCATAAGATTTTTTAACGTTGCTGAAAATACTGTTAACCCTCTTCAGATTACCGATCTTAGTGGTAAAATGATTTATGTAAATAAAGCCTTTGAACATGCGAGCGGATATGACAAAGAAGAATTGCTCGGGAAAAATCCAAGAATTTTTGGCAGCGGAAAAAATTCTCAAAAATTTTGGGATAAAATGTGGGATACTATTTCCAGCGGCAGAGGCTGGGTCGGCGAAGTTGAAAATCAGAAGAAAAATGGAGAACCATTTTTTACACAATTATTAATTTCCCCCATCTTAGATAAGGATGGCAAAGTTTCAGGTTACTTTGGAATCCATCGCGATCTGACAGAAAAACGTACACTTGAACGCCAGTTAATACACACACAAAAGATGGAAAGCATTGGAACACTTGCTGCTGGAATCGCACACGAAGTTGGGAATCCTCTTGCTTCGATATCGGCATTAGTTCAGGTTGCCCAAAGATCTACGAGTGATCCGTTTATCAATGAAAAACTTGGATTGGTTAAAAGTCAGGTTACACGAATTTCAAAAATCATAAGAGATCTTGTTGATTTTTCCAGACCATCTAATTATGAGCTAGAACTGACCGACGTTAATAAAGTTATCCGAGAAGCTGTTGAAATAACAAAAGTAGGAACAAAAGCAAAGGATATAATTTTTGAAACGACTCTTAATAATGATATCCCCATGCTTCCATTAATATCGGATCAAACACAGCAGGTTTTCGTTAATATTCTTCTTAATGCAGTAGATGCGATTGTAGAAAAGAAAAGAACTGGTAAAACAGAAAGAATAAGTGTAAAATCTGAATGCGATGGAGATGAATTAACATTAACTTTTTCTGATACAGGCATTGGAATTAAAGAGGAAAATTTAATAAAAGTTTTTGAACCTTTCTTTACTACGAAAAAAGAAGGCAGAGGCACAGGACTTGGACTGTGGGTAAGTTATGGCATTGTGAAAAGTTTTCAGGGAGACATAAAAATCCAAAGTAAACTAAACGAAGGGACAACTTTTATAATAAAGTTACCAATAAAATAAAAAATCTTTCAGGAAAAAGTATGCCTTATAAAATATTAGTAGTTGATGATGAAGAAATAATCCGAGATTCACTTTATTATATTTTGGATAAAGAAGGTTATGAAGTGCAAAAAGCTGAAAACGGTAAAGCAGCTTATGATAAAATGATTGAAAACCATTTTGATTTGGTTATTACTGATATCGAAATGCCAGTAATGAAAGGCACGGATCTTCTTGAAAAAATAAAAACCCTAAATGTTCAAACTTCCGTAATTGTAATAACTGCCTTTGGTTCATTAGACACAGCGATAAGTGCATTAAGAAATGGTGCAAGTGATTATATACTTAAACCGGTTGAGTTTGATGAGCTTCTTATAAAAGCAAAACGATTATTTGAAGTTAGAGATCTACTTCTTGAAAACCGGGTATTGCGGGATGAAATACATCGTAAATATGATTTTGAAAATATTATTGGTAAGAGTTCAAGTATTAAAAAAGTTTACGAAATGATTGAAGCAGTTGCCGAAACCGATTCGACAGTGCTTATAAGCGGCAATAGTGGCACAGGTAAAGAACTTGTAGCAAGAGCATTACATTACAAAAGTCAAAGAAAAAATAAATCTTTTATTGCTGTAAACTGCGGCGCAATTTCTGAGAATCTAATTGAAAGTGAATTGTTCGGTCATAAAAAAGGCGCCTTCACTGGTGCAATTGCGGACAAAGACGGTTATATGAAAGCAGCAAACGGCGGAACATTATTTTTAGATGAGATCAGCGAAATGCCTCCGCAATTACAGGTTAAACTTCTACGTGCAATTCAGGAAAAAGAATACACACCTGTGGGAACGACTACTTCTCTCCAGGTAAATACAAGATTTATTGCAACTACTAACAGAAATCTTGAGGATGAAGTTAAAGCTGGCAGATTCCGTGAAGACCTTTACTACAGAGTAAATGTTGTTGATATTCATCTGCCTTCTTTAAAAGAAAGAGAAGAGGATATTCCACTTCTTGCTGATCATTTTTTAAATAAATATCGGAAAGAATTAAATAAAAATATTCGTGGAATCGATAGTGAGGCTATGCGTGCCTTATTAGCTCACGAATGGAAAGGTGAAGTAAGAGAGTTAGAAAATATCATAGAGCGTGCAGTAATTTTCTGCAAGAGTGATTTTATTTCTCTTTCTGAGTTGCCTCAATCATTTAGACCTAAAAGTGATGAACAGGATTTTTCATTTTCAGGGTCGCTAGATGATTCCGTAAGAAAGTTTGAAAAAGATTTTATACTGCGTGCACTTGAAAGTAATGATAACAATAAAGAAAAAACAGCAGACGCAATGCAAGTCGGACTTTCAACTCTTTATAGGAAGTTGAAAGAACTTGACATTAAGATTTAGATAATAATTTTCTCCTGAAGTTATCAGTTTTTTGATTCTCAATATTTGAAATGAAATGTTTTGTCATTTCCAATTGCGAGAATAAGAAATTCTTTTTTAAGATAATTATCAACATTTTATTTCTTAACCCGCTATTTTAACCCTGAACCAACTCTGGCACACAAATAGTAAAACATAAGGGAATTTCCCTTTTAGGAATGTAAAATTATTTTAAAAATGAAGTATGTAGTTATATATAGCCCTGATTTTAGTCTATGTTACAGTTTGTTAATGTACTTGCAAACTCAATATAAAGTTGTTGCAACTACTGATTTAGAAGTAGTCTCTTCGCTTATAACAAATCATTCTGCAGACTTGGTTATTCTGGATACTGAGCCAACAGCCGATGTTCAAATAAAGTGTGAACAGTTTAAAAAGTGCAGAGCTGATGTTCCTTTAATCTTAACTTACGTTTTCAACAATCGAGTAAAGGATTCAGAAAACAGAATTAAAAGATTTGTTAATGAGATATTTTATAAACCATTTGATCTAAATGAACTTTCATTAAGAATTCTTTCACTATTACTGCCAGCCTAATTTTTATAACCTATTTAGTTTTTCTTTTTTTTCATATACTTACCACTGTTCAATTATTTAATAAGTACAAAGGTGTTCATATAATTATTCACCACTATAAGTTATAATTCTCAAATCTTGCGAAATGACAACTAACCTCTTCCCAAAGCAGAGAAATTGAACGATTTTAGCATAATTATTAATGAAATTTTGCAAATATTCACAACAATTTAAATGGTATTCTAATTGTTAATGATTGAAGACCAATATCTGATTATAAAATCATAAAAAGGATTAAAAAATGAAAAACATATTTGTGTATCTTGCTGTAGTGCTAACCATAGTTGCTTTATATGGTTTTGCTTTTACTATTTCCAACAATCCCGATGGAGATGGTAAGAAAATATTTACAGATAACAAGTGTAATATGTGCCACACAATAACCTCACAAGCAATTGAATCTAAAAAATCTGATGCAAAAGATCTTTCAACTATTGGCCAGGATAAAACAGCTGAATTATTAACCAAATTTTTAAAGAAAGAAGCTAAGTTGAATGATAAAGATCATAAATCATCATTTAAGGGCAGCGATGAAGATCTTAAAATTTTGGTTGATTGGTTATTAACACTAAAGACAGCTAAATAAATTTTGATAAAATCATTTATGGCACATTTCTATTCATTAGCCGAAAAATTAAGATGCTTCCCAAGCATTTTAAAATATACAAAAACCCTCCTTATAATCGGATTAGTTATTCTGCCCTCGTATATATATGCTCAATCGGTTGATGATTGTTTGATGTGCCATAGTGATAACACACTCACTATGGAAAAAAGCGGGAAAGAGATTTCCCTTTTTGTAAAAGAAGATGTTTTTAAAAGTTCTGTACACTCCAAGTTAAGTTGTATAAGCTGTCATAAAGGATTTGATCCTGAAGCAATGCCACACGCTGAAAATATTCAGGAAGTAAATTGCGTAAGTTGCCATCAAAATGTTTTAACAAAGCATTCTTTCCATCCACAAATTTTAAGATCAAAAGGATTAGGAAAAACTGTTGATACCTCATGCAAAAATTGTCACGGGATTCATGATGTTGTTTCTCCAAAAGATCCTAAGGGTAAATGGTACAGCAAAAATCTTATTGTAACTTGCGGAACTTGTCATAAAAATCAAAGCGATAATTATCTAACTTCCAACCACGCTGCTGCTTTTAAAAGTGGAGATAAAAGCGCACCAAATTGCATTTCATGTCATAAATCACCTATAACTAAAATTTCATTTGGTGATAATAAAGTTGGAATGAAAAAAGCACAGGAAAAGCTTTGCCTTTCCTGCCATTTAGATAATAAAGACGTAAGAGAACGCATTACTCCTTCAGCTGGGTTTATACATGCTTATGATAAAAGTGTTCATGGGTATGCACTTAATATTAAAAATAATGGTGATGCTGCCAGTTGTATAAATTGTCACAGTGCACACGAAATTATTAAAGGCACTGATTCCAAATCAAGTGTTTATAAATTGAATATCCCAATTACTTGCGGTAAATGCCATACGGCAATTAAGGATGAATACATAGAAAGTATTCACGGTCAACTTGTAATGAAGGGAAACGGCGATGCACCCTCTTGTACAAATTGCCACGGCGAACATAACATCTTAAATATCAAAGACCCCAATGCTCCTGTTGCATTTAAAAATGTATCCAGTCAAGTTTGTTCCCCTTGTCATAGTTCTATAAAACTTTCCGAGAAGTATGGATTGACCGCCAATAGATATAAGACCTTTTCACAATCCTATCACGGACTTGCACTTAGTGGTGGTTCCGCATCTGTTGCAAACTGCGGCAGCTGCCATGGTATTCACAATATTAAACCATCATCCGACCCAACATCGACGGTTAATAAAAATAATCTTGTCCACACTTGCGGAAAGTGCCATCCAGGTGCAAATGAAACTTTTACCCAAGGAAACATTCATGTAACTCTTGAAAAAGCTGATGAACCAATTCTATATTGGATATCTGCTACTTACATTATACTGATTTTTTCAGTTCTAAGCGGAATGTTTTTACACAATGCATTAGACTTAATAAAAAAATCTAAGATTAAAAAATTGAAACAATTAGGTAAAATTAGAGAAGAAGAACACGGACACTCGCTTTACCTCAGAATGACAATTGGCGAAAGAATCCAGCACTTAACTATGGCTATTAGTTTTATGATTTTAGTTATAACAGGATTTATGCTGCGATATCCGGATTCCTGGTGGGTAAGCCATATAAGAGATTTATCAAGTCATGTTGTTGATTATAGAAGCTGGATCCATCGTATTGCAGCAATCACAATGATTATGGTTAGTCTTTATCATATCTACTATATTGCATTTACACAAAGAGGCAGAGAATTAGTTAGAGATCTCTTTCCAAAATTAAATGATTTTACAGACGCAATTGGTGTTGCAAAATATAATCTTGGAATATCCAAGGAGAAACCTAAATTAGATAGATTTAGCTATGTGGAGAAGGCAGAATACTGGGCTTTAGTTTGGGGAACGATTGTGATGAGTTTAACAGGTTTATTAATGTGGATTTACATTGATTACATTGGTGTATTCTCAAAACTTGATTGGGATATTGCAAGAACAATTCATTATTACGAAGCCTGGTTAGCATTCCTGGCAATAGTTATCTGGCACTTCTACTTTGTAATTTTCAATCCAGATATTTACCCGATGAGCTTAGCATGGTTCAAGGGAACAATAACTGAAGAAGAAATGGTTGATGAGCATCCTCTGGAATTAGAGCGAATAAAAAAAGAAAAAGCTAAGCATCAAGATGAAAGTATTTAGCTTTTTAAAGTTTATTACAATCTTTTATCATGTCTAAATTTTAAGGACTTTCTTTGAATACAATAAGTAGTCTAACAAAATTGATTTCCCTATGCTTCTTAACAATCATCATTCTTAATTTATCAAATTTTGCACAATCAAATGATGATTGTTTTTCCTGTCATGATGATAAAAGTTTAACTGGTAAGAAAAATGGAAAAACCATTTCTGTTTACGTAAGTGAAAAGAATTTTACACAGTTTGTTCATGGTGCAGTTCCTTGTGTAGGATGCCATGTTGATTTGAAGGATGCAGAATTTCCGCACGAAGAAGATTTAAAACCCGCCAAATGCGGAGGTTGCCACCCGTCGGAACAGGAACTTCATGCTAAATCTTTACACGGAAAAGCAGTTGCTCGTGGAGATAATTTAGCGCCGACTTGTAAAACATGTCACGGTAATCATGAAATACTTCCTGTAAAAGACCCGAAGTCATCTGTTTATCCAATGAAAATTCCGTTTTTATGCGGGAGGTGTCATCAAGAAGGAACGAAAGTTCAAACTCAAAGAACTATTCATCAAGATCATATTTTGGAAAATTTTTCAGAAAGTATTCATGGACAAGGGTTATTAAAAAAAGGGTTGGTTGTTGCTCCAAGTTGCGTTTCATGCCATACTCCTCATTCAATTTTGCCTCATACGGATCCAGCTTCATCAATATCACGAAAAAATATTGCAGCAACATGTACAAAATGCCATGTAATGATCGAGGCTGTTCATCGCAAAATAATTAAGGGCGAACTGTGGGAAAAGAAATCGCATATATTGCCTGCGTGCATCGATTGCCATCAGCCGCACAAGATTAGAAATATTTTTTACGAACTTGGAATGGCAAATCAAGATTGTATGAGATGTCATCAAGTTGAAAGTTTGAAATCTTCTAAGGATGGACATTCGCTTTATGTTGATTTAAAACAATACGAAGGCTCCATTCATAATAAAACTGCTTGCAGCCAATGTCATTCAGAAGTGAACGCCTCAAATACTAGACCTTGCCAAACAATTACAAAAAAGGTTGATTGCGCCTCATGCCATGCTGAGGTTGGAGATGAATATAAACAAAGCACTCACGGAATGCTTGCCGCAAAGAATGACCCGAACGCACCTGTATGTTCAGAATGCCATGGTACACACGGAATTCTAAGTAAGAAAGATCCAAAGTCCAGAACATTTCCAACCAATATTCCAGCTTTATGCGCTCTTTGCCATCGTGAGGGTGAACAGGCAGCCGTTCGTTATAAGGGAACTGAACATTCGATCATAGAAAGTTATACGGAAAGTATTCATGGAAAAGGATTAATGAAAAGCGGACTCACTGTTACAGCGACGTGTACAGGGTGCCATACTGCGCATCGGGAGCTTCCGCACACAAATGAAAATTCGAGTATCAATCCTAAAAATGTTGCGGCTACTTGCGGAACTTGTCATCATGGAATTCAGGAACAATTTGAAAAGAGTATTCACTCTTCAAAAATTTCTAATGCAAAAAATCTTCCGTCTTGCAACGACTGCCACAGTGCCCATAAAATTAAACGGGCAGATTCGGAAGGATTTAAACTTCACATAATGGATCAGTGCGGAAGATGCCATGTTGAAATTGCTAAGACTTATTTTGATACTTATCATGGAAAAGTTTCGCAACTCGGCTATACAAAAACTGCAAAATGCTATGACTGTCATGGGTCACATGATATTCTTTCTATTTCCAATCCGGAATCTCACTTGAGCAGAAAAAATGTATTGAAGACATGCCAGAAATGTCATGAAGGCGCAACAAGAAAATTTGCCGGCTACTTTACACACGCAACGCACCACGATCCGCAAAAGTACCCGATTTTGTTTTGGACGTTTTGGGGAATGACCGGTTTGCTTATCGGAACTTTTTTGCTTGCAGGTATTCATACATTACTTTGGCTGCCGCGTTCTTTGCAATGGAAACGTGAATTAGCAAAACGATTGAAGGACAAAGAAAATTTAACTGACGTAAAAAGCGAATCAGGGAACAAGAAAGAAGACGAACTCAATGTATAAAGAAGAAGAACAAGTTTTACGGTTTTCCCGCTTAAACAGAGGGCTTCATGTTTTAATGATAATCAGTTTTATTAGTTTATCGCTTACAGGTATGTCTTTAAAATTTTCATACACAAGCTGGGCAGTTGCGCTTTCTCATTTCTTCGGCGGTTTTGAAGCGGCAGGGTCAATACATCGCTTCGCAGCTTCAGTAATGGTGATAGTTTTTATTATTCACATGGTTGATATAACGAGGATAAAAAGGAAAGAAATTGGTTCATGGAAAGCAATGATTTTTGGAAAAGGTTCAATGCTCTTCAACAAAAAAGATTTAGAAGATTTTATCGGTTCGCTGAAATGGTTTTTAGGAAAGGGTGAAAGACCAGAATACGGCAGATGGACTTATTGGGAAAAGTTTGATTACTTCGCCGTCTTCTGGGGAGTTTTTGTTATTGGTTCAACAGGGCTTACGCTTTGGTTCCCGGAATTTTTTACCCGGTTTTTTCCAGGATGGGTAATTAATGTTGCAACTATAATCCATAGCGATGAAGCATTACTTGCAACCGGATTTATTTTTACTATTCATTTTTTTAATACACATCTTCGTCCGGAAAAATTTCCGATGGACATTGTAATCTTCACCGGAAGGATGCCTCTTGAAGAATTTAAAATTGATAGACCTAAAGAATATAAAGAACTACTTGAAAAAGGTGAATTAAAAAACTATCTGGTTGAAGCTTATCCTCCGATTGTAATACGCACCATCAAAATCTTTGGCTGGACAGCTTTGTCATTAGGATTTTTCATCGTTGTTTGGATAATTTATGCAATGATTTTTGCTTATAGATAGTTTACTTTTGAACATTATAAATAAATAGTTAAATGAAGAAAATATTTCCCTCATACGTTTACAACCCTATTACTTTAACCGGTGCTGCACTTGCTGCACTTAGTTTTGGTTTAATTTTATTTTTGTTTGTACTTGATTTCTTTAGCAAGGAAGAAAATACTTACATGGGAATACTTACTTATATAGTTATCCCGTCTTTTTTAATTATTGGTTTATTGTTAATAGCATTAGGAATCTTTCGTGAAAAGAAAAGAGAAGTACGCGGTATAATAAGAGGTGCTTATCTACCTATAATTGATCTTAATGATCCCAAAAAAAGAGCTATGTTTATTACCTTTGCACTAGGTACTATTTTATTAATGCTCTTTTCCGCTTTTGGAAGCTTTAAAGCATACGAGTATACGGAAACCGATGAGTTTTGCGGAACAATTTGCCATAAGGTTATGGAACCTGAGTATACAGCTTATTTAGATTCACCACATTCACGCGTTGGATGTGTTGGCTGCCATATTGGCTCTGGAACAAATTGGTATGTTAAATCCAAAATTTCCGGTGCGTACCAGGTTTATTCTGTTTTATTTAATAAATATTCACGACCAATTCCAACACCTGTTAAAGCCCTGCGTCCAGCAGAAGGCACTTGTGAACAATGCCATACACCAGCTCTTTTTTATAATGAAAAGAAAGTCGATCATACTTATTACTTATCTGATGAAAAAAACACAAAATCAAATATAAGTATGCTTATTAAGATTGGCGGAGGAAAAAGTGAGTTGGGTTCAATCGAAGGAGTACACTGGCATATAAATCCCAATAACATTATTTCTTACATTTATACTGATGAAAGAAGGTTAGAAATTCCCTGGATCAAAGTAACATCAAAGAACGGAAAAGAAACCGTCTTCAGAGATAGAACAGCTAAGTTTGATGAAAAGAAATTCAATAAAGATAATATAAGAACGATGGATTGCATTGATTGCCATAACAGACCCTCGCACATTTATAATCAGCCAGATAAAACGATGAATGAGTTATTATCAAAAGGCAAAATCGATGAATCACTTCCGTTTATTAAAAGTATATCTGTTGAAGCTTTAGAGGATAACTACACTACTAAACAACAAGCTTTAGAAAATATTCAACAAACCATTAATGATTTTTATGCTTCAAATTATCCCGAAGTTTATAATTCAAAAAAAAATGCAATCCAATCCAGCATAGAAATTGTTAAAGCGATTTATTCCAGGAATTACTTTCCTTATATGAATGCAAACTGGAAGCATTTTCCTAATAATATCTCGCACGTTTACACACCTGGTTGTTTCCGCTGTCACGATGGAAATCACGTTAGTGATGATGGCAAAGTAATTTCAAACGATTGCAATAGCTGTCATAAAATCATTTCACAAACAGATAATGTTGGTAATACAAGAGTTGATTTGAATGGATTAAAATTCCAGCATCCGGTTGATCTTGGAAAATCAATTGAAAATCATCTCTGCACAGATTGCCATTGGAAGAAAGAATAATTCTTTATCTTTGAGTAATGAAAAAATTAAGCTTCATATTTTTTCTAACTCTTACACTCAATCTTTTCTCACAAGATATCCCGGATGGATTTGTAGAAATTCACGATGTAATTCCTGATATCATTCTAGATCTTCGTTACTTAACAAATCATAATTTTCTTGGTGTGCCTGTTGATGGCTATAACTCCGAGAAATGCTATATCACAAAAGCCGCAGCAGACTCACTCTCCAAAGTTCAGGAAGAACTTAGGAAATTTAATTTATCATTAAAAATTTATGATGCATATCGTCCCCAGAAAGCCGTTGATAATTTTGTAAGATGGGCAAAAGATTTATCAGACACTCTAACTAAAAAAGAATTTTATCCCACAGTAAATAAAAGCAAATTATTTATTGATGGTTACATCGCAGAAAAATCAGGACACAGCAGAGGAAGTACAATTGACTTAACAATCGTTCCAATACAACTTCCTCATCAACCTGAGTTTGATGTTTATGATCAATGCGAATGCTTTGAATCTGCAGAGAAAAGATTTAAAGATAACAGTATAGATATGGGAACAGGGTTTGATTGTTTTCATCAGCTTTCACATACAGAAAATCCTGCATTAACTCCACAACAAAGAGCAAACAGACTTTTACTCAAAAGTTTGATGGATAAACATGGTTTCAAAAACCTTTCTGAAGAATGGTGGCATTACACACTTAGAAATGAACCTTTCCCAAACACATATTTTGATTTTGAAATTAGATAGGCCAAAAAACATTCCTCTTCAAAATATTTTTTAAATTTGCTGGAACAAACCTAAAGCCTGTTTAGTTAAAGCATCAGTTTTAATAATCATTAATGCTTTACGGAGGTTGATATGAAATCCTTAGCTGTGGTTTTTGTGTTCCTTATTTGTTCAATGTTTCCACTATCAAATCAGAAGTATCATCAACAACCAATAAAGAAAAGTTCAATCCAATTAGCTTTACTTTTAGATACCAGCGGCAGTATGGATGGTTTGATTGATCAGGCAAAAAGCCAATTGTGGAAAATAGTTAATGAACTTGCCACAACAAAAAAAGATGGTAACACCGTTGAGCTTTATGTTGCACTTTATGAATACGGTAAACAATCAATTCCTGCTGACGAAGGATTTTTAAGAAACATAGTACCTTTTACACAAGACCTTGATAAAATTTCTGATGAGTTATTTAAATTAAAAACTAATGGCGGCGAGGAGTTTTGTGGAAAAGTTATTTTTGATGCTGTAAATAATCTTCAATGGAACCAAGTGAATGATAACTTAAAAATAATTTTCATCGCGGGTAATGAACCATTCACTCAAGGTAGTATTGATTATAAAACCGCCTGCCAAAAAGCTGTTAAAAAAGGGATAGTTGTTAATTCAATTTTCTGCGGTAATTATGATGAAGGAGTTCAAACAATGTGGAAAGATGGTGCTGATTTAGCCGATGGTAAGTATATGAATATCGATCATAATGTTGAAATTGTTCACATTGATGCACCGCAGGATGCAGAGATAATAAAGCTTGGACAGGCTTTGAACAAAACTTACATATCGTTTGGAAATTATGGCAAAGAGAAAAAAGAAATGCAAGCTTTACAAGATGCAAACTCAATGAGTCTAAGCAATGAAGTTATGGTTCAAAGATCAGTCACAAAATCTGGTGGGCAATATAAAAACTCTGGCTGGGATTTAGTTGATGCTAAAAAAGATGGCTCAGTTAAGATAGAAGATTTAAAAGATGAAGAACTTCCTGATGAAATGAAAAAGATGAATGTACAGGAAAGAAAAGCTTATGTAGATAAAATGGAAAAAGAACGTGCTCAAATTCAGGATAAAATTAATAAGTTAAATGATGAACGCAGCAAATACATAGCTAAGCAGATGCTTGAAAATAAAAACGATAATACACTTGATGCAGTTATGATTAAAACAATTCGTGAACAAGCTAAACAAAAAAACTATAAGTTTGAATAAATCACTTTGCGCCTTAGCGCCTTTGCGAGACATAAAATTAAGTTTCGCGCAGAGACGCAAAGCCGCAGAGAAAATCCAAAATAAATTATTTTAGAGAATAAAATGGAACTAAAAATAATTAAGAAGTTTTTTGTAATCATTGTCCTATTTAACTTAAATATTTTCGCAGATGGATTCATTGTAATTCCTCGTCCAAACCCATTACCAAATCCATTTCCCTTAGAAGTTGTTTATCACAATGTTGATGTAAAGATTGATGGACAAACAGCAATAACAAAGATTGATCAATCATTTTATAATCCATCCAACTATCAACTTGAGGGATTTTACATCTTCCCTATTCCCAAAGGCGCCGTGATTAACAACTTTACAATGATCATAAATGGAAAAGAAATGAAAACAGAGTTACTCGATTCTGATAAAGCAAAAAAGATTTATGAAGATATAGTAAGACAAATGCGCGATCCGGCTTTACTTGAGTACAGCGAACAGAATATTTTTAAGCTGCGTATCTTCCCTATCGAACCAAGAAGTGAAAAGAAAATATCAATTAGTTATTCGCAGATCCTGGAATCTGATAATAATTTATTTGAATATGTATATCCGTTAAACACAGAAAAGTTTTCCGCAAAACCATTAAAGAATGTTTCTGTCAAGATAGATTTGAAATCAAATGAAAAGATTAAGAATATATATTGCCCCACACACGAAGTTGATATTGTAAATAAAACCGATAACCATTCTATCATTTCTTATGAAGTTGAAAATGTTAAACCTGATTTAGATTTCAAATTATATTTCTCTAAAAACTCTTCATCAGTTGGATTATCCTTACTCAGTTATCAAACTAGAAATAATGATGGTTACTTTTTATTGAGTGCTTCACCATCGATTGAGATTGATAAAACAAATATTGGAAATAAAGACATTACTTTTATTCTTGATGTTTCAGGAAGTATGAGCGGCGAAAAGTTAGAGCAAGCAAAAAAAGCATTGCTGTATTGTATAAACAACTTAAATACCGGAGATCATTTTAATATTATAAGATTTTCTACCGAAGCTTACTCATTATTTAATGCTTTAGAAAAAGCTGATAAGCAAAACATCAATGAAGCAAAAAAGTTTATCAATGATCTGCAGGCAATTGGAGGAACAAACATTGAAGAAGCTTTTAATATTGCTTTTAAGAGTTATAAAGAATCTGATCGGCCACACTTTGTCGTTTTTCTTACTGACGGCAAACCAACAATAGGTGAAATTGATGATAACAAACTTGTTAAGAAAATATTAAGCACTAATAAAACTAATTCCCGAATTTTTACTTTTGGGATAGGTGATGAAATAAATACTCACCTTCTGGATAAACTTGTGGAGGAAACAAAAGCCTGGCGGACTTATGTTAGCAATGATGAAGATATAGAAATTAAAGTCTCAAATTTTTATGACAAAATTCAATCCCCTGTTCTTAGTGATTTGAAATTAGATTTTGAAAACATTGAAGTGTATCAAACTTATCCAAAAGATCTGCCTGATCTATTTAAAGGCTCAAATCTTGTAGTGTTTGGCAGATACAAAGGTAAAGGTGATGTAAAGATTGTTTTATCAGGAAAACTGAATGGCAAACAAAAGGTATTTTCTTTGCAGGATAAATTTGCTTCCATAAATGATGAATATAATTTTGTCCCTCCACTATGGGCTTCAAGAAGAATTGGATATTTACTTGACTTGATTCGTTTGAATGGCGAAAGCAAAGAATTGATTGAAGAAATTACAAGTCTTGCACGCGAGCATGGGATTATAACTCCATACACAAGTTATTTAATTATGGAAGATGAAGGGATTAGAGTCCGTGATGGAAGATTGATTGATGGTTTACAATCTCTTGCACCAAGACCAGAATTGGAAAAAGAAAATGAAGCTGATTATTTTAGAATGAAAGATAAAAGTGGAAGAGGAAGTATTGAAGTCAGTGAAGAATTACAAAGTTTAAATTCAGCAACCAATTTTAACCAGACACAACAAGGCAAAGATCGGTTGTCATACAAAGATTCTAAAGGGAATTTGCAAAATCTTTCACAACAAGTTAGAAATGTTTTAGGCAGAGCAGTTTATCAACAGGATAAGTTTTGGGTTGATAGTGAATTACAAAAGCAAGAAGTAAAAAACTTAAAACGAATACAATTTAACTCTGATGAGTATTTTGCTTTGTTAATCAAAGAGCCAGAAACAGCACAGTTCCTTGCACTTGGACAGAACGTTAGATTCTACCACAATAATGTTTTTTATGAGGTGTATGAGTGAGTGGAATTACAAACCCAGCTCCTTAAAGAGCGTGTTGAAGAAGTCAATTCGGAGTCATTTCGACCGACCTGCCCGCTGACGCAGTCAAGGCGGGAGGGAGAAATCTTTTATGCTGTAAAGATTTCTCAATCGAATACTCCTTCGAAATGACCTCTCCCGAGTTATTCAACAAAGTATTACAGGAACTGGGTTTGTAAAAATGACTACAACTTACCTTCTACAAACTGCAATACTTCTGCAAGTTTTTTCTTAGCTTTATCTTTTAGCTCCTCGCAAGTTTTTCTCATATCAGAATTAAACTTTTCATCTTTAATATCTTTAAGATTGATAAGCACATTATAGATGCCGCCAAGAACTCCGGTGTATGCACTTTGAGCACCAACTCCAACATCTGTAATGGAATTTGGATTTCCATATTTTGCAACTGTCTGTGCAATTTCAATTGCTTGATAACTTAACTGGGCCGTATTTAATGGAACACGGACTGCCTGCTTTAATCCATTCTGCATTGCTCCTTCACGTACTTTCTTTTCTTCAGTTGTTTTATTAGGCAAACGTCTGGCAGACATATATTCATTAAAAGCATTTGTATCATCATCAACGGCTTTAACTAAAGTGTTTTTTATTTCCTGACATCTATCAGCAGCCTCATTCAGGATTTTATCTGTTTCATGATTGCTGCCGCGTTTGTTTGCTGTTAAGTTTGCAACCATAGCAGATAAAGCAGCACCAAGTGCACCTGATAAAGCTGAAATTGAACCTCCGCCGGGAGCTGGAGATTCACGTGATACTTCATCAACGAAATCCGTAAGTTTCCTTTCAACAAGAGCTGTATCAAGATTTTTTGGCAATCCTAAAACCCTTTCTTCAATTTTAAATTCCGAAACATCATTTAATCCAAGTGATTGAACTGCTGTATTAAGAATATCACGAATTGGAATTCCTGTCGAACGATGCTGTTTTCTTAAAAAATATTTCCCTGTTTCAAGTAAAGCGGGATAAGGAACCATTCCAACAATTTCACTTCCTGTAACACGCAAACCTCTATCAGCGGCAAGCTTTTCTGTCTCATCAAAAACGTGATGCATTGATGTAACTTTATAGTTTGTAAGATTGATTGAGATTTGAACGCGATCGTATTTTGGAACTGACCAGCCGATAGCTTTACAGTATTTAAACTTTCCTGGAATCTTAACAGATTGTCCTTCGGTTTTTTTTGAATCAATTCCATTTAGATCTAAAAGTTCTGCTAAATCAAAATCATATTTCCCTTTGCAGTATTTGATTGTTTCATCAATTGTTTTTCCAACAAAACCATCTACCCCACTTGGATAAGAACCAGCTTCGTATTTTAGAATATCATTTGATTTAAAATAGAATGGTCCATCTCCACCTTTACGCGCACTTCTTCCCTTCTCTCTTAATTCGAATGCAATATCTGTTGCATGTTTTTCTTCACGAGTGTTAAGATTAATATTATATGCGATAAGAAATTCTCTAACACCAATTACTGTACCACCAGCTTTTGCATTAAACTGTGTTGGACCAAAATCAGGTTTCCATTCAGGTTTTTTTAATTTTTCTTCAAGTGCTTCATACTCGCCCTGTCTGATCTTTGCAAGGTTTTCTCTTTCAGGTTTTGTTGCTGATTTTTCATAAAGATAAACGGGAATACCAAGTTCATCACCAATTCTTTTTGCAACTTCTTTAGATAGCTCAATACATTCTTCCGTTGTTATTCCGCTTACCGGCACAAAAGGGCAAACATCAGTTGCACCCATTCTTGGATGAGAACCTTTATGTTTACTCATATCAATAAGTTCAGATGCTTTTTTAATTGCATTGAATGCTGCCTCTTTAACTGCTTTTGCATTACCGATAAATGTTACAACAGTGCGGTTCATATCATAACCAGGATCAACATCAAGAAGTTTTACACCCTCTACTTTTTCAATTTCATCGGTTATTTGTTTAATAATTCCCGGACGTTGTCCTTCAGAAAAGTTTGGTACGCATTCAATAAGTTGTTCGTTCATATATTCCTCGTATTACGGATGTCATTCCTGTCCCGATTTTCATCAGGATAAACTCCAGCAGGAATCGGTTTTATTGTTTATGGATTCCCGCATGCACGGGAATGACTAATAGCTTACTGCAAAATTAAAACAATTGGGTTTAATTCTCACTTAAAATAAATTATAAATATATCAAGGTCACTTAAAATCAATAACAAGGTTATTCTGATTCTGCCCACACTTCAGTAAATTAGCACATCAAATTTTAATCACTTGGAGAACGATGAAAAAAATAAGAAACATTGCAATAATTGCGCACGTTGATCATGGTAAGACTACTCTTGTTGACCAAATATTAAAACAGTGCTCTGTATTTAGAAAAAACCAGGTTGTTCGCGAAAGATTTCTTGATTCGAACGATCTTGAACGAGAACGCGGTATAACTATTCTTGCAAAAAATATTAGCATTCCTTATAAAGATTTTAAGATAAATGTAATTGATACTCCCGGTCACGCAGATTTTGGCGGCGAAGTGGAGCGCGTTTTAAAAATGGCGGATGGAGTTTTATTGCTTGTTGATTCATTTGAAGGACCAATGCCGCAAACAAGATTTGTTCTTGAAAAAGCATTAGCACTTCAGTTAAAACCAATAGTTGTTATTAACAAAATAGATCGACCAGATAATCGTCCTGTAGAAGTATTGGATGAAATTTATGATCTCTTTATAGATCTTGATGCAACTGAAGATCAACTTGATTTTCCAGTTATCTATGCAAGCGGAAGAGATGGGTGGGCTGTTAAAGATTTAAAAGATCCTCAGAAAGATTTAACTCCTTTGCTCAACTCAATTATTGAAGACATACCCTCTCCTCCACTAAAAAAAGGAACCGTACAACTTCAGATAATGACTTTGGATTACAACGATTACGTTGGTAGAATCGGCATTGGCAGGGTTTTTAGAGGCAAGTTAAAAAAATCTGAAAAACTTTCTATAATCAAACGTAATGGAACCATCCACGAGGCACTATTAAAACAGCTTTTTGTATTTGAAGGTTTAGTTAGGATCGAGGTTGAAGAAGTATCATGCGGAGATATTTGCGCGATAGTTGGGATTGAAGATGTAGATATTGGAGATACAATAGCTTTTGCAGAAAATCCGGAACCTCTTCCAATCATTTCAATTGATGAACCAACAATTAGTATGACATTTACTGTAAACAATTCTCCTTTCTTTGGAAGAGAGGGAAAATTTGTTACTTCGCGTCAACTGCGAGATAGATTATTCAAGGAGCTTGAACACAATGTCGCTCTTCGAGTTCAAGAAACAAATTCCCCAGATACGTACAAAGTTTCCGGACGAGGAATTTTACATTTATCAATTCTTATCGAAAATATGCGGCGTGAAGGTTATGAACTTCAGGTACTTGAGCCAAAAGTTATTTATAAAACTATTGATGGCAAAAAGGCTGAACCCATTGAGGTTCTTGTAGTTGATGTTCCTGCAGAGTTTGCAGGAAAAGTGATTGAACTTGTCGGGCAGCGAAGAGGTGAGTTGATGAAGATGGAAAATAAAGGGCGCATGAATAAAATTGAATTTCATATCCCTTCAAGAGGCATTATGGGTTTACGAACAAAAGTGCTTACTGCAACTCAAGGTGAAGCTGTTATGCACCACAGATTTTTTCAATATGAATATTTTAAAGGATCGATTGGAACAGCTAAAAGCGGCGTTTTAATTTCCATGGCTGAAGGTGCTTCTACGGCTTACGCAATTGATGGTTTGCAGGATAGAGGCAAATTTTTTATAGAGCCTGGTGATATTGTTTATCAAGGGCAAATTATAGGTGAACACACCAAAGAAATTGATATCGAGGTAAATGTACAGCGTGGCAAAAAGTTATCTAATATGCGCGCTTCGGGTTCTGATAAAGCGGTTAAGATAACTCCTGCAATTAAATTTTCTCTTGAAGAAGCGTTAGAATATATAGAGGATGATGAGATGGTTGAAGTTACTCCTAAATCAATCAGACTTAGAAAACTTTATTTGGATACACTTGAAAGAAGAAGATATAATATTGGCAAGGCAGTTCAGCAAAAAAATTAAGCATTAAAAATAGTTTCAAGCTGATATATCATAATTTTTTCAAAATTATTTTGATTTGCAGATTTAATCATTGCTTCTGCAACTCTTGATGCTTCAATCGGGCGATATTTTTTTAAAGCCGGAATAATTTTTGTAATTGTTCCGGCTATTTTTATTCCAATTGATTCTCCAAATCTCTTTTCACTTCTATTACCAGCAAGTATTGATGGCATAAAAATAATAATTTGATCAAATGATAATTGCTGTACTGCTTCGTCAAGTTTTCCTTTCATACGCAGATAGAAATTATTTGATTTATAATTTGCACCTGCCGATGAAACAAGTAAATATTTTAGAACTCCGTTTTGTGAAGCTGCTTTTGCAATTTCATACTGATATGTAAAATCAATTTTATACTGGACTTCTTTACTTCCAGCTTTTTTTATTGTTGTTCCTAAAGCGGAATAAAGTTCATCACCAATTAGAGAATCTTTCCAAACATCAATTTTATCAAAATCAACTATATGCTCTTCAAGTTTTGGACTATTAATATTTAGAGATCTTCTGACAAATACTTTTACTTTTTCATATCGGGCATCATCAAGCAATTTTTGCGTGATATGATTTCCTACTAATCCTGTCGCACCAATTACAATTGCTGTTTTCATAATTTAGGATCCTATTCAACAATTATTTCATCAACCATTAACCATGGTTTACCGCCGGCTTCTGGATGCCAGGATGGAAGACCATCAAGATTTTTAGCAAAGATTTTAACATACCTTGCATTTATTTTATTCAGAGAAATAGAAAAATCTTTTTGCATCCAATCAGGATTTCTTAATGAACTAACCTCATCAATTCTTCTAACTTTATCAAATGCAATTCCATCTTCCGAAGTATAAAATTCAACATACTCAGGAAACACTACCCAGGATGATGATGCTTGAAAAAATCCACAAGAAATCTTATTTACAATCTGAATCTTTTCAAGATCAATAACAGCTTCAAAGTCCGTTCCCTGATATCCCTGCCAGGATTTATCTCCCCCACGAAAAGTATCTGAACCGCGCAAGCCATCTGTTAAAGCATTAACCCCACCAGCAGGATATTTATCGCTGAATGGATAAGTTAGTTGAACATTTTTTCTTGTCGCCTTATTAAAAGTAAAATTATGGATAAAAGTTTTACCGACTTTTTTATTTTTACGTTCGTTAAAAATTACAAGTGAATTAGATTTATCAACATTTAAAGTAAATTGATTCGCTTTCTGATCAATCAACAACTCTTGTCCATAGCTGCCAATCTTCAAATCAATATCCTTTTGAAGTTGATCTAGTTGGACATTAAACATATTTAAATTTGTATTAAATACTTTCTCAATCTCAAATGGTTTTGTTTCCAATCCATAATTAACACCAAGAATATCTAATCTGTCATAATGTTTCTGAACTCTTTGACTAAACTCTTCAAAGTTTCTTTCTGTTGGATACGTCCAGATTACTTCAGAAAGTGCGAGCATACGTGGGAATAATCTATCATCAATTAATTCCTGCGGTGCATATTCACTCCACATATTTCCTTCACTGCCAAGAACGTGTTTCCTTTCATCTTCATTTAATTCGGATGGAACGGGATCAAATAAATATACTTTTTCCATATCAGTAATGTTAACAGGATAATCAAAATAGCAATGACTTGTTGGTGAAACAATTACATCATGCCCGAGTTTAGCAGCATCAATTGCACCTTGTACACCGCGCCACGATTGAACAGTCGCTTCCGGTGCAAGTCCGCCTTCAAGAATTTCATCCCAGCCAATAACTTGTTTCCCTTTTGAGTTGATGAACTTTTCCATTCTCTTTACAAAATAACTTTGCAGTTCGTGCTCATCTTTTAAATTTTCTGATTTAATTCTTGCCTGGCACTTGGGACAATTTTCCCATCGCCTCTTTGGCACTTCATCGCCACCGATGTGAATATATTTTGAAGGGAACAATTCAACAACTTCACTAATTACATCTTCTAAAAACTGAAAAGTTTTTTCATTACCAGCGCAATAAACATCATAATAAATTCCCCAAAGCGTTCCAACTTCAAACGGTCCGCCGGTGCAGGATATTTCCGGATAGCAGGAAATTGCCGCGGTTGAATGCCCGGGCATTTCTATTTCTGGAACAACGGTTATAAATCTGCTCGAAGCATACTTAACAATTTCCTTAATATCATCCTGAGTATAAAATCCACCGTAAACAGATCCATCATCATACTTTCTCCAAGCGCCTTTGTTTGTAAGTTCAGGATATTTTTTTATTTCTATTCGCCACGCTTGGTCCTCCGTTAAATGCCAATGAAGAACGTTAAATTTGTGATATGCAAGTAAATCAATATATCTTTTTACAAATTCTTTGCTCATAAAATGACGGCAGCAATCAAGATTAAGTCCGCGCCATGAAAATTCTGGTTTGTCAAGCACAACTACGCAAGGAATTATCCATTCAACATTTTCAACTTTTATTTTTGATTCGATCTCAGCAGGAAGGAGCTGGCGAAGTGTTTGAACTCCATAAAACAAGCCATTCAATTCGGCTGCTTCAATCATAACATTGTTTGCACTTACCACAAGCGTGTAGCCTTCTTTTCCAAAATCATTATCAGAATTAGAAATGGAAATGATTATTGAATTATCACTTACTTTGCCATCCCATTCCTTCAACTTCAAATCAAATCCGGTTGAAGGTTTGATTATCTCATCAAAGTACCCGGCAATATCTTTTGCATCTTGTTTATAAAATATTTTTGTAAGCGGGTTTAATTGGAATGTTCCTTCGCGCAAAAGGAGATTTTTAGGTTTTGGAATGATGTTAACATTGTATTGTAATTGCTGCGCAAAAATTTCAATGGAAGCAATGAGTGAAAAAATAAACAGCAGAGAGATGGTTAATTTTTTCATAACAATCTATTTTTTTTAATATAAAAATTTATTCTGCAAAAACTTGTTTAATAAACTTGAACTCCTCTTCAGTAAGCGGATTGTCAATTCCACTTAAGTTAGATTTCACTTGCTCAAGATTTCTGAAACCTGGTATTACGGCGCCGACTTGTTTGTAAAATAAAAGATATTGTAAAGCGGCACGTGCTAGCTCCTGATTTGAAGGACCAAATTTATTTTTTAGTTTTTCAATTTTAGGTTCAAGCTTTGCAAGATTTTCCGGTTTAAATCTATCGGCATTAGCGCGGTGATCACCTGCTTCAAACTGTGGCGGATTACCTTGATGATATTTTCCTAACAACAATCCTTGTGAAAGAGGTCCGAAAGCTACGAAAGAAATATTGTACTCATCAAGTAATTTACGGGTCGAAGAACTATCCCTAACAAATCTATCATCAAGAGCACTTGCAAAACTTTGGATAACATCCGGCTTTACTTTAGGAATCAGTTTTATAAAATCATCATGAGTGTACGCCGATTGACCAATTAATCTAATCTTGCCTTCATCACGAAGCTTGAATATAACCTCGATCGCATCATCAAGATATTTATCATTCTCACCAAAATCTCCGTTATGGAAATAATAAATATCAATGTAGTCCCTTTTTAGATTTACTAAAGATTGTTCACATTGATGGCGAATATGTTTCGGCTCAAATGCGTGTTCAGCAGTTCCAGGAAACCAGCCAATCTTTGTTGCTATAACAAAATTATTAGTTCGCTTGCCAAGAATACGTGCAAGCATTCTTTCTGCTCTACCGTTTCCGTAAACATCAGCATTATCAAAATGATTTACACCGTGATCAATAGCATAATTAATAGCTTCAGCAATCTGCTTTTCATCAACGTTAGCCCAGCCGTTTGGTGTGCCGTTGACCCAATTAAGTCCGCCCATAGTCCAGCATCCAAGACTAATTTCTGAAACTTCTATTTTTGATTTACCAAGTTTTCTGTATTTCATTTTGATCTCCGGTTTTAAGATTGAATGACCAAAACAAAAATATAAAAGAATCAGGGCATATTAAATTTTTATTATTATTTAAATTTGGAATATTTTTTTGTAGAATGATGTATTATTTAACGAGGTATTGAGATAATATAAATTCAGACAGATATAAAAATAAGCAGGCTAAAAACTTTCATTCTTAACCTGTTTTGGGAGTGATCATACGAAACTATTTACATTAATTAAAAATCTAAAAAATATTCGGTGCCGTTAAGCTTATGAAAACTATAGTAAAGATTTTTACAAACGGAACTAACCTTCACATTATCATCAAAAATTGCAACGCCTCGTAAACGGTAAATGCCAATGCTATTCCCGAGCTTATACAAAGCCACTGCGGCGGCTATACGTTCTTCAGCAGTTTTCCCTTTTTCCAACATTTCCAACAAAGGAATCATTGCTTTGGAAGCATCATTACTTTCAAGATATGTATCACTTATGAGATCAGATAACACATTTGCTGAACTGGTTTGGAGACCAGTATTGTCAGATGTAATTCCCTCTTTAAGATTATCAACTATTACGGATTTTTTCTCTTCTGGAAATTGCGCGGCTTGTGGTGATACAGCCGGAACTAAAACTAGCGCTAAAAGCACGATGATTAAAGTTTTCATTGCCTGCTCCTTTTTTAATTGTAATTAATTTTAACCTCGGTGCTAAAATAGGATATTAAGTGCGGCTTGTCTATCAAGTTGTTATGAAAGGTCAAATCTGAATGAGAGCAGTAAGAATTTAGGAAGAGATGAAAAGGACAATTTAGCTTTTCATCTAATCCAAATTATAATTTCTAAAAAAAATAATTATGGAATTGAAATCCATAAAGAAAATTGTAACTATTTAATAAATTAAAAATAAATAAATATAATTTTTAATTGCCAGATTCATTAAGATTTCCATCCCAAAGATATTTTTTTGTTTCGCTTACGATAATTCCGCTTAATAAAAGTAACGATACTAAATTTGGTAAAGCCATTAAAGCATTTGTAATGTCCGCAAATGTCCAAACCATATTTAAAGATAGGATTGAACCGATCATCACGAATAAAACCCACGCATAACGATATGGCTTAATAATTTTTGTACCGAAAAGATATTCTGCTGCTTTTTCACCATAATAAGACCAGCCGAGAATTGTTGAGAAAACAAATGTTAATAATCCAAGAGTTAAAATTATTGGACCAATAATATGAATATCACTAAATGCGTTTTTGGTAAGCGTTGCCCCTGTGTAACCTTTTGTCCAATCATTTGAATTAACTATTACTAATCCAGTCATTGCACAAACTACAACTGTATCCCAGAAGGTGCCGGTTGAAGATACCAAAGCCTGTCTAATGGGATTTTTTGTTTGTGCCGCTGCGGCAACTATTGGTGCGCTTCCTAAACCTGATTCATTTGAAAACAGTCCACGAGCAATACCAAAACGAATTGCCTCTTTAGCGCCCGCACCTAAAAATCCACCGATAGCTGCCTGCCCAGAAAATGCACTATGAAAAATCAATGAAAAAGTTGCAGGCACAGTTGCGTAGTTTATTATTAAGATTATCAAACAACCAAGGAAATAAGTTATTGCCATAAAAGGAACGAGTCTTTCACAAACATTAGCAATGGATTTTATTCCACCTAATATTACAATTGCTGTAAGGATTGTTAGTAATGCGCCTGTTATCCAGGTGGGAATTTGAAATGTTTCATTAACCAATGTGGATATTGAATTTGCCTGGACCATATTACCAATTCCAAATGCAGTTACAGAAGTGAAAGCGGCAAACAATATGGCAAGCCATTTCATATTTAATCCGCGCTCAAGCACATACATTGGTCCGCCCGCCATTGAACCATCTTTCATAGTAACACGATATTTTACAGAAAGCAGCGCTTCGCTGTATTTTGTAGCGATACCAAAAACTCCTGTAAGCCACATCCATAGAACAGCACCGGGACCACCGGCAGCAACTGCAGTTGAAACACCGACAATATTTCCTGTCCCGATTGTTGCGGCAAGCGCTGTGGTTAAGGCACCAAACTGACTTATATCACCACTTCCCTCTTTGTTCCTACCTAAGGAAATTTTTATTGCCTTGCCAATAAACCTTTGAATAAATCTTAATCTTATAGTTAAATAAATGTGCGTACCGAAAAGAAGAATGATGAGAGGATAACCCCATAATAGATCACTTATCTGAGTAAGAATTGATTCAAAGGCTTCCATAAATTTCCTTATTAATTATTAAAAGTGGAATATGAAAAACACATCAACAATTTAGCAAAAAACATTTTGGATAGAAACCTAAGTGGAAGGATTTATAATAATAAATTGGCTCAGTTACCTGAAACATACAGATGTTTATAAAATTTTTTGATGAGTTATTTTAGAAGTGTCTGCCTTCTTGTTCGTATAAATGAACCAGCCAGACTCGCCAGTCAGGCAGGGTTTAATTGGGGAAAGCTTGCAATAAATATTTATTTTTTTTGATTGTATTGTTGGAGGGCTCATTTGAGATGAGTTATGCCATATTCAGTTATTCAAAAAATATATTATTATAGCATTACTTATTTGAGACTTCTGAAAAATAGATTTCTAATTGACAGTCATTCTCGCGAAAGCGGGAATCTAACACATAATCAATAGATTCCTGTTTGCATAGGAATGACTTATTGAATTTTTCAGAAGTCTCTATTTGAAAGAAAAAGTAAGAATCATAAAGTGGCACTGAATAATATTTTCAATGCCACCTTATTGTGTTTAATTTATTTTGTCTTTGTATTAACTACTGAAAGATCTGGTCTGTACCCGACATCAACAATTTTATAATCTTTTACAAAATTCATAAATTTATTATGTAAAGGTTCAAAATCCTTCCAATAGGTTTTATACCACTCATTAGAATAGGTAAGGTAATCAATTTTACTCTTACCTTGCTCAGTTAAAACGCACATATCAATATTGCCGCCGAAAACTTTACTGTAAAATTCATATCCACCGGAAATTTTATTCTTCTCGAAAAATTCTTTCATTTCTTTTTTGAAAACGTTAAATGCTTCCTGATCATAATAAGGATTGAGCTCAATAATTGTCCATCTTTCGAAATTAACTTCATCAGGTTTTATTCTTGGTTCTTTTGGTTTATATGAAAATTCCTCGTCAGGTGCATAAACTTCACCTTCTGAGGAAAATACTTTATCTCTGAAAGCGGCGAATGTTTTTTGAAGTTCTTCTTTATCTGCTTTTAAACTTATTGATTGAAGGATTTTTGTTATGTCATCAAGGTTTTCAATCTCCATAAAATAGTAGTATGTATTGTCTTCAGATGAATAGGCATACAATTGCATTGAAGGCATATATTTCTTAAACAATTCATTTGCATTCTTTTGAGCTTGTTCATATTCTAAGACTTTGGAAGGCAATGCCCTTTCATATTGCACCCAAAGCAGTTTTTGCTTTTGCTGGTTTTGTGCAAAGTTGTTATTTGAAAATAGGAGAAATGAGAAAAGTAATAAAAGCGAGAGGGAACCAATTAAAGATTTCATAAATGCTCCTTTGTTTTAAGTTGCTAGTAATCTTTTAATTATTAAACAGTTACACTGAACCGTTTAAGATTAATTTCTTCTTAAATTCTTATCTCTAAAAACAATAGAGTTAATTTGGGTAATCGAGATAAAGTTTCTCTAACGATGTTACTTTGAATTAAAAATGTTTATCGACATTTCTGCTTCGGGAGAGTTATTGATTTGTCATCGCAGGACTTAACAGTAAAATGGTTCTAATGTTCAGCCCTCTCGGAGTAGAAAAAATATTTTTAAATTAAGTAATTACAATCAAAATTAGTTTCAAATCTCTAACACTTTTTCAGCAATAGTAAATTGTTCAGTTCTGATATAGATGACATAACCAAAACCACCTTTGCCATCTGTTACAGCATTGGACGCTACAACATTAACACCGGCATCAAATAATTTTTTGTGTATGCCAGTCAGAACTCCTAATTCATCTTCACCTTGCACAAGTAATGCTGGTATTGGGCCGTGAATAATTAAATCAGCTTTTTGTGCCTCAACTTTTAGCTTATGCGGGTCTTCGGGAAATAAAGTGAATTGCGTATTCAATAAACCGCTTGGTACTGCTGTGAATGCAAGTAAATTTACTCCAACATCAGCAAGAAGTGTAAGTAGTTTATACGATTCTCCTGGCTGATCTTGAACAGTACAGTAATAATATTCAACTTTTCGCGTTTTCGTTGCCATAAGATTCACCTTTTTTTATCAGCAAATTTTTATGATAAATTATTTTCAAGTCTTTAATTATTTATAAAACTATTTCAGTCTTTTAAAAATTATAAAATGATCTCCATAACCTAAGGGTTTCGTAAATTCGTCTTCATCGAGTTCAACTAAAACAGTGCTAATATTTTTTGAGAAAAGTTTGACATTTACCTCCCCCAAAAATCCTTTATTATTTCTCGAAGAACTGATCGAGTATTTTAAAACGAGCTCAGTAAAATCTGCACCGCTTATTAAGGCATTATACACTGAATCAGCTTGCGACAGATTCTTTAATTCTATTTCCGCCAGTGAAATAATTATCGGCTGAGAAAACAAAACAATAATTTTGCTTCGGACCAACATTTTTATTGGATGATCTTTAAGCATAGCTGGTGAATATTTCCATTTTAAAAGAGACTGTACGGCAAGAGAATCCCACGTTTCATCCCCGCTGCTATTGAGTAATTTAGCTCTTTCTACATCGCCATTGGTATTAACAAGCATTTCACAAATAAATTCATACTTATCATTAAATGTGGATTGGGTTAAGGTTGGGAGTGCAGATTGTTTTAATAACTTCGGCTGAGTTACAGTTGATTCTTCGGGTTTAAAATATGAGCAGCCCGCGATAATGAAGACAAGAAAAATGAAAATATTTTTTTTCATTTTATATCTTTCTAAGTCTAACACCACCTAGATCAATTAAGATAATTATTATTAACGTTTATAAGAGCTGGGATGAATTAATAATAATTAATACATCATTACAGATATATTATAAAATCTCTTACTGTAATTAGCAATTAATTCCAACCACTGTCAAGAAAAATAAGCGGAACGATTAGCAAATAATAAAACCCGCAACTAATATTAATAATTAGGAATATCTGAAATATTAAACTCGAGTGCTCATACTGAATTCATTTCAGCATCTTTAATGAGTTTTTGAAATAAATTCAAAATGACAGCGACTTATAAAAATAATGTTTCAGTGGTTTCAAATAATAAATCCAATATATTTTATTTGGCTAGGATCATTTTAACAGTATCATTTTTTTTGTTTGGATAAATGAACCGGCTTTTAATTGGTAGAGATAAACTCCACTCGCACGAAGGGATTCGTGCGCTACATTAAATTCAACTGTATAACTTCCTGCTGGTCTGTATTCATCAACCAAAGTTGTAATAAGATTTCCTAAAACATCATAAAGTTTTAAAGTCTGCCAACTACCTACTGGCGTCTGCCAACTTATTTTTGTGCTTGGGTTAAATGGATTAGGATAATTTTGTTCTAAGCAATATGATAAAGGTTGGTTGTTTGTGTTATCTTCTTTAACACCAGTAGGTGATTGTGTGTATTTAACGGTAATCCAATCAGACCATTGACCTTGTGTATCATCAATGTCTCCAGCTACATAAACATTACCCGCGGTATCTATAGCTATAGAAGATGCACGAGTTGGCATACTATCTCCACAAGAAAAAATATCCCACACAAAATTTCCATTTAAATCGTACTTAACGGTTGCAATTTTTCCAACTGTACCTGTCATAGTTCTACCAGTTATATATACACTGCCTTTGGAATCCAAAGTAAATGATCTTGCTTGAACATTATGGATATTATTAAATCCCGCATAACGAGCAGCCCATTGCTGCACTCCATTAGTGTTATATTTAACAGTAGCATAATCCCCGTTTGAGGTACCGGTTACATAAACATTAGCAGAATCATCTATAATTATTGCAACAACTTCATCTGTGTAATTATTTGGTCCATCATAGATGGCAACCCATTTTTCATTTCCATTACTATCGTATTTAACGGTAGCATAATCTGTTCGGTGCTCCAATCCGTTATCTGTTGTACCGGTTATATAAGCATTACCAAGATCATCTAATGCAAGTCCGACAGGATTATCTGGTTGTCCAGCATTATCATACCGAGCCATCCATAGAGTATCTCCATCAGAATTATATTTTACTATAACATAGTCTGATACGCCATTATTATCATTAGCATCAACTAATATATATACATTGCCTGTGTCATCTACTTCAATGTCCATACCGTTAGAAGAGTTATCTCCTAGATCATTAAACGATCTCCACCAAATTGCTTGACCGACATTATCATACTTTACAGTAAAAGCTTCGGTAGGTCCATCACCGGTTACATAAACATTACCCGAAAGATCTGTAGTAATAGCACGCCCCAATGAAGTAAATGATGTTGTTTTTCCCCAGCAAAAAGAATCATTAACCGCATCATACTTAATAGTTTCCATAACATTAGAAGTTGGCCAACTGGCATAAGTATATCCTGTTATATAGATGAAACCTGCGTCATCAATCGTAAAATCTGATGGCATGTCAAAATACTCTTCACCAAAATTTTGATTTTCAATTATATCTCCGCTCGGGCTGTATAGAATAATTCGATACTCATCTGATTTAGTTGTTTCTTGTGTAGATCCCATTACGCAAATATTTCCTTGTTTTGTAACGGCAATTTTTCTAGACCAATCATTATTATTTGCCGTACCATTCTATCGATTAGCCCAGTCCTCACTTACCTGAGCGAATGATGTAATATTTATTGCAAACAAGAAAATGATAAGCAATCTTATTTGATGAAATGATAAATGTTTCATAGCAATACCTCGTTTTTATTAATATTTGTTTTTGTAATTGTCTTAGTTCATTTGATACTATTTTATCATCAACATTTTTTTAGTTTGAATAAAATCACCCGCCTTTAATTGATAGAAATAAACTCCACTCGCACGAAGGGATTCGTGCGCTACATTTCTGCCGGAGGCTGATCCGCCTAAGGTGGAAAACTCAACTTCATAACTTCCAGCAGGTTTGTATTCATTGACAAGTGTAGCTACTTCATTACCAAGAACATCGAAAACTTTTAAAGTTTGCCAACTGCCTACTGGCGACTGCCAACTTATTTTTGTGCTTGGGTTAAATGGATTTGGATAATTTTGATTCAAAACAAATTCATTTGGAAGTACTGGACTTTTTTCTTCTTTAATATCAACTGTTGTATTATAATTATAACCTATTAGATGAATGTTATTTAAAGATCCAATTTCAGTACAATCGATATTTAGTGTTGCGGTTGTATCTCCGCTAGTTGGTGTGAATTGTAATGAAAGATCATAAGATTGATTTGGAGAAATAGTTTGAATCCCACCACCTGATATTATTGAGTAAGCAGGGGCGCCGCTACCAGTAATTACTGACCCATTAACCTGCATATTAGTGCTACTGGTATTAATACAACTTAAAGAGCAATTAGTATTGTTTTTGAAAAACATTAAATTGTTCTGATCAGTATTCCAGATACCTTTGTTAACTATATCACCGTTTATATATAATCTTAAAACATCATCATATATTTGACCGAACAATCCACTATTTTCGATATTGCCATAGACAGTAAAATAAAATGCTCCCGTACCACCACCGTAAGCTATCGTTGAAAGCGTATCGTTAACTATAATATTTGCAATTGCGTCAACATTATTTTCGATTTCGACCCTACCATTTATTTCTATCTGATCTAATAACCTTAAATGTGATAACATTCCATTTTTGATCTTTGCATTTTTTATATATCCATTACTAATCCATCTATTATTATTCAGAGAAATTTCATGGTTCTGCATATCAATTTCTGCTCTGCCAAGATTAATATTTCCAGAAAATATTAGATCGTTATCTGCCACAACAGTACCAGAAGAATCAAGGATTGAAAAGTCACCACTAAGAACTTTATTCTTAAGTGAAGTTATATGATGTGTTGAAGTTCCAGTAAATTTTGTAAAACTATTTTCCCATTTCCCTTCATTATAAATGTTTCCGTAAACTTCTAGTGAAAGCATATCCCCGTCGTTTATGTTCTTAATAACCCCATAATTTGTAATATCACCAATAATGGGTAAAGTAAAAACAGTACTTCCCCCACCATATTCATTTGATTGAAGAGTATCCTGAAGGATTACCGAACCATGGAAAACATTATTGTTATCCACAGTAACTGTGCCGGTGATAATAAGATTGTTTAAAGAATTAATATTTTGAAGATATCCGTTGTACAAAACACAGTTATTAATTTTTCCATTAGTCAGCCATCTATGAACATTTAATGTATGATTATTCATCTGTAGAGTCACATTGTTCAAACCAAAATCTTTAGTAATTGTGATATTTGATTGTGCATTTAATTCGTTTGCACTTCCTAAATAAGTAAGATATCCATCGAACATTTTCCCATCAGATTGATAAATTGTCTGAGTACCGTTACCTATTAAAGTTGTAAAGTTGCATTCCCATATCCCATTATTAATAATGTTACCAGTAATTAATAATTCAAGATCATCAGGATTCAGAACACTATTTACGTCGTAAGATATTTTAGGACGTCCTCCAGTGTCATAATCATCTTTTATAACACCATTATTTATTAGATTGCCAATGACTTTTAGTTTATAAATTCCATAACCTCCCCCATAAATATTGCCAGTTAAAGTATCAGTAACTGTTACATTTCCAACAAACAAAAGAGTGTCTTTAATATCATACCCCTCAGTCCAGCCAGTTGTAAAATTTCCAAGAATTTCAAAATCTCCGGTAAGGGTGCCTTTATTTATCAAACATTGTCGTAATTCAATTGAATGATTTCCTATGTTAAATGTTTGTCCATTTAAGTAGAAATGATCACGATAAAGATTTCCATCTACACTATAATCACAAGTGAACAACATATCAGTTAGTGCAGTAAATGAAGGACTGCCATTATTTCTAAGTCTGCTTCCAAAAGATTTTCCTGGTGCAAGACTAAGATTATGATTATTAGCGGTTTGAAATTCGGTCTCATAGGGCATCCAGATATTATTGTTTTCAAGATCACCACTGATAAAAATTTTAATAAAATCACTTGTCCCGTCTGAAACAATTCCATTATTAACTACATTTCCTGAAACGACTAAAGGAAATATTCCTGAACCGCCACCATATTCTGCATTTTTTAAAGACCCGTTTGAAGTGATTGTAAGATTTTTACAATACTCAGTTAAAATTGTGTATCCACTTGCAGAACCGTGAATTACGGGACCTTCAATAATCACGTCATCACCAGAACCAGGGATAGCGCCACCAACCCAGGTATTAGGATCATTCCACAACCCGCCAATTGCTGTTGAATGGATTTGTGAATAGGTTCTTACTGTTAAAATAGAAAGAGTGATTAAAAGAAATAATACTTTTTTCATTTTAGTTCCTATTTGATAATTACTTTAAATATTAATTATTCATTTTCAACTGATTTACGCTGAAGCTTCTCGTAAATAATTCTTATTTTTTTCTGTACTTCATCTCTGCTTATAGAAAGTTCCTCTGCAATTGTGTGATAAGATTTTCCGACAGAAATTTCTTCAAGTATTTTCTGTTCAATCTCAGTTAATTCCTGATTTGATTGAATCTTTGCGTACTTTTTTCCTTTAAAATAACTTATAATGCGTTTACCGAATAAAAACGACAAAGAAATGTTCCTTTAGAGAATTTCTGTTTATAAACTAATTTTAAATTAGAACGAAGGCACTACGTAAACCTGTAGTTTTATATGGAAAGTTCAGAAAGATGTTAACGGGTCAACTGAATGTCGAACAAAGAATGATGAATATCGAATACTGAAGTTTGAGCTTGATAATTCAATATTCCTTGTTCGATATTTGAAATTCTTTTGAGTATGTCGGTCGATGATCCATTATTTCGGAGGAGCGATTAACCTTTTTTTTATTCCCTTTGCCACTGCTTCTGCCCGGCTATGAACATGCAGCTTTTCATAAATATGTCTTATGTGATAATATACACCATCGATAGATAAGCAGACTTCATCAGCAATCGTATTATAAGATTTGCCCTGTGCCATAAGATTTAGAATCTTTTGTTCCCTTTCACTCAGTTCGCATATTATATTTTCAGTATTAGACACTTTAACATTTTGAAATGAACTAATTACTTTTCTTGCAACACTTGGTGTCATTGGTGAGCCGCCATTGTATGCCTCTATAAGACATTTAATTAATTCATCCGGCGAAGTTCGTTTTGTTAAATATCCTACTGCTCCTGCACAAATTGCTTGAAAAATTTCTTCGCTGTCTTCATGTACTGTGCACATAACTATTAAAATTTCAGGATATTTTTCTTTTAAATAAACAACTCCTTCTATTCCAGACATGCCTGGTAAACCAATATCCATTAAAACAAGATCAGCTTTGGGATGAACATCAGATTTAAATGCTGATTCGCAATCAGGAAATGAGCCGACAAGATTAAAACTTTTATTTGCCTGAATAACAGCTTCCCATCCGGTTCTTATAAAACGGTTATCCTCCACAATCATAACTTTGATTATAAAGTTTTCATTGAATTCTTTTTGTTCCCTTGTTGTATTCTTGTTATTCATACAAAATTATTTTTGTTTTGCTACAGTTAATGGAATATTAATTTTCCAATTTGTTCCATTTCCAATAGAAGTAATTAATTCTGCTTTTCCATTTAGAGTTTTAGAACGTGATCGAATATTTTTCAATCCATTATTTGCGCTTGAAATTTCAGAATCGAAGCCAATACCATTATCAGAAATCTGCAAATGCAAATAATCTTGATCACTGAATAATTTAATTTCCATTTCTGTGCACAATGAATGCTTAACTGAATTTGTTACGATTTCTTTAAACACTAACCAAAGATCGTGGCGTTGTTCCATCTTCAAAGATTTACCGGAAAAACTTTCAGGTATTTCAATATTGTATTTTATACCTTTACTCTCGCAAAGATCAGATGCATAACGCCTTAATTTTGGAAGTACAACATTCCAATCATCATTATCAGGATTGATTGACCAAATAATGTCACTCATCGATTCTTGAATTTGGACAGCACTTTCACTTACCAAACCCACAAGTTTTTTTAATGCAGGAGTTGCTTTTCCCTTCACTTCAGTTTTAATTGCATCAGCAAAGTAGACTATGCCTGTAATGCTTGCACTAACTTCATCGTGTAGATCACGTGCAATTTTGTTTCTAGTTCTTTCAACTTCCAGCAATCTGTTCAATCGATATTTGTGAAGTGTGTAAAGAATAATAACAATTACAATTATCGCGAGCAATCTGAACCACCAGGTTTTCCAGAATGGCGGGGAAATAAAAATATTTAATACGGCTACTTGATGATTAAAAATACCACTGCTATTTGAACCTCGAACTTTAAATTTATATTTACCATTGTTTATATCGGTGTAACTTGCAAATCTTCTTCCATCAGATTTAATCCAATCTTTATCAATTCCTTCAAGTTTATATTCAAAAATATTTTTTTCAGGTGCGGTGTAATCAAGGGATGTAAATTCAATTGTAAAAAAATTTTGATCATACGCAAGATTAATCTCATCTGTAAATTGAATTGATTTATCTGAGTGAAATGGTTCATCAAAAACTCTGAAATCAGTTATTACCACATTTGGAATAAATGAATTTTCTGTTATTTCTTTTGGATTAAAAGATATTACACCGGAGTTACCGCCAAAATATAATGTGCCGTTTTTTGATTTAAATGTAGCACCCGCAGAAAAATCATTAATCATTAATCCGTTTGATTTATCATAGTTTCTAAAAACTAATGTTTCAGGATTGAATTTAGTTAAACCTTTGTTTGAACTAATCCAAAGATTTCCATCATCAGGAATGATCCCATAAACCACATTACACGGAAGACCATCATCAACAGTATATCTAATAAAATTTTTTTTCTCTCTATCAAATTTATTTAAACCGCCGCCCCAAGTTCCAATCCATAAATTTTTATTTTCATCTTCAACAACGCACCAAACTGCATTGCTGCCTAAACTAGATTTGTTCCTTGAATCATTAAGAAACTTTGTAAAAGAATTATTTTCTCTGTTAAAAAGATTTAAACCCGATGTAATTGTTCCGAACCATAAATCTCCATAACTGTCTTCGCAGATGCTAAAGATCGAATTGCTTCCGATGCTGGTTTGCACATTTAAATCGTGCCTGTAAATAATTTCTTTACCCGTAGCCGGATTGTAGCGGTGAACACCATCTGACGGAGTTGCAATCCAGAGTTCTCTAAATTTGTCTTCGTGTATTGCTGAAATGCCGCCAATTTGTATAGAAATATTTTTAACCGGAGAAAAAGTTTTTGTTTTTCTATCATACTTAATCAACGCTCCGGCAGGTGAATCAGCCCCGGGATCAGCACCAAGCCACATATTGTTTTTACTATCTTCATAAATCACGGTAATAGCGTTGCTGCCAAATGCTGGATTCTGCAAATAATTTTTAAACTCGGTTGAATTTTTTTCTTTGATATTAATTCCGCCGCCATCCGAGCCAATCCATAAGTTACCAAGATGATCTTCGCAAATTGCAAGTACAGGGTTGGGACTAATGCCGGAATTATTGCCCGGAATGTGTCCTATGTGATTAAAGTTTTGGTTTAAAGGATCGTATCTGTTAATGCCTCCGCCGCCAGAACCAAACCAAACTCCGCCACTTTTATCTTCGTAGATTGACATAACAGCACCGAGACTGAATGAACTTGTGATTGATGGATTGTGAGAAAAATTTGAAAAAGTTTCTGTGGCGGGATCAAATAAATCCAATCCTTTATCAAACGTACCAATCCATATTTTTTTCCTGCTGTCAATCAGTAAACACATTATTCTGTTGCTGCTTATAGAATTTTTTTGTGTGGGATTATGCTTATAAACTTTTAACTTTGAAACTGATTTGTCAAAAACACTTATACCGCCATTCGCACTTGCAATCCAGATATCACCATTATCATCTTCAACAAGATTAAAAACCATATTGCCGCCAAGAGAATTGGGATAGGGAGAAGACCTATAAAATTTTAGCTGCTGTGTTTTAGGATTAAAGTTTATAAGTCCTTCCCACGTGCCAATCCAGAATGTTCCATCTTTAGCTCCAAGTATACATTGCAAATGAATTGATTGGAATTGTTTCTCAATATTGTCATTCAGTTTTTTATAAGTAAAAATATTTTTCTTTTGATCGTAAATGAAAAATTCACCTTTCGTAGTAACGGCGTAAAGATTTCCATCTACATCTTCGGAAAGCGTTATGATTTTAAGAGGATTTTTATTTTTTTCAATAGCAAAATAAAATCTTGTGAAATTATTTTTCTGTGGATTATATCTGCTTAACCTGCCTCTTAAAGATAAAACCCAAAGTGTACCGGATTTGTCTTTATAAATTTTTCTAATTCCGAGATCTGGAAGTGAAGTTGAGTCATCTGGATCATTTCTGAAAACAGTAAACTTATTTCCATCAAATTTATTAAGTCCATCTTCCGTAGCGAACCACATAAAACCAAAATCATCCTGCGCAATACTAAAAACGGAAGACTGGGAAAGCCCATCTTCCGTTGTAAAATGTGTAAAGTGATTTTGCTGCTGCGCAATACAATGCACAAAGCATAATGTAAAGTTTATGGTTATGAGCAGCAGAAATTTTTTCATTTAATAATCACTTTAACAACATCATCTTTTTTGCCTTAAAAAATTTATCTTTCACTTCAATGGTGTATATGTACATACCGCTAGCTAATCTGCTGCCATCAAAATTTACTTCATGTATGCCGGATGACAATTCGTTGTTTAATAATCTTGCTACTCTCTGACCAAGGATATCATAAATTTCTATTTTAACTAAACCTGCTTCAGGTAAAGTAAAACGAATTTTGGTCGTAGGATTAAATGGATTTGGAAAATTCTGCATCAACTCAAAATCATTTGGAAGAGATGAATGCTCGTCCTGGATACTGGTTACGACACCTCCACCCAATCCGCCTGTTTCACTGAGCCGCTGAGCATAAATGTGGCTATACCAGTACTCTGTATTACCAATGGGGGCAAGGTTTCTACTCCTAAAAACAACAACAGCTCCATTACCATTGTCTGTTACCCCGTGAATACCAGCATTATCTATGTACGGACCTTGACTCACGGGCACACCACCTTCGGACCAGGCTATGGATCCAGTTGAATCAAAGCATTGTGCGCCATACTCGTTTCTTGACGATGGAAATATTACTATTGCTCTATTATTCTTTGTTCCAACAAGGGAATAATCTGAATATGATGGATTCAGGGACCCAATAACATGTATGCCTCCATTTTGCCATTTAATAATTCCGGAACTGTCAGCTCTTTGAATGAAAAGATCGTATGTTGGCACACCATTATACTTCATCAACCATCCTATAGTTATAACTCCTTTATCATCTTGAACGATTTGTGGAGAAAATTTTGATGCCCAGTTGACTGCAGTATCTAACTGTATACCTTCTAGTGGCCAACGTAGCGAGCCATCAAATCCTATACGCTGTAAGCAGACTCTCATAACAGGATTTGTAACAGAATTAGTAAGCACTATGATAGCTCCACCGTTAATATCTTCGATTGCATCACAACTGATAGTTGTTAAAGGTGTTACCTGATTACCATTTGTTCCCCATAATCGCGCACCGGTTTGATCTATATGCTGCGCAAACCACGGAAAATAATAAGGACCACCTAAACTTGTATTTTTCCAGAGAACGATTGCACCTCCAGAACCATCGCTTACTATTGAATAGTCGTTAGGGTTTTCTAATGGGAAAAGAAACAAACCATCAGTCGGCCATAGCTTCTTTCCCATTGAATCTATTCGCTGAATATAGACTGAATAGTTATTAGTCCACGAGATGATTGCCCCGCCATTATAATCACTGACAGATTTAGGATAAAGTGCAAGCGGTTGTACAGTTGTATAAGATGTAATCGGAACACCGTGAGGTGTCCATTGCTCGTGTCCATATCCATCGATGTGTTGTGAGTAAATGTTGTTCTTATCACTGCCAAGCCGCTGATCTTCCCACGTAATAATTGCTCCATCCGATCCGTCGCTAACAATTGAATGGAGTTGAGCCCCTATTTCTCCATGAGAGATTGGGATTCCATTATTGTCCCACATAATTCTACCGAGTGAATCTATACGTTGTGCCCGAAGATCTGCTGGATAGGATCCAGAGTTTTCACTCCAAATGTGAAACCATGAGATAATACCACCACCTTTACCATCACTTATCATTTGTTCATCAAAATCACTAAAATATCCAGTTGAGATACGGCTGTAGTTTGATGCTACCTCTGACCAATGACTGAGCGGTTTTATTATACCGTATGCAGGAATATTTTGGATTATTTGATATCGTTCTGCGTCTATTTCATCCTGTGAAGAATCTTCAGCCGCTTTAGAAAATTTTCCCAAACTACTAATCGGCAGGTTTCGGACAGAATATTTGAGGTTGGGCCAGTCAGCAAACCCTGTGAGTGATTGACCAGGACTGATTGGATCTTCGAAGTAATTAATATCCACAGTTTTTTTTGCAAACCCTGATGAGTCATTGTCACCGTCCCAATTCACGCTCGTTGCGGGTGCCAAAATTGCATAACCGTAACTATTATCAGGTCTATTGTATGGGATACTCACGATTGGGTAATCGCCTGGCTGTGGATTCAATCCATGCAATTCGTCAAGATGCATTTCATCAAGCGTTGAGAGAGCAACAGGAGAATAATTAAGTTGCCAACTATTAGGTCGATGAATATCTCTTGGAAATTGCCATAGATAATTCATTATGCTGTAATAATTCGTTTTATAATGGATACCATCCGAACCTCCGTGCTTTAGACCCAATGTGTGTCCCAACTCGTGCATAAATGTACCAGATTGATGATATCTTGTCCCTCCGGGAGTCCCTCCTGTCTCGTAATCATTAAAACCTGGATGACCTAGTGTGACAATAAAATCCGCACTATAGATTTTGCGTGCTAGCCCGCTCGATCCTTTCGTTCCATACTGGTTAGCAAAAAGGCAGTATCGGTAAACAAGTTTTTTTGCGTTTAAAATGTTTTCCTTATTCGGGTTTGTGATATTCCGTTCTAAAGAGGTACCAAAATTCTCAGCTTTAATCTGATAAAATCTTAACCAGGGATCATACAATAGTATCTCTGATTGAATCGGAGTCTCTGAAGGATCAAATTCGGCATGAAGATTTATGCCATCGGCCCCATCAGGATTGTTAATATATTTATTAGGCACTCCATGAAATGCCACTTCCACATCCGAGAGTGCACCAGGGTAGGTAAGAAAACCTTCCATACGGTCAACTTCAACAAAAATATCTTTGTGAAATGGATTTGCATTTTTATCCCACAGAGATAGATCTATAAAACCATCGCAATTCCAGTCGATTCCACCGCCCTTCTCCTCCCAGATATCAAGAATTCCATCACCGTCTGTATCAAGCATCCGTAACCCACGAGAAAATCCTGATGTACTTCCAATATTATTTGTCGCTGTTGCTGTTATATAATCACGATACGTAACGGCGGCATTTATAAGAATACCAAATTTGACGCAACCATTCTCATCGCAGAATACCGTTCCTGAACCTAACCAGGTTTGACCATCTCCAAACTTAGTTACATTACAGGTATCACTCTTGTAAAAGTCGAGATGTAAAGCAGCATTTGGTGAGCTATTCATAATCCCATAAATCTGAATAGTATTGGGATAATCAATCACAGCAGAATCAAGTATTGGAAAATTCTGACCGTCGTTGGCTCCCATGTCAGCGTCAAGAATATCGTTAGGTGTAAAGCCGCGAGGGGCCAGATCAATTCCCAACCCGCTGTTTAAATAAATAGAGTTATGAATAAATAAATTTTGATTTCCCGTTGAATCAAAAACACCACACCCTTTATTATATGCTATGATATTCTCATCGTTTAGCCCTTCTCCTCCTATCGTATCCATAGAAGCTGCGATAAGGATGCCGTCTCTCCAGTTGCCCCATAAAGGTTTGCTGTCAGTCTTACTGATTCCTATCACATTTCCTCTTACCACATTCCCCGTGGCTCCGTCACCTTTAATAAATATTCCATTCCACCCATTACCTGAAATATTGTTAGCAGAGAGTGGTTCGTTCCCACCGATACTGTTTGATGGTGCATTATCAATAAAGACACCATTATTGTAATTTCCTGCACCCACAATGGATTGGGTACCTGAAGACCCTATTGTATTCCCAACGATGCGATTGCCCGAAGCCCCGTTTCCTCTGATCACGATACCATCGGAATTGTTAAGTGAAATGATATTTCCTGATCCGACCAGCCTGCCTCCGATAACATTTCCAGATGCATTCTCAATGTAGACACCGATAGAATTACCCGCAACGAAGGACCAATTTGTTGGACCAATCTTTAGTGAACCTCCGATCCAGTTCCCTTCAACTATATTTCCTGTCGCTGAGTTTCCTACAATTGCAATTCCTGGATAAGCATTTGCCGCAATTAGATTTCTCTTCCCTTCCATTATCCCGCCAATCTGAATATTTTGTGCACCGATTATTGCAATACCATTATCATGATTTCCCCAGGTAACGTCGCCGCTCAACCATCCGATTGAATTCCCTTCGATGACAGTATTGGCAGCATTAGATCCTAGAAAAATTCCAGGATAATGATTATCCGCAATTATATTCTTTGCAGTCGAATAATCGCCTCCAACGGTATCACCAATAGCATCGATGAAAATTCCATTACCGTGATTACCAAGTGAATCCCACGTAGTTGCAGTTATACCAATGTAATTTCCCTTAATTTTGTTGCCGCCAGCTGATCCGGTTGAAATTTGAATACCGGATAAGTTGTTACCTGAAATAACATTTCGAGCTGCCGCGGTTATCCCACCAATCAAATTGCCTGATGAAGCTCCAAAAATAGCAATGCCCGAACCGCCGTTTCCCTTTGCTGAATTTCCAGTAGCATCTGTACCGATATAATTTCCTTCAATGATATTGCTGCCTTTACTATCCAGTACAATTCCCATTCCCCCGGAATTACCATTAGCAATAAAACTATTTATTATAAGGCCGCGGACAATACTTTTACCTGCCGTGATTACCAATCCGTTTGATCCTGCATTGCATGAACTGCCGTCGATTTCTATAAGCGGTGTGCCATTGTACCCAAACTGAGTTGCTCCATCGATTATGACTGAATCAGTAATGCTTGGTAATTGTGAGACTGGTGTAATCGTATGAACATTTACTCCCGGAATATTAAATATGATCCGGTCAAGGCCTGGATTCGAGTTTGCATCAGTAATTGCGCGTCGGAATGAGCCATCACCATAATCGTTTGTATTGATGACAACATAATCTGAAACAATATTCTGCCGTGTAATTGGTTGCAGAGAAACCCGCACTTCTGGTTCGGTCTTAGCTACAAATTGCTTTTGTAATTGCACTTGAAAAGGTGCATCTTCAGAAACTTTTCCGAAGTTAACTCCGTGTTGAGCCATTGATTGGTACAAGTTCGATTTGACTAATTCTTGTGAGAAAGTTGCATTTGGGAAAAATATCAATAATAAGGTTATTACAAATACAGCTGCTGTAGAAAAAATTTTCATCTATTTCTCCTCATCTCAAATTGTAAAAGTCACTTATGACTATCATATAGCTTTATGTTTTTAATTATTACTATTTGTTAAAAAACTAAATACAAAGACATTTATTGAGTTATTCCTTATAATTCTTAAAAATCTTAAGCCCTGTATTCAAATAGAAAATTAGTTTCAGCAAATTGTTTATTAAAACAGTTTATAGATCATTATGCAATTTTATTTTAACAAAATTAATTTCTTAACTGCGTTAAATTCCCCGACTTGTAATTTATATAAATACATCCCGCTTGATAAAGAAGAAGCATTAAACTCAACTTCATAACTTCCTGCTGGCTTATATCCATCAACCAGTGTTGCAACTTCATTACCAAGAGCATCAAATACTTTTAATGTTGTATTACCACTTACTGGTAACCGATAATTAATTACTGTAGAAGGATTAAATGGGTTAGGATAGTTCTGGAATAATGAAAAATCTATTGGATTATTATCTAACTCATTTACAGAAGTAATTCCATTTACTGCTACTAAATATCCTTCATCATTAGTTCCGTTGCCAACGATATAAAGTCCATTTGGAGAAATATCTACTGCGTCAATTAATTCGGAGCCAGAGTTAATAATATTTGAATAAACTTGATTCAGGTATTCTAATACTCCGGCATTGGATAATCTAAAAGCACCATTGCCACCATCTCCAACAATAATACTACCATCTCCAGAAACAGAAAGTCCATAACTAAAATTGCCGGCAACATTGAATTCAAATCCGCCGCTTTGTGTCCAGCGAAAAGCGCGATGAAGACCTGCCGCCCCTGTTTCTGAACCAGTTACAGTATTACCATCTGCAGAAACACCACGAGCAAAACTGTAAAACGTTCCAATTTGCTGAATGCCTGAGCCACTAACCCAACGGAAGGCATACGGATCTCCGGTACTAACATAGGATGTTCCAACAATCACAGACCCATCGGCTGAAACATCATAAGCAATTGTTTGATTACCACCAAGGGTACCTAAGCTTTCCATTCCGCCGGATGTCCAACGATAAGCAAGTCCATCCATACCATTGTTTACTACAACAACAGACCCATCAGCAGAGATTGCCACAGCTTCGGTCCAATCTCCGGCACCTAAATCTTGCATCCCGGTCGCTGCTGTCCATTTAAAAGCACGCTTGATATCATTGGCATCTCTCGACCATCCAACCACAATTGAGTCATCTGCAGAGACTGCATTTGCAATGCTTTGGTTACCACCAAGTGTACCTAGGTTTTCCATTCCATTTGCTAGTGACCATTTAAAGGCTCTTTCCTCGTAGTTGGCGTTGGTTGAAACTCCAACAACAACAGAACCATTTACAGAAACACCAAAAGCTTTACTTGAATTTCCCCCTAGGTTTCCGAGCCAATAAAATGTGGGCTGCTGAGCAAATAAGTTACAGATTGAGAAGATTAATATTGCAGACACAATAAAAAAAATGTTACAATTACAATTTTTTAAAAACTGATATTTCATTTTCCACCTTTTCTTAAAGATCTAATATTTTTTTTAATTGGTTTTATTCCATAAAGTTTAAAGAGATTTTAGCGAAGCAAAATCATTTTCTTAGTTTGAATGTATGAACCAGCTTTCAGTTGATAAAAATAAACTCCACTCGCACGAAGGGATTCGTGCGCTACATTTCTGCCGGAGGATGATCCACCTGTGGCGGAAAATTCAATTTCATAATTTCCCGCTGGTTTATATTCATCAACCAGTGTTACTACCTCATTCCCTAGAACATCAAAAACTTTTAATGTTACATTACTACTTACTGGTAGCTGATAAATTATTTTTGTACTTGGATTAAACGGGTTAGGATAATTCTGCACCAATGCAAATTCTGTTGGAAGTTGATCTTCTGACTTAACATCTGTATAAATAAAATTGAAATGATTTACCTCTGACCAAGGACCGATTCCACCATCATTTAAGGTTCTAACTTTCCAATAAAGATTATCAAAGTAAATAAAAAACTCATAATAAAAATCAAACGACGAAATATTGGTGATAGTATCTTTAACAATTGTGTTAAATAAAGAATCACTTGCAATAAGTAATCGATACTGATTAGCAGTAACTGTACTATCCCAATCTAAAATTATTGTTAGATAGGGATTAATCAGAGTGGAATCATTACCCGGGGATAATAATTTTGGAGCTGTTGTAGTTGCTTTATACAAATCAAATATTTTCTGATAAGTTAAAGCAAAATTATAAACCTTAAGTTCGTCTATATCTCCATCAAAGTTGTTACTCCCCGTCATAAATCTTCCGATTTTCCAATTGCTGCTGAGTATTGTGTTTGGTTCCGTTGAGATAACGCCGGCACCATCAAGTTTGCCATCTACATAAACTTTCGCAATGTGTTCAGTGCCTCCTTCGTATACACCTGCAACAAAATGCCATGTAGAATCAACGATAGGAGTTGTGCCAAATACTACACCAAAATCATATCCGTTACCAATTCTAATAACATCAGTAGTATATAGATGAAAATTTGTTGGTGCTGCTTGATCTAACCCGTAATGGAAAATATTATTGCCCCAGGGATGGAAAGAATTTTCTTTGATCCATGCGGTAATTGTTCTTGGTGAGTTTCCTGCTGGTAAATTATTTCCAGGATTAATCCCTTCAACATAACTATCGTTTCCAGAAAAAAGCATAGAAGAATTATCATTCCCAAACCTGTCTTTACTAAAAATCCCATTATGATTTATTCCATTATTACCACTTCCGCTTTCATCATTTGCATTGCCCTTAAATGGATAGGAAGCAACCAGACCATTAGCTTCGCTATTATATAGATTTTGTACTTCTAAATCAGTCATAGCAGAATTGTAAAAACGGAAGTCATCTAGTTTCCCTTGAAATTCTCCAGCTGTTGGTTCATCATATACCGTACTTCCATCGGTATAAAGTATAGCGCCAAAAATTACTGATTTACCTGTTACAAAAGTTGGTGTGTTAAAGGTGTTTGCGGTTTGCTGAAGTTCTCCATTTATAAATATTTTTTGAGTTACTCCACTAATTGTCATCGTTAAATAATACCAATTGTTAATCGGAGGAGAAGAATAAGGTGCAGAGATAAAATTTGAAGCGCAGTGCGATAATACAGTATATGCGTTTGGATAATCACCTTTATTAATAATCATAAGTACTGAATTATTGCAAACATCTCCGCCATAAGATAATGGTGTTGGATGATTATCAAGCTGCTCTGCATAAAACCAAAATGAAATAGTTCTGTCGGTTGTTGGAAAGTTATCTGCAGGAATACGGATATAGGAGTCAATATTTCCATCAAAATAATATGCTTTATCAGCATTGCCCAATCTATCTGTGGTTAAAGTAACCCCACTTCCAATATACGTTGGATTATTAGCATTGCCGCTTTCATCATTTGCATTTCCGTTAAAGGGATAGAAAGCAACCAGATGGTTTGCACTTTGATTGTACATATCCTGTACTTCTGATCCTGAAAGTGCTCGGTTTAATACTTTTATTTCATCAACTTTCCCATTAAATCCTCCATTGCATCCATTATATCCACCCAGAGCCCAATTAGCTGAGTTAAAGGTATTGTAATTAAATGATATAGAATTTTTTAATAATCCATCTACATATACAGCTTGGGTAACTCCATCATAAACTGCAACAACCTGATGCCAACTATTATCTGTGTAGTCATCAGGGGTACTCAAAATATTGTATCCGCCAGAACCAGCCAACCAGAAAGTTAACTTGCCATTATACAACATCAGTATGTAGCCGCTTTGCTCGCCGCAAATATGCTTGGAGAAAATAGGGTAATTATTTCCTGAAGCTGCTGGACCTGAAAATTCTACCCATGCACTTATAGAGAATCCTCCAGAAGAGAAATTAAAATCGGAGGTACCGCTAACTTCTATTCTGTCAGATGAAAAACCATTGTAAACAAAATTATAAGCTCTCCCTGATTTATTAAATCTATCCGTTGCAATTGTTGCTCCAGAAACGCTTCCATCATGATTATTACCGCTTTCATCATTTGCATTTCCGTTAAAAGGATAGAATGCTACTAAAGCAGAATCACTGCTATTTAATTCAGTATTATTAAATGTTTGTGCTATACTTGCAAAAGAAAAAATTAATATTGAAAGTAAAAATGTTTTCATATTTCACCTGTTGTAGATTGTAAGATTAATAATTGGTATTTCTTTTGAAAAATTTGAAATGAATAATAAAATACTGATGCTATATTTTTTATAGCTTTTGGATAGGAATCTATTTTAGAAATCAGAAAACCGGGCTTCGAACACATATAACTCCCCTAAGAGTGATTAGTGCACAACAAATATAATTTATAAAAGTGCTTTAATCAATTGCTGATATGGCTAAATTTAAAACGCCACTAAAAGATGAAATCAATAACCAGATTCAACAGGAGATTTCATTTTATCTAAACCAATTTCGTTTATTAAATCACTGTATTGGATCAATCGTATATTATTTTTTTCAAAAATATTTTGCTGCTTTGCTGATATAAGTGCGTTCAGTTCAGCGTTGCGATGTTTGCTCATTTCAGACAAACCAAAAGAATTCATATCAACCATTGCTTGTAGTTCAGGAAAATCTTTCCCGATATGGCAGACAAGTAAATTTATTTTTTCTTCAGGCATTATTTCACAAATATTATTTAAAAAATCTTTCTTCTTATCAATATCAATGGAGTACATCGGTTCAACATCTTGTTCACCAAAATATCTTGAGATTCCCAAGCCAAATTCCTTGGCAAGCTTTTCAACTATCGCTCGATGTTCAGGTCTTTCAACCGCAGTACCCATATGATAATCGAGATAAGAAATTTTTATTCCACTATTCAGTGCCCGTAGAATCTGGGCACGTAATTCAATTTCAACTTCTTCTGTCTTGGGATTGTTTGCAAAAAACTTTTCACGTGATGGGAAAAAATATCCGTTTGAATCAACAAGAGAAGGAACTTTATCTCTACCAGCTATCGGACCCCACCTATAATTTTTCCATTCTGCATTTAAAGTTAAATGCACACCAACAGTTATTTCTGGATGAGCTTTTAATAAATCAACAGCTTCCTGATACCAGGCACAAGGAAACATTACACCTGCAGAAAACTTCAATCCAGATTCTATTAACTCTTTAAATGCCATATTAACCGAGTGAGACATCCCTAAATCATCACAACGTATTAATAATGTTTTGGTTTCATTTTCTATTTGGGAAAATATTGTTAGTGAAGAGAAAAGAATAGACGCAAAGATCAAAATGGTGATTCTCATAAAATTTCCTTTTATTTATTTAAAAAATAAGTAAACAAAATTAGACTTATTAAATAATACATGGTTAAACCAATAAAAGGTTTTTAGGGCTTAATAAGTTATTTTATTTTTTCTTTAATATTAATCCTCCTCCGTAAGTTGCAATCCAAATTCTTCCTAAATTATCTTGAACAATTCCTCTAACATCATCTATATCCAAACCTGTTGATTCTTTACTGAACGTTTTTACATCAGCCTCGGTCGTAAACTCGACAAGTCCTCTGTCAGTTCCAACCCACTTAATATTATTATTATCTATGTAAATGGAATTTGTATTTCCCCCATTTTGTAAAACAAATTTTGATTGAAAAGTTTCATTATAATAATATGATAGACCCGTTCCTGATGATACCCCGGATTTAAAACCAACCCATACTCCGCTTATTGGATCTGGTGTTATCACACTTATTTTATTAGATAAGATGTTTGAATTAGATGTGTTTAGTAATTTTGTATCTCCAATTATCAAGCCCAGAAGAGATGTCCCTGTGTATAAATAACCGTCATTATCGATCGCTGCACAAGTAAAATAAGCATTTGGAACCCCATGCTGGCTTCCGATTTTTACTTGAAAAGTTCGCCTTCCATTTCCATCAATAGTAGAAGAGACTGTAGTGATATTAGTGGCTATATAAACTGTACTATTAATAAACGTTGCGATTGATTTAACATCAGAATCAACAAGAGGTTTTGCATCTACATCATTATATTTTCTGGAGAAATTGTTACCTAATAAAAATAATCCATTTTTATTACCTACCCATAGCACACCATCAGAATCAAAATTCAATGTGCTTACTCTAGAATCCTGTAATAGTGAATTACCTTGAGCATAAACTTGCCAGGAACCTCCATCAAATTTTAATAAACCTTTATCTTCAGTTCCAATCCACAATACGCCATTATTGTCTTTCACTATACAGGTAAGATTATCTGTTGGAATGGCAGAAGTTTTGGTAGAATAATCAGTCCATACAGTGGTATCAACTAAAGTGGTTTTTGCTTCAACAGTGGTGTTACTTTTTAGAATTACTGCGATAGAATCATCTCTATAATTTTGCTGATTATATCTTACCGTATAATATCCAGGCAGCAAATCTGAGATTATAGAAGGGGTTACTTTTCCAGTTGGCTGACCATTGATAAAGATCGATGAACCGCTTGGTTTAGCATCACAATTAATTTTACCTCTCATAAAAGGATTTTGAGTAAAGTCAACAAAATATTGTGCCCTCTCCCCTTCGACAGCGCTAACGATAATGCTTGTATCACGATACAAATCTAATTTCAGTGTTACATTATAATTATCTGTTTCAAGCCATAGTAAGCTATCAGGTGTAATTCTTCTTTTCTCTTTACCATCCAAATAAATATGAGCGCCTCTCGGGTTCGAGTCAATTATTAAAGTTCCATTCGGCGGCGGTATATCAGGGGGACTAATAGAAACCTGCTCTTCACATGAGTAAAAGAACAATGAAATTATTAAGGAGAATAAAATGCTAATGAAAAAATTTATTACTTCTATTTCCTTAGAGTACTTCTTCATCTTTTTAATATCCTAATGAAGATAAATAATTTGAAACAAATTTTAATTCATACGAAGTTTTAATGTATGAACCAAACACACCAAAACCTCCTTTAATATTAGTGTAATCAGGATTATCGAGTTTAATTGTAAAACCATCGATGCCTTGCCTTATTGAAGAGTAATATTTAGTAAGGTATTCATCAAATACCTGCAGCTCAATCGTAAGACTGATAATGGAATAATCTTTTTTTGTGTTTCCATCCGATGGAAATTCATCCAAAAATTTACTGATAGTTCCTATTTCAATAAACAAATTAGGAGTAGTGATTGGAGTTGCATAAATCGGTGTACTTTTTCCGTTGTTTAAATAGTAAAATAGGGGCACTTCTTTTTTATGAAGAGAAGTATCGCCCTTTATGTAGTAATTAAGATTTATCTTAGGTGCATAAATTACATTGGTAAGATTTTTCCACTTAACTGCAACTCTTGACCCAAAGGCAGGAGGAATTAATCTATCACTGCCAAAATCGAAAAATCCTATTTTAGAAACATCTGGAGTGAATGTGATAGATTGAAGTAATAAACCATTGGATAAAAGTGCATCTATCTCAATAGCTTGGTTTGGTCCCGGTTTTAAATTGGAATTATAATAATATTTAATTGGAGATTTATACCTTGCAGTATCCATTCTTGCAATCGCTGTATCACGCATCCTATATAATTTATTATTGTAATAAATATTTACTTCAACGCCTTGTATCGATGGATCGTCAACGTAAGTCAGAGGGTCATCTTCATTCGGTTGATAACTATGTGAAAGTGTAATTATTTGATAAGAAGTATCACTTCGCATAATTCCATTTAAACTATATCTTTCCCTGAATATTGCATTTGGATTAATTGATTCATCACAAGAAAAATCAATTAATGATGAAAGAATTATAACTGTAATGACAAAATATCTTTTCATAATTCTATCTTAACCGTAGCAGTGGGTAAAAAAGGAAGCATATTTATTCTTCTTCCTGTATTCCTATCAAAATAAAATATATTAGTTCGATTGTAAACATTTATTATGCTTGTCTCTAAATCAATTTTAAACCATAATAAATTAAAATTTTTGGAGAGGCTTATATCCAAACGATGATATTGAGGTAATCTTCCTAAATTTTTATCCGAAAGTATTGAGAACGGTATGAAATTTTCAAATAAAGAACCATCACGATATAAATCATCAAAGTATAGTTTATCGTAGTAGCCCAAAGATTGAGTGAATGGACGACCTGTATTATATATCCACATTGTACTGAATTGCCAACCAGCACCAAGATTGATAACTCCAATTAAATTAATTGTATTTCGTGCGTCATATCTTGGGTAATAGGTCCAGTTATTAAGATGTTTATACGCCCATCCAAGTGAATAAGACGCTGTTAAACTTAATGGTTCTTGATTATAATTAAGTAAAAACTCCCAGCCGTAAGATTCTCCGCTCGCTGATAATAAATCAGGATCAGAAGAAACAATTTTATTATCATTAATGGTGGGGATATTTTTAAGAACTTTATAATATCCTTGGATATCAAGTGAGAAATTATTTGTGATATCTGTTTTCGTTCCGATTGTATAATGAATTGCACTTGAAATCGGTAAGTAGCTGGGTGAAATAATCCAAGGCTCAAATAATGAAATCACCTCATTTTCATCTGAGAGAGTCGTGATTTCCTGCGTGTAGATTCCCCACGCACCCTTTAATGCCAACCATGGGAATAATCGGTAGGTTATACTTAAACGCGGCTCTAGAAAGTAAGAGTTATTCTTAGCTTGGTTTAAGCTGGATATATTAATTCTTGAACCAAAATCCACTCCAAAGTTTTCAGACTCTAAGAATTTAAATTTTCCAAAAATACTTATATTAGTTCCATGTGAACCAATATCTGAAACTGCACTTAAAGCATTTTGCAGAAATAATTTGGTTTCAACATCTGAAAGATCAAGCCCGAATTCAAGTTCATTCTTTGATTCAAAGATGTAACTAAAATGCATGTTTAAGGAAATATCGTTTACCTTGTTAGACTTAGGCTTAGCTTCGCTAAAATTAGGAATTACATTTCCTTCAAAGTTGCTCCATGAAAATCCAAGTTCATAAAAAAGCGGTATGTCTGTTACTTGAAACCATCGTAATCCAAAAATTTTATTTGACCAATTAATATCTTCCTTAAGTGAGTTATTATTATCGAGCTTATCCTGACTTGAAAAACCATGAATTACAAATTTCCCTCCTTTAATAAATTTAGGGCTGGAATAATTAAGCTTGAATCCGAGGTCATAAAAATCTAATGGTGCATTTTTTTCATCAAGAAATTTTTTAAGGATACTTGTGCTGTAACTTTTTCTTCCCGTAATAATAAATGATCCATCAGGAATCGGACCTTCAATTAGCACTTTGCCAGTTAAAAAACTAGAAGTTACTTTTGAACTAAAGTTTTTTTTATTTCCGTCTTTCGTTATAACGTTCAATACAGATGACAGCCTGCCTCCATACTCTGCAGTAAATCCCCCTTTATAAAATTCAATATTGTTTATCATTTCAGGATCAATTACACTAAAAATTCCGAGTGCATGAAATGGATTGTATAGAGTTACTCCATTCACTAATACAAGATTTTCATTGCTGGAACTGCCTCTAACATAATATCGAGCAGATACATCACCAGTTGATTGCACACCTGGTAAATATTGAATTGACCGGAAAATATCCAGCTCCACACCTTTCGGCATCAATTCAAGATCTTTAATTGATATTCTTTGCAATCCAATGTCAGTTGCATTTTTTTCAACTATCCGCTCACCAATTTTTTCAACAGGTCTAAACTCTATCGCCACAGGGCTTAATTCGACTTTTATATCTGTAATTTTATTCGGCTCAATAAAAACATTAACTTCTTTGGTCCTATAACCAACATAAGAGACTATCAATGTATATGTTTTGTTAGAAGGGATAGAAGGAATTCGAAAATATCCGCGTGAATCCGTGGAAGCTCCGCTATTTAGTTCTTTGATTAAAACATTACCAAAAGCAAGTGCTTCTCCATTTGTGGAATCAACAACAAGCCCTCTTAAAGTTCCGTTTCCTAATTGTTTTTCTAAATAAAATAATGATTCACCAATTAACATTATCCTCGTTCGAGCTGGAGTAAAAAAATTATGAAATGAACTAAAACGAATATCATTTATTTCAACTGATTGGTTACTAAATACTTGAGCTTGATTGAAGTAAAAAAATAAAATAAATATTGTAATATATTTACACTTTATGGTAGTAAATAATTTTATCATAAAATGATTTATAAGAGTTTATGAATATTTTCTAAAAATCTGTTAATAAAATATTTAAGTTTTAATTCTATAAAAAGCTCTTAATAAATTAATCACTTAACTCGAATTCAAATATTTACCTAAAAGGTTATAAGTGGAACTAAAAACTAATTTAGGGAATACTTATTAAGAACATACAGAATTTTGATCTAATTGTTTTTTGTAGAATACTTAACGGGATTTTTAATTCATTCTTTTTGATGATTAAAATCAAATAACATAACATGATATTAAGAATGTAAACCTTTCATTTAGTTTAGTATTTTCATTTAGCTAAACGTAAGATTTAATTTTGTAATCTAATATTGAGAGTAAGCAAATTAAAAATAAAAACCCCTGCCATTATTATTTAGTAGGGGTCGTTGAATGGAAAATGAATTAAGTTAACTCTTAGCGTGGTCTTTTTCCTGCTCTTATATCTACACACGCTTTACAAAGTTTTTTGTTTCCCTTGCCAGTTACTTTATTCCCTTTTGTAATAACACTACCCGAGGCACATACTCCATATATATGATATACCTCTCCCGCTTTGGAATGATAAGGTGAAATCTGTTTTGGCATAACTGCTTCTCCTTGATTTGTTATTAATTAAAAATAGACGCTGCTATTTAATATACAACATCTTTTTGGTTGTAACAAAATCTCCTGCTTGTAATTTATAAAAATAAAATCCGCTAACAATAGCAGAAGGACTAAAAGCAACCTGATAACTTCCTGCTGGTTTATATTCATCAACAAGAGTTGCAACTTTATTACCAAGAACATCGTAAACCTTAAGGGTTGTTTGGCTGGCAAACTGCAACCGATAACTGATAACCGTACTCGGGTTAAATGGATTTGGATAGTTTTGATAAAGTTGAAAATCTTTCGCAATAGTTTTTTCATTATTCGGATTTTCCACAAATACAGCAACACTATCGGTATTATAAAATGTATATGCTACTCCACCTTTATCAAACCAAGAATGGGATATATCGCTTTTATTATAGATATACGAATAACCATTAGATTTTGCAGGATCGTGAACTATTGGTCTCCCATCGTTGGTAAACCCGGCAAGCATTATTAAATGACCGGTATATAATGGTTCGCCAACCGACATAGAAATTCTTCCTCCATTAGCAAGCACTTCCCTCGCCTCACTCCATGTACGATAGCGAGTAACGGCACCATCTAATCCGTACTCGGATGCATTTTGAACAACTCTTGGCCAAATTCCAAACATATCGAAGTACGGATCATTTGTATCAAGAGCAAACTGCAAAGGATCCACCGCAATATTATAACTCTTCAAAATCATTGAGACTGATGTTGGAGAGCATATACTGCCACCAATTTGAGGATCGACTCCATATTGATAAATAAAACTGGTCGGAATGAATATCTGTTCAGGATTATCATTTAATATTTTAGCAAAATCAATTGAACTTGTTGTCCTGGAATCGCTAATAAAAAAACTTAACTTATTAATTGTTGGTGATAATTGAGCAATTGAAGTTCGAGTCATTATAATTTTAAATTGCCAAGCATTTAAATATGAGTACAATTTAACATTATCATAATCGATATAACCTCCGGTATAATTAGTAGTACCATAGGAACTCCAAATGTTTGATTTCCAAAATCCAACAGTTAACCAAGGTGACCAGCTACCGCTATAAGGAAATCTCATTTGAACTTTAAAAGAACTGTTATTATCCGGTGCAGTGCCATTCCAGGATGGTAAACCCTCATTAAATGGAGACTGTGAATACTGCGGTTTTAAAATCACATAACCATTGGTTATTCCATCTTGAAGCATTATACTTTTTCCATCATCACTTAATTTTAATCCGTCATTTGTTTCTATGTTTTGATAAATTGAATCGATCCTAAGTATGTAATCCTGATCAGGATAAATTTGCGCTTTTGAAATATTTGGAAGGATGGCTAATAACAGTAAAAAATATTTATATTTCATTTTTTTTAATTTTTCTTGTTAAAAATATCATTCAATAAATTTACTATGTCATTCATAAAATAAGGCTTGGAAATATAATGTGTGCAGCCTTTCGATAAAAATTCCAGCTTATCTTTTTCGGCGGCAAATGCTGTTACCGCTATAATCGGAATATCAGAATATCCACTAATCTTTCTTATTTCCTGTGTTGCTTCAATTCCGTCAATCCTTCCACCAAGATTTATATCCATAAATATTACATCATATTTATATTCCATAGCCAGCTTAATTGCTTGATCACCATCAAGGGCTAAATTACATATTGCAATATTTTTTAGACATCTTAATAAGAATTTTCTACTAACTTCATCATTTTCTACAATTAGTACCTGTTTCAATTTAACATCAGATAAATTTTCAATCCGTACTGGATCTGTAATTATTTTATGTTTTTTTATCCCGCTAATTGATCTATTGGAATTGTCTACTCTATATGGAAACGAGATTCGAAAGATTGTTCCTTCACCCAGCTTAGTTTTAACTGATATTTTCCCATTCATCAATTCGATATATTTTTTTGTCAGAGTCAGTCCTAATCCTGAGCCTTCAAAATTCCTACCAATCCCTTCACTAACCTGCCTGAACTCTTCAAATATTAAATTAATTTTGTCTTGTGGAATTCCAATCCCTGTGTCCTGTACTTCCACAATTCCATAATCATTCCCATCATATTGTTCATAGAATGTTCTTACAGTTATTCCACCTTGTTTTGTGAATTTAATTGCATTATTAAGAAGATTAGTAATTGTATCACGGAAAAATCTTTCATCAAGTTCTAGCAGAAAATTATTTTCCAACTCAGTTTTAATAAACAAATTAGATTTACGTGCAGCTCCTGCAAATAAATTTGTTAGTTCATTTATTATTAGGTTAGCATCCGATTGTACGATCTCAATCTTTTCTCTGCCTGATTCAATTCTAGATAAATTTAACAAAGAAGTAAGAGTGTCAAGCAATCTTCGTCCACTTGTTAATACTGTAGTTGCCATTGCCTTTTGTTCTTGATTACCAAGATTACCTTCTAGTATTTCTGCAAATCCCAGGATACCAACTAAAGGGGTTCTTAATTCGTGACTCATACTTGCTAAGAAATTTGATTTGAGTTTATTACTCTCTTCCGCTTTTTCCTTTGCAGTTAACAAATCTTCTTCCATCTTTTTACGTCCGGTGATATCAGTGAACATACCAAACGATCCCATAAAGGATTTTTTTTCATCCAATAGATGTGAAACTTTTACTAAAGCCCAGATGATGGAACCATCTTTGCAACGTAATCTTCGTTCATAACTTTCTCTGCTATAATAATTTCTATTCTTTTGTTCGTTAATATATTCGTTTAAATCTTCCATAGGTATTAAGATTTGAAAACTTTTCCCTTTAATTTCAATATCTCTATATCCGACCATTTCAGTAAACTTATTATTAACGGTTGTTATTTCATCAATTTTATTAACTATACAGATTCCTTCATTCGCAGTTTCAAAAATAGTCCTGAATTTCTCTTCACTTGCATGCAATGCTTCTTCAGCTCTTTTACTCTCAGTGATATCTTGTATTGTCCCAATCATCTGAATTGGATTTCCATCATCATCAAATGTCAATTCTCCACGTCCCCATACCCAGCGTTCTTCACCATCGTTCACGCGAATGATTCGATAGACTTTATCAAATAAATTTTTTTCTGCAACAACGTGCTGTAAAAAGTAATTAAGCAATTCCTCCCTATGATCAGGATGAACAATACTATTCCAACCCATAAGAGTTTTTTCTGCATTCTGATCTAATCCAAATATTTCATCCAGAACCTCAGAAGATATCCACACATTTGTTTTGATGTTTAATTCATATGAACCAATCCTACCTACTCTTTGAGATTCTCTTAGCCAAAATTCCCGGGCTTTTAATACTTTCTGTTTTGCTCGTTCTTCTGTTTGATCTCTAAAAACTATAACAGCGCCAATGGTTTCTCCGCTGCTATTTTTTATCGGTGCGCCGCTGTCTGCAATTGGAATTTCCTTTTTATTCCTGGATAATAATAATGTATGATTGGTGAGAGCTACTGTTGAATCCTCTTTTAAAATTCTTTTTATAGGACTTTCAGCCCTATTTTTCGAAATCTCGTCAGTGATATCAAATATTTCTTCAAGCTGCTTGCCATTTGTTTCAGTTTCATTCCAGCCAGTCAATTTCTCAGCCACCGAATTCATCTGTCTTACTCTACCCTGAATATCAGTTGTGATTACAGCATCACCGATGCTATAAAGCGTTGTTCGGAAAAGTTCTTCACTTTCTTTTAATTTTTTTACAAAGTTTTGATTCTCTTCCTGATCAAGAAGTATTTTACCTATCAACAGAGTTGCAAATGGATATACTCCCAGTATTGTAACTGTAAGTATTTTATATAATCCAACCATATCTTTGTATGGAAGTGTTAAAAATAACACCAACATTATACCGTTAACTATTAGACCGAAAATGTATAATTGTAATCTGGTGAGTTTTTTTTCAAATGATTTGTTTCTGCGGATATTGAAAAAAAGCCCAATGAGAAAAGAAGAAGTTATAACCAGAATCCCTGTTAATGCACCTCCGCCGCCAATATGTATCCTGAAAAGTATGGCTAACACAGAAGCTATTAAACCGGAGATTGGACCAAAGAACAATGTGCACAAGCTTAATACTATTGATCTACCATCAAATATAATTCCTGCCGTTAAATAAAATGGATTTAACATACCTATTATGGCTGTAGCACCAAAAAGCAATCCTTGTAATATTTTACCTTTAAGATCTGTCCGATTAAATCTTAAATCAATAAAACCTGAAAGGACACTGAGTGCAATAAGTACAGCTAAATTATATATCAAATCAATTATGATCATTATGACTTCAGTATTTTAATAATCAAAATTATCTAAATCTACTATCAATTCCAGATTTTTCTTAAATCTTATTAGAAAATTGTGCTAACTTAATTTAACTCTGCAATACTTTAATATAAGATTTAGCATGTCCAGTTCAAATTTCTATTTCTAATACTGGAATATTCTGTTTGTGTTTGTTTAGTTAATTGACTATCAACAAAACGATGTATTCTAAAGTCACCGATCGGCTGATTATTCGACTTACATATTTAAAAATCGGTTTATGCTTTTTAGAATTTCTACCCCGGGAGATTCTTTAATGTATATGCTCATCCGCTTCGTCACTTTCACCTTTTGTTTCATTATCAAGAACCTGGTATTGCTCTTTGGTCAATGTCGGAAGTGTTTTTGTAAAAGCTACAATTGCCCAAATCATTTCGTCAGTATGTGTTGGTCCAAATGCAGGCATGCCTGTCATCTTTAATCCATTTTTAGTTATCCAGAAAAGCTGTTGAGGAGTCCAATCTTTAGCAACTTTGGAAAGCATTGGCGGATTGGGATAAAGACCTTCCGCAAATTCACTTTGTTTTATACCGGGTGCTCCATGGCAGCTAACACACATTTCTCTGTAATGAAGGAAACCCATCTTTACTAAAGAATCGTCAGACAGATCAGGCATTTTAATATCATCTTCTGTATTGTGTTTAATTGAATTATCTCTTACAGTATTCATCATCCATAAAGTAAGCTCGCTGTGATGATCCATTGCACTGATATTATATATACCTGAATAAATGAAAATAAGATATCCAACAAATAGAAGTGCTATTACACTAACTGCACCGATGAAATATTTCATAAACTACCTCGATTATTTTTTAGAAAAATATTATTTGCAGCAATCTTTCCCCTTGCTTGCTTTCTGAAATTTTCTAAAAGCAATAAAAACAACTACGGCTATAAACACTAGACCCACGATAATTTTCATAATTATTTTTCCATTACTTTAAATCCACTTTCTATCAAATTCTTTTTTGCTTCTTCAAGTGTAACTTCTTTTAACTTCATTCCGCACAGCGGGCATTTGCCCGGTTCATCTGAAATCACATTCCAATCCATAGGATCCTGATAAACCATTCCATCTTTATTTTTATCAATCATTTTTAAATCAATTATTCCGTTACGAACAATTGTAGAATCTGTTTGTTTTTTTTCCATATTCATAGATTTATGATCAGGAGTTTTAGTATCCTGACTGCACGCAGTAAAGATCGACAAAAAAATTATCCCGCTTGCAAGAATCCCTATTTGAAGAGTTTTATTTAACCTGGTTTTCATATTACGTACCTTTCTATTAATGATTTACATTTCTTATTAATTATATTTTTTTTCATTCATTTATTTAGGCATATCCATTCCTTCCATATTACCCGAACCGGTTGATCTACCAGTCTTTAATTGGCTTTCTGAATCAATCAAAAATCCGCCGCTTGCCGCAACTTCATCACCTTCGTTTATACCTGACAGCACCTGATATTTATCCCCAAACTTCTGACCTAATTCGACACTGCGTCCTTCAAACATTCCATCTGAAGTTTTTACCCAAACAACATTTCTATTACCCGAAAATATTATTGCATCTGCAGGAATTAATAATCCAGTTCCATCTTCAGCAAAGAAAACAGTCTCCCCATACATCTGTGGTTTAAGTTTGTTATTCAAGCTCGAAAACTCGCTTCTAACTTTTACGGTTCTTGTTTGAGGATTAATTACTGGATAAATAAATGTTACTCTCCCTGTAAACTCTTCGCCGGGATATGCTTTAAGTTTTAGTTTAACTTTACTTCCAATTTTAACTGTTGAAAGATCAGTCTCATTTATTTCTGCAATATTCCATAAAGTTGAAATCTCGGCTACTTCGTAAATCGTAGTACCTTCATTAACATACATTCCTTCCTGCACTTTCTTTTCGATAACTGTTCCACTAACGGGGGAATAATATTTTAATGTTAAATTTATTTTACCCGAGTTTTTAAGCTCCTCAATTTGATTCAAAGTTAAACCAAATAACTCGAGTTTTTTTCTTGATGCCTCAAGCAATGGATTTATATCGCTCTTGCTATTACTTAATGCAATTAAATAATCATTTTGCGCCTGTACAAGATCAGGACTGTAAAATTCAAAAAGTGCTTGACCTTTTTTAATATAGTCACCTGTTTTATCAACAAATAATTTTTCAATTCTTCCGTTAAATTTCGCAGGGATAGTTTTACGATTCTGTTCAACAAAATCAAGATAACTATATGCAGTCAATTCCTTTTTTAGATTCTCTTTTTTGATCTTAATTGTAGATACATTTGCTAAAATTTGTTTATTGGTGGTTAGAGTTATCATTCCTTCCATATCTGATTTTGGAGAAACATCCGCTGAATCATCAACAACTTTTTTAATCAAATCCATTCCGCAAATCGGGCAAGCGCCGGGTCCATCCTTATGAACCTGAGGATGCATTGTGCAAGTCCAGTATTCCTTATTATTCTTATTTGCATTGTCTGAGTTCGAGCAGGCAAATGCAATCAATAAGGTTGCTAATAAACTGATCATGAGTTTTATTTTCATTTTTTTCATTTTAATAATTTCCTTCAGATAATTTTAGATTTTTAAGATTAGCACCCACCATCATTTCTACTTCAGCAAGCGACATTTGAATATCTGCTTTTGACATATAATAATTCATCTTTTGCATTAACAGCATTCGGTACGAATCAATTACTGCCGTAATGTTAGTCTTTCCATTTTGATATGAGGCAGTTTGGGATTCTGCAGAGTTTGAGTAAAGTGGGATCACTTTTTTATCATAAAGTTCTGTCAATTCTTTTGCAGTATTATATTTTACAAGCGCTTCTTTAAGCTGTGCAGTCATTTCTCTTTGCATATCATTTTTTTCTTGCTCAATGCTATTAATTCCTGCAGCAAGTTCTTCTTCTTTAGAATTAATTTTACCAACAGACCATGGTGCAAACGGAAGATTTATAGAGAACATTAATGAATACATTATTTCTGTTTTCGGGTCAAGCATTGTTAAATCTGACGCAGATGTAAGAATCATTCCTCTGGGCATTCTCATCAGCATTCCCTGAACCATTAAATCCGGGATCAATTCTTTGTTATTAGCCGTTATCATTGCTCTGTTCATCTCAATCATATTGTTCATTTTATTTAATGTTGGATTTGAATCAGACAGTAATTCTTCTAATTGCGATTGTGATAGTTGTAATGAATCGTTTTTAAAATCCTTTAAAGCAAAAACATCTTTTGAATTTAAATCCCTGCCGAGAAGTTTGTTCAGTTTATAAATCTCAGCTTCTTTTTGTTTCTCAAGAATTAAAAGTTGAGTTTCATTTGATGCAATCTCACTTTGAACAGTTAAAACATCAGCCTGACTTATTCTATTTGTGTAAAAAGAAACTTCGATTGCTTTAGTAAAATCACTAAGCAGAGAAATATTACTTTTTTGTATATCAATTTTTCTGTCGATTAACCATAAATTGAAATACGATATCTTCACCTGTGCAGTTAAATTTATTTTATAAGCATCAAAATTATTTCCTTCCACCAGCGTATTCTTGTTTTCAACATCAGCCATCGCACTAAGTTTACCACCAAGCGGAAACATTTGTGAAAGAGCAATGTTATTTGAGATAGATTGATTTAAAATATCATACTTTCTAATCGGCACTTGCGAAAACTCCACAGAAAGATTTGGCGGCGGAAGATTATTTATTGATTCACTTTTATATTCTGATGCTTTAATTCTGTACTGCAAAGATTTTAACTTTGGATTATTTACAATAGCTTCAGTAACTAATGAATCAATTGACTGAGCATTTATTGTTACGTTTGTAAAAACTATAATAAAAAATATTGATAAGGATTTACATAGATAATTACCTTTTGCCCAATACCCACTGTGGACAGCCAACTTCATTAGATTTTGTGTCCAATCTTCCGTTAACCATTTCTTCCATAGGAATAGAGATTGTGTCATAACTGTTTTTGTCACTTCGATCCCGATTTTTCGGGAGAGAAGTCTGATAATGGGAACAGATTTCTCAGTCGAAGACTCCTTCGGAATGACAATTAAAGACCTTTCAACCAGTCTTAATGCCTTTGCCACATCAACCATTAACCATTTTCCATCAACCATCTTACTCTCCCTCCTTCATCCAGTCGGACATTTTAGACAATTCCAATTTCCCCTTTTTGAGTGCGCGTTCTTTCATCATTGCAAAAAGAATTGGTGTAACTACAAGCACGTGAATTGCAGAAGTCAACAATCCTCCAATCATTGGAGCAGTGAGCGGTTTCATTACATCAGCACCTGTACCGATAGCCCACATTACAGGAATAAGCCCAACCATTGCAGTAAAAACTGTCATCAGTTTAGGTCTCAGTCTTAAAACAGAACCTTCGACAGTTGCCTGATAAATATCTTCGTTTGTAATTGGTCCGCGTAAACCTTTTTGATGAGCACGTAATTTTTTATCAAGAGCTTCGTGTAGATACACAACCATTATAACACCGGTTTCAACTGCAATTCCATATAGCGCAATAAAACCAACCCAAACCGCAACTGAAAAATTGTAACCGAGAATGTAAATCATATACATTCCTCCAATAAGTGCAAAAGGTACCGAAAGCATCACTACTCCCGCTTCAACATAATTTTTTAAAGTAAGGAAGAGGAGAAAAAAGATTAACAAAAATACAACCGGCATTATAACTTCAATTGTCTGCTGAGCACGGACTTTACTTTCATACTGTCCACTCCAGGTATAGCTGTAGCCCGCAGGAAGTTTGAGTTTATCTTCAATTATTTTTTTTGCATCAACCATAACATTACCCATATCTCTGCCGCGTGTATTCATAAAAACTATCGATCGCAGCATTCCGTTTTCGCTGCTTATCATTGGTGGACCCGTCAGTACTTTTATATCAGCTAATTCTGAAATTGGGAGATAAGTAATTGCATTCTGTTCTGTCGAGAGTAATGAAAAACCATTCTGCCCATTTAAAGTTTGAGAAGTAATACCTGCATTGTTTGAACTTCCCATAGAAGACATACCACCTGAACTGTTATTACTCGTTCCAATTTGTGGATTATTAATCATAGCAGATTTAACATTCATAGGACTTGATAACGATACAGGCACGATAAGACTTTTAATCTCCTTCATATTGTCGCGATAATCTTTTTGATAACGCATGCGAATTGGGAAGCGCATTCTTCCTTCAATAACCACTCCTAAATTCTGTCCACCAATTGCAGTTTCAATTATATCTTGAAGATCACGAATGTTAATACCATAGCGTGCAGCCATATCACGTTTGATTTGAATATCTAAGTAATAACCATTCTGTACTCTTTCAGCAACGACGTCGGCAGCACCATTTATAGTCTTTAATAATTTTTCTGCCTGGATAGCATAAGTTTCAAGAGTATCGAGATTTGGGCCGAAAATTTTGAAACCAATATCTGTTCGAACACCTGTAGAAAGCATATTTATTCTATTAATAATCGGCTGAGTCCAACCATTACGCACACCTGGTATTTGTAATTTTGCATCAAGCTCAGCAACGATATCCTGCTTCGTAATTCCAGGTCGCCACTGATCTTTAGGTTTTAATAAAATTATCGTTTCAATCATACTTAATGGTGCATTATCTGTTGCAGTTTCTGCGCGTCCTGTTTTCCCTAAAACGTGGTGAACTTCAGGCACAGTCATTATAATTTTATCCTGCTCCTGCAAAATTCTGTTTACTTCAGATATCGAAGCACCCGGTAGAGTTACAGGCATATACAAGATTGAACCTTCATCAAGCGGCGGCATAAACTCACTGCCAGTGTTGAGGATCATTGGAACAGTTAATAAGAGGGCAATCACATTAATTGCAATAGTAATTTTTCTGTGCTTTAACACCCAGTGAATTACAGGTTCGTATAAACGAATGAAAAATCTTGTAGTGGGATTTTTATCTTCCGGTTTGAACTTACCGCGCATTAGCATCGTCATCAAAACGGGAATTAATGTAATGACCACAATTGCAGAGCCGATTAATGCAAATGATTTTGTATAAGCGAGGGGATGAAACATCTTACCTTCCTGACCTGTTAGCATAAACACCGGAAGAAAAGAAACGAGAATTATTAATTCAGAAAAGAAAATTGCCCTGCCAACTTGTTTTGCGGAATCAACAGAAATTTTTTTGTATTCATCCGGAGTTAGGTGCTTTTTTTCTTCAAGCGCTTTTGCCAGATTACGATAAGCATTCTCAACCAAAACAATTGAGGAATCCACTATCACTCCAACCGCTAAAATAATTCCACCGAGCGACATAATGTTTGATGAAATTCCAAACACATACATTAAAATGAATGCTATAAGGATTGCAATTGGGAGCTCAATCAAAATTCTCACAATACTTCTAAAGTGCAGTAAGAAAATCATCACCATAATAGAAACCGTTATTGAAGCTTCGATCAATGCTCTTTCTAAAGTTCCTACCGCTTCTGTAATTAAAGTGCTTCTGTCATACGAAGTTACGATTTCAACTCCGGGCGGAAGACCCGGTGAAATTTCTTTTATTTTTTCCTTTACTCTTTCAATAACTCTTTGAGCATTTTCGCCAGTTCGCATAACCACAATGCCGCCGACAACTTGCCCATTACCATTTTTTTCTAAAGCGCCGCGGCGTATATCGCCACCAATTTGAACCTTTGCTACATTTTTTATAAGTATAGGAATTCCATTTGTAAAAGATTTTATAACAGTGTTCTCAACATCTTCTTTGGACTTTATATATCCTTGCCCGCGTACGAAATATTCTGCATCGCTTACCTCTAATATTTTTCCGCCAACTTCGTTATTACTTCTTTGAACTGCGTTAACCACATCAGCGACAGTTAAGTTATAAGCTCGTAAATCATTTGGATTTACATCTACCTGGTACTGTCTAACATATCCGCCGATACTTGCTACCTCTGCAACTCCATCAACCGATGATAATTTATAACGCACGTACCAATCCTGAATTGAGCGCAGAGTACCGAGATCATAATCTTTACCTTCAACAGTGTACCAATAGACGTGTCCAACACCCGTTCCATCAGGACCTAAAGAAGGAACAACGCCAGAAGGAAGCTGCGCCTGAATTGTATTCATTCTTTCAAGAACTCGTGAACGTGCAAAGTATGTATCGACATTATCATTGAAAATCACAAAGACGAATGACATACCGAACATAGAATTTGCTCTTACTGCTTTTACATCCGGTAAACCTTGTAAACCTGAGACAATCGGGAAGGTAACCTGATCCTCAATTATCTGTGGTGAGCGTCCCATCCATTCTGTAAAAATTATTACCTGGTTTTCGGATAGATCGGGAATTGCATCAACAGGTAAATTTATTACACTGTAAATTCCAAACCCAACTATAATGATGTATAGTAGAATTACGATGAATCTGTTATTAGCAGACCAATCAATTATTTTTTCGATCATTTTCTTTTCCTAAACGATTAATGGAATTATTAAAATATGATTGCTGAAAAGACGTAGTTATTCTAATCAACAATATGTTAAAGAAAAGAAGTATTAAATCAAAAGGATAGAGTTATTAAGATATAAGGGGTTTGAATTATTAAGTGGCGGTGATACATCTGATTTAAAAGTTTTATTAAATAACTCTTCAGTAAAATATTGCTTTACTGGAATAATAAACAAAAAACTTTTCGTTTCAGTTTTTTGAATTTCGTATGCTACTGATAAGTATTTTTCATCAGATGATGATGCTATTATTTTATTGCTGCAGCAAGAAACATCATTTGCATTTTTTATAATTGAGTTTAAAATATTTTTATTAAAGCGAATAGTGGGTTTTGTATCGCACATTCCACAGGATTTAAATGAAACAGATTTCATCATCTGGCAATAATGTAAACTTATTGGAATGCCTATGGTGGAGAATAGAAATACCGATAACAAGAAATATGTAATTACTTTGAGTTTCATTTAATATTAACTTAAGCAAACAATTGCTCAAAGTCAATGAATAAGTTTGGATAACCTTTTCTTATAGTAGGTATCATTTTACTGAATAAAGAAGACTAAATTTAGACTCTGACGTCATTTGGAATCTTAAAGACTACTGATGAAAATGCACCATAAAACAAAAACCGTCTAAACAACCAGACGGTAATATTCAGACGGTAATATTTGTTTTCATCGATTTTTGAGCTGGCTATGGGACTCGAACCCGCGACCTGCTGATTACAAATCAGCTGCTCTACCAACTGAGCTAAGCCAGCGTTTAATATAAAATTAAATCTTTATCAATTTTTCCCTTCCAACCTTCCCGATCATATCGGGATGCTCTACCATTCGCCACGGCGGAGAGCTAAGCCAGCGTTTTGGGAAAGCAAAATTAACATTTTTCAGTTACCTAAACAACAATCTTTTTCTTTATTCTACAAAATTATTCACTGTCTAAAATCGTTAGTTCTTCTACCCAAAATAGTTCGCAAGATCCACCGGCTGTATCATCTCTTCTTAATGAACTTTTCCAGTGCCAGCCATCTTCTGTTGTAATTTCTACTAAGTAACCTTTCATCTCAATTAAACTTCCTTTATAAACTTCATCAATTTTATCTTCAATCACTTCATCTTTAGGAATTATATGAACGTTGGCACTGTTGAGCGGAATTTGATCCGGCGGAATGGGATATTGATCAGCCTGCCAATGATACCACCTGTTGCTTTGAGTAATTTTTATTTTATCTATTATTGCCTGATCAGACATTGGACCCCAACCAAGCGCAAAATCGACGGGAGATAATTTACTTTCTCGTCCAATTGAAAAATTATTCCTGCTCAATACTCTTGCTTTAATTTGATACTCAGCTAATGCTTTAATTTTAAATTCGTCTTTTTGCCATTCCTTAATGGTTATCAGGTCTGTTTGTTTTGGTTGTTGTTCAGCATTAATTCCGGCTGGATAAGTGATGATTTTTTCGGGCCAAAATGCATAGACTAACAATATTACTAAAGGGATAAAAAAAACGAAAAATTTTTTCATTCTAATAATTCCTGCCGTTAAATTTTAAATAATGTTTTTCAGTTCTTCTAAATCGTTACTGCTCGAAAATACTTTGAACTGAACCATCTTCTGTTTTAATTTTTTTATTAGATCGAATGTCAATCCTTCATATTCAAATTTTTCCCCGGGCTCCAAAATCTTTCCCGTCTTTTCTGCAACAAATCCTGCAATTGTAATATACTCATCCGATTCTGGTAATTTAAAATTAAATATTTCATTAAACTCTGTAACATTCATTGATCCAAGTACATAATAATTACCGTCTGGTAGTTTACTAAAATTCTGTATCTCACTAGAGCTGCTGTCCTTAAGTTCTCCAACTATCTCTTCCAAAATATCTTCCATAATGATAATACCCTCAGTGCCGCCATATTCATCGGTAACAATTGCAATGCGCTCACCTTGTTTTTGCATATCTTTTAATATTTCAGAAATCAACTTTGTTTCCGGAACAAAATAAACTGGTCGAGCCAGTTGACGCAACGAAACTTTTTCAGCTTTTACTAAAATTTTCATAACATCTTTTGTATGAAGCACTCCAACAATATTATCCAAAGACTTTTCGTAAACAGGTAATAATGCATGATTGGTTTTGATTATGATGTCGATATTTTTTTCGTCAGTATCGGATAAATTTATAGCAACCATTTCTGTTCTTGGAATCATGACTTCATCGGCTTTAAGATCGTTAAACTCAAATATATTTTCAATTATTTCCTGATCAGCTTCATCTATTGTACCTGATTTAACACCATCTGAAATTATATCTAATATCTCATCTTCAGAAGGTCGCTCTTGCGAAAAATTAATTTTTTCTTTGAACGGTAATAAAATTAAATTGCTTACTAATGTTATTGATCCAGTTACATATTTTAATAGGTTTGACAGAAGTAAAATAGTTTTGATCGATCTCCTACCGATAAATTCAGAGTATCTGTAAGCAATAGCTTTTGGAACAAGGACGATGAGTATAAGAATAATAAATGTTATAATTATTGTGGTTAGAAAAATGGTGATTGCGATAGGAAATATTTGAGTTGAAAATGATACTTGATTAAAAAATGAGAATAACCACGAAGAAAATATGAAGTAACCCATTATTGAAATCATCACATTAATAAATGTAATTGCAAGATGAATGCTTGAATATACTTCCTCTTGATTAGCGTTTAGTTTTTCAAAATATGTTACATATTTATCCTCATTTTCTTTTAATTCCTCAATTCTATTTTCGCCGAATGCAGCTAAAGCAATTTCTGCAGCAGCCAGTAAAAAATTAAGCAGGACAAGCAACAAGAAAATTGTAATTAATAATCCCATCAAAGCAAATTTATCCTATAATTATAAATAGCGTAACTAAAAATAACACCATCGGGTTAAATTTACATCACAGTAATTATAGTATTATATTAAATTGATTTATATTTTATTGTTAATAAAATCTTATTTGAAATGAAACCCAAACAGATAAAAATTCTTGAAAAAGAAAAGCTTTTAGTAAAATGGAGTGATGAGTCCGAAACTATTATATCTCTTAAATACTTACGCGATGAATGCCCTTGCGCAAGTTGTAAAGGTGAAACTATTCTGTTTAAAACTTTTCGTCCGCCTAAACCGACTATATTTTCCCCGGAAATGTATAAAGTAAAAAGAATTGAGGTAGTTGGAGAATATGCAATTCAAGTTAGCTGGAAAGATGGGCACAATACTGGAATTTATTCCTGGGAATATTTAAAGGCTTTCGAACTCGATGAAAAAAATAATACACATCAAAAATACAATACACTTATATGATATCTAATAAAGAATTAAAATACTTTTCGTCTTTACTGATGAAAAAATTCCGTGATAAAGAAAAGAAATTTCTTGTTGAGGGATTAAAGACTGTTAAAGAAGGATTAAACAGCAGTTATAAATGTGATGTCGTTTTTGTTACTCCGACTTTTATAGATTCTTTTCCTGAGATTATTAGCATTCTAAAAAAGAAGACTATAAGAATTGGTGAATTGAAATCTTTAGACTTCCAAAAAGTTTCAGATACAAGATCTCCACAGGGAATTGCTGCAGTGTTTAATAAAAACTTTCCGCAGAAAAAGATAAATGATTTAAATGAAAAAATAATTGTTCTAATAGATAATATTTCTGATCCAGGAAATTTGGGAACGATTTTACGCACGTGTGATTGGTTTGGGATTTATAACGTTTTCATCACCGATCAATCTGTTGAATACCTTAATCCAAAAGTGATAAGAGCATCGATGGGATCAGTTTTTCATCTTAATATTTATGACAAAATTTTTGAAAATGATTTGTTCTTTCTGAAAAATAAAAATTATCAAATCATCTGCTCTGATATTAAAGGCAAAAATATTTTTAACTATAAGTTTGAAAAAAAATCGATCATCACTTTCTCCAACGAATCATCAGGTCCTTCTGAAATGGTTAAAAATCTTTCGGATGAATTTATTACCATTCCGGGAAAAGGCAGAGCAGAATCGTTAAATGTTTCCTCCGCAGCAGCAATAATATTATCAGAACTTACAAACTAAAAAGTCGATTCCTCTGAATCGCCTTATTCTTTAAATAATCTAATCCTTATTTCAATAGGATCATCTTCTTGCTATTTACATAGTCTCCTGCTTGTAACCTGTATATGTAAACACCGCTTGCAAGTGATGATGAATTGAATTCTGCTTCATACTTTCCTGCTGATCTAAATTCATCAACCAAAGTAGCAACTTCTCTTCCCAGTATATCAAATAATTTTAATGTTTGCCAACTGTTTACTGGCGACTGCCAACTTATTTTTGTACTGGGATTAAATGGATTTGGGTAGTTTTGACCCAAATAATAATTATCTGCAATTGACGGCTCATTTAATCCAACATCGGATAAAATTCCTTGTTCCGGTAAAGGTAATTTTGCGGAGGTGTAAATTTTAAATTCACCAGGCAGTAAACTGATCGGATCCGTAGGATTAGTAATATTAACACTATCCCCGCTAAAATAATCATACCACCAGCCGGGTTTACTAAAATTTTGATTTGGGTTTAGTTGTGTAACTCCAAAATTTCCTATAATAAAAACGTCCATAGTCGGATGGTAGAGATTTATTTTCTTTACAATATTGGCAACATCAAGTGTAAAATTTGTTGTACTAAAAGCATCATAATTTTTCTTAAGGTTTATTAAAGCTTTAAATACTTTGTAAAGATTAGTCCTTCTGGCATCGTTAAGATAATCCCATTTCACAGGCTTCTCACCGGTTCTTCCATTTATATTAATACTTAGATCATAACCTAATTCCCCGAATTGCCAGATCATTTTTGGTCCGGGAATGGTAAAGAAAAATGTGGCAGCAAGTTTCATCCTGTTTAAAGCTTCGTTAAGATTTTTAATGTTATAACTACCGGATGAATTACCGTAAGTAATATTCTTAAACATTAATCTTTCTTCATCATGACTTTCCATATATCCAACTAAATTTGGATAAGTCCATCCACGATTTTTATATGATATTCCTGAAAAATTTGAAGCATAACCCATTGTGGCTTCATTATAATCATAATTATAATTTCCCCAAATCATCATTCCATAATTTGATAAAACGCTTTCTTCACCGTTAGCGGCAAAGTGTTCAAGTATTATATAAGAAGTTGAATCATATTCCCAAACTTTATCAGCCATTCGTTCTAAAATATTTATTCTTGACTGATCATAACTGCCGCCATCACCAGGTGTGTTAGTAAAGCCTTTTGTAAAATCAAATCTAAAGCCATCGAATTTATATTCTTCCAGCCAAAATCTATTTACTCTATCTACGTAATATTGTGTTGCTGTTTTTTCGTGATTAAAATCTGCACCCCAGAAATAAGTGGTGTTAGGAGAAGTAATATTGAAGTAAGGATTATTAGCAGTTGTTTTGATACCTGAATTACTCCCGATGGTATAGTAACCATCGAAATACATACTTACTAATGGATTTTGGCCAAAGGCATGATTTAAAACCATATCCAGAATAACCGCAATTCCATTTTGGTGACAAATATCTATAAATTCTTTTAATTTATTTGCAGTACCGTAATACTTATCAACTGCAGTATGATAGCTTGGGCTATATCCCCAATTAATATTTCCTTCAAATTCATTGATAGGCATTAATTCAATTGCATTTACTCCGAGCGATTTTAAGTATGATAAAGTATCAATTAAAAACTGATAGCTGTGCAATGAAGAAAAATCCCGTACAAGCAACTCGTAGATAACTAATTTTTCTTTTGGCGGTCTTTGATAATTTGTTGCCTGCCACTGATATGGTGATTGTGCCGTTTGAAGGATGCTAACAATACTTTCAGTCTTACCAGAGGGATATGGTTTTAAATTGGGATACGTTGCTGCAGTAATGTATTGGTCATTCCATGGATCTAAAACTTTTCCAGAAAATGGATCACCTATTCTTATCTTTCCATCAACGAAATATTGAAAAGCATATTCTGTTCCCGGACTAAGTGAATTAAGTTCCACCCACCAAATTGTACTATCAGCATTTACAGAATCACGATTCATAAAATAATTTGTTTCAACATTCCAATCGTTAAAATCACCAAGCAGATAAACAAAATCTTTATATGGCGCAAAAAGTGCAAGAGTTGCAGTTGTTGCACCAGTATAATTAATTCCGGTCTTTAATCCATTTGGCAAAGGAGCATTAGTAAATGTAGGATTTGAAAACATCATAAACGATGTTGAATCTAAACTGCCTGTTGTATCAATTCCAATTACTTTAACATTATGCGCACCAGTTGAGAAGTTAGAATAAACAAAATTATAACTTAAATTTTTTGTATTTGTTTGTGCAACTTGATTTCCATCAACTGAGAGAGTAAGGCTCGTAACTTTGGTGCCAAGTTCAACAGCATTAATATTAATTGGAACCGTTTCGCCTTCCTTAACAAATGCAGGCGAGCGCTGAGGATTGCCGAATTTAACAGATACTTCAGGATTTTGAACAACTACCGTTAATCCTGGTAAATACAAATCAATAAAAATATCAGGACTCGTTTGCTTGGTTGCATCAGTGCTTCTAAAAACCATTGAAAGTTTAAGAATTTTTTCGGATGGATTTGTAACAGAATAAAAAGTCCTTGGATATCCAATAGTTAGCTTATAAAAATTTGCTCCTAATCTTGTTAATGCCGGTTGATTAGTCTGACCCCAGGTACCGATTACGTGCTGCCACGTTCCAAGGTTTGTGGTTACGCCCGTGTGTGCATAAACTGTTCCGGTATAATTTAAAAGTGCAGCTGCACCTGGTTGTGTCGCATCAAAAAAGACAACAATACTATCGTACTGAGTAGCATAAGTTGGACTCGTAAAAACAATTTGAGCAAATGAAGCCGAGTAAATTGAGGTTACAAACAATAAAATCCTGAAAAAAAATCTCATAAAGTCACTTTTAATTTAATTAAACTACAATTTTTTATCTAAAATTTTCATTGAAAAATTAAGTAAGAGGCATTCGAGAAGCAAGGTAAATGAGACTTTTCTAATGCGGGAACTCCGCCTGTTTAGTACATCTACTATTTGATCAACGGTTCGAACAGGATATCATTCCAATATTTGCGGTTTGTTAATTCAGTCTATAACGGCTAATTTTTCTACACAAATTATCAATCATTTGGAAAAAAATTGGAAGGTTTATGAACTCACAATATTATATGGATCTTGAGCAAAAGTATGGTGCTCATAACTATCACCCGCTAGAAGTTGTAATTGCAAAAGGTAAAGGCGTTTGGGTTTGGGATGTTGAAGGCAAAAAATATTTGGATTTTCTTTCAGCATATTCAGCAGTCAATCAGGGACATTGCCATCCTAAAATAACAGCAGCAATGGTTGAACAAGCAGGCATTCTAACGCTTACTTCCCGGGCATTTTATAATAATGTTTTAGGTGAGTATGAAAAATTTATTACAGAACTTCTCGGTTACGATAAAGTCCTTCCTATGAATACTGGCGTTGAAGGTGGAGAGACCGCAGTGAAACTTGCGCGCAAATGGGCTTACGAAGTAAAAGGAATAAAAAAATACGAAGCAAAAATTATTGTAGCCAATGAAAACTTTCATGGCAGAACAATGATGGCTGTTTCTGCTTCTACTGATCCAGATTGTTATGAAGGATTTGGACCTTATGTGCCAGGATTTGAAAAAATTCCTTACAACAATATTGCGGCATTAGAAAAAGCATTAGAAGATCCAAACGTTGCTGCCTTTATGGTTGAGCCAATACAAGGTGAAGCAGGTGTTTTTGTTCCTGATGATGGATACCTAAAAAAAGCACACGAACTTTGTAAAGCAAAAAATGTACTTCTAATTTGTGATGAAGTTCAAACTGGATTAGCAAGAACGGGTAAGTTGCTTGCATCAGATTATGAAAATGTTAAACCGGATATTTTGATACTTGGCAAAGCATTATCCGGTGGAACGATGCCTGTTTCTGCAGCTTTAGCAAATGATGAAATTATGCTTACGATAAAGCCTGGCCAGCACGGATCAACTTTTGGTGGAAATCCACTTGCTGCACGAGTTGCAATAGCATCTCTAAAAGTTTTGATTGAAGAAAAGTTAGCAGAGAATGCCTTTAAACTTGGTAATTACTTTAGAGCAGAAGTTCAAAAAATGGTGGATGAGTTTGAACATCTCACTTTAGTGCGAGGGAAAGGTTTATTAAATGCTATCGTAATCAAACCGGCAAAAAGCGGAAAGACTGCGTGGGATGTTTGTGTTGCACTGAAGGAAAATGGAATGCTTGCAAAACCAACTCATGGTAATATTATTAGATTTGCACCACCATTAGTAATCACAAAAGATGAAATTGATATTGCTCTGAAAATAATTAGAAAAGTTTTAAAGGATTATAATTAGGGAATTTGATAAGAAGAGATGACATCTTTTTAAGAGATGTCATCTCTACAATATTTTAAATCTTACCCTTAAGAATTTCACGAGTTTCTTTAATCGACTTTGCAAGTTTTGTTAATCTTTCTTCCACACTTTCAATATCATTATTCTTTGCCGATAGTTCTATCCCTAGAGCTTCATTACCAACTATTAATGCACCAACGGAATAGCTTGATCCTTTTAGAGTATGTGCAACATCAATAATTTTTGTTTTATCCTCTGTCAATACATACTCGCGTAAAGTTTGAAGTTTTAGTTCCGCATCAATTATATAATCGCCAAGAAGATCTTTTTCAAAAACAGTATCACCTAAACTAATTTCTTTAAGTCTTTCAAAATCAAATAGTACATTTTCTTTATTGTCTTGTACTGTTACCGTAGTTTTAATCTGATCTAACTTTAATAATTTATCTACTATGCGAATAATCTCGCTGGCAACAACAGGTTTCGAAACGTATTCATTCATACCTGCTTCCAGGCACTTTTCTCTATCACCCATTAATGCGTGGGCGGTTAAAGCAATTATGGGAACATCTTTTTTAGTCGAGTCCATTGCTCGGATTTTTTTTGTTGCTGTAAATCCATCTATCTCTGGCATTTGAACATCCATCAAAATCAGATCATAATTTTTTTGAGAATATTCGCGAATCGCTTGTTCTCCATTCATTACTGCATCAACCTGATAACCAGCAGAGTTTAAAGTCCTTATCGCTACTTTTTGATTTATAAGATTATCTTCAGCAAGTAGAATTTTAAAGTTCTTCCGTTTTTCAAAATTCAGTTTAAAATCCGTTTCAGATATTGGAGTTGCATATCTACTATTTTCAAGATTGCTATCAGTAACCTGTTGTAATTGATCGGCTGAGATGAGCTGCTTTTTAACAATCACACTAAAATTAAATCTGCTTCCTGCCCCGCTTATACTTTCTACCGAAATATCACCTTGCATCAGATTAGTGAACTCTTTACAAATTACCAGTCCCAAACCGGTTCCGCCAAAATTTTTTCCTTCCGTTCCATCAATCTGAGAAAAAGGTTTGAATAAGTCATTAATTTTATCAGCAGGAATTCCAATTCCCGTATCAATAATAGAATTAAAAATCTTTACTCTATCTTCATCAAGCTTTTCTGTTTTGATAGTAATTTTGATGTCACCTTGTTCCGTAAACTTAACAGCGTTACCAAGTAGATTAAGAAATATTTGTCTTATTTTTGTTGGATCACCAACAAAATTAAGTTCTTTCGGATCTGATGCTTCAACAAAAATATTTATTGATTTCTCTTTTGCTTTTGGCGATACAATTGAAATTGCCTGATCAATAATTTTTTTGAGATTAAAGTTAAGTTTTTCAAGCTCAAGTTTGCCTGCTTCAATTTTTGATAAATCTAGAACAGCATTAATCGTTTCAAGCAGTGATTCGGCCGAAAGCTTTGCATTTTTAACAAAATTTTTCAGTTCTTCTTTATTCGAATATGAATCGGATTCAATCAGGGATAAAAATCCTAGAATGCCATTCATCGGAGTACGAATTTCGTGGCTCATATTTGCAAGAAATCTGCTTTTTGCATTACTCAATTTTAAAGCTTCTTTTGCAAGTGCATCGGATTTTTCTTTTTCTGATTTTAATTCATTCTCAGCTTTTATTCTTTTTTCCTGCGCAATAAGCTCCTCGGTAACATCACGCATTGTGCCTTCAAAATAATATTTTAATTTATCATCATCAGTTACCATCCGGGCGTTTAATTTTACAATTATTTCTTTTTTATTTCTATCAACAAGATGAAGCAGATGATTTTCAATCGATCCTTTCTTTTTAAGTTCCGCTAATAATTTTTCTCTGTCTTCCGGATTTCTATAATAATCGTTAACCTTAGTTAGCAACAACTCCTCTTTAATATCATACCCCAGCATTTTAACTAAAGCATAATTGACTGTTAGAAAGATTCCCTCATTTGTTGATTGATAAATTCCATCATTTGAGTTATCAAAAATTGCTTTGAATTTTTTTTCAGAAATCTCGGTCTTAAATGCATTTTCTGCAATTTGCAATCTCATTCTAAAATTAATTGCGCTGCCAATCACCGAAAGTAAACTTAAGAACAGAACAAAAATTAAGGACTCAAACATATTGGGAAGAAAATAAATTTTCTGGTCATTGAATAATATCGCAACAGCAAAAACAATGTTGTAATATATCGCAACAAGAATTTGATTTTTTATCTCCCAATTAAGAAACATTGCTGAAGTAAATATCATTAGCCCAACAATCTGACTATTGACAATAAGAGAGCTCGGAATTAATAATATCATAATTCCAGAGGAAGCGATAATAGTTAACAACAAGATGTGGACAAGTATAATTGAGTGCTTTGTAGCATTTTTTGAATTTAAAAATACAAGAACAATGAATGCCACAAGTGTAGCTAATAATCTTACAAAATATATTTGCACTGAAAACTCAGCGTGATGTCTAACCTCAAATATCATTGCAAAGATTCCAGAAATTGCAACCATTAATGCAATTACTTTAAGAGGAGTAACTAAATATTTTTCTGTTTCTTCTTTAATCTTCATATAACTCTCGGTATTTAGCGAATGATCGCCATCTAATATGAAATCCACGAGTGTTTTGCTGCGTCTCATATTTTTACTCTTAAATGATAGTAAATTTACATAATTATAATGATAAATTACTTTATGATTTTTATTTTAGGATAATAATTTTAAACTATTTTTATGCTAGATTTTTTTTACTCAGTTGATTTAAGCATTTTTTACTTTTTCAATCATACTATATCTCTTGGTTTTTTAGATAAATTTTTTGCTGCCATAACAAATGTAAATAATTGGTATATCACTTACTTAATACTATTAGGCATAAGTTGGACTAAAGGCGGAACAAAAGGAAAACTTGCTGTTGTTGGTGTGCTATTACTTATAGTTGTAACTGATCAAACGGGATATAGATTGTTGAAAGAATTTTTTGCTCGTCCACGCCCTTGCGCAGTTTTGACAGATGCTTTGACTCCAATTGGCTGTACGGGAACATTTTCATTCCCCTCCAATCACGCTTTAAATAATTTTGCTGCAGCAATGTTTTTTTACCGGTTATTTCCCAAATTAAAATGGGTTTTATTTATAACTGCAGTATTAATTGCAATATCAAGAGTATATCTTGGTTTGCATTATCCATCAGACGTTATCGGCGGCGCAATAATTGGGTTAGGTTTTGGTTATGTTTTTTCTGTGGCAGTTTTATATCTGGAAAAGTTATTGAATGAAAAGAAATTAAAACGTTCTGAATCTTAATTGGAAGGAAGGATTGTTTTAGATGAAAAATATTTTTGCCGTATTTATAATTTTAATTTCTTCAAATGTTATTCTCGGATTTACTCACAATTTTAATCATAATGATTTAGCAGGAGCTGACACTGTAGAAATAAAAACGATTAACTACACAAAAAGTTTACCGGACAGTTCAGCATTTATAAATATTTATTATCCTCGAATTAATGGTATGGAAAATACATTGGTTGAAAATAAAATTAATTCTTTTTTATCAGATGAATTCCAACAATCGATTATGTGGTATGATGAATTAATTGCAGATACAGTTGAAATGGATGCAAATAATAATGGCGTTAGTTACAGTTTTGAAACAGGTTTTGAAGTAAAATATAATTCCAAGAATTTTTTAAGTATTTCTCTGGATCATTATCAGTTTACCGGTGGTGCACACGGCAACTATTACTCTCTTGGTTACAACATAAGATTGAATGATGGAAAAGTTTTAACCCTCGAGGATATTATTAATGAAAGTTCTTTTGATTTACTAAGCTACGAATGTGAGCAAGCCTTTATCGATACCTTTCAAGTAACCTCACTTCTAGAAGCAGGATTATTTGAAGATGAAATTAATATTCTTCCAGATCAGGATTTTTACATAATTCCGGGTGCATTAGTCCTTCAATTTGATCCTTATGAAATAGCTCCCTATGCAATGGGTGAGTTGGAAGTTAGAATTCCATTCGATAGAATAAAAGATATTTTAAAAGATAATCTTCCATTCTCAACAAAATAAAAATTATGTATAAAAAAATTCTAATACGATCTGCTTCTGAAAAAGATGTTCCATCAATTTTTTCTTTAATAAAAGAATTAGCTGAGTATGAAAAACTTTCAGATCAGATTAAAACTTCCGACGTAGAGTTACAAAACGCACTTTTTGGAAAAGACAAATTTGTAGAAATTCTTATTGCCGAATATGATGGACAGATTGTTGGGCAGGCTTTATTCTTCAAAAACTTTTCAACTTTTCTGGGTAAACCGGGAATCTATCTTGAAGACCTTTATGTTAAATCAGAGTTTCGAGGAAAAGGCATTGGCAAGGCTTTGTTAGATAGAATAATTTTTTTAGCAAAAGACCGTAATTATGGAAGAGTTGAATGGTCTGTTTTAGAGTGGAACGAGACAGCAATTGATTTCTATGAAAAAATTGGTGCAATCCCTCTTAATGATTGGAAGATATTCAGGCTTACCTCTGATAAATTTTAAACTTAATTCTTTGCCATTTCAATCAATTTAGTGTGTCAACTTTTACTTAAGCTTTTGCTTAAAATTCATTATTTTTATACTTCAAAATTATTCATTCGAACTTAAAATTTTTCATCTTAAAAGAGGATTTAAATGTCTGACAAAAACAGAAGAGTAGTTGTAACAGGAATGGGTGCTCTAACTCCCATTGGGTTAACTGTTAATGATTTCTGGACCGGAATGATGGAATCAAAAAGTGGCTCTGCTTTTATAAAACAATTTGATACCTCAAAAGTAGAAACAAAATTTGCATGCGAACTAAAAGGATTTGATGCTAATAATTATCTTGATAAAAAAACAGTTCGTCGTTTGGACCCTTTTGCTCAATATGCACTTGTTGCTGCACAACAATGTGTTGAGGACAGTAATTTAAAACCAGAGAATCTTTCAGAAGAAGAAAAAAATAAAATTGGCGTAATCTTTGGAAGTGGTATCGGTGGAATACAAACCTTTTACAATCAGGCTGTTACTAATCGTGAACAAGGACCCGACAGAATTTCCCCTTTCTTTATCCCAATGCTTATACCGGATATTGCAGCGGGACACATCTCAATGAAATATGGATTTAGAGGTCCAAACTATTGCACGGTTTCTGCTTGTGCTACAGGAAATAATAATATGATTGACAGTTTTCTTCTCATCAAATATGGAATGGCAGACGTAATGATTACCGGAGGAAGTGAAGCTTCAATCAGTGAATTAGGCGTTGGCGGATTTAATGCAAGCAGAGCCTTATCTACAAGAAATGACTCACCAGAAACCGCAAGCCGTCCATTTGATGCCACTCGTGATGGATTTGTGATGGGTGAAGGAAGTGGTGCACTTATTCTTGAAGAACTTGAGCACGCTATAAAAAGAAATGCAAAGATATATGCGGAAATTATTGGCGCAGGTTTATCTGCAGATGCTTATCATATTACAGCCCCGCACCCGGAAGGCACAGGAGCAATTCTTTCTATGAAAATGGCTCTTTACCGGGCTGATATTAAACCCGAAGAAATTGATTACGTTAATATGCATGGAACATCAACCCAATTAGGAGATATTGGTGAAACTAAAGCGATCAAAAATGTGTTTGGAGATTATGCATATAAGATTAACTTATCTTCAACAAAAAGTATGACCGGACATTTACTTGGCGCAGCCGGTGCAGTTGAAGCGATTGCATCAATTCTGGCAGTTATTAATGATAAGATACCACCAACAATTAATTTTACTACGCCCGATCCAGAATGCGATTTGAATTATACATTTAATAAACCGCAGGATAGAAAAGTTAATTATGCCATTAGTAATGCTTTTGGTTTTGGTGGTCATAATACTACAGTTATTTTTAAAAAATATGAATAGAGAGATTTGATCAGAAAATGAAAATATTTTTTTTTATAATATTATTTTTATTTCAAAATATTTTACTAACAGCAAATTCAGATCAGGGTATCAAACAAAGGGGCAAACTAATTGTAAGGTTTGATGGAATAAAAACTAACGAAGGTAAAATAAAAATTGCTTTATGTAACTCGTTTGAAAACTATAAAATGGATGATAAACCTTTTATTGGAAAAGATATTATTGTAACACAGAAATATATCACAGTAGAATTTTTAGATCTGCCGTTTGGGGAATATGCGGTTAAAGCATTCCATGATGAAGATGCCGATGATGATTTAGATACAAATTTTTTAGGTATTCCCACAGAAGATTATGGTTTTTCAAATAACGCCCGCGGTACTTTTGGTCAGCCTTCCTGGAAGGATGCAAAATTTCTATTTAATACTGAAAACCAAACTATGGAAATACGTTTAAAATAGATTGCTACCCCCTGCTATAAAATCTAAAAAATCTCTTATTATTTTTTTTGATCTTATCCTCAAAAATAGAATCCGGTACGCCTTTATTTACTATGTAATTGGAATAAGATATTGTCACCTGACCTTTTGTAGTTGAGTTTAATCTCTTATTCTTCTTTTTCGGTTGATTAGAATCCTGATCATCATTAAAAACTTTGGGAATGTTCATCTGATCCAAATTAAAAGAGAATATAATTTTCTCAGGAAGCGGATATTTTAAGTTTTCATCATATGAAAAATTTATTGTAAAAGTTCCATTAGTTTTTGTAGTCGATTCAACTTTTTTTATTAATTGTTTTTTCTGATCAATCCATAAAGTTGAAAGTATTACATTTCCATTATTTCCGGTAGGAATAATTTTTACGATAGAAGTGTTTACTCCATCCAGGATTAATTCCTTCTCATAAATTGCTGTGTAATTTTTTTTCGCTAAAATTGAAGGTGAAAAATCAAGACCGTCTTTCGGTAATAATGCAAATCCCTCCGATTCCAGATGAACCTTATCAGGTTGTTTGAAGTATATTTTTGCTTTAGAATCAGGCACTTTTAAGAATTCAACATCAACTTTAATATTAACTTCTACCTGATAATCTTTAACCTTATTAAAATTTACTATAACACCATTAATTATTTCTTCAGGGTTTTTTGATTGCCCAATTATTGAAGTCAAATTAAAAAACATTAAGACAATTATAAATTTCATCTTTACCTCAGATTAAGTAAGAATATCTTTTCTTCTGAATAGATACAAAGTAAGTGCAAAGAAAAAAACAATATGTGCTAACAGAATTGCAACAGCTTTAAATACTTCCGAAAAATTTACCGGATCATCAAAAAGCAATCGCCACGATAGGATGTAGTTTGTAAACAAATATGGTTTTATCGTTTTGAAAAAATCAATATTGATTGCAGATAAAATTATAAACACAATAATTACTGCCATAGTTGATACAATTGGTCCTATTGAATTTTCTACAAGTGAAGAAAATAGCATTGCTAAACTGGCTACAACCGACATTCCAAGTAAAGCAAAAGCATACGCACAGATAAATCGCCACAAAATATCAGACTTTTCGAAAATGATTATTGCTTGACTGCTGATAACTAAAAGTTCACCAGTTCCAAAGATTATAATACCGATTACAAGACTCATGAATGCAAGCCAAAGAACTAACAAGTTCGTATAAATTATTCCTGCAATAAATTTTGCGGTTACGATTTGAGTTCGTGAAATAGGTCTTGTAATAAGTAAACGATAAGTTCCGGCAGTTGCTTCACCAGCTAATAAATCACCAGCCACAAGCGCAATCAAGAAAGGAATATGAACAGCGAGACTTGTCAAAATTATATACGATAAAAAATATCCATTCAATAAATTTCCAACAAATACAAACGATTGCTGAATGTTTCGTGTCATAAAATCTATTGTGTTGCTGCCTTCAAACAACATTGCTATATGAATGATAGGAACCAGAACACCGATAGCAATAAAACCAATATAAGTTCTCCATTTTTTAAATATCTTATAAAGCTCAATCCTAACCAGAGTAATCATCAGTCAGCCTCCTCCGTTATTTTAAGGAAATAGTCCTCAAGCGATCTTGTTGGAACTACGGCGTTTATCCTGATTCCCTTTTCAACTAAAAATTTAATTAATTCAGCAATCTCATCGTTATTCAATAAAAAAATAAAATTAGTTTTAGACTGAGTATCAAGCTTACTTTTCCACAACGATTCTGTAATTATTTTATTAACTCTTTCTTCATCATCAACTTCAAAAGATACTTTGAATTTTTTTGAATCAAGAAGATCTTTCACAAATCCTTCAACCTTAGTTGTACCTTTATTTATTATGATCATTCTATTTGCAACCAATTCAATTTCAGAGAGGATATGAGTTGATAGGAAAATTGTCTTACCTTTTTCCTTACTCAAAAAAATTATCAGCTCTCTTATTTCCTTCATTCCTTGAGGATCCAAACCGGTGGTTGGCTCATCAAGTATAATTAAATCAGGATCGTGAAGTAATGCCTGACCTAATCCAAGCCGCTGTTTCATACCGTGAGAAAAAGTTTTTACCTTACTTTTAAATCGTTTTTCCAAACCAACTGTTTCCAGAACTTCCATAATTCTTTTTTTATTAATTTCACATCCTGAAATTCTTCCTAGAATCTCGAGATTTTTATAGGCGGATAAATAACCATAAAAATCAGGTTTCTCAACAATTGCACCAACTCTTCGTAAAATTTCTTTACGATTTTTCTCGAGTGGTTTATCAAATATTTTAATGCTGCCTTTGGTTGGTCTTATCAAGGAAAGAAGCATTCGTATGGTAGTGCTTTTGCCAGCGCCATTTGGACCTAAAAACCCAAAGACATCTCCTTTAAAGACGTTCAGATTTAAATTATTTACAGCTCTAAGATCTTTAAAATCTTTTGTAAGAGAATTTATTTCTATTATTTTTTCAGTATTCAAAGATTTATCCAATAAATTTTTACATATTTCCAATTAAAGATAACGATGAATCAGGAAAATTTGGAATAAATAATTTTCAAACGGCACGATTTAATGATAGTATATCCAAATTTCCTTATGATGCTAAAATTATTTTATTGTCAAGAGTAAGATTGATAATTTTTATTTGTTTTTCATTTAAAATATTTTCATTTTCGATTAGTCAATTAAGTGATCAAAAAAAAATTTTTATTACTGCGCCTTTTGTTTTTTTTTAATTAAAAATTTTAATACTTTGTTTCTGAGAATGATGATGAGTGATGTAAAAAAAGTTTTTAAACCCTGTACTACTTTCGACTCACTCAATCTTAAAAGATCACTACTAACCTTGTTAATAATTTTTATTTTATTTTAATTAATTACCTGCGTTAAGCGGGTCAATCGTCTGGAGAATTGAATGCGGATTAACAGATTATTTACCGAGTCGGGAAAGGATCCCTTATCATCTTTCGAATTTGTAAAAAGAACTTCTGAAATAAAAAATCCGGATGGTTCTATCGTTTTCAGAATGGAAGACGTTTCTGTTCCAAAACAATGGTCGCAAGTTGCTACAGATATTATTGCACAAAAGTATTTTAGAAAAGCTGGTGTACCCAAGCTGCTAAAAAAATCTAACGAAAAAGGTGTGCCTAAATGGCTTCAAGCCTCTATTCCCGATATTGAAAGATTGCAAGAACTTCCTGAACACGATAGAGTTACTTCCGAAAAAGATGCAAAACAAGTTTTTAATCGGTTAGCCGGAACCTGGACTTATTGGGGCTGGAAAGCCAAATACTTTGATTCTGAAGATGATGCAAAAGCATTTTATGATGAATTGATGTATATGTTTGCCTTTCAAATGGCTGCACCGAACAGTCCACAATGGTTCAACACGGGAATAAATTGGGCTTATGGAATCACCGGTCCGTCGCAAGGACATTTTTATGTTGATTATCAAACTGGTGAACTTACTCATTCCTCAGATGCATATACACATCCACAACCGCACGCATGTTTCATTCAATCTGTCAGTGATGATTTAGTTAACAACGGCGGTATAATGGATCTTTGGGTTAGAGAAGCTAGATTATTTAAATATGGATCAGGCACTGGATCTAATTTTTCAGAACTTAGAGGTTCCAAAGAACCTTTAAGCGGTGGTGGAAGATCATCTGGATTAATGTCATTTTTGAAAATTGGGGATAGATCAGCCGGCGCTATAAAATCTGGCGGAACAACCAGACGCGCAGCCAAAATGGTAACTTTAGATCTTGATCATCCTGATATTGAAGAATACATAAACTGGAAAGTTGTTGAAGAACAAAAGGTTGCTGCATTAGTTGCCGGTTCAAAATTATGCAATCTGCACCTTAACAATATTATTCAAGCCTGTTATGATGAACATCCTGAGAATGACAGATTCAACAAGAAGCTAAATAAAAAATTAAGTCACGCAGTACTTGAAGCTAGAAAAGCACAAATACCTAATAATTATATCGAGAGAGTTATCCAATTAGCCAAGTTAGGTTTTAAGTCTATCGAATTTCCGACTTATGATACTGATTGGAATTCAGATTCATATGCAACGGTTTCTGGTCAAAACTCTAATAATTCCGTTAGAGTTACAAATGAATTTATGAATGCTGTTCTTAGTGATGGTAATTGGAATCTTTATTGGAGAATTGAAAAACGAAAAGCAAAAAAAGAAAAACGAAATCCTAAACCTTGCAAAACTCTTAAAGCAAGAGACTTGTGGGAACAGATTTCTTATTCTGCATGGTCTTGTGCAGACCCGGGAATTCAATATCATACAACTATTAATGAATGGCATACTTGCCCAGCCGGTGGAGAGATAAAAGCATCCAATCCTTGCAGTGAATATATGTTTCTAGATGATACTGCATGTAATCTTGCTTCCCTTAATCTTGTAAAATTTTATGATCTTGAATCTCATAAGTTTAATATTGACGCGTATAGACATGCCACACGCATTTGGACTGTGGTATTAGAAATAAGTGTTCTAATGGCGCAGTTTCCAAGTAAAGAGATTGCCCAATTAAGTTATGAGTATAGAACACTTGGGTTAGGTTTTGCTAATCTTGGTTCATTATTAATGTTACAAGGAATACCATACGACAGTCGGGAAGGATTTGCAATTTGCGGGGCTTTAACCTCAATTATGCATATGAACTCTTACGCAACTTCCGCAGAAATGGCAAAACAAGCGGGACCGTTCATCAGGTATGAAGATAATAAAGATAATATGCTTAGAGTTTTAAGAAATCATAGAAGAGCTGCGTATAATGTTCCCAATGAAGAGTATGAAGGTATATCAATTTATCCAGTTGGAATCAATCCTCAATTTTGTCCATCAGATCTATTAAAAGCAGCTAGAGAAGATTCCGATAGAGCAGTTGAAATGGGCGAACTGTATGGATTTAGAAATGCTCAGGTAACTGTCATCGCACCAACTGGAACAATTGGTCTTGTTATGGATTGCGATACCACAGGAGTTGAACCAGATTTTTCATTAGTAAAATTCAAAAAGCTTGCCGGCGGTGGATACTTTAAAATCATCAACCAATCAATTCCACCTGCACTTGAAAAACTAGGATACAATAAAGATCAGATAAATGAGATTGTAAAATATGCCAAAGGTTCTGGTTCACTGGAAGGCTGCCCATATATAAATCCTCAATCCTTAAGAGCAAAAGGTTTTACCGATGAAGCTATTTCAAAAATTGAGAAGGCGCTTCCATCTGTATTTGATGTAACCTTTGCATTTAATAAATTTACACTTGGTACAGAATTCTTAATCAAAGTTTTAGGTTATGATGAAAATGAAATTAACTCATTTGATTTTGACCTTCTTGCAAAGCTGGGATTTTCTAAAATGGAAATCTCATCAGCAAATGATTACATTTGCGGTACGATGACTATTGAGGGCGCTCCTTTCTTAAAACATGATCATTACCCTGTTTTTGATTGTGCTAATAAATGCGGCAAAAAAGGAACTCGTTTCATTCGTCCGTTAGCACATATTAAAATGATGGCATCTGCTCAACCATTTATTTCAGGCGCAATTTCAAAGACAATTAATTTACCTGGCGGTGCAGGAATTGAGGATGTTAAAGATGCCTATATGCAATCCTGGAAGATGGGTGTAAAAGCAAATGCCCTTTATCGTGATGGATCAAAATTATCTCAACCGCTAAATTCAATGAGTGATGAAGATGTTGAAGCATTATTGGAGGACAAAGAAAAGAATGATATTATAAAAGTAGCCGAGAGAATTATCCACAGATATATTGCAAAGAGAAGACGATTACCAGACAGAAGATCCGGTTACACTCAAAAGGCAAAAATAAATGGTCAATCGGTTTATATTAGAACCGGTGAATATGATAATGGACAAATAGGTGAAATATTCATTGACATGCATCGTGAAGGTGCTTCGTTCAGAAGTTTAATTAACTGCTTTGCAATATCCATATCACTTGGTTTGCAGCATGGCGTACCACTTGAAGAATTTGTTGATGCATTTGTCTTTACAAGATTTGAACCTAGTGGAATAGTTACAGGCAACGAGAAAATAAAAATGGCTACATCTGTTATCGATTATATTTTTAGAGAGTTGGCTGTTACGTATCTGGGCAGAAATGATCTTTCACATGTTGATTCTGATGAGATTAAAAATAAAGCCTCTCGTGGAATAGTTAAAAAGTTAGCTGATCCTGAATTTGTTAGTGAGGAAGTAATCAGTGAGCGCCTTGTTGAATTAGATAAAGATCATATTGATTCATACAACTACTCCCTTACTTCCAATACATTGGCTACTAAAGAAACAACATCTACTAAAACGACTGTAAACACGATGACCACCAAAGTTAAACAGGCAATTGAGAATGGTTACACAGGCGACATTTGTCCAGAGTGTCAGAGTATAACGATGGTAAGAAATGGAACTTGTTTAAAATGTATGACTTGCGGTTCCACAACAGGTTGTAGTTAATTCTTTTATTGATCTATTTATAAAAAAGGCTGTTCATACCGAACAGCCTTTTTTTTATTCAATTCAATATATGATTAGTATCGATTCTTCTTGCACCCATAAATCTTTTTGAATAGTAATCAAGATCAAGCGAGGATATAGTAACGCCTAACTTACTGGATGCATGTGCAAAAAGATTATCACCAACGTAAATGCCTACATGACCCGGTCGAACTCTTCTTCGAGTATTAAAAAAAACTAAATCACCAAACTTTAAATCCGAACGATCATTTATTTCAATTCCTTGCTGAAACTGATCTCTAGCGGAACGATTTAATTCAAATAGATCAACACCGTGAAAGACATTTTGAGTAAAGGCACTACAATCAATACCATTTATGGAATTTCCGCCATATTTATAAGGTGTATTAAGATATTTAATGATTTCCATTAAAAGTAATTCACGCTTTGTAGAAACTGAAGACTCTAAATCTGAACCAGTGGATTTATTTTCAATTTTTTTAATTATTTCCTTAATATTTAAAGGAGTTTCATCCTCCGGTAAATCGCTTGGATCTTGAATTTCCGGAATATCTTCATTAGAGAATGAGATCGTGTCATCTTGAGTATTTTGATCATCCGGAGAATACCGGGAAGAAGTCTTATCTTCTGAATTATTTTTATCCGATTTACTATTGTAACGTAATGTGCCAGATGAAGAAGAACAGGCAATAAAAAGTGCAGCACTTAAAATTAGCGCAATAAAAACTGTTGCTTGTTTTTTTAATTTCATTCATTATCCTAAATATGATTTTAAGTTTTTACTTTTAGATGTATGTCTCAATCTTCTTATCGCTTTTTCTTTTATTTGTCTAACTCTTTCCCTTGTAAGATTAAATTTTTCACCTATCTCTTCCAATGTCATGGAATAATCGACATCTATTCCAAAATAAAGTCGAATTACTTCTGCTTCACGTTCAGGTAAAGCTGAAAGCACATTTTTTATTTCAACCTTTAATGATTCAGTAATCAATTCATTGTCTGGTGCTGGCTGTTGATTATTTTCGATAACATCCAATAAACTATTTTCCTCACCTAAAAAAAACGGAGCATCCATCGAAATTTGCTTTCCTGAAAGTTTTAAAGTATCCGATATTTCATCCAAATCCATTTGTAATTCATTTGCAAGTTCTTCGGGACTTGGCTCACGCTCATATTCCTGTTTTAAACTGCTATATGCTTTACCAATTTTATTTATAGCACCAATTCGATTTAGCGGAAGTCTCACAATTCGTGATTGTTCAGCAAGGGCTTGTAAAATTGATTGCCTAATCCACCAAACAGCATAGGAAATAAATTTAAATCCTCTCGTTTCATCAAATCTTTTAGCGGCTTTTATTAAACCGAGGTTTCCTTCATTAATTAAATCACCTAATGATAATCCTTGATTTTGATATTGCTTAGCAACGCTAACCACAAATCTTAAATTAGCCTTTGTCAGAATTTCCATCGCACGCTGGTCACCCTTTTTTATTCGAATAGCAAGCTCGATTTCCTGCTCGGGTGTTAAAAGATCAACTTTACTGATATCCTGAAGATATTTATCGAGAGATTGACTCTCTCTATTTGTAAATTGTTTTACAATTTTCACTAGTTCCTCTTCAGTATAAAGAATATGACAATTCTAATATATTTTTCCCAATCATTCTTAAATAGCACAATCCTCTAAAGAATATTAGGAATAACTTTTATACTACTTATAAAATAGAGACTAAATATTTTAAAATAAAGAGAGAACTGAAATTTAGCTTATAACAATTACAGAGAAAGAGTCAAATAATTTCAGAAGGATGAATGCATCGAGTCTCTAAACGCATAAATTAAACAATCCGCTTTTTTTATTTCTACATTCGATTTAACAACCATTGTTGTTATTCATTTAAAAAACTTTTACCCTCTAAATGATTTTTAACATTAAAGAAATCAGTAACTGTTTTACCAGCATCGGCAAAAGTTTTTCTAATTCCAAGATTAACTCCGACTTTATTTATGTCATAATAAATTAACGGCACATATTCCCTGCTGTGATCAGTGCTTGGAGTGGTTGGGTCGTTTCCATGATCCGCTGTTAAAATTACTCTATCTGTATTGTCAAGTGCCTTTAAAAATTCAGGTAAAAAATTATCAAATTGTTCAAGCGCATGCGCAAATCCTACAAAATCATTTCGATGACCAAAGTAAACATCAAAATCAACTAAGTTAGTAAATATGAAACTGTTCTTTGAATTTTTAGCGTGACTAATTAGTTTTTCGAAACCTTCAAGATTAGATTTTGTTTTATCCTGAACATCAATCCCTCTATAATTGAACAAATCATTAATCTTTCCGATTGCGATTGTTTGAATTTTATTTTTGGATAAAACATCTAAAACGGTTTCTTGAGGTGGATCCAATGAAAAATCTTTTCTATAAACTGTTCGCTGGTAATTCCCATTTGAGCCAATAAAAGGACGCGCAATTACTCTACCTACATATAAAGGGTCGCACAAAACTTTATTCCGGGTTAATTCACAAATTTCATAAAGTTTTTCCAGAGCAATAACATCTTGATGCGCTGCTATTTGAAATACTGAATCTGCTGAAGTGTAAATGATTGGAAAACCAGTCGATAAATGTTCGTCGCCCAATTCATTAATTATCTCTGTTCCACTGGCTGCCTTGTTGCCAAGAAATCCTTTGCACTTTGTTACCTCTAAAAATTTATCCGTAATTTCATTTGGAAAACCATTAGGAAAGTAATCAAAGTCCCTTTCTACAATTAATCCACTTAATTCCCAATGTCCGGTTGTGCTGTCCTTACCTTTAGAAAGCTCAGCCATTTTTCCGTAAGATGCAAGAGGATTTTCAACTGCCTTAATGCCTTTGATAGTTATGATGTTACCAAGCCCAAGTTTTTGAAGATTAGGTAAACGTAGTCCACCTAATTTTTCTGCCATATTCTTAAGTGTATTACTTCCCTCATCTCCATAATTTTTAGCATCCGGCAATTCACCAATACCAACACCGTCTAATACGATTATAAAAAAGTTATTCATAAAAATAAAAGAAGAAAAAAGATTAGTTTATATTTCTAACTGCATTGCCGCCCTTTTCAACGGCCTTTTGAAGAGCTAACTCTGCATTGTGAAACACTTCATCACAATCAAGTTTACCAAGTGTAGAGGCTATACCAATGGATACAGTATATGTATTTTGTTTTGAAACAATTGTGATAGGCTTTCTGGCAATTTTAACTCTTAGTTTTTCAGCCCAGATAAAAACATTTTTTGAATCGGTATTGAAGAAGTGAACAGCAAAAAGTTTTTCTTCCATTCTACCAAAAATATTTAACGGAGTCATTTCTTTTGCAATTGTTTCAGAAACAACTTTTAAAACTTTAGGTAGTGGATCACCATCAAATAGTGATTCTTGTTCAAGGAATTCATCTATTTTAATTAATGCAAGAGCACCGGGAACATTTAAAGATTGTGCTTTATATAAATCACTGCTAAGCCGTTCTTTAAAAGATTCAGAATTCAGTGCACGTGTATCAAGATCAAGAGCAATTAAACTTTTTAGCAATGTTTTTGATGAAAGCGAGTAAATGATATAGGAAATAATATTAACAGAATTAATGAGGAATTTTACATCCGCATTTGTGTATGCATTCTTCTTCAAACTTTCAAAACATAGAACACCAAAATTCTGGCTTCCATACATTAGCGGCACTGCAAGAAATGATCCATCAAACGTTAAGTCTTCCGTTTTAGAATATCTTTTATAATTATCTATTGATGTATCATCAATTTTTACAGGAATGCTGGTTAATATAGCTTTACCAATTAACGTTCCCGAAAGATCGATCTGAAGCCCTTGCCCTATATACTTAAGTGAAGTTTTGTTAATCACCTTAATTGCCTCAAACTTTTGCTCAACAGGTTTATAATAAACAAATACAAATGTATCCCATTCAATAAGATCACTAAGCGCATTTTGCATGGAATCTAAAACACCTTCTTCGGTATCAAAATTTGTCTCCGGTCCAATTAAATTTAACAACCCCTTTAATCGTTGCTGAGAAATTGTATCTGAATGTTTCTCTTCAAAAATTTGAATGATCATCGTTATAACGCGAACAAATCTACCAAGTGAATAAATTGTTTCTATACCAAACAGATCAGCAACTTTTGAATCAATTGCCAGAATTGAAATCAATGAACCTTCATAAAAAAGCGGCACACCGACAAAACTCCTAAGACCCTGCGGTCGTTCATAATATCTTATTACATCTGCTTCTGCTGCAGGGGAAATATCGCTTAAAAGCTCGGGTTCATTTTTCTGAACAATCTTACTTAAAATATCATCTTCAATATCAAATTTTCTTTTTGCTATCTCATTTGGTGATGAAGATACAAACTTCTCAATGGTTAGTTTTTCCTTTTTTTTGTTATACCAGAAAAAGATAGCTGTATGTGCTGAGTAAGCATCTTTTATAACAGTTAACATTTTTTCAAGAGCAAAAGCAAATTGTCCATCATGCCCTATCTCAGAGGGTAAAGATTCATTTGCAATTTCCTCAAATCTTTCACGCAAGTCGGGTGGAATAAGAGTTGTTTTGGGTGCCCTCAATAATTCAGGTGTATAATTCTCGGAAGTTATTACTTCAACTTTGGAAGTTTTTGAGATGATCTTAAAAGATTCATCGTGTTCAGGTGGGGCAGGGGTTAACAGATCCTCGTCTAATTCGTCCCGGTCACTTATAGAATACCTGCCATCGAATCTTACTGAATCTCTTAAGAAAATTATAAAAGCAACATAGATTACAATTACTGCAATTGTAATAACACGAATTAAAAGATCATCAGTAAAAAAGAGAATAGCCGCAAGAACTGGCACTAGCAAAAAGATTAAAATTCTTTTCTTTTGTCTTTTATCCATAATAAAAAGTTCTTACAGCAATTAATTTCTAAAACTAAAATAAATTTACATTTAAATAATAGCAAACTTTCGGCAATTATGATAAAGTCATTTAATAAAATAATGAGGCTAAAATCTTTTTAACTTCCTTATTTCCAACGCCCTGAACAGACGAATAGAAAAAGAGATTTTCATTTAGTAGAAGTTCAGGAAATACTTTTTTTGTGATCTTAACGCTTTTAGAAAATTCTGATTGGCGTAACTTATCTGATTTGTTCAACAATATAATATAAGGAAGTGATATCTCTCTTAACATCTCATTTAGCTTTACGTCCAATTCAGTGGGCTCATGACGACTATCCAGTAAATGAATAACGAGTTGGATGTTAGATGAAATAGCAAAAAAATCTTTTATTAATTTACTCCATTTTTTTCTTTCAGATAAACTAGCTTTCCCATAACCATATCCCGGTAAATCAACAAGATAAAAATTTGTGTCAATCTGGTAGTAATTAATCGATCTGGTTTTACCTGGAGTTGAGCTTGTTTTAGCCAGATTTTTTTTATTAAATAATGAATTAATAAATGAGGATTTACCGACATTTGATCTTCCGCAAAGAACTACTTCCGGAAATTGCTGCTTAGGCAATTCCGTTACATTAAAAACCGATGCTATAAATTTTTGATTATCGAACATAATAAAAAAGAGTAACCGGTAATACGATTACTCTTTAAATGTAATTTATAAATTTTTGTTACTTACTTTTTTTTTCGGGTTTCTCTTGAACGATTTTAGCATCTTCAACTTCATCTTTAGATTTCTGTTCAGCCTTTATCTTTGCTTTACTTTCTCTTTTCTCTTTTTGCTCTTCAGCTTTCTTATTTGCTATATCATTGTAATCTACAAGTTCAAGTATTGCTAATGGAGCAGCATCACCAGGACGATTACCAAGTTTAATTACCCTAGCAAAACCTCCGGGTCTTTCACCTATCTTGGGAATTATTTCACCGAACAATTCTTTTACAACATCTCGGTCGTGAATAACACTCATTACCTGTCGCATAACATGTAAATTGTTTTGCTTTGCTTTTGTTATAAGTTTTTCAACATAGGCTCTTACTTCCTTAGCTTTTGCTTCGGTAGTCTTTATTCTTTTATACTTTAATAACGATGTTGTTAATGCATTAAGAAGAGCCGCACGATGACTGGCTGTTCTTCCTAATTTTCTTCCTTTAACTTTATGTCTCATTCAGCTACCTATCCCGGATTAGTGTGATTCTGTTTCTTCTTTAAGGTATTTATCTACGTCCATTCCAAAGTCCAGTCCCAATGTTTCAACTATTTCCATTAACTCAGCTAAGGACTTTCTTCCAAAATTTCTAAACTTGAGCATTTCTGCCTCATCTCTTCTTACAAGCTCAGCTAAATTTTTAATGTTAGCAGCTTTAAGACAATTGTGTGATCTTACACTTAATTCAAGATCATCTACGGATGTTAAAAGAATTTTTCTGATTCTATCAACTTCACTATCTTTTTGACTAACATTATGTTCTTCTTCTTGATCAATATCAAAATTGATAAACAACTGAACATGTTCTTTCAAAATTTTCGCAGCTTGCGTTACTGCATCATCAGGCGTAATTGAACCATCAGTATTAACTTCAAGAGTCAATTTTTCAAAATCATTTTTATCACCTATTCTAACATTTTCTACATCATACTTAACAGATTTTATTGGAGTAAAGATTGAATCAATTGGTATTACTCCAATGGTTTGATCAGGAACGATATTTTCATTTGCAGGTAAATAGCCAACTCCTTTTCCAACTCTCAATTCAACATCAAACTTTGCGCTTTTATTAAGAGTAGCGATATGAAGATCGGGATTAAGTATTTCAACTTCATTACTTGCTTTCTGAATATCGTTGGCAGTCCACACGCCAACACCAGAAAATGTAATATCTATTTTATTAGGTTTTTTAGACAACAGTTTCATTCTAACCTGTTTAAGATTCAGAATTATTTCTGAAACATCTTCAACTACTCCTTCAATCGTAGTGAACTCATGAAGTACACCACTAAATTTAACAGAAGTAATTGCTGCACCTTGCAATGAAGATAGTAAAACCCTGCGAAGTGAATTCCCTAACGTTACTCCATAACCTCTTTCTAAAGGTTGAAGTGTAAATCTACCAAACGAATTGGTATAATTGGCCTCATCAAGAACCACAGCTTCAGGCATCTTTAAAGATGATATGCTCATTATTATCCTCTATTCTTATTCTAATTTAAAATTTTATTTCGAGTACAGCTCAACTACTAATTGTTCATTGGCATTTAAAGGTACATCAGCTCTTTCAGGTACTTGAACAAAAATTCCGGAAAGAGTAGCTTTATCAACAGTAAGCCATGCATACGTACTATCTTTCACTCTCTTAAGTGAATTATGTATTGCATCTAATTTTTTACTTTTTTCTTTTATCTGAATAACATCGCCAGCTTTTAATAAGTATGCAGGAATATCAACAAGATCAGAATTTACTATAATGTGTCGATGTCTTATTAACTGTCTTGCCTGTTTTCTTGATGAAGCAAATCCAAGTCTAAAAACCACATTATCTAAACGTCTTTCTAATAATTTTATAAGGTTTTCACCAGTTCTGCCTTTTTGCTTAGCAGCTTTTTCAAAATAATTTCTAAACTGCGTTTCCAATAGACCATATGATCTTTTTATTTTTTGCTTTTCTCTTAACTGCACTCCGTATTCAGAAATTTTTGTTCTTCTTGATAATCCATGCTGCCCCGGAGGATAGTTACGAACTTCAATGGGGCATTTTTCTGTAAAGCATTTTTGTCCTTTAAGAAATAGCTTTTGTTTCTCTCGTCTACATAATTTACAAACTGAATCAGTGTATCTTGCCATTTAATGAATCTCCAATAAATTAAACTCTTCTTTTCTTTGGTGGTCTGCATCCGTTATGAGGGATAGGCGTAACATCTTTTATTGAGGATATTACAAGACCTGCTGTGTGTAATGCTCTTATAGCTGCTTCTCTTCCGGAACCGGGCCCTTTAACAAATACATCTAACTTTCTCATGCCCAAATCATAGGCTTCTTTTCCAGCGGCTTCAGCCGAAACCTGTGCGGCAAATGGTGTGTTTTTTCTGGAACCTTTAAAACCATTTTTTCCGGCAGATGACCAGGAAACAGTATTTCCATATATATCTGTAATAGTAACTAGAACGTTATTAAAAGTTGCTTTGATATGTGCAACTCCATTCGAATCAACGTGCGTTCTTTTCTTAACTTTCTTTGCAGTTTTTGCCAATTCCTATTCCTCCGATTATCAAATATTATTTCTTAGTAGGTACTTTTTTCTTACCGGCAACTGTTCTTCTTTTGCCTTTTCTAGTTCTGGAATTAGTTCTAGTTCTCTGACCACGCGCTGGTAAACTTTTTCTATGTCTAATGCCGCGATAAGAACCAATATCCATTAATCTTTTAATATTCTGCTGAACCTCTGAGCGAAGTGCGCCTTCAACTTTATATTCAGATGTAATCACTGAACGAATTTCAGCAACTTCTTCATCTGTAAGATCAGCAACTTTTTTATCGGGACTAATCTTAGCTTTTTCTAAAATGGTTGCAGCGGTAGTTTCACCTATACCATAGATATACTGTAATCCGAACAACACTTTTTTAGTTTTTGGTAAATCAACTCCAGCTATACGGGCCAATGATATACTCCTTTGTTTTAACCTTGACGTTGTTTGTGTTTAGGGTTTTTGCAAATTACTCTTACAACACCCTTACGCTTAATAATTTTACATTTATCACAAATCTTTTTAACAGATGATCTTACTTTCATTTTATTTTTTCCTATTTATACCTGTAAGTAATCCTGCCTTTTGTCAGATCGTATGGAGATAATTCAATTGAAACTTTATCTCCTACTAAAATCTTGATAAAGTGCATTCTCATTTTTCCGGAAATATGTGCATGGATTTCATGACCGTTATCAAGCTTTACTCTAAATGTTGCATTAGGTAATGTTTCAGTAATGATACCATCTATTTTAATTGGTCCTTGTTTTGCCATTTAACAAACTGAAAGTATTTCCGGTGTATTTCCATTAACTAAAATTGTATGTTCAAAATGTGCTGATGTCGAACCATCCGCAGTACTAATTGTCCATCCATCTTTGGCTGTTAATACATCGAATCTGCCTGCATTAACCATTGGTTCGATTGCTAACGTCATTCCATCTTTTAATTTTGGTCCAGTTCCTTTTTTTCCAAAATTTGGTATGGAAGGGTCCTCGTGTAAAAACCTTCCCACTCCGTGCCCGCAAAGATCTCTTACGATTGAAAATCCATTTGCTTCAACAAAAGTTTGAACTGCATTAGAAATATCGTGGACTCTATTTCCACTAACTGCCTGTTCAATTCCCAGGTAAAGTGATTTTTCGGTGATATCAATAAGTTTTTTCTTTTCACTTGAAATTTCACCAACCGGAACTGTTAAAGCTGCATCACCATAAAAATTATTTTTAAGAACACCAATATCTATTGAAATTATTTCACCATTTTTCAAAATTCTATTACCTGGAATCCCGTGCACAACTTCATCATCAACTGAAGAACAAATTGATCCAGGAAAACCGGGCGCACCGCCTTGTGAATATCCTTTAAAAGCTGGAAGAGCATTGTTGCTTCTAATGTAATCTTCAGCAATCTTATCAAGTTCTAAAGTAGTAATCCCAGCTTTAACATTTGATTTAAGAAGTTGTAAAGTTTCTGCAAGAATTTTACAACTTTCTCTTATATAATCAATTTCTTTTTTTGACTTTATTAAAATCACAAAAAATTATCTGCGACCTTTAATCTTACCAGATTTCATAAATCCATCATAATGTCTCATTAACAAATGAGATTCAATTTGTTGTAAAGTATCAAGCGCAACACCAACGATAATCAATAAACTTGTTCCACCAAAAAACTGAGCAAATGATCCGGAGACTCCCATCACAGAAACAAATGCGGGAAGTATTGCTATGATTGCCAAAAATACTGAGCCTGGTAAGGTAATCTTTGTTAAAATATTATCAATAAACTCTGAGGTTTGTTTCCCAGGTCTAATCCCAGGAATAAATCCACCCTGCTTCTTCATATTATCTGCAACGTCTTTCGGATTAAAAGCGATTGCAGTATAAAAGTATGTAAAAAAGATAATCATTAAAGCATAGATTGTAGAATAAACCGGCGATCTATAAACAAATAAATTTGCAATACTTTGTAAAAACTCATTGTCTGGAAAAAAGGATAAAACCGTACTTGGTATAAACATTATTGATTGTGCAAATATAATTGGCATAACACCCGCAGTATTAACTCTTAAAGGAATATACTGTGTTACACCACCATAAACTTTTCTTCCCACAACTCTCTTAGCATACTGCACAGGAATTTTTCGCGTTCCTTGTGTTACCAATACAACACCGGCAATTATAAAAAACATAAAAGCGAAAATTATTATCTCAATTATAATTGATCTCTGTCCAGCCGTTATTAATCTATACTCATCTAATATTGCGAAAGGAAATCTTGCAATAATTCCTATAAAAATTATGAGGGAAATACCATTACCAATTCCTTTTTCAGTAATCTGTTCACCCATCCACATCATAAACATTGTGCCCGATGTAAGGATAATGATTGTAGAAATCACCCAACCAATTCCATGAATTTGAGCGGGAACAATTGGCATTCCCTGAACTTGAATATTCAACAATCTAACCGTAACACCCCAGGCTTGAAGAGCAGATATAAGAACAGTCCCATATCTGGTTAACTGTGTAATTTTCTTTCTTCCCTCTTCGCCTTCTTGCTGAAGTTTTTGGAAGTAAGGAACAACTGCACCCATCAATTGAAGAATGATTGATGCTGAAATGTAAGGCATAATTCCTAATGCAATATTGCTGCATTATGAAATGCGCCTCCCACAAACATATCATACAATCCAAAAAGATTATCAGTGGATTGATTCCTCATACTTTCAGTTAAAAGTACTGCATCAACACCAGGGATTGTTAAATGTGATCCGAGTCTAACAATAAACAAAAGAACTAATGTGTATAAAATTCTTTGTCTCAGTTCGTGGATCTTAAAAATATTTCTGAATGTATCTGTAAATTTTGACATCTATTTATAGGCTATATCTTTGTTACTGTTCCGCCGGCAGCTTCAACTTTTTGCTGTGCAGATTTACTGAAAGCGTTAACTTGAATATTTACCTTGGTTTTTAAATCCCCTTTACCTAAAAGCTTAATTGGTTTTTTTGTGCTGGATACCAGACCAAGTTTTTTTAATTCATCCGCGTTCAAAGTTTGATCTTTAATAACTTTTGCTTCAAACAATTTTTGAAGTGAGTTTAGATTAACTATTTGATATTCAACTTTAAAAATATTGGTAAAACCGAATTTGGGAACTCTTCTTTGTAAAGGCATCTGACCACCCTCAAACCAGGCTTTATGCTTTGCACCGGATCTTGACATCTGACCATTCATACCTCTTGTCGATTGGTTTCCATGTCCTGATCCTTCACCGCGTCCAACTCTTTTGCGGTTTTTTCTTGAACCTTTTACGAATTTAAGATTACTTAAAATATCCATTATAAAACCTTACTAATCCTTTAATTCTTCTACTTTAACTAAATGAATTACTTTTTTAATCATCCCTCTAATTTGAGGAGTGTCATTATGAACTTTTTCCCAATTGGGTCTTCCTAAGCCAAGCGCTTCGATAGTCGCTTTTTGATTTTTCGGTCTGTCGATAACACTTTTAGTTTGTATAATTTTAATCTTTCCCATAAATTCCTCAGTTAGAAGTTGTGAACAAATCTTTAACTGCCATTCCTCTTTTGTTAGCCATTTTTCTGGCATCAATTTGCTGCATCAGGCCATTAAGTGTAGCTTTAACTTGGTTATGTGGATTACTTGATCCCAAAGATTTAGTTAAGATATCAGTAATGCCTGCAGATTCTAGTACAGCTCTTACACCACCACCAGCAATTAACCCGGTACCAGGCGATGCAGGTTTTAATAAAACTTTTCCAGCGCCAAATTTACCTAATATTATGTGAGCAACAGTTCCTTTAATTATAGAAACTTTAACGACGTTTTTCTTTGCATCATCAATACCTTTTGAAATTGCATCAGTAACCTCATTTGCTTTACCCAATCCAACTCCCACCACACCCTTACCATTACCTACAACAACTATAGCGTTAAAGCTAAATCTGCGTCCGCCCTTAACTACTTTAGCAACTCTGTTAATGTGAACAACTTTTTCTTTAAGTCCTTCAGTTTCAGTTGATTTTACAGCTTTCAAATAAATCTCCAAACAATCTTAAAAATTAAAAAATTAGTAATTCCACTTTGGCTGCCGGAAGAGGATTCGAACCTCTACAGACGCCTCCAAAGGGCGTAGTCCTACCATTAGACGATCCGGCAATAATTAAAATTTCAAACCTGCCTCGCGCGCACCTTCTGCAATAGCTTTAACGCGGCCATGATATCTGTATCCATTCCTATCAAAAACTACGTTAGAAATATTTTTATCTTTGGCTTTCTTTGCAATCAAATTTCCAACAAGTTTACTTCTTGATACTTTGCCTTTTGAATTTTTTATATCTTCTAAAATCTCTTTAGACATAGAAGAAGCGGCAACAATTGTGCTGCCGGTTGAATCGTCAATTATTTGTGCATACATCTGATTAAGGCTTCTATAAATTGTAAGTCTTGGAACTTCAGGCGTGCCAGAAATTTTTAATCTTATTCTCGTCTTTGATCTTAATCTTGGACTTGTATTTCTTTTTATCATTTTTTTTATAAACTCCGTTAGAAATTATTTACCTGCTGTCTTGCCGGCTTTTCTTATAATATGTTCATCGGAATATTTTATGCCTTTTCCTTTGTAAGGTTCTGGTTTTCTAATCGATCTAATTTTTGCAGCAACCTGACCAACTAACTGCTTATCTATACCAGAGATTATTATCTGTGTTGGTGTGGGTGATTCTAGCTTAATACCGGTTGGTGGAATAAAATAAATTGGATGCGAATATCCAATATTTAAAAGAATATTATTCCCTTTTAGTTCTGCTTTATAACCTACTCCAACTATATCCAATATTTTTTTAAACTCCTGAGTAACACCTAAAATCATGTTTTGTACGAGAGCACGTGACAGACCATGTAAAGCTCGATTAGTTTTTAGATCATCCGGTCTTTCAAATTTAAGCTGGGAATCTTTCATTTCAACTTTAATATTTTTATGAATTACTTTCTGCAATTCACCTTTTGGACCTTTTACTTTTACAACGTTTCCGTCTAATGAGACATTTACGCCATTAGGAATTTCGATCAGTTTTTTTCCAATTCTTGACACTTTTAATTCTCCATCAAAATTTTACCAGATGTAACAAATTACTTCACCACCAACAGCTAATGCTCTGGCTTCTTTATCAGTTAATAAACCTTTTGAGGTTGATATAACAGCAGTTCCCAATCCATTATAAACTCTTGGAAGTTTAGTTGAATCTTTATAAACACGGAGTCCTGGTTTGCTGATTCTTTTCAAACCAGAAATCGCTGCGGAACCATCTCTATACTTAAGTTGAATCTTAATAATATGTTGTTTGTCATCTTCAACAATAGAATAGTCGTGAATGAAATTTTCCTTTTTTAATATTTCAGCCAAGCCTTGTTTCATTTTAGAAGCAGGAATTTCTACTCTTAATTTTTTTGCTTTAGAAGCATTTCTAATTCTGAGTAAAAAATCTGAAATTGGATCAGTTACGGACATAATTACAAACTCCTACCAACTTGATTTTTTTAAACCTGGAATTTCGCCTCGAAGTGCCATTTCCCTAAGGATCAATCTAGACACACCGAATTTACGATAGTATGATCTTCCTCTACCTGTAAACATACAGCGATTTTTTAACCTTACAGGAGAAGCATTTTTAGGAAGTTTTTGCAAACCTTCATAATCACCTTTTTCTTTAAGCTCTTGTCTAAGTTTTTTAAACTTATCATAAAGCTTTCTGCGTTTCGCATCACGAGCAATAATACTTAATCTTGCCATTAACTCTCCTTGAAAATGCTTAATTAATTTCTTTTTTTCTAAATGGAATTCCAAAAGCTTTTAACAGTTCAAAAGCTTCATTATCATTTTTTGCCGTTGTAACAAAAGTAACATCCATTCCCATTACTCTTGTAATTTTATCAACATTTACTTCAGGAAAAATTATTTGTTCTCTTACACCAAGAGTATAATTTCCTCTTCCATCAAAAGATTTATCTGATAATCCTTTAAAATCCCTAACACGTGGAAGGGCAACATTAACAAGGCGATCTAAGAACTCATACATTTTTTCTTTACGTAAAGTAACCATTGCCCCAATACTCATTCCTTCGCGCAGTTTGAAATTTGAAATTGCTTTTTTAGCTTTTCTTACGCTAGCCTTTTGACCAGTAATTGTTTCAAGTTCTTTAACAGCTTCATCAATTATTTTTTGATCAGCTACAGCAGCACCAACACCCATATTAACAACAATTTTATCAAGCTTTGGAACTTGCATAACACTTTTATAATTAAAAGCTTTAGTTAATGATGGTATAATTTCTTTTTTATAAATATCACCAAGCCTTGGGCTTATTTTAATTTCTTTTTCTTTATGAGAAGAAACTTCTTTTGCTGCAGCTTTTTTTTGCTGTGGTTCTTTATCCGATTTTTTTGTTTTCTTTTCAGCCATGTTTCTATAACTTTATTAAAATAAATTTACTTAAGAAATCATTTCGCCAGAAGTTTTACTAACCCGTGCGATTTTTTTCTTTCCTGTCTTTTCATCTAAAATTATTCTTGCACCAATCCTTGTTGGTTCATTAGATTTTGGATCCAATATCATCACGTTTGATGAATGAATAGGCGCTTCTTTTTCCAAAATACCACCTTGTGGACTTTTACGATTTGGTTTCGTATGCCTTTTTCTAAGGTTAATTCCCTCAATAATTATTCTTGAAGTTTTTGGAAATACCTTTAATATTTTTCCGGTTTTGCCTTTATCATTACCGGCAATTACCATTACATTATCATTTTTTCTGATTTTCATTGACGCTAATCCTTATATAACTTCTGGTGCTAAAGAAACGATCTTCATAAATTGTCTCTCTCTTAACTCTCTTGCAACAGGTCCAAAAATACGTGTGCCTCTTGGTTCATTTTGTGCATTTATTAAAACGGCTGCATTCTCATCAAATCTAATATACGAACCATCTTTTCTTCGTACTTCTTTTTTTGTTCTCACAATTACAGCTCTAGAAACCTCACCTTTTTTTACGGTACCATTTGGGATGGCAGTTTTAACAGATACAACAATTGTATCGCCAACAGTAGCATACTTTCTATCGCTACCTCCAAGTACTCGAATACATTGTACTTTTTTTGCGCCCGAATTATCCGCAACAATTAAATTAGTTTCTTCCTGAATCATTTCTTAAAATCTCCTTACTTGGCTTTTTCAACAATTTCTACAAGGCGCCATCTCTTATTCTTGCTGAGTGGCCGAGTTTCCATAACTTTTACTTTATCACCTATGCTACATTCTTTCTTTTCATCGTGAGCCATTAACTTGGTAGTTTTTTTAAAGTATTTTTTATAAATAGGATGTGGAATCTTTCTTTCGATAGCAATGGTAATGGATTTATCCATCTTGTTACTAACCACAACACCAACTCGAGTTTTTCTTAAAGTACGTTGTTCCATAATTAAGCTTTAGCTCCTTTCTTCTGATTTATTTGAGCTGCTTTTTTCTCTGCTATTAATCGTTCCTTAAGTATAGTCTTCATTCTGGCAATATCTTTTCTTGCTATTTTAAGTTTTGCAGTATTATTTAACTGTTTAAGTTGATGAGAAAATCGAAGATCAACAAAGTTCTTTTCATCTTCGTCAATTCTTTTTACTAACTCGTCGTTATTCATTTCTTTTATTTCATATAGTTTCATTTTCTTAACTTCTATTTTTGTTCATAATCGGGTCTGCTAACTACTTTTGTTTTAATGGGAAGTTTATGTGAACATAATTTTAAAGCTTCGCTTGCTAACTCTTTTGTAATACCACCAACTTCAAACATAACTCTACCCGGTTTAATAACTGCCACCCAAAACTCTGGCCCGCCTTTTCCTTTTCCCATTCTAGTTTCAAGAGGTTTTTTAGAAACAGGTTTATCAGGGAATATTCTAATCCAAACTTTACCGTCTCTTTTCATCTTACGGGTAAGAGAAACACGACACGCTTCAATCTGTCTGCTGGTAATCCAAGCTGGTTCTAAAGCTTTTAATCCAAAATCTCCAAAAGCAACAGAACTGCCGCGATAAGCTTTACCAGCTCGTCTTCCGCGCTGTGACTTTCTGTACTTTACTCTTTTAGGCATTAACATAGAAAAAAACTCCTAAGCAATTTTATTCAGTAACTCTTTTGCCCAAGATTTCACCCCGGCAAATCCAAACTTTTATTCCAATTGAACCATATAAGGTTTCAGCTCTTCCATTAGCATAATCAATATCAGCCCTAATTGTATGAAGCGGAATTCTTCCCTCTTTATACTGTTCTGTTCTCGCCATTTCAGCACCGCCAAGTCTTCCTGAACACATAATTCTAATTCCTTCGGCGCCCATTCTCATTGCAGCAGTAATGGAAGTTTTCATGGCTCTTCTAAATGAAACTCTACCCGCTAATTGATTCGCAATATTTTCAGCAACTAAATATGCATCTAACTCTGGTCTCTTTATTTCGGATATCTGAACTTTTACATCTTTATTTGTAATCTGTTTTAATTCTTCTTCAAGTTGAGTAATCTCTTTGCCACTCTTTCCAATAACAACACCAGGTCTGGATGTGTATATTGTAAGAATAATATTCTTTGAAGTTCTATCAATTACAATTCTGGAAATTCCCGCCTTCTTTAATCTGTTTCTAACGTAAGCACGAAGTTTACTATCTTCTTTAAGTTTAAGTGCATAACTTTTATTTTCATACCAGTTAGAATCCCAGCCTCTTATGACTCCAACTCTAAATCCTACGGGGTGTGTTTTTTGTCCCAAAAATCGTTCTCCTTAATTAAACTTTATTTGCTACAACTATGGTTAAATGGCAGGATCGCTTTTTAATCCTATATGCCCGACCCATTGGTGCAGGTGAAATTCTTTTTAAAGTTGGTCCTTGATTTACATAAGCTTCTTTAACAATTAAATCCTGCGCTTCAACACGTGTTGATTCATCTGAATTCATAAGATTAGCAATAGCTGATCTTAAAGTTTTCTCAGCATTTCTTGATGAATGCTTTGATGAAAAATGTAATACTTCCAACGCTTTATCAGCCTGCATACCTCTAATAAGGTCTATTACAAGCCTCATTTTTCTAGGTGATGAACCAATATATTTAGTAATTGCTCTAGCTTCCATTTAACTTCAAATCCTATTTTTATGCTTTAGTTGCTTTTTCTGCTTTAGTACCGGGATGACCTCTAAAGATTCTGGTTGGCGCAAATTCACCAAGCTTATGTCCTACCATATTTTCAGTGATATAGACAGGAATCATCTTATTACCATTGTGCACTGCGATAGTGTGTCCAACAAAATCAGGAAAAATTGTAGAAGCACGAGACCAAGTTTTAATAATTTTTTTCTGATTGGTATCGTTCAGCTTCTTAATTTTTGCTGCTAATTTATAATCTAAAAATGGTCCTTTTTTTACGGATCTTGGCATAAGCTACTCTCTGATTACTACTTCCGTCTTTTAATAATATGTTTATTAGATTCTTTTTTTCTTTTTCTGGTCTTTAATCCTTTTGCTTTTTGACCCCAAGGAGAAACCGGATGACCTCCACCAGAAGTTTTTCCTTCACCACCGCCCATTGGGTGATCAACAGGATTCATAGCAACACCTCTAACACTTGGCCTTTTACCTAACCATCTATTTCTACCGGCTTTTCCTAAGCTAATATTTTCTTGCTCTGCATTACCTACAATTCCATAAGTAGCAAGGCAATCTAACCTAATCAATCTTACTTCACCGGAAGGCATTTTAACTTGAGCAAAGTCTCCCTCTTTAGCCATAAGTTGAAGGGATGCACCGGCGCTTCTGCCTAATTGCCCGCCTTTCCCTGGTTTCAATTCAACATTATGGATAAAGCTGCCTAAAGGCATCTCCTTTAATGGTAAAGCGTTTCCGACAATGATATCGCTACCTGGACCAGAAATAACTTTGCTTCCAACTTTTAATCCTTCAGGAGCAATTATATATCTTTTTTCTCCGTCAACGTAATGTAATAATGCTATTCTGCAACTGCGGTTCGGATCATATTCAATTGAAAAAACTTTGGCTTCAATGCCAGGTTTATTTCTTTTAAAATCTATAATTCTGTAACGTCTCTTGTGACCACCACCAATAAATCTTGTTGTAATGTGTCCAAGATTATTTCTACCACCAGATTTCTTTAAAGAAGCGGTAAGTGATTTTTCTGGTGTTGATTTAGTAATCTCTTCAAAAGTAGAATTTGATCTAAATCTTGTTCCTGACGTAGCAGGCTTTAATTTTTTAATTCCCATTTGATAAACCTATTTTCTTCACTCTATACTTGCTCAAATAATTCAATTTTTTCGCCCTCCTTAAGAGTAACGATTGCTTTTTTAGATTTTGGGGTTTTACCTTCAAATTTTCCGCTTTTTCTAAACTGCGATTTTATTTTACCAGGATGATTGATAGTTCTAACCTCAATAACATGAACATCAAATTTTTTTTCTATAGCAGATTTAATCTGGATTTTATTAGCCTTTGGGTTTACTAAAAAACCGTACTTACCAGAATCAGCACTAATATTGGTCATCTTCTCTGTAATCAATGGCCTAACTAAAACTTGATTCATAATTAATTAACCGCCTCTCCACTTGGAATAAAAGTTTTCTCAATTTCTTTAACGGCGCTCATTTGTAAAATTAAAATCTGATTATTAATCAAATCATAAGTAGAGGCTTTAGATGCTTCCAGAACTTTAACTTTAGGAATATTGCTGCCGGATTTATAAACATTTGGTTTATTGGTATCTGTTAACAAAAGAATTTTTTTACCCGAAACTTTTAGCGCATTAAGAATTTTCGCGAATTCTTTAGTTTTTGGTTGCTCAAGATTAAAATCTTCTACAATAAATAACTGTTCGTCTTTCAATTTATAACTAAAAGCAGATTTACGTGCAAGTCTCTTAACCTTTTTAGGAAGATCCTGACGATAATCTCTTGGGCGAGGTCCAAAAATGGTTCCACCGCTCACCCATAATGGAGAGCGTGAAGTTCCTGCACGAGCACCGCCTCGTCCTTTTTGCTTCCAGGGTTTTCTACCCCCGCCTCTAACTTCGCCTCTTTCCTTAGACTTAGAGGTACCTTGTCTCTGATTAGCTAAATAAGCTTTAACAGACAAGTAGATAGCATGGTCGTTAGGTTCTATTGCAAAAATACTATCGGGTAGTTCAACCTTGTCTCCCGATTTCGATCCGTCTATTTTTAAAACTTCAAGCGTCATTTTTTAAACCGAATTACTTCTTAATCAATTCTAAAATTGTATTCACAGAACCTGGTACAGCACCCTTAACAAAAATTAAATTTTGTTCTGGAATAACTTTAACTATTCTCAACCCAGCTATGGTTACATTTTCATAACCCATTCTACCAGCCATTCTTTGACCTTTAAAAACTCTTGAAGGATAAGAACTTGCACCAATAGAACCTGGGGCTCTAAGTCTATCACTTTGTCCATGGGTGGTTCCACCAACTCCGCCAAAATTATGGCGTCTCATAACACCCTGAAAACCTTTACCCTTATTTCTACCGCGAACTTTTATTTTTTCACCCTCGGTAAAAAAGTTTGCACCTAATTCATCACCAACTTTATAATCACTTATACTAAAACTTCGAAACTCTTTTAAAAGTACAGATGGTTTTAATCCACTGCTTTTAAACTGGCCCGCTAATGGTTTTGAAGTATGTTTTTCTTTTCTTTCACCAAATGAAAGTTGTAGAGCTTCATAACCATCTTTTTCTTTTGTTCTTATATTAACAATCTTACAAGGACCAGCTTGTATTACGGTAACCGGAATAATCTCTCCGTCCTGACCGAAGACATTAGACATTCCTAATTTTTTACCAATTATTCCAGACATCTTTTCTCCAATATTCATTAAAGCTTAATCTCGATATCAACACCCGCCGGAATATCCAACTTACTAAGTGAATCGACGGTTTTATTATTTGAATTATGGATATCGATTATTCTTTTATGTGCCCTTGTTTCAAATTGTTCTCTCGATTTTTTATCTACGTGAGGTGAACGCAATACAGTATATAAAGTTCTTTTTGTCGGAAGCGGTATTGGACCCGAAACTACGGCGCCAGTACTTCTTACAGTTTTAATGATCTTCTCTGTAGATTTATCAATCAAAATATGATCGTACGATTTCAACTTTATTCTAATTTTTTGTCCGGGCACTTAATCAACTCCTTTTATTATATTAGATAAGAAAAGGGAGTACGTTGCTCCCTTTTCAAGAGATCTAAATTTTTCTTACTCAATAATCTTAGTTACAACACCAGAACCAACTGTTCTGCCACCTTCGCGAATAGCGAATCTTAATTTATCTTCCATAGCAATAGGTGCAATCAATTCAATTGATAATCTTACGTTATCACCTGGCATAACCATTTCTGTTCCTTGAGGAAGTGTAGCAACACCTGTTACATCCGTAGTTCTAAAATAAAATTGAGGTCTGTAACCATTAAAAAATGGTGTGTGCCTTCCACCTTCATCTTTTGAAAGAACGTAAACTTCGCCTTCAAATTTTGTATGAGGAGTTATTGATCCAGTTTTTGCTAATACCATTCCTCTTTCAATTTCATTTTTGTCAACACCTCTTAACAAAATACCGGCATTATCACCAGCCATAGCTGCATCAAGCTCTTTTCTAAACATTTCAATACCAGTAACAACCGTTTTCTTGTGAAGTCCTAATCCAATAAGTTCAACTTCTTCCTGAATTTTTACCTGTCCTCTTTCAACTCTACCCGTAGCAACTGTACCGCGACCAGTAATTGAAAAGACATCTTCAACAGGCATTAAGAAAGGTTTATCTGTACTTCTTGCAGGAACAGGAATGTAGCTATCAACTGCATCCATAAGTTCCCAAATACAATTAAATCTTTCATCTGTAATAGGCGTGTTGACATCAGTTCCAGCTTCCAATGCTTTAAGTGCGGATCCTTTTATGATAGGAATTTCATCACCAGGAAATTCATATTTTTTTAACAAATCTCTCAACTCTTCTTCAACCAGTTCAATCAATTCAGGGTCATCTACCATATCAATTTTATTTAAAAATACAACTATTCTTGGCACACCAACTTGTCTAGCTAAAAGAATATGCTCTCTGGTTTGAGGCATAGGACCATCTGTGGCAGCAACAACTAAGATTGCACCGTCCATCTGAGCAGCACCTGTGATCATATTTTTCACATAGTCAGCGTGGCCAGGACAATCAACGTGTGCATAGTGACGATTGGCTGTCGAATATTCAACGTGAGCAGTCGCAATCGTAATTCCTCTTTCTCTTTCTTCAGGCGCATTATCGATACTATCAAATGATCTAACTGTTGATAATCCTTTTCTTGAAAGAGCCATAGTGATAGCTGCAGTTAATGTAGTTTTACCATGATCTACGTGACCAATTGTTCCTATATTAACGTGTGGTTTACTCCTGTCAAATTTTTCTTTAGCCATCGGAATCTCCTTTATATTTTCTTTTTTTGTTTTTTAATGCCAGTTATGAATGTGCTGTTGATTTTTTGCCTAATGATTTTTCAGATATTTCTTCAGCAATTGATTTTGGAACCGCTGCATAATGATCGAACTGCATTGAATAGATTGCTCTTCCCTGACTCATCGATCTAAGTACAGTTGCATATCCAAACATTTCTGAAAGTGGCACTGAAGCTTTTATTACTTGTGCATCTTTTCTTGCTGAGAAACCTTCTATTTTTCCTCTTCTAGAATTTAGATCACCCATAACATCACCGAGATATTCTTCGGGAGTTACAACTTCAACGGCCATAATTGGTTCTAATAGAACAGGATTTGCTTTTTTTGCACCTGCCTGAAATGCCATTGAACCGGCTACTCTAAATGAAATTTCATCCGAATCAACATCGTGATATGAACCATCATATAATTTTGCTTTAATATCAACCATTGGAAAACCTGCAATAACACCATTTTTCATCGCATCATGAATACCATGTGAAACAGCGGGTATATATTCCTTCGGAACAACTCCTCCAACTATACCATTAATAAATTCAAATCCTTTACCAACTTCATTCGGGCTTAACTCTATCCAAACATGTCCGAACTTTCCACGCCCACCTGATTGTTTAATAAACTTGCCTTCAGCTTGAACGCTTTGAGTAATTGTTTCTCGATACGCAACTTGAGGTTTTCCAATATTAGCCTCAACTTTAAATTCTCGCTTCATTCTGTCAACAAGAATTTCAAGATGAAGTTCACCCATTCCGCTAATTAATGTTTGCCCAGTTTCTTCATCAACCTTAACTTTAAATGTTGGATCTTCATCAGACAATTTTGATAATGATTCAGATAACTTATCCTGATCAGCTTTAGTTTTAGGTTCAATTGCTATTTGAATAACTGGTTCTGGGAAAATCATTCTTTCAAGTACAACTGGATCATCTTCAGAACATAATGTATCACCAGTGCGAGTATATTTCAAACCAACTGCAGCAGCAATATCACCAGCTTTAACTTCGTCAATTTCTTCCCGATGATTAGCATGCATTTGTAGAAGTCTGCTTATTCTTTCTTTTTTTCCGCTCACGGAATTATAAACATACGATCCTGCTTTTAACGAACCAGCATAAACTCTAAAAAAAGTAAGCTTTCCAACAAAAGCATCGTTCATTATTTTGAAAGCTAATGATGTAAATTTTTCATTTTCATCAATTTTTCTTGTAACGGAATCATTTAATCCGATATGATGAGCTTCTAAGGCAACTGTATCAATGGGTGATGGCAAGAAATCAACAACAGAATCAAGTAGTTTCTGAACACCCTTATTTTTAAAAGATGAGCCGCACAAAACCGGAACAATTTTTAAATCTATAGTAGCTTTTCTTAAAACATCTTTTATCTCAACTTCACTAATCTCTTTACCCTCAAGGTATTTTTCTAACAATTTATCATCAACATCAGAAACTGCTTCAAGCATTTTTGTACGATACTTTGTAGCAACTTCAAGTAAATCGTGTGGTATCGGAATCTCATCAAATGTAGATCCAAAAGCTTCTTCATGAAACATTCTAGCGTTAAATCTGATCAGGTCAATAACACCAACAAATAAATCTCCTTCACCAATGGGCAAATTTATTGGAATTGCATTAGCACCTAAACGTTCTTTCATCATTTCTACAGCATGATAAAAATCAGCGCCGACTCTATCCATCTTGTTAACAAAGGCAATCCTTGGTACACCATATTTATCAGCCTGTCTCCAAACTGTTTCTGATTGTGGTTCAACGCCACCTACCGCACAAAATAAGGCAACTGCGCCATCCAGAACTCTTAATGATCTTTCAACTTCAACAGTAAAATCAACGTGGCCAGGAGTATCTATAATATTGATCTGATGATCTTCCCAAAAACATGTAGTGGCAGCACTTGTTATTGTAATTCCACGCTCTTTTTCTTGTTCCATCCAATCCATAGTTGCTGCACCATCGTGCACTTCTCCAATTCGATGTAATTTACCAGTGTAGAATAATATTCTCTCAGTTGTAGTTGTCTTGCCAGCATCAATGTGAGCCATAATGCCAATGTTACGAACCTTATCTATTTTAACTTTGATAGCCATTAGTATCTAAACAATTCTTTCTATTACCATTTAAAGTGAGCAAAAGCTTTATTCGCTTCAGCCATTTTGTGTACATCTTCTTTTTTCTTAACAGATGATCCATCACCATTTGATGCTGCTATAAGTTCAGAAGCTAACTTAGCAGACATTGATTTTTCACCTCTAACCCTTGAATAATTTTTAATCCATCTCATTGCCAAAGCTGTCCGTCTTTCAGGTCTAACTTCTGTTGGAACCTGATATGTTGCGCCGCCAACTCTACGACTTCTAACTTCAATCATAGGCTGTGTATTAGATATTGCTTTTTTAAATACCTCAATACCTGGTTTTTTTGTTTTCTCTTCAATCATTTTAAAAGCATCATAGATAACATTTCTAGCAACAGCTTTTTTGCCGTCATACATTATACAGTTAACAAATTTAGCAACCAGAATGTCATTAAATTTAGGATCAGGTTTTAAATACTTTTTTTCTGCTCGTCTTTTTCTCATTTTTTATTTCGCTTTTGGTTTCTTAGCACCATACTTTGATCTGCTTTTTTTTCTATCTTCAACACCGCTGGTATCCAAGGTGCCTCTGATAATATGATATCTGACTCCAGGTAGATCTTTTACTCTGCCGCCTCTAATCATTACAATTGAGTGCTCTTGCAAATTATGGCCTTCACCGGGGATGTAGGCTGATACTTCCATATTATTAGTCAGTCTCACTCTCGCAACTTTTCTTAAAGCTGAATTCGGTTTTTTAGGTGTTGTAGTATATACTCTTGTGCATACACCCCGCTTCTGGGGGCAAGCATCAAGAGCTGGTGCTTTATTTTTAGCTAAAATACTAACTCTACCCTTTCTAACTAACTGATTTATCGTAGGCACTTAGATCTCCTTAAAAATACTTCTCAAAAAAATTCAGACATCAAATATAGTTTTAGTATTAAATTTTGTCAAGAAAACTCAAATTATTTTTATTTACACAGAATTATCAAATTAAAATGTTTAGAATGATCAAACATTAAGATATACCAACTATTTATTGGATAGAAGTTCCTCTTCATTTGTTTTTTGTTCAGCTAATTCTGATTCTTCAACTTCCAGCATAAGATTAAGATACTTTTTGATTCCTGTTCCGGCTGGAATTAAGTGACCCATTACAACGTTCTCTTTTAATCCTCTTAAATTATCTACTTTAGCTTCTGTGGCTGCATTCGCTAACACTTTAGTTGTTTCTTGGAAAGATGCAGCAGAAACAAAGCTTTCAGTAGATAAAGCTGCTTGTGTAATGCCTAAAAGTATATGCTCAAAAGTAGCTGATTCTACATCTCGAACAATTACTTCGTTTTTCTCTTTCTTTTTTAGGTCCGCATTAATTTCTCTTAACTTTGATCTTGAAATTAATAGACCATCTTTAAGTTTAGAATCTCCTTTATCTTCAATAAATACCATATTTGTAATTTTATTATTTTCTTCAAAGAATTCATTTCTATCGACGATATCCTCCTCCAAAAATCTTGTATCTCCAGGAGAAACAATTTTAATTTTTTGCAGCATTTGTTTTACGATAACTTCGATGTGCTTATCATTAATTTTCACACCTTGCAATCGATAAACATCTTGTATTTCATTTACAAGGTATTCCTGAACTGCACTTGTACCTTTAATTGCTAAAATATCATGTGGATTTATTGGTCCATCAGTAATTTTTTCACCTGCTGGAATTTCATCGCTTTCTTGAACCAGGATATGTTTTTGCAAAGGCACGCTATATTTCTTTTCATCTGATCCATCAGGTGCTACGACTAAAATTTCGCGTGAACCCTTTTTACGGGCACCAAACTTAACAAAGCCTTCGATTTCTGAAACGATAGCCGACTCGTGCGGGCTTCTAGCCTCAAAGAGTTCTGTAACCCTTGGTAATCCACCGGTAATATCTCTGCTTTTAGTAGTTTGCTTAGAAATCTTAGCCAGAATTATTCCTGCCTCAATATTCTCACCTTCTTCAACAGATAGGTATGATCTAACAGGAAGGTTAAAAGATTTTTTATCTCCTTTATTATTCTCTATAAGAATACTTGGGTTAAGATTTTTATCCTTAGATTCGATTACAACTTTTTGAACGTGTCCAGTTTGTTCATCTGTTACTTGTTGAAGTGTAATACCATCGATAAGATCGATAAATTTAATTCGACCTGGAATATCCGATAATATTACAGAATTATATGGATCATGATTATAAAGTGGTTGTCTCTTCTTTATTTTTTGTCCATCATCAACTACTAATTCAGCACCGTAAGGAACATCATATTTTTTCAATTGACGATTATTATCGTCATAAATTTCTATTAAGCCTCTTCTGCCAGTAACAACTTTAATAGTTATATCCTTACCACCAAACGGGTCCTTTTCACTTTTTGCAACAAAGTTCACTTTATCAAATTTCACAATTCCATCTATGTTAGATTCAACTTGCGATTGCGATGCAATTCTTGAAGACGTACCGCCTAAGTGGAATGTTCGCAGTGTTAACTGTGTTCCAGGCTCGCCGATGGATTGAGCAGCAATTATACCTACAGCCTCACCGATTTCAACAGGTTTTCCTGTAGTTAAATTTCTTCCATAACATTTTAAACAAACACCACGTTTTGATTCGCATGTTAATACAGTTCTGATGTATACTGAATCAATGTTTGCATCTGAAATTTTTTCAGCAATGCTTTCGCTTATCATCTCACCAGCTGCAACAATTAGTTCTTCAGTCTTAGGATCATAAACATCTTCCTGAGTAAACCTTCCAGTTATTCTTTCAGCTAAAGGTTCTCTTTCTTCTTCAACATCTTTTAGAGCTTTAACTTCAATACCGAGTATGGTCCCACAATCTATTTCTGAAATGATAACATCCTGAGCAACATCGACTAATCTTCTTGTAAGATAACCTGCATCAGCAGTTTTTAATGCTGTATCTGCCAAACCTTTTCTGGCACCGTGCGTAGAGATAAAATACTCTAATACAGAAAGCCCTTCTTTGAAGTTAGCAACTATAGGATTTTCAATAATTTCTCCTGCCTGACCGGATAATGTTTTTTGAGGTTTCATCATCAAGCCACGCATACCAGCCAACTGTCTAACTTGTTCTTGCGATCCTCTTGCACCTGAATCTACCATCATATGCAATGAATTAAATCCTTTATTGTGCTGTTTAATTTTTTCCATAAGAGCGCGAGCAACGTCGTTCGTGGTATGCGTCCATACGTCAATAATTTTATTATATCTTTCTGCATCAGTAATCACACCCATCTCATGTTCGTTAAGAATGCCCTCAACTTTTTTGTTGGCTTTGGCTATGAGGGAAACTTTTTCATCGGGTATTATCATATCAGCGAAACTTACAGAAAGACCACCAGCGGTAGAGTACCTAAATCCTAAATCTTTTAAATCATCAAGAAACTTAGCTGTAACTTTATTACCAAGCTTCATAAATATTTTACCAATTATACCACCAAATACTTTTTTAATTAAAAGCTGATTGATATAACCCATTTCTTTTGGCACTATCTGATTGAAAATTACTCGTCCGGTTGTTGTTTCAATCATCTCACCGTCAATTCTAACTTTTAACTTAGCGTGTAAGCCAATAATTCTGTTATCATAAGCGATTATAACTTCATCCGGTGAGGAGAACATCATTCCTTCGCCTTTATCACCCTCTTTTAATTTGGTAAGATAGTAGCAACCCAAAACAATATCTTGCGTTGGAACTACGATAGGACTGCCGTTTTGCGGAGAAAGAATATTATGACTGCTTAACATTAGCAATGAGGCTTCTAATTGAGCTTCATAGGATAATGGAACATGAACTGCCATCTGATCACCATCAAAGTCCGCATTGAATGCTGTACAAACCATCGGGTGCAGTTGAATTGCTTTTTCATCAATTAAAATTGGTTGAAATGCTTGAATACCTAATCTATGCAGCGTTGGAGCTCTGTTAAGTAATATCGGATGAGCTTCAATTATTTTAGATAGAATTTCCCAAATGATAGGATCTTTTCTATCAACAACTTTTCTTGCACTCTTTACGGTTTTATTATGTCCTCTTTCAATTAATTTGCGAATTATAAATGGCTTAAATAATTCTACTGCCATATCTTTTGGAAGCCCGCACTGATGAAGTTTTAATTCTGGTCCAACAACGATAACGGAACGACCGGAATAATCAACTCTTTTTCCTAAAAGGTTTTGACGAAATCTTCCTTGTTTACCTTTAAGCATATCACTTAATGATTTTAAAGGACGATTGTTATCGCTTCTTACGGCACTGCCTCTTCTTGAGTTATCAAAGAGAGCATCAACTGCTTCCTGCAGCATTCTTTTTTCATTTCTTAGAATTACTTCAGGCGCTTTAATATCAATAAGTCTTTTTAATCTGTTATTACGAATGATCACTCTTCTATAAAGATCATTAAGATCACTTGTTGCAAATCTTCCACCCTCAAGTGGAACAAGCGGGCGTAATTCTGGAGGAATAACTGGTATATAACTTAACACCATCCATTCAGGTCGATTAGGAACTTTGCCTTCCTCTTCCTTGAATGCTTCTAGTACACGTAATCTTTTTAAGTAATCAGCTTTTTTCTGTTGAGAGGTTTCTTTTTTAACCAACTCTCTTAATTCTTTCGAAAGTTCTTCAACGTTGGTGTTTTTAAGAATTTCTTTTACAGCGTCTCCACCAATTTTTGCTACAAATTTTTTCGGATCATCAGCGGCTAATTTCTCATTTCCATCTGGCAATGAATTTATCACTTCAAAATATTGATCTTCAGAAATAAGATCTAATCGACTAAGACCAGTTGGACCTGGATTTAAAACCACGTATGATTCATAATAAATTATCTTCTCAAGTTCTTTTAAACTTAAGCCAATAATGTTACCAATTTTTGAAGGTTGTGTTCTAAAGAACCATATATGAACAACTGGTACTGCAAGACCGATATGTCCCATCCTTTCGCGACGAACACTTTTTTGTGTTACTTCAACTCCGCATCGATCGCAAATAATACCTTTGTATCTGATTCTTTTATATTTGCCGCAAAAGCACTCCCAATCTCTGGTTGGTCCAAATATTTTTTCACAGAATAGACCATCTTTTTCTGGTCGGAATGATCTATAATTTATCGTTTCAGGTTTTGTAACTTCACCATAAGATCTTGATAATATATCATCAGGACTCGCCAAACTGATGGTAAGACTGTTAATATCTTTCATTGCATTTTCTTGAGGTCTAAAAGCCATTTTTTATCTCCTAATTTCTGTGTGAAAAAATAGTTTAACGATTATCTTATTTTTATATCCAGGCCTAAACCTTGGAGTTCTTTAATAAGTACGTTAAACGATTCAGGAATATTTGGTTCCTGTAGGTTTTCACCTTTTACAATTGCTTCATATACTTTTGCTCTACCGGCAACATCATCACTTTTTATTGTTAAGATTTCCTGCAAGATATGAGACGCACCATATCCTTCAAGTGCCCACACTTCCATTTCTCCAAATCTCTGTCCGCCAAACTGTGCTTTACCACCAAGCGGCTGCTGAGTAATTAGTGAGTATGGCCCAATAGACCTTGCATGAATTTTATCATCAACCAGATGGCTAAGTTTTAACATATAGATGTATCCACAAGTAACTTTTTGATGAAATTTTTCACCGGATCTTCCATCATATAAATCTGTCTTGCTTCCTGTTTCTAAGCCTGCTTTTGTAAGCCACTGATCAACATCTTCTACCTTAGCACCATCGAAAATAGGTGTTGCGAATTTTACTCCGAGTTTTTTACCAACCCAGCCTAAAGCCGTTTCATATAATTGCCCGAGGTTCATACGAGATGGTACGCCAAGAGGATTTAAAATTATATCAACAGGGGTTCCATCAGGAAGAAATGGTAAATCAGCCGCAGGAACGATTTTAGCAACAACACCTTTATTTCCATGTCTTCCTGCCATTTTATCACCTACAGAAAGTTTACGTTTTTTAGCAACATAAACTTTTGCAAGTTGAACAATTCCAGGGGGTAGTTCATCACCACTTTGAACTTTAATTCTTTCTCTCTTAAAATCTTCTTCAATATCAGTTTTAATGATAAAGTAATTTTTAAAAAGATTATTAATTAGATTATTAATCTTTTTAGTTTCAAACCAGTCGGTTGTATAATCAAGTTTAGTAACGTCTTCCATTCCAGAAAAAGTTTCTTCTCTTATCGATGATCCACTTCTTAAAACAATACTGCCGTCAAGATCTCGTATACCGGTAGTAGTTTGATCCTTAGTAATTTTATTTAACTTTTCAACAAGTTTATCATAATGATTTTGAAGATTTTTCTTCAGTTCCTGATCAAGTTTTTCTAATGCAACTTTTTCAAGTTTTTTGGATTCGTTATCTCTTTTCTTTCTGCTAAAAAGTCTGGTTTTAATTACAGTGCCCTTTAATCCCGGAGGTGCTTTTAAAGATGCATCTTTCACATCACCGGCTTTATCACCAAAGATAGCTCTTAATAATTTTTCTTCAGGTGTCGGATCAGTTTCTCCTTTGGGAGTAATTTTACCAATCAGAATATCACCCTCTTTAACTTCTGCTCCTTCTCTTATAATTCCATCTTCATCAAGATTTTTAACTGCCTCTTCACTTACATTAGGAATTTCCCTGGTTAATTCTTCTTCACCTCGTTTTGTTTCTCGAACTTGTAGCTCGAATTCTTCGATATGAATTGAAGTATAAAGGTCTTCACTTACAACTCTTTCACTTATTATTATCGCATCCTCAAAGTTGTAGCCTCTCCAAGGCATAAAGGCAACTAATACATTTCTGCCAAGTGCTAATTCGCCGCCATCTGTAGCTGCACCATCCGCAAGCACATCACCTTTTTTAAGTTTCTGACCTTCTTTAACAATTGGAACTTGGTTGATACAAGTCTCCTGATTCGTTCCATGGAATTTAGTAAGATGATATGTTACTTCTCTGATTTCATTAAAACTTGTAAGTGCTTCAAAACTATTTGGGTTGATATCATATTTGACAATAACTTTGTTTGCATCTACATATTCGACAACTCCGTTATCTTCGGCTAATATTAAAGCCCTTGAATCAGTAGCAAGTTTCTTTTCCATTCCGGTTCCAACGATTGGAGCTTCTGGTTTTAAAAGTGGTACCGATTGACGCTGCATATTGGAACCCATCAAAGCTCTGTTTGCATCATCGTGTTCTAGAAATGGAATCATTGCTGCAGCAGCACTTACTATTTGTGCGGGGGCTACATCCATATATTGTAATTCTTCTGGATACACAATCGGGAATTCACCTTTTAATCTAGATTTTACTCTTTCATTTACATACTTACCTTGTTCTGTAATTGGTGCATTTGCCTGTGCAATTGTAAAATTATCTTCTTGTTCAGCAGTTAGAAATTCAACTTCATTAGTTACTTTTCCCTTAACTACTTTTCGATAAGGTGTTTCTAAAAATCCATATCTATTAACTCTTGCATAAATAGTCAGTGATGATATCAGACCAATATTTGGTCCTTCAGGTGTTTCAATAGGACATAAACGACCATAATGCGTATAGTGAACGTCTCTTACTTCAAATCCTGCTCTTTCTCTTGTCAAACCTCCAGGTCCTAATGCAGACATTCTTCTTTTATGAGTCATTTCTGCTAAGGGATTTGTTTGATCCATAAATTGTGATAATTGATTTGTACCGAAGAAAGCATTGATTACGCTGCTTATTGTTCTGGCATTTACCAAGTCCTGCGGAGTGAAGTTTTCAGTATCACGCATGTTCATTCGTTCTTTGATGGTTCTTGCCATGCGCGCCATACCAACATTAAATTGCTGACCCAATTGCTCACCAACAGTTCTGATTCTTCTATTTCCAAGATGATCGATATCGTCAACAGCAACAGCTCCATCCTTTAAATCAATTATATATTTCATAATTGAAATTATATCTTCAATGGTTAGCACAGTTGTCGTCTCAGGAATTTTAAGTTTTAATTTGTCATTCATTCTATGACGGCCAACATCTCCGAGGTCATATCTCTTATCATTAAAAAATAATTTTTCTATAAGAGTTTCTGCGGTTGCTAAATCAGGGGCTTCACCAGATCTCAATTGTCTATAGATAGCATACAAAGCTTCTTCACGTGTATGCGATGTATCTTTTCTTAAAGTATTAACTATGAGATTTTGCTCGTTAGACGAATCTGATTTTATGAATTTTAATACATCAACTTCTGCATCATTAATTCTTTCAAGGTCCTCTTCAGTCAAAACTGCATCACGGGTTAAGAATATTTCACCGGTTGACATATCAAAGATATCGCTTGCTATCATTCTGCCAAGGTAATTTTCCAATTTTGATTTTTTTACAGAAACGTTTTCTACCAAATCAAAAAGATTTAAAATTTCTTCGTCGGATTGATATCCTAATGCCCTTAACAAGGTGGTTGCCGGAAATTTCTTTCTTCTATCTATATAAACATACATTACGTAGTTTATATCGGTGGCAAACTCAACCCAGGATCCTCTTAAAGGAATAATTCTGGCAGAATAAATTGGAGTTCCGTTTGGATGCACCGTTTGAGCAAATGCAACACCCGGTGATCTGTGAAGTTGGGAGACTACAACTCTTTCGGCACCATTTATAACAAAAGTTCCTTTATGTGTCATGAAAGGAAGATTGCCAAGATACACTTCTTGTTCAACGGTATTTATAAACTCTTCTGTTTCCGGATCTTTTGTTGAAAGACGTAGTTTAGCTTTTAATGGTGCAGCAAACGTTAATCCGCGCTCAAGGCATTCTTCCACAGAAAATCTTGGTTTTTCAACGTAGTATTCTAAAAAGTCAAGTCTGTAATTCTCTTTATTATCCAGGATAGGAAAATTAGTAGTAAAAACTTGTTGTAAACCTTTGTTTTCTCTTTTAAGAGCTTGAACAGAGAGCTGAACAAAATCCTCAAAAGTCTCAGTCTGAATTCCCAATAAATCAGGAATATTGATAACTGATGGAATTCGGCCAAAGGAAATACGATTATTATCCAATTGAAAACCTCCTAATGTTTAACAAAGCAATAAAATAGCATTTTTTATAACACACAATAATAAAACAAAAGCGATAAGACGGGAATTCCCATCTTATCACTTAAAAAATGAGTAGAAAAGAATAGATTTTAATCAATTACTTTAAAGTAACGGTTGCGCCGGCTTCTTCAAGTTCTTTCTTTATTTTCTCGGCTTCATCTTTAGATGCAGCTTCTTTTACAGTTTTTGGAGCGCCATCAACAAGATCTTTAGCTTCTTTTAAACCTAAACCAGTGTGAGCCCGAACTACCTTAATTACGTTTATTTTTTTCTCACCGGTTGTCTGAAGAATTACATCAAATTCTGTTTGTTCTTCAACTGGTGCAGCGGATGCACCACTAGCAGGACCAGCCATCATAACTGGTGCAGCAGCGGTAACCCCAAATTCTTCTTCAAGTGCTTTCTTTAATTCTGAAGCTTCAAGAAGAGACATTCCTTTAATAAGTTCAAGTGCTTGTGCAACTTTTTCTGACATTTTCATTTCTCCTGATAATTTAATTTCATTGTTAATTAGGCTGCTTTCTTTTTTGAAACTTCGTCGATAACACTTACTAAATTTCTAATTACTGCAGCTATGGAACCGACTATGCCTGAAGCAGGTGAATTAAGACTACCGAGAATACCGGCTATTAATTCTTGCTTAGAAGGCAGTAATGCTAACTCTGAAAGCATGCTTCCATCGTAATATTCCGTTTCGATGTAACAGGCTTTTAAAGAAAGTTTTTGAGAAGCATCGAAATACTTCTTAATTATTTTTGCGGGTGCTACCGGATTTGTTGAAGCGAATGCAAAACCGGTCATACCTTCGAGATGATTAGTAAGCTTGTCATACTTTCCTGATTCTTCAAGTGCTTTTTTGAATAAAGTATTCTTGAATACTCTATATTTAACCCCTTCTTTTCTAAACTGATTTCTAATTTCACTAATATCAGCAACATTAATTTTAGAATAATCAGTTAGATAAACAGCAGTAGAATTATCAATCAGTTTTTTTGCTTCAGCTATTATCTCAGCTTTTTCGTTCTTGTTCATTTTTCTCCCGTATCCCAAATTATTATTTCGCGTCCGTTAGAAGCTATTATTATTTTGAGTGCGTAAAATCTTTTTATTGAATAATATTTAAATCATCTTTTAATATCTTTAATCCAGGACCCATTGTACTGGATAAATATAAACTTTTAACATACTGACCTTTAGCAGAAGAAGGTCTTAACTTAATGATTGTATTAAGAAAAGCCTTTGTATTTTCAACAAGTTGATCAGTTTCAAAGTTTAATTTCCCTAAAGCGGTATGGATAATCCCAGTTTTCTCAACTCTAAACTCAATTTTACCAGCCTTTACTTCCTTTACAGCTTTTACAACATCCATAGTAACTGTGCCGCTTTTAGGATTAGGCATTAGACCTTTAGGACCTAAAACCTTACCAAGTTTTCCAAGCTCAGCCATTGTATCTGGTGTTGCAACGATAACATCAACATCAGCCCAACCGCCTTTAATTTTTTCAATATAGTCATCAAATCCCGCATAATCTGCACCGGCATCCAATGCTTCTTGGATTTTTGCACCTTTAGCAATCACTAATACGCGAACAGTTTTTCCAGTTCCAAAAGGCAATGAGACTGTTCCCCTTAACATTTGATCTGCATGTCTTGGGTCCACTCCAAGTCTAATAGCACAATCCAAAGATTCAACAAATTTAACTTTTGATTGGGCTTTTAACAGAGCAATAGCTTCTGATATTGTATATTCTTTTTCAAGATTTACAGATTTAATAATTTCTTTATTTCTTTTTGTTGCTTGCATCTTAAATCACCAATAAAATTATGAACTTGTGCAAAATTATTTATATTATTCTTCTACCGTTATTCCCATACTTCTTGCGGTACCGGAAACCATACTCATTGCATGATCAATATCAAAAGCATTTAGATCTGGCATTTTTACTTCTGCAATTTCCTTCACTTGCTTTTTTGATACTTTACCAACTTTAGTTCTATGCGATTCTGCTGAACCTTTTTCAAGTTTTGCAGCTCTTTTTAACAAGACAGAAGCTGGTGGTGTCTTTGTAATAAATGTAAATGATTTATCACTAAACACTGTAATTACCACTGGTATGATCAATCCTTCTTTATCTTGAGTTCTGGCATTAAACTGCTTACAGAACTCCATAATATTTACGCCCTTTTGACCGAGAGCGGGACCCACAGGAGGAGAAGGATTAGCTTTACCGGCAGGTATTTGTAATTTAATATATGAATCAATTTTCTTAGCCATAATATAACCTATTAATATCTTTTAATTATTTTTCTAATTCAGCTTGAACAAAATCTATTTCAACGGGGGTTTTTCTGCCAAAAATGGAAACCATAACTTTAATTTTCATTTTCTCTTCATTTACTTCTTCAATGAACCCTGAAAAATTATTGAATGGACCATCAACGATTTTAACCAAATCACCGCTTCTAAAAATTGTTTCCATTCTTTCAGTTGATTCATCCTGCGTTATCCTACCAACAATCCGCTTAACTTCCTCCGGTTGCAGTGGATTAGGATTACCGCCCGTGCCCAAAAATCCCATTACTGATTGAGTACTTAAAATAAAATCTTTCACTTGATTATCGAGTTCAGCTTGTACTAAAATATATCCAGGAAAGAAATTTTTTGTTTTACTTTTCTTTTTACCATCCTTAACTTCAAAAACTTTTTCCATAGGTACCAGAATGTCTAAAATCTTAGTCCTTAGATTTTCATGATCAATTAAACCAGTTTCAAGAGAAGCTTTAACCTTATTCTCATGACCTGAAAATGTCCTAACTACATACCATCTAGTTTCCATCTTAAGATTTACCTAATATATTCCTTTAAATACCTGACTAATCAACATATCAATTACATAAGTAAACAAAGCGAGAACTATACAGACTACAATAACAATTTTCGTAGATTCGATAAGCTCTGCCTTAGTTGGCCAAGTGACTTTTTTCATTTCTTTTACAACATCTTGAAAGAAAGCAATTATTTTTTCCTTCATATTTACCTTTCAAATTTCAGCACGTCAGGAGGGACTCGAACCCCCAACCTGCGGTTTTGGAGACCGCTGCTCTACCAATTGAGCCACTGACGTATCGATTATTTGGTTTCTTTAAAAATTACGTGTTTACGAACCACCGGATCATACTTTTTATATTCTACCCTAGCCGGATGTGTCCTTTTATTTTTAGAAGTAGAGTATCTATAGCCTGAACCAGCGGTACTTTCTAAAACAATTATTTGCCGAATATTACTCTTTGCCATTTATTTCTCCTTTAACAAATCAAAACTTATATATTTGAGCTGACGACCGGGATTGAACCGGTGACCTCATCCTTACCAAGGATGTGCTCTACCAACTGAGCTACGTCAGCGGGAATCCAAAATCCACAAAAATTCATATACAATAGTCAGTTTTAGAGCGGGAGACGGGATTCGAACCCGCGACCAACAGCTTGGAAGGCTGTGACTCTAGCCAACTGAGTTACTCCCGCATTATAATTTTAATATGAAAATTCAGTAAAAAACCTATCCTCCCTAACAAATGTCGTGGGCGGCGAGGGATTCGAACCCCCAAAGGCGCATGCCAACGGATTTACAGTCCGCCCCGGCTCTCCAACTCCGGCGTCCGCCCATAGTAATGCTAAAATAAATGCGAGCAACAAATATATTTTTATTCAAATAAAAATGCAAATATATTTAAGGGATATTATTAAGGACGATTAAGGGAAGAAAATCCACTTTTTAATTTTTTAATGTTTCCAAAGTTCTCTATCAAGACTTCGATATTGAATAGCTTCGCTGATGTGTTGAGGCAAAATGTTCTCTGAATTCTCTAAATCTGCAATTGTTCTGCTTACTTTTAATATTCTATCGTAAGCACGTGCAGATAATCCCAACTTGGTCATTGCCATTTTTAATAATTCTTCGCCTTGTTCATCCAACTTGCAAAATGTTCTAACTTCTTTTGAACCCATATCTCCATTATTAAAAACATTTTTATAATCTTTAAATCTTTCAAGTTGAATTTTTCTCGCAGCAATAACTCTTTTTCTTATCTCTTCCGATTTTTCACCATAAGATTTTGAAGAAAGTTCTTTATACTTAACTGCTGGAACTTCAATATGAATATCAATTCTGTCTAACAAAGGGCCAGAAATTTTTGCCATGTATCTTTGAATTTGAGGAGGTGCGCAAGTGCACTCTTTATTCGGATCAGTATAAAAGCCGCATGGGCAGGGGTTCATCGCAGCAGCAAGCATAAAGTTTGCCGGAAATTCTAATGATAATTTTGATCTACTAACTGTCACTCTTGCATCTTCTAAAGGTTGGCGTAAAACTTCTAATACATTTTTTTTGAACTCAGGTAATTCATCCAAGAACAAAACTCCAAAATGAGCAAAAGAAACTTCCCCGGGTTTTGGAAATGAACCACCTCCAACTAACGCTGCATCAGAGACCGTGTGGTGCGGACTTCTGAATGGCCTTTCTGTAATTATTGCTTTATGTTTTGGTAAGATACCAGCAATTGAATGAATCTTTGTTGTTTCTAATGCTTCATCAAAAGTTAATGGCGGAAGTATCGATGGTAATCTTTTTGCAAGCATAGTTTTTCCGGACCCTGGAGGACCAATCATTATAATATTATGTGCACCTGCAGCAGCAACCTCTAACGCACGTTTAACATTTTCCTGCCCTTTAACATCAGAAAAATCTAATTGATAATTGTTAATTGCAGAAAAAAGTTCATTTTTATTTGTAAATGTTTTTTCAGGATGTGATTCATCATTTAAAAAGGATATTACTTCAGTCAGATTTTCAAATCCATAAACATCAATCCCATCAACAATAGCAGCTTCGTTTGCAGATTCTTTTGGTAAGATAATTCTTTTAATTTCTTTTTTTTTGGCTTCAACAGCTATGGGCAACGCACCTTTTATATGACGCAACGTTCCATCTAACGATAATTCACCAAGGAAAATAGAATCTTTTAAATATTTATCGCTTACAATTTCTTCCGCAGCAAGTATCCCAATTGCTATTGCAAGATCGAACGAGCTTCCTTCTTTTTTAATATCCGCAGGGGCAAGGTTAATTGTAAATTTTTTCAGTGGGAATTTTATATCCGAATTTTTTATTGCAGCAATTACTCTTTCACGACTTTCTCTTACAGCATTATCAGGTAAGCCAACAATTATAAATCCCGGAATTTGTTTTTCAACGTGAGTTTCAACTTCAACGAGGTATGCATCAATACCGTATGTAGCACTCGTTAGTGTTTTGGATAACATGATTTAATCCAGAATATAAATTGGATTTATTAAAAAATGGAGTAAGCTTTTTACCCAATTTTTATAATACATCAACCTAAAAACAATTTGATAAAAATTTTTATCTGTACCTTCTTAAGAAATCAATTCTATCCTGCAATTGATTTACAGGTGTTAAAAGTTTATCTTGTCCATAAATAGCATCTTCCCTATTCGAAAATGCCAACTCATAATCTTTACTCATTACGATAGCTTCTTCCGGACAAACTTCTTCACAAAAGCCGCAGAAGATGCAGCGCAACATGTTAATCTCAAATTTTTCAGGATATCTTTCTTTTTCTCTTTCAGTTTCTGCGGCTTGAACTTCAATAGCAAGTGCAGGGCAAACTCGTGAGCATAATCCGCAAGCAACACAACGTTCTTCCCCATTCTCTTCCTGAACAAGTACCGGTCTGCCACGATACGATTGAGGTGGAATAAATTTTTCTTCCGGATACTGCATGGTGTATTTTGGTTTGAACATAGTTCTAAATGTTAGTGACAAACCTTTAAAGATTTCCGGAATGTATATCTTTTCCATAAAGGTCAAATCTTTAATTCTTCTTTTGGCTGGTATGTTATTACCTGACATCAAAACTCCTGATAATATTTTCTTTCTTTATTCACAGACGAACAATATTAAATTATAATTTAAAGATCATTATTAAAACCGCAACCCAAAGAATATTAAATAAAGATAGTGGAAACATCACTTTCCAACCTAAGTTCATTAACTGATCATACCGGAATCTTGGGATACTCCATCTAACCCAGATGAAGAAAAATAATAGCGCTCCAACTTTTACAAAAAATCCAGCAACTTGTAATGCGATAACTAATCCTGAGGATAAACCTAAATTTTCTATATAAGGAATTTGCCATCCACCAAGATAGAGTGTAACAATTAGTGTGCTTGCAATCAGCATGTTTGCATACTCTGCTAAAAAGAATGCCGCAAACTTCATACTGCTGTATTCTGTGTGATAACCCCCAACGAGTTCCGGTTCAGCCTCAGGTAAATCAAATGGCAATCTATTTGTTTCTGCAAATGCTGAAACAAGAAACGTTATAAATCCAATTGGCTGAATAAATGCATTCCACATCAAACCAGATTGTGATTGTACAATTGCCATTGGTCTTAATGATTCTGATAAAAGTATTACGCCGCCAACGGAAAAACCCATAGAAATTTCATATGAAATCATTTGTGCTGAAGATCTTATCCCACCAAGTAATGAATATTTACTTCCTGATGACCATCCAGCAAATGTAATTGCATAAACTCCGAGTGAAGTAAGAGCGAGCACATAAAGTATTCCAATATTTACATCCGCAATAACCATTGGAATTTGATAGCCTGCAATTGTAACTCCTGGTCCAATTGGAATTACCGCATAGGTTGTAAACGCTACAAACAATGCAATCATTGGTGCAAGCGCATGAATTTTTTTGTTTGCAACATCAGGGACAATATCTTCCTTAAAAAGAAGTTTGAATACATCCGCAAAAGATTGAAGTAATCCGTACCAGCCAACCCTGTTTGGTCCAAGTCTGTTTTGTGCCCACGCACTTATTTTTCTTTCAAAGTAAACCAGGTAAGCTGCTGTTAAAAACATTAACACGAGTACAATTACAATTCTTAGCAACAAAAAATTGTAGAAGCTTATGATTGCCCACAAAATATTTTCCATTGGGTTCATTAATTTTAAATTCCTTCTAACCTAAATTTTAATAGTAGATTTTGAATTTACTGATTTCAATTGTGTACCAAGTTCACCAAGTTGATCGTAATCCAATCCTTTAAATGCTTCGATTGAATTTGATATATCATAAAAAACTTCTTCCGCCATATTGTATTTTAATTTGTGACCCATTGCAGAAGCTAATCCAGTTAATATCTTCCAGCTTGATCTTGCATCATAATGTTTTCCTTGCGCCCAGCGATCGTACTTCGTACCGAACTTATCCAAACGACTCATAGACATTCCTTCAAGTGCACGATCAACATCAATTGTTGCAATAGCTGGACGAATTCTTTGTGCTCTTCCAACAAAGTTTACAAACGTTCCGTTTTTTTCTGCGTAAGTTGCCGCCGGAAAAACTATATCTGCAAGTGCAGATGTTTTATTAAAATTAGTTGCATTGATTATCAGTAAGTCGAGTTTTGCAAGAACATTTTCTAATTCGGGATTATCATTTAAAATATCCTCTTCCAAAATGTAAAGAGCTTTTATCTTTCCTTCGCGGATAGCTTTAATAATTCCATTATAATATAAACCATTTTTAGAGGGAGTAACACCAGCTAACTCAGTACCTTTTGAGTTTGGAGTAACATCTTCGTTCCTTAAAATTTCATCTCCAAAAGATGGATCGATGTGGCGGACAAAATCCAGATGTCCGGTTCCCAAAACTGATTTTGCAAATTTTGCTGCGATAAAATTATCTTCTACAGTGGCATAAGCTGAACCGAGGACTGCAATTTCATCTTTGCCAAAAGATTTTAATCTTGAAGCTGCTTTTGCAAAAGCTTCATCCCAGCCAACTCTGATTAGGCTTCCTTCAACTCGTAAATGCGGACCATCAACCCGATCACCGGCATTCACAAATTTAAATGTATTCAATCTTCCGTGATCGCACATCCAATAACTGTTCACTTCTTCATTGTGTCTTGGAACTAATCTTAGAACTTGATTATTTCTTGTCCAAACTTCTATGTTGCATCCGCGTGCGCATCCATTACAAATTGTATTTGTGTGGGACATATCCCAAACACGTGCTTTAAATCTAAAATCACGATTTGTAAGTGCACCAACCGGACAGATATCAACAACATTCATAGCATAAGGATTATCAAGCTGCTCACCGGGAAAAGTTGTTATGGTAACTCTATCACCTCTTTTAACAAAAGTTAGCTCAGGATCTTTTGCAATTTCATCACAAAAACGTATGCAGCGTGAGCAAGAAATACATCTGTCTCCATCAAACATTACATTCGGTCCTAGCTCAACGCGTTTATCTTTTAGATTTTTATTTTCAACAAATCTACTCTCACCAACACTGTGCTGATAAGCGTAATCTTGTAATTTGCACTCACCTGCTTCATCACATATCGGACAATCAAGTGGATGATTGATTAGGAAAAATTCCATCACTGCATTGCGTGCAGAAATTGATTTATCTGATTCAGTATGAACAACCATTCCTTCTGCGGCGATAGTTGAACAAGCGATAACAAGTTTTGGCATTTTTTCAACTTCAACCAAACACATTCTGCAATTACCTGAGACAGATAATTTTGGATGCCAGCAAAAATGTGGAATTTCAATTCCATTTTCTCTTGCTGCTTCAATAATGGTTTGACCGGGTTTGAACTCTATTTCTTTTCCATCAATATTAAATTTCGGCATAAACTACTCTGAATTTTTAACTTTAAACTTAAGCTGCTTTTTTAATTGAATTATCTTTTGAACAAATAATTATTTTACTGAGTGTTGATTCATTTAAAACTTCGTTGGATAACTTTTGAATATCTTCTGAAGTAACAGAATCAATTTTAATTAATATATCTTCAATCGGAACAATCTTGCCGTAATGTAAGAGCGAGTTTGCTAATCTTATCATTCTGTTAGTTGTGCTTTCAAGGCTCATAAGCGTGTTGCCTTTGATGTACTCTTTAACTCGTTTTAGTTCTTTTGGTTTTACTTCAAAGTTTCTCAACTTGCTAAATTCGCGATGAACAATTTCGCTCACCTTACCTGCTTGCTTATCATTTGTTGAGTAATAAACTCCAAATGCAGAAACATCTAAATAAGAATTCAAAAAAGTATTTATCTGATAAGTCATTCCAAGTTTTTCTCTAACAGCCTGAAACAATCTTGATGAACTTCCATCGCCAAGCAAAGTAGAAAGAACTTTTAATTTATGTCTTCTTGGGTCATTAAATCCATAAGTCGTTCTGCCTACAATTGAATGAACCTGCTGGATTTCTTTTTCAACATTTACTTCACTAACTATCTGCTTCACAAAGTTTTTTCTTTTTTGGTTTGATGCCGTACGTTTTACCTTAAAATATTTTTCTGCAAGTGCTACCGCTTCTTCGTGATGAATTGCGCCGGATACTGAAATCAATAAATTATCCGAACGATAATTTGCTTTATGAAACTGATGAAGAATATTTGAATTGTAAGAAAGGATATTTTTTTCAGTTCCGATAATCGGATAGCTTAAACTATGCCCATTAAAAATTGATTCTTCAAACTTATCAAATATTAATTCTTCCGGATTATCATCGATATCTTTTAGCTCATCAATTACAACGCCTGCTTCTTTTTTAATATGAGAATCTTTAAACGAAGGATTTTGAATCATGTCTGAAAGGACAACAAAAGTTTTCTTAAAATTTTCTGATAAACCTCTGCCGTAATAGCAAGTTTGTTCTTTAGAAGTGAAAGCGTTTAAGTAGCCGCCATACGATTCAATTTCATCAGAGATTTGTTTTGCAGAACGGGTTTTGGTACCCTTAAACAGCATATGCTCGATAAAATGTGAAATTCCATTATTGCGTAAATTTTCATCGCGCGCACCAATATTAAACCAAAATCCCAGCGAAAATGATTTTAAATAAGGAATGAATTCCGATACAATCTTTACACCATTTGAGAGAGTCGTTACTTTACAATTATCCACAGTTTCTGTCTATTAATAATGAATTTAATGACGCCAAATATAGATAAAGAGGTTTAGCCAATCAAGAAAAGTGAAATAGGAAAATAAAACAATAGTACACTGATTATTAAGATTAATTATGATCTTAACTGATCTTAAGCGATCATAAAGATCAGCGTACCATTTTCTATGCTTTAAACCTCCACGAGATCAGGATATTTTTCCTGGTACTTAACAAAAAATTCACCTATAGCTTTATAAGCTTTGGTAAGAATCTGTTCGTTCGGTAAAAAGACAACTCTAAAATGATGAGTGCCTGGAACCTGTCCAAATCCGCTGTCGGGAACAATTACAACTCCGGTTTCTCGAATCAACTCAGCGACAAAATGTGCATCCGGTTGTTTCATATCCAATTTTGGAAAAGCATAAAATGCGCATTCCGGTTTAACGCAAGAAATTCCAGGAATAGCATTTAGCTTCTTCCAAACGCTTTTCATTTGTTACCCGCTATATCCTTCTTCCTTTCCCAGAATTTAATTCTTTCTTTCTTTTTGATTCAGGCAAATAATTTTCAGATGTAATTATCTTTTCGCCGCTTTCTTTCTCTAATTCATTCAAAGCGTGCCCTGCTATCTTTCCTCCAATTCTTGCAACTACTTTATTCTCCAAAAAACCTTTGGCATTTTTGGCTCTTGTCAATTTTGTTGTTGATGCTTCCCCTAACATTGAAAAAATCAATTCAAGATCAGTCATATGATCTCTAAGATTCTGGCTTCTTAATCCCTTAATTTTTTTGTACTGAGAAGGTGTCAAACCAAATGTAGCTTTTGAGATTTCAGCAGTTAAAATAGAATATTCAATTCGTTCTTTTACTCCTCTATTTTTCCATTCTTCTGTCAATTCTTCACGGATCGCAATGCTACGCATTCGCTTTTCAATCCAATCATCAGAATAACCCTTTTGTTTATAAAGTTCCCTCATCCGCTGTGCTGCCAATTCTGGATTTTCAATTTCTGCTAATCTATCAGAACCAACTTTTGCCAACCATTGCTTAAAAGGTTCTGCTTTAGGTGATGGAATAGATTGAATAATTCTTAAAAGTGCTTTTGCATCTGCACAATCTGTAGTGTATTTTTTTCCGTCTGATGAAATCATTTTCAGTTGTACGATAATTTCGTACAACTGAACAAATCCTTCGGCATTAAGTTTTCTTTTAAGATCACTCCAATATCTTCTTGGATTAAGGCTTTCGGTTAGAATTTCAATAATGTCTATTATAGCAAAATACCATTTTTGCTCAGCTTCACTCCATTCAGTTCGGATCTTTTTGCTTTCAAAAAGTTTAATGTTAGTCATTATTTTAATTTTCTAAAAATTTAAAAACTTATTTTTTCCGATTTAAGCATATTGTTTAACTTTTTAAACTTCCACCAAACCAGCAAATTTCTCCTGATACTTTACAAAAAACTCACCAATAGCTTTGTAAGCCTTTTCAAGAATTTGTTCATTTGGTAAAAACACAACTCTAAAATGATGAGTGCCTGGAACCTGTCCGAATCCACTGCCCGGAACGATTACAACTCCGGTCTCACGAATTAACTCGCCTACAAAATGTGCATCGGGTTGCTTCATTTCCAATTTTGGAAAAGCATAAAATGCGCCTTCAGGTTTTACACAGCTAATTCCCGGAATAGCATTTAACATTTCAACTGTTAAATCTCTGCGTCGTGTAAGTTTTTTCATTGCCTCAGTTAGATGATCATGATTACCTTCGAGTGAAGGTTTTATGCCATATTGTTCTGGATGATTAGCAGATAATCTTGCACGAAGAATTTTGTTAACAGCTTCAATAAAATCAGATAGAACTTCTTTTCTTCCGCTAACAATTCCCCAACCAATACGGAAACCTGGAACCATATAATTTTTTGATAATCCGCCAAAGGTAATACAGGAAACATCTTTATTTAATGATGCAATTGAAATGTGTTTCTTTCCATCAAACAAAAGCTTGTCATAAATTTCATCAGCAAAGATTACAAGATTATGCTCAAGTGCTAAATCAACAATTTGCTGTAAATTTTCTTTTGTATAAAGCGAACCGGTAGGGTTATTTGGATTGATAAGGACAATAGCTTTTGTCTTATCATTAATTTTTGATTTTATATCTTCAATATCAGGCAGCCAGCCATTTGATTCATCAAGGTAATATGGATTTTCCATCAACTGCAGTTTACTTGCAATTGCAGTATAAAGCGGGTAACCCGGAGTTGGTGTTAAAACATTTTCACCATCGTTTACAAGTGCCGTTAAACAAATATCAATTGCTTCACTTGCGCCGGTTGTAACAAAAATATCGTGAACGTTTGCTATGCCTTTTCTCTCTGCTTCTCTCTCGATTGCATCAACAGCTTCTTTAATTCCTGATGAAGGTGCATAACCATTTAAGTTTTTTAACATCGCTTGGTAAGTTGCATCCACAAGATGTTTAGGTGGAACAAAATCATATAGATTGGGATCGCCAATATTTAAGTACAGCATTTCTTTTCCCGTTTTTGCAACTTGATTTGCAAGAACTACAATATCTCTTACGGCATAAGTAATGTTTTCAGTTCTAACTGCAGGAATTATTTTTTTGATCATTTTAAGTCTCCGTAAAAAAAGTAAATACAAACCGTATATCAAATATAAAAAATTACTGACTTAAGAACTCTCTAATCAGTTTAATTGTTGCTGCCGGTTCTTCAACTTGAGGATTATGACCGCTATGCTCCAATATCACAAACTTGGCTTGTGGACAATAATCTTTGTACTGTACTTCCATCCACGGAACCGCAACGCGATCATATCTACCGGCATAAATAAGAATTGGCATCCTTAAATCTTTTAATTGTTTTCTGAAATCAAAATTGCCAATATCATTACCTACAATAAAGTCTCCATCTTTACCAACCATTTGATAATATAATTTTGAGTTATTGGAATTTGGATAAGGTTTTCTTCCGCTTCTTTTAAAATTTTCAGGATTGTATGCATATAAAAATCCATATGGTACACGACTGTAAATTTCCCTATGAATCGGATCGCTTGAAACGGCTCCTTGCTCTCTTACTTTCATTAGTTCTTCCCAAACTTCAGGATAATTTGTTTTTATTTCGTGATTGGAATTATCATCATTTTCCTGCCACATAAGATAACTGTGAAAAGTATTTGCAAGGATTAGATGGGAGACATTTTCAGGATATTTAATTGCATATCCTTGAGCAACAACTCCCCCATAAGAATGCCCAAGAATATTAATTGAAGAAAAACCCATAGCGGTACGCAGTCCTTCCAAATCTTCGATATCTCTTTCCAAAGAATACTCAGTTACATTTTTTGCTGTATCAGATTTACCTCTTCCGAAAGCATCAAAGTAAACTAAAGTGTTAGTTGTAGAAAGAGAATCAAATGCTCTGAGATAAGTGTGTGCATCCCCCGGACCACCAGCAATAAAAAATAATGGTTCGCCATTGCCAAAACTAACAACCCAGATTTTTGCGCCATTTACTTCATAAAATTTTCCATCAGTCTGGCTATCAGGAAAATTTTGGGCATATACTGTAGCAGTTAGTATTAAGAAAAATAAATACTTTTTCATATTAGTTTCTTTATAATTAAAAAATAATCTAGCTTTTATTAATTGGAATGAGTTTCCATTATTTTCTTTTTCATTTGTTCAAGATCAACTTTCACATTATTCATCATAAACTTAAAACGAGCTTCATCTTTAATATTTTCTAAAAGCGGGTCAGCCATAGTAAACAAATAATATTTCCAGCCGTTCATTATAGCAATTTGCAACGCATCGATAGCTTTATCTTTTTTATTAAGAATAGAATATATCCTTGCCAGCTCATAAGGATAATTATGATTTTCCATTCCTTTCTTTATTTCTGATTCATCAATTTTAATTAATACATCAAATATTTTTTGCGTTACTTTAATATTTTTTTCTTTAAATAAAACATAACCGTACTCAACTGCAGGTCCATACTCAATAGTTGTAATCGATATTACTTTTTCAAAATATTTTTTTGCTTCCGATAAATCTCCTTTGAATAGGTTCATTTCACCCAGACAGAATAATACTCTGGGATTTTCAGATTCTTTCTTTAAATAATTTAATAATAATGAATCAGCTTTTGCATATTGCTTTGTAACAATATACATATCAGTTAAATCTTTTAGCACATAAGTATGTTCAGGCATCAATTCCAATACTTTATAAAACAATTTTTCAGCTTCACTAAATCTTCCAAGACTGTAATAAACAAACCCCAAATTTCTATATCCCATCCATCTCGTTGGATCTATCTCAATAGCTTTCTTCAACCAGGGAATTGCTTCAACATAATTTCCTAATAGATAATAAACCTGTCCAACATCCACCACTGCTTTAGAATTTGGATTGAGATCTACCGCTTTAAGATATTGCTTAAGTGCTAACCGAAGTTTACCCGAGTAGAATAAATTAAGACCAAGAGCAACGTAAGGTTCGGCAATATCCGGATCAAGATCAATCGCCTTTTCACTCATCAGTCTTGAAGAATCAGACCATTCATCGCCCATACCAAACGCGCGGAACTTCTGCGCAAACGCTTCTCCAAGTCCGGCGTATGCTAATGAATAATTTAAATCGATAGCTATTGCTTTTTTAAAAAATTGTACAGAAATATCAACATCATCAGGAGTTAATCTATTCAGGTAATCGCGACCCTTTAAATAGTAGGTGTATGCATCGATATTGTTTGTATATTTTTTTTCAATTCTTTCTTTTTCATTTTTTGTGAGGGTAACCATTAAAGCATCAGTTATTTTTTTTGCAACTTCACTTTGAATTTCAAATATATCTTTAAGTTCTCTATCGTAAGTATCTGCCCAAATATGTTTATCAGATTGTGCATCGATAAGCTGACCAACAATTCTAACACGTCCGTTTGATCTTCTAACACTTCCTTCAAGAATTGATTCAACTTCGAGTTCTTTTGCAATTTCTCTGATATTTTTTTTTGAATCTTTATACTTCATAACAGAGGTTCGGGAAATTACTTTAAGTGAATGTACTTTGGAAAGCTGAGTAAGTATATCTTCTGTAACACCATCAGAAAAATATTCATCTTCTTTAGAATCACTAAAATTTTTGAACGGAAGAACCGCTATAGATTTTTCTTCAAACTCAATAACATTTTCCGATAACAAAAAAAGTCTGTTAACTACAAGGGAAAGCATAATAGCAAACATTGCGGCATAGAATACAATTTCACCGCTTTTAAATTTTTGATTTTGATGAGCAGAATGAAACCACGCAAATACCATTGTAATAGGCAATCCGCACACAGCGATAATGAAAGCAAGATCAAAAATTTCAGGTGGAAAATTATATTTGGATCCAATAAGATTAATTGCGCCGATAGTGGTTAAGGAAGTGCTAAGGTGAATTGTAATCCACTTTGGAATTTTACGAGTTTTAATTTCGTTTATTAGTTTTTTGAACATAAACTCTCATCACAAAATTCATAACAAAATTAGTAAAAATATTTACTAATCATTAATGGATTGATAAAATGTTTTTATAAATGATGATTGTTTCTTACAAAAAAAGTTGAATAAAAGGTTAGTTATAAACTATTGATCTTAATTTTAATTAATATAAAAAAAATAATCTAATTTTGGGAAATTTATCTGAATTCTTAATTAATCAAGTTTGTCTTTGTCTTAAAATTTCAAAAAGCAGTACACCCGTTGCAACAGAAACGTTTAGCGATTGGATTTTTCCCTTCATCGGAATGCGGACGAGATGATCGCATTTATCTGCGGTAAGTTTTCTTATTCCTTTTTCTTCGTTGCCAACTATTATAGCAATGGGAATTTTGTAATCAACTTTTGTGTAATCTTTTGCTCCTTCTAAGTATGAACCAATTATCCAGAAACCATTTTGCTTTAGTTCATCTATCGTTTGTGCAAGATTATTTATTAGAGTAATCTTAACATGCTCACTTGCACCGGCAGATGTTTTAACTACAGTTTCATTTATCGGAGCTGAATTATTTTTTGTAATAATAATTCCATCAACACCGCTACAATCTGCACTTCGCAAAATTGCACCAACGTTGTGTGTATCCTGAATTGAATCTAATATTAATAGAAGAGGAAAAGCCTCACCCAAACCCTCTCCTAAGGAGAGGGCTTTTGTATATTTTAATTTTGATATTTCTATTAATTCGTGAAGTGAATAGAATTTTTGTTCGGATTTTGAAGCTGCCACACCCTGTGCAATCTTACTTTGCGTTATCTGTCTGAATTTTTCAAAAGGAACCTGATTTACTTTAATTCCCTTTTTCTTTGCTGCAACTCTAATCACATCTATGATCCCACCCACTTGTCCGGACAAAATAAAAACCTGCGAAACTTCTTCATCAGAATTAAGTGCTTCTAATACTGGTTTGCGTCCAATAATCAGACTCACTTGCTGTATTCCTTAGAAAAAGTGAATTTACTTTTATCAATTTCGAAAGTGCAGAATTTACTGTTGTTTTTTTTCTCCGGTAAGAATTCTTTTATTATTTCAATTTCTTTTTTGAAGATGTTAAAGTTTACAAGTGCGCTGTTAATGCTTCCATCCAGTTTAATAATATTAACCGTAAACTCACCGAACAAATCTTCAAAATCAATTTCAATATTTGCCGGCTGTACTTTTGCCATATAATCGTTCAATGCAGTTAAACCGAGTAAACTTATATCGATTACATTTTTTTCTTTGCGTGCCTGGGCTGTTATTTTATAGTTGAGGAAGGAAAATATTTTAATCGTTTCAACTTCAAGTCTGTATTTCTGCTTTCCGTTTACCCCGTCTTTATGGAAATAAATTATACAGTTAAACTCAATTTCTGTTTTTTTTTTAGCAGGGGTAGCTTTTTTAAGTTTATCAATTTTCTTTTCCCGTGCTTTGGGAATTTGCGGAACTTCTTTTGGTTTTTTTAATGCCATTAGCTTTTTATAATTGATTTAAGTTTTTCAAAATCATCTATTTTAATTAATTGCTGTTCGCCATTAGAAAGATTTTTCAAATTCAATTCACCATTCTTAAATTCATCACCACCGACAAACACAACAAACTTTGCATTGTATTTATTTGCTTCGCGCATTTGTGCTTTAACGCTTCTGTTTAGATAGTCGTAATCACAAATTAAATTTTCCCTTCGTAACATCGAAGCTAATTTTGCAACTGCTAAATCGAGTTCAGGTTTAAGATCAAGTTCAAGTTGTTCATCAGATTTTGAATCTACACGTATCAAATAAACATCGATTGAATCTGGAGATAGATTTAGTGATTTTTCATTTTCGCAGGCGAGTAAAATTCTTTCCATGCCTGCAGCAAAGCCAATACCTGGGGTAAATTTTCCACCAAGCTCCTGAACCAATAAATCATATCTTCCACCGCCGCACAATGCACTTTGGGATCCAACGCTTCCGCTTACAATTTCAAAAGTAGTTTTAGTATAGTAATCCAACCCGCGTACAAGTGCAGGATCAACTTCAAATGGAATACCGACTTTTGTCAAAAAACTTTTTACGACATCAAAATCATTTTTACTTTGCTCATCTAAATGATCAATCAACAAGGGTGCATCTTTCATTATCTGCTGATCGACTTCAATTTTGCTGTCAAATATTCTTAAAATATTTGTATCAAATCTTTTTCTGCTTTCTTCGGAAAGATTATTTTTCTTATCATTTAGAAAATCGCGCAGAACATTTTTATAATTTTCTCTTACTTCAGGAATTCCTAAAGAATTAATCTTAACTACTAAATTTTTCAAACCAAGATTTTTTAAGATACGATATGCAACCTGAATCATTTCAGCATCAAGCAGCGGTGAAGTGCTTCCAAGTGCCTCAGCACCAAACTGATGAAATTGTCTCAGTCTTCCTGCTTGCGGTCTTTCCTGTCTGAACATTGGTCCGATGTAGTAAAGTTTATTTAAAGATTGCTGTGCCCCAAGTGATTGCTCAATAAATGACCGAACAACTCCAGCGGTATTTTCCGGACGCAGAGTTATACTTGTTTCACTTCTATCTTTAAAAGTGTACATCTCTTTGCTAACGATATCAGTCTCTTCGCCAATACCACGAGCAAACAGTGCGGTCTCTTCAAAAATGGGAGTACGAATTTCTTTGTAGTTAAATAATTGAAACGTATCTCTTAAAAGTTTTTCAAGATACTGCCACTTAGAAATTTCTGAGGGAAGAATATCTTTTGTTCCTGTTATTGCTTTAATCATTTTTTAATATTTTAATGAGTATGGAAATGTAAAATTTCAAGGTTGCCTCAAAAAAAAAGTATTGAATTGTCATTCCCACGGACCTGCCTGCGGTAGGCAGAAGTGGGAATCCATTTTATTTTAGATATTTTGGATTCCCGTTTTCACGGGAATGACATACAAAAACTGCCTTGTGAGAGCTTCTTACTAATATTAAGAAGATTCCGAAATAAATTCGGAATGACAAACCTAACAGATTACAATTCTAAAAAATGTTCCTCTTCATCGCTAAAAAGTTGAACAATTTCTTCTGCGTTTTGTGCTTCTGTAAGGCGATGCCTAAAATCATCTTTATTCATCAACCGGGAAATTCTGCTAAGCAATTTTATATGTGTGCTGATGAGATTATCTTTTCCTACTAGAAGGAAAACAAGTTGAACAGGATTTCCATCAAGTGATTGATAATCAATTCCTTCTTTTATTTTACCAAAAGCCCCAATAATTTCTTTTACAGCATTTGTTTTTCCGTGAGGAATTGCAAATCCTTTTCCTACACCTGTTGACATAACTTTTTCACGATCAAGAACAGCAGATCTAACTTTTTCAATATCTTCAACACGCGGATCATTTTTAAAGAGATCAATTAATTCATTAATTATTTCTTCTTTTGATTCGCCCTTTAAATCGGAAATAATAAATTCTGGTTTTAGTAGTTCGCTTACTTTCATTTATTCTCGGATTGGATTAATAACATTATAAAATAAATTCGATTATCTGGCAGGCAATTTAACAATCACTGGATAGTTTTACAATTAGAATATGAGATATAATAGATAGTGATTCTAAAAAAATGGATCCCGGTTCCAGTCCGGAATGACAACTCAAGTAATTTTTTAAAAGTTTAAGTTATAAACTAATTCATCATTGCAGTTAATCTAACAAACGCATTCTTTGCAAGTTCATAGTCAGGATTAAATTTCAAAGCATTAGAATAATAGTTTAACGCTGTATACCATTCACCCTTCTTTTCATAAATTCTTCCAAGATTATAATATGGAAAATGCCTCGGTTCATAATCCCCAGCTTTAATTGCTTGTTGAAGCCAGTAAATTGCTTCATCGTACTTGCCCAGATTAATTAAGTATGATCCTATATCGTTGTACGGATTTCCATAATCAGGATCGAGATCGATTGCGATTTTACATTCATCAATAGCTTCTTCAAATTTACCATTAAGACTAAATGCCCATCCCAAAAAAGTATGAGCTTTTGGTGTAGGATAAAATCCAATTGATTTTTTGTAAGCTTCAATAGCTTCTTTGATATTGCCGCTCATATGAAACTTATAAGCTTTATTAAAATATTCTGTGGCTAAATCTATTTTTTCTTTGTTGATCATTTCTTTAATTAAATAGTGTTCTCAAATCACATACATAAATAAACAAATCGAAGTAAAAATTCAATTTTATTAATCAGTTCGTGATCAAACTCATAAGTCTTTCCTATTATCAATATTTAATCAAAAAATATTAGTACGCTTTTGTTAAATGGAACCTTTATTAAAAACATTTGGTTATGTGTTTATATTCAAAAAAAGGATTAGCAGTATGAAAGAAGGTCCGGTAAGATTAGCAGAATTTGAAGAGGATGATCACAATCATTTTCTAAGTTCAATTGAAACTCCGATTCGCAGTGATGCTTTTGAAATTGATGATGATTTAAAGATTGAATTAATTGAAAAGAAGTTTAAAGAAATTATGGAAGTGCTGGGACTCGATTTAACAGATGACAGTTTAAAAGATACTCCACGCAGAGTTGCAAAGATGTATGTTAAGGAAACTTTCAGTGGACTAAATCCACAAAACAAACCGGCAGTTACATTGTTTGATAACAAATATAAGTTTAGCGAGATGCTTGTTGAGAAAAACGTCTCTATTTACTCATTGTGCGAACATCATTTTGTTCCGATAATAGGCAAAGCACACATTGCATATTTTTCAAGCGGTAAAGTTGTAGGATTATCCAAGATAAATAGAATGGTTCAGTATTTTTCTAAACGCCCGCAGGTTCAGGAAAGATTAACAGTACAAATTGCTAATGAACTAAAAACAATGCTCCAAACTGAAGATGTTGCGGTAATTATTGATGCCGATCATTTATGTGTTGCTTCACGAGGCGTACAGGATGTGAACAGCTCCACTGTTTCATCAAGTTATCACGGAAAATTTTTAAACCACAATGTTCGTGAAGAATTTTTAAGATATGTTTATGATGGGAAAAGATAGTTATACTGTGAAAAACTGAATGACGAACTAAGAATAGAATCTAAAATAATATCTGATTAATGCTTCGTTGAAATAGATAAATAAAAAGCCGCTCAAAAAAATATTCGGGCGGCTCTATCAATTTATTGTCTTACTTGGGAGTAAAGGCGATAAAAATTTCAATTCTTGATATTTACTTTAGAAGTACCATTTTTTTAGTTTGAATAAATTTATCTTCCTTTAATTGATAAATATATACACCACTCGATAACCCTTTAACATTAATGCCATCATTAAAATCTACCGAGTAAATCCCTTCATTTTTATATTCATTAACTAGAACTGCCAATTCTCTTCCAAGTAAATCATATATTTTTAGAGTTACATAACCATTGTGCGGAATTGTAAAATTAATTTCTGTACTTGGATTAAATGGATTGGGGTAATTTTGTGACAAATTAAAGACTAAGGGACGAATCATGTCGTTAGAAACTCCAGTAACAATCAAATTTGCTTTACTGATTGCATCATTTAGCAGTGCCTTTGTGTATTTAGGATTGTGAACGCCACCGCTCTCGTCACCTTCCGCAAATGCGAGATTAAACTGTGCTTCTTGCAGCATGTGAATTTTGACTGAATCGCTGCTACCTGTTAAAAAGTTTTCAGCATCAGCGACTTTTAAATTGGCAATAGAATCCAATTTAGCAAATTCATCCTGCATACTTTTAACATTTAATCGAACTACATCTGCATTCATATATGAATGACACGTTGTACAAGATGCAACATGTGGTGCATCTCCATTCCCAGCTCCGTCGCCGTGGTCAGCCATATCTCCAGCTATAGCGCCCATACTCCAGCCTGTCCACTCCGGATGGTTTTCTGGATGATGGCTTTTGTCTCCGCCATTTACAATAACCTGCCAAGTATGTCCGTGCGTCATGTATTGATTAAAATGATGTTCTCCCGGCCAAGTAGTAATATCTTCAGCCATATGACAATTAACGCAGGTAGCTCCCGGCATTGTCTTTTGATCCTGAACACCCATTCCACCTGTGCCTTGTATAATATTATAGCTTAAATGATCTGTGGCAGGAAAACGCAGATTGCCGTGACATTGCCCGCAAAGTTCATCAGAACTACTCATAGGAACATGTTTCTTAGTAGCAGAATTGTAATATGAAAGTTGTCCATTATGCGGGTCATGACAAGAAACACAATCTACATTCGGCCATTCAGAAGTATTCTTGCCAATTGTATTTGCAGTAAACTTTCCATCAGTAGTTGTAAAGAAATAATTTAAAGCATCTACCTCACTCATTCCACCATTGGTTTCAACTGCCGTTGGGGCATGGCATCCAATGCAATTTTCTGGATCGGACCCATTAATTAAATCATCCGGAGTCTGTCCAACACGCGCTTCGCTCAGCTCAACTGCTGCGTCATCCTGTGTATTACTATGTTTACTAAATTTCCATCCGTCTTCGTCTAGATGGTTAGTCCCTTTCCAATTACCGGCAGTAGTTGGATTTTGTGCAGCCCACTTAGACCACTCATAATAATTACCTCCCAAAAATGTATCATCCGTAAGTTGATTCGCGGGATGTAAACTCCCATGACATTGTCCGCAAAGCTCGTGAGGTAAGTTAACTGGTTTTTCAACGCCTTGTTTACCTGTAACTGGATTGATATAATGAGAATCGAATAATGCCAGTTTTAGGCTTGGCATACTGGTTGCGGTTGTGTCATAATCATGGCACGTTTGGCAGTTAATATTCGGCCACTCCGATTGATGTTGATTAACTGTTCCTGGATAGAAATCTCCTACGTCATAAGGTTTTCCATTAGGTGCTATCCCGCTCTCTGTGGCAGTAGTATAAAAGTAACCCAGCGCTTCTGCTTCAGTCATTCCTCCGTTAGCAGAAACCGATTTTGGTCCGTGGCAGGAAATACAGTCTTCATCTGCTATTTGCTCTACCGGGGAATGCCCAATATCTCCTGCAAGTTCAGGTGCATTCTTTTGCGTATTTGCGTGATTGGTTAGAAGCCAGGTAGTATAATTATTATCTACCCCACCTGAATGGCACAAAGCACAACGATTTTGTGAATAAAGTAATCCAGGAATGAAAAGACAACAACAGAACGAAAATAAATAAAAACGCCTCATAGTAATTCCTTATATAAAGTTTATAAAATTATTATTTAAAATAGTTTTGAAATAGTACTTGTCTGTTTCTAAGTTATCGCCTCCTTTAAAATTTTAATTGTTTATCCTTACAGTTTTGCTAGCCGAATGTAATGCTTGTTGCAACTCGTTATTACTGACTGGCTTTAAAGCATAATAATGAACGCCGAGTTGACTGATCTCTCTCCCAAGTTCTAAGCTTTCATCGGATGTAATAAAAATAATTCCCAACTCGTTATTTATATCTTTTAATGACCTGATGATTCGTGCAGAATTAGGTTTAAGAAAATCATCATCAAGTATTACGAAGGACGGATAGATTTTATGAACTGCGGAATGTACATCCAATGGGTCAGTCGAAGATGAGTCTGTATATATTTCATTCTCAAGATGTAAGCTTATCCCTTTGATTTCCTCTATTAGAGCAGCGTCGTTAGATAGAAGTAACATTTTCATACTATCGATAATGGCAATTTTTATACCAGCGAAACAGAATTTTGTTTTATGAACGATCAAAGATTGCCGCTTAAAAATAATTTGATTATGCGAGTATTATCGATGATTACATTTTAATTTTATTAGTCATATAAATTTTTATTTTCTTTTACTGTCATATTTTTGTCCCGGTGAGACTTTGATGAGATAGTATTAATGTTTTCAATCACCATTTAAATAATCTTTTAACCTTATCTCATTTTCAATAATTTAATCACTGGTGTAAATCAATTTTCACCTTCGTTCATTAATTCACTCTATTTATATAGTTTTGACCTGAATATATTTTAATATTTACCAAACAGTATCTTATATGATAAATTTTGAAGTCGGATTCCTTTCTTTAAATATGCAGCAAAACAAATGCTTCGCTCGGTAAGAATAAAATTTATATTTCTCTCTACTTTATTTATTACGTTAAGTGTCGGGATTCCAATGCTCTATTTAATTAATCAGTTGGATAGAAATTTTGACCAACGTTCCAGAGCCTTAATACAAACCAGCCTGGATATGATTCATTACAGTTTGTATCAGGTTATGGAAAAAGGTATGCATGCCGATGTTCAAGAAATTGTTGATGGGATTTCGTTGAATAAAAGTATAAAGTATTTCAGATTATATGATTCGTCCGATAAAATTTTATTTTCTTCCACCAAAAATGAAACAGGAAAAAAATTTTCAGACTTCGATCCGAATCATCCAAAGTTTGAAGAAGATCCTAAATGGGAAATTACATATATAAAAAAGGGCAGGTTTTATACCGCGTCCGAACCTATACGCAATGATAAGTTTTGCCAGAGCTGTCATGGTAATAAAAAGGTAATCGCATACATCGATATACATACAGATCTTACCTCAGCCGAATCACAATTTAGCTCGGGGTTAAATAATATACTTTATGTTGGAATTGGAATAATTCTCATACTAATTTTTGGTCTGCTCATAATCTTCAATAATTTCATTAACAAACCAATCAATAAATTTATTTTTGCACTTGATGAAGTAGAGCACGGAAGTCTATCAATTCAATTAGACGAAAGCAAACCTGACGAATTTGGAAAGTTGAATAGACATTTTAATTCAATGATTAAAAATCTTAATTCATCAAGAAACCGTTTGGAGGAAATGCATCTTGAACAATTACAGCACACGGATAAGCTGGTAAGTATTGGTGAATTAACTTCTGAAACAGCACACGAAATAAATAACTACGCTGCAATTATAATGTCACGTGTAGATTTTCTTCTGTTAGAACTTCAACAGAAAGAAAATTTAGGATATTACAAAGAAGATTTGATTGTTATTCTGGATCAGATAAAGAACATAAATCTTATTACAGGAAATATTTTAAAACATAGTAAACGAACTATTCAAAAAGATCAATCAGTAGATCTTGTAAAGATTGTTGAAAACTGTATTGCCTTACTACAACCACTGATTAAAAAAAAACAAGCTCATATTATCAAACATTTTGAAGCTAACCCTTTAGTAATTTATGGTAATGCAATGATGTGGCAAGAAGCATTTACTAATCTCATTCTAAATTCACTTGACTTTTTATCGGAAAAGGGAACGATTGAGATAACTACTGAAATTGTAATTGAAAACTACGAAGCCAAAATTTGTTTCAGTGATAATGGGACTGGTATAGCTCCAGAAAATATAGATCAAATCTTCTCACCTTTCTATACTACAAAGACTAATGAGAAAGGGACTGGGTTAGGTCTTTATATTGTAAAAAAGATCTGTGATAAACACGATGCCAAAATAACCTGTTCTTCTGACTTAAATAATGGTGCTAAGTTTTCGATAAATTTTAAAATAAATAGGAAACTCGATGCCTGAAATTTTAATAATAGATGATGAAGAAGAAATGCTAACGAGTTTGAGAAAGATTCTTTCTCATAAACCCGATTATAAGTTAACACTTATTAATAATTCCATTCATGCTTTAGAAATTGTTCAAACAAAATATTTTGACCTGGTAATTACTGATTTGAAAATGAAAGACGTTACGGGGCTTGATATTCTTAGAGCAGCCATAAAAAGTTTTCCTGAATCTAAAGTACTTATAATTTCGGGCTATGGAACAATCGAGGCAAGTGTAGAAGCTATCAAAGATGGTGCTTTCGATTTTTTAGAGAAACCTTTTACTTCAACTAAATTATTTTCCTGCATTGATAACGCGCTTAGTGAAACAGCAAATAATAAAACCGAAATTAATGAGGATGAAAACAACCCACGAAAAGTTGAAGGGATTGTTTATAGAAGCAAAAAGATTGATGAATTAATAAAAATTGTAAAAAGAACTGCTTCAGAATCTATGACCATCTTATTAACAGGCGAAAGCGGTACAGGAAAAGAATTATTCGCTCGTGCTATCCATAACTTGAGCCCAAGGAATAAGAATCCCTTTGTCCCTATTAATTGTGGAACACTTCCGCCAGAACTTTTTGAAAGTGAATTGTTCGGTCACGAGCGCGGTGCATTTACTGGTGCTGTAAAAACTAAACTTGGACTTTTAGAATTTGCGAACTCCGGTACATTTTTTTTCGATGAGATTGGCGATTTAGATCATTCACTTCAAGTAAAATTATTGAGAATGTCAGAAGAGAAAAAGATAAGGAGAGTTGGCGGACAGAATGAAATCGATATTGATGTTAGGATAATTGCCGCCACAAATAAAAATTTAGAGAAAGAAGTTGCAGCAAAAAGATTTCGTGAAGATCTCTTTTATCGCTTAGACACGATACGAATTAATATTCCGCCGCTGCGGGAAAGACCCGAAGATATAATGCCACTTGTCCGTTACTTTATGGAAAAATCTTGCAGACGAGATGATCATCCTTTAAAGCGATTTTCAAAAGATGCTGAAGATGCTCTTGAACAATATCCCTGGCCCGGAAATGTAAGGGAATTACAGAATATTATTGGCAGGATTTATTATCTGTGTGCTTCAGAAATTATACGAAAGGAGGATTTACCTTTTCCCATCGCAAATATTCAATCATCAGCTCAAAATGAATTTATTAAACTGGATTACAAACAGGCAAAAGATAATATCATTGAAAATTTTGAAATAAATTTTCTTACTTACCACCTTAAGAAAAATAATGGTAATATTTCACAAACTGCGGAATCATGCGGTCTTGACAGGCGTTCAATCCACCGATTGATAAATAAGTATAATATTATTTATAAAGGTGAAGAGTAATCTAGCTTAAAGATTTCATTACCTATTTTAATGATGCTTTAATTAAGTAATTTTTCGATTCAAACTTTGCAAGCAACTCCATTTACCTTCTTTAAAATCATTTTTAGGTTTGATAAAATATTCGACTATTGAACCTGAGAGCAATTATATATACTGTTTTTACATTAAGTTCATAAGCCTCAAAATATTACAATAATAATCATTAGTAAAATCACTCACTCTTTCTTAGTATTGATATTTATTACTGCTGAAATTTTTAGGCAGTATAAATTTGATCTACAACTAAAGTAATGTATAGAAAATAAAATTACCTTTACTTTTTCTGAACTTTTATTCTTTTAAAGGAATGAGAGAGATATAAGAATTATACAAAATTTAACGAAAAAATCAGGTACTAATTTTATTTGCAGTAATTCCAACTAACTAAAAAATGATTAATAGTGCCAGAACTGTTAGATTAAAATCATAATAAAAAAGCCGCTCAAATAAATATTCGAGCGGCTTTATCAATTTATTGTCTTACTTGGGAGTAAAGGCAATAAAATTTATTTATTAACTTATTTTACCATTACCATTTTTTTAGAAACAACTGATTGGTTATCAACTACTAATCTATAAATGTAAACACCACTAACTAAAGTTAATCCTTCAGCGGTTCTTCCGTCCCAGCTAACTTTATAATTCCCAGCTTCCATTTCCTGATTAGTTAAAATATTAACAAGTTCACCGGTTAATGAAAATACTTCTATCTTAACATTCGAATGTTTTGGTAAACTAAAGTCTATACTTGTTGATGGGTTGAACGGATTAGGATAATTTTGTCCTAGCATAAATGAACTTGGAATATTATTATTTGCAACTTCAACTCCGTTAACACCATAAAGTACTTGATAGTATCTCCAGAGGGTATCTGCAAGAGCAATGTCGGTAGCTTCTGCCCAGTTCGTTAACGATGCATCAACTATACCAAAATCATATCCTGATCCTCTGTTTCCCTGTCCATTTCTGTGACAAGAAACTGCACAAGTATTTATCATTCCGCCAGTAGAACCAGAAAAATTTAATGTAGCATTTGGTCTAATAACCATAAAAGAGTGGTTCGATATATCATATGCTTTTGCTGAAGTAGCATTCTTGGTCATATGGCAGTTTACGCATTGACTAATTGCCTGAGGATGTTTTGTATGATCATTGATTCCATTTGTTTCAGTTACTTTATCAGCGTGGCAACTTGCGCAGCCAACTCCGGCAGTAAGCGAATAGAAATCTTGTTTTAATTGATGTGGAAATGCAGTTACCTGATGCGGATCATGACAAGTTACACAAGTAATTCCCATTGATTCGTTATAATGTGCAGCTTGTTTGTAATCCAACCATTGTTGATGATGTTGTTTGGAAGTCTTTCCATCAGGCCATAAACCAGGTGCAAACTGAATATAAGCCATTAAATCTTCACCTACTTTATAAGTATTGCCAGTAGCTTCATCGTAAGGATATTCATAAGTATGATTGTTGCTAGAACCTCTAAAGTGGCATTGACCGCACACTTCTAATTTTCTATCGTATGATAAATTAAGTGGATTAAGTACATGTCCTGGTCCGGCAAATGTTATACGAGGACCGTGACAGGACTCGCAGCCAACAACTATATTTGCATCACTGCTGTTATTGCCCCACCCATAAACCCAGGAAGTATCTGATCCAGCAACAACTAGATTTACCGTATTTGTCTTTGCACCAGGTACTACGTGGCAGCCAGCGCAATTTTTATCCCACGATTTTTTTCTAAAAGCATTATCAACAGGCTTTAATGCTCCGGCAGAAGTAAACCAGTTTTGTGGATTATAACTAACCCAATCACCTGTGGAATTATCAAGATAACCTTTTGCATTCCATTGGACTGGAGGTATATAATAGCTTACGCCAATTTTTACTAAATATCTTTGTTTCCAGCCGCCGCCATAAGTATAAACAAGCTGATATTCTACAGGGCTGCCGGAAGCTGGGATTAAATTTACAAAATAATTTGCGCCATCAACGCGAAATGATACTTTTGCGTTACCATAACTTGAACCCATATTAACCGTATCTGAGTAGTTCCCTTTCAGATTTTCAACTGCTACGGGTAAATGTATTTTTGCATGCAAAGTACCTTGCCAGGAGGCGAATCCTGGAAATGTTCTTAGTGTACCAGTATGGCAAGTTTGACAAGTTTCAACTCCCACATAATCTTGTCCAAGGCAGATCATACTTGACAAAAGAAAAATTGTAAAGAACTTTTTCATTTATTTTCTCCAAATTTTGTTTTAGTTTCTTTTCAAAGTTAACAGTGCACAACGATTAGTAAAAGGAAACAATTGTGAAAAGTTTTTCATTTTCTGTATTCGTTATCCTCACTAAAAATGAATATTTTTGTACAAAAACAACAACTTTGCAAATGGAAATACTAATTGCCGAAGATGAAGCTCAAATTGCCGACTCTTTGAAAAAAAACTTCACTGATGAAGGACACAATTCAATAATCGCAACTGATGGCGAAGAGACATTGAAATTTTTTTCAACCAGAAATTTTGATTTAGTTTTGTTGGACTGGAAAATGCCTAAGTTAACAGGATTGGAGGTTTGTAAAAAAATACGCCTTATCAACAAAAAAATTCCTATTATTCTTATAACTGCTCTTGGTGATATATCTAAAAAAGTTGAGGCGCTTAACGCGGGAGTTGATGATTATATTACAAAACCATTTTCATTTGAAGAAGTTCTTGCAAGAATAAATGCTGTGATTCGCAGATCGATGATAGCAAAGGGAATATTGGAGTTTGATGATTTAAATCTTGATCTTAATAAAAGAAAAGTTGTAACATCTACTGGTAATGAAGTTCATCTATCAGATAAAGAATTTGATCTTTTAAAATATATGATAGAAAATAAAGGGGAAATTTTAAGTAAAGATATTCTTTGCCAGGCTGTTTGGGATTTGAACTTTATTCCGCAAACAAATATTTGCGAAGCAACTGTTAAAAATCTTAGGAAAAAATTGGAAGAAATTACAGGTAGAAAATATATTAAAACAATCTATGCCGAAGGATATATATTAATTGCAGACTAATATTAAAATTCCTTTCTTAACTGATACGGTTAAGAAACTTACACTAATAAATATCCTAATTTTTTTTTCAGTATTAATTTTATTTAATATAATTCTATTAACATCCATCACTTTTGTTCTTCATCAGAATCTTGATCAAAGAATTAAACACGAAATTGAAAAAATTGTTAATGGATTGTCAATTCAGGACAATAATATAGAGATAAAAGATTCAACCGAGTTTAATGAGAATGATTTTAGATATATGACTGATAATCCATATTTTTTACAGATATTCAATGATGAAGGCAAAATATTATTAACTAGTGAAAATAATAAATCATATAAAAATATTCCGTTCGATAAAAACAAGAATTACGACAATTATTATTTTGAAAGTTTTAGTTTTGATAACGAAAGTTTTCGAACAGGATATCATACTTTATTAAATAAGCAACAAAATAAAATTGCCACTCTACAGCTGACTGTATTTGAAAAAGACTTTAATGCTGTTGTTTGGAAAGTAATGTATTTCAATCTATGGAGCTTGCCATTAATTATTTTACTGGTAATTATTGCCAGCATATTTGCTGCAAAAAAAGCATTTGCACCAATTAATAAAATTATTGATACTGCAAATTCTTTTAACGTTCAAAATTTAAATAAAAGAATTGATGTTGCTGCAAAACCTTTGGATGAAATTGGAAGATTAAGGGATACTCTTAATGGTTTGTTTAAACGGATTGAAGAATATGTTGTGGAGATTACCCACTTTTCCGATCAGGTTTCGCATCAGTTGATGAATCCTTTAACAGCTATCCGTACAGAGATTGAATATCTTTTAAAAAAAGATAGACCAGGAAATGAGTATAAGGAAGCATTGATAAAGCTTGAAGGACAATCCGATTCGATGATAAGCATTGTTAAAACTTTATTAGTTATTGCAAAAAGCGGCAAACTGAAATCTGAATCGAAATCTATTTTTAATTTAAGCAAGCTTATAAAAAATGATATTAATAATTATTTTAAAAATTATAATATCATCTATGAAATTGAAGACAATCTTTATTTAAGGGGTGAATCCGAAAAGTATTTGATGGTTATCCAAAATTTAATTCACAATGCAATAAAATATTCTCCTGATTCATTGGATGTTAAAATTGAAGCAAAGAAAATTAATAAAGAAATAATTATTACTGTTGAAGATAAAGGAATAGGAATAGAGGATTCTGAGAAAGAATTTGTGTTTCAAAAATTTTATCGATCAAGCCAGGCAGAAAAATTAGGGATAAAAGGTTTTGGATTGGGATTAAGTCTGGTAAAAACTTTAATCGATGAAGCTTCTGGAAAAATTGAAATATTAAATAATGATCCACACGGAACAATATTTAGGATTACTTTACGCTCTGTTGAACTAATCGATTAGACTTTACAAAAAAAAGTACACCTTCACAAATTGAAATCTATTTAATAATAATAAATATACTCTTTCAATTTGTACACGCACAAAAATCCTTGTCGCTTTGTATTCTACTTAACATTATTTCACTTTTCACCCTGCAATTTCTTAATCTGAACATCTTCATTTAACTTTTTAAATTCCTTTACTCCTGTTGGATGACCGTAACTATTCATAATCTTGTAATGAATTAAATATTCTTCTTTAGTGATTTTATTCTGCCAATGCCCGGTTAACATCGCAAAACCTGTTACAAGCATAAATATAGAAACCACTCCGATTGCCACTAACTTTTTATTGATCTTTTTTCTACCGGGAAGAATTGATTTTAATTCAAGTGTATCTTTAACGGGACAAACATCAACACAATTCAAACAAGTCGAACATTCATCAGATATAACTGTTTTTACTTTATCAACTTTTATAAAAGATGGACAAGCTTTGTTACAAAGTCCGCAATCGATACAACTTGTTGAATTTCTTTGAATCTTATTCGGACTTAGTAAAGAAAATATTCCAAGCAGTGCACCGTAAGGACAAAGAAATCTACACCAGAAACTTCTAATCACTATTGAAAGAACAAACAAAACTCCAATAATAATTAAAGCAGTTTGAGAAATGTTTGCAAAGAAGTAATACATCTTTACATCTGAAACTTGATTATATGGACTATCAAGAAATGATTTTAGTGCAAGCTGGCTCATTAAAAAAACGACGGAGTATGCTAAAAATCCAAGCAACAAATACTTTAAACTTCGTAAAGGATAATCCAGCCACTTTGGAAGTTTTAATCTGCGTTTAAAAAACTTTTCTCCAAAATCTCCAACTAACTCAGAGATAAATCCAATTGGACAGAACCAACTGCAAAATGATTTTCCAAAAACCAATGACATTAAAACGATAGAGAGGAAAATAAATAATCCAGCCGGGTGTGCATTATGAATAATTCCTGTTGTTAAGAATAAATAAAAACTCATAAACGAACTGATTGGAAGAAAACCATCAACACCAGGCGGGCGTGAGTAAAATGCTGCTGCACCATTTGTTTCTAAGTATTGATTGAAAAGGTAGAACTCAACGCCAATCCAAATACAAAGTAGTGCAAATAATGATTGAACAATAAATCTGGTTTTCTGTATTCCCTTTTCATCGTTGCGAATTACTTTAGGTCCTGAAACTTTGATTACGTCATTGCGATCCCGATTTATCGGGTGAGAAATCTTTTTTTCTTTTAGTTGTAAGGATTTCTCACTCGAAGACCTGCCTGATGGCAAGGCAGGCTCTTTCGAAATGACATTCCTTAATTCTTCAATAGATTTTTCAGCTAAAATTGTTTCTTGTTTGTCAATCATTTCAGATTCTTAAGTCTTATTAGCAACTAATAAATTAAACATTATTAATTTTTTTCAGAGTTTTCTCTTTAAACTTATCTATCGTTTCGGAGCTAAGCATTTCATAAGCCTTTGTTCTCAATACTCCCCATTGCTCGTGAACGGCACATGGTTTATCCGGTGAGCATTCCGGAAAGCCAAGCACACAGGAATTGAAACTATCTAAACCATCAATCGCTTCAACAATATTAATTAATTTTATTTTTGATGGATGCTTAGCAAGTTTAAATCCACCAGATTTACCCTTTTTAGATTCGATGATTCCACTTTCTGTAAGACTTTGCAAAATCTTCGAGATAAATTCTTTAGGGATATTTAATTTCTTTGAGATTTCTTCTGCAGGGCAAACACAATCTTTGTCACTAGCAGCCATAAAAAGTACTGCCTGCAAACCGTACTCACATTTTTTTGAAAAAAAAACTGTCATTTCCTAATCAGATAATTTTGTCTGATTAAAAATAAAAACTTAGTTTTAAATTGTCAAGCATTCAGTTCGGAATTATTTAATCATAGTTAAAAGCATTTTTGATTTAACAGTTGCTATTAATCCGTGAGGAATATTTGGAGGCATAACGATAATCTCACCAGCTTTTACTTTATAAGGATTTCCGCCAATCTTAATTTCCATTTCACCATCAACCATGTAAACCACGGCTTCATAAGGTGATGTATGTTCTGTTAGCGATTCGTCTTTATCGAATGCAAAAAGTGTAATGTTAACGTTTGGCTTTTTAATTATTTGCTTGCTTACTATTGATCCGTTCTGATAATTTATTGCATCAACAAGCAGTTCTTTATTAATCAATTCACTCATTATAATCCATCCTATTCTTTATTAATTTTTTCTTTTTTAAACTTTAATGATAATTGAAATACAAAGTAAACAAGTATTACTGCCCCAATAGCAAATATGGTATCACCAAAAGCTCTTAACCATCTTAATGTTTGCATAATGCTTGTTTGTAAAAACTCAGAGCTTCTTGCGTACCAATAACCATGCTCAACAGAAGCCCAGGTTTGCATCAGCCCAACAGGAAGCAGACTAAAAATTACCATTGCGAATAAACCAAAATTGATTAACCAGAAAGACCATTTAAGCGGCTTCTCGTTCCATTCTATATCAGGGCGAATACCTCTTAATGAAAACAGCATCAGCCCAATACCAAGCATACCATAAACACCAAACAGCGCAGCGTGTCCGTGAAGCGGAGTTGTATTCAATCCTTGCATATAATAAAGTGCAATCGGTGGATTAATCATAAATCCAAATAAACCTGCACCAACCATATTCCAAAATGCAACTGATACAAAAAAGTAAATTGGCCATTTATATTTTTTTACCCATTCAGTTGCACGCGAAAGTTTAATGTTTTCCCATGCTTCATAACCAACAAACATCAATGGAACAACTTCAAGTGCGCTAAAGACAGAGCCGAGTGAAAGCACAATCATCGGTGTACCGGAAAAATAAAGATGATGAAGCGTTCCTATAATTCCACCAGATAAAAATATTGTAGCAGATAATACAGTTGCCTGTCCGGCTGTTTTAATTGAAACTAACTGCAGTTTTGCAAAAAGAAATGCTATAACTACTGTTGCAAATACTTCGAAGAAACCTTCGACCCAAAGATGTACAACCCACCAGCGCCAATATTCAGCAATAGCAAGATTAGTATGTTTGCCATACATCAACGCTGCGCCATAAAAAGAAGCAATAGCAATAGTGGAGATGAGAAATAAAGTTAGTATTGGTTTTTGTTCATCGTTTTTCTTAAGAGCAGGTCTAATTGCGCGCCACATTAAAAATAACCAGAGAAATAATCCGATAAGTAAAGCTATCTGAAAAAATCTTCCAAGGTCAATATATTCATAACCGCTGTGCCCAAAATAAAACCAAAACTGATCAGGCAATAAATGTTTTATACTTAACCATTCGCCCGCCATCGATCCAAGAACAACAACTAATAATGCAACGAAAAGAACATTTACACCAAGTCTTTGTCCTTTTGGTTCTTCGCCACTTACTGCCGGTGCAATATACAAGCCCGCAGCAAGCCATGCTGTTGCTATCCAAAAGATTCCGAGTTGTGTATGCCAGGTTCTTGTAATTACATAAGGAAGAATTTCTGCAAGAGGAATTCCATAAAAAGCTCCACCTTCTACTCCGTAGTGAGCAGTAATAACTCCAAGAAAAATTTGCAGAAGAAATAATCCTGATACAACCCAAAAATATTTTATTACGGCTTTCTGTGAAGGAGTTACAACAGCTCCAAGCAGCGGATCTTTTAAAGGAATTTTATTATGCTCAACTTCACCTCTGTTTGCTGCGTAATACCACGCCATTCCACCTATGCCAAGAAGAAGCATGATTATGCTAACACCAGTCCAAACAATTGTATCCGGAGTTGGAACATTATTAATTAATTCTTCGTGCGGCCAATTATTTGTGTAGGTAACATTCTCGTTCGATCTGTTTGTTGAAGCAGCCCATGCACTCCAGAAAAAGAAGGCATTTAATTTTCTAAGTTTTTCAGGATCGCTTAATGCGTTTTTTTGAATTGCATATTCATCTTTTCCGTTAGTAAAGATTTCGCTGTAATGTTTAATATTTATTTTAATTGCTTCAAATCGCGCATCATTGATTGTAATATTGCCAGTGCGCAGATCATAAGTATTAACTTTATAAATCTTTGTTAATCCGGCTTTAAGCAACGCTTGCTTTTCGGTTGATAACTTCTCGAACTCAACGTCGTATTGCTGTTTAGCCCAGATATTAAGTACAATAACAGCTTCTCGATGCAGCCAATCTGCGGTCCAATCAGGGGCAACATAACTTCCGTGTCCCCAAACAGAGCCGGATTCCATCCCACCCATTGCCTGCCAAATATTTTGCCCATCCTGAATATCAGATTTTGTAAAAACTAATTCACCACTTTGGGTAACAATCCTTTCGGGGATCGGTGGTTTTTGTTGATAAATTTTCACTCCAACCCAACTTAAGACCGCAAATGATATTACTATTACAAGTGAAAATCCAATCCAGTATTTTTTCATTTTATTTCCTAAACTTTAATTGATTAGTAATTTATTATGTTATAATATTTTTAATTGCATCCATCGGACAGATGGATATACATTTTATTTTTTTAAAACTAGCGCATTCATCACATATTTCGTTGACTATATAAAAATGTTCATTCGAAAGTGGAGTAAAACACTTTTCATTTACTTCCCAGCTTTCACCCGGTTCATAGATGGCTTCCGTTGAACATTCAACTGCACAAGCTCCACAGTTGATACAATCTTCTGTAATCATCTTTGTCATTAAAACTTCTCTCCCTTTGCCTCACGGTACTGACTCCCAACTGCTCTTATTCTTCCCCACATTGAATAGAAAAATAAAATCATTGCGACAACTTGTAATGATGAGAAAATTGTAATGGCAATGTTTATCCAACTTATGAAATAGAACGATGCCACAATTTGTAAAATAAATCGTAAAGCGGTTGAGATTGTCAAAAGCCAGTATGTAACTGATATTAAATCCGGATTATATTTTTTATCTTCTTTTTCAGGGCGGGGGAAAAACCACAATGCAACACCCATAATCATCATCATAACTGAACCAACCAGAATTAAATGGGTGTGTGCTGAAATTAATTCTTGTGTATAACCGGTTTGATAGACATACTTAGCAAAAGACATATAAAGTACTGTAAGTATTCCAAGCACAAGAAAAGCTAAACTTGTTTTGATAAAATATCTTACTGTAGTAAACATTTTCCTATTAAGAATTAATTTATAAATGCACGATTTTCGATAGTTAACATAGTTACTTCGTGCATAATAAACTTTGACTTAAGTCAGATTTTAGACGAATTATTGGCAGCAGTATTTTTCTTGTAAAAACTTCAATGAACCTAAGTTTAAACGTGCTTTCTTTTTTAAAATACTTCTTGACAAGAGAGAATAATCTTTCTAATTTAATATCGGACTTTTTATTCCGATTATATTTATTAAAATAAATTAAATTAAATTTGAATTAACCTAAGAAAAAAAAGATATGATAAAAAAATATTTTTTGATTACTCTTAGTTGCTTCTTAACTTTTATTGCTTCGCCGTATGCGCAGAATCAAGGTGAGCAGCTTTTTAAACAACGATGTACAGCCTGTCATACCGTTGGAGGTGGAAAATTAATTGGTCCCGATTTAGCCAATGCACACATTAGAAGAACAGAAGAATGGATTATAAAATTTGTTCACTCCTCGCAAAGCGTTATTAAGTCTGGCGATACTACCGCTTTAGCAGTTTTTAATCAACACAACAAAGTTGTTATGCCCGATCAGGATCTAAATGATAATCAAATTAAATTAATTATTGCCTACATCGCTGCTAACAGCCCTGATGTTAATAATCCAAATGTTAAAACTCCCTTACAAATTTTTAACGCCGCTTCAATAACTGCAGCAGATATCGAAAAAGGTAAAAATATATTTGAGGGTTTAACTAAACTTACTAATGGCGGTCCTTCTTGTATTTCCTGTCATAATATTAATAATTCGGTAGTGTTTAACGGAGGACTTTTAGCAAAGGATCTTACAACGGCTTTCTCACGATTAAGTGCTGCTGGTGTTGATGGTATTTTAAGAAACCCACCCTTCCCTGCTATGGTTAATGCGTTTGGTTCGGCACAATTAACTGATCAGGAAGTTAAAGACATACTTGCTTTTTTATACTATGCTGATCGCAAAGGAGAAGTTCAGTTAAGCCCTTTACAAACTCAGTTTGATTTATTGGTCGGTATTATAATAGGAATAAATATAACGCTTGGGATATTTTTCTTGATGTGGCAAAGAGTTAAAAAGTACAGCGTAAATTTTTTTAATAATTAAATGGCAGTCTAATGAGTTGGATAAAGGATATAATTTCTCCCGACACAAGAAAATGGGAAGAGTTTTACAGAAACAGATTTCAACACGATAAAATTATACGCAGCACCCACGGCGTTAATTGCACAGGCGGATGTTCATGGCAAATTCATGTTAAAGAAGGAATTGTGGTTTGGGAAACTCAGCAATTAGATTACCCATTGCTTGAAGATACTTTACCTCCATATGAACCGCGCGGCTGCCAAAGAGGAATTTCTTTTTCATGGTATTTGTACAGCCCGCTCAGAATTAAATATCCGCTTATTCGAGGCGCATTGATTGACGCTTACAGAGAAGAAAAACAAAAAACCGGTGTCCCGCTTTTAGCATGGGAAAATTTACAGAATGATGTTGAGAAAAGGAAAAAATATCAGCAAGCACGCGGTAAAGGTGGATTTAGAAGAACTTCATGGGATGAAGCGATTGAAATAATTTCTGCTGCAAATATCTACACTGCAAAAAAATACGGACCAGATCGCGTAATTGGTTTCTCCCCTATCCCTGCTATGTCTATGTTAAGCTATGCAGCAGGAAGCAGATTTCTTCAATTGTTTGGCGGAGTTAATCTTAGTTTTTATGATTGGTACTGCGATCTGCCAAACGCCTCTCCCGAAATTTGGGGCGAGCAGACAGATGTCTGTGAGAGTGCCGATTGGTTTAATTCTAAAATGATTGCAGTGATGGGTGCAAATCTGAATATGACTCGAACTCCTGATTGTCATTTCTTCGCAGAGTCACGCCACAACGGAACAAAAGCAATTGTGTTCGCACCGGATTTTAATCAAGTTGCAAAATATGCCGACCAATGGGTTCCGCTTCATGCAGGAAGTGACGGCGCTTTTTGGATGGCTGTAACACATGTTATTCTGAAAGAATTCCACCACGAAAAAAAGACTTCTTATTTTCTTAGCTATGTTAAAAAATATACCGACTCACCTTATCTCGTTGAGCTTGTTAATGAAAACGGTACCTACAAACCGGGCAAACTTGTTCGTGCAAATCAAGTGTTTGAATACATAAATATTCCCAACGGCGACTGGAAATTTTTAAACATTGATTCGCAATCCGGAAAGCTTATTGTACCAAAAGGCAGCGTTGGACATAGATGGGATTCCAAGCAAGGTGATTGGAATCTTAAGTACGAAAATTCAACAGACAATTCATTTTTCGATCCGCTATTAAGTTTAATTGATACTCACGATGATATTCTGCAAGTAGAATTTGTTGAGTTCGGTTTGAATATGAAAAAGCTGCGAGGCGTGCCTGTAAATTTTATTGAAACAATTGATGGAAAGAAAATTCCCGTTGCAACTGTTTACGATTTAACGATGGCACAGTACGGGGTTGATAGAAATTTAGGTGGTGATTATCCAAAAGATTATTCTGACAAAGATTCATCTTATACTCCTGCCTGGCAGGAAATTTTTACAGGAGTTGATTCAAAAACAGTTATCAGCTTTGCACGGGAGTGGGCTAACACTGCAATTAGCACGGAAGGCAAGTGCATGATAATTATTGGCGCTGGAGTGAATCACTGGTTCCATAATAATCTAATGTACCGCGCAGGAATTATGGCTTTGATGCTGTGCGGCTGTGTTGGAAAAAATGGCGGAGGATTAAATCACTATGTTGGTCAGGAAAAATTAGCCCCAACAGATTCATGGGCAACAATTGCATTTGCACGTGATTGGGTTGAAGCAGTGCGACTTCAGCAAACTCCTATCTGGCATTATATAAATACATGTCAGTACAGGTATGATGGAAAAACATCACGTTACAACACAGCACCGGAAAATGAATTAACAAAAAAACACATGGCAGATTTAATTTTTAAATCTGTGCGAATGGGCTGGATGCCTTTCTATCCGCAGTTTAATAAGAACACACTTGAGTTAAATAAAGAATCTGAATCTAACAATCCGGAAGAAATTAAAAAGAATGTTTTAGAAAAACTTAAAACAAAAGAAATAGAATATTCAGTTGCTGATCCCGATGCGGACATTAACTTTCCAAGGTTATGGTATATCTGGCGCGGCAATGCGATTGCTGGCAGTATGAAAGGACACGAGTTTACACTCAAACATTATCTAGGCACTCATACAAATTTAATTGCAAAGGACGATGAAGAAAAAACTGAAGAAGTTAATTGGCACGTTATAGCTCCCGTTGGCAAAATGGATTTGGTTGTGGATTTGAATTTTAGGATGGATTCATCTGCACTTTATTCTGATATTGTATTGCCCGCAGCTTCTTGGTATGAAAAAAATGATTTGAACAGCACCGACATGCATTCGTTCATTCATCCTTTATCGGCAGCTATTGCACCCGTATGGGAAGCAAAAACTGATTGGGAAATTTTTAGAAACATTGCTTTCGCAACAAGTCAATTGGCTAAAAAGCATTTTAATCATCCTCAGGTTGATGTTGTTACAGTTCCTCTTTCGCACGATTCGCCGGATGAAATTACTCAGCCCACAATTAAGGATTGGTACTTAGGAGAATGCGAAGCAGTTCCCGGTAAAACAACTCACAAGTTTGCAATAGTCGAACGAGACTACACAAAAATTTATGATAAATTTATTTCACTTGGACCAAATGCAAAGACAAAAGGAATGGGAGCGCACGGCAACCATTATGAATGTGATGATTTTTATGACGATATGATCAAATCAAATTATTTTCCCACTGAAAAAATTGATGGTAAGATTTATCCTTCACTTAAAGAAGATGTATCGGCAGCAAATGCTGTTTTATATCTTTCATCTCTCACAAACGGCGAACTGACACACAGAGCTTATAAATACATGGAATCAAAAACCGGTTTAGCGCTTACTGACCTTGCCGACGGAAGCAGAGATGTAAGAATCAATTTCAAAGATTTGCAAACGCAGCCACGCAGATATAATACTTCACCAGTTTGGTCAGGACTAATGAATAATGGAAGAGCATATTCTGCATTCACTTATAATGTTGAAAGATTAGTTCCATGGAGAACGCTAACCGGACGTCAGCATTTTTATTTAGATCACGAAATGTACATCGCATTTGGTGAGAACCTTCCGACATTCAAACCTTCACCAAAACCGGAAGTCTTTGGCGACTTGAAAGCAACGTTGAAAGACGGCAACGCAAAAGTACTGAATTGTTTAACTCCACATGGTAAATGGCATATCCATTCAACATATATGGATAATCTGAGAATGCTTACGCTTGGAAGAGGAATAGAACCTTGCTGGTTAAGTGAAGAAGATGCAAAAGAACTTTCAATTCAAGATAACGATTGGGTTGAAGTTTATAATGATAACGGTGTTTACTGCACGCGTGCTGTCGTAAGTTCTCGAATTCCAAAAGGTGTTTGCATTGTTTATCACACAGTTGAGCGAACCATATCAATTCCTAAATCACAGGTTCGTGGAAATAAAAGAGCGGGCATGAATAATAGTATTACTCGAATACATTTAAAGCCAAATTTTCTTGCGGGCGGATACGGACAGTTTTCGTTTCATTTTAATTATTGGGGACCGAGTGCACCAAATCGTGATACGCATGTGGTTGTTAAGAGAATGGACAAAGTCGTTTTTTAAAAGATCATTGCGAGTTCCGATGCATCGGGAAGAAACAATCTGTTAAAACACTGAAGATTGCTTCACTCGAGGACTCGTTCGCAATGACAATCTGAATGGAGCACATTTGTAATTTCTAGAAAATAATAAATAAGAGACTTCTGAAAAATAGATTTCTAACCGTCTGTCATTCTCGCGAAAGCGGAAATCTGCTTAATAATCAATAGATTTGCGTTTGCACAGGAATGACAGATTGAATTTTTCAGAAGTCCCAAATAGTAAATAAAATATTAAAAGAAAATTATGAACGTAAGATCACAAGTATCAATGTTGTTTCATCTCGATAAGTGCATTGGCTGCCACACTTGTTCTATCGCCTGCAAAAATATCTGGACAGACAGAAAAGGCGCTGAATATATGTGGTGGAATAATGTTGAAACAAAACCCGGAACCGGTTATCCAACAAAATGGGAAGATCAAAATATTTACAAAGGCGGGTGGAGGAAAAATCAAAATGAAAGCATTTCTTTGAAAAGCTCTGGGAAATACAAAGGACTGCTTAATATTTTTCACAATCCTCATTTGCCGTTGCTAGAAGATTATTACGAACCGTGGACATATAAATATCTTGATTTGATTGAATCACCGCAAGGTGATGATCAGCCAACAGCGCTACCAGTTTCGTTAGTAACAGGACAACCGATAGATATTAAAACAGGCCCTAATTGGGATGATGATTTAAGCGGTACCCCTGAGTATGCACGCAAGGATCCAAATATTAAAAATTTAACTCGGGCAGAGCAAGAAGCGATGTTCCAATTAGAAAAGATGGCGATGTTCTATCTGCCGAGAATTTGCAATCACTGTTTAAATCCTGCCTGCGTAGCTTCGTGCCCCTCCGGCGCAATTTACAAACGAGGTGAAGACGGTGTTGTGCTGATCAACCAGCAAGTCTGCCGGGCATGGAGAATGTGCGTTACTGCTTGTCCGTATAAAAAATCATATTACAACTGGAGTACTGGCAAATCTGAAAAATGTATTTTATGTTATCCAAGATTAGAAGCAGGACTTGCACCCGCCTGTATGCATTCCTGTGTTGGAAGAATCCGCTATCTTGGTGTACTTCTTTATGATGCAGATAAAATTAAAGATGCAGCTTCTGCACCTGATGATGAACTGATTGATCGTCAGCTTGATTTGATATTAAACCCCTTTGATGAAAATGTAATTAAAAATGCAAAAGAAAATGGAGTTGCAGACTCAACAATTGCAGCTGCACAAACTTCGCCCGTTTACAAATTTGTAAAAGTCTGGGGTTTAGGACTTCCGTTGCATTCAGAGTTTCGCACATTGCCGATGCTATTTTACATCCCACCACTACTACCTGTTATGGCTTCCCTCAGTGATACAGACAACAGTGAGCAATCCGGAAAGCTTGATCCAATTGCAAAGTTCTGGAGTAAGAATACACTTTACGATACTTCCACAGATACATTGTGGGGAACAATTGAGCAGGCAAGATTTCCAATTAAGTTTATGGCTAATATGTTTGGAGTCGGTAATGAAGGAAAAATTAAAAATGTTTTAAGAAAACAATTAGCAGTTCGTATTCACAGAAGAAGTGTAACTGTTGGTGATATAAATAAAACTCTGGTAGAAGATGCACTTAGTGAAGTCAGTTTGAAACCGGATAATGCTGATGATATTTACAAGTTAACAGCACTTGCAACTTTTGATGATCGCTTTAACATTCCACCGGCACACAGAGAACAGGCTTTGGAAATGCTTGAAAACACAGGCGATACTAAAGGTGCAACCGGATTTGGATTTAAGGAAAAACCGGTGAGAGGAATTTAATTGATTATTTGAGACATCTGAAAAATAGATTTCTAAATGTCTGTCATTCTAGCGAAAGCGGGAATCTGCTTAATGATGAATAGATTCCTGCCTGCCTGCCGGCAAAGGCAGGTTTGCACAGGAATGACGCATTGAGTTTTTCAGAAGTCGCTATTCATTATTTAATATTGATAATTTTTGAAAAACTATCCAAAGTCACATAGGAAATAAAAAATAATAAATCACAAATAATAAATCGAAAATCAAAAAATGTTTGCACAACTATTATCATATCCAAACAAAGAAACACTGGCAAAGGCGGAAGCGGTACAGGAATTCCTAAATCAAACTTATCCCGAGGCAGCAAAGGTAATGATTGAGTTTACAGAATTTGCCAGAACAATTCCCCTCTGGAAATGGGAGGAGATTTACACACGCACTTTTGATGTACAGGCAATTACAACTCTTGATGCCGGTTATGTTTTATTCGGTGATGATTATAAACGGGGTGAGCTGCTAGTTAACCTCGGCAAAGAACATACTAAAGCAGGTAACGATTGCGATACAGAATTAGCCGATCATCTGCCAAACTTATTGCGGCTACTCAATAAAGTAAGCGATAAAGATTTTAAGGATGACCTTATCTATTTAATAATTAAACCAGCACTCAAAAAAATAATTAATGAATTTGACAGCAGAAACATTGAAAAGAAAAATAAGGTTTATGAAAAGCATCATCGCACTCTTATTCAATTTGAAAATAATTATGGAACGGTTTATCAATCTTTACTGAAAACCTTATTGATAGCACTGAACAAAGATTTTTCCGATGATGATAAACTTATTATTGATGAACAAAAATTCAAAACCAAATTTGCAAATGAAATGGAATTACCGGATTAGGAGTATGATATGAACTTATTTAATAATTTTTTCTTCATTGCTTTGCCTTATTTGGCTCTGTTAGTTTTTCTAATTGGTTCCATTTATCGTTATAAATCAAAAAAATTTACGTACTCTTCTTTGTCTTCACAATTTCTGGAGACAAGAAAGTTATACTGGGGTTCACTTCCTTTTCACTGGGGCATAGTGTTTCTGTTTTTCGGTCACTTAATAGCTTTTGCGATTCCCCGATCAGTTCTTCTTTGGAATCAGCAACCGGTTCGTTTGGCAATACTTGAAATTACAGCTTTTGTTTTTGGTATCATGACATTGTTGGGACTGATTAATTTATTTTATAGAAGAATTACTAATTCACGCATTCGGGTGGTAACAAATTACATGGATATAATTCTCGAAATACTTTTGCTTGCTCAAGTATTTTTAGGATTGTGGGTCGCTTATGGTTTCAGGTGGGGTTCTTCCTGGTTCGCAATTGTATTAACGCCATATTTGTATTCCATCTTTAATCTTAATCCGCAAGTGGATGCTATTATTATGTTACCTGTAATTGTGCAGCTTCATATCATTGGAGCATTCTTGATTATAATTATTATTCCTTTTACAAGGTTAGTTCACTTTTTAGTTTTTCCACTTAGTTACCTGTGGCGTCCGTATCAAAAGGTAATTTGGAATGGCGATAGAAAAAAAATTAGAAGTCCAAAAACAGAATGGACAATTCATAAACCAACAAATAACTGATTTAACCATATGGAAGAAAAGATTACAGGTAAAGCTCATCGCATTTTGTTCTTCAACACTCTTGCATTTATGATTTGTTTTTCAGCATGGATGCTGAATGGAACGTTAGTTTCCTTTTTAGTTGATAACCATGTGTTCGATTGGAGTCCAGTTCAAATTGGATGGCTGCTCGGTTTGCCGGTTTTAACTGGATCTATTTTTAGATTGCCTGTTGGAATGTTAACTGATCGTTTTGGTGGACGATATATTTTTAGTTTGCTCATGTTAATTTCTGCTGTGCCGATGTTTCTTCTTTCATTTGCAAATTCATATTTTTTATTTCTTTTTTGCAGTTTTGGATTTGGACTAACCGGTGCAAGTTTTGCAGTTGGAGTTGCTTATACTTCAGTTTGGTATCCTGCAAAGTGGCAAGGGACCGCACTTGGCATTTTTGGATTTGGAACTACAGGCGCTGCTTTAACTACTTTAATCACCCCTTCGTTGCTACAATTTTTAACCGATCAAGGCAAAAATATTGAAAGCTGGCGTATACTCCCGATCATTTATGCTGTCATACTTCTTCTAATGTCAATAATATTTTATCTTTCTACTGAAAATAAAAAACCTGAGCAAAGCGGAAAAAAATTTACTCAACTTCTTGAACCTTTAAGCAATGTAAGAGTCTGGCGTTTCGGACTTTATTATTTTCTTGTCTTCGGATGCTTCGTTGCATTCTCACAATGGTTGGTTCCATATTACTTAAATGTATATTACATGCCCTTTGTTCAGGCGGGAATGATTGCCAGTTTATTCAGTTTTCCCGCTGGCATTGTTCGTACTCTCGGAGGTTGGCTATCTGATAAATATGGACCGCGCAAAGTTCTTGTATCGGTTTTTGTTGCATCAACTATACTGGGATTGTTGTTAGTCTTTCCAAAAATGGAATTATATTCTCCCGGCAAAGGAATAATTTCAAAGGACAAAGGTGTGGTTACATCTATCTCTGATAAATCGATTAAAGTTGATGATAAAGATTATCCTATTACTTCTTTAAAAAGTAATGCTGATTTATATGAAGATGATTTTATAGTTTTTCCAAAAAAAATTATGTGGCAGGAGCCTGCAGTTAGGGTTGGTGATAAGGTCAAAAAGAATCAGCTTATTGCGAAAGGAATTACAAAAATTAATTTTCAGGCAAATGTAAATATTTTTGTATTCTTTGTTCTACTATTAGGAATTTCCTGGGGACTCGGGATGGGTGCAGTGTATAAATTTATTCCAATGTATTTTCCAAATACAGTTGGCGTAGTTGGCGGCACAGTGGGTGTACTAGGCGGTCTCGGAGGATTTTTTGGTCCAATATTGTTCGGTTACTTATTGGAGTTTACAGGATTATGGACAAGCAGTTGGATATTTATATTTATTCTTTCTCTAATTTGTTTGATTTGGATACAAATAATTATTAGCAAGATTAATAATCAAAAACTTAAGCAGGATAAATTATAAGATTAGAATTAATTGATCGATAAATGAACTTATTAATTAACAGACATAAAGATGAATGATAGATCAGAATTAAAATCCAATAACGATTCTATAAAGAGATTTGTAGAGAAAGATAATGATCACGAAGAGCTTTCTCCAATGAATCCGCCCGATGCATACAGTCCACAAAACATTGAGCTGGTAGCTTACGAAAAAATGCATCCCTTTCTTCAGGAATTAATAGATGAACATCTGGCATTTACAAAAGTGTTAAATGAATTTGAAAAATCACTATTAAAATGGGGAAAAAATAATTGGATTTTTACTGATGCAATTAATTTGGGACTGAAACAATTCTTTAATTTCTTCGATGAAAAAGTTCCGTTGCACAATCAGAAGGAAGAAAAAAAGTTATTTCCACTGCTGCAAAAAAAACTAATTGAAACCGGTGAACACAATTCAAAAGATACTTCATATACAGGTATTAGTTTGATGGAGGACGAACATATTAAAGTTGCACAAGCGGCTGCAATTGTTTTTAATTTTTTAGGATTGGGAAGCCGGCTGACCGATAGTCGTTCGAAGAAAATTACATTTGAAACTGCTTACGAACAAGGTTTAGCAATAGTAGAAACGATGAGGTTGCATATTTACAGAGAAGAGAATATACTGTTTCCGCAGGCAATGTCATTAATTAGTAAGGATGATATGGTGAGCTTAGTTTAATAACTTCTGAAAAATAGATAGTTAATAGACATACTGAATTCATTTCTAAATCTCGTATAAGATAACAAAATAGATTTTTCTGCAGACAGGCAAGATTCGGAATGACACTTCTCAAACAGCCTCCTCTTCCTACAATATTTTAGAAATATTTACACGCCAAACTTCAGGACCCCTTTCAACAAACTCTCAGCTAAATTGATTTGGCATTTCAGCATTAAATTGATAGTACAGAGGCATTGGGTCGTGATCATTTACCAATTGAAATACTTCACCATTTTTCAGAGCATCAAATGCTGCAAAGATTGTTGGATGTTTTTCTCTTGGCGGCACGGGACGAATATCGAGTCGTTTTAATTCCATTATGTTTCCTTTTTATGTTTGAAATATTTTCATTTCAAACCTAAGGATTACCCATTTGGATTTCCTTGACTTAAGTCAGATTCCTTACATTTTCAATTTTGATTTTGAATATTAACCAAGTGGATCAAAAGAGATCATAAAATCTTACTTACTCACCTTACGCATTTGTCATGCTGTTCGCCGCGACGAATTATTTCAGCATCTAAAAAACTTAGCAAAAGAAGATTCTGAAACGAGTTCAGAATGACAGTATCGTAAACCTTGCGTATGGTGAGTTACTTAGCCAAATCTTTTAGTTGTTTCATATCATTCACAAAAATTGTTTTGCCTTTTACGCGAATAATTTTTTCATCCTGAAGTTTTTTAAAAGTGCGTGATAATGTTTCAGTTATCGTTCCAAGATATGCGGCAATTGTGGCTTTGGGTACAGAGAGTTTCACAAATGGTTCCGACAGTTTGTCAGTTCGTGCCCTCTTAATTTCTTTAATCAGATATTTAGCCAAACGATTCGGGACTTCTTTTGAAGTAATATCTTCCAACTGATTTACCAATGCTTTCAATCGTTTGGCAAATCCTGCAAGCATTTTAAAGGCTATCTCCATTTCCGTTCGGATAAGCTCCAGAATTTTTTCTTTTGGGATAAACAAAGTTAAACATTCCTCAAGAGCTTCTGCACTAACAGGATAATTTCCACCTTCAAATAATGGAATATCTGCGAAAACAGTAAATGGACTTACTAAGTGCACAACGGATTCTTTACCCGGGCTGGATGATTTATAAACTTTTACACGGCCCTTCAAGAGGATATAAAATCCCAAATAAAAATCATCTTCAATAAATATTCTTTCATGCTTCTTAAAACTTTTTAGCTTACTGAAAGATGAAATTCTCCTCAATTGCTCAATGCTCAATTCTGAAAAGAGAGGAATATCTCGAAGTGTCTGATTCGAATTTAATTCTGTAGTAATCAATTTAACTTAAAAAATTTCTAGAAAATAATTACAATGTTTATTCTATCGAAGGTAAATTTTCTGGTTTAGCATGTTTATCAGCAATTCGTTCTTTTAATCTTTCATCATATAACTTTCCAATTTCAGCACCGATAATAAAAACTGCAGCGGTGTAGTAAATCCAAAATGCTATAACGATAACCAAAGCATAAGCTCCATAAATTTTTCCCCAGGTCTGAAAGTTTGCCAGATAATATCCAAACAAAATTTTCATCCCAACCCACATTGAAGATGCCCACAATGCGCCAACAAATGCAGAACGATGCTTTATTTTTGAAGTTGGAATAAAACTGTAAAACAAATACATAAGAATTAACATTATAAAAATTGAAACCAGGATCGTAAAGAGTTGTTGAAAAATTGGATGATTAAAAAACTGAAGATATTCTGTTGATTCAGCAATGGACTTAAATAGCTCTAATAAAGGTAATGCTAAAATTGAAGCAAAGAACAAAAGGATCGCGACAAGAATTACAAGAAAATCTCTAAGCTTGCCAAGAAAAAAATTTACATCTATATCTGTTCCATTAATTTTATTTAAAACTGTACGCATACTGCTGAAGAAACCGCTTGCAGCAAAAAATAATCCACTGAAACCAACAATACCGGCAACGTTTTTTAATTCAATTACTTCTTCAACGCGACTAAAAATAATCTGCTTAACAAAATCAGCATATTCACTGTAAGGAATTACAGTATTAATAAATGTAATAATTTGCAATTCCATTTCTTCCGAGCTTAGAAAATTTCCAAGTATCCAAAACGCAATTAAGATTAACGGAATGATACAGGTGAATAGTGAAAAAGCTAATCCACCTGAAAGAAGAAAAACATTATGTCTATCAATTCGATCATACAATCCGCCAAAATAGTGCTTAAGAAAGCCGGCTTTAGCCTGCCAATGCGGGCGAAGATGATATAAATATCTAAGCTGCCTAAAATATTTAAACAAAGCAGAATTTTTAAAAACCTTTTTAAGTTTATTCTTCACCAGCCATTATTCCAGGAATTGTGTTGTAATAAATATCGGAAAGTTCTCTAACACTAACATCAAAAAGATTTTTTAATTTCATTGATGAACCTGTGACAACACCAAGTTTTGTAAATTTAATACCTGAGAGTTTGAGTTCAAGATCAAGTTCAAGAATTTTTTCTTTTGATATTGAAATAATAATTCTTGATTGTGATTCTGAGAACAAAGAAAAATCTTTTCTGGATTTTATTGGAATTTCAACTTCACATCCAATTTGTTTTTCCTGGTTGATAATACAGCATTCAGCAAGTGCAGAAACAATTCCACCTTCAGAAATATCGTGTGCAGATTTTATCAAACTTTTTCTTATCAGATTTAATAATGTATCCTGTAATCTCTTTTCTTCATCAAGATTTATTGTTGGAGATTCTCCAGCGACTTTGTTATGTATAACTTTCGCATATTCACTTCCGCCAAGTTCTTCTTTGTCCTCACCTAACAAATAAATTACATCACCTTCATCTTTAAAGTATGAAGTTGTAATGTGTTTTAAATCTTCAACCAATCCAACCATTCCAATTGTTGGTGTCGGATAAACTGCTGTTTCAGGTGATTCATTATAAAAACTTACGTTGCCGCCGGTAACCGGAGTATCAAAATGTCTGCAAGCTTCTCCCATTCCTGCTATTGCTTGAGCAAACTGCCAATAAACTTCAGGCTTGTATGGGTTACCAAAGTTCAAACAATTTGTTACACCAAGCGGCACACCGCCGGAACAAACAATATTTCGCGCAGATTCAGCAACTGCAATCTTTGTTCCTTCTTTTGGATTTAAATAAACATAACGCGAGTTACAATCAGTTTTCATTGCAAGTGCTTTGTTAGTTCCCTTAACTAAAATAACAGCAGCATCACAACCAGGACCAACAACTGTGTTTGTTCTTACCATCGAATCATATTGATGATAAACCCATTGCTTTGATACAATGTTTGGTGATGCAAAAACTTTTAGAAAAGTTTCTTTCAAATCCTTTGGTTCAGGCAAAGTTTTAGAATCAAACTTTCTTGTTTCTTTAAGGTACTCGGGTTCTTTTTGTTCGCGTGTATAAACTGGAGCACCGCCGCCAAGAACTAAATCAAACGGAGGCATTGTTGCTTTGCGTTCTCCTTGATAATCAATCTGCAGCATTCCATCGCAAGTAACTTCGCCAATAATTTCACAATGTAAATCCCATTTTTCAAATACTTCTTTTACACGATCTTCATAACCTTTTTTAACGCAGCATAACATTCTTTCCTGACTCTCACTCAACATAATTTCATAAGCTGTCATACCCTTTTCGCGCAAAGGAACTTTGTCAAGATTGATCTTCATTCCTGATTCGCCTTTTGCACTCATCTCACTTGTTGAGCATGAAATTCCTGCCGCACCCATATCCTGAATTCCGATCAGCCAATCATTTTTGATAATTTCTAAAGTTGCTTCAAGTAAAAGTCTTTCTGTAAAAGGATCACCAACTTGAACTGATGGACGTTTTGCTTCAGACTTTGCAGAAATTTCTTCTGATGCAAAAGTTGCACCGTGAATTCCGTCTCTTCCTGTTGATGAACCAACAATCATAATTGGATTGCCAAAGCCTTTCGATGTTGCAGAAGCAAAATGCTTTTTATTCACGATTCCAACTGCCATTGCATTTACAAGCGGATTGCCTTGGTATGATTCATCAAAGTAAACTTCGCCGGCAACCGTTGGAACACCAAAACTGTTTCCGTAATCACCTATTCCTCGAACAACACCATCAAATAAAAATCTTGTGCGTGCATCTTTTAATGATCCAAACCGAAGTGAGTTTAGTGAAGCGATTGGACGGGCACCCATTGTAAAGATGTCTCTCATAATTCCACCAACACCGGTTGCGGCACCTTGATATGGTTCAACGGCTGATGGATGATTGTGGCTTTCAATTTTAAAAGCGACTGCAAGATCATCACCGATGTCTATTAGTCCTGCATTTTCTTCACCAGCCGCTACGAGTAATCTTCCGCCGCTGCGTGGTAAAGTTTTTAATTGTGCAATGGAATTTTTATAACTGCAATGCTCGCTCCACATTACAGATAAAATTCCGAGTTCTGTAAAAGTTGGTGTGCGACCAAGGATATTTAAAATCTTTTCCCATTCTTCTTTAATTAAACCGTGCTCTTGCGCAAGCTCAAATGTTACTTCAGGTTCTTTCATCAATCTTCCAGTTGGATTTAAAATAGTTTGAAAATTTTATAGGGAAATATAAGGGAAAGTGAGAAAAGAAGCCTGTTATTAATCTCCTACAAAGAAGAAATTTGCCTTTTCTCTCGGTTGTCACGAAATACATCGTGACAGAATTTTATTCGTCTTCAATTATTCGTTTTTAATCTCAGATTAATTTCCTCGGCTGTCACGAACCACTTCGTGACAGAATTTATTTAATTTCAATTCCAGCATATTCAGTATCCACAAATAAAACGGAATGATCGCCACAAACATAATTACGAGCACTTGAATATTTATAGTCTTCTGGTTTCAAAACTAATCCTGCCTCTACAGGATTATTATGAATATAATGTAGCTTAGTCCAAAACATTTTTTCATTTCGAATAACTTCGTCATCAAATCTTTGCATCCAGAATTTTCTTTTATGATTTTTAAATCCAACCGCTGCTTCTTTAAAAACATTCATTAAGCTTTCATTATTCCGCTCAATCTCATCCATAATATCCCAGGCAGAATACTTTTTTATATCCCGCATTATATCAGAAATTGTTCCATATTTTCTTTCAACTTCAACAATCCAATGAAAGTGAGAAGGCATAATGACAAAAGCAATAATTCTAAAATGATATTTTTTCTGGTAATGAATAATGTTCTTTATTAGAATATCACCATAAATGTCTTTAGAAAACACTCTTGTAAATTCAACAACAGTTGTTGTTATAAAGAAAATGGTTTCATCTACTAAATTTAATCTGCCTCTTCTTCCCATAGTCAATCAGTCACGAAGTGGTTCGTGACTGCCCAGATAATAGTTTATAAATTTTTCGTTTTGCTGCGAACCATTTCGTGATCGAATTTTTTAATCAATTTCATTTCAAATATTCCTCCCAAATCTTAAACAACTGATAAGTTGCATAAATATCTTTAGAGCAATAAACAGCAATATCTTTAATTCTTCCGGCTTCATAAAGAGTTTTTACTTCCATTCCGGAAATGTCTTTTGATTTTGGTGATTCAATTCCAAAAGCGTGGCAGTAAAAATCCAGGTTAAATTTTCTTGTGGTGCTGTAAAAAGTAAATTGTTCGAGAAGATCAATATGTTCATCGCCGTAACGATAAGCCATTAAATTTTTACTCGGTTTTACTTTTAACATTGCAGAACGCATCATTAAAAAAGGTACATCAAAATTTCTACCGTTAAATGTTATCAACTGGTCAGCATATTGAGCAACACGCCAGAATGATTCAAGCATTTCTTTTTCCGGTAAACCTTTATAAAAAACATTTGTGTTTTCAGAATTCCATTCTTCTGGTTTGTCTGATTCATAGTAAACATAAGATTTTTCTTTTTCAACATCGTACATTCCAATTGCTATGCATTTGGCTGTGAATGGATAAAGCGAAGTGTAACGGATTGCTTCGTCTTTCATTTCTTCTTTTTTGTTGGGATCAATTTCTTTGTCAGCATATTTTAGTAAATACTCACGCTGTGTTTCTGACAAAGATTCAAAAGGATAGGAACAAGTTTCAATATCAAAAATCAGTTTTCTCATAAAATATCTCCTAAATTATAAGATGACATTGCGATCGATTTAACTAAACTTTTCAAAGTCATTCCGAACTTGTTTCGGAATCTAAATAATAAAAATTACAGGTGCTGAAATAAACTCAGCATGACTTTTTTATAATTACGTATTTATCTGAACTCCAGGTTCAAACTTTTTAATCGTATTAATAAACTCTTCTGTAAGCGGAGTTGATTTCCTTGTTTTAGGATCAACGAAAACAACAACTCCTTTTCCATCAACAATTACTTCACCCGTTTTTTTTCTCACAATAATATGATCATACCCAAAAGAAGAATTTTTTATGTAAGATACTTTTGAGTACACATCAAGTTCATCATCATAAAAAGAATGCCCGCGATAATTAATTTCATTTCTTACCATAAAAAATAATTTGCCATCAGAAAAGATTCCGCCCTCTGGCATCAATCCAGCTTCTTTTACATATTCCAAACGTGCGTGTTCAAAGAAATTAATGTAAACTGCATTATTGCAAACACCAAGCATATCAACTTCGTGGAAGCGGACTTTGATTGTTATTTTGTGTGTAAAATTTTTTATATCCATTTCATAATATTTTTTTCTACTTTAAATCGATTTGTTTAATTGTTAAATGGTCAAATTGTTATAGAAAATTTTTGAAACAGCAATAAGACAATTAAGCAATTTAACAGTTATCTAAAAACTTCATCGATAATATGTGCAGCTTTCTTAATCTCTTCCATTGACACATCAAGATGTGTGATTGCACGGATGGAATCAATTTTACCAACTGACAGCAGCAATCCTTTTTCTTTGCATTGTTTTATTCCTTCATCAATGGACAACTTCAAAGGTTTGAAAAGTAAAATATTTGTTTGAACTGCGCTCATATCAATTTCAAGATTTGGATTAGCATTTATTTTTTCTGCAAGATATTTTGCTTTCTGGTGATCTTCATCTAATCGCTCGATATTATTCTGCAAAGCATATAAACCAGCAGCAGCAAGAATACCAACTTGTCTCATTCCCCCGCCCCAAGATTTTCTTACACGATATGCTTCATTGATAAAATCTTTTGTCCCGGCGATGATTGACCCAACTGGTGCACCTAATCCTTTTGAAAGACAGCACGATACAGAATCAAAATGCGAAGCGTATTCATTTACAGAAATTCCAGTGGCAACAGAAGCATTCCAGATTCTAGCGCCATCAAGATGGTAAAGCAAGTCATACTTTTTAGCAAGATGTTTTAGTGCAATAATATTTTCAATGGGCCAAATTGTTCCGCCGCCGCGATTGTGTGTGTTTTCAACTTCTATAACTTTTGTACGCGGCATATAATAAGCAGATGTTGGACGAATTATTGGTTCAACTTGCTCAGGAGTAATTACTCCGTACTTTCCTTCAATCGGAAATAATTGTATCCCGCTCAATGCCGCTGGAGAACCCGATTCATAATTAAATATGTGTGCATCCCTATCGCATATTACTTCATCTCCGGGATTTGTTAAAACATTTAAACAAATCTGGTTTCCCATTACTCCGCTTGAAACATAAAGTGCTGCTTCTTTACCTAAAAGCTCTGCTGCATATTGTTCAAGTTTGTTTACGGTTGGGTCTTCCTTAAAGACATCATCACCAACTTCAGCATTGTACATTGCTTTGCGCATTGCTTCGGATGGGCGTGTTACAGTGTCACTTCTTAAGTCAATCATTTTTTTCCCTTCAGTCATTGCGAGGATGGTTCTACCAGACCAAGCAATCCATATAAATAATTACCGATCACTTTGCTCTGCTCGTGATGACATTAATTTTTATAATTTAAATTTCTTCTTCATCCACAATAAAATATTGATGCCAAAAATCCATAAAGAAAAAGCTGATGATAGAACAGGAATTATCAGCGGGTTTTTTGTATAAAAAGTTTTTTCATTATTTAATGGAACCTCAACAACTAAATGAGTTTGTGTAAACATTTCGGTTTCAACTTCAGTAACGCCAAATTTATTTATGAGGCAGCTAACTCCACCGTTTGCGCAGCGAACAACTGCTCTTCTGTTTTCAACTGCACGTAAGTTTGCAAATTCTTTATGCTGATATGGTCCGCTTAATTTTCCGTACCAGCTATCGTTTGTAAGTACAGTTAAAAATTGTGCACCGCGATCAACAAAATAATTTGGAAAAGTTGGAAAGACAGATTCGTAACAAACTAATCCGCCAACTTTAATTGTGTCTTTATCATTTACAAATTTAAAAACTGTTGTATCCTGTCCAACATTCCAGCCGCTAATACCGACTCCCCATTTTAATAAATCACCAAGGAATGGAAGCTGATCCACAAAAGGAGTATGCTCACCAAGCGGGACTAATTGCATTTTGCCGTACCGCTGAACTTCAAAGGTGTTTGGTTGAAATAATAAAATGGAATTGTAAGTTGTATAATGATACTTCCCAGCTTCACTGTACTTTGTATTTCGTGGAGCATTTTCGGTATAGATTATAAAATCCGGCATTCCAGTTAGTAAAGAAACATTATTCCTTTTTAAGAAAGAATAAATTGAATCAACTTCTTTCTCATATTCACCTGACATTAGATAGACAGGCAAAGCTGTTTCAGGCCATAGAATTATTTTTGCACCATTATCAATACATTTTTGAGATAAGTTAAAATAATTATTAAGAATCTGATCTAAGTCTCCAAGTTCCCATTTATTCCATGGATCTAAATTTGGCTGGATGATTCCAACTTTTATTTTCTTCACATCACTATCGGTTGAAGAAATTTTTATAAATCCATAACCAATTATCAGAATGAATATTGAAACTGCAACTGAAAAATAAATTGAACCAACTTTTATATTTTCTTTAAACGATTTTAATCCCTTAAAGATGAAAATGTTAATCCACAAAACGATAAATGATAAACCAAACGCTCCAATAACATCAGCAATTTGAATGAACGAAGTAAATTTTGCTAAACCATGTCCGATAGTTAACCAAGGGAATTTTAAATCTGTAAGAGTGAGAATGTATTCTCCCGTTACCCAAAAGAACGGGAAGAAATAAAGTGATAAATCTTTCTTAAAAACTTTTCTGGATAAATAATATAAGGTTGAATTGATTAGCATAACGCATGGCAAAAAGAAAACTAATACAACTCCGCTTACCATTAAAAAAGGGTCTGCGGCACTTTGCCAGCTTCCTACCCAAAAAACCGTAATCAAACTCATTACAAAAAATGTTAGATACGAAGCTGAGTTTACTTTCAGCAGTGATTGCCTTTTGGTAATCACAAAAAAGTAAGGAACAAAGGCTACGAAAAGTAAGAGCGTGAAAGGAAAAGGAAATGGTGTAAAGGAAATTCCAAAAAGAATTCCTGATAATATTAAAAGAAGTCTATCATTTCTTCTTTCTTTCTTTTCTTCAAGAGATAAATCTTGTTTTTTAAAGAATAATTTCATTTTTGTGCTTTTCTTTTTGCAACAAAATACTTTACTATAAAGAAAAGAATTATCAGTGCTGTAATTGCTAAAATTATATTACTGTAAGTTTTTAAATAACTGTCTATAGCATCAACGTTTTTTCCGAAAGCAATTCCCAGATAAATTAAGAATGCGTTCCATAAAGCCGAGCTTAGCAAACTAAGAATTGTAGTTCTATGAGTATCCAATTTGCTCATACCAGCAAAGAACGAGATTGCTGCACGAGTACCGGGTAAAAATCTGTTAGCAACTATTAAATAATATCCATACTTAGTAAATGCACGCTCAACTTTTTCAACAGATTCTATGTTAATGAATTTTAATTTACCAGAATGTATTATTTTTTTATCAAACTGCCAGCCGATTAAAAACGCAGTAAGAAAACCAAGCAGACTTCCTGCAGTTGCAAATAGAAAAGTAGGAACAAGATGTAATGAACCTGTAACAATCAGCGAACCGGCAATAACAACTACAAGATCACTGGGGGAAGGCGGGAAAAGATTTTCTATGTATGCAAAGAAAAATATTGTAAGATAAATCCAGAAAGGACTTAGGTCTGAAATATGAGTCAATATTGTTTCAAACATTAAGGTCTTTCTTAATCAATAAAACCGTAGCGAAAGATGCAACTCCTTCAGTTCTTCCTACAAAACCAAGTTTTTCAGTTGTAGTTGCTTTGACAGAAATTTGATCAGCATCAGCATTAAGTATTTCTGAGATTCTTTTTCTTATCAGTTCAACGTAAGAAGATATTTTTGGTTTTTCCATTGCAAGTACACAATCAAGATTTCCTAATTCGTATCCTTTTTTTTGTATGAGTTTATTTACATGCTTTAATAAAATTGCACTGTCGACATCTTTCCATTTTGCATCGGTGTTTGGGAAATGAAGCCCGATATCACCAAGTGCTAATGCACCAAGCATAGCATCGCAAATTGCGTGAAGAAGTACATCTGCGTCAGAGTGCCCTTCTAACCCCTTATCTGAAGGAATCTCAACTCCGCCGATAATTAATTTTCTTCCTTCCACAAATGCGTGAACATCAAAACCAAATCCTGTTCTAAAATTTAATTTCATTCTCTTTCCTTTGCGAACTTTACGGAAAAACTTTGTGTTATTTGCGTGAACTGAGCTAAAGACATTCCACGCAAAGAGCGCAAAGAAAAGACTACGCAAAGCCCGCTAAGATTATAAGTTGTTAACAATTCTATGAATACCATCTTTTAATAATTTTGTATTAAAGTTTACTAATAATCCCAATTTCAAATTTGAAAGTTTTAAATAAGTTAATACTTGAGAATAATGTACCGGAGCTAGTTCCTCAACTGATTTTATTTCGAGCAATACTTTGTTCTCAACAATCAAATCAATTCTATATCCAACATCTAGTTTAACTTCTTTATAAACAAAAGGCATTGCAACTTGCTGTTTAACATCAAAACCTTTTTCTCTTAAATCATATACTAAAGCATTTTCATAAGCTGATTCTAATAAACCAGGACCTAAACTTTTATGCAATTCAATGGCAACTCCAATGATTACATTTGATATTTCATTTTCTTCCATATAAACTTGCCTTTCCTTTGCGATCTTAGCGAAATATCTTTGCGTCCTTTGCGTGAACTTTACTGAAGACATTTCTCGCAGAGCACGCGAAGGTAAAACAATTCAAAGATCGTTAAGTAAATCTAATATCTGACCTCAAATCTTTTAAATTCATTTTTATATTCAGTCCAATCAACAACACAATTTGTAACGTGAGATTTCGCTGGACCAATTTTTAATTGTTTGATCAACTCGTTTATCATACCAAATTCACCTTCAACTTCTGTAAGTACTTCACCGGTAAAAAGATTTTGTGTATAACCTTTAAGATTTAAATTATCAGCATGTCTAATCACAAAATACCTGTACCCAACACCCTGTACTAAACCATTAACAATTATTTTTGCTCTCTTTAAATCACTCATCTTTTACAGAAAATATTTCTGATACTATTAGTCCGATGAAAATAAGTACACATCCAACTAAGCCAAAATTAGAAATTTTTTCACTGAGTAAAAAGTAAGCAAATACAGAAGCAAAAATTGGTTCGATAGAGAAAATAATTCCTGCTTTTGTTGGTGAAACAAATTTCTGAAACTTCAATTGTATCACAGTTGCAATTATTGATGCGAATATTGCAGTATAGAGAATTGCAGTAATAACTGTCGTATTAAACGTAAACTTAACTGTTTCTAAATTTGAGATAGAAAAAATAAATGATAAAATAAATCCGCCAATCCCGGTTACTAAAAGTTGAACGAAAACCATCGGCAGGTAATCATACTTCTTCGTGTACACATCAACATACACAACCTGAAACGCAAAAAGCAGTGAGCAAATTAAGGTAAGCAAATCACCCTGATTAAAATCTGTGCCCAGTTGTTTTATAAAATCAATTGCATTACTCCCTTTACTGGATAGGATAATCAATCCGACTAAGACTAATAAAACGCTAAGCACATTAAACCATTTTGGTTTTCGTTTTTCGATAATCAGTTGAAGGATTGGAATGAATACTACAAACGTTCCCGTTATAAATCCTGATTTGGTTGCGGTGGTAAGATTTAATCCAAGAGATTGAGCAGTAAAACCTGTGAAGTAAAAAAATCCAAGGACTGCTCCTGCAATTAAGGTTTGCTTGTTTGCTTTTTTTAGTGATGCGTAAACAAAAGGCAGAAAAATTATAGCAGCTATGCTAAATCGTAATCCAAGAAATAATAATGGAGAAGTATCAGTAAAAGCATTTTTGATGAGTGCAAAAGTTCCGCCCCAAACTAATGTATTAAAAAGGAGTGCAATTTCACCTGTGTATTTCTTCATTTAATTTAATTTTAAGTCATTTCGATCCCGATTTATCGGGAGAGAAATCTGAATACTATAACTTTACAGATTTCACAGCCTGCCTGTCCGGTAGGCAGGTCGAATCCGCCGCGGCGGACTTCGAAATGACCTGATTGATTAATGTAACTTACTTGTTGGGTAAACTAATTTATTCTTTATCCTTGCTTCGAACGTATCCAAAAGATTTTAGCATATTAAGATTTGAACGCCACTTTTCTCTTACCTTAACTCTAAGTTCAAGATAAACTTCACGATCTAAAAATTCTTCAATAGCTTTTCGGGATTTTTCGCCAAGCTCTTTAATTGCTCTGCCTGCTTTACCGATGATAATTGGTTTCTGACTTTCTCTTTCAACAACAATTTCGGCGCTGATAAAATCTTTGGAGTGTTCTCTTTCCTTAAACTCGGCAATTAAAACCTCGCAGCTATATGGAACTTCATCTTCATAAAGCTCAAATAATTTTTCACGAATAATTTCAGTAACAAAAAATCTTTCGCTCTCTTCAGAAACAATATCGTCCGGATAAAACTTTGGACCTTCGGGTAAACAATCAACAATATCGTTAAGTAATCTTTCCAGATTAAATTTAAGATTTGCAGATACAGGAATTACTGATTTAAATATATTTAGTTTTTCAAATCGTTCAATCAACGCAAGCGCCTGCTCTTGTGAAATTGTATCAATCTTATTTAACACAAGAATTTTGGGATTACTTTTTTCACTTATCACTTTCTGAATGTATTCATTCTCTTCAGATCCTTTGAAAGATTGTTCGGAACTAACATCATAAATAATCACAAACACATCTGCGTCCTTTACAGAAAGATCAATATCTTCCATCATTTTTTCCTGAAGCAGATATGCAGGTTTTAGAATGCCTGGTGTATCAAGAAAAACTATTTGATAATTTTCTTCAGATAATATTCCTAATATTCTTTTACGAGTAGTTTGTGGTTTTGATGTCGTGATGGAAATTTTTTGTCCAAGTAATGCATTCATCAAAGTTGATTTACCAACGTTTGGCAATCCAATAATAGCAGCGTAACCGGCTTTTGTATTCATTCCTGTCTTTTATTTTTTGTTATGTGCAAATATACGAATGAGGATTGGAATAATGGTGTGGTTTATTTGGCTGCCCTTAATTGTTTTGTCATTGTCATTTCGAATCCGACCTTAGTCGAAGAGAAATCTATAATCATAATCCAAAACAAATTTTTCGGCAACCTATCTTGTAGGCAGGTCGAGTACTCCTTTGATACAAATTAAAGTTTAATGACTAAAATTTTTTTTAGAATGCTTTTGATAATCATACAAAAAGTAGCCTGAAATCAGCATAATAAATGATAGAACAGAACCGAATATTGAGAGGTTCCTTTTTCCAAAGAAAGCTGTAAAATAATTTCCGATCGTATTTGAATAAGTTGAAACTATTTTACTAGACTCACTTGATTCAATAGAACTAATAATCTCATAAAATATATATCCAACAACGCCAAGAATAATAATCCCGAATAATGATAGAATGGAAAACAAAAACCTTTTCTGCTGGATCTCAATTGTTCTGTGCTTAGAAATTTTTTGCATTACCATTTTATTAAAATTAATTGAGGGTGAATCAGGTTGAATATTTTTTAGTAGGTTATGCGTGATTAAAAGTGTTTCATATTTTCTCTTAAGTTCCGCTGAATTTTCAATTGCAGACTTAACTAAATCTTTTTCTTCACGATTAAGTTCATCGTCTAAATACTTATTCAACAATTCTTCATTTATTGTTATCATAAAACTTCCTGAAATAAATTTCTCTTTTCAATTATTTCTCGTAACAAATTTCTTGAGCGATGTAGTATTACTTTTACATTGGAAATAGAAATTTTTAAAACTTCACTAATTTCTTCTGTAGTCATTTCTTCAAGATAAAACATTGTTACGACAGCAGCATTTTTTAGCGGAAGCTCATTAACAATTTTTTTTACAAGAATAGATAAATCACCTTTAACTAAATCATCTGCATTGTAATTGCTTTCCAGATAATGTAAATCATCAACAGAACTCATTTCATTTTCAATTTTTCTTTTTGTACTTGATAGTTTGGTTAATGCTGTGTTATAAACTATACGATAAAACCATGTTGAAAACTTCGACTCAAATTTAAAAGTATTCAAGTTATTGTAAGCTTTCAAAAAACAATCCATTAAAACTTCTTCCGCATCAAATTCATTTTTTAACATACGCTTTAATATAGTAAAAGCTTTATTCTTATAACGATCTATAAGAACGGCGTAATCCGCCTGGTTACCTTTTTTTACGGATTCAATAATTTCAACATCAGTGAGGTTATTCATTACCATAATAGACTAATTCATCTTAGCAAAGGTTACAAATATCTATATACTGTATAAATTTAGTTTGAAATATTTATAGAATCAATTTGTAACCTAAACTTAAAGTGTTTAGTCAAATGTTATAGAGAATTAAAAAAGTAAGTCACTTTACGCAAAAAGTTATTTCTTATATTATTTCCGTAACACAGACTTAAGTCTGTGCTACGATTTTACAATATTTATTTAAATGTTGCGTAAGGTGACTAAGTAACTAAAATTAAATCCTTTTATCGTAAGGATTAAAAACAAAGGAGAAATAAGATGCGAGAAGAAGTAGTTGCAGTATTTATTCCAATAATATTATTTCTGGTAGTTGGAGTAATCTTAATTGTGTATTTCTATTTAAAGTCTAAAGAAAAGCAAATGCTAATAGAAAAAGGTCTAACTGCAGAAGAAATTAAAAAATTCTTTGAAGAAAAGCGCGATGGACTGTGGTTGATGAAAATTGGAATAATATCAATTTTCTTTGGATTGGGATTAGGCATCGGAATGATGCTGCAAGACGCAACAACTAAAGAATATTGGATCCCATTTTCACTTTTCGTTGGAACAGGAATTGGATTTGTGGTTGCTAATGTTCTGTCTGATAAGATGAAAAAGAATAGGTAATAATATCGAATATTGAACAAGGAATATTGAATGATGAAGTCGGTAGATATTAAACTTCTAAATTCATAATTTCTTGCCTGCCTGCTGGACAGGCAGGTTCGTTATTTTTAATTCTATTTTAGTTTTATTCTTTTGATTCCAACCAGCGTTCAGCATCTAACGCAGCCATACAGCCAGTACCTGCGGCAGTAACTGCTTGTCTATAAACATGATCAGCGACATCACCGGCTGCAAAAACACCTTCTATATTTGTATAAGTTGAACCGGGTTTTGTAATGAGGTAACCCGTTTCATCCATATCAAGAAATCCTTTAAATAAATTTGTATTAGGCTGATGCCCAATTCCAAGAAACATTCCATCAGCTTTAAAATCAGTTGTTGATCCATCTTTTGTATCCTGAAGAATTACTCCAGTCATACTTTTCTTTCCATTCTCTTCAACGCCAACAACTTCTTTAACTATTTTATTAGTTAGGAATTTTATCTTTGGATTTTTCTGTGCCCGTTCAGTCATAATTTTTGATGCACGGAATTCATCTCGCCTATGAATAATAGTAACCTCACTTGCAAATTTTGTTAAGAAGTTTGCCTCTTCCATTGCAGTATCACCGCCGCCGACAACAATTATTTTTAATCCTTTAAAGAAAAAACCATCGCAGGTTGCGCAGGCAGAAACACCGTAACCCATATACTTTGATTCACTTTCGATTCCAAGTAATTTTGCAGAAGCACCGGTTGATATAATAATTGAATCAGCAGTATAGTTTTCGTCGTAAGATTTTACTTTGAAAGGACGACTGGTAAAATCAACTTCAGTTATTTCTTTGTAGAAAGATTGTGCACCAAATCGCTGAGCTTGTTTGCGCATTATGTCCATTAATGCAGGACCATCAATTCCGTGTTCAAATCCGGGATAATTCTCTACTTCTGTAGTGATTGTTAACTGACCGCCTGGCTGCATCCCTTCGAAAATAACCGGACTAAGATTTGCACGCCCAGTATAAATAGCCGCTGTTAATCCAGCAGGACCAGAACCAATAATTAAAATTTTAAAATGATTTTTTTGATTTGCTTGTTCAGACATTTTTTCTCCAAAACTGGTTATGAACTAAAAATTAAATTTTTTTACTTATAAGATTCAGATAAGTTGGTGAAGATTCAAGAAGGATTTAATCCCTATTCTTACGATTTTGAAATTGTCATTTCGAATCCGACTTCAGTCGGTGAGAAATCTGGAGACTAATTCATTCAAAGTATTAAATAATAAAGGATACAGATTTCCCGGTCGAAGACTTCCTCGAAATGACAATTATTAAAACTTTACTCAAAAAGAAATTTTGCATTTCTTTGCAATCCTTTTAGTTTTGTTCTTTTAATCGGACTTTCAGAAAATCTTTCTTTGAAACTTTTATCATCCATTTCCAAAACTTGATCTAAACCAAACTCTTTATTCTGAGGATAAAAATCTTTTTCTGATGTAACAACTGAAAATTTTTGATTCCAAGGGCAAACATCTTGACAAATATCACAACCAAAAATCCAGTTATCAAACTTCCCTTTTAATTCAATCGGAATTTCATTCTTGTTTTCTATTGTTTGAAATGAAATACATTTATTTGCATCAACAACATATTTCTGAACAATTGCTTTTGTCGGGCAAGCATCGATACAAGCCGTACAGGTTCCGCAGTGATCGGTTATCATTTCAGAATAATCAAACTCATAATTTGTAATTATTGTGGCTATAAAAAACCAACTACCATAATTTGGATTTATAACGTTGGTATGTTTTCCCATCCAACCAATTCCTGATCGAACAGCCCAGGCTCTATCCATTACAGGACCGGTATCCACATAAGATAAAGTTTCAAATTCAGGTTCAAGTTGTTTTAATTCTGTTTCAAGTTCATCAAGCTTTTGCCAGATGACAAGATGATAATCTTTCCCCCAGGCGTAACATGAAACCTTGCCTTTATCATTTTCATTTGTATGATGTTCAGGTGTGTAATAATTAAGTGCAAGTGAAATTACACTTTTGGCATTTGGAAGAATTTCTTTTACATCTTTTCTTTTATGGAGATTTTTCTCCATATAATTCATTGAGGCTTGATAACCCTTATCCAACCATTGTTGAAGTTTTTCAGTTTCGTCTCGAAGTAAATCTGCTTTTGCAAAACCAACAAGATTAAATCCAAGCTGCTTTGCTTTTTCAATTACTATTTGATTTGTTAATCTGGGCATATAACTCATTGTCATCTTGAGCGAAGTCGAAGGATGACATTTAGTTTTTATATAAAGAAGTTCACACTTCGACTTCGCTCAGTGTGACAATGAGAAATAAATTCATTACCACTTTAATTCTTTAGATTTTACAAGTACAAACACTTCATCATCAATAATCTTAACAGGATATGAATCGAGTCCTCTTGCACCACTTGGCTGCTTACCGGTTTTTAAATTAAACATCCAGCCATGCGCGGGACAAACGACACAAGCGCCTTCAATAAATCCATCGTATACTAAAGCTGTGTGTTGATGAGGACAAATATTACTTAATGCAAAAACTTCTTCATCAATTTTGAAAACTGCAATTTCAATATCATAAACAATAAATCTTTTACCCTGATTTTCTTTTAACTCAGACAGTTTGCAAATCTTTTCATAGCCATCTTCCATTACTCTAAATCCCTAAAAGTTTTATCCTGCATAATTCCTTTTTCGGAATGTTTAACAGTTGCTGCTGCAAATTCCGGATCGTGACCAAAGTATAAATACCAATTTTCATCGGCAGCAAGCTTCAAATATTTTTTCTTTTCCTGCACCGTGATCATTGGCTGTAAATCGTATCCCATTACATAAGGGATTCTGATTTGAGAAATGAAAGGCATTAAATCAGCACAATACAAAATTGTGTTTGATGAATCAGAAATTTTAATCATCTGTTGAGCAAAAGTGTGTCCATTAATTAATCTAAACGAGATGTTATCATCAAAATCTATTTCGCCATCAACAAGATGCAGAACTTCTTCTTTAACAAGCGGCTCAAAATTTTCTTTTATGTAACTACCCTTATCTCGATCAGTTGGATTCATTGCCCATTCAAAATTCTTTTGCTGAACAAAATATTTTGCGTTGGGAAAAGCAGGCACAAGTTTTCCATTTATTAATTTTGTTGAACCTCCGGTATGATCAAAATGAAGATGGGTTAGAAGCACATCAGTAATCTCATCAGGTTTTATTCCATTAAGTTCAAGAGCAAGTTCAAGTTCAAAGGTAAGATCAATTTTATAAATGCTTTTTAATTTTTCATCCCACTTGTTTCCCATTCCAGTATCAATCAAAATCTTTTTATCATCACTAATCAGTAAAAGATTTCTGGTAGAAAGTGCCACACGGTTTAGTTCATCAGCAGGATTAGTTTTTTCCCAAAGCGGTTTTGGAATTATTCCAAACATAGCTCCGCCATCTAAAGCAAAGGATCCTGATAAAATAGTTTTTAATATGTATTTGCCTACTTGCATAGAAATATAAAGTTATTGACTGTTGAAATTAAACAAGATTTAAAACAGATTGAAATGAATTAACAAAATGATTAAGGAGTTTAATTGAAAGGAACTGAATAAATAAAAAAGGGTGGCTATGCCACCCATACAAAAATATTAACGTCCAATGCTATCGAGATATTCTTTCCTTTTTAATAACGTATCAACATCTTCAACATGTTTTGGATCAGGCACGCAGCAATCAACAGGACAAACAGAAGCACATTGCGGTTCGTCATGAAAACCTTTGCACTCAGTACATTTATCAGGGACGATGTAGAAAAAATCGTTAGAATAAAATCCTGCAGCACCAGAAGGAGCAGCAGTATCTTTTCCGTAATGTGCCCCAGCTAATTCCCAATCAACTCCACCTTCATAAATTGCAGTATTAGGGCATTCCGGTTCACAAGCTCCACAATTAATGCATTCTTCAGTAATCATTATTGCCATAGCAAATTCTCCTTTGAATTATTTTCAGAATAAATAAAAATATTATTTCAAAACTATGATGCTATTTAGGAAAACTCAGCGTCTTCTTCAAGGTAGAATTAAAAAACATCTTAAAATGGCTAAAATTACCAACTTCCACTGGCTCCACCACCGCCAAAAGAACCACCGCCGCCGCTAAATCCACCGCCACCAAAACCTCCGCTACCTCCGCTCCAACCACCGCTTCCCCATCCGCTGCCAGAACTTCGATAAACTCCTCCAGGAATAAATGGTCCTCCGCCTTTTCGAAAAATAAACCAGAGAAAAATAAAAATTATTATTAAGGTAATAAAAGGAAAATTTGAATTATCGGATGACGAGTCATTATTTTTATATTCGCCGTCAATTGCAGAAATGATAGCATCAATTCCATCACTAACAGCAAGATAATATTGTTCTGATTTTAATCTTGGTGCAATTATATTTCTAATAATAGAACTGGTTAACGCATCCGGAAGAACTCCTTCTAATCCATAGCCAACTTCTATTCTCAATTTTCTATCATCTTTGGCAATAAGCAAAAGTACACCATTATCATTTTTTTTTGTACCTACTTTATTTTCTGTTGCAACTTCATAGCTTAACATTTCTATGGGATAACCTTCGAGTGATGGAATCATTAAAGATAAAATCTGATTGCTGGTTGAATCTTGATAGGATTTCAACTTTGAATTGAGATTATTAAGTTCTGTTTGATTCAGTGTGCTCGTCAAATCAGTAGCCCAAAGTATTAGCTTTGGTATTTTGGGCTGCGAATAAACTGATACAAATAAAATCAGAAAAAGATAAACTATTTTTTTCATTAATTAAAATTCAACTTTGGGTGTGTTTTCAGCACCTGTAACAGCATTAAAATATTGTTTCTCTTTAAATCCAAGCATACCTGCTAAGAAAGATGCCGGAAACTTTTTAATTGAGGTGTTGTACTGTTGAACAGTTTCATTAAACTTTTTCCTTTCAACCGAAATTCTATTTTCCGTTCCTTCTAGTTGAGCTTGAAGCTGCAAGAAATTTTCATTTGCTTTTAGTTCTGGATAATTCTCAACTGTAACAAGCAATCTTGAAAGTGCACCGCTTAATTCACCTTGCAGTGATTGAAATTTTGCAAATGCTTGCGGGTCATTTAAAACTTCCGGAGTTATATTAAACTGACTTACTTTTGCACGTGCCTCTGTAACTTTAGTTAAAACTTCTTTTTCAAAATTGGCGTAACCTTTTACTGTATTTACTAAATTAGGAATCAAATCTGCTCTTCTCTGGTATTGATTTTCTACTTGTGCCCATTGTTGAATCACTCCCTGTTCAAGAGAAACGAGATTATTATTAAGACTAATTCCCCAGAAGACTAACATCGCAATAGCAAAAAGTATTATACCTCCAATTGCACAACCGATCATCATACCTTTATTTTTCATAAATCCTCCTGAATATCTGATAAAAGGATAAAAATTTTCTAAATCAAAAATACTTGATTTTGAATAGGATATATTATTTAATGATAGCAAAAGTTACAAGGGCTAATCCAAAATTCTTTTTACGGTTTTAATCCCGTATATGTATTTTGCAGATAATTTAGCGCATCATTACTAATTATTAAATTTTTCTGCTTTACAAACTTCTCTGCATTTTGAATATTTCCAGAATAAAAACGCAGCCACAAAAAGTTTCCAACCATAATTCCATCAAACACTCTATCTTCCATAAATGCATTGATTGTTAAGTAGCCAAATAAAATATTCCATCCAAGTGAAAGTGCCCCGCTTACATATTCTCCAGTGTAAAATTGTCCAAATCCAGGAATTAGATATGAACTATATTTAACGAAATTTTCATTATACTTTTCATCATCAACAGTTTTGCAAATATTAGCTAAAGTTGTATCAAGATTATCTTCCGTAAAGATTTTATAAGCTTTTCCCCATTCATCTGAAAAAATATAATTCCAGCCGCGCCAATATTTAGTCTCTTTTTCTTTAGTGAAAAATCTTGAATCCCTATCTAACTCATCTAAAATTCCTTCTGCCTGTTTAGTCGTTCGGCGTAGAATATTTGTTCTTGCACTTAAAATTTTAGCTGTAAAATAATCATCATCACTTTTAGCATTCATCTCAGCAAGAATAAAATATTTAATTGCCTCATCAAACTTTGCCCCAGCTTTATAAGATTTTCCTATAAGCAGTTTTGTTTGAAATGAATAGATGTATTCTTTGTCAAAAAACTCAAGACGTTTTAATTCCGTTATCGTATCAAAATATTTTTCTTGCTGGTAAAGTTGATTAGCAAAATCAAATTGCTGCTGTAATGTGTTTTGCGGGAACACATTTGAAATCAAAACTACGATGAGCAGAAATAATATTTTATTTACAGAAATCATAAACGGGTGTAAAGTAATTTTTCTCTTGCAGAAATAATCTGACCCCTTCATCAAACTCAAAATTTATTTTGGCATTAAATATTTGTGCTGATGCAATAGAACCATAAACATTTCCAACATAAAATCCTGCACCAAGTGCTGTAAATATCCATGCACGTGTCGGATGATTATGTTCAAAGTTTGTATAAGCTAAATAGCTAAACAATCCTGTTAAGATAAATGCTGTTATTCCATCGCCATAATTTTTTGTATAAATTTTCCCTGCACCCGGAAGTATTGCAGATAGAATTCCTGCTAAAGTTTCACTTTTGTACTTCGGATTTTTTTTAGAATCATAAAAATTATTTAAAATTGGTTTTTCATCAACTGTGAATGGGATAAGATATTTTTCTTTTTCAGGTAATTTATGTTCAGTTAACAACAACGAAGTGTTCATTAATCTATAAGCATTGTTTGAGTAAGCTGAATTATTAGTTATCAATTCATTTGCTGATAGATAAAAAAGCGAATCGAGGTTTTGGAGGAAAAGGGATTTCAATCTCTCCATTCTGCTTTGTTCATAAAATGGAGATGAGTTATTTATTAAATTAAATTTTCTTATTGCATTAGTCTGATCATTTATAACTGAATATCCAAGAGCAACTTTAAATTGTGTTGTATCATCATAAGTAGTATCTAAATATTTTTCATATTCATCAACCGCACGTAAATAATCTTTATCGCAAAAAAGAAAATCGGCAAAAAGTTTTATGTTTTGTGGAGATCGAAAATCAATCTGTTGAGAAAAGATTGCTGATACAAGCAACAAAAATAAAATTAAAATTTTTTGATTCATTCATTTATATAAGTGTTGGCAAGAATGAACTTTATCTTTTGCTTATCAAGTGTATATAATTTTACAGGATCAAAAAAATGTTTATCGCCAAATCTTGGGTAATGTGTTTCCCTTCCAAAAATATTTGTATCTCTTGTAAACCTATCAAAGAACATGACAACTCCCTGTAATGGATTTGTTTCATTAATCGACTCAACAAGAAAACTTGAACAGGAAGGCTGGAAAGGACAATTTGCTCCATCCACATCCGAAATAAAAAACCAGTAAGAATTAATAATAGGTTTTACAATTACGTCTGAAATTGATTCGATTGAAAGATCATAATTCCTTTCAAGGTAAGAATTTTTTACTTGATAAGTCGGGTCAGATTTTTCCCATCTGACCCAATCCGCTTGAGGATAAACAGTAAATTGCAATAGAAAAAAAATGAGTATCAAAATTTTAATGATCAATTTAGAAAAATTATAATGAGTCATTTTGAAGAAGTGAAACGACTTAGAAAGCATTGAAGAATCCAAGATTTCTCCCTCAATAATTCGTGGTCGAAATAATAATTTAGATAAATCGAACATTATTTAAAAACTTCTACTATTTATTATCAAGTAAAGCTCGTGCTATCACAACTTTTTGAATTTCCGAAGTTCCTTCATAAATTTCTGTTATTTTAGCATCGCGTAAATATCTTTCAACTAAATACTCGCGCACATAACCATAACCGCCATGAATTTGAACAGCCTCTGAAGCGCACTGAAAAGCTATTGTAGATGAATATAATTTAGCCATTGCAGCTTCTTTGTAATAAGGTTTATCGGCATCTTTTAGAGCCGCAGCTTTTAGAGTCAACATTTTTGCAGCATCAACTTTTACAGCCATATCTGCAAGTTTAAATTGAATTGCCTGGAAGTTTGAAATGGTTTGCCCAAATGCCTTTCTTTCTTTTGCATATTTTATTGCAGCATTAAGAGCTGCCTCTGCAATTCCGATAGCCTGTGAAGCAATACCGATTCTGCCGCCATTAAGTATATTCATAGCAAAGTTAAATCCTTTACCAACTTCCCAAACAATATTTTGCGCAGGCACTTTACAATTTTGAAAAGTCAACGAACAGGTATCTGAACTTCGTATTCCTAGTTTATCTTCTTTAACTCCGTGATCAAATCCTGGTGTTCCTCTTTCAACTACTAAGGTTGATATTCCTTTGTGAGCAAGTTCTTTATTAGTCGAAGCCATTACTAAAACATAATCTGCAGTTGTACCATTTGTAATCCAGTTTTTAATTCCATTTAATACAAAATAATCTCCCTCTTTATCCGCAGTGGTTTTTTGTTTGGTAGCATCACTTCCGGCTTCCGGCTCTGACAAAGCAAATGCACCAAGTTTTTCACCTTTGGCTAACGGCACAAGATATTTTTGTTTGATATAATCCGATCCGTAGGCTTCTAATCCATGACAAACTAATGAGTTGTTGACAGACATTATCACACCAACACTTGCATCCACTTTTGAAACTTCAATCATTGCCAGCACATAACTTATTGTATCCAAGCCTGCACCGCCATATTCAGGAGCAACCATCATCCCCATAAAACCAAGTTCGCCCAATTTTTTAACAATCTCTTGTGGAAACTCTGCTGATTTGTCTCTCTGTACAGCGGAAGGTGCAATTTCATTCTGAGCAAAATCTCTTGCGGATTCCTGAATCAATAGCTGATCCTCGGTTAATTGAAAATTCATTTTGAATCCTTTTTATTTTTATAAAAACCTGTTAATTTTATCCCGTTGAATTCGGGTATTTATTTTAATTCAAAAATAAACTAATAAATCATATGTATCAATCTTGGGGATTTTTGTTAGGTTGGTATGGTTTAACAAATCTTATTCTAAAGTTGCTTTATGATGGAAGAATCTAAACCTGAGGAACCTGCTGGTAAAACAGTGCTTAAGGGTTTGACCCTTAAAGAATTAAAAGATTTTTTTTCTGCAGCAGGGGAAAAAAAATTTAGAGGTGATCAGGCTTTTGAATGGATATACGGACATATGGCTCAAAGTTTTGATGAGATGTCTACAATTCCAAACTACCTAAGAAAAAAACTCAATCTTTACTGCGAATTAAAAACACTAACATTACTTTCAACTGAAATATCCCGCAGAAGTGGAACCAAAAAATATCTTTTCCAAACCAACGATAATCATATAATCGAATCAGTCATCATTCCCGAAGCAAAACGAACTACACTTTGTATTTCCACACAAGTCGGATGCCCATTAAATTGTCAGTTTTGCGCTACCGGATTGATGGGTTATAAAAGAAATTTATCTTCCGGAGAAATATTTGATCAATATCTGCTTGCCTCTAAGGACTGGGATAAAACTCCCATCTCGAATATAGTTTATATGGGGATGGGTGAACCATTATTAAATTATGCCAATACTCTTAAATCACTTGAAATTTTTGCAGAAGAAAAAACAAAAGATATCAGCGTAAGAAAGATTACTGTTTCAACAGCAGGCATCGCACCAAAAATAGTTGAGTTAGCAGATAGCGGAATAAAAGTTAAACTTGCTCTCTCACTTCATTCATTATTTGAAGAGACACGGGCAAAAATAATGCCTATATCCAAAAAATATTCTTTAACAGAAAATATTGAGGCGGTTAGATATTATGCCAACCAAACAGGCACAAATATCACATTTGAATATGTTATGCTAAATGATATTAATGACAGAGTAGATGATCTGAATGCTTTGATGCGTTTATGTAAATCACTTCCATGTAAATTAAATGTTATTCCGTTTAATTCTATTTCACATATGAGTCCTTCTGGTTTGGCTCACGATTTAGAACCTTCGCCGCGATTTAGAATAGAAGACTTTGTTAACAAACTTCGGGACAATGATATTTTTGTTATGGTTCGATATACTCAAGGTGATGATATTTCGGCTGCTTGCGGACAGTTAGCTTACAAGTTCGAAGAAAAGCAAGTTGTTTGATGCGTAAGTTATTGCACGATGAGATTTCAAAAAACAGAAGTACGTTAGATAAACTTCACAAAGTAAAAAAACTTCCCGTTTATGTTTTGTTAAATTCGATCCGCAGTTCTTACAATGTCGGATCCATATTCAGAACTTCAGATGGAGTGATGATTGAAAAATTAATTCTTTGTGGCTACACTCCTCATCCGCCAATGATTTCCAATTCTAATAACACAATCGTTGTCATTTCAAGTAAGTCTTCGATCGAGAAATCCTGTACTAAAATTAATATTTCAGATTCCTCACCAGCTAAAGCTGGATTCGGAGTGACGAAAGACAGAGGCAATAAAGATGTTTTAAAAACTGCATTAGGTTCAACAGAAAGTGTTCTGTGGGAATATGTAAAGAATCCTTTGGAAGCAGTAATAAAAATTAAAGCTAAAGGAATAAAAATCTGTGCACTTGAGTTAACAGAGAACAGCAAACCATATTATGATTTAACTAAAAATGATTTTCCACTTTGCTTAGTTGTTGGTAATGAAATCACTGGTGTTTCGCAGGAGATTTTAGATTTATGTGATTACTCAATTGAAATTCCGCAATATGGAATTAAACAATCTTTAAATGTTGCAGTTGCCTATGGAATTGCAATTTTTGAGTTGAGAAAGATATTTGATAAGAATAGTTGAGATCACATCGCCGCAGTAAAAAACTCTTCCCCATTTTCTTTTGTGTGAATCATCAAAAGATTTGCTCTTACCATTTTTACCAAGGTTCTTGAGGCTCTTCTTTCAGAAATATTAATAAGACTGCTTAATTCTTTAACCGAAATTCGTTCATTCCTGGAAAGAAATTCAAAAACTGATTTTTCATTTGGACCAATTAAATATTTTTTTAATGCCGATTGATTTGTTTGTGCACGAAGAATCCTTATCATTTCCTTACTTGCCTGAACACTTTTATCATTTACACGTATTGTAACTATTGCAGAATTAATATCAAGATCAGATTGATAATCTTGTAATCGATGAGGTTTATTATTTGATTCCGGGATAGAAATGATTACGATTTCTTTGTTCTCAATTTCTTTATACTGAATTGTGTAATCTACAGGTAACTGGCAGTAATTTAGAGCCGCATCTTTTACTAATTCAACTGTTTCCTTTTCGCTTTCAACACCAACAATTTTTTTATCATCATCAACTCCAAAAAGTAAATAACCGCCTTTAGTATTAGCAAATGCAATCATCTCCCGGGAAATTTTTTCCGGTGTGGAAAATTTTCTTTTAAACTCACATTGGATATTTTCACCTTCTTCAATAAGTTCAATCAATTCTCTGTATTTCATAAACTTTGAATTTTTTGATTAAGTACAACCGGAAATGATTAGTTAAAATGTTTACGCGGATCCCAAAGAGGTTCAAGTTTCTTTTGATTCATTCCGTTCACTTTACTTACAACATTTACTTTTTCATTCGGTCGTTTCTCGTCCGTCTCTTCTGAAACAAGAGTTTTGTCAATTAAGCTGTCTTTTTCGATAACTTGAACTTTGTTTTCAACAAGTGTAGAATCTGTTTTCATTTTTTGAAGTGCAATTAAACTATCCTGAATTGCTTTTTGTATTCTTGCTTTTTCTTGTTTATACGTTGTAAGTTTTTTTGTAACCTGTTTCACATAAATTGAAGTTGGATATTTTGCAGAAAGAATATCGTACATTGCAGCCGCAGAGTCCAATAATGAAAGATTATTCTCCAATATCCATCCGCTTGTATAAAGTGCCTGTGGTGCAATTGGTGATTTTGGATAATCTTTATATATACTAATAAATTTATTTAGTGATAGATCATAGTTACCCTCAAGCATTAAGCCTTCGGCAGAAGCATACTGATCTTTAGCTGGATCAAATTTCAAATCAACCAGCGGAAGATTTAATTTATTAGCAGCTGCATTAACAATACTTTGATCTTTATAATTATCATAAATAATTTTAAATAAACTATCCGCTTTTTCTTTTTGATTAACAGTAAGATGATAACTGCCTAATGCATAAAGCGTTGTTGGATAATATTTTTTTGACGGATAATTTTTTAGAATACTTAAGTACAAATAGTAAGCCGAATCGGGAACATTTAACTCAGCAAGGAAAAGATTTCCAAGCTCCAAACTATTTTTTGCCAATACCGTTTTAGCAGAATCAATCGGGATTTTTAATTTAAACGGTGGATTTCTTTTAAACTTTACACTATCCAGCTTAACCAGATTTTGGTTTGGTATTTTGGGAATATCTTTGTTCTTAATATTTATTGAATTGGCAATACTCCTTAGTTTATATTCATTAAACATCTTTTGCCTTAATCCAACTGTATCTTTGGAATTAAACCTACCAACCCGAATCAGGCTATCAACTTTATTCAAACTATCCTTAACAAATTTTTCGACTAATGATTTCTGAATACTTTGTCTTAACCCAACAGTATCAAGAGGATTATAAAGCCCAATTCTGATTAGGCTGTCAACCTTGTTCAAACTATCTTTTACAGATTTGGTATGTTTTAGGATGGTTAAATCTAAAAGTTTAGTTGAATCAGTTTTAGAAGCAGATATATCAACATTATTCCAGATATCCTGCAACTCTTTTTTCTCAAGATAGTCAGCTAAAATTTTTAAAGAATCTTGTTTATAATCTGCAGAATCTTTTGCAAATATATCCGGATTCTCAGAATAGAAAAGTTGTCTGTTAAATTTATTGATATCCTTTCTAAGCTTGGCATATTTAATAAAAAGCTGATTATTGGTTTTAGCTTTTTCCAGATAATCTTTTGGCGGATTGGTTGTAGCAGCTCTTGTATAAAAATATCCGGCACTATCATAGTTAGATAGATGAGATCGATAAAGTTCTCCTAACTCAAAATTTGCAGCAGATGCAAAGGGAGTGTTTTTATAAGTAGAATCAACAAGTCGAAACTGATCATACGCCTGATTATATTTTCCCAACTGAACAAGAGTTTTACCAATTTCAAAATCTATTTGATTGAAAGAACTTTGGAACTTGTCTTTATTCCGTATATTTTCAAATACCTCTAATGCTTTTTCATTCTGTCCGGCTTCTCTTAAAGAATTTGCATATTCAATAGTAGCTGAAATTTCAAGATCAAAATCCGGTGAGTAGTTAAATACTTTTTCGTAAGCAGTAATTGCATTTTCTTTATCACCCGTAAGCGTATAAAGTTTTCCCAACTCATAATAGATTTGAGCTCTTGTTACATCATCATTATAAACATCGGCAAACTCATTAGCCAAGCTTATAGCGATGACATATTTTTCTTCGCGCATTTGATATTTAATTTCTTCTATATAAGATTCTCTAATAAGATCATCATACCCTTCCCCAACTGCTTTTGCGCGGACTTCACCCGTGATTTTCAAAGCCTCGGTATTTTCTTTAAGTGCAAAGGAACATTTTGCAATCCAAAGATTTGCCTGCAGGATTTCTTTCTCGTCATCTGGTTTTGTTGCTAACTGCTCTTCAAATTTTCGTTTTGCTTTTTGAAAATTTCCCTGATAGTAAAATGCTCTACCCAGCATCATTAAAGCTTCATCAACAAAACCGGAACTTGCATTGAACTGTAAAAGCTTTGAACTTTTTTCAATCACTTTTATTAATGCATTTTTGGAATTACCCTGAACAACAAGCGGTTCATTTGAAAAGAGATCACGTTTTTGATTAAGAATTTCGGCTTCAGTATCATCAAAAAGTGTTGCGGTGTTATAGTATAGATTAAAATAAGTTGTAAAGTTATCCCAGGTTGAGCAGCCGCTTAAACTTAAAATAAAAAAGATAGCAAAGAGGTACTTTGTAAATTTACTTTTGAAAACCATAGTTGAAGCTATTAAACGTTTTGAAAAAGAAAAAGGCAAAATTTTTCTACAATGCCTGGCTGCCAGATTCTTCTGTTCTAATTCGTATTACTTCCTGAACATCAGAAATAAATATTTTTCCATCACCAACCTGTCCTGTTTTTGCAGTCCTTAAAATTGCATCAACAACTTTATCTAATAAAGCATCATCTACTACAATTTCTATTTTGATCTTGGGAATAAATTCAATCTGATATTCACTTCCCCTATAAGTTTCAGTATGTCCTTTTTGCCTGCCGTATCCTCTAACTTCAGAAATGGTAAGCCCGCGTATCCCTTCTTCAACCAGAGCTTCTTTTACTTCGTCTAGTTTGAAAGGACGAATTATTGCTTCTATTTTTTTCATCCGAATACTCCGGTTTTATTTTCCATGACATTGTTTATATTTTTTACCGCTGCCGCAAGGACAAGGATCATTTCTTCCAACTTTATTTTCTACTCGAACAGTTTGAACTTTACCTTCAGCAGAAGTATGCGGTGGATGGGATGAAAGACCAATATTATCCGTGCTTTGTTTACTCTCCATCATTCTTGGAACTGCTCTTCTTCTTTGCTGAACTTCTTCAGGTGCCTGTGGAAAGAATTTAAAAGCAAATGAAATAGATTCATCTCTTATTTGATTTAACAACTCAACAAATATTTTAAAGGCTTCGCCTTTATATTCAACCAAAGGATCTTTTTGTCCATAAGCTCTTAAGCCAATTCCTTCTTTAAGATCGTCCATTTCTCGTAAATGATCTTTCCATTTCTGATCAAGCACACTTAATACAGCATATCTTTCGAGCCTTGCCATCAGTTCTGATCCAAGTATTTCCTCTTTTCTCTTATAAAAATCTATCGCTGTATCAACTATCCGTTTAACAATTCCATCTTTACCAATAGTCTCAAACTCTTCAGGTTCAAGTTTGACTTCAACTAAAAGACTTTGGAGTATCTGCTCTTTTATTCCGATTATATTAACGGTTTCAAAATGTTTTTCAACAACTTCACCAACAAACTCTTCCATCTGATCTAAGATTTCACTTTTTAATCTATCCCCCTGAAGTGCTTTTAATCTTCTCGAATAGATAACTTCACGCTGAGAGTTCATTGTGTTATCATATTCCAATAATCTTTTTCTTATTGCAAAATTATTCTCTTCAACTTTTTTCTGTGCACGTTCTACAGATTTACTTATCATAGGATGCTGAATTACTTCACCTTCCTTTATTCCAATTCTTTCCATCACTGAAGAAATCCTATCGCTGCCAAATAATCTCATCAAATCATCTTCAAGAGAAAGATAAAATTTAGAAGTACCCGGATCGCCTTGTCTTCCTGATCTACCTCGAAGTTGCCTATCAATTCTTCTGGATTCATGTCTTTCGGTTCCAAGAATATAAAGACCGCCTTTATCCACAACTCCGGCACCAAGTTTAATATCCGTTCCTCTGCCAGCCATATTTGTAGCGATTGTTACCGCACCTATTTCACCAGCGTGGGCAACAACTTCTGCCTCCTTCTGATGTTGTTTTGCATTTAAAACGTTATGCTGAACACCTTTTCGTTTAAGCATTCTGCTTAGAGTTTCGGAAACTTCAACTGAAGTAGTTCCCACTAATACTGGTCGTCCATCTTTTTTTAAGTTTTCAATCTGTTCGATTATTGCATTGTATTTTTCACGCTTGGTTTTGTAAACAGCATCATCCTGATCATCACGAACCACAGGTTTATTTGTTGGAATAACGACAACTTCCAATTTATAGATTTCAAAGAATTCGCCTTCTTCTGTTTCAGCAGTTCCGGTCATACCTGCAAGTTTGTTGTACATTCTAAAATAATTTTGCAGTGTAATTGTGGCTAGAGTTTGGGAATCTCTTTCAACCTTAACGTTTTCTTTGGCTTCAATTGCCTGATGTAATCCATCGCTGTAACGTCTTCCCGGAAGCACACGACCTGTGAACTCATCAACGATTGCAATCTTACCATCTTCTGTAACAACATATTCAACATCTTTTTCAAAAAGAGTGTATGCTTTAAGCAACTGCTGTAAAGTATGAATTCTATCGCTTGCGTCAGAATATTTTTTATACAATTCTTCTTTTCTCTTTAGCTTTTGCTCAAGTGTCATTGTCTCATCATGTTCAAACTTACTTATCTCAAAACCAAGATCAGGCAGAACAAAATATTCTTTTTCTATTCCGGTTCCACGAGCAAGTTCTTCCCTACCTTTTTCAGTAAGATCAATTTGATTATTCTTTTCATCTATAACAAAGTAAAGTTCGTCATCGATGATGTGCATGTTTTTTCCTTTTTCCCGAAGATATTCCATCTCTGTTTGCTGCATTAATCTCTTATAGGATGGCTCGGAAAGAACTTTTGAAAGTTTGTTATTTTTAGGAAGACCTCGGGAAGCTCTAAAAATTAAAACACCGGCTTCTGTTTCATTTCCTCCATCAGAATTAAGCATGTCCTCTGCTTGCTGAACTAATGCTGCAACAAAATTTTTCTGAAGTCTATATAATTTTTCTATCTTTGGTTTCATATCATCAAATTGATGATCATCACGATCAACAGGACCTGAAATAATTAACGGAGTTCTTGCCTCATCAATTAAAACGGAATCGACTTCATCAACAATCGCATAATTATGTCCGCGCTGCACTTGCTGGGATTTATCAACAGACATATTATCACGCAGATAATCGAAACCAAATTCATTATTTGTACCGTAAGTAATATCGCAGGCATATTGCTTCTGGCGCTGTGAGGAATCCATCGTATTAAGAATTACTCCAACGGTTAATCCATGGAATTTGAAAATTTCGCCCATCCACTCGCTATCACGTTTGGCAAGGTAATCGTTAACGGTAATTAAATGTACTCCGCGACCTGTTAATGCATTTAGATATAATGGAAGAGTAGCAACAAGTGTTTTTCCTTCACCTGTACCCATTTCTGCAATCTTGCCTTGATGCAAAACAATTCCACCGATTAGCTGAACATCGTAAGGCACCATATCCCAGGTAATTTTATTTTCGGCAACAGTCCAGTTTTTTCCAACTAATCTTTGGCAGGTAGATTTTATAACTGCAAATGCATCGGGTAAAAGTTCATCAAGAATTTCTTCGTACTCGTCATTAAGATTATCTTCCAATTCATCAAGTTCGTCATAAACCGATTGTCGGTCAAAATCTTCATCGGACTGTAATCTTGCTTTAAGTTCGTCAATCTGTTTTCTTGTTTCCTGAGTTCGGGTCTGAATTTTTTCTTTAAATTCATTCGTTTTACCAATCAGTTCTTCATCGGTAAGATTTTTTATTGTTTCATAATTCGAATTTATTTCTTCAATGATAGGTAAAATAACTTTCAAATCTTTTTCGTATTTATCACCAAAGATCTTTTTAAATATTTTTAACATTTGTTACGTATATCTCCGTTAGTATTTAAGGTTGCAAAAATTAAATATAGATGAATTTATATACAATTTAAGAATAAATGGGGTAAGATATGGAGGAAAAATTAGGTGTGAAAAAATGAGTAATTGAATTTTTGGCATAGAATAAATAAGGAGATAGATTGTGTTCAAAGAATGCTTAAGAATCCGAAATATTTTCTAATGACTTTTTTCTTCTAATTTTTCGTAAAATAATGGTGTGCTATTTATTTTACTTATCAATAGGATGAGCTGATATGCGTTTTAACAAAGTATTAATAATTGATGATGAACCCGAATTAGGAAATCTAATTAAAAGATTATTAGAGCTGGAAGGTTTTTTAACTTTTACTGCCAACAATGCTTCAGAAGGATTAGAGATATTAAAAAACAATGAGGTTGATATTGTAATTTCTGATGTAAGACTGCCAGATAAAAATGGGTTGGATTTGATTCCTTTGATTAAAAAACAATATCCATCGATCGAGATTGTAATACTAACCGCCTATGGAAAAATTGAAGACGGTGTTAAAGCAATTAAAAACGGTGCTTTTGATTATATCGTAAAAGGTGATGAAGACAATAAACTTTTACTTGTAATAAAAAATGCACATGAAAAAATTAAAATGTCCAATCGAATTTCGCATCTTGAAAAAAATGTTTTATCAAAATATACATTTGATAATATCACAAGTAACTCCCCTTTGATAATTGATGCAATAAGTGTAGCGAAAAGAGCTGCAAATTCTACAAGCCCAATTTTACTAATTGGAGAAACAGGTACAGGAAAAGAAGTATTTGCTCAGTCGATACATTACGAAAGTGACAGAAAGAATGAACCTTTTGTTGCAATTAATTGCAGCAGTTTTGCAAAGGATCTTTTAGAATCCGAGATGTTTGGATACAAAGCAGGAGCTTTTACAGGAGCGATAAAAAATAAAAAAGGTTTATTTGAGGAAGCAGATAAGGGAACTTTGTTTCTAGATGAAATTGGTGATATGGATATTTCACTTCAGTCAAAATTGTTGCGTGTTGCAGAAAACAATACTTTTATCAAATCGGGTGACACAAAGGAAACTACTGTTGATGTGAGAATAATTGCTGCAACAAATAAAGATCTTAAGAAACTTATTGATGAAGGAAAGTTCAGGAATGATTTATTTTTTAGGATCAGCGTAATTCAGATAAATCTTCCTCCTTTAAGAAAAAGAATTGAGGATATTCCGGTTCTTACGGAAATCTTTATTAAAATTTTTTGCACAAAACTAAAGAAAAGCATTCCGCAATTAGATGAATCATTCTTTAAACGATTGTCAAATTATAATTTCCCAGGTAATACCCGTGAATTAAAAAATATAATAGAAAGAATTATCCTTCTTAATGATAAGCCTGTGATAACAGAAGCTGATCTTCCAAAAGATTTTTTTAATAATGATAATAATGTAGGCTTTATAAAAAGTATGAGTCTGCAAGAGTTAGAAAAAAAGCACATCCTTTCTGTACTTGAATCCACTAATTATAACAAAGCAGAGACAGCAGAAATTTTGGGAATTGGGTTAACGACTTTGTACCGCAAGCTAAATGAATATGGATTTTCGGATGAATGAAAAAACTTAAGAACAAAATATTACTAGGATTGGTTTTTCTGCTTTTAGTAATTTCTCTGCTAAGTATTACAGGTATAATTTCAATTTATTACCTATCTCAGGATTCAGAAGCAATAATCAAGGACAATTACGCCTCTGTTAAATACTCCACTAATATGCTTGGTACACTTGAAGATATTTTTTCTTATCAACTATCGATCTTTGATAAAAAAAATGATGATCCAAAATTTATTTCCAGTTTAATAGATTCTTTGCAGCAGAAAAAAATAATTTTTGTACAAAATCTTGAACTTCAGAATAAAAATATTACTGAACCGGGTGAAGATAAGATTGTGAAGAAGGTTATTATCTCTTATCAAAATTTTATTTCTTATGTTGATTCATTAAATAACATAAAAAATAATAGTGCCATATCGCAAATTTATGAGCTGAAATCAAAATATATCGTAGCGGCATCAACTATAAAAAAAATTTATAAGTTAAATATTTCGGCTATATACAAAAAAAATAGTATCGCAAATAAAACAGCAAATAGCGTTTCTATTTATATGGCTATAGCTGCAACTGCGAGTATTTTACTTACAATAATTTTTATTTTGAACTTTCCATCCTACATAATCTCGCCTATTAAAGAGCTTACACAAAAGATTGAAGATATTTCTAATAAGAAATACGATCAGCGAATTAATATCCAATCGAATGATGAAATTAGCAGTCTAGCACAAGCTTTTAATAAGATGGCTTTAAGATTAAAAGAATATGAGGAGAAACATATTGATGAGTTGTTACTTGAAAAACTTAGAATGGAAACACTGCTTGTAAATTTACAGGATGGTACTTTGCTTCTTGATGAAAATTTTAGAATTCTTCATGCAAATCATAGGTTTTGTGAGATTACTGGATTAACTATAACCCAATTGTTAGATCAAAAAATTTCTGATATTGGAAATGATAATGAGATTTTAGCTCAAATCAATTCTATTGATACAGAAAATAGCCCGATGTTAACTGCAAAAAAATTTAAACCAATTAAGATGGTAATCAATGACCAAATTGAATATTTCCAGATTTTTCTTCTCGAAGTCCGAAAAGAATTCTTGTCAGAAATTAAGAGTGAACCATCAGAATTTATTTTACTTGTTCAAAATGTTACAAAGTTTGTAGAGCGTGATTTAGCAAAAACCAACTTGATTGCAACCGTCTCTCACGAACTTAAAACACCATTATCTGCAATAAATCTTTCTATCAAACTTTTAGAAGATGAACGAATTGGAAATTTAAATACTGAACAAAAGGAATTAATAAAATCAGTCAAACTGCACAGCAGCAGGATACTCAGTCTTGTTAATGAAGTACTTGAATTTGCTCAAGCTGAAACTGGGCATATCAAATTAAAAATTAAACCGAGTGAAGTTAATGAGATTATTGAATTAGGAACATTTGCTATCCTTATGCTTTTAAATGAAAAAGAAATAGAATTAGATTTATCAATACCCGAAAACTTACCCAAAGTAAAATGTGATCTTGAAAAAACTGTTTGGGTTATTGTTAATCTTTTGAGCAACGCAGTAAGATATTCACAGCCCAAAGGCAAGATCGCAATTCACGCAAAAGAAGAGAATAATTTTGTAATTATTTCCGTAAAAGATGAGGGACCTGGAATTACGAAGGATGAACAGAAACGGATCTTTGAGAAATATGTAAAATCAAAATCAGATTCTGTTAAAGGAACAGGATTGGGTTTGGCAATTGCAAAAGAATTTGTTGAAGTGCAGGGTGGAATAATCGGAGTTGAAAGCACTCCGGGAAAAGGCAGTAGTTTTTATTTTTCACTTCCAATCGCTTAATCATTTCCAATTTGAAAATCTCATTTCCATTATGAAAATTATGAATGCGAAAATTCACTCTTGAAAAACTTCTAATATCTGTTTTTGACCATAACAACTAAATAAAATTATCTGCTTGTTACAATTCCAATCTGGAATAAGAGTTGCTTATGTAATCTTTTAATTTTATGAAGCACTGTATAGGTTAAAAGTATTAGTGGAAACTTTTATACAAATACTGGTAAATATTCTTTTAGTTGCTGCATTCATTTATATAGCTCGCAAGAAAGATTTTCTTAGTTTCTTCAGCGGCGGAAAATGGTTGCTTACCTGGTTTGCCATTGGAATAATTACTTTAATGGATGAACTAACATCCATCTATTATGCACCTTTTGAAGCTTTCAGGTTTATCGGTTTAAAAGCAATTTTTTATATTGCACTCACTTCTCTTTTAATACGTTTTCTCTCAACAAGAATGGTTGAAATATCAGAAATATTAGAAGAAGCCGGAATGAAAGGTGGTGGTGTTTATTCCTTTTCATATCTTGCATTCGGTCCTAGTTTATCCTTCGTTGCAATTTCATCAATCCTTGTAGATTATGTTTTAACAGCTACAATTTCAACAGTCGCAGCAGTAAATAACGGTACTGCATTTTTAGGCACAGGTCCGATTGTAAATTATTTATTGATGTTTGGTGTTATAGCTTTAATTACACTTTTGAATATTTGGGGAATAAAAGAAAATGCAAGATTTACATTTTTTATTTTCGTTATGGCTGCTTTTGTTCTTGTAAATCTTATACTTGGTGGATTTTTTAATTTCAATAGCGCAGCCGTTGGTAATCTTGGAAAAGGCTTCAACTTCTTTGTTGCCGATTTTACTAAGGGAAATATATTCAGTTCCTATTCTTTAATGATAACTGGGATTGGAAGTTGTATACTTGCATATTCAGGAGTTGAATCTGTTCTTCAAACTGCTTCTTTAGTAAAAAATTGGAGGGTAATAAAAAAAGCCTATCTATTCCTGGCAGTTACTGTTGGAATTGTAACTCCAATAATTGCCCTGTTAGCACTTTCATCAGGCAATATTAATATAAACAAACACGAAACTGATCTTATTCCTTTTTTCGCTTCGAGTATTAACGGAAAAGTGTTTGGATTTGCCGTAAGTATTCTTGCAACAATAACGTTAATAATGGCTGTTAATACTGCAATGGTTGCCTCCGCCGAGCTTATAGAAAAAGTCGCAGAAAGATATCACTATCAATGGCTTATCGCATTAAATAAAAGACAATCTCTATATAAAATCCATATAATCAATGCAGTTTTTTATTGCGGCATACTTATAATAACCAGCGGAAGCCAAGCAGTACTTGCTGAGATGTACGCGGTTGGATTAGTAGCAAGTTTTGTGATAAACACGGGAGCACTGTTAAAGTACAGATATCAAAAGGGAAAGAAAAATGTTTCCAAGTATTATACGTCCCGAACAGGTACTCTAATATTATTCATTATTTTATTGAGTACTTTAGCTTACATTGTTACACATAGACCATTTGGAACACTTCTGTGGTTCATTATCACATCTATTTTTATTTATTTGGGATACAGGATTTCAAAAACACGATCACCGGAAATTGCCTCCCGTGTTGAGACTAACAATCCGATGGATATTGTATTTGCATTGGCTGAAATTCAATCAGAAAATGTCAATCTGGTATTTCGAAGACCAAAAGAACAAGAAATTATTGAAGATAATAAAAATTCAGTGTACGTTACTTTTTACACTCCGCGACTTGAAAAACCTGAATCCCGTATTCCAAATCAATTCTGGATTGCAATGCAGCCGCGCACATCTTTATACATAATGATTTTGGGTATTCTAAAAACTGTTCAATATGAACTTGGAACTGTAAAAAATGTTTCAATTCATTTTGGATGGCCAATGTCTTCGTGGATTGATAGGTTATCTATAAGTACAATGATATATAATATTACTCGTTTACCTAAAAAGTTTCCAGAGTTTTCATTCAACTTGAATTACGCTGGAAAAGAAACTGATACTAAAGGTTGAGATATGAATATAAAACCAAATACCGATATTAATGGAAATGAATTTGATGATATCACAATTGTAGAAGTCTGGAAGAAGGCTATACCATATAAGCGATTTGAACTCTACAAATTAGATTGCTTTGGTTCCTTAATGTTCTATGACGATTATGGAATTGAAACTGAGAACGGTTGGGAGATTGGATATATAAAACCTGTGTCAGAAGGCGGCACAGATGAAATAGAAAACTTACAACCTTTGCATTGGAAGAATACTAAAAGGAAGAAATTGGAACTATGAAGTCTCAACGCTTTTATTATAAAATTCTCTATTTCAAATTTAATGGGTTGTCCACCTTTTGCGAACAACCCATTAATTAATTTAAGTAAAGTATGTTGTTAATAAATCAAACATTATTACTTCAAAAGAATCATCTTCTTAGATTCAACAAAATTACCGGCTTGAAGTTTAACTATATAAGTACCGCTCGTAAGTTTTGATGCATTAAAATCTATCTCATACACGCCAGGAGTTTTTTCTTCATTTATTAATGTAGCGACTTCATCACCTAAAATGGAGTACACTTTTAATACTGTAAAAGCCGTTTGTGAAATTGCATAACGAATTTTAGTACTTGGATTAAATGGATTTGGATAATTTGTATACAGATGAAATGAATTAGGATTAAATCCAACTAACTGTTCATCAATTCCAGTTACATTTATTACAGCCGATGCTGAGCCCCATTGTCTTGAAGGATTTTTAAATCCGGCGTTAACAGTATATGTTCCTGCAGATGGTGCAGTTAAAGTAAATGGGTTATTAGATGTTAAATTATTTACAGCAACTACATTTCCACCCGCATCAACTAGTTCACCAGCAACATTACTCGTGGTTCCAGTTACAGTTACTCTAACCTGCAAGTTATTTAGAACTTCCGCAGTTACAATTCCTGTCTGCGCTGTATGGCATCCAGATCCGCCGCAACCAGGGGCAGTACCATTAAATCCCGGTTGAGAATTTGTGAATGTTAACAGGAAAAGTGAAACAACTAACGCTGATAAAAAAATTGTAAATCTCATATAAGTCTCCTAGTTTGTTAAGAATTAATATTTAGCAATTATTGTGTCTTAAAATACAAATAAAATTTAATTTTATAATGGCAAAAATGAGTAGATAGTGACAAAGTGGGCTTTATTTTAATTAGAAATCTTTGAATTATTTCTTTTGTAATTCCCTTGTAAACGGAAATCCAATCAGTTAACTAAAGGACTTAAATTAGAATGGATTCCCACTTGCCTTGCTTTCAGGAAGGCTTTCGTGGGAATGACAAATTTTTATTTATGACTTTTCAGACAGCCACATTAAATGAATGTAGTTATCAAATTATTTCTATTTTAGATAAATCATCTTATTAACCTTTCTGAAATTTTGTGCACCGTTACTGGATATTGCCTCAATTGTGTAGTAATATATCCCGGAAGATAGACCTGAAGCATCAAACTGAACTTTATAGGTGCCCCGTTCTTCTAAATCATTTACTACCTCTCTTACATTACGTCCCAGTCCATCAATAACAGTTAGTTTCACTTTACTTTGCAAAGGTACAGAGTACTGTATTGTTGTAGCTGGGTTAAACGGATTTGGATAATTAGATATCCGGTAATCAAATGATGAAGACTTATCCGAATTGTTATCATCTACTGTTGTAAGATTATTGTGAGGCCCGGGTCCACTTGGTGTGGTTGAATGACAAACTGTGCATTCTTTAAGTGTGCCAGCAAATCCTTGTAAATTTATATTCTGAATATTATCATTTGCTTCCACTGTTGGAAGTATTGCATGCGGGCTTCCGTGACAAGCGGAACAGTTTAATCCGCCGTGTCCCTGAGACTGGCGAAACAATTTGTTGGGTTCTTCTGCGTAATTGCTTCCATGACATAAAGCATCACCGCATTTAGGTTCATCTAACCAGGGTCTTCTTCCATTTTTAATTGTTGAAGCAACCACGCTCATCGTGCCGTGGCAATTCTGGCAAATGAGAGGATGAATTGGATCTTTTCCCATTACATCTCTCAAACACTGGGTCTTTTCTCCGGGATGACATTTATAACAAGTTGATATTTCATTTTGTGGAAGTTTATCTTTGTGCTTATCGTGAATGACCTTAGAAAATATTCCTGCTTCGGGAATACCTGTTGTTCCAAGTGCATTAGACGCGTGGCAATTTGCACAAAGATTGGGACCATTGCTATTAAAACCGCTTACACTTTCATGTCTATTAAGAATATCCTGTTGTGAAGTATGACAGCCGGAAGATACACAGCTAATTTCATTGCTTACCGGAATTACAACATCAGTTGTAGCTAGTATTGTATTGCTTCCCACAGACTTTGCAACAAGATGAATTAACTGATAAGGATTTTCAGTTAATAAATTATTATCTGTATAAGGTGTAATTGGAATTCCAGTAGCTACAAAGTAATTCCCATTCGGCACTAAAGAACCTGTCAGCCCGTTCCCGGTTAGTCCAATATTTGGTGGAAGAGGCGACGGAAGATTAAAAAGCTGCTGTGCATAATCCCATAAATTAGTTTTGCCTACTGAATACGTATTACCGGGAATTGAATATTCAATCGTATAGCCGGTAGTAACAACTTGCGGATCAGTGGGTGATTTTAAAATTAGTTGAGCATGAATGTTATTATAGGGTGGAAGCACAGCAATTTTTGAAAAGTCTTTATTAGCACAATGCATACCAAGATCATTCCAACCAATGAGAATATATTGCTGTGAATAAGCAGGAGAAATAAAAATAGAAAGGACAATGAGCTGAGTGATAATCTTAAAGTACTTCATCTTAACCTCCTTATAATCAGTTTACAAAACCTGATTAAAAGTTATCAAATACCCTATGATGTCTGGGCTGAATTAATTCTATACCTTTTTAGTTATCATCCGACAATTAACGGGACATTTTATTACAATATTTTTTTCTTTGCCACTATTATCTTTCAAAAACGTTTTTGATAAAAGCATTAGTTGGATCGGCAAAAAATTTTAGTATATAAATGATTAATAGTAACATAATAATTACTGATTCTATTTATTTAATTCTTATTCGTTTTTTTGACTAAGAGAAGAGATTTGTTATTTATATCTATTGATTTAATGCTGAGTAGAATCAAGCAAGATTTGATTTTGTTTTTTCTCGCAAAGTAAATAAAAAAAAGACAGGCTTAATAAGTCCGTCTTTTTATAAACTACATCAAATATTTTTTTACTTTAACATTACCATTTTCTTAGTCTGAACAAAATCTCCTGCCTGAACTTTGTAAATATAAGTTCCACTTGCAACCTGTTGTCCAAGATCATTTCTTCCGTTCCAGGTTACTTGATAAGTACCTGCACTCTGGAAATAATTAATTAATGTTGTAATAGTTTTTCCATTAATATCATAAACTGTTATCCTTACATTTTCTGCTTGTGGGATAGAATATCTTAACTGAGTAGAAGGATTAAATGGATTTGGATAGTTTTGAGTTACAATGAATTTGTCGGGAATATTATTATCCAACTGATCAACCGAAGTTGTTGCGGGCACAACAGCAGCAAACATGCTTCTTCCGTGAGTAGCTGCAAAAAGCTTATTATCCGAAGCGCGATAATCAAGATCAACAACGGGTACATTAGCCATTCCCGCTATATCCTGCACCCAGGAAGTCCCACCGTTGAAAGTTGAGAAAACACCAAGATCAGTTCCCACATAAAGATTATTACTATCTGCTGGATTGACAAAAACACAGTTAGTAGGAATATTAGGAAGATTACCGGATTTATTAGTCCAGGTTTGTCCATAATCATTTGTTTTATAAATTTTAAATCCGTTACTAAAACCCGAATAAGTAACATAAGCTGTTGAGGGGTTATTTGGATCAGTTGCAATCCTTGTTGCATAAGCTGTGGGTAAACCAGTATTCCTTAAATTCCAGTTTGTACCACCGTTTGTGGTAACCTGAACTCTTCCATTAGAACACCCAACATAGATTACATTCGAATTACCTTTTGCTACAACAACAGTTGAAATAGTTGCACCATTACTTCCAGTTCCCGTGCCTGTCAAATCATTACTGATTGAAGACCAAATAGATCCGCCATTTGTAGTTCTCCAAACTCTGTACGTTCCGGCAACTAAAGAGTTGGAATTATTCGGGTCCATTGAGAATGGAGAAATGAATTGTGTTCTGTCAGTTGTTCCGTCATAAAAATTAGCTCCTACTGGAATGCCGCCCATTGATTTAAAGAAACTAGAGCCGCCATTAGTTGATTTATATAAGGCCAAATTCACGTATTCCATGTAAATATTATTTGTATTGTTAAAATCAATTTCTGTAGCACCACCATCACCACCAAGAATTTCAGTCCAATCTGTTGAACCCGTAGTTCTTAGAGTTCCATTATCTTGTGTACCACCGGCATACACCGTTCCTGTAGGATTAACTGCACCATAATAAAATTGTGTGATGAAAAGATTATTATTTAATGAAGTCCATGTTCCACCCTTATCTGTAGATTTCCAGATTCCACCATCATTTCCTAGATAAACAATATTTGAATTCGATGGAGCAAAAGCATACTTATGCTGATCAGCATGAACATAAGCTGGTGCACCACTTTCGGTATACCAATTTGTAGTTTGCGTCCAGATAGATCCTCCATCAGTTGTCCTCCAGTTATCAATTCCTCCGGCAAGTAAAATATTAGCATCATCGGGATCAACAGTTAGGATATTATCATACCAGCCTTGGCTGCCTGTGTAAGTTGTAGCACCGGCATAAGAAGGTCCTGGAATAACAATTGTATTCCAACTATCCCCACCGTCGGTTGTTTTTTTTACATCAGCGGCACCATAAGTTGATAAATCTAAAAATGACGCATAAGCAACTAAAGGATTTGATTTGGAAATTGTTAACTCAATTCTACCCATACTTGTTTGAGTCAAATTTTGAGCAAACGAAGCTCCACCATTTGTACTTCTCCAAATTGCCGATTGATTAAATTGACCAAAAGTTGCATAAATAGTTGCAGTGTCGGTGTAAGCAATTTCTATATCCATACAATGTGCATCAGAACCACCAGCAGTAATAAGTGGATTAAATGTGGTGCCGCCATCTGAAGAAGCATACAGCCCTTTTCTTGTTGCGGCGTACAGAACACCAGAGGTTTGATCAATTTCCAGATCATTTACATACCAAAAAGTACTACTGTTCGTTACTGATAATCTCGCCCAGCTAGCGCCAGCATCTGTAGATTTAAAAATTCCTGCACCACGAAATGCATCTATATTATAATAACCTTCCCCGGTTCCCGCATAAATTATATTTGGATTCGTTGGATCTATTACTAAGGCACAAACAGCAATATTTTCCATAAGATCATTTAATGCAGTCCAGGATGCCCCTCCATTAATAGTTTTCCAAACTCCACCTGCAACAGCTCCAATATAAACTGTATTAGGATCAATTGGATCAACAGCTATTGCTCTTATTCTTCCACCAATATTACCAGGACCCACCTGCGACCAACTGAGAGCATTAGATGAATTTACAGATCTGTTTTTTTTGCTGATATGAAGATAAGCTTCATCGCGCCATTCTTGGGGAATATAACCAAGTGGGTAAGCTCTTTGTTCATAATACCAAAGCATTGCTTTATCGGGTTGATCATTTTTAAGATTGGATCTTTCTTTTTTCATTTTAATTTTATTTAAAGTAAAATCCTCCATTGTCATAGTTTTAGTTGCGAATCCATTGAAAGCAATAAAGCTAACTATAAAAGCTGCAATAGCTAATAATATATATTTATAATTCTTCATTTACGCTCCTGTTGTTATTATTTGTAAAGTAACTTTTTTAAATCGGATTAAAATTGCTCAGAAATAAAAATCTGCTATCGGTATCTATTCTAAAACTTTCTGGATTAACCAGCCATTTCGATTATCTAAAAAAATCTCGGCTTTAAATTTATCGCCTAGTGATAATTCGCTTAATTTAAGAAGTGATTTATTTATATCGTTATCTACTACACTTTCACCATTAAAAATAAAATTAGGTGTTAGCATATATTCATTTCCAGTTACTGCAATGCTGGGATAAACATCATTTTCTTTCACAGACAATATTTTTACCAGAAGTTTAAAATCGTTTGAATTTTTTTTCTCAAGATTAATTACTTCCGCTTGAACAATAGACAAATTTTGCTGAATAGTATTTGGCGAAATTTTAACTAAACCATTTTTTTTATTTTCAACTCCCGCGCTGTTTTTACTTGCGCAGCAGTTAGTTAATATAAGTGCAAAAAATATCATCGAGCTTAAAATGAAAATTTTCATAAAACTTATCCTATTTTGGTAGTAAGATATTATTTTTTTTCCAAACTTCAAGGGTCGTTGTTTAAATGATTTCTAAATACTTTAAAATGTTATAAGTGATTTCCTCTCTGGATTTAAACCTTTCTTCTGGTTTTTTTGATTGCAAATTAAGGGCAAAGAAATAAACATTACTTCCCTTTTCAACATAACCAACAAACCAACCAATTTGATCTTCAACTCGCATTGCCCATCCTGTTTTTGCTCGCATCACATATTCCTTGTTTTGATCATATATCATAATTCTCTTTACTATATTCATTGTGCGCTGGGAAAAATCCAATTTATTGTGATAAAGCTTTTTTAACATTTCAATTTGTTCATCCGCAGAAATCTTCAATCCGCCATTTAACCAAAACATATCTATACCGCCGGAAATATTTTCATTGCCGTAATGATTTTCAGTGATAAACTTTTGCATCCTTTCTTGTCCGATTTTTCGAGCAAGTTCTTGATAATACCACACAGCAGAATATTTAAAAGCATTAACCATATCAATATCCTGATTCCATTTTTCATAAAATCGTTTGACGCTGTCCCATTTGAAAACTTCAAACTCATCTCTAACGGCTCCTGTTTCTAATCCGACCAACGAGTTGAATATTTTAAAGGTTGAAGCCGGAATAAATCTTTCTGCACATCTTTTGGGATTATAATTTATATAAGAATTATTTTTTAAATCGTACAACACAAAGCAACCTTTATGTCCATATTCATCAAAATATTTTTTAAGGTCTTTTCTTTCTTCAACTTTTTGAGGAAATGAAGTTGAAGTGATGATTAAGATCAAACTAAAGAAAAAGATTATCTGCTTCATAAATTGTATTGGATTAGTTTTACCAATCTTTTAATTATTTGTGGTTTAATATTAGATTCCTGTAGTAAAAAACAAAATTTTAAATGTTCAGACAAAAAATACTTTCAAAAGATTTCATCACAAAGATAATCGAAAAAGCAGCGGGAAGCGTTCCGCAAAATATGCTTGAGGATTTTTTGTCTTGTATCGAAAAAGAAATTACTAACCACTATTTTACAAAATTATCCGAATCAAATCTGCTTCGCATCATTCAGAATCAATTTGATATTGCATTTTTTATAAATGAATGTTTAAAGTATCCTCATCAAATTGAGATACTAATTTACTTATCCAATAACAGCAATTATTTAACTGACATTCTTGTACGTAACCCGGAATATTTTCACTGGATAATTAATCCTTCTGTATTAGAACTGAAAATTGATGAAAAATATTTCAAAAGTAGTTTGGTGAAAACGATTTCACCTTTCAAATCTTTTGAGTCTAAAGTAAATGCAATAAGAAATTTTAAACGTAAAGAAATTTTAAGAATTGGATTAAAAGATATTTATTTAAAAGATGACCTGATAAATATTACCCGTTATCTTTCCGAACTGGCAAACTCAATTTCATCTATCCTTTTCGAATTATGTTACAAAGAGATTTTAGAAAAGTATAGAGTTGATAAAACAAATCGGAAGTACGTTATATTTTCTCTCGGTAAACTCGGCGGAAACGAATTGAATTTTAGTTCTGATATTGATCTTGTAGCTTTTTATGATAAGAACTCGTTAATAAACAAAAAGATTTACTACAACCAAATTCTTTCCGAAGCGATTTTACTTTTTATAGAAAGCGCAAGTAAAAAAACAGGTGCGGGATTTTTATATCGTGTAGATTTTCGCTTGCGACCGGACGGCAGAAACGCTCCGCTCTGCGGAAGTATAGCGGAGTATCTACATTACTATGAAATGCGCGGAGAAGATTGGGAAAGACAAATGCTAATAAAAGCAAATTATCTTTGCGGCAGCAGAACTTTATACGAAAGATTTTCAGAGTATGCCTCAAAGTTTGTTTATCCAACTTCATTCCCAACTTCGCCTGTTGATCAAATAAGAAAAATGAAACTGAGTATTGAGAAGAGAAATAATTCTGATGAAAATATTAAATTAGTTTCGGGTGGTATTCGTGATATTGAATTTTCTTTACAGGCACTCCAATTGTTAAATGGCGGTAAAGATTTTTCTTTGCGAAGTGGAAATTCAACTCATACTATTAAAAAGTTGAGAGACAAAAATATTCTTGCAGAAGATGAAGCAAATATTTTTCTTAATACTTATATCTTGTACCGCAAATCAGAACATTATCTTCAGTTGATGAATGACCAGCAAACACATACGATTCCTTCAGAAGGTGAGGTTGCAGAGAAACTTGCCCATTTTCTTGGATTTAAAGATTTGAAGTATTTTAAAGAACATTTGAAAATATCAAAAAAAAATGTCCAGACCGTTTATAATTCAATTGTTGGATTTGAAAAATCAGTTGAAACTAAAAATGATTTTGGTAAGATTAAATTTGCTGATATAAAAAGAGCAAAAATCAATTATGAATTTCTAAGAACTGGAAAAAACCTGTTTGAAAAGAAACAATTTGATTCACGAACAATTTCTTCATTTGAAAATATTGAAGAGCAGTTGAACAATTTTTTAATATCATCCATCAATCCTGATTTAGTCCTTGAAAATTTTTCTCGAATCATCAAAACCGCACACTTTCCTAAAATATGGTATAAAGAATTTGCTGATGAAAAAATTTTCAATCTGTTTCTGCTGCTTTGTGAGCGATCACAAAAAGCCATTGACCTTTTTGCGGAAGATAAAATATTGCGCGATGATTTTTTATCAAGAGAAAGTTTGATGCCGTTTGATGAGAATATAACTGACAAGTTCGATCTTAAAACATTTCATTTCAGAAGTGCGATTCAATTAACTGCAAAACTTTTATCACAACAAACATTTTCAATTAATTATGCAAAATATCTTAATCATAATTTTTCAAGTTTGATTAATGAGTTTATCTATGGCAAAGATTGGAAAGAAAACTTTTTTATCGCTGCGATGGGAAATTTTGGTAATTCGGAATTAACTTTTTCATCGGATATAGATTTAATTTTCATTGTAAACGATATTCATAAATATCCGGATATTCAAAAAGACTTTCAAAAACTTTTACAAACTTTTAGAAATTATTTTCCCGGACTCGAAATAGATTGCAGGCTTAGACCAGAAGGTAAAGCGAGTCAGCTTGTATGGGATATAGATAACTACAAAAAATATTTTTCAAACCGCGCAAGAGTTTGGGAATTGCAGGCATTTACAAAATGCAGATTTCTTTTTGGCAATAAAAATATATTTAACAATTTTATTGAATTCTATATTGAAACAGTTGGAAGAAAAGATCAGAAACTAATTAGATCTGAAATGAACGAAATGCGAAAAAAAATTATTCCGATTAATGATAACTTATTTAATCTTAAAAAAAGTTCTGGTGGTTTAGCAGATATTGATTTTATAATTTCATTTTTACTTTTAACTAATCCTGTTTTGCTATCCAGACAAATTAAAAACTTAGATAGGAATTCTTTCGATATATTAAAAAAAATATCGTATAAAGAAATTAATTTTGATCTGCTCGAAAGTAATTTCCATTTCTTAAAACAAATCGAGTTGAGCAATCAATATGTGTTTAATACAAAGCTGTCAAAAATCCTGACAGATGAATTGAAGCTGTTCAAAATTTCCAATGAGTGCGGATTTCCAGATGGTAAATTGTTTATGGTAAAGTTAAATGAGTTAATAAAACAGACAAGAAAAGAATATCAAAACATTTTCAACTAAAATTTTAAATCAGTTATGAAATTCATCAAGAAATATTTTTATGTGCTTACAGGAATTCTATCATTTATTTTGTTCTTAACCACAATTGCACCGTCCGTAATTCAAATAGACACCGGTGAACTTGCAACTGTACAAGCAACCCTGGGAATCGGTCATCCAACGGGTTATCCACTGTTTACAATTCTTGGTTACATTTTTTCATTGTTACCACTTCCCTTTTCAAAAGTGTTCCAACTAAATCTGTTGGCTGCGATTTATTGTTCTATCGCAGTTTCAATTTTTACTCACATAGCAAAAATAATTTTGGATAATTTATCCGCATTTCAATTTGTCAAAGCAGTAAAAGAAAAATCTAAGAAGAGAAAAACCACTGACAAAGCCCAAACACAAACTGTTCCTTCCTCTTTTGAATTATCGGAAACAGTAAAAATACTCTCTTCAATTTTTGGTGGATCATTTTTAGCATTAAGTAAAACATTCTGGTTTCAAAGCACTTCTGTAGAAGTTTACAGTTTACATCTTTTATTAATTACTTTAATCATCTTAGTATTAATCAAAGCATTTTTGTTTGCAGATAGAGAAAAATCTATTCCTAAATATTGGATATTGTTTGCAATCACGTTAGCACTTGGATTTACAAATCATATGACAACACTTTTAATTATTCCCGGTGTTGCCTATTTATATTTTACTCAAAATGGATTTAAGTCCAGAAGTTTTAAGCAAATAATATTTATGCTTCTAATCTTTTTCCCAATTTTAATTTCGGTGTATTCTTACTTACCAATTCGCGCTTCACAAAATCCTGAAATGAATTGGGGAAATCCATATAACTGGGAAAGAATTATCAGGCATATATCCGGACAGCAATATCAGGTTTGGCTTTTCTCTTCAACGGAAGCTGCGGCAAAACAGTTTAATTATTTTATTGGAAATCTGCCGCAAGAATTTTCTTTAACACTTTTAGTAATAATTGTAGGTTTGATAGTTTCTTTTTTAAAGGCAAAAAAGTTTTTCATTTTTAACATCATAGTTTTTCTTTCAACAGTTTTATATTCTATTAATTATGATATAAACGATATCGATTCATATTTTTTACTCGCTTACATTTCGCTTGCATTCTTTGGTGTATTTGGAATTTCTCAAATAATACTTTTTGCTTTAAATAATAAAATAAAACTTGCTATTCCAATTTCAATCCTTGTAATCTTTTTAGGAATCCAATTCTATTCAAATTATGAAACAGTAAATCAAAGAAACAATTATGTTTATGAAGATTACACAAAAGCCTTACTTAATAGCGTACCTAAAAATTCAATCGTGTTTAGTTACCAATGGGATTATTTTATTTCAGAATCCTATTACTTTCAATTAGTTGAAAATTTCAGAAATGATATTACTGTTATTGATAAAGAACTTTTGCGTCGTTCGTGGTATTACAATCAGCTTAATACAAATCATGCTGGATTATTAAATGGAATAAGACCTGAGGTGGACCAGTTTTTAGAAGCATTAATACCATTTGAACGTGAAGAACAATTTAATCCTACTCTACTTGAAAATAATTATAGGAAAATCATGACGGGATTAGTTGCAACTAATATTGATAAGCATAATTATTTTATTGCTCCTGAAATTGTGGATGGTGAAATGCGCCGTGGAGAATTTCATTTGCCGCAAGGTTATACTTTAGTTCCGTATTTATTTTTATTCAAAGTTGTTAACACAACAAATTATGCCGAAGCACCACTTCCGAATTTCAAAATTATATTTCCTGAGGTTAAAGACAAGTACTTAACTGGGTTGGAAAAAATAATTGGAGATATGCTTATAAGAAGAGCGATGTATGAATTACAATTTAATCAAATAGAAAAAGCAACAGCGTATGCAAAAAAAATTGCTGCAGATTTTCCCGATGTTTTGCTTCCACCTGTCTTATCTAAATTAATTATTAATTGAATTATCTATACTATAAATAAGATCATCAGTTCTATCTTTGGATAATTCATCTTTTGTTAAAAAGGATTGAAGAATAACATCAATCTGCTGGATGAGATTTCTTTTATAATATTTTGTAGTAGAAATAAAACCATCAAGCATATAAACTCTTGCATTTTTTTCATCATAAAAAGTGTAGTTAACAAAAGGTCCCTGTATATTTTTGGCATTTGTATCCCACAACCCTTGAGTAGATAGTGCATACCTGCCGTTAAAATTAACTTCAGTAGTTCTGTAAAAACCATCAGCCATCAGGAAAAAGGATTCATCGTTATTAGTTAGATAGATTTTTTTTGTTAATCTGTTTCGTATTGATTTAATAGAATCAGAATTAAGATATTCCGCAGTTGCGTTATCAATCCAGTAAATAAAGATCCAACTTTCAATATCACTTCCCTGCAATCTTTTTAACAAGACAAAATTATTTTGCGCATCATTCATTTCAAGTTTATAATCTGTTTGAACGTAAATTATCCATCCGTAATCACGAAGCAATAATCCTTCAATCGATTTGCGTTCATATTTAGAGGTATATAAACTTTCCTTAAGTCGTTTATCAGAAATCTTCTGAAAGACGTTAAGAAGACTGTCTTTGTTATTTAAAATTTTAGCTTGAAGTTCCTGAATGTTTTTTGCAGAAAGAATCATAACCAATTGATTCTTAGCCCAAAAATTATATTTATTCAGTAAGAAGTTATGATCATAATCTAATTTTCTTCTCTCTGCATTATCAGCAACTGAATTAATGTATTGAGAAGTGTTAGAACTGGAATTGAGAGGAGCAGTGATTATTATATTTTTTTTGTTTTTAATTTCTTGAATTTGATCGGGAGAAACTCTTTTTAAAGTAAACAATTTTTCTGCTGAAGGAGTATTAATCTCTATTTCAAATGATGCTTGCAATGATTCCTTCAATTCTTCATACTCAAGGGAATCTGCAACTACATAAATTTCATCTTCAAATCCTGTCGAAGGTTTTTGTGATGAGTTACATCCGGTATATAAAATAAAAAGTCCGGTAAGAATTAAAATGATTAAAAACTTTTTCATAATCACCTCGGCACATTATGTAAGATCAATTCTAACTGTGGAAAAATAATTAAATATAATCCCCACATCGTAAGTCCAATTGAAAGAGGTACAGACAAATTATCATCAGCAAATCCGTAAGAAATATTTTCCACTATCGCTCCTACAAATGCAGCAATAAAACCAATTAAGTATTCCCATGGATAATAGCCAACTTTAGGAGTTAGAAGAACTACAATGCTTGCACTAATAAAAAAAGATAATGTTCCTAAAAAACTTTTTCTTAAAAATTTTCTTCTCCCAAACTTTCTTCCGATAAGGGCTGCCATTGTATCACTGATAATCAGAATCGCAAACGCAGTTACAAAAATCACCTTAGGAAAAATTAGACCACAGATCAAAGCCGAAAGAAGAACATAAGTTGCACCGGTTAGGTTTTTCTTTTCATTATCAAGCTCATGTTTGCGTAATAAAAATCCAAATACTTTATAAAACAATCCAGCAAATGATTTTGAAAAAAATCTTGCTGAATCAAAAAACAGTGCAAATAATGTTAGCCAAAATAGAATTGTTATTGATGTTCTGGTTGGAAGAAAATAATAGAGAATAGGGATGGATAAAGAAAAGAGATGAATCAGTTTTCGAACTAATTCATCTCTGTAGTGAATAGTGCCATTGTCAATTTGATTCATCTTGAGGATTTGTGTTCGGTTTATTCCTTTGCTCCATAAGTTTTTTTACGTGATCAGGAATCTGGCCAGATTCACCATTTTTATTATTTTCTTTTTGAAATGGCGGTAGATTTTCACCACGTATAATTCTATCAATTTCATCACCGTCAAGAATTTCTCTTTCAAGAAGTTCTTCAGAAAGTTTATGAAGCAATTCAATGTTATCGCTTAAAATATTTACGGCTCTATCAAAAGCAGTATTAATAATTCCTCTGATTTCGTCATCGATTTCTATAGCGGTTTTTTCACTGTAATCCCGGTGCTTTTGAATTTCTCTTCCCAAAAATATCTCTTCTTCTTTTGCACCATACGCAAGTGGTCCAAGCTTATCACTCATTCCCCATTCACAAACCATTTTACGAGCAATATTGGTGGCTTTTTCAATATCATTGCCTGCACCGGTTGTATAATGATTGAATATTAATTTTTCAGCAGCTCTGCCACCCAAAGCATAAGTGATCATTGCTTCAAGATATTCTTTGGAGTAAGTATGTTTTTCATCAATTGGTAAATAACTGGTTACACCAAGCGCTCTGCCTCTTGGAATGATTGTAACTTTATGAACCGGATCAGCTTCGGGAATTTTTCTTGCAACAAGAACATGACCAATTTCATGATAAGCAGTTGTTTTCTTTTCATTTTCAGATATGATCAGACTTTTTCTTTCCATTCCCATCATTACTTTATCTTTTGCTTCTTCAAAATCAATCATATCAACTTTTTTCTTATTCTTTCTTGCACCAAGCAATGCTGCTTCGTTTACAAGATTTGCCAATTCTGCACCAGCTAAACCAGGAGTTCCTTTTGCAAGCACTTCTAAATCTACATCTTCACCCAAAGGAATATTTCTTGTATGAACTTTTAAAATCCCTTCTCTTCCCTTTACATCAGGTCTATCTACTACAACTTGTCTATCAAATCTTCCCGGTCTTAATAGAGCAGGATCAAGTACATCAGGTCTATTTGTAGCAGCAATAATTATCACTCCGCTATTCTGTTCAAATCCATCCATCTCAACAAGCAATGCATTAAGTGTCTGCTCGCGCTCATCGTGTCCGCCGCCTAATCCTGCGCCGCGATGTCTTCCAACAGCATCAATCTCATCAATAAAAATTATACACGGCGCATTCTTCTTTCCCTGATCAAAAAGATCACGTACACGACTTGCACCTACGCCAACAAACATCTCAACGAAATCTGCTCCGGAAATTGAAAAGAACGGAACACCTGATTCACCCGCAACTGCACGAGCTAATAAAGTTTTTCCTGTTCCGGGAGGTCCTAACAATAAAACTCCTCTTGGAATTTTGCCGCCAAGTTTCTGAAATTTAGTTGGCTCTTTTAAGAATTCTATAATTTCCTGAAGTTCCATTTTAGCTTCATCGGTACCGGCAACATCTTTAAAGGTAACTCTTTTACTTGAAGGGGTGATAAGCTTCGCTTTACTTTTTCCAAATGAAAAAATTCCGCGTGAGCCGCCGCCTTGTCCCTGCATTCGTCTCATTATCACAACCCAAACAGCAATGATGAGGACCCAGGGTAAAAATCCAATTAAAATATTCAGCCATTCGTTGGATTCTTTATCAAATGAGTATTGAATTTTTTTATCTTTCCAAATTTTTTCCTGATCTACTATCATCGGTTCAGGAATATAAACGGAAATGGCTTTAACAGATACGGATTTACCTTTAATACTTACATTTGTTTCTTTGCGAAGTTGGGCTTTAAAGGTGTAATCATTTACATCTGCTTTGGTAATATTTGCTGAAGAAATGTTTTCGGGAGTTTGCAAAATAACTTCATACTCGCCGTAAGGAATTTCTGTAAATGTCTCTGCACCGGTTCTAAACACTTGCATAACAATAACCGCAGCAACAATAACAGCACCCCAGCCAAAAACCATTCTTATAACTTTAGACCAATCAAAATTATCGTTAGGTCTGTTTGGTCCGTCTTTGGGTAATTTATTTCCAGATTTTTTTTCGTTATCACTCATAATATCTTTTCTAAAATTTTTCTCGTTATTTATTAATCGCTTAGGGCATAAATTAATTTCAAATTCCTGTACTTTTGTGCGTAATCTAATCCATAACCTATTACAAATTTACCAGGAACTTTGAAGCCAATATAATCAATTTTAACATCATATTTAAGGCTTTCGGGCTTCATCAAAAGCGAACAAACCTTTATACTTTTAGGTGTATGTTTATTAAAAATTTCTTCAATAAACTTTATTGACAAACCTGAATCAACAATATCCTCAACAATTATAATATCCCGTCCGTTCACATCGCAATTCAATTCTTTGAGCAGGCGCACATTTCCGGATGAAATTTTAGAATCACCGTAACTTGATAATTTGAAGAAATCAATTTCACAATTAATCGTAACCTTTTTGATAAGATCAGCCAGAAAAATAAACGCTCCGTTAAGAACACCTATAAAGATTGGGATTTTCCCATTGTAATCGTGTGATATTTGTTCTGCAAGTTCTTTAATTCTATTTTGAATAACCTCTTCTGTGAGGAATGGCACAAAAACATCATCACCAATAATTAACTTTTCATTTTTCGGATCAATTATTTCAGGCATAATTTTAAAACTTTCTTTGTGTTTGATGTCAATTTAAAACGATCATCAAGTCTTTTGCCGATTACCCAAACAATTTTGCCATCATTTAACAGCACAAACTGATCTTTTTTTTCAAAAGAATTAATTTTTATATCGTTTAGATAATCGGAAATTTTTTTAGTTCCTTGCATTCCAAATGGAAAAAATTTATCACCTTCTTGCCAGGTCCGGAGTTCAAAACTGTTTTTTACTTCATCACCTGAAATATATTCCGCATTTCTTGATTTGCCAAACTTAATTTCTACAGCTTCTACTTCTGTGATTGAAAATAATTTATCGCCGATTATCACCTCGTCGCCAATATTCACTATTATCTTTTTATTCTTATTGGAAGACGAAGTTATTCTAATGATAACTTTACCCCGTTCCTTAAAAGCAATAAGATTTTCCGAAAGTTCTTCTGACTTTCCTGTCTGTTTTTTTACAAGTAAAAATATTTTTTTTAGATCATTAGATTCTATTCTTACAGAAAAGTTTTTATCAATAATGTCTTTAAGCAAATAAGAAATTATAAATTCATTTTCATACTCAAATAGATTGCTTGGAATTATTACGCTCTTATTTTTAACTATTTTAATATTTGTTTTAATCTTTTTAGAATAGTTTTCGATTTCATTATTTAATCTTTGCAGATTAAGTGATGTTTTTAAAATGGTCTGTGAGAGTGATGGATTTAAATTTTTGTGAATTGATGGAATAACTTTATTTCTTAAAAAATTTCTCTCAAACTCATTTGATAGATTTGATTCATCAATTCGATACTCAAATTTATTTTCTTCAAGATAACCCAAAATTTCTTTTTTTGTTAATGATAAAATCGGGCGAATAATATTTTTTCTTTTAACCGGAATCCCGGCAATCCCTTTTATTCCCGTACCTTTAATAAGATTTATAAAAACAGTTTCAGTGTTATCATCAGCATTGTGAGCAGTTGCAATTTTATCATAACCATTTACGCGAGAAATCTTTTCAAAAAAATCATACCGGACATTTCTTCCTGCAACTTCCAAAGACATTTTATTCTTCTTTGCGTATGATTTAATATTTTTTTTCAAAGCATAAAATGGAATGGAAAGTTCATCACAAATAGTTTTGCAAAAAAGTTCATCCCTATCAGAATCTTTTCCACGCAACAAATGATTGATGTGAACTGCGCCTATTTCAATCTTATATTTTTTTTTAAACTTATTTAAGAAGTGAAGTAAAAAAACAGAATCAGGTCCGCCGCTTAATGCAATTAGAACTTTATCTCCAGAAAACAGAAGACCATTTTCTTTAATAAATCTTAAAACTTTTTGTTCAGTAGCCTTCATTAAAATTGAACCTGTTTCGAATGTCAGAGTAAAAAATCGAAAATTATTTTATCAATCTATTTTCAGTTTATTGCGGAAAGGTTTAAGAAATAACATTTACTACTAAATTTAGTATAAAAATGTTTTGCTATTTAATCTCAATAATTTCAAAATCCATTAATCCGGCAGGAGCTTTAACCTGCACTTTATCTCCAAGCTTTGCACCGATTAAACTTTGTCCAACGGGAGAAGTAATTGAAATTTTGCCTTCCTGAAAATCAGCTTCCTCCGGAGAAACTAAAAGATATTCTACAACCTTTTTAGTCTTAAGGTTTTTAATCTTGACTGTGGAAAGCAGATGAACTTCATCCGTAGGCATTTTAGAAGTATCAATTACTCTTGCACGAGATAATACATCTTCCATTTTACTTATTTTCAATTCAAACAAACCCTGTTCTTCTTTAGCAGCATCATACTCGGCGTTTTCTGATAGATCTCCATGAGCTCGTGCTTCAGCAATTTTGGCAGCAATTTCTTTTCTGCCCTTTGATTTCATTTCCTGAAGTTCTTTTTCAAGTTCAATTAATCTTTCCCTTGTTAGATAGACAAAATTTCCAGAGGACATTGTAAAATCTCTTTTATTAATGATTTAAAAAAAATTGCCACCGTCCTGATAATCAGAAACAGTGGCACTTCAAAAATAAGAATTGAATGTTAGGATGTCAAGAATCTTAACTTTACTTCATTAAGATCATCTTTTTAGAGCTAACATACTCTCCAGCTTTTAGTTGATAAAAATAAACTCCGGAAGATTGTTGATGTTTAATGGATGATATATTAAAAGCAATCTCATAAGCTCCCGCTGGTCTGTATTCATTGACCAATGTTGCTACTTCATTACCTAATACATCATAAACCTTTAAAGTTTGCCAACTATCAACCGGAGATTGCCAACTGATTTTAGTGCTTGGGTTAAACGGGTTAGGATAATTTTGTTCGAGAGAAAATGATTTTGGATTAATTTCTTCACTAACTCCTGTAACAACTGAGTTAACGGTTTTTAATATCAAGTTATTTGGATCAAATGAAATGGATGCTGGTTCGCCGTTTAGTGTAATATTAAATGTTTGAGATTGAGAATTATTAAAAACTGTAATTAAAGTATCACCGGCTGCGAAGGTGGCTTTTATCTGCACAGGCATTGTAAAATATGAAGGATTTGAATTTATATCCTGAGTAATCTTCACAGAAAGATTCCATAGGTTACCACTAATTAAATTTTTACTCCATACAACTGAGTACTTGGGATATTTTTCACCATAAATCCATTCCTGAAAAAAGTAATTTAAATCTAAACCACAAACAGACTCTGTAATTGATTGAAAGTCCTCTGTAGTTGCAACATCATAAGCAACACCTGGATAATATGTGTATGTTCTCATTATTTTATAGAAAGTAGAATCACCAACAATTCCACGCAGCATATGAAGAACAACACCACCTTTAGCATAAGATCTGGAACCATTAAAAATTTCATCTATGTTGGAAATATCCTGCACCCAGATCGAACCAATTGCGTTTTTCGCATTGCTCATTTCATTTACAATAAAATTTTTATAACCTGCATTACCTTGTTGTGATTCAATCCAAACACCTTCACTGTAAGTGGCAAATCCTTCATTAAGCCAGATGTGATGCCAATCCTTACAAGTAATTGCATCGCCATACCATTGATGCGCAAGCTCGTGTGCAATAAGTCCCGAACTATATCCGCCAACAGATGTTAATGTTTGATGTTCCATTCCGCCGCCCCATCCAAATTGTGCATGCCCATACTTTTCTTTTATAAAAGGATATTCACCATAATGCTCAGCATAAACTTTTATCATTTGTGGAGTAAGATCTAAATAACTCTTTACTGTTGGGCTCCAGCTTTCTGGGTAAACAAAATGATTTATGGGCATGGAATCAGTAGGAGAATAATTATAATAATTTGTGTATTCAGTATAATCTGCTATTGCAAGAGATAATAAATAATTTGCTATTGGATAACAGACTTTCCATTTGTAAGTGTGTGTTCCATCGCCGTTTTCTACAATTGCAGTAAGTAATCCGTTTGATGCGGCTGTAAATGAAGTGCTTACTGTTATCCACACGTCCGCACTATCAACTTTATCTGCAGGAGTATCTTTGCAAGGCCACCAATCCTTAGCTCCGTAAGGTTCACTTAAAGTATAAATTGTTGGTTGATTAGTAATTTTTGTTAAATCAAACTCAAAACTTCCAAATCCACTTGAGCCGGGAATACCATGATAATACACAATTAAACTAAATGATTGACCATTATTATAATCGCCATCCAACGTAATATTAAGTTTATCACCAATGTGAGAAAAAACTGCGGGGTTTCCATTGAGTATAACTGAATCAACATTAAGCGGATTTGTAAGATCTAAAAATATGTTTGAAACATTATCAGTATCTGCAAAAGCATTAACGGTTACAGCTCCCGCAATTTGCTGAGGAGAATAAGTTACCTTCAGATCAAGTTTATAATAGGTTACATCATATTTGGAATCGCCGGGGTACTGAATTTTGGATAACTTGATTTGTCTTTGAGCACCAAGTCTTTCTGATTTTATCCAAGGCTTTGTTTCATCTTGAGCGTTCAAGATTGAAGTAATAAAAAATAAACCTAAAAGTAAATTTGTCCAACGCATCGAATGTCTCGGTGATGTTTTTATTCAGATGTAAAACTACAAATAATAATTTTTTATTCAAGGATTAAATTGGGTATGCATTACTATTAAAATGATCCGTTTAAAAAAATCGACTACTGCAAATCCTGTATTCGGCAGATCGCTTTAAAATCACAAAAGCGGCAAACTTTATTTTCTCTATCCTCAAGTGATGAGAGATTAAATTTGCCTTCCACAATTTTTTGAACGTAAGCTGGAATAAATTGGTTACAAATATTAATCAGCTCTTCATTTGATTTTATTAATTCCTCTTCATCCGGATTTCTAGAGCTGCTGATATGAATAATTTTTTCACCAAAATCATTTTTAGTCAACTTCAAAGAATAAATTATTGCAGCATCAGGATCAGAATTTTGATTCAGTTGTGCTTCAATTAACTTTTTGGAAGCAAAAAGATATAATGGCAGTTGAAGTGAAAGACCTGTTTCAAGTTCCTTTTTAGAGGGTCGTTTACCACCAAGCTTATAATCAATAATTTTATAACGATTTTGTTCACGATTTAAATCTATCCTATCAATTTTACCTCTTACAGAAATGTCATCAACGGTAATTTGATTGTGATTATTGGAAGTGTTTTTAAATTTTCCAAACTCAAGTTCAAAAAATTCTGGTAAATAATCCTTAGAATTTTTTCTTTCTTCTTCAAGAAATTTTTTTAAGATAGAATTTTTTTTGTCTCCGGCTATTCCAATAATTTTTTCTTTTTCAAAAAATATTAAAGAGGAGTTGAGATGAAGTTTCTCAATCTTCTTTTCAGCTATATTAAATATTATCTTTTCTGCTTTGTCAAAAGTAACATCATCACATCCCGATAGAATAATATTTTTCTCTTTCATCGCACGATAAAATTCATACAAGATCGAATGAACTATAGTTCCAAGCTCAAATGATTCAAGTTCTTCACTCGGTTCCTCGATCGTTTCCAATAGTAAAATTCTTTTAAGAAAATATTGGAACGGGCACTTTGCATATTCTTCAAGCTGTGAAGCTGAATATTGTTTTTCCTTTTGTTCAGCAAGTTTAATTTTTGCTTCTTCAGAAAGATCATTAAAAATATTTCCGGTAAAAGAGGAATCAGCAAAAGCATCCTTTTGTCTCAACTCATCAATACTCAAATCGGATTTTAATTTATCAGAATCAATTCCAAACTTTTCTAAATCTGCTAATGAATCATTCAAAGGATAATTTGAGATAAGAGTTAACAGCTCGGCTTTACTTTGAATAATATCGGTAAAATCATTTGAAGTTTTTCCTTTGATTAAAAAGATTCTGGATAAATCGTTTAGAAAAGTTGAAGGCGTAAATTCTTTCTTCTCATCTTTAGCAGCAAAGGTAAGATATAAAGATTTATTAACGCTGCTTAATGCCTGATAAAAATGATAACGCTCTTCAACAATATGTTTGTACTCATCTTTTTTATATGATCCTGAAAAAAATATTTCGGGTTGATATCTTGTTGGAAATTCCCCGTCAACTAAACCGCCGATAAAAACATAATCAAAATTTAGTCCGCGTATTTCATTAACCGAAGTAACAAGCACTCCATTTCCGTGTCTTTCTTTTACGTTATATCGGGTAAACAATAATGCAGTTTTAATTTGAGTCAAAAAATAATCCAGCGGATATTTATTTTCTTTTCCATTTTCATCTTTTAACAGATCCAATATTTCATCAACTGTTTCCCAGAATATTGTCAATGCCTTAACATTTTTTTCAATATGCTTCGGATTATCATTTATAATTCTTTCTGGCAGTTTTATTTTAAGAATCAGTTGTCGCAGCAGGTCATTAAAATCATCTATCCTTATTTTATAATTAAACGGATTAAGCAATTCATAAATTTTATTAATATCATTTTTTGCGCGTCGATAAGAATCCACTGGCAAATAATGATTATCATTATCTACATTATCATATTCAATTTCCTCAAGTGCTCGATCAATTGAATCAATCCAGTTGGTGTAGCCGGATATAATCTTCAAGTTTGCCGAAACTCTTAACAGATTTGATAAATCCACATCATCAATTTTTATCCACCTGCCTGTAAGTGCGCGAAAAATATTTTTGTAATAAAAATTGTTTTCTAAAATCTCTAATAGATTGATCAATGCCGTAATTGGCTGCGATTCACTTAATGCAAAACGATCCGTTAGATTAAAGGGAACCCCATACTCATCAAAAATATCACGCACAACAGCCGAATGATCTGAGATAAGATTAAATGCCGCACAAATTAATTCCGGTTTTACATTTTTATTTATGATAAGTGATTTGATTTCTTTAGCAATTAATTTTATTTCTTCTTCAGGAGAGGAAGCCTCAACTTTTGTAATATCTACCGAACTTTGGTCAGCTGTATCATTTTCATCGAGTAAAAATATTTTCTCCCGAACTCTCTTTTGGAAATCTTTGAAGTAATAAGGCGAAATATCTTCAATCTCATTAAAGCCTTTAACACTAAGTTTTTCATAACAGGAATCGAGATGTGAAAAAAGAGCCGGGTTATACTGGTAATAATCAAAAGAGATATACAATTCCAAATCGTTAATGTTTGATGTACTATTAATTATATCAATTTCCGGTTGTGTAAATTCATCAAAACCATTGATGATTATTTTTTTTACTCCACCAAATAAATTTTGGAATCGTTTTTTAAATTCATTTTCTTTTACCGATAGTATTGAAGAATAGATATCGCCTATTTCATAAGCACCAAGTTTTTTGCAATTGATCAGATAACGCTGATAGATATTCGCTATATCAACTGCCTTTAATTTTTCTGAGCCAATCAAATCATTGGATTCCATTAATAATTTTTCAGGTTTAATGCCATTTCGTTTGTATTCGCTTATAACATTTTTAATTCGGTCTAAAGTACCGCGTGGAATTCCATCACGATAATTTGAAAAATATTTTAATTCAGTTTCTGTAAATGCTTTGTTAAGTAAAACTGCCGCAGAAGCATCGCTCAAAACTTTTACAGCAGCAAACTCATTTAATTGAAAAAGTTTTGTTGCAAAAGTTCCAAGTGTATAAAGATTTAATTTTGTCAAAGCTTTTTGCGGTGAAAGTGAAATGAGTTCCCTTTTAAGATATCTAATTTTACGATTTGTTGGAACAATTATTAAAAGTTCGTCAAGTTTATCTTGTCTTATGTGATCATCCAACAATTGATCAATATTAAGCGATTTAATTTTGTTTTTTGAAAGGATCATTTTATTTCTTTTACATTAGAAGATCTTTATATGAAGCCCTGATTTCTTTTTTAGATCGAATATCTAATAAATCTAAAAGATAATTAAATCTTTTTTCTGCATCCCTCAAATCTTTAACAACTCTTGTTTCAAGCTCTAAAAAATATCCCAAACCCTGTACATAATCCAAATGTATCCTTGTGTTTTTATACAAATACAATTCCCTTTTCTTTTTTACGATTACCAGGAGATCAAGAAATCTTTTTAAATAAACATTAGCATCAACTTTACTTAAATCAAGGAGATAATAATCAGACCAGCGCTTTTTTGATTGCTCATTTCTATCATAAAAGATTAATATTTGTGTTTCATTTTCTATACGAAGCTTTAGAATTCCTCTATCAACTTTATAATAAATATCTTTTTGAAGTAATAATTCTTTTTGACGAATATTATTCTTCTTAAGAATTTGCTTTACTTGTTTGTGGGAATTTAATTTTACTTTTATTTCAAGATTTTTTGGCATAATGATATTATTAAATGCTTTAAATTATTTGAGATTTCTGAAAAATGAGAACTACTTGTCGATGTCATTTTGTTCGCCACGGCGAACAGCATGACCTCGGAGAAGCAATTTTTCAGAAGGCTCTACCCAGAAATTATTTTTAATTGATTAAATATTACATTGATATTTTAATATCTATAATTATTTTAATGGTAGAAAAATAAGAAGATTAAAATGAAAAATTTAATAATCGCCAGTTTTATGGTAATAATTTCTATCAGCCAAATTTCTGCACAAGGAGTTGGTGAAGTTGCTCCTGTAAAACCATTAGTTTCTTTTCCCACCAATGCATGGGGAATTGATGTTATGTTTGGAGATGCAGGATTTGGGTTTGGTACTTTTTTTAGAAAACAACTTGATGTTAAATGGACCGCATTTGCTGATCTATCTTTTTCCGAAACTAAAGACGAGCGTGAGTTTGAGTATATAGATTATTTTGGAAATGTTTTTACTGTTGGAAAAAAGAACCGCGTCTTTCAAATCCCTCTGAACCTTGGAGCGCAGTTAAGACTTTTTGAAAATGATTTAACTGATAATTTAAGACCTTATCTTAATGCCGGAGTTGGACCGACATTACTTGTTACAACTCCATATCAGGAAGAATTTTTCAGTTCATTTGGTAAAGCGCAGGCAAAAATTGCTGCTGGTGGATATATAGGTTTTGGTGCAAACTTTGGATTGGATAAATCAAGTCTTGTAGGAATTAATTTCCGTTATTACTACGCTAAAATTTTCAACGGCGGAGTTGAAAGTCTTGAAGGACGAAAGAAGACAGAGATTCAAGGATTCTTTATTACTCTTAATTTGGGATTGATGTACTAGAATTTTTCTCTAAGCAATTTAACTAAATTAACTAAAGCTTCAGGTAGATCTTCAGAATCCAATGGTTTATAGATTGAAACAGTATCTCGTTCAGAAGATTTGTAATAAATTATCTCGTGCGTATCAATATCACCAAACCAAACACCATTTCCCACCGGATATTTTCTCTTATAGTTAGCGAACGCAGAAAGTGATAGATTTAATTGGTCCTTTTCTTCCTTTGTAAATTCCACTGCCGAGTCCGAATTAGTAGTATGCTTAAAAGCCGACTTATCATTGAAAACATAAATTGAACTAAGAGTACTAGACCAACCACGTGTTAGTTCATATTGTAGCATAATCTCTTTTTCTGTTGGTATAATCACTTCAGAATCTTTTTTACAACCTGCAAAAAAAGAATTAAAATTGACCCTATAATTATTTTCATAATATCTTTCCTTAAAAGTTGTCTCTGTATAACCTATATTGGATTAGTACCGTCAGCGATAGATTATAAAATCATTTCCACTTAATCGTACAGCCGATTGAAAAAGTTTCTGGGACAGAAACTTCTTTTTCATTCAGCAATTCTAAAATTGCATCCCGCAAATAATGCGATTTAACTTTCTCCGGTTCCTGCCAGTTATCATCAATCTTACCTTCGTACTTTAGTTTTCTATCTCTATCAAAAAGAAAAATTTGTGGAGTGTGAGTTGCGCCGTAACCTTTTGCAACTTTTTGTGTTTCATCTCTTAAATATGGAAAGTTAAATTTTTTATTCGCTGCTCTCTTTTTCATTTCATCAAATGAATCATCAGGATATTTTTCATCATCATTAGAATTTATTGCAATTATCTGCACGCCGTCTTTTTCAAATTCTTTTTGAAGTGAAATTATTCTATATTCATAAGCTTGCACATAAGGACAATGATTGCAGCTAAAGATTACAATTAATATTTTCTTGTCAGAAAAATCATTTAAGCTGTAAGTTTTATTATCAACTCCCGTTAAAGAAAAGCTAGGAATTGAAGAATCTATTTTCAATTTGTTTTCTTGCATGGTAAATTTTCTTTCAATAGTATTATTTTATTTTTAAAGTCATTCTGACAACCATGCTTATTGTAGAACTAAAGAGAATTGTCATTTCGACCAAAGGGAGAAATCTGGATTTAATAGTGACACGGATTTCTCAGTCGAGTTCGCCGCGGCGAATCCTTCGAAATGACTTTTTTGATCTTTGCAACACGTTCTGCCAATGAGCAAATTCAGAATGACAAGAAATAAGTTTTTTTACAAAATATCTTTTAGTTAACTGAACAAAAATATGAAAATATGAAAACACTTCTCTTAATTTTAACAATAATAATTTCAGAAAACATTATGTCACAAAATTATGATTTTGAACAGCACCTTTATCAATCTTATGATCGATACAAGGAAAATAGTTTAACTCACAGAAGATTTAAACACGCTGATATAATTCCATTAATTGACAAGCTAAAACATAAAAGCGGATTTACAGTTAAAGTTGTCGGCAAATCTGTTGAGGGAAGAGAATTAAATCTTATCGCAATAGGGCACGGCAAAAAGAAAATCTTTATGTGGTCTCAAATGCACGGCGATGAACCAACCGCAACAGCAGCATTGTTTGATATATTTAATTTTATAAGCGACACCACGAACAAAGATTTTTGTAAAGCATTGTTTGAAAGAGTAACACTTTACTTTTTTCCAATGGTAAATCCAGATGGAGCCGAAAAATTTAAGCGCCGAAATTTTTATGATATTGATTTGAATCGTGATGCGGTAAGATTACAATCCCCAGAAGCAATAATTCTTAAAAACGTATTTGATAGTTTAAAAGCCGATTTCGGTTTTAATCTTCACGATCAGGATCATAGATATTCTGTTGGAAACAGTTTTAGATCCGCTACTTTATCTTTTCTTGCCCCTGCTTTTAATTATGAAAAAGATATAAACAATGTTCGAGAAAGAGCAGTACAATTAATTGGCAATCTTTATCAAATGCTTTCAATGTTCATTCCCGGTCACATTGCAAAATATTCTGATGATTATGAGCCGCGTGCATTTGGTGATAATTTTCAAAAATGGGGTACCAGCACAATTCTTATTGAATCCGGTGGATGGAAAGACGATCCTGAAAAACAATTTATAAGAAAATTAAATTTCATAGCACTACTTTCCGCTTTCAAATCAATTGCAGAACAAAGTTATTTAGAAACTAAGAATGATATTTATGAATCAATACCATTTAATGACAAATACATCTTTGATATAATTCTAAGAAACCTGACAGTTAAGGATGGGAAAAAACAAATCAAGATAGATATCGGAATAAACTTAGATGAGTTTGAAGGACCAAATGAGAAAAAGATTTATTACAGATCACAGGTAGATGATCTTGGTGATCTTTCAACTTTCTATGGGTATGATGATTATGATTTTGAAGGTTATACAATTGAGCGAGCATCCGTTTATGATAAAAAAGTATATCCACTAAATAAAATTGAGAAAATTGAATTTTATGATCTGTACTCAAAAGGATATTCAACTATACTTGTAAAAAAATTACCCGAGGAAAAGTTTACAAGATTTCCAATAAATCTTGCATTAAAAAATAGAATTGAAACAACAATAAATATTGGTGAAACAGCAAATTTTGTTATTAAAAAAAATGGTAAAATCGAATACATTGTTACTAATGGTTTTTTGCAAAAAGTTGAAAAGAATAGAAAATTTGAAGGTAACGGTTTGATAATAAAATGATTTTTTGATTATTGATATTTTAATTCATATAATTACAAAAAAAATAAAGCTTAATTTCTTAAAAGGGAAAAATGTTCGCATTTCTATTCGCAATATTCAAATCTGATGAACAAAAGTTAAACGAAGAGTTTGAGCGCGAAGCCATTCAGCATATGGATTCTTTGTACAACTTTGCGCTTAAGATGACCGGCGACAGCGACGATGCTAATGATTTGATCCAGGAAACTTACATAAAAGCATTCCGGTTTTGGGATAAATTTGAAAAAGGAACTAATTGCAAAGCCTGGCTGTTTAGGATAATGAAAAATACTTTTATCAATACGTATAGGAAGCAGACTAAAGAACCGGATAAAGTTGACTATGAAGACGTTGAAAATTTTTATGAAAACATCAAACCATCATCCACAGACAGTGCACATCTTGAGAAAGATATTTATGATAATCTTCTTGATGATGAATTATCTGCAGCTATCAGTTCTCTGCCAGAAGATTTCCGTACAGTTGTAATTCTTTGTGATATTGAAGGATATACTTATGATGAAATCGCAGATTTTATTGATTGCCCCGTTGGAACAGTTCGTTCCCGATTACACCGAGCAAGAAAAATGTTATTTACAAAACTACATAAATATGCAGCAGATAAAGGTTACATAACTAAAGATGAAGTTGAGCACTGATTTAAAATGAATAATGATTTAATAACCGCATTAGCCGATAATGAAATTAGAGATGAATCTCAGAAAAAAGAGATTTTAAATTTGATCGAATCAAATAAATCTCTCGCAATTGATTATAAAATTCAAATGCTGGTAAAAAGTCTTGTGAGGGAAAAACTAAAACTTCAGCATACTCCCGATTTTGTGAGAGAAAGAATTCTCAGATCAATAACTCCCAAAGAAGAAATTAAGGAAAAGAAAAGATTTTTCTTAACTGATCTTTTTGAAAAACCTGCTTTTACATTTGCTACTGCAGTTGTTGTTGTGCTTGCAGTCGTCCTCATTTTATTTAACAGACCTGGAACAATTGAATCGAAGGACTTTGCAATTGAACAAATGGGCAGTGATAATATGTTTGTTCAGGCAAAGAACAATTTTAAAAGCATTGTTGATGGAAAGCTTTCAACACAATTAAATTCGGCAAATCCGGAAGAGATAAAAAATTTCTTTGCGAGCAAAGGAGTTAAATATTCCACATTAGTACCAAGTTTTTCTGAATGGAATTTATTAGGTGCCGTGGTCTCTGAAGATAAAGGAGAAAAATTTGCCCATCATGTTTATGCCGGAAAAAAGGGTGAGATTATTTATCTATTCCAGATTGATGAATCATATATTTATAGCCATAAAATAGTTTCATTGTCTGACGATTTAATAAAGTATCTTGATGAAGGAAATTGTTATACTACATCTTCAAATGGAACGGTAACTTTATTAACTAAAGCTGATAATAATATTTGTGCAATTGTTTCAAACGCTTCTCTGTCAGATATAGAAAATAATTTTTGCAATTTTAATTAGAGAGAAGTAAAATGTTTAAAGTTAAAAATATTCTGCTCCCAACCGATTTTAGTAAAACATCTTTATCAGCGGCTGAATATGCCGTTGAGTTAGCGCATCAATATAAAGCAAAATTGCACGTTTTGAATGTTCTTGAAAAAACCCCTCCAATTTTAGCTATTCGATCTCTAGACCTTTCGCGTGAGAAAATAATTGAATCAATCGATACTGATGCGAAGTCACAATTAGCTGAATGCACCAATAAAGTTAAGAAGCTTGGCGATGTTGAAATTATCTCAGAAATTAAAAAAGGTATCGATTATGAGGAAATAATCAAATATTCTAAAGATAAAAAGATAGATATTATTGTTATTGCCACCCACGGCAGAACAGGGCTTCTTCACACTTTATTAGGAAGTGTAGCTGAAAAAGTTATACGATATTCAAAAATTCCGGTTCTAGTTATAACTCCCCCATCAAAATCATAGTAATTCAAATCTTGCTTTCTCAGTTATCATTTGATATTTTAGGTTCTAGCATTTTTGTAATAAAGGTGATTTATGGCTAAAGTTAAAAACGTTGAAGCTTTTTGTAAGTTTTGTAACGGCATTAGAAAAATGGAATTAACCGGAAAAGTAGCCGGTGATGATAATAAAAGATGGGCAAAATGCAAAAAGTGCAAGCAAACTATGATAATTAGTATTTCGGAAGACGTTGTTGTACAGAAGGTTTCTCTTGTAGGGATCGAAAATGAAAGTTGTACAACATATTCTCCGGCAAAAAGTTATCAAGTTGGCGAAACTATTTTTCATGAAAACTGGAATGATTTTGGGAAAGTGATTGGTAAGGAAATTCTTTCCAATGGTCAAAAATCCATTTCGGTTGAATTTCAAAAACTGGGCAATAAAAAATTAGTTGAATCATTTATTAAACAACAAATAGACCAAAAAGAACAAAGTGAGGTGATATAGTTGGTCGGTATTCAAATTGGCGATAACGAATCCATTGATAGAGCACTAAGAAGATTCAAAAAAAAATATGAGCGTTCTGGTATTCTTAAAGAATTTAAGAAAAGGACTTTCTTTGTTAAGCCCTCGATTAAAAAGAGAATGGAAAAGATGAAAGCCGCAAGACGAGCTCATCGTCCTGAAAATCTGATGTAATTAAAAAGTCCCGTTAAGCGGGACTTTTTTTTATTTAATATTAATTTTGGGTTCTATTATTTCAGGTTCTTTTTCTTTGAGAAAATATTTTACCAAATGATCCTTTACAATATTAAAAGCAGTATCAACATCATTACAAAAATGAAATATCTTTAAATCTTCTTCATTAATAACTCCATGTTCAATCAGTGCATCAAAATTTATAACTGTCTTCCAGTATTTTTCATCATAAATTACTACACCTAATTTTTTTCTAATCTTTTCAGTTTGAACAAGAGTAAGAACTTCAAATAACTCGTCAAAAGTTCCAAAGCCACCCGGAAAAACTATCAAAGCCTTTGATAGATAGGAGAACCAAAACTTTCGCATAAAGAAATAATGAAACTCAAAACTTAACTCCTTGGTTACATAGCGATTAACAAATTGTTCAAAGGGAATACTAATATTTAGCCCGACAGAATAACCTCCTGCTTTCTTTGCACCTTTATTAGCAGCTTCCATAATTCCCGGTCCGCCGCCTGTGCAAATGATAAACCGGTTTGCACTGGTTTCCAGATTCATGGACCATTCAGTTAACCTTCTTGAAAGTTCAACCGCATCCTCATAATATTTAGACATTTCCAAACCGTGCTGGGCTTTTCTTAAATCCTTTGCAAAGTTAGGATTCGTTTTAGGATTAATATTTTTGATCTTATTAAATTCGGCTAAAGCATCTTTATGCGATTTTAACCTTGCAGATCCAAAGAATACAATTGTATCCATTATTTTATGTTTTTTAAATCTTGCCTGAGGTTCAAGATATTCTGCCAGTAATCTTAAAGTCCTTCCGTCCGGAGAAGAAAGAAACTCATCATTATGATATGCTTTAATTGGATTTTCAAATTTTGCCATTGTATTCCTAAGTTGTTAAAATTATTTCTGATTAAATCAAGTTCAAATGATAGTGTTTATTTCAAGAAATGTTTCTGTTTATATTAGTAGTTAGATAAGATTAGTTCTTAAATAAATTTATCGTACAATTTAAAATACAACTTTTCTCTAAAAGATATGGCTAAATATATTTTAATAATATTTCTATTTTTTGCAAACTTTCTTCCTGCAACTTCAAGAGAAGAAATAATAAATCGCATTCGGGATATTTTATCCTCTCTTCCTGAAGGCACCACAGCAGGTGTAATAATTTATAATCCATTAATGCAGGATACTATTTTTTCACAAAACCCAACTATTTCAATAATTCCCGCTTCACTTACTAAATTGTTTACAACAGCCACATCTTTAGGAGTGATGGATGCAAATCACGAACTAAGTACAAAACTATTCTCAGATGATTCTAATCTAAGAGATGGAATCCTAAATGGAAATCTTTATATAAAAGGTTTTGGCAATTCAGTATTTACGGAAACTGATTTGCAGGAAATGATTGATGATCTAATAAATAAAGGCATTAAAAAGATTAATGGAGATATTATTGGCGATGATAAATTTTTCGATAATATTTATACACGTGAAGACTGGATTGAAGATGAGACTGCAAATGTAACATTGCCGCCAATTTCTGCATTAGTCCTTGATAGAAATAAAATTACAGTAAAGAAAAAAATTAGAAGACGTTTTAGATATGTAACTGAAATTGTTAAAGATCCGCCGATTTTTGTTGCTAATAAGTTAAAGGAATTATTAAAAAGTTCAGGTGTCGAAGTTAAAGGGATTGTTCGAAAAGGTTCTACTCCATCTAAAGCGTACTTTTTATCTAAAAAATCCGTTAAGCTAAAAGATCTCATTTCAATGATTAATAAACACAGTGATAATTTTCTTGCCGAATGTTTATTCAAAACCCTCGGAGCTGCAGCCACCGGTTTACAAGGGAATTCTTTCTTTTCACAGCAAGAAATCCAAAAATTTATTAACAATAATAATATTTACAAAGAGGGAACAGCAATTGTGGATGGCTCAGGCATCTCACGATTTGATCAGACAACCCCTTTAGCTTTAAATGGTGTTTTAGAAAAAATGTATTTCGATCTTAATCACTTCCAGGATTTTTATAATTCTCTAAGTATTGCTGGAACTGATGGAACATTGAGAGGGAGAATGATTGGTACTCATGCTGAAAATAATTTCAGGGGAAAAACAGGATCATTAAATGGTGTCAGTGGTTTGGCAGGTTATCTTACTGACAGTAATGGAGATGATTTAATTATCACAATTATTTTTGAGTTTAATAAAGGTGGATGGGGGCTTTATAGAGATATTCAAGATCAGATTGTTACAGCATTGACTGAGTTGAAAACTGAAAACTCCAATCAGAATTAAGATCGGAGTTTTCCAATTAATTATTTGCCAGCCGGTGGTTGTTGCGTTTGATTTTGTTGTGGTAAACTAGGAGCTGTTGGTACATTTCTTCTGCCACCTTCTTGAATTACGCTTCTTTGATCTGGTGTTGATTGACCGGGCAGAAAAAATAAATTAACAACTAATGCAATTACTGCTAAAGCTCCAGCTAACCACCAGGTTCCCTTACTTAAAAAATCGGCTGTACGTCTGGAGCCGAACATTGCACCCATATTTGCAGCACCACCAAAAGTACCTGCCAATCCACCGCCTTTGCTGGATTGTAATAGAACCATTACTATAAGCAATATTGCAACAATTGTTGCAATAAGAACTAACATTGTGTACATAATTTTTCTCCTTAAAAATTAGTAGCGGGGGAGGGATTCGAACCCCCGACACGTGGATTATGATTCCACTGCTCTAACCAACTGAGCTACCCCGCCCTGTTAAAAATTGAGGCGTAAATATAAACCTTAAACCCTAAAATTCAAAGAAAATGAGGATTTAAGACTTATTTAGTAGTTTCCATAATTTATCTAACAGTTCCTGGATACCAAAGCCGGTTGCTGATGAGAATATTAAAATTGGTTCTTTAATTTTTTTGATTTTTAAGTTTCGAAAGTTATACAATTCTCGCTCTTCTAAAAGATCAGATTTAGATAAAGCAACTACGATTTGCTTATCAACCAATTTTTTACTGTATTTTTTAAGCTCATTGTAAAGTGACTCAAAATCATTCTGAAAATTTTCCGAAGTAATTTCAATTAGAAATAAAAGTATCCTCGTCCGCTCAATATGGCGAAGAAATTTTATTCCCAATCCTTTGCCAAGATGCGCACCTTCGATTATACCTGGAATATCAGCTACCGTAAAATTTTCAAATTCTTTATATTTAACAATACCCAGATTAGGTTCAAGAGTAGTAAAAGGATAATCCGCAATCTTTGGTCTGGCTGCAGATATTTTAGAAATTAACGTTGATTTGCCAGAATTTGGAAACCCTACTAAACCAACATCAGCAATTAATTTTAATTCAAGAGTTAATTTTTTATAAACACCTGCTTTTCCCTTTTGAGCGTATCGAGGTGTTCTTCTTGTTGGTGTTGCAAAATTACTATTACCCTTGCCTCCGCTTCCACCTTTAGCCAGCATTACTGTTTTATCAGGTTCAGAAAGGTCAAGCAGCAATTCATTAGTGTCTGCATCTTTTATTAAAGTACCAACGGGTACTTTAATAATAATATCCTCACCGCTTTTTCCATCTTTAAGTGAGTTGGCCCCGGGTTTTCCATCTTGTGCTAAATATTTTCTTTTGTACTTAAAATCAAGAAGTGTTGATAGGTTGATTTGAGATTTAAAAAACACGCTGCCTCCTTCACCACCGTTGCCTCCTGAGGGTCCACCTTTAGGAACATATTTTTCTCTTCGAAAGGTTACAGCACCATCACCACCATCACCAGATTTTATTTCAATTTCAGCAAAATCAATAAACATCAAATATCCTGACCGAAATATTTCGTAATCGCTTTAGTAAGCATAGTGGCATCTTTGGAATGAGGTTTTATTCTTGCATACTTAAAAATATTATTGATAATTTCAGTCGCTTCATCAAGCGAATTACATGCGGATATTTTTTCAATCGTATTTGCAAAATCTTCACTATCCGAATTAAAAAGATTTTTAATAATTCTATCAATTTCTTTACGAGATAAAAAGCTAAACATGTCATTAAAATTTTGTGTGCTAACTTTACTCTTAGATTCTTTTGGGTTTTTATCTTCGTTAGATTTATTTTCTAAACTATCAGAATTTAATTCATTCTCTTCAGATTCATGTTCAAATTCTATTTTTTCTGTTTGATCCTGCACTACTTGTTCTATTTCAATTTCATTTGATGATTCACTTTCTAATTTTATTTCTTTGTCATCATCCAAATTTTCTTCAAATTTAGTTAATGGTTCATCTTCCTTTAGTGTTTCATTGTCATCATCCATTGATATTTCAATTTCATTGTCATAAAATTTTAATAAATCCTTCTCTTCTTTTTCATCCAGAATAATTATCTCTTCTTCAGATTTATTTTCCTCAACCCCATCGGTAAAAGTATTTAATATCTCTTCGTAATCATTTGTACTTTCAACAATTTTTATATTTTCTGCTGCCGGCTCATTATTTTCCGAAGTAATTACTTCATTTAGTGTGTCAGTAATTTCAGAGGGAGTTAAATCTTCAGGAAGATCCGTAATTTTTTTTTCAATTATTTCATCAGCCTGTTCAGGTATTTGGTCCACTATTTCAGGTTGATCCTTAATCGCTTCTTCCTGGGAAAAATTCGCACTGGAGTTTTCTTCCTTTAGGTCACTCACCTCTTCAGTTTCCGGCTGACTATGTTCATCTACAGTTAGCTCTTCAACAACAGGAACTTCTTTTAATGGGTTATCAAAATGTTTTTCATTCTCAATTGGTTCCAAATTTTGTTGATCCTCAATAAGAGGTGATTCCAATGGAAAAGCTGAATATAAAACTTTTCTTATATCATTAATATCAATTTTTTTCTTAACTGGACTTGGAAAACCTCTTTTTAATTTGAATAATAATTCAGTAAGATTTTTTTCTTTCAAAAAACTTTCAGCCCATTCAACGGAGATGGTAGATCTATTTAAACCACCAATGTTATAAAAATCGGCAATCGCATAAAGAGCATTATCCACAAGTTTACTTTGGTGAAGAGTGAATAGTTCTCTATCAATTTTATTCATTATCAATTCAAATTCAGTAACTGAGATACTCATAATTTTTTTCTTGGACATATAGGCCAGAAAAACATTATTTAGATACTCAAAGTAATATGTATAATTCAGCATCATCTGAATTTCATTAAGTGATACAGATTTATTATTTCCAAATATTAGTTTTGATAAAGACCACTTTGGGCGCACGACGTAATTTGCATTAAAAGATACGGCTTGCAGAATAATATTTTTTACATCTTCATAAGAAATTTTTTTCGTCTTTTTAATTTCATCTGCAATCAGATTAAAATAATTAGAGATTTTTGAACCCGAATAATCGAATAATGAATTATCTATCAGCTTTTTTCTGTCTTGATGAATAAGATAATTAAATTCTCCTTCCACATATTTTTTTATGGATGGGTGAAGATCAGTTGATAGAAATTTTTCTATCGTAAAAAAAGAGCCCAAATCTTTAACTTTGTTCAAGACAAAGTCACTAATAAACTTTATTTCATTCTCAAACATTTTATTTCTCTTTTATTGTTTGATTGTTAGCCTTAAAATATAAAAAATCCCGATTAAAGTTAATCGGGATAAAATTTAGATAAAATATAAATTTAAGTATGCTAAACTTCCACTTCCTTGGATTTTATCTTTGCCATCACAAAATCCCGGTTCATTCTTGCAATGTTACTAACTGAAATACCTTTGGGGCACTCAGCTTCGCAAGCATAAGTGTTTGTGCAGCTGCCAAATCCGAGTTCATCCATTACGGCTACCATTCGTTCAACTCTGCGGTAACGCTCCGGCTGCCCTTGCGGAAGCAGAGCATACTGCGAAACTTTGGCTGAAACAAACAACATTGCAGAAGCATTTTTACAAGAAGCAACGCAAGCTCCGCATCCGATACAAGCAGCCGCATCCATCGCAAGACTTGAAATCTCTTTGGAAATCGGAACAGCGTTTCCATCGGGAGCCCCGCCGGTATTAAACGAAACATATCCGCCAGCGTATAAAATTTTATCAAATCCGGAGCGATCTACCATCAAATCTTTTATTACAGGAAATGCTTTTGCACGGAATGGTTCAACCCAAATTGTTTCGCCGTCTTTAAAGTTTCGCATATGTAACTGGCAAGTTGCAATCTTCGATAACGGTCCGTGCGGTCTTCCATTAATAACCAAGCCGCAGGTTCCGCAGATTCCTTCGCGGCAGTCACTTTCAAAATGTATTGCTTCTTCGCCTTTAGCCTCGAGCGAGTTATTGATTTCATCGAGCATTTCAAGAAATGATGCATCGGGAGAAATCTGAACTTTGTATTCGACAAAACTTCCAACTGAGTTGGCATTTTTTTGACGCCAGATGTTTAGGGTAAGATTTAATTTTTTTTGTTCCATTATTTGTAACTCCAAATTATTATCAAACTTTTTAATTATCAGATTTATTTTTTCCCCGAATAAGAAAAATATTCTCCAAGCTCATGCAATTTTTGTTTCAGAATATTTTTATCTATCAATTGAGTTTCGTACTCTGCGATTTTAGTAAGTGAAAGGTTTCTATTCATCGCATAGTTAACAATTTCGTCATCTTTAGTTTTGCAAAGAAGCAGTCCAACGCTTGGATTTTCGTGTTCCAATTTTTGCTTTTTATCAAGTGCTTCAAGATAAAAATTCATTTTGCCAAGATACTCAGGACTAAATTCATCAATCTTCAAATCTATGGCGACAAGACATTGTAAGCCGCGATGAAAAAAAAGTAAATCAACAAAAAAATCTTTATTGCCAACTTGCAATCGGTATTCTTCACCAACAAAAGTAAAACCTTTCCCTAATTCAAGAATGAACTCTTTAAGATTTTTAACAAGAGATTTTCTTAAATCTTTTTCACTAAAATCTTTCGGCAAATCAAGAAACTCAAAAATGTATTTATCCTTAAAAACCTCATTTATTTGCTGTAATCCAGGTTTTTCTAATTCTGTCATCAGTGATGACAGTTTTTCATTAGATAACGATTTATCCAATTCTTTCACAAATGGTGAGAGTTTTGTATTCGACGAAGAATTATCTAATTCTGTCAGCAATGATGACAGTTTTTTATGCGATAATAAAAATCTTTCGTAAACAGCAGAATTGATTTGCCTTTCGAGTTCTCGCGTTGTGTATTTTTCTTTGACAGCCAGATTTAAGTAAAACTCTTTCTCCTCAATCGACTTAGTTTTTGAAAGAATAATGATATTATTTGTCCATGTCAATTCTCTCAACAGTGATGAGAGTTTTGGGAATGGTGAATAATTATCATAAAACTTTCTCATTCTCCAAAGATTCTCGCTTGAAAATCCTCTTGTACCAACCACTTGTGTTTGAATATATTGAGAAAGAGCTTCAACTGTTCCTTTCCCCCATCCATCAGATTCAGTTTTTTTGCTGATGTACTCGCCAATATTCCAATAAAGATTAATTAACTCAGTATTAACAGAAGCAAATACTTTATGCCTGGATTGCTTTATTAAATCAACAATCTTAGTAAAAGAAGTGTTTTCAATAATATCTGCTTCTGCAACTTTCAACTATTTGTAACTCCTTACAGCAAGTTTCAGATATTCAAATTTTAATTCTTCTTTGTGAAGATTCCATTTATTCTCGCCGGCAAATTCCCACGCCGCAACGTGAGAATAATTTTCGTCATCACGTTTTGCTTCGCCGTCTTCAAACTGATGTTCAACACGGAAATGAGCGCCGCAGCTTTCATTTCTGTTTAGCGCATCAGTTGCAATTAGTTCGCCAAGTTCAAAATAATCTGCGAGTCTGCCGGCACGTTCAAGTGTTTGGTTTACATCACTGCCGCTGCCGGGAATTGTAACATTTTTCCAGAACTCTGCTTTTAATTCTCTTATTTCGGCAATAGCTTCTTTCAAACCTTTTTCGTGGCGAGCCATCCCAACTTTATTCCACATAATTCTGCCAAGCTGTTTATGAATATCATCGACAGTTCGTTTTCCTTTTACAGCTAAAAGTTTGTTTGTAAAATCACGAACGCCGCTTGCTACTTTTTCAAATTCCGGATGATCTGTTTTGATCGGAGCAGGTTTTGTTGTTGCAAGATAATCGCCCATCGTATAAGGGATAACAAAGTACCCATCAGCTAATCCTTGCATAAGTGCTGAAGCACCTAAGCGGTTTGCACCGTGATCAGAAAAGTTTGCTTCGCCAAGAACAAATAAACCGGGAACTGTACTCATCAAATTGTAATCAACCCACAAACCGCCCATTACATAATGAGGAGCGGGATAAATCATCATCGGTGATTTGTAAGGATTTTCTCCATTGATGTTTTGGTACATGTCGAAAAGGTTTCCGTAGCGCTCCTCGATAACTTTTTGTCCAAGTCTGTTTATTGATTCTTTAAAATCAAGATAAACTGCGTTGCCGCCTTTCACACCTCTTCCTTCATCACAAACTTCTTTTGCGGCGCGTGATGAAATATCTCTCGGTGCAAGATTTCCGTAAGAAGGATATTTTCTTTCGAGATAATAATCTCTTTCATCTTCAGGAATATCATTTGGATTTCGCATATCATTTTTTTTCTTTGATACCCAAATTCTTCCATCGTTCCTTAAAGATTCACTCATCAAAGTTAATTTTGATTGAGCATCACCGTGAAGTGGAATACAAGTTGGATGTATTTGAGTGTAACAAGGATTTGCGAAAAAAGCACCGCGTTTGTGAGCGCGCCAAATTGCTGTTGCGTTGCAGTTCATTGCATTGGTGGAAAGGAAGAAAACATTTGCGTAACCGCCGGTTGCAAGAACTACAGCGTGCGCGGAATGTTTTTCAATCTCACCGGTTAGTAAATTTCTTACAACAATTCCTCTTGCAGCACCGTCAACAACTACAACATCCAGCATTTCTCTGCGTGTAAAAAGTTTTACAGAGCCTTTATCAATTTGTCTATTTAAAGAACTTACAGCACCGAGTAAAAGCTGCTGCCCCGTTTGACCGCGTGCATAAAAAGTTCTTGAAACTTGTGCACCGCCGAAAGAGCGATTATCCAATAGTCCGCCGTACTCTCTTGCAAAGGGAACACCTTGCGCAACGCATTGATCAATAATGTTTGAACTTACTTCCGCAAGACGGTAAACATTTGCTTCGCGCGCACGGAAATCGCCCCCTTTAATGGTATCATAAAATAATCTAAAAGTAGAATCGCCGTCATTCTGATAAGCTTTGGCAGCATTAATTCCACCCTGTGCAGCAATGCTGTGCGCTCTTCTTGCGCTGTCATGAAATGTGAAAGCTTTAACATTGTAACCAAGTTCGCCAAGAGTTGCAGCGGCAGATGCACCAGCTAAACCGGTACCAACAACAATAATTTCAAATTTTCTTTTGTTGGATGGATTAACCAACTTCATATTGAATTTATGGTTAGTCCATTTATCAGCAAGATTACCTTCGGGAATTTTAGAATCTAATTTTGTCATTGGTTACCTCCGTAAAAAAAGAAAAAGTAAATCGGCATCGAAGCAAAACCTAATGCCATTATCAGTGCGTAAAGAGTCCCAAGCTTTTTTATGAATGGAGTGTACTTATTATGATTCCATCCAAAAGTTTGAAATGCACTTTGGAATCCATGATTGAGATGAAAACCCAGAAGAATCACAGCAACAACATAAAGCAGCGAGTACCACCAATAGCTAAAAAATCCAACTACAACTTGAAAATACTGTTCTGTGTCTGCTAACCCGGTTGGATCGTGCACATTAAATCTCCAGAAAAATGTTCCGAGATGGAGTACAAGAAATATGAAGACAATTGAACCGGTAACAAACATCAATCTTGAAAAGACTGTTGTGTTTTCGGATGAATCATTTACTTTGTATCGTGTTGGTCGTGCTTTTTTATTTTCAATCCACAACCTAACTCCGTTAAATATGTGAAGAATAAAAGCGGCGAGCAAAACAATTTCAATCACTCGTATCAATGGTTTGATAACGTCCAAAGTTCCAACATAACCATTAAATGCTTCAGCACCGAAGAACAAAGTTATGTTTCCAATTAGATGAATGATTAGAAAAATGATTAAGAAACTCCCCGTAACAGCCATGGTAAATTTTTTGCCGATGGAGGAGTTAGTGAAATTCAGTAGCCAGCTCATTAAAAGCTCCTTTTAAATGAAATATTATTTATATCTGATATGAAATTATAGAGTATTTTTTGTGATGCGCATAAACTTAAAAGGGATAAGCACTTATGATTGATAAAATGAAACATCTGAATTGTTCAAAATTGATAATTAACAATAAATCTCTATTGCAACTTAGAAAAAAAATTTAACGGCTAAAAGTAAAAAACAAAAATATTTTTAAATATTATTTTAATTAAACATCAAGTCGCTTATTTTAGATTTAGTTCTTTGAACAAATTTACGGTGTTCCAACCCCGACGCTTCGGGATAATGGAAAATTATAGGGAAGTACGGTGAGATGTTACTAGTGTCATTGCGAGTCCCGCAAAGGGACAAAGTAATCTGTTAAATTGATAGATTGCTTCACTTCGTTCGCAATGACAATGAAATATCAATTCCGGCGCTGTCGCGCAACTGTGAGACTAATTAACAATTAAAAATTAACAATGAACAATTTTTTAATCATTGTTAATTCTACATTATTCATTGTTAATTGTTTGAGCCAGGAGACCTGCTGTAAATAATAATAATTAATCAACCTTCGCGCAAAGGGTAAGATTTACGATGGTCTCTCAAAATATCCATTCGTTTTATCTCAACTTTTTTTTACGCGAAGTTACTTATAACCTTTTACAAGGAGTAACTTCAATGTACAACACAAAATTTCTTTTTGCTCTGTTCGCAATTTTTCTTTGTTCTTCATTCACTTTTGCCCAAAACAACATTATTCAAAAAACTGATACAGCTGGGTATTATAAACTAAATGATGTTGTTATCTCCGCCACAAAAACAAACTCCAACACACTCGAAATTGCAAATTCAATTTCAGTAATTGATTCAACTCAAATCTCTAATAGTAATTCCAATAATGTTTTTGATGTTTTGAGAAATGAAACTGGAATTAGTTTTACAAGACAAGGCGGCAACGGAACTTTATCTAATCTTTACATTCGCGGAGCAAATTCATCTCACACTTTGGTTTTAATTGACGGCGTTGAGGTCAATCTAACAAATGATCCGAGTGGAGTTTATGATTTTTCTGCATTATCAACTGATAACATTGATAGAATAGAAGTCCTGCGCGGACCACAATCAACATTGTATGGTTCAGATGCGCTGGCAGGTGTAATTAACATACTTACAAAAAAAGGAAGCGGTTCACCAAAATTTTCCTTGCTAACCGAAGGCGGCTCTTACAAAACTTATAAAGCGCTGCTCGGACTTAATGGAGCAATCCAAAAATTAGTCTACTCTATTTCTCTTAGCAGAACCGGCAGCGATGGATTTTCAAATGCTTCGGAAAAATATGGAAACACAGAAAAAGATGGCTACACTTTCAATAATTTATCTTCCTTAGTCGGATATAATTTAAACGATAATGTTGAGATTAATCTCTCAACACGATTTTCAAAATCAAAATCAGATTATGATCAGTTTGGCGGAACTTTTGGTGATGATCCTACTTATGTTTTTAATCAGGAAGAATTTTCATTGCGCGGTGAAGGTAAAATTAAATTATTCGATGGCAGATGGAATCAAAAAATTGGAGTTTCCATGATTCGAAATACGAGAAAATATTCTTACGATACATCTGCTGCGAGCGTTTATTATTCGCACAGTCTTTATGACGGAAGAAAATATAAATTAGATTGGCAGAATGATTTTCAATTTAACAAATCAAATCTTTTAACATCAGGAGTTGAATTAGAATTTGATGAGGCATCATCTGAATATTATGCTTTTACTTTCTTAAAACCTCCTGATTATGCTAGCATCATTCCAATGAAAGGTTCAAGAACACTTGGGGTGTTTTTTCAGGAGCAATTAAAATTTGATGCGGGATTTTTTGTAACACTCGGCGCCAGATTGGATTACCATAATAAATTTGGTTCTCAGGTTACATATAGAATCGCTCCGGCATTTATGCTTTGGGAGACCGGTACAAAGTTTAAAGCAACAATCGGAACCGGTTTTAAAGCACCATCATTATTTTATTTATACGATCCTGCTTACGGAAATGAAAATTTAAATCCCGAAAAAAGTTTTGGATTTGATGCGGGCATCGAACAGTACTTTTTCAAATCGAGTACAACTTTGGGCGCTACATTTTTCTATAACAAGTTTACAGATATGTTTGGATTTGATTACGTAACATTCAAAACGATTAATATAAATCAAGCAGTTACAAAAGGTGCCGAGATTTTTCTTCAATCAAAACCTTTTGATGGATTAGATTTAAAGTTTAATTACACTTTAACGGAAGCAAGAGACGTAAGTCCAAACTCATCAAACTTTGATACTAAATTAATGAGAAGACCACAAAATAAGGTGGGATTTTTTGCAAGTTATTCATTTATCCCAAAAGCAAATATAAATACCGAAATTATTTGGGTTGGAGTACGTGAGGATATTGATTTTTCAACTTATCAAAGAACAGAACTAAAAGGCTATGTACTTCTTAATCTTGCTGGCCATTACGATGTGTTTGATTTTTTAAGAATGAATGCCAGAATTGAGAACATTTTGGATACCGATTATGAAGAAGTATTTGGTTATGGAACAGCCGGTTTATCATTTTACGCTGGAATTAAGATTTCACTTTAATGACAAAACTTTGACATTTGACCTTTGACATTTGACGTTAATAAACTTTATCTTTGAACTAATTATAACAAGAAATATTTTTTATAAAATTTTAATTGAAAGGAAATAATTATGGTTGATCAAATGAAAAAAATAAGCCCAAACTTTTGGGTAGTTACGTTAATGCTTTTCGCTGCTGCATTTGTGCGATTACTTCCTCATCCACCAAACTTTGCACCAATAGCTGCTATGGCTTTATTTGGCGGCGCTTACATTAATAGGAAATCATTTGCATTTGCAATTCCGCTAATAGCATTGTTTTTAACAGACTTAATTATTGGAATATATTCTTATGCCTGGATTGTTTATTTAAGTTTTGCTTTGATTGTTGTGCTTGGAATTGTAATGCTTAAAAAAGTAAGCGTAAAGAATGTTGTAATTACATCACTAACAGCTTCAGTAAGCTTCTTTGCAATTACAAACTTTGGCGTTTGGGCACTTGGAACATTATATCCTAAAACTCCTGCCGGTTTAATGGAAAGCTACATTGCCGCAATTCCATTTTTTCAAAATGCATTAATTGGAGATTTATTTTTTGTTGGTGTAATGTTTGGAGTTTATGAATTAGTAAAACACAAAGTACCTGCGCTTGCTAAAGTAAAAGCTTAAGACCTCACACTTACTTCCCTCTCCTTATTAAGGATAGTGACTGAGGGAGAGTTAAAAACCCGATTCAGAAATGGATCGGGTTTTTTGTTTTTATGATTAAGTTAAAGCATGTGTTTAAAACCAGCAGAAACAAGAAAATATGTCCCTCGTTTACTGATAAAATTTGTATCGCCTGCATTTAACATTGTGTTTAGTTTTACAGATAAATATAAACTCAACAAAGTATTTATTTCCCGCTCAAAAACAGGACCAACTCCAAATGATAGTAGGGTTTCATTCACTTTTATTGGTGAACTCAAATCAGGGATCAAATCTATCTGTCCGGTTTCAGGATTTGTAAATTCATTTAAATTATACTTATTGAACGAGAAGAATGCTAATCCTATTTGAGCATCAAAATATAAATTTATTATTGTATTTTCGTGAAGTTTAAATCTGCTTCCCAAATTAATTGAAGCTAAAGAATGATCATCAGCAGAAAATGTTTTGATTGGACCTGGGTTAGGATTCTCTGAAGAATAATTCTGATATTCATAAAATACGTTGTACTTATCCCAGGCACCATATGAAGCATTAAAAAATAATTGTGTCATATCATTTAAAGAATAATTAAACTGACCAGAACCGGACAAACCAGCTGATGAATTAAATGGAGAAATGATACCTAAGTTTGCTTCGATAGAATATTTACTTTGAGGATGACCAATAGAAATGGATAAAAAGAAAAGAATGATAAAAAAACTTAGTCTAAACATTTTAAACCCTTTCAATTTGTTGATGGTTATAATGAATGTCAAAAACTAATTCAATATAGAAAAATTTATTAGTGTATAAATTTTATCTTCTTCTAAATTGATTAAAATGCAAAAGTTTTAGGGGTCATAAAAAAAGTACAACCCTTATCCCTTAACATTCAAATCACTAACAACTATCGCCTACTTCCTCTTCCCTCTTTCATAAGCAAGCATAACAATTCTCTTTAGTGCTTGCGAGTAACTTAATCCGGCAGCGTGGGCAGAGCGCATAAATCCTGCACCTTCTGTTAAGTCGGGGTTTGGGTTTACTTCCAGCACATAAACTTCTTCATCATTTGTAACGCGCATATCAACACGAGCGTAATCTCTTGCGCCCATAATATTAAAAGCAGCAATTGCTGTGTGTTTAAGTTTTTCTTCCAAGTCTTTAGAAATTATTGCAGGACAAATAGGAATTGTTTTATGATATGATTCGTGATAAGGATTCCACTTTGCCTGGTAGCTAACAATGTTATGCAGATGTTCAGGCATTGTACTAAAATCAATTTCACTAATAGGTAAAACTTTTGGTTTTAAATCTCCTGTAACCGAAACATTAAATTCGCGTCCTTCAATAAACTCTTCAATCAATGCAGGCTGATTAAATTGTTTAAATACATATTCAATTCTTTTCCTTAAAGCATTAGTGTTATAAACGATAGATTCATTTTCAATTCCAACACTTGCATCTTCATACGCAGGCTTAACGATAACAGGAAATTTTGTTTCGAGTTTAAACTCTTCGGGAATTTTATCAAACAACTGAAACTTTGCTGTTTTAATTCCGTGATAGTTTAATAATTTTTTTGTAAGAAATTTGCTCTGGCAATTGGCTAATGTTATAGCCGAAGCTCCTGTGTAAGGTACACCAAGCAACTCATAAAATCCAACCAAGTTCATTTCCAATCTCGGCTGCTCCTTATAAATCTCAGCAAAGTTAAAAATAACATCCGGCGGATTTTGCCTAACCAAATCCAAAAGGCTAAAAATATCATCTTTTAGGTTTAAGGAGTACGTATCAAAACCAACCCGTTTGAGTTTTTTGGCAATAATTTCATACTCTTCCATCGGAGTAAGATTATCAACCTCAAAATACGGCTTAAAATCAAGCTTAGGGGCAGGTTCAACTGGTTTGTGGTAAAACTCGGGATGAGCTTCATTGTAAAGTATAAGAACTTTTAATTTTTTTTCTTTCATACCGAAAAAATACCCAAAATGACTTGTAAAAAAAACTTCATTTGATAATGTTTACATAGTTTCAATATCAATAAAATATAAAATGAGTTTTTACCCACAACCATACAAATATCAATGCGGACCCTTCGCACTTAAATATGCACTTGTAATGCTTGGCAGATTTGAAAGTGAAAATCAAATTGGAATAAAAGCCGGCAGTACGTGGTGGTACGGAACAGATGAAATCGGTTTAGCAAAAGCTGCAAAGTTTTATAATTGTAAGATGAAATATTTCCGCAGGGAAAAACCGGTGGATGCAATTAAAGCTTTGATCGAACAATTAAAGAAAGGTTATCCTTGCATACTAAGTGTTGATAATTGGGAACACTGGTTCACCGTGGTTAATTATCAGCAAAGAAAATTTATAGTTACAGATAGCTCGCTGGATAAAGTTGTAACAATTTATACTCCCAACCAACTTTTAAAACGATGGAAGTATTACGATGAGGATGATGATGAAATTAGTTACGATGGTTATGCAATTATTCCGCAGTACAAGGTTACTACAAAAGCAAAGTTTACTTTAGAGCAGGCAAGATTTGTAATGGATTCCCGCAATCAGAAGCTTGCAAATAAATGGGATACTTATTTTAATGATCTTATTGTTATTTGCCATCCAAGACATGCTAACGCCACTCACTTAATTTCTTTTAGAGATTTTTTAAGACGATTTGAAAAAGTATTAATAACACAAGTTGCAAACTGGCATGGTTCACCAAATTTAAGAGAGTTAAAAAAGATACTTAACAATTTCCAGTTTATGGCTGATGTTTATGATCTTGTAATTCATGCTGATGAACAGAAAAAAGCTCTAATTGATCTTGCTTCAATTTTAATGATGTACTCTTGCGGCAAGTATGGAATGGATGAGATATATTAATAAGTTCAAGTGTAAGATCAAGTTCAAGAGTTAGAGGTCATTTCGAAGGAGTTCTCGACCTGCCTACCGGACAGGCAGGCTGAGAAATCTGTTTTTTTACTGTCTAAAGATTTCTTCCTGCGGTCGAAATGACTATTATAGCTTTTCTACAAACTTTGTCAAGATGTTAAGAATTAAATAACAAAAAAAATTATGAAACGAAATCCTATTATTCTAAAAAAAGAAACTACTGCCCTGCTTATTATTGATTTGCAGGAGCGCATACTTCCTGTTATCAGAAATTATGAAACTGTTATAGAAAATACTGTGAAGCTGATTAAAGGTTTTAAAGCAATGCAGCTTCCAATTTATTTTACCGAGCAGTATCCAAAAGGATTGGGACCAACATCACAAAAAATCCTTCTTGAACTTTCAGGTTATACAGCTTATCAAAAAATGAGTTTTAGCTGTTCAGGCGCAGAAAATTTATTTGACGAATTTCATAAAAAGAAATTATCGCAAATAGTTGTGTGCGGCGTTGAATCTCATGTTTGTGTGCAGCAAACAGTTTTGGATTTAATTGCGAATGATTATCAGGTTAATCTTGTTGCAGATGCCGTTTCATCGCGTAAAGAAATTGATTACAATATTGCTCTTGATAGAATGAGAATTCTTGGTGCAGAAGTTACTACCACAGAATCAGTATTGTTTGAATTGCTGAAAGTTTGCGGAACACCGGAGTTTAAAGAAGTTTCTAAAATTGTTAAATAAGAAAAAGTTTAGGAATTAATCGTAAGTGAAAGAGTGTCAGGCTGAGCTTGTCGAAGCGTGACATATTTTGAATTAAGTGTCAGCTTTCGATAAGCTCAATCTGACATATTGAAAATTCTAATCAAACAAAGCTTCTAACTTCTGATAACTTGTGTGAACCTTTTCAATTCCTGCATTTAATAATTTATATCAACTTTTTAAATCTTGAATTAAAGTTTGCTTACACTTAATTTCCAATCACAAATAACTTAAACTTTTTATAAGGAAAAACTATGGCTGAACATTTAATTGCTCATTGCGAAATTCCATCTACAGATTTAGACAGAGCAAAAGATTTTTATCATAAAGTACTCGGCTGGGATTTTAAACCTTTTGGGAATGGATATTTGCTTTTTAATAATCATAAAGGCACAATGGTTGGATTGAGAAAAGTTGATGCAGTTGCTAAAGGAGAAACAACAGTTTTTCATGTTAATATGCCTGATATAGATTCAATCTTGAAAAAAGCGAAAGACAATGGCGGTTCAGTAAAACGAACTAAAACTGTTATCCCTGCTATGGGCTGGTACGCTTTAATGAATGATCCTGACGGAAATACTTTAGGACTTTATCAGAAAAGCTAATCTTACTAGAATGATGGAGTAATGGAATAGTGGAGTAATGAAGATTTAAATTTTATAATTCCAACATTCCATTACTCCAAAACTCCTTCTTTTCGCTAAGCTTCAACAATTTTATAATTATGAGTAATCTCTACGGCTTTTTGCAGCATTGCAGTAACGCTGCAATATTTTGTTAATGATAATTCAATTGCTCTCTCAACATCTTTTGCCTGAACATTTTTTCCGTAAAAAACATATTCAAGATTAATTTTCGTGTAAACCTGGGGATGTTCTTCTTGCTGCTCTGCAGTAATATTTATTTCAAACTTTGAGTAGTTAACTTTTTTCTTTGCAAGAATTGTTACAACATCGCTTCCAGTACATCCTGCTAAAGAAATTAATAAAAGTTCTTTTGGTCTGATGCCAGCGTTACTTCCGCCAAAACTTTCCGGACCATCCATTGTAACCCAATGATTGGAATCAGTTTTGCCAACGAATGTAATTCCTTGTACTTGTTTAATTATCGCTTTTTTGGTTGCCATTGTTATTCTCTAAATAAATAATTAAAATTTCTTAAAGTATGATGAATGAATCAGGATATGGTTCCTAACTTTTTGGTTATATTTTTTATTAACACCCAGGAATCTACAATATGCTTTCTTTCGTGTCTTATGCTTCCTATTGTCAATCTTATAACAAACTTGCCATTAAGTTTTGTATGCGATAAAAATAATTTATCTGATTGATTAATTTTTTCTAATAGTTCTTCATTCATTTTATTCAGTTTATCTTCAGACAGATTTCCTGGATTAAATCTAAAACAAACGGTTGAAAACGGTGTTGGAGCCATTATCTCAAAATCATTTTCTTTTTCAATCCAGCTTCTTAATTCTTGTGCAAGCTCAATATGATTTTTAATTCTTTCTGCCAGACCATCAACACCAAAATACCTGATGATAAACCAAAGTTTAAGTGAACGAAATCTTCTGCCTAACTGAATTCCGTAATCCATTAAGTTTTCAACTTCATTATCTTGATTTGTCTTTAGATATTCTGCCGATAAACTGAATGCACGTTTAAGTATATCGGGTTTGCGAGTAAAGTAAACGCTCAAGTCCATTGGAGTAAACATCCATTTGTGCGGATTGATCACCAATGAATCAGCACGATCCCAGCCTTTGGTAATCCATTTCATTTCCGGAATTATTGCAGTTACTCCGGCATAAGCAGAATCAATGTGAAGCCACATATTATGTTTTTCTGTAATATCCGCAATTGCTTCAACAGGATCAACACTTGTTGTGGATGTTGTCCCAACTGTTGCAACAACGCAAAATGGTTTGTAACCCTTAGAAACATCTTCTTTAATTTTATTCTCAAGATCAGTTGGAATCATTTCAAACTTGTCATTCACAGAAATTTTTCTTATTCCTTCTAAACCTATCCCAAGTGTAAGCGCACCTTTATCAATTGAGTTGTGTGCTTGTTCAGAACAGTATAATCTAAACCTTGGTAAATCATTTCTTCCAGCCATTCCTTTTTCCCGAATTTTTAAATTAAGCTGCTCACGCGCTGCTGCAATTGCATGCATAGAACTTGTTGAGGCAGTATCATAAATGATTCCCCAATAATTTTCTGGTAATCCAACCATTTGCCTGAACCAGTTCATCATTGATCTTTCAAGTTCAGTAAAAGCGGGAGAAGTTTTCCATAACATTCCATTTGCACCTAGAGCAGCCGTTAATAGTTCTGCCAAAATTCCTGGTCCACTTGAGGTTGAGTTGAAGTATGCCATAAAACCGGGATGGTTCCAGTGTGTGATTCCATCTATCAAAATTTTATCTATATCTGATAAAACATTTTCAATATCTTCTCCTTTTGCTGGTGGAGTTTGAGGGATTCTCTTTAATATGTCGCCAGGATTTACTTGAGATAGTGGCGGAAATTTTTCGATATCGTTGAGATAATCTGTAATCCAATCAACAAGTTTATATCCATTTTCCCTGAATTCATCAGTTGGCATATCAGACATAATTATTATTTCCTTTAAGTTTGAAAAATAATTCGTGTAAAATTAGTGATATTTAGCGGCAAAAAAATCAGCCACGAATTAGCACGAATTAACACTAAATCAAGAAAAGATATTATCTTTTTTTACGAAACGATTTTTAATAAGTTGAATCACATAAATCATAAATTTATTAATGAATGGGAAAAAAATAAAAATATCTTTCGCTCTGATTACGGTTTTTGCTGTTAGTTTTTTAACCGGATGTTATGAACATTTCCCGTTAGATCAGGATATTACAAGAACGCAAAATACTTTTTTAAATCAGGATAGCGTTAAGGTTGAGTTTCCTAAAATCATAAAAGATAAAATTACTTTGTTTGCAATGGTTTATACTCACTGCCCGGATATTTGTCCAATGACGACACACAATATGCAGTTAATTGAAGAACGTTTACCCGATAATTTAAAAGGCAAAGTAAAATTTGTTATTATTTCATTTGATCCTGAAAGAGATACTCCGAATGTTCTGAAAAAGTTTGCAGAGATTAGAGATATTACTTTTGAAAATTGGACTTTACTTTCTGGTAATAATCAAAACACAAAAGAAGTAATGCTTAAGTTTGATATTAAAGCTATACCTGATGATTCAACTTATGATAATGGCGAACTGACCTATAGTATGATTCATACAGATAGAATTTCACTGATCGATCAAAACGGAAGGCTTAGAAGCAACTACAAGGGCAGCACAGCCAATTTAGATAAGCTATTTGAAGACATTAAATATTTAGGTAAATAATTCGTCATCGCGAGGAGTCTGATCAAGACGACGAAGTGATCTGTTATTAAGATTGCTTCACTCGAGGACTCGTTCGCAATGACAATAAAAAAACAAAGGAGAAAAATATGAATCTATTACTTGCACTTTTAATTATCTTTTCTAATCCATCAGATAAAATAAAGATTAAAGATCCCTGGATGCGCGTTGGTGCACAGGGACAGGCAACAGGATTATTTTTTAAGATTGAAAATAATTCCGACAAACCCGATACACTTTACAAAGTAGAGTTTAAGCCAGCCGGACTTGTTCAAATTCACGAAACTTATGATGCTGGAAATGATATGATGGGAATGAGAGAAGTTGGAAAAATTGTAATCCCTGCAAAATCATCAGTTGAACTTAAACCAGGGTCGTATCATGTTATGCTGATGAAACTTAAACAGGATATTAAAAAAGGTTATGTTGGTGATATTACTTTATATTTTAAGAATACAGGGAAGATAATGATTAAAGCAGAAGCTAAAGAGATGATGAACAAACAGACGATGGAACACAATCACTAAAATTTAGACTCTTAAAGTCTCTCCCTTTTTGAAAGGGAGAGATTTAGAGAGGGTTAAAAAATTATCTTACAAAAAATTCTGCAATAATTTTGTTCCAGTTAACATCATTAAGTTTTTCAAGTTGTCCGATATACAAACCATCTTCAAGATATTCATCACCCTTCTTTTCAGATTTCATAACTTCAAGCATAACTACTTTAAACTTTTCAATATCTTCCTGAAAAAGAGAAACAGCAGACTTACCAATAGCCATATCCTTAATTTCGTTATCTATATTTTCTGCATCTAAAGCACAAACCCAATTTCTTTCGTAAGGAGTGATATCAAGAGCATCTAAATTTTCTTTTAGCAGAGTATTTATCTGAGATACTTTTCCGCTAACAGGTGAATTAAATGTTATACTTCTATTTCCCTGCTTGATTGTAAACAGCGGCTGCCCTGCTTTTACATTCATACCAAGATTTGGAAGCTCTATTGAATAAACTCTACCAATTAATTTTTTAGCAAAATCATCAATTCCAATTTTTGCAATTCCAGCCTGATTCATATTTACCCAAGTATGATTTTTAGAAATGAAAACTCCACCGGGAATTGAAAACTCACCTTTAGTAAAATCATCTGAAGCAGGAACATGCGTTATATGTACTTTTGGTTTTAATTGCTTTTGAATTTTATCCTGCCGTTTAATTAATGCATTTTTAACAAACGCAAGAAGTTCATCCTCCGTAAATGGTTTTTGAACATAATCCATTGCACCGTATTTCATAGTTTCAACTGCGGTTTCAACAGAAGCATAACCTGTTATTATTATTACATCAATATCCGGGCGAAGATGTTTTACAGATTTTGTTACTTCAACTCCATCCATAAGCGGCATTTTTAAATCAGTAAATAGAAAATCATAATGATGCTTTTGAATTAAGCCAAGTGCTTCCTGTCCTGTTTCCACAGTATCAACTGAATATCCATCCAAAACAAGAATTTTTCTAAAGCTGCCAAGTATAACTTCTTCATCATCAACACAAAGAATTCTGGCTTTGGGATTTGGTACTTCAGCGCGCTTTAATGTTTTGGCTTCATTTGAAAAGTCTAATTTAAGACTATCCAGTAAAACGACTTCACGTTCTTTCTTTAGTTTTTGTTCTGTCATTCGTTTTCCAATCATACGAATAAAAATATCCGCAATGATGAAAATGATTATTGCAAGTATGAATAGTGGCATAATTTTTCTCCTAAGGTATAATAATATTTTAATCTTTAATAATTTTTAAGAACATTCTCACAGTCTATCGGAACTGCAAGGAATTAAATATTTAATTTCATAATCAAGGTTAGCCGGAATAACACGATAAATCCAACCTTCAAAGTAAGGATCCTTTTCAATTAGGCTCGAATTGTTTTTGATACTTTTATTTACTTCCACGATTCTGCCAGAAACAGGCGAAAGTATTTTGTGAACCCGATCATTGCTGCATTTAATGGATGCACAACAAATTCCCTGTGCAATTTCATCTTCAATATTCTGGAATTCTATTTCCTGTATTGATTCAATAGTTTTGATAAACAAATCACAAGCCCCAATCAATACCGATCCTTCTCTTTCCTGAAACATCCAGGAAGAGTATCCAAGTCTTAAATATTTTACCGGACAGCTTACGTATAATAATTCATCAATAGTATTGTCGAGCAGCAACTGTTTCTGTTTTTCCTTTATCTTATGATACTTGGTTGCACGATTTACAGAACTTAAAAGTTCATCAACAGTAAAAGGTTTTGGAATAAAATCTACAGCACCTTTGTAAAGTGAGTTAACTGCATTTTCAACTGTTGAATATCCGGTCATCATAATTAAAGTAGTGCTAATATTTTTTTTACGCAGCTCATCCAAAATCTGAAAACCATCACCATCGGGCATCATGATATCACAAACAACAATCGGGTAGTAATATTTTAAAATCTTTTCAATTCCAGTTTTTACATCTAAAGCATAATCAACGGAATAATTATCTAGCGAGCAGATTTTTATTACCGCATCAATAATTACTTGTTCATCATCAATAACTAATATGTCTGATGTTTTATTCATTTAATGAATCTATCTTTGTTGAGCTAAAGGAAGCCTGATAATAAAAGTTGTCCCTTTGCCAACTTCACTTTCAACATTTATACTTCCGTTATGATTATCAATTATTCCCCAGATAACAGCAAGACCAAGACCATTTCCTTTTTGTCCCTTTGTAGAAAAGAAAGGCTCAAAGATTTTTGAAAGATCTTCACGACTTATTCCAGAGCCTGTATCACTTATTTTTATTTCTATGTATTCTTTTAACCCAAGTGCGTCAACAGCATCCCATTTTTCCCAATCACTATTTTCAGATGAACAAACTTCGTATGTGCCTTGTCCTTCAATTTCAAATACAAGCACAGGAGAACCGCACTTTGGACAAACTTTATCTTGTTGAATAAGTGAAATGCTGCATTCCGGGCAAACAAATTTAACATCTTTATTAATTTTAAAATCCAGATTAAAGAAGTTACGATGTTTACCATACACCGGATCGAGATGAATGATTCCTTCTTTACTATCAGATATAACTTTTACTTTTAGTGAAGATAAACCATCAATCTTAAATTCACTATCCATAAGACTGTGGCGTTTTGGACAGGTTGCTTTTTTAATTTGAGTGCTGCCGTAAGGCGATAGTGATATCCTCTGCGATTTTATAGTTATAGTGCCGCCATCTTTTCCCATCGCATCGGAAGCATTTACAAAAAGATTAATAAACACCTGCTGCATCTGGTTTGCATCTACAGAAAGATTTGGAAGATTGGTTTCGTTTTGCTTTACAATTCTTACTTTATTTATTGAAAGCTGGTTATCAATAACAGCAATCGCCTTATCAATAATTTCATTTATATCTGCGCTGCTCTTTTTGGGAACTGATTGTCTAGCAAAATCCAATAAACTTTTTACAATTTCTCTGCTGCGTAAAGTTTCTCTAACAATAACTTTAAGATCTTCCTGAAACTCCGGATTATCTTTTGTTCTCTTTAATAAAAAACTGCTGTAAGTTAAAACTCCGGTAAGCGGATTATTAATCTCGTGTGCTACCCCGGCAGCTAATCTTCCAAGCGATGCCATTTTATCGGATTGGAAAAGCTGCATACGCGCATCGGATAATTTCTTAGTCATATTGTTAAATGATTCACCAAGTTTTCCAATCTCATCATTCCCATGTTCTTTAATAGCATAACTTAAATTGCCAGCACTAACTTGTTTTGTTGCATCCAATAAATCATTAACGGGATTAGAAATCCAATGACGCACAAAGAAAGCAATAAGTAATCCAAGAGCAATAATTGCAACCAAAGCAAAGATTACAATTTCCCATTCTCTTATTGCGATCGCTTTATCAACCTCTGCAAGTGAGATGGAAACATCCAGCACGCCAAGTACTTTTTGATCTTTTGGATGTGCATGACATTCTGCCTGCCAACAAGATTTTCCATTATAAATTGGAGTGATAATTCCAATTACACGATTTGAATCCGGATGAACTCTAAAAATTCTTGTTCGTTCTGTTATTGAAATTTGTTCAAGAGGTTTATCTTCTGCGTGGCAAGCGTAACAACTCTCAGCACGTTTATCAACCATCTTATTAATATTTGTTAAATCGGATGAATAAATAATTTCACCGATCTTATTAATTATTCTAACATCTCTTATTTGAGGCTGCGTACCAATAGAATTAATTGTCTGCTGAATACGATCTCTTTGGTTAAGCATCATATCAAATCGGGTGCTGGATATAACTGTTTCACCAAGCTGGTTAGCATGTCTTTCAACTTCGGAAATTGAACTGCTGCTTTGCGATTTAACATTGAAGTAGGCAAACACTCCAATTATTACAAGCGAAGTTAATGCAACAGCAAAAATTAAACGGAATCCGATTTTCTTAAACATATTCAAATCAACTACTCATCAAATAATTTACAATCTAAGATTTTGCCTAAACAAAATTCCTTTTATAATGACATCTAAAATTTTTATTAAACTCTCTAAATGTCATTTCGAAGTCCGCCGCGGCGGATTCGCCTGAGAAATCTTCAGCTGCTCTAATAACAGATTTCTCACCCGATAAACCTGTCTGCCGACAAGCAAGATCGGGTTCGAAATGACACTTGAAAACTATTTACCAACCAACTTACCCGGTTTTTGTTTTGGGAAACTATAATTTTCATGGCATCCATCGCAAGATGGCTTTACTGCAAAATTTTTCTCAAGATGACAATCTTCACAACCAAGTTCAATGTGTGTTTCATTAAGCTGCAACCCGGTTACAGAATGTTTAAAGTTTTTACTATCCCATTCATTATGACAGCTTGCGCATTTGTTATCTAATTTAATAAACGGAATCTTTGATCCGTGACATTTTGCACACGATAGATTTATATGAAATTTATTGAGCGCCCAACCAGTTTTCTTCGCATGATCAAACGGCTCAAGTTTAGTATTGCTGTGGCAGTTAACACACTTATCTTCTCTATGGCAGCTAATGCAATTTTTATGCTGCTCATCAAATGATTTTTTAGTTACTACTGATTTTGTTTTATTATTATTCCTGTTTACATCGTGGCACTTTGTGCAGCCTTCCTGCTTATGACAATTAGTGCAGCTTAATCCAAATCGTTTTGTATGATCATCGTGATAAAAAGTAACAAGCTTTCCTTTTTCAGAATTTGTTTGATAAGTAATATTAGTAGGTTCTAAAATTACAGGATGATCTTTCCCTGATATTTTTTTCTTGATCTGTTCTTTTTGTGTTCCCTTTAAATCTTTCTTTGGCGTATGGCATGAATTACATCCGGTTTCATGACTCCATTCACGATGACAATCCATACACTGCCTGTGATATGCACCTTTCAAATCAGGTAAACTAATATCTTCGCGCTTTCTAGAAGTTTCGTGACAGCTATTACATTTTAAAATTGGTCCGGATGTATTATGATGATGACAATTTTCGCAGCCGCCGGACATAACAGACATTTGAGCATGTAACTTATGTGAAAAATAAACAGGTGAATACTTATCACTTATTTGATCGATGATAAATAGTTCGGGTGTTTGTTCTGGTTTTTGATAAACCGTTACGATTTTTTCTCGGGGACAAATAACAAGACAGGGTTCATTTTTTGTTGGAACATCGCAAGTGTGACAGGTTTTACAACTAATGTTTAACTTCGAGTGATCTTTACCCGGACTTTGTTGTGCGTTAATCGTAATGGCAAAAAACAATACTAAAAAAACTGAAATAATCTTTTTCATTACTTACCTCCTCTTATTGTGTATTTGGACTGAGGAGCGGTTTGTTTGCCAGGCAGACTTATAACAGGAAAGTTCATGACAATAAATCTATAAGCAAGAACAAGGATCGCAACAAATCCAACCGTAACAGAAATTTCTCCGAACGATGGGAAATAAGAATGAGTTGAGTAAGGTGGATTGTAGGCAACAACAAAATTATTTATTCTATTTAACAGAACACCAAACACAACCAATGCAGATGCTGTTAAAAGCAGTGCCGGTGTTCTTAAAACTTTTGGTGATAAAAACATTCTTAATGGAATAATTACACCAAATAAAACTTCGATTGTAAACATCACACTTGCAGTTGTAAACTCACTTAAGTAAACAAATGTTTCTCGAATGAACATATCGCCAATTTTAAATGCAAGATAAATTCCAAGCAGAGGTGCAATCATCGAACCTAATTTTGAAAGGATGTGCATTTCTGGTTTTAATCCTAATGAGCGAGAAGCAATTATTGATTCAAATATCACCATAGGAAAACCAACACTGATCGCAGATAATAAAAACATCAAAGGAAGAATTGGTGTTTGCCATAATGGATGCATTTTAGGTCCCGCAATTATCATCAAAGTTCCTAAAGATGATTGATGAAGTGTTGAAAGAACAACTCCCGCAATGATAAAAATGAACATCGTTTTTGAAAGTCCGCGATCCAACAAGCGCAAAAATTTATCAACCGGTTTATTTAATCCTGAAAGAAATCCAGGCAAATTAACTTTTCCAATAAATCTTTCTGTAAAGATTGGAAGGAATTCGATATAAAGAACGGAAAGATAAATCATTACGCAAATGCCAACTTCAAATAAAGCTGAACTACCATTCCACATAATTAATGGATGCCAGATGAAATACCATCTTCCGATATCTACACACACACCCATTGCAACAAAAGTGTAACCAAGCATTGCTGTTAACAAGGCTGGACGCACGATTGCGGCATATTCTTCTTTGTGCATGATATGACCAAGAGCCGCGGTCGTGAATCCTCCAGCAGCTAATGCAACACCGGCGGCTACATCAACACCTATCCATAATCCCCACGGATATTGATTATTTAAATTTGTAACTGCGCCAAGTCCAAAGAAAAATCTTCCCATCAAAAACACTAAGCCATTTACAGCAATAACAATTAGCACAAAAACACCGGGAGTAAAAAATTTATGTTTTATTGGAACAGGATTTATTGATTCGTTATTCATAATTTTTCCTCCTGATCTAATTCTTTACGGTGCTTAGATATCCACATAATTCCACCAAGTAAAGCATATAAAGAAACCGGAGGAACGAAGTATGCAAATATTCCGTGCTGAATTGATTCTGAAACTCCGGGTGCAGGTTTAGTACCAAGTTTTGGAAAATCAAGTTCGGCAAAATCTTTATTTGCCAAGTACATCCACGATGTTCCGCCAACTTCATATTCGCCAAAGATATGATCAACATAACGATCAGGATTTCTTTTGATTCTGCTTCGTGCAATTTTAACAAGTTCTGTTCGCGGTCCGTAAGTAAGCGCTTCAACCGGGCAAATACTTACACAAGCCGGAAGTTTACCTTCTTTAGTTCTGTCAAAACAAAAATCACATTTCATAATTAGCGGGTTAATTGCTTTATCATATTCAAAAGCCGGAACCTGGAAAGGACAAGCTGCCATACAATAACGGCAGCCGATACATTTATCAGTATCCCAAATAACCGAACCATTTTCTTGTTTTGAAAATGCACCAACAATGCAGGCAGAAACACAAGCAGGATGATCGCAGTGCATGCATTGCACCTTAACATCAACCGGAAGATTAGAATTTTTACCGGATGAATATTCATTTACAACTGTAAGTGCTTTGGTGCCGGGTCTTCTTTTTTCTTCTAAAACTTTTCGATCTTCATAAGATTCCAAATTACCGGCGGGCAGGTTATGAGCATCTTTGCACGCCCATTCACAACTGCGGCATCCGACGCAAACGGTAGTATCAACTAATACTCCCATTCTGTCTTCAGATAAAATATTTTTAGGCGCTGCTTTTGCAGTTGATGTTGAAAGTCCTGCAATTCCAGCCCCAATTACAGCAGTAGTTTTGAGGAAATCGCGACGGCTTTTGCCAGACATTTTCCCCTCCTTTCAAAAGATATTGCGAATATTATTTACAATGATTTAAAACCGATTTATTTATCAATACAATATCGTACCATTTTTTTGGTTAAATAGATAGAAGTAGAAATGTCGAAAATTATTGAATACATCAAGAGTTGCGGTTCATAAGCAAAATTAATAGGATTTTTATTTCATATAATTTCTCAATGCTGGCAAGTGATTCTTCATTTTTTTTAGGATAGAGAATATATTGATAACTACAAACACTTGTTAATTAGGTAATATTTGTAATTACTAATTTGTAGTAAGTGTGGAAAATGAATTAAATCTAAATGTAGTATAATAATTTGATTAGTCAGTCTTAACAATTTATAAACTAAATAGAAAGTGAATGTACCCGACCGCAATGTGGACAAGTAACAGAATCATTTTTAAAATCAGGTGGGATTTTTATTTTTACTCCACAGCTGCAATCTATAAACCGAAAATCATTCAGTTTCATCATCAAATCGCCAACATCTCTTTTAGTTTGCTTACTTGATTCTATTGCTTTATCTCCAACTAATGACTGCCTGAAAATAATTGGGGCAACTTCAGATAAACCTGAACGAGGAATCAAATCTGCTTTCTTACCTTTTACTGATTCAAAAGCTTTTTGATAATTACTAAGATTAGCACCTTGCTGCATTGAGCGTAAAATTCTTATCCTTTCAGAAATTGGCGGATGCGTGCTTGAAAGATCAGAAAATTTCATTCCCTTTTTCTTTAAAGGATTTATTATATACATAGGTGCAGTAACTTTATTTGCGGTTCTAAGATCATAATTGGAATTGGAAATTTTTTCAAGTGCTGAGGCTAATCCTTCAGGATATCGTGATAACCTTACTGCCGAAGCATCCGCAAGATATTCTCGCTTTCTTGATATTGCAAAATATAAAAGCTGTGCCATAATCGGACCAAGAATAGCTAATGCAATTGCAACTACCATTATAACAATTTGACCTTGCCCGCCTCCTCTATCTGATTTCGATTTATATCGCGAACCGCCGCCAAACCATAAACTTCTGCCGAACAAATCCGACATCAGTGTAATGGCACCGAGCATCATACCAGCAAATGTCATCACTAAAATATCTCGATTCATTATATGAGACATCTCGTGCGCAACAACTCCTTGCAGTTCATCACGATTAAGTGTTCCTAATAATCCGGCAGTTACAGCAATGGCAGAATTATCAGATTTAACTCCTGTAGCAAAGGCATTTGGTGCGGGATCTGTGATGACATACACTTTGGGCATATTTGGAAGATTGGCAGCTATCCTCATCTCTTCAACAACGTTATAAAGTTGGGGATGAACATCTTTTGTGATTTCTTTTGCACCGCTAACAGCCAAAAGGATTTTGCTTCCTGAAAAATAACTTACTGCGGAAAGAATTCCCCAAAGAATTAATGCAAAGAAAATCCCAATGAAACCACCGTTTTCACCGGCATAATAATTTCCAAAAGTAAAACCCATCAGGATGAGAAGCATTCCCATACCGATGAAAATAAAAATTGATTTTCTTTTATTCGACTGTATCAGTTCCCACATCATAAAGAAAAATATCCTGTATCAAGAAAAGCTTACTTTAGGAACTGCTTTTTCCGTTTGATCTTCGATTTCAAAAAATTCTTCTTCTTTAAACGAAAACATTCCTGCAACAATGTTTGAAGGAAACATCTGAATTTTGTTATTAAAAAATAAAACCTGATCATTATAAGATTGACGTGAAAAAGAAATTTTATTTTCTGTTGATGTTAGTTCTTCCTGTAATGCAAGAAAATTTTGATTTGCTTTTAGATCCGGATAATTCTCAACCTGCACCCTCAATTGTCCCAAAGCACCGCTTAGCATTCCTTCTGCTTTTGCTTTATCGCCAACTGTGTTTGCATCCATAGCAGCGCTTCTGTACTTAGTTATATTCTCCATTATCTGTCGCTCATGAGTCATATATCCTTTAACAGATTCGATAAGATTTGGAATAAGATCGTGTCTTCTTTTTAGCTGAACATCAATTTGTGACCAGGCATTTTTAACCCGGTTACGTAACCCGATAAGTGAATTGTAAATCGAAACAAAGAATAATCCGATAACAACTATTATTGCAATGAAGAATAGAAAGTACGGCATTTCAGTCTCCTTATATATTTATTAGAAATAAAAAACTAATTACCAAACATATTTTTTAATAACACTAAAACTTTATTATCCTGATCCAGACTCTCAATACTTAATAAAGAATTTAATTCGCCTTTATCAAACCATAAACCATGATCGTTTTTACATTTATCAATAATAATTCCAGTTTCTTCAAACTCAAGCTTACCCATTTTCTTTTTGCAGATGGGACATCGATATTCTTTTTCTGATAAAAGTTTTGCAGGTTTAAAATTGTAAATCGTTTCATCATTACTTTTATTTTCAAGAAGAAGTTCCAGTTCACCGCTATCCAACCAAATTCCTTTGCAGGATGGGCAGTAATCTATCTCGACTTTGTTAAGTTCTAAAATGACCATTGGGTCTTTACAAACTGGGCATTGCATAATTATAAATTTTTGTTATACAAATATTAAACTAATTTCGTTCAGAACAATAATATTTATTTATGTAAATATTTTCCTGCCAAGACATAAGGTTTAAATCGCTCGAAAATAAAATGTTCCCAAACCTTTTCAACAATTGCAGGCATTCCTTCTTCCATTTCACCTGACCCGTGAACTGATACTTTCATCAACGTTGAATCTTTTCCAGCTTCAGAAAACTCATAGGTTGTTACGATCTGTACTGCTCGACCTGATAATCCAAGCGGACCATCAAATCTTATCATCTTTCCACGTTGGGAATAAATAACAGTTGCGTGTAATGCACCATTTCCTTCATTATCAAAAATCTCCCAAAATCCTCCGCCTGGTTTTGCCTCGATAAAAAACTTTTTAGGATGTTCTGAAAATGAATGATCACACCAGCCGCTAATATCTCCGGTTGCTGCATCAAAAATTTGCTCGGGAGTTCCCGGTAATGTAACCACTTTATCGAATGCAAAAATATCATACCGTGATTTTAAATTTTGTTCTTGAGAATATCCATTTCTGAAGAAAATGATTAGAAAGATTATTGATAAATATTTCATAGTTGACATTTCTAAAATTAAATTAATTCTAATAAGACTTCTATTTAACCTCACAAAGTTGAATGAAAAGCTTCAAAGACTATTTGCATACTTCTTAAACTTAAAATTTTTGTATAAATTTTTTTTGTATTTAACATAATAAAAAATTTATAATAATTGAATATGAGCAGTTACGGTTCTATTTCAAAATTGATTTTGGAAATTTTAGACAATCAGTGTGATACAAAATTTTGTTACTTTTAACACGCACATTTTTCAAATTTAGGAATGAAGATGGTTCAAAAAGTAAAACTCGGTGATAATCCTGATCTAAAAAACGATTTTCCAGTTCTTAGCTTTGATGATTGGAAAAAACAAGTCGAAAAAGATCTTAAAGGTGAGTCATTCGATAAAAAACTTATCACTAAAACCTATGAAGAAATAAATCTTCAACCACTTTACTCATCAACCGATATAAAAGATCTACCGCAAATAAATAATTTCCCTGGCTTTCATAATTATCTTCGGGGTAGTAATGTTTCTGGGTATAGTTTCAAAAGTTGGGAGATAGCACAGGAATACAAGCAAGCATTGCCAGAGGATTTAAATGAAGCTTTAATATCTGATTTAAAGCGCGGATTGAATTCAATCAGTATCATTTTAGATAATCCCACTCAGCTTGGAATTGATGCTGATCAATCTAAAACTGGAGAAGTTGGTAAGGATGGATTATCGATTTCCGGTGTTAGAAAAATGCAAGTGTTGTTTAAGGATATTGATTTGACAAATCAGCCAATAAATATTTCTTGTGGTTTTTCTGCTCTTCCGATTACACTTCTTTTTACGGCTTATGCAAATGAAACACGAACAAGTTTGATGAATATTAAAGGATCAATCACTTCTGATCCTTATGAATATTTATTAACTAAAGGTGAACTGCCAATTTCCTTAAACCAGATTTTTGATGAAATGAAATTATCAACCGAGTTGATGATAAATTCTAACTCAGCTATAAAAACAATTGGAGTGAGTGGTTTACATTTTAATAATGCTGGTGCAAACTCAGTTCAGGAATTAGCTTTTACACTTGCAACTGTAGTTGATTATTTGAATGAAATGATTTCTCGCGGATTAAAAGTTGATGATGTTGCAAAGAGAATTAAATTCACTTTTGGAATTGGCTCATTCTATTTTATGGAAGTTGCAAAACTTAGAGCAGCAAGATTATTGTGGAGTAAAATTCTTGAAGCTTATGATGTTAAAGAAGAAAACAGAAAAATATTTATTCATGCTAAAACATCTCAATTCAATCAAACTTATTTTGATCCTTTTGTAAACTCACTTCGTACAACAACAGAAGCATTTTCAGCAATTGTTGGTGGTGTGGATTCACTTCAAACTAATACTTATGATGAATCTTTTAATACAACAGATGATTTTTCAAGACGACTTGCACGTAACACACAAATTATTCTAAAAGAAGAATCACATCTTGATCAGGTTATTGATCCTGCTGGCGGCTCTTACTTTGTAGAAAAACTTACTGATGATATTGCAAATGTTGCCTGGAAATTATTTCAGACTATAGAAGAAAAAGGTGGAATGTTAAAATCAATTCAATCTGGTTTTGTTCAGGATGAAATTGTACAAGTTGCTGAATTAAGGAAAAAGGATTTTGCAAAACGTAAATCAATTCTTGTTGGAACAAATATGTATGCAAATCCCAAAGAAGAAATGATGGAAATAATAAATCAGGATTTGAATGCGATTTACAAAAAGAGAGTTGAGTACATTCAGAAGTACAGAATTACAGGTGAAGACAAAAAACATAAAAGTATTTTAGAGAAGCTTCAGAAAATTGCAGATACAAAATCGTATGAATTAGTTGATGATGCCGTTGAAGCTTTTCTGGAAGGCGCTTCACTAGGTGAAATCACAAAATCAATTCGTGCTTCTGCAGAAAAAGGAATTTCAGTTACACCATTTAGGCAATTTCGCTTATCGCAAATGTTTGAAGAATTGCGCATCGCTTCAGAAAATTATAAAAAGAAAACCGGAAGCAAACTAAAAGTATTTCTTGCAACGATGGGTCCGTTGAAACAATTTAAAGCACGTGCAGATTTTTCCAAAGCTTTTTTTGAAGTTGGTGGATTTGAAATAATTTATCCAAATGGATTTGCGACTCCGGATGAAGCAGTTAAAGCAGCGATTGATTCAAAAGCTCAGGTTGTTGTTATCTGTTCAACTGATGACACTTATCCCGAGCTTGTTTCTCCAATTGTAAATGGAATAAAGGAAAAATCAAAAAATGTTTCTGTGATACTAGCTGGTTATCCCAAAGATCAAATTGAAGAACACAAAAAATCCGGTGTCGATGATTTTATTTATCTTGGAGCTGATGTGCATTTAATTTTAAGTAGTTTATTAAAAAGGATAACACAATAGAACGCGGATGACACAGATTTAACGGATCTGCACGGATTAAATCAGTCCAAATCAGTTTTATCCGTTTGATCAGTGTACCATTGCTTTTAAAAAATTGAAAAAATTATGAGACCAAATTTTAAAAACATAAAACTCGATTTAACTTCTAAACCAATGTCTAAAAAAGAGTGGGAAGAAAAGTTTAAATCTGAAACTGGAAAATCTGTTGAAGATTTTATCTGGGAAACAATGGAAAAAATTCCTGTAAAACCACTTTACACAAAAGATGATTTAGAAAATCTTGAACACAAAGATTATTTTTCTGGTCTTCCACCATTTTTGCGAGGACCATATTCAACTATGTATGTTCAACGTCCCTGGACAATAAGACAATACGCCGGATTTTCTACCGCTGAAGAAAGCAATGCTTTCTATCGTAGAAATCTTGCAGCAGGACAAATGGGACTATCTGTTGCGTTTGATCTGGCAACGCATCGCGGTTACGATTCCGATCATCCTCGTGTTGTTGGCGATGTTGGTAAAGCAGGTGTTGCAATCGATTCAATTGCCGATATGAAAATTCTTTTTGATCAGATTCCTCTTGATAAAATGTCTGTATCGATGACTATGAATGGAGCTGTACTTCCTGTGTTAGCATTTTACATTGTTGCAGCAGAAGAACAGGGAGTAAAGCACGAACAGCTTACTGGAACAATCCAAAATGATATTCTAAAAGAATACATGGTGCGTAACACTTACATTTATCCGCCAGAAGTTTCGATGAGAATCATTGCAAATATTTTCAAATTTACTGCTAAGAACATGCCTAAATTTAATAGCATTTCTATTTCAGGATATCACATGCAGGAAGCTGGGGCCACAGCTGATCTTGAAATGGCTTACACTCTTGCTGATGGATTAGAATATGTTCGCACGGGAATTAAAGCAGGAATGGACATTGATGAATTTGCTCCACGACTTTCATTTTTCTGGGCGCAGGGAATGAATTATTTTATGGAAGTTGCTAAGATGCGTGCTGCAAGATTGATCTGGGCAAAGATGATTAAACAGTTTAATCCAAAAAATCCTAAATCAATGTCACTGAGAACTCACTCACAAACATCCGGCTGGAGTTTATCTGAGCAGGATCCATTTAACAATGTTGTAAGAACCTGCATTGAAGGAATGGCAGCTGCACTTGGTCATACACAATCACTTCATACAAATTCTTTGGATGAAGCAATTGCACTCCCCACAGATTTTTCTGCACGTATTGCACGTAATACACAACTTTATTTACAGGATGAAACTAACATCACAAAAGTTATTGATCCCTGGGGCGGTTCTTATTATGTTGAAGCATTAACTGATGCACTTCTAAAAAAAGGGTGGGAACATATTCTTGAAGTTGAATCTTACGGCGGAATGACAAAAGCTATCGAAGCAGAAATTCCTAAAATGCGAATCGAAGAAGCATCTGCAAGAAGACAAGCAAGAATTGATTCCGGTAAAGAGACTATTGTTGGAGTTAACAATTACAGGTTAGAAAAAGAAGATCCGATTGAGATTTTGGAAGTTGATAATACTGCTGTTAGATTATCACAAATAAAAAGATTGCAATTAGTAAAACAAAACAGAAATGATGATGATGTTAAGAATGCACTTGATGCTCTAACAAAATGTGCGGAAACAGGTAAAGGAAATTTACTCGAGCTTTCAATAATTGCAGCAAGAGCGCGAGCAACACTTGGAGAAATTTCATCAGCAATTGAAAAAGTAAGCGGAAGGTATAAAGCCGTGACAAGAACAATATCAGGTGTGTACAGCAGTGAATACTCAAAAGATGACGACTTGTTTGAGCAAGTTCGCAAGATGACGGATGAGTTTGCAAAACAAGAAGGGCGCCGTCCGAGAATTTTAATTGCAAAGATGGGGCAGGATGGACACGACCGCGGCGCAAAGGTTGTTGCAACAGCGTACGCCGATATGGGATTTGATGTTGATGTTGGTCCGTTATTTCAAACTCCGGAAGAAACAGCACAGCAAGCAGTTGAAAATGATGTTCACGTTGTTGGAATGAGTTCACTTGCAGCGGGACATAAAACACTTTTGCCGCAGCTTATTGAAGAATTAAAAAAACTTGGAAGAGAAGATATTATTGTAATCTGCGGTGGAGTTATTCCAGCACAGGATTATGATTTTCTTTATGAGCATGGAGCTTCAGCAATTTTTGGTCCTGGTACAAAAATTCCTGCAGCAGGAATTAAGATTATGGAGTTGGTTAAGGAGAGGTTTTAATAGTAATGAGAATCTTTTTTTTATTATCTATAATTTCATTCTACTCTTGTTCGAATATTAAATCGGTTGAAACTTCATATTATGATGTTGATGAAGCTTATCAAGTTTATTTAACTTATTTTATTGAGCACCTGAAAGAATCGAATGAGGGAAGAATAGTATTTCGGGATTCAACAGAGTTTACCCCACCACCAGGTCTTTTAGAACTTAATGAGATTGATGATAAAACACTTGATAATTATTTTCAAGAGAATAAGATTCCTATAACTTTAAATGTAAAAAATTTTGCTGAGTTAAAAAATGATGTAATTATCTTAAGTTTATTTAATTATGACGCAGAAAGATTCGCTATTGAATATCCTAAATCAAATTATTACTCTCTCTCAAAAGTTGGATTTAATGATACAAAAAGACAAGCAATATTCTGTCTATACACTCGGAGTACTGTTTTTGGTCGAACAGAACTTATAATAACACTTGAAAAACTGAATAATAAATGGGCGATAATTAAAACATATTCTTCTGATTATATATAGAGGATACTTTAGAAAAATTTAAGGATCCAACATGTAGATCTAACAAATGTCAATTCTGTTTTTAATGAATATATCCAGACTTATGCAATTTATATTTTAATGAATCGTTTTTAGGCATATTTGTCTTATTTGCCTAAGAAATACTTCAAACTAACCTTCAGATAATTTCCTAATCCTGGTTCGATTTCAAGGTAGATTTGTGCTACTTACCTTGTATTCAATTCTCTTCTTAAAAAAAATTTGGTTCTACACTTCTGCCAATCCAATATATTGGCATTAAAAAATAATTAATACCAGATGAATCGATTCCTAGGCGGATTTGTTGTATTTGCCTAAAAAATAATTCAGATCTGCTTAAAGACTATTTCCTTAAACTGGTTCGATTTCAAGGTAATTTCATTATTTTTACCTTGTAAAAGAACCAAATCTAAATGAAAAAACAAAAACAAAATACTTACAAGCCGGATTGGACTCCTGAAAACGCTGGTGATGAATTTGCTGTGCGTGTTGTGAAAGGAATGCAGAGCCTGCCTGCCGGCAAGGCAGGTTCAAGTTCAGGATCAAGTAAAAAAGAAAATGAATTAAAACGAAAACATCTTTCGGTTGATGATTATGTTAATGGTGTTATAAAGTTTGATAGAAATATTTTAGCTCGTGCTATAACATTAATTGAAAGTAACAATCAAGCTCATCACGATACAGCACAGGAAGTTTTAAAAAAGTTACTTCCGCATTCAGGCAATTCTTTACGAGTTGGAATAACTGGTGTTCCCGGTGCTGGCAAAAGTACTTTGATTGAATCACTTGGTATGTATCTTATAAAACAAGGACACAAAGTTGCAGTGCTAACCGTTGATCCGAGCAGTACAGTAACTAAAGGAAGTATTCTTGGTGATAAAACGAGAATGGAAAATCTTTCCAAAGAAAAAAATTGTTTTATCCGTCCTTCCCCTTCGGGTGGAACGCTTGGAGGAGTTACACGAAAAAGCAGAGAGACAATTACGATTTGTGAAGCAGCAGGATTTGATATTATTCTTATCGAAACTGTTGGTGTTGGGCAAAGTGAAGTTACGGTTCGTTCGATGGTTGATTTCTTTTTATTGGTTTTGATTGCCGGCGGTGGTGACGAATTGCAAGGAATCAAACGCGGGATTATAGAATTGACCGATGCAATCCTTATTAATAAAGCTGATGGCGATAATGAAAAGAAAGCAAACATTGCAAGATCAGATTATAACAATGCTCTTCATTATCTTCAACCTGCAACTAAAGGATGGAATGCACAGGCATTTGCTGTTTCTGCATTAACAGGAAAAGGAATTCCGGAATTGTGGGAAGTAATAAAGAAATTTGAAAAGACAATAAAACATTCTGGGGTTTTTAATCAACGTAGAAAAGATCAATCTATTGAATGGGTTTTTAGAATGGTTGAAGATAATTTGCGTGATGAGTTTTACAATAGTGAAAAAATTCAGAAAGCAATCACATCATTAAAAGAAGAAATAACAAAAGACAAAATCACACCAACACTTGCGGCAGAAAAACTTTTGAGTATAGCAAGAAAAGAAAAATAAATGCTGGATCAATCATTCGATCGACAGACAGCATAACTCCAATTTAGAAACCTTCGAGGTTGCAATCCGTTTTGATTAGCTTATTAATAATGTTAGTAACCTCGAAGGTTTAATTTGTAATGTGAATACCAACTAAAACTCGTCAGTCCCTTCTTCATTTTGAGTGCGCTTATCTTTTTCTTTGTTTCCGTTTCCCGAGCTTAAACGATAAGAGATCCCTAAATAAGCAACACGAGATTCCATTTTTCTATAAGATGATGTAAAGAAATTGGTATCAAATGTATCTGAATTCATTTTTCTGGTATTAAAAATATCGCTGACTCTAAATGTTACTGAAAGCTGTCCATCCATAAAATCTTTTTTAACTGCAAAGTCAGTGGAAAACATTTCTTGTATCTTACCTTGAATGGTAACAATTGGCGAATTATAATTTGCATTAACCTGAACATTAAAATCTTTTGAAAACATAAATGTTGTATTCAATTTGCCTAACCAGCTATAATCGTTTGTTGATAAATTTTGCCCTTCAAACTTTGTATTGAAATACGAAAAACTTCCGTTCAGTCTTAACCAGTCGAATAATGGATGAGATGCAGTTAATTCAATTCCATAAGAAGAATTTTTAGCAAGATTTCTCCAGGTCGTTTCTGTAACACCGTCTTCATTCAAAATTGTAAAATTAGAAATCGCATCATTTGTAATTTTATAAAAAACTGACGATGTGAGAGAAGTTTTTCCAAAAAATTTAGAATATCCTAATTCGATAGAATTAATAAACTCAGGATTTAACTCCGGGTTACCGTATTGAATATTTAAAGAGTCCGAGCGATCAACATAAGGATTAAGTTCCCTGTTATTAGGTCGCTCAACCCTTCTGCTATAGCTTAGTTGAATTTCCTGATCATTAGGAAGAGGTTGAACCAGATGGACAGTAGGATATAGAGCAAAATAATTTTTATTAAAAGATGTTGTTGACATAGCTTCAAAGCCATCAACATTAGCCTGTTCCGCACGCAAACCAATTTGGAACTGAAAACTGCCGATAACATTTGAATAAATTCCATATAAAGCATACAACTTTTCTTTGTAATCGAAGTCCGTTTTCCTTAAAGGATTAGCAATCCAATTTGAAGTGTTGTAATCAAAATTTTGATAATCATTTAGTGAGTTTAAATCCTTAAGAGATATTTTAAAACCCGTCTCAATTCTTCCAAAACCTTCAATAGGATTTATATAATTCGACTGAATTGTCCATTGCTTATTGGTGTTATTTGATAATCCTCTTTGAAGCAATGCAGGATCAGTGCTTGGAGTAAGATCAAGATTAAAATTTGACTGCACAATTTTTTCATTACGATCCATTTTATTATCACCGTAAATTACATCAGAAGTAAGTTCCTGCCCTTTTGTTTCAAAAGTTTTTTTATAGCTTAATGTAAAATTATTTGATCTCATATTTCTATCAGCAACACTTGAACGTTCAAAATAATTAGAAATTTCACTTAAAGAATTTAGGTTAGTGTTTTTAACAAGATTATCAGAATCAAATCCAAATTTTCTATAACGATATGAAAATGTAAAAGTGTTAAAGTCATCCGGCATATAATCCAAACCTGCGGTTAAATTATTAGATCCAAAATCAAATAATCCATTATTTGCTTGACTTAGATACGAAGTTGAATTATTTAAAGTACTTGTCCGAAAAGAATTTCCGTCATTCTCCGTTCGGCTTAATCTGGTGTCATAGGAAGTAAAAAAATTAAATCCAGGCAGTTTGTAATTTAAATTAATTGATCCGCTATACTTATCACGCGTTCCAGCAGTAAGGGAAATATTTCCATTCACTCCGCCTTCTAACTTTTTCTTTAGAATAAAGTTTAGAATCCCCGCAGTACCATCGGGATCGTATCTTGCAGAAGGATTTGTTACGAGTTCGACAGATTCAATTGAACTTGCAGGAAGGCTTGCAAGAATGTCACTGTTACTCATTCCCAAAAGCGCACTTGGTTTTCCATCAATTAGAATCGTTAGATTTTGATTACCACGAAAACTAACATTCCCATCAACATCAACATTTACAGAAGGAATGTTTTGGACTACATCTACTGCGGTGCCGCCAGCACTTGTTAAATCCTTATCTACATTAATAACTTTTTTATCAAGATTATTAATGATCATTTGTTTATAGCCTGTTACAACAACATTTCCTAATTCAATTGAACTTTCCTGCAACAAAATCTTACCGAGATCCAAATCCATTGTTCTGGGATTAATCTTTAGGCTGTCAACTGTTTTAGAAGCATAGCCAATATATGATGCCTTTAAAAAATATTTTCCAAATGAAATACCCTGAATAACAAAATTTCCACCTTTACCGGATACTGTTCCATCTACCATTGATGAATCTGTATAACGAAGAACAACAATGTTGCCGTATTCAATCGCTTGTCCGGTTTGTGCATCTATTAATTGACCCGAAATTTTTCCTTTTGGTAAATTATTTTTATCAAAATTCTTTGGACTGCTTTGTCCAAAATTTAATTGTGAATTTATTGAAATGATTACTGCTAAAATTAAAATAAGATTTTTCATACGTCCTTTAAATTTAAAACTATACTTAAACTGTTTTTGTTAGACAAATAATTCCATTTCCAGGTTTAATTTGTTTTGACAAATAAGTTGCAAAAATCACTTATGGTTAGAGAAAGTTATTAAGAAATGGATTCAACAAAACAATTGCTTATGGATTCATTCTTAACCAGCGGGCTACTTCAGACCACTTAGGTTTTTTACCTGTTAGCAATATTCCTATCCGATAAATCTTTCCGGCTAATTTAAATATTCCAATTAATACAATAATATTTACCAGCACAGATAATAATATCTGCCACAAAGGTACATCAACCAAAATCATTCTTGCAGGCATTACAATTAAAGATGCAAAAGGAAATAAAGATGCAATTTGTGCAAAAGTACTTTGTGGATTTGATTCTAATCCTATTGCAATAAAGAATGGAATCATAATAAGCATAAGTACAGGCCACATTCCAGATTGTGCATCCTGCGGATTATCGAATATTGCACCCACCGTTGCATATAATGCTATAAAAGTTATTAACGCAAGCGAATAATTAAAAATAAAATAGAACAAATATCCCACACTCATTTGCGGCATAAATTCAGAGGGAATAAAAAACCAACTGGTAGTTATTAGAAGAAATATTGGGGTTAACCAAATTATCATTTGTATAACTTCCACGATAACAGTTCCGATAATTTTCCCTGCCATTAATTCTGTGCTGCTTGCGGATGACAGAAGAACTTCCACAATTTTATTACTCTTTTCTTCAACAACAGAATTCAATGTCATAGAACCAGAAAAAATTAATGCCATATAAAGAAGGAAAGAAAAAAGGAACAAAGCTATTTTATTTCCTATTCCTTCCTCTTCAACTTTTTCATCCTGAGTAATTCTAAATCCCTTAATATCAACATCTTTTCTTGCAAAGCTAACTTCTTCATCAGTCAATTTTCTGCTTGAAAAATAAATTTCAATTAATGCTTTATTAATTGCTGGTTTTATTTTATCAAATAGGGCTGAATTATTTGGATTCGTGGAATAGTACTCCACACCTTTTGCTTGCAACAAAGCCGAGGGAACAAATACTAACCCGGTAATCTTATCGGATATGAGATCTGATTTTAAACTTTTAAGTTTCGAGTCAATTTTTTTATCTTCAATCAGTTCATATTTTACAGAAAGCATACCGGATTTTAATTCGTCAATTCTATTTATTTCGATTTGAAGTCTCTGATTAATTTCATCAGAGTCAGAAACTAAAATTATATTGGATTTTTGTTCTTCAGATAAGGAATGGATTAAAATTTGTACTGAAAAAATTCCAATCATAAAAAGGGGAACAAGAAACGTCATCAAGATAAAAGACCTGCTGAACAGCTTCATCTTTAATTCACGTTTTATAATTGCAATAGTTCTATTATTGAACATTGTTTGCATCCTTTCCGGCTAAAGAAATAAAAATTTCGTGTAAGGATATATCATCCGCATTAAACTTTTTTACAACAACATTGTTTTGTACTAACAGTTTTAATAATTGCTGAATTTGATTGACCTCTTTGACTTTAATTCCCGTAGTGTTTCCAAAATTTTCAATTCGTTCGATTATGGGATGACCTTTCAGAAAAGAAATATCACCTTCAAAATCAATACTTACATTTTTATTAGCATATTTTTTTTTGATGTCATCAAGCGCACCATTTAAAATAATTTTACCGTGATCAATCATAGCAATATGATCACACATCTTTTCTGCAAATTCCATTAGATGTGTTGAGAAGATTATTACTTTACCTTTTTCTTTTTTCTCTAGAATAATTTCTTTAAGCAGATTAGTATTAATTGGATCAAGACCAGAAAATGGTTCATCGAAAATTAGAAAATCAGGATCATGAAGAATTGTTGATATAAATTGTATCTTCTGCTGATTTCCTTTTGATAGATCCTCCACTTTAGAATTTTTTCTGTCAAATAATTCAAATCTTTCAAGATATTCATTTGCACTTTTTTCTATTCCTCTTCCTTTCTTCCCCTTCAATTCAGAGAGGAATAAAAGCATATCAATAACTTTCATCTTTTTATAAAGCCCGCGCTCTTCAGGAAGATATCCAACAGAATCCTTAAAATTTTGCCCGATCTTAATGCCATTAAATAGGACTTCACCTGAATCGGGAAAATAAATTTTAAGCATCATTCTAATTGTAGTAGTCTTGCCTGCACCGTTCCGTCCTATTAATCCAAAAACAGAATTTTGAGGAACTTGGAATGAAGCATTATCTACAGCCGTTAAACCATTAAATCTTTTAGTTAGATTTTTTACTTCAAGGATATTCATCTTTTTCTCAATTTTTTGTCTTCTAATTTATAGATAAAAAAATTTCTAATAATAACCCTCTATCAGATTATTTAGCCGCATAAAAAAAAGCCCGAGCAAGATGCCCGGGCTTTTTATGGGAGCTATGCAATTAAGTTACTTAATATGAGCTTTTGATTTATTTTCACTTTTTAACAAGTAAAATTGTAGCACGACAAAATAATTATTTCTCTGAATTTAGATGTGGGCTAATTAAATTTTTATGTTACACAAAGTCTTTTTGTTTGTTTTTATTAACAGTTATTAAAATCTATATTCGTTTCAGAATGAAATACTTTTTCTTTTAATAGAGGTAAATACAAATTATTTTTTAAAAAATTTAATTCTTGTTATCAGTCATAGTCTTTTATTATCTTTGCATAGTATTTTTCATTAGCCTAAATATTTTTTTGGATAATATCAGGGCACATATTACTTTCAACTAAAACTCAAATGATCTTTAAACACAGAACATATATTCTATCTTTAATAATTTTTCTCTCGCTGGCAGGGAAAAATTTTTCACAATCTACTATAGTTGAAAATGATTTTCTTCATCAAAATTTTATAGTAACGTTAGAAGGAGGAATCAATTACGGATTTACTGATTATAAAAGTGCTTCTATCGGACCTTCAATTCGGGGCTCAATTGAATATTATCCCATCGTAATTGATAATGCCAGATTTGGATTAAAGATATTTGGCGGTGGCTTAAAGATCAATCAAAGTGACAACCGTAGATCCATTGCAAATAATGACTTGCCCAATCCCCGTACAATTCCTGCAGATATTTATACCGATATAATTCAGATCGGAGGCTCATTAAATTTAGGGTATGCTTTGAGCCAATCCTTCATTCCGTATTTAAGTGTTGGCGCAGCTTATTTAAACTTCAGCCCTAAAAATTTAAATGGTACGATTTTATATTTTAATAGTTTAAAAAGATATGATAAGAATATATTCAGTTTTGTAGTTGAGAGTGGAGTAAAATTTAAGATCAGTGAACAATTTAGTTTAAATGCTGCACTTAGTTATTACCCGACAACCTCTGATTATCTTGAAGATATTTCAGCTTCAAAAAATACTGATTCCTTTTTATCAGGTTTAATTGGAATTTCCTACGCATTTATAAGCAATTTTGACTCCGATAAAGATGGTGTGAAGGATAATATTGATTTATGTCCGGACACTCCACAAGGAGTAAAAGTAGATGAATTCGGTTGCCCAATTGATTCCGATAAAGACGGAGTTCCTGATTACCTTGATAAATGTGTAAATAGTCCTGTTGGAGTATCAGTTGATAAATTTGGATGTCCAATAGATAGTGATAAAGATGGCGTTCCTGATTATCTGGATAAATGTCCAAATACTCCTATAAATATTGTGGTTGATGCAAATGGTTGTCCTCCTGATAAAGATAATGATGGAGTGCCTGATTATTTAGACAAATGTCCCGATACTCTGGAAAGCGTTGTGGTGGATGAATCCGGATGCCCAAAAGATAGTGATAAAGATGGCGTTCCAGACTATAAAGATAAATGCCCTGATACACCAATTAATACTAAAGTTGATTTAAATGGCTGTGCTCAAGAAGCAACTCAGCAGGAAACATTCTATCAATTTATTTTGAGGAGCGATGATACTTTCACAAATAACTCTTCTGCATCTTTAAAAGATGGTGCAAAACTTTTACTTAATGAGATTGCATTCTATATTCAAAATCAGCCTGGTACTAAATGGAGAATTGAGGGACATATGGATAGCCAAGGATCCGTTTCCACAATTAAAAAACTTTCTTATGACAGAGCTAAGTCTGTTTATGATTATTTGGTTTCTAAAGGACTAACAGCGGATCAATTTACTTTATATGGATTAGGTGATTCATTCCCAATCGCTAATAATAATTCTGCTGAAGGCAGAAGTACTAACAGACGTATTATGATTATTCGAGAAGATTAACACCTTTCATTAGAAATCTCTTCCGCAAAATTACTTGTAATTTCTACATTCTTTCTGCGTAATTCTTTATTTCATTTCGATTTTCAAATTACTTTATAGGTATGATAATTGATAATATCGCACCAAAACAATGTAATACTATTCACAACCTAGAGTTAATAAGATGAAAAATTCAGCAAATGTTTTACGAATAGAAAAACAAGAATTAGGTTATTTCAGCAAACCTTTCGAATCAACAAACGTAGTTGAAAGAAAAAATGGAATGATTAAATCGAGGTTGGGAATTATTTACTTTGTAGCAGTTGTTTCAACTTTAATTGTGCTCTTCATAAAATAGATACACAAGTCGAAGAGAAATTAAACTTTCCTAATTACTTTTGCAGGAACACCAGCCACTATCGTATTTGCCGGAACGTCTTTTGTAACTACAGCACCAGCACCAACTATAGCATTTTCACCAACCGTTATTCCACAAAGAATTGTAGATGATGAACCAACTGAAGCTCCATTTTTAATGAATGTCTCCACAACTTTCCAATCGGCTTCAGTCTGCATAGAACCATCAGGATTAGCTGCACGCGGATGTTTATCGTTTATAAAAGTAACATTATGCCCTATAAAAACATTATCACCTATATGAACACCCTCACATATAAAAGTATGTGTAGAAATTTTACAATTCTTTCCTACAGAAGCATTTTTCTGAATCTCAACAAATGTCCCCACTTTAGTATTATCACCAATAGCACATCCGTATAAATTTACAAAATCAAAAATCTTAACATCTTTCCCCAATTTTACATTATTAATATTTTTCTTTTCCAATGTTTTTCCTATATATAAAATTTAGAAATGAACAAAATCATTTACTTCAACGATCTTTCCCATACCCTTCAATGATTTATCGCTGGCTTCTAATAATTTAACAACTTCTAAACCATCATATCCGCTTGTCAATGGTTGTCTGTTTTGTTTGATTGCGTCAATACACTCACGCGCCCCAAGAGCTAGAGCTTCAGTTTGATTAACTTTGGGCGAATACATATCACCGATTCTATATTGAACTAATGCTTCATAAATTCCTTCTGCGGATTTAATATCAATCCCGCTGTCATAAACTTTAATTTTTTCAAAGTTTTCCATGTCATCATAAACAAGCATTTTTTTAGTGCCGCCTACAATCATTCTTCTAATCTTAACGGGTGATACCCAGTTAACATGAAAATGTGCAAAACAATTATCTTCAAAGTAAATACTGATGTGCGCAATGTTTTCTTTACCGTTAAAGTTGGCTATACCATTAGCTGAAATTGCTTTAGCGTTTTTACCTAAAATAAACTGCATAATCGAAAGATCATGTGGTGCTAAATCCCAAATTACATTTACATCTTTTTGGAATAATCCCAGATTAATTCTTTCAGAATCAAAATATAGAATATCACCAAGTTCATTTTTCTCAATCAGTTCTTTCATTTTAATGACAGCACCGTTATAAATAAAAGTGTGATCGACAAAGATTTTAAGGTTCCTGCTTTCTGCAATTTCAATTAGCTCTTCAGCTTCGGCAACCGATGCGGTAAAAGGTTTTTCAACCCAAATATGTTTGTTGTTTTCTAATGCTTTTTTTGCGATTGGATAATGTGTGGCAACAGGTGTTGCTATAACAACTAAATCACAGTCGCCCGTTAATGTTTCTTGACAATTATTTGATAAATGCACGCTTGGAAATTTTTGAGAAATTAATTTTAATCTGTCTTCTCTCATATCGCAAGCCACGACTTTTTCAACATCAGGCTGTGCTAAAAAATTTCTAAGAAGATTTGGACCCCAATATCCTAAACCAATTATCCCAACTTTCATTTTGATACCCTAACTTAAAATTTGATTTTACTTTGCACCACGAGAGAATAACATTACAGGAACGGTTTGAAAAATCAGCTGAAGATCTAACCATGGAGACATATTGTTTACGTAATACATATCTAAAACAACGCTTTCCTGAAAAGTAACAACACTTCTTCCCCATACCTGCCAAACACCTGTACAACCCGGTATAACACTGACTCTTCTTTTTTGCCATTCATCGTAGTTCTCATATTCATAAGGCAAACAAGGTCTTGGACCAACGAGACTCATTTCACCTTTTAGCACATTTAGAAGTTGAGGTAATTCATCAAGTGAAGTTTTTCTAATTATTTTCCCTACCCAAGTAACTCTGCTTTCGTCAATAATCTTGGTATCGATAGCATTGGTAACGGCTTCATTTTTCATAAAAGAAATCATCATTTTTTTGCGTTCTTCATCTTCTCCTTTAAGTTGTTTCATAGATCTGAATTTATAGAATTGAAAAGGTTTACCATCTTTGCCAATTCTTGTTTGCTTAAATAATACAGGACCAGTTGAAGAAAATTTCACAAATAATGCTATAAAAGATAAAAATGGCGAAAGTGCTATTAAAGCCAATAATGATATAGCAATATCAGAATATCTTTTTAATCCAAGGGTAAAGCGATCATTATATTTGGGTGCAACATTGATAACCGGTATATCACTATACTTTTCGACTTGAAGCGTTTGATTTATTACTCCTAGAAGAACTGAAGTAATTCTAATAGGCACTTTTAATGTTTTACAATAATCTAATATTTGAAAAAAGCTTTCATAGGATTCGTTTTCGATTGCAATAATTAATTCATCAACTTTGTGTTTACGGATTAACTCGGCTAAATCGTTGTAATTTCCCAATACCTTTTTCCCTGCAACTACAAAATCACCTGTGTGTCTATCTTCATCAACAAATCCAAGAATATTTAAACCAATTGGGTTTTCATAAATAAGTTTTGTTGCAAGTAGTTTTCCAGATTTTCCATTTCCAACAATTATTACATTTCTCTTAAAACTTGTTTGGCTCAATTCAACGAATAAAATCTTTAGTAATTCCAATCGAATTACAAAAAACAAACCGACTGAAACAAAAAAGAAGAAAAGAATTAAAAGTCTTGAATCTAAAAGTAAACGTGAATCAATTAAAAATGATAATAATATTATCATTAGAGAACTATAATAAATTGCCTTAAGAAGATGAATAAAATGAGTGGTTCTATTTAATATGATGTCCAATCGGTAAAGACCATTGTACTGAAAGACAAGAAGAATAATTAATGAAGTTACAAATAAAAGTAAAGGAATTTCAGGTACACTTGTGTAGAAAGCAATAAAACTAACTGAAGTATCATTTCTTAAAACATATATTGAGATTAAGAAAGAGAACAGAAGTATTAAAAAATCGGCTGCTCCAAAAAAATATTTATATCTAAAGTTTTTTTTCATATGGTTTTATTGAAATAATTAAGCTTTGATAAGTATTCCATAATTATGCCAAGCGTCATCGCCTTCAATTTCAAAAAAATAACAAAATAATAATATTGAGTTGTTATCAAAATGAGAATGCACCCATAAGCTTTGAGATTTGAGACAAATTGAATCTCAAATCTCTTGGCAAATTTTTTAGATTCCCTTAAAAAATATTTTAATATTCTCAATTACATACATTATCTGCTCATCGCTCAATTCTGGAAACATAGGTAATGATAATCCAGTTTCCGCTAATTTTTCAGTAATTGGAAAATCACCTTTCTTATAGCCCAAGCCCCCAAAACATTTTTGTTCATGCAGTGGAATTGGATAATGCAAACCAACGCTAATTCCCTTTTCAGTAAGATAATCTTTTAGCTTATCTCTTAATTTCGTACTCTGATCGAGATTGCTGCTATTTATTTGAATAACAAATAGATGATATACATGTTTAGCGTAAGACATTTCTTTAGGTAAAATAATCTCCTTAATATCTTTCAATTCATCTTTATACGTCTGTGCAACTTTTCTTCTTCCATTCGTCCAATCATTTAAATGCTTTAACTTTGCACCAAGAACTGCTCCCTGAATGCCTTCCATACGATAATTATGACCATAAGAATCATGGTGATATTTCTGTGACTGACCATGCTCTCTTAACTTTTTTACACGATTATATAGTTCTTCATCATTAGTTGTAACAGCACCAGCTTCACCAAATGCGCCCAGATTTTTACCAGGATAATAACTAAAGGAAGCAGCTGATGTTAAACCACCTATTGGTTTTCCTTTATACTCAGCTAAATGTGCTTGTGCAGCATCTTCAACAAGTATTAAATTATGTTTTTTAGCGATCGCCTTTAAGGGATCGAGATCCGCACTTTGACCATACAGATGAACGGCTACTATAGCTTTTGTTTTATTTGTTATTTTCTCTTCAACTTTTGCCGGATCAATATTATAACTTTCAGGATGACAATCTACGAACACTGGCGTAGCACCGCATAATGTAGCTCCCCAAGCTGTTGCAATAAAAGTGTTTGCCGGAATAATAACTTCATCGCCGGGACCAATGCCTAATCCCCAAAGCACAAGATGATTTGCATCAGTTCCTGAACTGGTACCTAAACAATATTTTACATTTTGGGCGGAAGCAAAATCTTTTTCGAAATTTTCAACGGCTTCACCAAGAATGAAGGCAGTTTTATCTATAACTTTTTGTATTGAAGAATCAATCTCATCTTTAATGGACAAATATTGAACCTTTAGATCAAGAAATGGAACTTTCATTTTATCTCCGTTATTTTTTTAGTGTGTAATTTCTTATTGTTAATTATAATTTGAATATTAATAGTAAACTAAAAATTAAGAAGTTGATATAGATCGAAGAAAATATCTGTCTTCAATAATAAATTAAATACATTACTACAATAATTATGCTAAGTTGTGTGGTAATACCAATTAACTCTTTTTTCATGATTATATTTAATATAATTTGTGTTTGATAATCCATATAAATTTATTTTTTGTAGCAGAATGAATCAAAAATAAATTCTGTGATTCAAATTCAAGCATAGTTTTATATTTGTTATATATTTGAGGGAATAAAAACCATCGGAATATGTTAAATCATCGGCATAGTGTTTGTAAATAATAATTATTTAAATTACTAATCAAAATTATAAAATCCCTTTATCCAGCAGGAAAAGAATGAAGAAACTATTAATTGTTCTGCTACTAATTAGTCTAACAGGGTTTAAATTATATGCTCAAAAACTTAATCCCGGAGATGGAGTAAAAATAACTTTCCTAAATATTACAGATCAAATAACAGGTGACTACTACATCCAGCAGGATGGTAATATTCAACTACCTTTTATCGGGTTAGTTCGAACGACTAATATTGATTATAAATTGATAAAGCAAACAATATTCAGTAAATATTCTGAACTGTATAAAGAGCCAGCAATTACAATTCAGCCTCTACTCAGGATAAATATTTTAGGGGAAGTGAGAACGCCAGGATACTATTATGTAACGGATATTGAAAAGATGATCGGAATACTTGCTTTAGCTGGTGGGGTTACCGGTTCCGCTGCGACTGATAACATTTATATTATAAGAGATAATGAAGAAATTGAATTAAAAAAATCTGAAATTGTAGAAAAGGGAAATACCGCCGCTGATCTCGGTTTGCAATCGGGTGATAGAATATTTATTCCCCGAAGTTTTTGGGCAGATGCTGGACAGTATGGTCTAATATTGTCAGGTCTTGCTGTTTTAGTAACATTGGTAAGTATACTTTTAAGGAAATAAATTAAAAATTTAAATTTTATTTTAGGCAAACTTTAAATGACTGATAACAATAAACATATTGGTATGTCTCGATCAGAATTACCCAATAAAGAAAAAACTTTATTGGAGATTTTTCAGCTAATCTTAAAAAATAAAAGGATTATATTATTTAGTGTTTTTTCATTTTTAGCTTTGGCACTTATTTACAGTTTTACTGCAACACCTAAGTATGAAGCATCAGTAATTCTAAAGAAAGAGAATAATCCTGAAGATAAAAAATTTGGGGCACCGGACATATCCACAATGCTCAGTCTTCAGTCCTCAGATATAATTGAAACGGAGATGCAGTTAGTTACTACTAATACCGTAATAAGTAAAGTGGTAGATGAACTTGATTTGTTTTGTATAATTAAGGAACTAAAATGGGGAAATGAAAAGTCCTATCAAATTGATAAGACATATCTTGATATGCTTGATCCGGTTTCTAGATCAAACAATTCAGGTAAATTTACAGTACCAAAAAAATTTGAAGTAATTACGGTCGATACCTCACACCTAAATGGAGCGGATTTTATAATTAAAAAAACATCACCCAACAAATATGTTATATTAAATGCTGTTGACGGAAAATTAATAGACAAATCAGGAATTGTTGACAGTTCATCTAATTTAGATTCAATGAATATAAATAAATCAAATTTCAATCTATCGAAAATTAAAACTGAACATTTTTCTATTATTATTGATTGGGATAAAGCCCCTGTAAATAGTGAACTGCTTATTTCCTTTAAGGATTATGGTAAAACTGTTTTGGGAGTAAAAAACAGTACAAAAGTTAGTCGTGAAGGCAAAACAGATATTTTTGATATAATTTATTCCGCTAGTTCAGCAACAACTGCAGCAATTATTGCTAATACGATTGTTGAAAAATTTAGAGAATCTCGAATTGCTCAAAAAAAAGAAACCATCAGATATTCCTACGAATCTGTCGATAAACAATTAAATGAAATACAGGAAAAACTAAAAGGCTCTGAAAGTCAATTAAGCAGCTTTAAGGCAAGCGGACAAATAATGTCGATTGATGCAAGCTCATCTGAGCTTATGAGTTTTCTTAGTAATTTGGAAGCAGAAAAATACAATACAGATTTGCAACTAGGAGACTATAAAAATAAAGCTGCAGATCTTGAAAAAGAATTAAAGAAAAACGGTTACTTTGATCAAAGTTATTTGAATCCACAAGGACAAGCAGACGGTGGAAACTCTCCATTCTCTCAACTCATGCGCCAACTTTCTGAGCAAGAGTTACAACGCCTTGAACTTCTTCAAAAAAGAACCGAGAACCACCCGGATGTTAAAGCAATTGATGAACAAATAAAACTTACAAAGTCAAAGCTTACTGGGTTTAACGAAAATACAATTACTGCATATAAGATTATGATTAATACTCTTGAGAAAAAATTATTAAAGATTAATGATCTTATGTCCAAGTATGAGGTTCAGATGCGCAGTCTTCCGGCTCAGGAAAACAAGTTAGCTCAACTTACGCGTCAAAGTGATACTTATAAAAAGATTTATACCATTTTACTTGATCAAAGAGAAGCAATGAGAGTAGCTGAACTTTCTAAAATGCAGGACATTACAATAGTTGATGAAGCTAAGGTTCCCGAATATCCATCCTGGCCCAAAAAACCTCTTATTGTACTTATTAGTTTAGTGCTAGGAGCATTTATCGGTATAATACTTATCTTTTCCATAGAATTATATCGTACAAGATTTGTAAATCTTGATGAGCTAGAAACGGAATTTCAGGTCCCAATACTTTCAATAATACCTAAATATTCTAATGACATAATAAAAGAGTTAAATAATTCAAAGTCAGAATACAAGCTTGCCACACTAATAAGTGATGATGAGGGACTTATAGAAACCTATCGCCTATTCAGAACAAAACTTTTTCAAAAATTAAATCCCGGAAATAAAATCATTATGATAACAAGCTGCGAGGAAAACTCTGGTAAAACTTCTGTTGCAGCAAATCTTGCTGTATCACTTTCACAAGAGGGTAAAAAAGTTTTACTTGTTGACTGTGATTTGAGAAAAGGTGATCTCTCAAAAATGTTCGGGTTAACTAGTAAAGATCCTGGATTAATAGATTATCTAACAAAAGATGTGAATCCAAAAATATACTCGCGTATTTCAAAATTAATAAACATACTCCCTGCAGGTGGTCTATCCGATGATTCAGGAACACTTCTTAACTCACCTAAAATGAAATCATTATTTGTACATTTATCTCAGGCTAATTATGATATTATCATTTTTGATTCTCCTCCTGTAACTCGTGTAGTGGATCCACTTGTTTTGGCTCAATTTATTAAAGATGTTATACTAGTTGTCAGACCGACTAGATCCCTTATCGAGACTGTTCGGTGGGGTATGTTGGAATTAAAGCAAGCAGGGGTCGATATCAAAGGCATAGTTGCAAATGCTGCTACAATTGAAAACTCATACTATTATCGTTATAGATATGGTTATGGTTATGGTTATGGGAAGAACAATGAAAAAAGTAAAAAGAAAAAAATATTTAGTACCAGCAGAGATAATTCAAAAGTAACATCTTAAATTTTATTTTCAGCAATCCTTTGCTGAATTGTCATTCCTTACGCGATACGGAATCTCAGTGGCAGCAAAGTTTTTATGTTAAAATGATTAATTCAAATATTATCGAGCATTAATTATCAACTCCGTACAAATTCTAAATCCACTCAACATTCCAGATTGGAATGATTTGGTACTTAATAATAAGGACTATTCGTTTTTTCATTCTGTGGAATGGGCAAAAATTCTGAATGACGCTTACAAATATTTACCAAAATATTTTGTTAATAACTCAGATGATGTTAATACGGCTATTATTCCCTTTATGTTGGTTAAAAATGTTTTACCAATTAAAAGATTAGTCTCCCTGCCGTTTAGCGATTATTGTGAACCTTTAATTTATCGAGAAGAGGATTTTAAACCGCTAATTGATTTTTTAATTTCTTATTGTGAAATAGAAAAAATTCAATCTTTTGAGATTAGGGGAGGTAAAGGCTATTTTAAAGAAGTACAATCTGCATATTCTTATTATGAACATATACTAGAACTTGATGGAAAAGAAGATGAAGTATTTAAAAGATTTAGTGAAACTACAAGAAGAAACATAAAAAAAGCTATAAAGGAGGGAATTAAAACCAGTATTGATTTTGATATGAATTCTTTGGAAGAATTTTATAGATTAAATTGTATTACAAGAAAAAAACATGGATTGCCGCCGCAGCCTTTTTCTTTTTTTATTAAAATATTTAATAATCTAATAAAAGAAAAGAAAGCTTTTATTATCTCAGCAAAACATAAAAACGAGATAGTAGCGAGCGCAATATATTTCTACTTTGGAGAAAAGGCATATTATAAGTATGGTGCTTCTGATGAAAGATTTCAAAATTTTAGACCAAATAATTTGGTCATGTGGGAAGCAATTAAACATTTTATTGGCAGAAAATTTAAATCGTTCCATTTTGGAAGAACGGAATTTGAAAATGAGGGATTAAGAAGATATAAACTTGGATGGGGTACCTCTGAAAAAATTATAAATACTTACATCTACTCCGTTAATAAAAAAGCTTTTATTCAAAAGAGAACAAATACAACCGGTTTTCATAATACTATATTTGGAAAACTCCCAATCCCGGTATTGAAAAGTATAAGTGGATTAATTTATAGATACATTGGATAGCTGATTTGAAATTTTTTATCAGTTTGAAACAATTCTCTTAAAATTTTATCTTTAATATTAAAAAGCATTTAATTCTATCGATTTACTTGGAATAATAATTGTTAATACTATGTTCTTTTAGAAAATCAATAAGGAAACGAAATGAAAATTCTCATAGCAAGTTCTATCAATAAAGCAGCCATCGAAAAACTTAAAGAAAAACATGACGTAGTTTGTGCTTTTAATGCACCCGAAGAAACATTAATATCTGCAATTGCGGATAGGGATATTTTAATATTTAGAAGTGGTGTAAAAATTTCAACTGAGGTATTAAGACACGGCACTGAACTTAAATTATTAATTCGTGCCGGTTCAGGATTGGACAATATTGATATTGACTACGTTAATGAAAGAGGGCTTCAATTGGTACGCATACCTCAACCAGGGGCAAAAGCAGTTGCAGAATTAAGTTTTACATTTATGCTGGCATTATCCAGAGACCTGCTAAAAGCTGATTCACTTATTAGAAAAGGACATTTTGCAAAAAGCGAATTGAATGGATATTTATTGACTGGTAAAACATTAGGAATTATTGGCTGCGGTAATATCGGCTCACGACTTGGTATGATGGGTGCTGCGTGGGGTATGAATGCCATCGGATGTTTGGCTGAATCAGATTATTCAGAGGAATACATAGCTCAGATGAAGAAATTAGGAATCAGAATTACAACATTCGATGAAGTTATCACTACTTCAGATTATATCAGCATACATGTTCCACTTGACGATTCTACAAGAGGATTAATTAATGAACAAGTACTTAATAGAATGAAAACTGGTTCTTATATTATGAATCTTGCTCGTGGCGGAGTTGTGGATGAGCAAGCGTTATATAAGGCATTAACGGAAGGAAATAGATTAAGAGGCGCAGCAACAGATGTACATGTTAATGAAGGTGAAGGCAAAATTTCTCCTTTAGCAGAATTACCAAATGTTGTTCTTACACCTCACATCGGTGCACAGACAGTTGACTCTCAAAAAGAAATAGGGGATATAATATTAACTACAGTTAAAAACTTTAATATTAAAAAATAAGAATTAAAATTCATACTGATCTGGTATTAAGATTATTTTTTTTGAACTTGAAAGGATTTATAATTGAAAAAGACAACACAATTTAAACAAATGATAAAGTCAGCACAAACTGAGTTTATTATGGAAGCACATGATGGATTGAGTTCTAAAATTGTTCAGGAGGCAGGATTCAAAGGTATCTGGGCTAGTGGACTTTCAATTTCCGCTGCAATGGGCGTAAGAGATAATAATGAAGCAAGCTGGACGCAAGTTCTTGAAGTCCTTGAATTTATGAGCGATGCTACTCAAGTCCCAATTCTTGTTGACGCTGATACAGGTTATGGAAACTTTAACAACGTTCGGCGTTTGGTAACAAAACTCGAACAACGCAATGTGGCTGCAATGTGCATTGAAGATAAACTTTTCCCAAAAACTAATTCATTCATCAATGGAGAAGAACAAGAATTAGCTAATATTGAAGAGTTCTGCGGAAAGATAAAAGCAGCAAAGGACACTCAGTCGGATCCTGATTTTTGTGTTGTTGCCAGGGTTGAGGCTTTAATTGCAGGATTAGGGCAAGCTGAAGCATTAAAGCGTGCTGAAGCATATTATAAAGCCGGCGCAGATGCTATACTCATTCACAGTAAAATTGCTTCAGCAGATCAAATACTTGATTTTATGAAAGCCTGGCAAAATATGGGACCCATAGTTATCGTACCTACAATGTATTACAAAACACCAACTAAAGTTTTAGAAGATGCGGGAGTCAGTTTAATTATATGGGCAAATCATATGTTAAGATCGAGCATCAAAGCCATGCAAAATACTGCCAGCCAAATTTTTAAGGATCAATCATTAATTGCAGTTGAACCAGAGATAGTAAGTGTTAAAGAAGTTTTTCGTCTTCAAAATGCTGATGAATTGAAAGAAGCAGAGAAAAAGTATTTACCAAGAGTTTAGTAAACTGTATGCACAATAAAAATAATCAGTATCGTATCTTTTACTTTTTAATTATTTCTGAATGAATCAAAAACCAAAAAATTATTATGACTTTGATATCCATAATATCGTCGGCATTAGAGTTATTAATCCAACTGAAAGCGATTTAAAGCTGATATCAAATTATTATGGAGAACATGAAAAAGAATTAAATCGTGAACCTGATATCACTATTAAATTTATAGATCCACTGGAAATATCCGATCTAATATTCATTGGTTTGGAAAATGCAGGCTTTAATAAGGATGGATATTATATCCTTTCATCCGGAAGATCTAAATTAAAAGTTAAAATACCTTTTGAAAAAATAGGACAACCTCTTGAGATAATTTGTCAAAGTGGTTTACCCGGCATTCCCCTGCTTAACCATATTATTAATCTTTCATTCTTAAGTAAAAACTACATCCCTCTCCATGCATCAGCATTTCGATACAATAAAAAAAATGCTGTTGTTATGGGCTGGTCGAAAGGTGGAAAGACAGAATCCCTTTTAGCTTTTGGAAATAAAGATGCTGAGTATATTGGTGATGAAGTAGTTATGATTTCTGCACACGGGAACGAAATGTTTGGTATTCCTGCAGCAGTAACGGTCTGGGAATGGCAGTTTAAACAAGTCCCAAAGCTAATTCCAAAATTAAGTAAGAATAAAAAATCATTATTTAGTCTGATACACTTTATTGAATCTGTTTATAGTTTTCTAAACAAAACATTTTTCAAAAATTCTTTTCTAACAAAAGTTATTGCGGAAGCACTGCCTGCTTTTAAGCGGCAATTAAATTTTCGTGTTACTCCAAAATTTATTTTTAAAGAAAAGATTTATAATGAAAAAGCCTACCCGGACAAAGTAATTTTAATTATGAGCCATGATAGCGAAGAGATAAAAGTTGAAATTTGTTCAATTGACGAAGTAATAAATAGAATGATAAATTCACACGAATATGAAATGAGCACCTTCATCCAGCATTATAATACTTTTAAATTTGCATTCCCTCATCTTGAAAATCCGTTCCTTGAGAATGTGAACAAACTTCAGGGTGAATTATTAAAAACTGCTCTTGCAGGAAAAGAAGCATTCAAAGTTCTTCATCCCTACCCTGTTTCTTTTGAAAAATTATTTGAAAAGATGAAAATTATTTTTGATGAAAAAGATTTATCATGAAATGTAACAACTTCAATATCAACAAAGCTTAAAACTATTACATGAAAACTATTGCATTAATCGGTGCTGACGGATCAGGTAAAACAACAATTGCAAAGAAGATATTAGAAAACCCTCCTGTTAAAATGAAATATATTTATATGGGATTAAATATTGAATCTAGTAATTATGCTTTGCCAACTTCCAGACTAATACATTTTTTAAAAGTTTATCGTTATAAAAAGAAAAACAATATTAAAGGAAAAATCAAAAATCTTTCTATCCACACAATAAATGAGGATAGAAAGGAAGATACTCGAGGAGTTTTGGGAGCTACCTTTAGAACTTTAAATAGAATTTCTGAACATTTATATAGACAATTAATCGCTGTCTTTTTCCAATTACTTGGATACACTATTCTTTTTGATCGGCATTATTTATTTGATGGGGCAATTGATAAAGTTAATAACAAGAATTATCGTATGAGTTCAAGGATATATAGCTGGCTGTTATATAATGTGCTTCCAAAACCCGATTTAACTTTATTTCTTTATGCCCCTCCAAAAGTATTGCACCAAAGAAAAATTGAAACTTCTCTGGAATATTTGGAAGGAAAAAATAAATCATTGGAATATATTGGAAGCAATGTTAAAAATTTTGTTAAAATTGATGCAACTTTGCCATTAGAAGAAGTTTTAAACATTGTTAATTCACATATTTCTAAATTTTGTAAACACACTTAGTCAATAAATAATTTGATAAAACCAACTAAACAAAATGTATATGCAATTGTAATCGATATTGATCATATTAATGGATTACAAACCGCAAGAATTTTAAACTCAAGAGGAGTGCCTGTTATTGGAATTGCCAATAATCCAAAACACTATTGTGCAAGAACCAATACTTGTGTGGAGATAATAAAATCCAGCACAAAAGATTATTCTTTAATTAAAACGTTAAAAGAAATTTCCAACAGATTTGTTGAAGCACCTATTTTGATTCCGTCGCAGGACACCAGTGTATTATTAATATCGCGTCATCGCAAAGAACTAGAGAATTTTTATCGTATTGCCCTGCCTTCTTCTGAAACTGTTGAAATGCTGATGGACAAACCAAGCTTTTATGCTTTTGCAGTTAAAGAAGGGTTACCAATTGCTAAATATTTTCTTGTTAAAAATTATGAAGAAGCATTACTTGCATCAAACAATTTAAATTATCCCTGCATTCTTAAACCTCCGATGCGTTCACCTAAGTGGGAAGAAAATTCAAAAATAAAAGCTTTCAAAGCTCTAAACAAAGATGAGCTGCTTGATCTATATAAAAAATGCTGTGGATGGCATGAAGTTCTAATGTTTCAGGAGTGGATTGAGGGCACGGATACCGATTTGTTCTCCTGCAATTGTTATTTCAGTAAATCGCATGAAGCTCTTGTTTCGTTTACTGCAAAAAAACTGAGACAGTATCCGCCTGTTACGGGAAATACCAGCCTTGGTATTGAGTGCCGTGCTGATGAAGTTAATAATGTAACATTAGAACTCTTTAAAAAAGTAAATTACTTTGGTCTTGGTTACTTAGAAATGAAAAGAGATGTTCGAACGGGAAAATTTTATATAATTGAACCGAATATTGGAAGACCAACCGGAAGGTCTGCTCTTGCGGAAGCAGCCGGTGTAGAGATTTTATATACAATGTATTGTGATTTATTGAATCTTCCTCTTCCGGAAGAAAGAACACAAAAGTATCTTGGTATAAAATGGATTCAAATTAGAACTGATTTTCTTTCTGCATTTTACTACTGGAGAAAAAAGGAATTAAGTTTGAGCCAATGGATTAATTCACTAAAGGGTCCTAAGTTTTATGCAGTTTTTTCACTGCAAGATCCCAAACCATTTGTGTTTGAAATTATTACAGGGTTTCAAGTTATAGGGGCAGGAATAATTAAAAAAATATTCAGCCATAGTTCTCAGCCACTGGCAGTATTAAAAAATGAACAACCCGCTAAATAATAAAATCAATAAAACAATTACTTATTTATCCAAGGATAAATCTATCGATGAGCAATGGGATACTTTTATAAAACAACATCCTGAAGGAACGCTCTTTCATTTGACCGATTATTTATCATGCCTTCAATCCGAATCTAATGAAGAACTCTACAAAATTACTTGTGTTGATGATTCAAATAATATCGTCGGCATATTTCCGTTATTATCCACAAAAGGTTTTCCTCTTGGCATCGGAGGTTTAGTTGGGTCTTCAAGATTATCATCTTTGCCAAGAACTCCAACAGGCGGACCATTAGCAGCGTCATCAGAAATAATGATGAGGCTTTTAGAAGAAAGCATAAAAATTCAAAATCAACATCCAACTAAAACACTTCAGATAAAATCATTCTTAGATAATATTGAGATGCATTCTAAAAACTTATATAAAGTTCACTGGCGGGATTCATACATTACCAGCCTGCCTAAAGACCCAAATTTGGAAATTAAATTTGGCGATTCAAATAACCATAGCACAATTAAAAGGTGTATTAAGAAAGCAATAAAAAATGGCTTAACTACAAGATATACTGAAGATAAGAAAGATTTAAAATACTGGTTCGGTTTATATCTCGACACTATGAAACATCACGTTACGCCGGCAAGGTCACTTAGTTATTTTGAAAATTTATGGGAAAGATTAATTCCACAAGGTTATATGAAATTAATAGTTGCAGAACAGAATAATAAAATACTAGCAGGCTCTGTGCTTTTTTATTTCAAGGATACTGTTATCTATGCATTTAATGGAAGCGACAGAAATTATTTTGAGTTTAGACCAAATGATCTTTTACATTGGACCGCCATTGAAGACGCAGTCAAACAAAATTATCATTATTACGATTTAGGTGAAGTTTCAAAGAATAATGATGGTCTGGCAAAATACAAGAAAAAATGGGGTGCAGATATTGTCCCTATTTATCATTATTACTTCCCGCAGCCTGATAAATTAGAATTTGATAGTATTGATGAGGGTGAGGCAAGTAAGATGAAGAAAAAAATTTGGAATGTTTTGCCTCTTAGTGTTACTGCTCAAATTGGTAAATGGGTTTACAGCCGTCTTTAATTAAGCTGCATTAATATTGGTTATTAGCAAATGAAAAAAATTTATTACATCATAAAACCATTGATCCCAAGAAGTCTTCAGATTTTTTTAAGAAGAATTCTTATCAGCATAAAATTAAAAAAGTTTAACGACGTTTGGCCTATTCTTGAATCTGCAGGAAAGAAACCTGAAGGATTTTCCGGTTGGAAGGATAATAAAAAATTTGCTTTTGTTTTAACTCATGATGTAGAACTACAAGGAGGGCACGATAAATCGCTTCAGTTGATGAGACTTGAAAAAAATCTTGGATTCAAATCATCATTTAATTTTGTACCTGAAAGATATAATGTCTCCCCTGCTCTTCGAGATGAAATTACTGCAAATGGATTTGAAGTGGGTGTGCATGGATTAAACCACGATGGTAAACTCTTCAGCTCAAATGAAGTTTTTTCTGCAAGAGCAAAAAAAATAAATGAATATTTAAAGCAATGGAATGCAGTCGGATTCAGGGCGCCGGCAATGCATCACAATCTTGAATGGCAGCAAGAACTAAATGTCAAGTATGATCTTTCAACCTTTGATACAGATCCTTTCGAACCGCAAGCCGATGGTGTTGGGACTATTTTCCCTTTTTTCGTAAAGCAAAGTGATTCGAGCAAAGGATATTGGGAATTCCCGTACACGCTCGTTCAAGATTTTACTCTTCTAATCTTAATGAACGAATCAAATGAAATTTGGAAAAATAAACTTGATTGGATAGTTGAAAAAGGTGGAATGGCATTATTAAATGTTCACCCGGATTATATTAATTTTGAAAATAAAAGAACACTCGAGGAATTTCCAGTAAAAATTTATGAAGATTTTTTACACTATGTTTCAAGTAATTATAAAAATGATTATTGGAATCCACTCCCCCGTGAGTTAGCAGAATATTTGGATAATAGTTCTGATAAATCTAAAAATAATATGATATATAAAAGCTCAACAAAATAATAATGACTGCAGTAAAGAAAAAAGTTGTTTGTATGGTTGCAATGGCTTCATATCCTGGTGATCCAAGAATACGAAGACAGGCAGAAGCACTTGAACAAGCCGGTTATGAAGTGGACATTTTATGCAGGCACTCGTCTTCGAGCATTCAACCAAAGGTAGAACAATTTGGAAAAGTTACTGCCTATAGAATAATGGATGCACCAAGACAAGAGAGTATGTTAAAATATTTAATGATTTCTTCAATCTTCTTCATTGTCGCGTTCTTTAAAATCCAGCCGCTTTATTTAAAACGGCGTTATAAAATGATTCAGGCTCATAATATGCCTGATCATTTAATTTTTATTGGGATAATTCAAAAACTATTTGGTGTTAATTTAATTCTTGATATACACGATTTAACTGTAGAACTTTTTGAAGAAAAGTGGCCGGGTGCAAAAAAATTATTTCTTAAGTCTTTTGTTAAAATCATTGAAAGGATGTCTTGTAAATTTGCAGATAAAGTAATGACTGTAACAAAGACTTGTAAAGAAAGATTAATTGCCAGAGGAGTAAGTGAAGAAAAAATAACACTCGTACTCAACACTCCTAACGATGACATTTTTAAATATCAATCAGACCGGAAATATGATATAATTAATCAGAACGCAAGATTGATTTACCACGGATCAGTAGCCGAACGATTTGGGTTACATATAGCCGTTGATGCAATGTCGATTATTTCTAAAAAAATACCCGGCAGTAAATTATTTATTTATGGCGGCTACAATACATCATATGGAAAATTTTTAATTGATAAAATTAAAACTCTCAAGATGGAGGACAGTATTATTTTAAATGGCATTATTAGCAGAGATAAAATTCCCAATCTGCTTTATAATTCAGATATTGGTTTAGTACCTTATCTTAGCAATGATTATATGAATCTTGCATTGCCAACAAAAGCTTTTGAATATATTGCAACCGGTCTTCCCGTTGTATCCTCATTGCTTGACGATCTCTCCAAAACATTTTCTCAAGATAGCATAAGTTATGTTAGAGAAAATGACCCGCAACAACTTGCAGAAAAGATAATTGAATTATGCTCCAACCCAGATAAGAGAAAAAGTCAAGCTGGTAAAGCGTATGAAGAAATGAAATTAATTTCTGGTAAGGTTATGGCTGATCGTTATGTGGCTCTTGTTGAAAGTTTGTGTGGATATTCTATTCATAAATAAAATAACTAAATTATTATCAAATATTTTTTCAGAGTTTCTTGCTGATTTTCTCCTGCTGTCATCGTTATTCTATTCAACCAATTGTAATAAGAGTATTAAAAACAGTCAACTATATAAATCAAGTTTAACTATCTATTTGCTAATAATTATCATCACGCAACTATTGTTAATTATTCCTGCCCTTTGAAAAAACTGCAACAACATTACTAACCAAAAAAAATTCATCTTAAGACAAATCTTAACAATCGTATCATTTTAATTCCCACAAATAAGATTTTAATCCCTTTTATTCAAAAATATCATTGCGATTATATCCAAATCCAAACAATTATTAATAACGAGATAAATGGTATGGTTTTGGAGCGTGATTACTTTAAAATCTGCAAATCATACTTAGATATGTCATCCGTATAGTTTTTAGCAGTATTAAAAAATTATAAAATCAACGCATAGTATCAATAAAGATTAATCTGTTTGTTATGATTGATAACTCTGATAAACATAAAAAAAATATTTCTGACTTCTTTTCTCACAGAAGTGATTATTGGGTTAAGCTTTACAACGATGAAAACAATCCATCCAATTTTACAAGATATGAATTAACTTCAAGGAAAAGAATTATTTTTAATCAATTGGAATTAGTTACAGATACTAACACAGTAAAAGTTTTGGATATTGGATGCGGAATTGGAAATTACCTCGAAGAATTAATTCAGAAAGGTTACACTGTAACGGGCGTTGATGTATCAATTAATATGCTTCAAATAAGTAAAGACCGTCTTAAAAAATATCTTAGCCATCCCCCACTAAGCTTAGCAGATATTGAAAAACTTCCTTTTAATAATAATGAATTTGATATAATACTTTGTGTAGGGGTTTTGGAATATCTAAAGACTGATGACAAAGCTATAGCTGAAATCAGCAGAGTGTTAAAACCTGCGGGAAAAATATTTTTATCCCTGCCTAACATAATGAGCATTAAAAATTTTCTTGATCCATATTATTTTTTCAGCAGAGGGTCTAAGTTTATTTCGCGAAAAATATTCAGAAAAAATGTGGCAAAAAATATAAATATTGAATTAAAGGATATTGCCTTAAATAGTGAATTTATAAACAGAAGATTTTTTCTTCGGCAGTTGAATTCCCTTTTCTTAAAAAATAAGTTATCAACTCTAAATTCACTTAGTGTCTCCTTTGGACCACCGAGATTTTGGTCAAAAGAATATCTTTCTCTTAAAACTAATATTAAGATCAGCAATTTTATAATTGCAATTAGTAATGTTAAAATATTTTCTGTCATTAAGTTTTTAGCAAATAGATGGGTTATATGTGCAGAAAAAACCGGTTAAGTTATATTTAATTATTTTATATCTAATAGGAATATTATGGGATTATCAAGTAAAGTAGAATGTTTTAAATATTCTGATGATAGAAATGATATTCCAGCAATGGTTCTTGGATGTCATAAAATAGGTTTAGGAACTATAAGAGGATTAGGCATCAAAGGAGTTCCGGTAATCGGGGTTTACTACAATCAGATGGATATGGGCTTTGTCTCAAAATATGTTGTCGATAAGTTTAAAGTTCATAACCCAATAATTAGTGAAGAAGCGTTTATCAACGATCTTATAAGTTTATCCTATAAATATAAGGGTTCAGTTCTTTTTGCTTCCGATGATGCAACATTACTATCGGTATCAAAATATAAAAATAAACTTAAAGATTATTTTATAATTGAAGCTCCTGATTGGAATATTACACGGAAGTTACTCAGTAAAGAACTTACATACTCTTTAGCTAACGAAATCGGTGTCCGGGCACCCAAAACATTTTTACCAGCAGATTACAACGAGGCAAAAGAATTTTCTAAAGAAATTGGATTTCCATGCATTTTAAAACCAACAGTTAGTCATCTTTTCTTTAATAGATTTAAGAAAAAAATGCTGTTTATTAATAATTCAGATGAATTAGCCAATGCATTCAAAAATATTAGCGACTATAATCAACAGATGATGCTGCAGGAATTTATCCCGGGTAACGATGCACAAGGTGTAAATTATAATTCGTTTATTGCTGATGGAAATGCAATCGCTGAATTCACCTCAGAAAAAGTCAGGCTAACACCCCCGGTTATTGGTTTTCCAAGGGTAATTATTAGTAAAAAAATTGATAAAGTCCTTGAACCGGGTAGAAAAATATTAAATGCTTTGGGATATCAAGGGTTTTCCTGCACTGAATTCAAGATGGACAGCAGAACAGGTAAATATGTTCTTATGGAAATAAACGGGCGGCAGAACTTCTCAGCAGCCTTAGCGGTTAGATGCGGAATTAATTTTCCATATATAACTTACAGAAATTTAATTGACGGAAGTGTTCCTCAGCTAACCGGGGATTTTCTAAAAAATATTTATTGGATTGACCCTGGTAAAGATTTTGTTGAAAGTTTTAGAAGTTATAAAAATGAAAAACTACCTTTGGTAGATTATCTAAAACCTTACATAAACCAAAATGTATATACAGTGCCAGATTTAAAAGATATTAAACCGTTTTTAAAAAGAATTAAAGATGGAGTCTGTCAGATTCTGAAAATTTTATTCAACAAACCGAAAGAGCTGCTTTAATGAGAAATGACGCCCAAACTTTAGAGGATGGAAGATTAACCGGTTATGATATCAAATCATATCCCTGGTATCATGAACGACATAGAATTTTTCCGCAAATTTTTGAAAAAGGCAGGTATAAAAAAATAATTGATATATCCGCAGGAATTGGAATTGTTGCAAAACAAATTAAGGATGGATATGATGGAACTATTATAGCAAATGATATAAGCGAAGAAAGTTTGAAAAGTTTGCATTCACTTAATTTAGCTACAACCTCTTTTGATCTTGATGATGAAAATTTAACTTTTCCTTTTGAAGATGAATATTTTGATGCCGTTATAAGTCTGGCAACATTAGAACATATAATTAACCTTGATCATCATATGAAAGAAATAAATAGAATTCTTAAAAAAGGTGGGCATCTTTTTCTCTCAACACCTAACTATACAGGAATTCATTTTGTTATTCCATTTGTTTTAAAGGGTAAAACTTTTCACGACTTCACTAAAAGTGCCTTGGACAAATATGAATTTTATGCACACGTCAGATACTTTACATATAAATCATTAATTGATTTTGCAACTCAATTTGGATTTGTTCCTGAAAAATCTTTCCTGCCTTTGCCAAAAGACAGTACTAAATTCAGAGAATTAAAGAAAAAATCTAAATTTAGAGCATTCCTTTTTAGAAATGCAGTTCATGTTTTCTATAAATTAATGTCCCCAAGGTGGGCATTTCATCCGGTAATAATGTTTAGAAAAGAAGTGGTTTCTAATCCTGCTGCTATTAAACCAAAAAAGATTATTCTGTAATTAAAAGTTATGCCGATTTTTTAATGATTATATTTTTAATTAATTATTTAAGTTATGTAAAACATTAAATAATAATTGTCATTCTCCCGCTGCCATTGGCATTTCTTCATTAGAAAGCAGGCATACACTGCGCTAAAATTAGCGAAAAATAGATTCCCACTTCTGCCTACTTCAGGCAGTTTCATAGGAATGGTTAAGCGAGTGATGATTATTTATCAGAAGTTTCTAAAAAAATTAAATATGCCAAAAAAGAAAATGCTGTATCTGTTCATAATCTTTATAATCATAATTATAACCATTTTTATTTCCTTTGGTCTTCTTTTACCATCAAACAGTATAAATACCATTACAAGTGAAGATAAATTTATTGAAATTAGAAGTTCAAAAATACGTTATAAATTCATTCAAAGATCATCTGATGTTAACCTGATATTCCTGCATTCATTTGGTGGAAGCCTAGAAATGTGGGATTCTTTAAGCAGTTATTTTAAAAACGAAAATATATTGGCATTTGATTTAATTGGTTTCGGTAAATCCGATAAACCGGATATTGATTACAGTTTAGATACACAGGTTGAATATTTAAATGCTTTGCTGGATAGTTTAAAAATTAAACAGTGTATTTTAATTGGCAGTTCAATGGGAGCTTCTATTGCAATCTGGGCAGTTTCAAAATATCCAGATAGATTTAGAAAAGTTGTCGCCTTTGCACCTTCAGGCTTTCCCGGCTCAATGAATCACGATTGGCCGGGTAATTTGTTTTATAAACCGGGAGTATTAAATAAAATTGGTGGTTATTTAACCAGTTCACATTTGTTCACTTTCATCTTTCCGAATAGTCTTGGTAGACAAACATTTAACATTACAAATTGTTATGATGACTCATTTGTCTATGCAATGACTAACGTTACCCAACCTGTATTGTTATTATGGTCAAGAAGTGATGAGCGAACTTTATTCAATTATTCAGAAGAGTATTTAAAACTAATAAAGAATTCTTCTTTGTATGAATTACCATCTGAAGCAAAACATAATGGACCCGGATTTCAACCGGATAAGATTTCTAAAATATTAACTATATTTATTTATCAAAAATAATTCTGATAAATTTACTTCAGGCATTTTAGATACAGGCGATGCTAAAAAAAACCTGCTCTATAAAGCAGGTTTTTTTACATACAAAAATTAGATTTAACTTGACTTAAAAATTTATTTCATTATCATCATTTTTTTTGTTTGAGTAAAACCGCTGCTTTGCAATTTGTAAATATATACTCCTGATGATAGTCCTTGAGCATTAAAACTTACTTCGTGTTTACCCGCTAACATTAATTCATTTATTAAAGTACTTACCTCTTCCCCTAAAATATTATAAACCGTTAATTGTACCACTCCTTCTTTAGGAATTGTGAAACTTATTTTTGTCTCTGGATTAAATGGATTGGGATAATTTTGGCTTAATGAGTAATCCATATCTAAATTTAAATTTCCACCATCTCCACTATCGGTTGTTGATGAGGGTCCCCATATTTCAGCCTCCCACAATCCTGCCCAGCCATTCTGATTAGATGATATAAAAACTACTTTTACATACCTTGCCTTAATATTATTAAACTGATCATCAGTCCATTCTGCTAATGAAGATGACACATTAGTTAAAACTTCAGTCCATTGATTCATATCCGTAGAAACTTGTATAGAATATTTATAAGTCCTTCCCCCGTTCCAGTTATAGAACGATAGTTTTAGAAGGCTTATCTGTTTTGCTGAACCAAGATCAAACTGAAGCCATTCGGGCATTGAATCTCCTGCCCATCTCGAATCGGGATCACCATCACTATAAGTTAATCCATCCACGGTTTTATTAGCTGTGTGCAGGGGTTCCGGCACTACAGATGCAGTAGCATTCACTATTGGTAATTGTATAGATCCTTGCTGGGGATTCTGAACCATTACATACACTGAAGAATTTGCAGAGGAAGAAATTAAATTTCCGGTAAGATCTTTTATGTTATTTACAGTTACAGTATAATTTCCAGGGACATGTATCGATGTTGTTAAGGTAACCTGAGAACCAGAAAGAATTGTTCTTATTACAGAAATTCCACCAGATATCGAATAGTTATTCAGGTTTTGTCCAGATGAAGGATCTAATGCTTCAGAGAAAGTTAAATTTAAAGTAACGGAATCAATTAAACCTGCGCCTACCAACTGAGGAGGCGTTACATCAAGGAGCACATTGTATTGAGCTTTATTATTAGCTGATGTGATTAAATTCCCTGCAATATCCGTAACATTATTTACGGTAACTGTATAACTGCCGGTTGTTTGAGCGTTCGTTGTTAATGTAGCTTGGTTACCTGAGTAAGAAACACTATTAACACTTATACCATTATTGATTGAATAGTTAGAGGGATCTACTGCACCGGGTAAAGCTATTGGTTCTGAAAAACTTACACGCACTGTGGATGAATTTACAAAAAAAGCACCTGTAACTCTTGGCGCTGTAATATCAACTCCTCCGGTAATATATTCAAATGCACCAACAGTTGGATTATTTGGGTCTCTTGGGTTACCATCATAATCTGTTGTTATTCCCCAAGAGGACAAATCTGTCCCTTTACCGATTTGTGGAGAGTTTGATAAGGGTCTATAATTTTCACCACTAAGATTTATGAATGTTGGTGCAACATCAATAATTGTATGAGTATCAAATCCTCTTTGACTTTTCCAATTAGCCCAAGTATATGAGGTGCTGCTTGTACTGCTAACTAAAGGAAAAGTATTTGACATTGAACTAACAGATTTATTCCAGACATAAATAAAATTATTATCTATACTAAAATCCTGCCCAGCAGGTGTTGTGCTTAAACAATCATATCTATATGGTAGTATGCCATCAGCAACAGTAACTAAATTATTTTTAACTGTCCACCCATTTTGATTTGAAAGACCATAGAATAAAATTGTACCGGCAGATTTTATACCGGAGCCGCCTACCAGCGTACTGTAAATTGTATTGTTTGCAAAAATACTTGCAGCATCGTATCCTGCTTCTACATTTATACCATCAGTAATATATAAATTAATATCTCCGTACCGACCTAAAGAATTTATAAAAAGATTATTATAAATTTTACAGTTATAAACATTTCTAATATATAAGGATGATTCATATCCACCATCTCTAAAAATACAATTTCTAATTGTAGCATTGGTCACCTTTGGTACAGGGGTTGTCTGTGTCACTGGCATTAACTGTATAGCATAATGATTATTAAATCCACTGATTGTTGTGTATTCCATTAAAAAATGGTCACAGGTATTTGGATAACTTGGTTTAACCCAGACAATAGTTCTTGGCCCCTGCCAGAAATAACAATATCTTAATGTAGTGTAATCAGCAGATGTTACTATTGTATGATTACCGCCACTACTAACATCCGAAGGATATTGTGTTACAACTGAATCTAATGTAACATTGCTCCCACCAATAGTTATTAAATATCTTGGGTACTGCTGTCTTATTACCATATTATCAAGAGTTACATAACTACCACCTATACTTATTTGCCCCCCAGAAGTTGAATTATCCTGTCTTAAAAATGTATTATTGGTGCCATCAGCAGTTTTTTCATCCTCATTAACCCTTACCCCTCTGAAAACGATAGGATTAGTAGCTGTTCCATTATTATTAAAAGACAAAACTGCATTTAAAGCATAAATACCTTTATCAATAAAAACAATATCTCCCGCTTGGGCATTTGCCGCCGCCTGGTATATTGTCCAAGGATTACTAATAGTTCCATTACCCGAACCACTTGCGTTAGGAGTTACATAATAATTTTGAGAGTACAGATTTGGAATAACTATTAAACAAATTAATAATGTAATGGCGTACTTTTTAATCATAAAATATCTTTTTGACAAAAACCAAATGACCCCTTTATTATCAAAATTATTATTATTCATATCACTCCAAATCATAAAATTTATTTATCATCATACTACAAAACGTGTACCGCAATGAATCATTATTTTTTTGACACAATCAAATTGGGACAACAGGTAATTTCGTAATCCTGGTAATTATTACAAAATATTTTCAAAACTAAAAATAAAAAAAAGACTAAACTAAATTAAAAAAGGAAGTTTATCTGGATCTTAGAGGGAAATTTTTCTTCCATTACCTGGGAAATAAAAATAACATATATTTTTTTATTATCAAAAGGTAAAAACGAATAACTAACCATTTTTTTTAATTTGAAATCTTTATGATAGCAGCAAATAGAATAAATCTGTTTCTGTTATATCTTCTACAATTATTAAGTCATCTTATGCAAATCTGTGAATCCTTCGGGTTTTGCTAAAAAGGCAGTTAAACTAATATAATACTTCTTAATTATTTCAGAAAACCTCGAGGGTTTTTATTAAATATGCGTAGCATAGGTATAATTATTAATTCGTAACAATATAGTTTACTTACCCTGCAGAAAGGGACACAGACAATAAAAAATTTAACTTTCGAAATTATTGTGTACAATTTTAATACAAAATCAACTTACCCGCAACGAAGGTTATCCTATCGTAAAATGCTCAGAAAAACATTACCTTTTAAAAAAATTTATCAGATGATCAGTTCAACCATTCTTCTTTAGGAATTTAAAAAAAATTTTATTATTTGCAATGTAAATTTATTAATAAGCCACCTTAAGCAGAATTGGAAATACTTTATAGAATCATCCTTTTTGCGAAGACAATCCTCCGAGCTCATTGATCAAAATCAAATGGTCAAACCTTGAGGAACTCGAAGGTTTCACTGAGAAAGGATAAATGAGTGATGTGAGTCAATAATATTCATCATACTCTAAGATTAGAATTATTTTTATCCCTTAATAATTAAAGTATATAGCATCCATTAATAAAATAATTATTACTTCAATTTAATATTTTACAAGAAAGGAGATCAAATAGTTTTTTAGATAAATTATTTCATTTTTTTAGTTAATCTGAATGCTTTAATTATATCCATTTAAAACTAGTTTTTATGATCTTACAAAGGGTTATTAATAAATTACTTGCACATTGGGGTAAATAAATAATCCTTGTATTTACAGAACTGATTATCTTATTGATAATTTTAATAATCAAACTGTGACTTTTTGGGGAAGCATTTAATAATATTATCTTAATAGTCTCAAAAAAAACACAATAAGCATGTATTCGTCGAAAATATCTATAAAAACAGTGGTACTATTATTGTTGATGAAATGCCTTTGCTTTTAATTACGCATTATTTTATGACCAATATGAAATCAATTTCAAAAATATTTAAATCCAAAGTATTAGGCAGAACAGCGATTGCTTCTGCGGACCAGGCATTAACATCCCTAACCAATCTTGGAGTTACTTTATTATTATTAAAACTTGTCCCCAAAATTGACTTTGGTTACTTCAATATAGTTTTAACCGTTACCACATATATTACCTGGATTCAAAATGCGGTAGTAACCACACCTTTAAATGTTCTGCTGGCATCAAAAAACGCTACGGAAGAGAAAATATTTTCTTCGGCTTTGTTTAAAGGGCAGATAGTTGCAATTACTTTTTTTTCTATAATAACTGTCGCTGTTTCGTTACTGGTGTATTTTGTTTTTTATAATTCTTTTGTGCTCTTAGTCATTGCTGCTGCTGCTTTTTCTCTTATTGGAATCCTCTCAAGATCGTATTTCAGACAGCTTTCATACGCTCAGGAATTGCCCCAAAGAGCACTGAAGCAGGATCTGTTTTTTACAATCTTTTATTTTGTGTTCATTGGTCTTACACTGCTAATATCAAAATTTAATATTGTAACCGTTATTATTGGAATGGGCGTTTGTAATATTTTAGTATTCACTATTTACAATATTAAGGAAAGTACTAAAGTTCATTTTAGTGATTTAAAATCAGCTTATACAGAGACGTGGAAATTCGGGCGCTGGTCACTTATTGGTATAACTGTTACACATCTTCAAACTTATAGTTATCAATATCTTATTGCTATTATGCTTGGAAGTTTAGCTGTTGCTGATAATTCAGCTTCAAGACTATTGATGAGCCCATTAGTCTTTATGCAAGCCGGCTGGGGAAGCATTATTAGACCAAGAGGAGCTAAATTAAGAGAACAAAATTTATTAAGTAAATTTTTTAAAGAACTAATTTTAGCAAGTATAACGATTACAGTTCTGATAAGCTCATACATGTTAGTTTTATACAGTGCTGGGGATATTCTTCAAAAATTTCTATTCACTGATAAATATAAAGATTCTATGGAATATGTTTTTTATTGGGGAGGAATTTTCATTTTTCAATATATTAGGGCTAATGCTAGTTTTGGGTTACAGGTAATAAAGAAATTTAAAAACATTGCCTTAATAAATGCTTTCTCAATGATTATAACGATTGCGACATCCTACTTATTAATATTACAATACCAGATTAAAGGGGCACTTATAGCCTCCATTATAGGCGAAATTATATTAGGAGGGTTATTATGGTATTTTTTGCATAATTATATTAAAGGAAAGGATCCCCTCCAAAAAAATCTATTTAACCTATTATTTAATAAAAGTGAAAAATGAAAAAAATTTCCTGTTGTATAAACACATATAAAAGACCTGAGCTTTTAAAAAAATTAATTAGAAGCATAAATGAGCAATCATTAGATAAAGATATCTCTATAGAAATTATTGTGGTTGATAATGACTCATCTCAAGCAGGTAGAATAATCTTCGAAGAATTCAGGTCTATCTCTAAATTTCCAATCAAATATTTTGTTCAACCACTGAAAAATATCAGTATTACCAGAAACAAAGCTATATCCGAATCAAGTGGTTATTACATAATTTTTATAGATGATGATGAGTACGCCGATCCAAACTGGATTAATTTTACGTTAGCATGCTTAGAAAAATACAAAGCAGATGCTGTGTTTGGAAGTGTCATTTCATATTTTGATGATGATACGCCTGATTGGATAAAAGAAAACGTAATGTTTCAGAGACCAATTCAGGTGTCTGGTACTACACCCAAATATACACGAACTGGAAACTGTTTAATTAAGGCTGATGTTCTTAAAACAGTTGATGGACCATTCGATCTTAATTATGGTTTGACAGGCGGCGGCGATTCGCATCTTTTTAATATCCTGTCTAAAGCGGGGGCGAAGTTTGTTGATTGTAGAGAATCAATTGTTTATGAATACGTCCCCCCTGAACGTGCTAAATTGAGCTGGTTATTAAAAAGATCAATAAGGACTGGAAATAGCTACGCACGTAGAGCAATTCAACTAACTAGTAAGCCCAAAAGAGTAATCTTGCTTCTATTTATTAAAGCTATTCTCCTGGTTATAGCAAATAGTGTCCTCTGTTTCTTATTCCTTTATTCAAAGAAAAAATGTTATAACTACTTTGTAAAAGCAGTTGGGTATTATGGCCATATTTTGGCGGTTTTTAATATTTATTCTAAGGAATATAAATAATATTCCAAATTAAAAAGACAAACAAGGAACTGAATATAAAATTGATCGAACAGTTGTATTAAAGAAATTAATATTTCTTTATCATTCTGTTATGTATAGTCATAATTTAGTGGTATGAAATAAATAGTAATTCACTGAAAAATATTGGTAAAATATTTTCGGCTTTTGTTTTAATATTTGGGTACCTAAACCAGTTTTTATTTTTTTTTAATTCAAAATGATATAAGGCATAAGTCATGGCAAGAGAAAGATTGAAAGATATTGATAAAGCAAAAGGTCTTGCAATTTTTTTAGTTGTATTGGGTCATATTACCCTAAGTGGTCAGCCGCGGAATGTAGAATGGTATGAATGGTTACGAATAGCAATATATAAATTTCACATGCCATTCTTTATGTATTTAAGCGGGTATACAATGTTTTATGTTTTACCCATAATTACAACATTGAATGAATATTGGACTTTTATAAAGAAGAAAGCTCTTAGGTTATTACCTCCCCTATTAATATTTGGCATTCTGATAGGTGTTGGTAAGTTTATAATGCAAAGTTATATGAAAGTAGACGGGGTACCCACATTTTCTTACTTCGAGTTTCTAAAAATTTTAATTGAACCTATGACAAGTTTTGCTCGATCAATATGGTATATATATGTATTATTTTTATTTTATCTGACAATCCCCGTATTACTTATGATAAGTAAATACAGGCTTTTACCTTTGCTCGTAATAGGTATTTTAATTCACTTCTTCAGACCAACTCATTATTTTGCTATTTTTTCATATGATGAATATTTCCTTTATTTTGTTCTTGGGATGATTTCCATAAAGTATAGACAATTAGTACTAGATTATTTAAATAAATACAGGATATTATTCCTTTTTCTTTTTTTTATGTCTTTCTCTTTACTATTTTTTAATATACATGGAAGCCAATCTAAATTAATTATCAGTTTGTTTTCAATTCTCGCACTTCATTCTTTAATGTTAACACAACTGTTTGATGAAAATAAACAGGTGTTTTTATTTGCTAAATTTACTTTCGTTATTTATTTACTAAATACAATAACCATAGGTCTCACAAAGGGTCTAATATTGAAATATTTTTCATGGGATGGTTATTGGTTTTTGTTTTTTGCGCCAATTATTTTATTAGCTGGTCTTTATGGACCAATATTAATTAAGAAATATTTGTTGAGTAAGATTACCTATTTAGATAAAATTACTAATTAGCGTGCGTCATAAAAAAAATATTTTTTAAATGGAATTAAGTAATAATTACAACTCATCTTTTTTATGGAGAATTATATCGTTCGAAAGAATCGCCAAATTATCTTTTATTCTTTATTTGTTTTTTTATTTTTTCGGAACCTCACTGCCCTTTCGTGAGACAAAGATTGATGTTGATGAATATGCAAGTAATCCTTTTCGTCAATTAGTTTTTAGTTCTCTTTATTTTTTCTCATTTATTTCTATACTTCCTGTTTTACAAAAAGTTTTTTCCATTATTAAGAAGGAGAAATTTTTATTTATTTTTTTATTATGGACATTGTTAAGTGTAATATGGTCTGATTATTCAGATATTAGCTTTAAAAGATGGATTCAAATATTCGGAGGCTATATCGTCTGCCTGTCAGCGGTTATATATTTCGACTCACAAAGTATATTAAAATACTTTCGTTCATTGACTTATTTTTATATAATTCTATCCTTCCTAGCCGTAGTAATAATACCAGGGGCTTCAATGCAATATGAAGGCAGCAGAGTTTGGCGGGGTTTGGCTGCTCATAAAAATCTATTTGGCGAATTAGTACTTATTTGTACTATCATTGTCCTTTTTTCAATTAGGTATCTTAAAACAAAAAATAAAACAATTGATTACTTAATGTTGTTTATATCTTTGCTTTTGTTGATAGGTTCTAGAAGTACAACCTCATTAATAGTATTGATAATTTTAGGTTTAATAGCATTTTCATCAAAGACTCAAGATAAATTAGGCTTTGGTAGTTTGAGTAAATGGATTTATTATGCATTGCTATCTGCAGTTTTAGTTTTTTATTCAAGTGCATTAATTCTAGTCCCTTCTTTCTTGGAATCTATCTTTGGTGCTCTTGGAAAGGATATGACTTTTACCGGCAGGACTGATCTTTGGGCATATATAATCGGAATAGCTTTCTCAGCCAGTAACCCGTTAATTGGAGTTGGCTATGGCGGTTTCTGGGTCTATGGTAGCCCAAATTTAATTAAATTATATTCCCTTACTGTCGAACGCCCTATTCAAGCACATAATGGATATATTGATTTGACTATTGAAACTGGATTTATAGGTTTATCGATAGTAATAATAATGACGATCTGGTATTTTTATAATAACTTTAAAAAAACTGACGTTCAATATTGGAAATATTTAGTCATCGCCACTCTCATAATTAATTTACAGGAAGCGACTTTATTTAAAGTAAATGCAATTACAGGTTTCTTATTTATGCTTTCTTATATGCTACTTTTTAGTCGAATTGCCTTCCAGAATGAGAAATATTCTGACATTACTTGAAACGGTAATAATTATGATGTTAATAATTTACATAAATTTATAGCATAGCCCATTTTCGTAAATTGATTCGATAAATAAAAGTCAGTCTTTATGTAATTACAATGATATAAATTAGCCCAATCAAATTAATTTCTTTTTTGATTAGGAATTATATCAATTTGTAAGCATAGTTTTTTCACTTGAAACATTTTTCATTATGTAAAAAATATTTAGTGAAAGTTAATTTATTTTACTTTAATTTGTTGAATCTTATTGTTGATATACTAAAAAAGCATACTTTCAAAATTCTGCATAATTAATTATGAATAATAATCCCAGTATATTACATATTACCTATGACCTTAGAGACAGATTAAAAAGGGAAAAAACGACTGCGGTCAAAAATCTAATAGATATTTCCGCTAAGGTTGGCTCTGCTACTGTTGTTGATTTGGTGAGGGTGCCATTTTTACATCAAGAAAAATTTGAGAGTTCTTCTTCGGAAAATGCCATAATTGATTCTTTTGGATTGCCATACGGTTTATTTCTCAAAAGGACGCTGGATAGAGCTCTCCAACATATTTTTAAAGCAGAGCAATCCGGGTTCTTGAATCTAAATACCATCAACATAGTACACGCTCATAAATTAACTTACGAAGGTTATATTGGTTTCAAAATCTGTAAGAAGCTTAATTTTCCCCTTGTTATTTCATTGAGACAAACCGACACGATGGTTTTAAATCGTAAACCACGCCTATTAAATTTATACAAAGAAATTCTTTGCTACAGCAGTGCTATTTTTTATTTAAACCCATTTACGAAAGTAGTGGTAGAGAAAAGATTAGGTGCTGATTTCTATAATTCCAAAATTAAAAATAAAATGGTGCTATTGCCAAATATTGTTGAAAGAGAGCTTCCAACAACAAATCAAAATCAAGTCCCTCGGCGTGATCTTTTGACAATTCTTAGAATGGATAAAAAGTCAGTGAAAAGGAAAAATATAAAAAGACTGCTTAAAGCTTTTTCTCTGATCGACGATGAGGATTTAAAATTAAATATTATTGGTTCCGGTGATTATCTTCATAAAGTTAAATCGTGGGTAAAGAAATATAAGCTGGATAAAAGAGTTAATTTTTTAGGGCGCATCTCCAATAAAGAGATTGACACATATTATAAAAGTTCACTTGCTTTTTTATTGCCAAGTTTAAGTGAATCTTTTGGATTGGTTTACGCCGAAGCGTTAATAAACGGTACGCCTATTCTCTATTCAAAAAACTGCTTGGGCTTTGATGGTTATTTTAATAATGTTGGAACAGCCGTAAACCCTCTTTCCATTAACTCAATTAAAGATGGAATCCTTGATTGTATAAGTAAAAATGTTTTTTATCAAGAAACAATTAATGAGTTAAACCAAAAAGACGCGTTTAAAATTTTTAGCAGCTCTAACATTCAAAAAATTTATTCTGAAGTATTAAATAAAATAATAAATTAGATATATGACACCCATAGAAAAAATATCTGGCATCATCAGTTCTGCTTCACTCAATAGCCCTATTGAAGGGGTTGAAGTATTTGCTTTTAATCAAAGTAATGAACTCATTTCTAACACAAAAAGTGATGAGCAGGGCAAATGGCAGCTCACCAAATCAAAGAGTGTAAAACATATTTCATTCAAGAAGGCAGGATATATAAATAAAACGCTAACTTTAGATCAAATCAAATTGCAACCAACTAGATTACTGGAAGATAAAATAATTGGTTACCAATCAAAACATTTTTTTAAGCCAGGCGAAACAGTAAATGCATTTATAAGCTCATCAACCAAATTTAATGCAGAGCTTATCAGACATAGTTATAAAATTTCAAAAGTTATGGATCTTGGGAATTATGAGCCATCATATCAGCAATTGCCCGATGGATTTTTTGTAGGAACTGGATTGAATTGGAATACAACTATTACATACATACTCCCCAAAAATATTCAATCAGGATTTTACTCTTTAAAGTTAACATCTTTAGAAAAAGAAGAACATTATATAATCACTTTTGTTGTGTCTCCTCCAAAGGAAAATTATGGAACGAATGCAAAACTTTTGGTTTTAGCAAGTACAAATAATTGGCAAACTTATAATGTATGGGGTGGAAGGAGTAGATATAGAAACTTTGAAAATCCTATTACTTCACATCTTACCAATAAATTAAAAACATTAGGATTAAGAATTGTTCCCGAACCATTAAAAGTTTTAACTAAAAATATTTTTAGAAAAAATACAGTTGTTACTATTAAAGATCATCCTAATGCTTTTCAATTTAGACGGTTGTCAATTAATAGACCTCATCCAAATTGTAGTATTAATGATTTTGATATTTATGATACTTTTACCAGTCATCTTTCCAGTAATGAATGGCGAACTTTAGGATGGTTAGAAAAAAATAATATCCCTTATGATCTGATTAGTGGTTTTGAACTTCATAACGATTCAACTATCCTCAATCATTATAAGGCAATAATACTCAGCTCACATAGTGAATACTGGAGTAAAGATATGTTTGCATCTTTAAAAAAATTTAATGAAAAGGGAGGCGCGGTTCTTAATCTTTCCGGCAATTCTATCTATAGAGAGATTGAGTTTTATGATGATACGAGTCTGCATTGTGTAAGTTTAAGATTTGCAGATTCAGCAGAAGATGAAACTAAATTAATTGGTGTTAGATTTGACATGCGGGGATACGGCAGCTGTAACTCGTATAAAGTTCTAAAGTCCGATCACTGGATTTTTGAAGGAACAAATGTAAAAAACGGTGATTTGTTCGGTAAGAAAAATTTAAATCATAATTCAGGAAACTTTAAGCAAAGTTTTGAAAAAGATCCCGCATCAAGTCCTGGAATGGCACCACTTAAGGGTGAAGGAGCATCGGGATGGGAAACAGATAAACTTTCCAAAACTGCTCCAAAAGATTTTACTTTGTTAGCTAAAGGTACTAACGCCAGGAATGGTGGTGCAGATATGATAATTAGAGAGCAAAATAACGGTAGAGGATTAGTTTTTTCTGCTTCTTCAATAACGTTTGGGGCATCATTACTTGTTGATGAGACTTGTTCGATTATAGTTAAGAATGTTTTGAACAAAGTTTTAAACTAAAATTTTCTTGAAGTAAACGAGCCTTAATTTTAAATTAAGTTAGACTTTATATTTTCATTTATGCTGCAATTGTTTGATTTAAAAAAAATTTTTGATGAACTAAATACTTTTTATGATAGTATTAATCAATTTTTACTGTCTACTTATTAGAATAATTTCACCCAGACAGTACCAAAACATGGCAGTAAACCAATTAGCAACAGTTAATGGTTTTATACTAATATTAAAAAGCAAATTACTCCTCACTACTTCTACCTGAGTGTTATCATTTAACGTTAAAATCAGCATAAGTTCTTAATTGTTTAACTTGTAACATTTTTTAAGTATAACGGGTAAAAAATCTTCTTTGGAACTATTTTTGATGTTACAATATGGCAATAACTTATCTAAACAAATTTTAATCATTTACAATTTTTTTAGATATTGATAGTACAATACACCTTTTAAGACTTTAGGATTTAATAAATTATTTTTTATTTTATAACAACTAATCGATTTAAAAATGTTTATAAAGATATTTATGCACAAGATAAAATTTATTCAAAGAATGATAGCTGTTCTCCTATTAATAATATTAACAGCAGCAACTTTAAAAGCCCAAGGATTTAAAACACTTACACCACTAACACCGATTACAGCAACAGCCGGCACGTTGGATAAACCTCAGTCAAAACTATGGTTTTATCAGGGGTATTGGTTTACAGTAATTCCAATTACCGTTGGTACGTATGTTTATAGATTGGATGGAACAACATGGACACAACTAATTAAAATCTCTGCTCAGACATTGGTGAGGGCTGATGTAAAATTATATGGAAATAATACTTATATCATTCTTAAGGATTATAGACAGGAATCCTCTCCTCCTCCTCCACAATTTCAAAGTGTTGAGTTAATCACAATTGAATTTCAAGCAGGATCGCCGCCTACTTATATTATATCCTCACCTTCGACTAATATTTCTTTAGATAATTTTGCTGAAACTGCAACCATTGATATTGACGGCAATGGCAGAATGTGGTTAGCGTCAGATGGAGGGCAGCCAACGATTTTAACTAATCCTAAAAATATCACAGTAAAGTGGAGTGATCCTCCATATACAATTTGGAGCACCTCAATTATATTGGCTTCGGGTGTAAACTATGACGATATTTCAGACATTACTTCCTTTGGTGGAAATAAAATTGGTGTCTTATGGTCGGATCAGAATCTAAAAAAATTTGGTTTTGCATATCATATTGATGGCGATGCTCCGACAAATTGGACGTATGAAACTGCCGCATCTGATGCCTCAAATGGCGGAATTGCTGATGACCATATTAATTTAGCTGTTGCTTCTGATGGAACTATTTATGCGGCAGTTAAAACTTCATATACAAATAATTTACTGCCAACCATTGGATTGCTTGTCAGAAGACCTTCTGGTACATGGGATCCTATTTACAGGGTTACTAAATATGGTGATACAGGATTTCAGGGAACAAGACCAATTGTTTTACTAAATGAAAATGCTAATATTCTTTCTGTTTTTTTTACTCAAAGTCCAGGCAGCAATAATGTCGGCAATGACCTTCTTTATAAAGAAACTTCATTACCCACAATCTCTTTTCCGGATAGAGTACAATATCTTAGAAATGGCACTCCGAATTTTAATGATATTTCAAGCACTAAACAAAATTATACAGACAGTGTTGTTATTGTATTTGCAAATTATGCAAGTACAACTGCCCCTGTTTGGGAAGGTGTTATAGCAAAAAGAATTGGGGCAGCCACAACTAACGGCGCGGGTTATTCTTTGGCCTTTGATGGCTCAAACGACCAACTGAGAGTTGAAACAAATCCATCACTCAATTTTTCGGGTTCATTTAGTATCGAGGCTTGGATTAAACCAGGTATTTCTAAAAATCAATCAATCTTAAATAAGTATAACACTACTCCTACTCCTCATTTAGGTTATGATTTATCCCTTACATCTGGAGGAAAAGTAATTTTTACAATTGATGATGTTGCATTGACATCCAATCAATCGTATTCCACAAATGTATGGACTCACATCGCTGTCACATATAGTTCAGTAACAAGTACAGCTAAAATTTATGTAAATGGATTACTCGATCCTCTTTCAGCCAATACTCCATTAACTGATATGACCGGTAATAGTACACGATTATATATTGGTTCTTTAATTAGTAATAATCGTTTTAATGGATCACTTGATGAGATAAGATTATGGAACTCTGAAAGGTCTATTGATGATATCAGGGCTGATATGTGTAAAAAGCTTACGGGTTCAGAAAGTAATTTAGTTGGTTATTGGAACTTTGATACTCGCGAGGGATTAAATGTTCCTGATAAAACTTCTAATAACAATTATGCAACAATGTATGATATGGAAAATTATACTTATGGCTGGTCGGGCGCCGCAATCGGTGATGAAAGTGCTTATGATTACACTCTTTCTGGAGGATTTATTCAGACATTATCACACACTGATGGCGATATGATTACAGCAGAGGCTACCTCAGGATTTGTTAGCGGGCTTCAGCTTTACCGTGTTGATTCGCCGCCACTAAGACCTGGGGCAGTTAATGTATCACCCGATTTTACTATTACTGATCCTTTAAGATATTGGGGTGTAAAAATTATTGGAACAAGTACGCCAACTTATACCATTACTTATAATTATAACGGGCATCCGGGTATTACAGATGAGAACACGCTTAATTTAATCTCCAGAACCGATCTTTCCGATAATACCTGGGATGACTTGCTTGCCAGTTTAAATACCGGGGCAAATACTTTAATAAAAACCGGACTGACCGGAACGGAATTTGCATTAGCAAGTACTAATGCACCACTTCCCGTTGAGCTCTCAACTTTCTCAGCTTCAATTGTTGGTTCTTCAATAAAACTAAATTGGAAGACTGAGTCTGAGGTTAATAATTATGGGTTTGATGTAGAGCGCACAACCTCCCCTAAATCCCCTCCTTCGCAAGGAGGGGAAGACGAAGTTAGGGGTGGTTGGGAGAAGATTGGGTTTGTTAATGGCAATGGTAACAGCAACTCGCCTAAGAATTATTCCTTTGAAGATAAGAATGTCCTTTCTGGCAAATACTCTTACAGACTAAAACAAATTGATAACGATGGTAAGTTTGAGTATTCAAAAGAGATTCAAGTTGATCTTGGCGCACCAAAGAAATTTGAGTTGAGTCAGAATTATCCTAACCCGTTTAATCCTTCTACAAAAATATCTTATACTTTACCTGTGGATTCTAGAGTATCTCTTAAAGTTTATGATATACTTGGAAATCTTGTTGAAACTTTAGTCGATGAGCAAAAACAAGCCGGTTACTATGAAGTGAATTTTTCCGCCTTAGGCGGATCTGCTTCAGGAGGAAATGCTACAAATTTATCCAGCGGAATTTATTTCTATTCAATTTCTGCTGATAATTTTAATCAGACAAAAAAAATGATCTTGTTGAAATAAACCACTATTTGTACAAAGTTTATATGTATATCCCGCATCTTGCGGGATTTTTTTAACAGGTAAAAATAGAAGTACTTTTCAAAAATGAATTTCTATTTAAATATCGTCCTCAATGTGATATTCCCGTACAAGCATCTTCTTTAACAATAAAGGACTTTTATCCAAAAAATACAAATCAAATTATCCAAATGCCTTTAATTTTAACCTGTTGTCTGAGGATAAAAGTGCTTTAATAAAAGATTTTTTCACTGAGTGTGGTAGTTTTCAAATTAATTTCTTACATTAAATATGATAATGATCAGAATTTTAACAAATGTATTCAAAAAATTACCTATGGCATTATTTAAGAATATTATTACTAATACAAGTAAATGAAACGAGGTTCTTATGAAAAAAATATTACTTACACTTTCTGTGTTATTCTTTTGCTTTTTTAGCAGCCTAAGTTTTGCACAACTTGCTACACACGTTGTGATTGCAGAGGTTTTCGGCGGCGGTGGTAATACGACACCAAGTGCTCCTTATTTAAATGACTATATTGTATTGTATAATCCTACGCTAGCTGCAGTAGATGTTTCTGGATGGTCAATACAATATGCTGCTGCTACAAGTACATCTTGGGCAACAACTAACTTAGTTGGAAGTATTCCGGCACAATCTTATTACTTAATTCAGGAAGGTGCGGGTTCAGGTGGGGCAGGAATAAACTTACCTTTCTATCCTGCCGTTATTGGTACCTTCGGTATTGGCCCAACTACTGGCGGTAAAGTTGCATTAGTAAATAATCAAACAACTCTTGCCGTGGGTCCCACATTACCAGATGCAAGTATTATAGATTTTGTTGGCTTCAATAATGCAACCACAACAGCATCCGTTTATGAAGGAACTGGACCAGCAACCACAATGAGCAACATTTTAAGTATTCGCAGAAAAGATAATGGTGGTGCTGCCACTAATTTAAATTATGGATTAACCGGAAGTGGGTGGGATTCAAATGATAACTCTGCTGATTTCTTTCAACAAGGAAATTTATCGTTAATTCCAAATTATCCTTTGTCAACAAGTTATTTAGCAAATCACGTTGTGATTGCTGAAGTATACGGCGGCGGTGGATTGCCCGGTGCATCTTACACAAATGATTATGTAGTATTATATAACTCATCTGCTTCAGATGTTAATCTTTCCACTGAATCTCTTCAGTACACTTCTGCAACAGGAACAGTATGGGCAACAATAAATTTAAC
>JBBILT010000002.1:0-368610 GCA_037444745.1 Ignavibacteriales bacterium
AATTACATTTGATAGAAGTGGAACAACAGGAACTTGGGGATCAATAACTTTCGATGGTTCTACAGCTTCCGGTTCAATTTTGAATAATGTTAATATAAAATATACTTCAGATGTAAAGTGTTTAAATGGAGCTAATGTAACAATTCAAAATTCAATGATTGATCATTGTACACAAGGAATTTATGTTTATAACTCGCAAGCACAAATTCTAAATAATCAAATTAAAGAACCTATCCAAAATGGAATTTATTGTGATGCTTTAGGAAAATCTCCCCTTATACTTAATAATCTTATCACAAAAGCAAGCAGCAATCCAACTTTTAGAAATTACCAGGGGATATGGTTGGTAAATCATACCAACGGTTATATTGCTCATAATGATATAAATGGATTTTGCTTTGGTATTTATGTTGGTAGCGGTTCTTGCGGATATTTTACTAATTATAGTATGCAAAATTTTTATCCCAATAATAGAATAATGAATAATTTGTATGGTTTTGCTGCCGGTTGGGGAAGTAGTATAAGTGCAGGTTATGGAACGTATAATGGAATGTATAATAGCATTTATAATAATGTTTCGTACGATGTTTACTGCTACCAGAGCAGTTCTATTACGGCACAATACAATTATTGGGGTGGCGGTTCGCCAAAACAATATGTAGATGGAACTTCATATTTAAATGTTTTATATCCCTTAACTTCAAATCCGTGGGGTGGGAGTCTTGCCTTAAATTCTCAAGAAAATCCAAATTCGGACACTTATACTTCTAGTAGCTCGTTATCTTCAATAAATGATAGTTCTACATTTTCAGATATTTATATGGCTATCAATTTAGAGTCAACCGGAAGAATAGAAGAATCAATTGATCTTTATAAAAAAATGATTGGGAAAAATAGTAATACAAACTTTGCACTTACATCCCTTGCAAGAATAAAAACAAATACGACAGGAATGATTTATTAGACTATTTTATAACTTTATCAACCATAAAAACTACATTTAGAACCACTGTCTTAAAAATATTAGCCGGGATGTATCTGCAGGATAATGAGTATGACAAAGCTTTGACTCTTTACGATGAAATAATAAAATCAGATCAAAACAATTATGAAGGTGTAAGTGCAAAGTTTGAAAAATTCTTTGCTGCACTAAATTATAAAAAAGATAAGGAAACCGCTTCAAAATTATTATCTGAAATTTCCTCACTTAAATTAACTGAAGAAGAATTAATATCGCAAAAAGAATTTTCAGCGTATTTATTATATGGCACTGATTCTAATAATCGATTAAATAAAGAAGCAAACGAAACGAACAGTAGTATTGAAAGCGGTATCCCAAAAGAATATTCTTTGGATCAGAATTATCCTAATCCTTTCAATCCTCGGACAAATATTCAGTTTGCAATTCCTCAGGCAGGCTTTGTAACATTAAAAGTTTATGATATTCTTGGAAATGAAGTAGCTACACTAGTTAATGAAGAAAAACCCGAAGGAATTTATGAGGTTGAGTTTAAGGCTGAAAGTTTGAGCAGTGGTATATATTTGTACAAACTGCAAGCAGGTTTTTTTATTAAAATAAAGAAAATGCTTTTATTGAAGTAAGAATTACTAAAGTTAAAAAATTTACCCCGGGGCAAAGGTATCGGGGTTTTTATTTTAAATTAAGTAATCATCTAACACTGCTGACAGTAAATCTTTTTACAAATCAATCTTTTCATTCATTTAGAGAATCTTAACTCAAAAAGTGTTAAATTTTAATGTACTTTTTTAATGAGGTTGATATGCAGATCTGTATATTTGAAGATATTGGGTACTCAAACTTTGAGCCATTGATATTCTCGCGTCCTGTTTATGATTTGGTTTGCGGTATGAATACTCTCAAAGAAAAAATTTTGAGAAATTATAAAGATGTAAACTATTCGCTTCACTGCCGACCTTATCTTACAGATATCGTTAAGAAAGAAAACCCTGCTATTGCTGTTAATTCAATTAACGATGATCGTTGCTTATTTATTAATGGCAGATTAATTGCCCCACAAAATTTAGCGGAATTACTTCCATTACTTTCTGGTGAAGATAAAGTTTATGTAAACGGCGAGACAATTATTGCAGTGTATTTATCAGGCAAAAATTTAGAATATAAGATTAATCATCTAAATGATCTTTTTTCGGTAAATGATTTTAATGGGTTGCCAATAAAAATTCTTGATCTTAAATGTGCAAATTATCTTTGGGATCTGATTAATATTAATGGAAAAGAAATTTCAGAAGATTTTGACTATGAGATTAATCATTTCCCAAAACACAATTTTGTAGAACAGCTTGATACCTCAGTAAATCTTATAAACAAAGAAAAAATATTTATTTGTGAAAACGTTACTGTAAAACCAGGTGTAGTGTTAGATGCATCAGGTGGACCGATATATATAGCTAACGACGCACATATTTATCCAAACGCAGTTTTGGAAGGTCCAATCTTTGTAGGTTCATCATCAAAAATTAAGAGCGGTGCAACCATTTATGAAAACGTAACTATAAGTAAGGTTTGCAAAGTTGGCGGTGAGGTTGAACAATCTATCTTCATGCCTTATTCAAATAAGCAGCATTCAGGATTTATTGGTCACTCCTATTTGGGAAGCTGGGTTAATCTTGGTGCAGATACGAATTGCAGTGATCTTAAAAATAACTACTCTAAAGTAAAAGTAACTTTAAGCACTAAAGAGATACAAAGCGGTTCGCAGTTTTTGGGATTGATGATTGGAGATCATTCTAAAAGTGCTATTAACACAATGTTTAATACGGGCACAGTAGTTGGATTTTCCTGCAACATTTTTGGATCAGGATTTCCAGATAAATATATTCCATCATTTACCTGGGGCGCCGCAGGATCATCTTTGGCTTATGATATTCAAAAAGCTACCGAAACGGCTAAAATTGTTTTTGCCAGAAGAAAAATTAATTTTGAAAGTGAAGAAGAAATTATGTTCAAGAGAATATTTGAATTAACTAAAAGTGATAGAGAAAAAAGAGGTATTTAGTTGGAAGAAAATGTTGAACAAAATTTAGAAACGAATGAATCTATTCATCTTGAGGAACATAAAGTAATCGATCTTTATGAAGGAGTGAGAGGACTTGCCGTAAAAATTCTTAATCGTGTTGAGAGAACCGATGCTTATCTTGATAAACTTCTTGATCACGAAATGAGAAATTCCGAATTAGGCGGACCGGACAAAGCGCTGCTTTACGAAATTGTTCATGGTGTAACCAGATGGATGGGAAGATTGGATTGGATACTTAACGGTTTTTATAAAGGTCAGTTTTCTAAAGCTATACCAAATCTTAAAAACGGTTTACGCGTTGCTCTTTATCAGATATTATTTTTAGATAGAATTCCCGATCATGCTGCTGTTAATGAAGCAGTTGAATTTGTAAAAAAACTTCAAGGACAAAAACCTGCAGACCTTACAAATGCAATTCTCAGGAATATTATCAGAAGTAAAAGTACTATTCGTTACCCGGATCCTAACGAAGATCTTATAGGTTATCTGACTGCTTATTATTCACATCCATCGTGGATGGTAAAAAGATATGTAGATAGATTCGGAAAGGAAGAGGCAGAAAATCTTTTAATTGCAAATAATGAAAAACCTTATCTTACGCTTAGGGTTAATGCAATTAAAACTAATATTCAAGAATTTAAATCTCTTCTTGATACCGTAAATTTAAAATACAAATCCGGAAAATTTTTAGATGAATTTATTCATTTACAAAATCTTACAAACATAACTGCATGGGATTATTTTGCAAAAGGATACTTTAATATTCAGGATGAAAGTGCTGGATTAGCATGCAGATTACTTGATGTTAAACCAGGAATGAATGTATTGGATATGTGTGCAGCGCCAGGCGGTAAAACAGCGTATATTGGTTCTTTGATGAACAACATCGGGAAAATTGTTGCCATTGACAGATATGAAGGCAGACTAAAAATATTAAGATCAAATAATGCACGACTTGGATTAACTTGTGTAACGACTGTTGAATGTGATGCTTTAGAATTCGAATCAGAGCCATTTGATAGTGTTCTTGCCGATGTTCCTTGTTCTGGTACGGGAACATTATCAAAAAAACCTGATATTAAATGGAAGAAGGATATATTTGATTTAAAGAATATGAGTATGATTCAGTTAAAACTTCTTTCGAAGGCAGCAACGCTGGTTAAGCCCGGCGGAGTTGTTGTGTATAGCACTTGTTCAATCGAACCCGAAGAGAATTTTGAAATAATAAAACAGTTTTTAGAAAGTCATTCAAACTTTAAATTTGAATCCGCTAAAGGTAATTTTACCGATGAAGTTGTAGATGAAAACGGATGTATTCAAACACTTCCACAAAAACATCAAATGGATGGTGCTTTTGCCGCCAAGCTAATTAGAATTGAATAACAACAACAAAAAAATATGCTTAATAAATTTGCAGATGAGTTAAGAGAGCAGAGAGAAAAAAGTGGTATCTCTCTGCAACAATTAGCAACAAAAACCAGAATAGATTTAAAATTTCTCGAAGCTATTGATCAAGGAAATTTTGCATTTCTGCCTGATCTTTACGTTAAGGCTTTTGTAAAACAGTATGCAAAAACTGTTGGGCTGGATGAGAACCTGGCAATTAAAAAATTTGAAGCAGCCAGGGAAGGAAAAGAGTATGATCCTAATCAGCCAAGTATAGAAGTTCAAAAGGAAGAACCTGTTAAGAAGGAAATTTCTCCGAAGCAAATTGTAAATCCTATACCACCTATAAAATCTTATTTAGAAAATCCTTTAGAAAAAAAACCCGAAGAACCAAAAAAATCATCTAAACAAAATCTAATTTTAATAGTTGGTGGAGCAGCGGTAGTCATTATAATATTATTGGTAATGTTGTTCTCAAGTAAAAGTAACGAAATAGTAGTTGAAGAAACACCAATTGAAGATTCCATTAAACAAAATCAACCAAGATATGAGGAACAACCTGTTGAAAAAGTATCAGCAGATAGCAGTGTTGTATCTGCTTCATCAGATAGCCTTTATCTAACTTTTAATGCTAAAGAAACTTCCTGGGTTTATGTTATTTTGGATAATGTTCGAATACAGGAGTTTACTCTTTCACCAAACACAGAATTTACAATTGCAGCTTTAAATAGCTTTAAGGCAACAGTAGGTAATTCCGGTGGTGTATCATTGCAAGTGAATAATCAGCCGGTTGACTTTACAGGCAGAAGCGGTTCAGTCAGACATTTTAAGTTAGACAGAACCGGATTAATTTATTTAAACGCTCCGCCCAAATTAGAACAACAATAAATGCCAGCATCGGTAGAAAAAAAAATTAATGATCTCCGTACTGAGATTAATGAACATAACTACAAATACTATGTTTTAGCAGAGCCATCAATAAGCGACGAACAGTATGATAAACTTGTTAAAGAATTAGAGAGTCTTGAAGCTGCGAATCCCCATCTTATAACTTCTGATTCTCCAACACAAAGAGTTGGAAAAGATCTTACTAAAGAATTTAAACCTGTTGCACATAAAATTCCCATGCTTAGTCTTGCTAATACGTATGATGAAAAGGATGTTTATGATTTTGATAGAAAAGTAAGAGAAAATTTACCTGATGGAGAAAAAGTTGAATATGTTGTTGAATATAAAATTGATGGAGCCTCAGCCAGCCTAAATTTTGTAAATGGATTTCTTAAAACCGCAGCGACTCGTGGCGATGGAACTACCGGTGAGGAAATAACTAATAATGTAAAAACAATTAGATCGGTTCCACTTAAAATATTTTTTCCTCAAAATCTTAAATATGTTCTAAATGATTTCGAAGTGCGCGGAGAAATTTATATGCGCATCAAGGATTTTGAGAACATTAATAAAGAAAGAGAAAAAGCTGGTGAAAAACTTTTTGCCAATCCGCGTAATTCAGCCGCAGGAACGTTAAAACTTCAGAATCCTAAAATTGTTAATAAAAGAAATCTAAGCATTTTTCTTTATTCCATAATTAGTACCGATGATGAATTTGAATCTCAGTTGGAAAATCTAAAATTACTTAAGCTTCTTGGGTTCAAAGTAAATCCCGATTACAAAGTCTGTAAAAACATTGAGGAAGTGTTAACTGCCTGTAAAGGTCTGGAAGAAAAAAGGTACACACTTGATTATGAAATTGATGGTGCAGTAATAAAAGTTAATTCAATTCGTCAGCAGAATATTTTGGGCAGTATCGCAAAATCACCACGCTGGGCTGTTGCATATAAATTCAAAGCTAAGCAGGCTTTTACAAAATTAAATGGAATTACATGGCAGGTTGGGAGAACCGGCGCCATTACTCCTGTAGCAGAGCTTGAACCGGTAAAACTGGCGGGTTCAACAATTAGCCGTGCAACATTACATAACTTCGATGAAATTGTCCGCAAAGACATTCGGGTTGGCGATACTGTTATTATTGAAAAAGGCGGAGATGTAATCCCCAAAATTGTTTCGGTTGTGGTTGATGAGCGACCAAAGAACAGCAAACCAACGGTACCGCCTGAATTTTGTCCTGTATGTAAATCAAAAATTAATAAACCCAAAGATGAAGTTGCATTCTATTGTGAAAACCCTGAATGTTCTGCGCAGATTAAGGGAAGACTAATCCATTTTGCCTCTCGTGGTGCTATGGATATTGAAGGTCTTGGAGATGCATTGGTAGATCTTTTTGTTGAACAGGAGTTTATCCAACATTTTTCTGATATCTATAATTTAAAAAAGCGCAGAAAAGAATTAATCAAAATTGAAAGACTTGGGGAGAAAAGTATTGATAATCTTTTAAATGCGATTGAGAAAAGTAAGGCCCAGCCATTTTCCAAGGTTTTATTTGCGTTGGGAATAAGATATGTTGGCGCGGGTGCTGCACAAAAAATTACAGATCACTTTAGCTCCATTGATGATATTATTGAAGCAAAGGTAGATGAAATTTCTTCTATTTATGAAATTGGCCCAAGTATAAGCAATAGTATTAAAAGTTTTTTTGCAAATAAAAAAAATGTTCAGTTAATTTATGATCTGAAAAAAGCTGGATTAAAATTCTTTTCAGAAAAAAGAACGATAAAAAAATCTGCAATAACAGATAAAACTTTTGTTTTAACTGGTACGCTTAGTTCTTTTTCAAGAGATGAAGCCGGAATAAAAATCAAAGCCCTTGGTGGTAAAGTGACTGTTACTGTTAGCAAAAGTACTGATTATGTTGTTGCTGGAGAAAAAGCCGGATCAAAATTATCTAAAGCCGAATCGCTTGGAATTAAAATTTTAAACGAGGATGAGTTTTTAAAAATGCTAAAAGAGAATGAATGATTATGATTGAAATGATTAAAGAAAAAACAGCACGCTACCTTATATCAAGACAATTAAAAAATATTGTTTTAAGTGAACAATCATTTTCAGCCGCATTAAAACGGTCCGGAACATTTCTTATACTTATGCCGGAAGATGAAAGGGATTTTCGTCATTGTTTTTTTGTTTTAGATTATCTTGAGCTTATTAATAAAACAATAAAAATTCTTACAAAAGATTATAGAATTAGTTTACTGCCGGCTAAGTTTAGAAATAAAGCTTTGGAAATAGGTATCGCGGATTTAAATAGGCTTGATCTTCCAAATCATAAATTGATTAGCAAACTTGCCGAAATGAAATATGATGGAGTTATTGACCTTAATAGAAAAGACAATTTGTTTTTCAGTTATGTTGCAAATCTTGTTAAGGCTAAGATAAGAATTGGCTTTACTAAAAAAGGAGCGGATAAATTTTATAATTTTCAAATCACAAATAACGCTGTTGATCCGGATAAATCGTACAATAATTTCTTAAATTGTTTAAAAATGTTTTAAGGTGTTTAAATGAACTTCGAGACAAAACAAGTTGGAAACATTACAATCTTTAAACTGAATGAAAAAAGATTGGACACAAATATTTCGGGATTACTTAAGGGTGAGTTTACAATGTTACTTAAAGTTGAAGGAGTAAATAAATTAATAATTGATCTTAGTGAAGTTGAGAGCTGCGACAGCTCTGGTTTAAGTTCAATACTCGTAGCAAACAGAATACTATCGGCGAATGAAGGACAAATAAGATTAGCAGCACCTTCAGAAAAGGTTCGAATATTAATTAAGATAACTCAGCTTGATAGAGTTTTAAATGTTACCGATAGCGTTGAGCAGGCATTGCAAGATTTGGGGCGGTGATAATTGCAAGTTTCCGCATTAGATTATATGATCATTGCTGCGTACTTGATATCAATTGCAGCATTGGGAAGAATTAGCGGAGGCAGACAAAAAACTGTTAAAGATTATTTCATTGGATCTAAAGAAGTACCCTGGTGGGTGATAAGTTTTTCAATTGTTGCCGCCGAAACAAGTACATTAACTTTTATTTCTATCCCCGGACTTGCTTATTTAACAAACCTTAATTTTCTCCAGTTAACTTTTGGATATCTTATTGGAAGAATAATTATTGCTTTGTTATTTTTGCCTGCCTATTATAAGGGCGATTTGACTACTGCATATTCATATCTTCAAAATAGATTTGGAAATAAAACAAGATCATTTGCATCCATAGTTTTTTTATTTACCCGCACAGCTTCTGATGGTGTTAGACTTTTTGCAACTGCAATTCCCCTTTATCTTCTTCTAAATATTTCTCCTATGATCGCAATCGTTATTATTGCTTTTGTTGCATTGCTTTATACATACACCGGTGGGCTTAAAGGAGTTATTTGGGTTGATGCGGTACAAATGTTTATTTACATCGGAGGTGCAATTTTAGCCGGTATCATTTTGAGTAATCATTTGCCGGTTAGTCTGGGACAATTATTTTCTAATCCTGATATTTTAAAAAAGATGAGCATATTTAACTTGGGGTTTGATAAAGGCATTGCGGGATTTTTTTCTCAACCATATACTCTATTAAGTGGATTAATAGGTGGTGCCTTTCTTTCAATGTCGTCTCACGGAACTGATCAACTTATCGTGCAAAGATTACTTGCCGCAAAAAGTTTGGAAGACAGTAAGAAAGCCCTTATTACCACAGGCGTGGTTGTAATTTTTCAATTTACACTGTTTTTAATTCTTGGCGTTCTTTTGTTTGCATACTATGGTCCGATGGAAATTCGATCGGATGAAATTTTTCCCAAGTTTATTATTGAGGTTCTTCCATCGGGTGTAAAGGGAATTATAATTGCAGGATTATTTGCAGCAGCTCTTTCGACACTTGCCGGTTCAATTACTTCCTTGGCATCATCTACAATGATGGATCTTTATTTACCTTTTAGAAAAGTTAATGATGAGAAGAAAAATTTATTTATTTCTAAATCATTAACAATTTTCTGGTCAATTATGCTGATCATCTCAGCATTTTTTTTTATGGAAAGTTCAAAAGCAGTGGTTGAACTTGCATTAAGTATAGCCTCATTTACATACGGCGGATTGCTCGGAACATTTCTTCTTGGTCTTTTAAACAAGAGGGCAAAACAAGAGGATGCTTTAGCTGGATTTGCATCCGGAATATTTGTGATGATTGCAGTAATCAGTTTAAAGTTGGTTGCCTGGACGTGGTTTATTTTGATCGGTGTTTCGGTTACTTTATTAATTGGTTCATTCTTAGCTTCACTATCAAGAAAAGAGATGGGTTGAATTAATTGTTTTTCAAGACTCAATAATTTAAAAAACAAAACAAAATTGAAGAGGTAAACTTGTCAGCAATAGATTATCTGATAATAATAATTTACTTCGTAATCTCATTACTTATTGGAATTTATTATTCCCAAAGAGCAGGGAAAAGCACTCAGGAATTTTTTCTATCAGGAAGAAATCTCCCTTGGTATCTCGCTGGTTCTGGTGGAGAATAAATGTCTGGTCAGAAATTTCGGCTATGATCACTCCGTTTATCATCTTCCCAATATTAAAAAGTTATGGAATTTTATTCCCATACAGTTAATATATAATAGTACCGGGCACAACATTAGTTTGGCTTACAGTTACATTTTTAACAAAACCAACAAGCGAAGAAGTGTTGAAATCATTCTTTATAAAAATTAACCCGGGCGGAGTAATGTGGAAAAAAATATCATCACAACTTCCGGTAGTTGAAAGCAATTCTGTTTTTTTAAGGTTATTTATTAACTCGTTATTTGGAGTTATTTTAGTTTATTCATTTTTATTTGGTACTGGGAAATTAATTATTGGCGAGTTTAACTCATTTTTAATTTATTTAGTTGTAGCAATAATTTCCATTTTTATTATCTATAAAAATCTTTCTAAAATTGGCTGGAAAACAATTGTAAAATAAAATGTTAAAGTTCGATCGATTAAAAAATATTGATCTTGTTGTTTTTGATGTTGACGGAACCCTGATTAGTGATAACGGCGAATTAGGGGAACAAACAAAACAGCTAATTAAGGAATTAAAAAAATACGGAGTTATGTTTTCATTTGCTTCGGGAAGATTACATTCTGCTTTAATACCTTTAGCGGAGGAACTAAATATCCACACTCCATTAATTTCACTGGATGGCACTGTAATAAAAAGTAATTCCAGTAAAGAATTTGTTTACCGATCATTTTTAAAACAGAAGCATGTTAAAAAAGCTATTGAGTTATCTGATAAATATCTTGTTAATATTGCACTTTGTCATGCAGATGCAATTTATTATACTGAATCTAATTCTGTTATTCCAAAGTTATTGGATAAATATGGTGCTGTTTATAAAGAAGTAAAATCTTATGATGATTATACTTCACAAACTCTTGAAATTGTTTTTGCGGGAGACAATAAAAGAACCGTGGAATATTTAAGAGATAAATTCAGTTTTCCATTTACATTAGGATGTTCTATTTCGTTCTTTAGATCACATTCTAACGATGAAATTTATTATCTTGAGATTAGAAAATCAGGTTCGTCTAAAGGTAAAGCGTTGTTAAGATTGATTAAACATTTAAACTTAAAAGAATTCAATACTGCTGTGGTGGGAGATTGGTACAACGATTTAAGTTTATTCGAAACAAAAGCCCTTAAGATATCTGTTAAAAATGCAATTGCAGAGCTAAAACGCAACGCTGATCATGTTTTAGAAAAAACTAATAACGAAGACGGTGTTTCAGAATTTCTTGAAACACTATTAAAAGCAAAATCAAAAAAATGAGTTTAGAAAAAAACCAAATGCGTCAGGTAGGAATAAAAAGAAAAATTTTGATAGCATTAATGACAGTAATCCTTATTGTTTTAATGTTTCCCCGTGGAGAATCCATAGAATCGGAGGTTACCGAGGGCGCAATTTGGACTAACGATGATTTAATTGCAACATTCAGTTTCCCAATTATTAAAGATAAATTAATTTATCAGGCAGAATTAAAAGAAGCAGAAAAATCTGTTTACCCTGTAGTAAAATATATCTCTATTAAAGGAAGTGATTCATTAAAGACATTTGCTGAATATATTATCAGTGTTATCGATGAAAACCTTAAACAAGAAACAGAAACATATTTAAATCCCACATTTCTTAGTACTAAAGCGTTTACCAGCTTTCTAATAATAAGAAAACAACAAAATGAATCTTTAAAAGGAAGAGAAAGATCATTAAATAATATATTTGCTGCAGCAGGATTAATTGTTGATGCTGTTAGTAAACGTGGGATACTTAATCTACAAAGTGAAACAAAAATAAAAGATAGTGTCGCCACAAGGCAAGGAAATGTCGATAAGATTGAACCAGTGAGTAAATATTTATTTTATGATCAAGCGAGAAAAGAGATAAAAAATAAAATACATGATTTAAATTATTCGGAAGAAACAGAAGCGGCATTAGTAGAGTTCACACTTCATTTTGTTTATCCAAACTTTATTTTTGATAAAAATGCAACTGATATAGAAATTGAACAGGCAAAAAATAATGTTTCTAAATATTCCGGAATTATTAATGAAAACGAAAGAATTATAGCCAAGCATGATCGTATAACTAAGCAGATAAAACTAAAAATCGATTCCTATAAAGAAGCTAAAGGTGAAACCACAGGACAGGAGGGAATACTGCTTCAATTTATAGGAAAATTTCTTCACATAGCTTTTTTTATTACTCTGCTCTCAATCTATCTTTTTCTTTTTAGAAAAAAAATATTTTATGATAACACCAAAATAATTTTAATCTCGTTCCTGATAGTATTTATCTCGTTTGTTACTTTTCTTATCAATCAAATAACTGTTAAAGCACCAATACAATATCTTATTTTTGTCCCTGCCGCCTCGATGATATTTACAATAGTGTTTGATTCACGTGTTGGTTTTTATCTTACCGTAATTCTCTCGTTAATTGTGGGAGCATTAAGAGGTAATGATTATACATTCATGGCAATGAATTTCATCGCTGGCGGATTATCTGTTTACACTGTTAGAGATATTAAAAACCGTACACAAATCTTTCGTTCGTTTTTATTCATTCTTATTGGATACGGTGCCTCTATATTGGCATTTGGATTAGAAAGATTTGCAACCGCAGAAACTATGCTTCTTGAATTTGCTTTTGCTTCTTCAAATGCACTGATAAGCCCCGTTTTAACATACGGACTTTTGATATTCTTTGAGAAGTTATTTAAAATTACTACTGATTTGACCTTGTTAGAATTATCAAATTTCGATAGACCATTACTAAGAGATCTTGCACGAAAAGCGCCGGGAACTTTTAATCACTCGATGACAATAGGTACTTTAGCTGAAGCAGCCGCAGAGAAAATTGGTGCTAATACATTATTAGCAAGAGTTGGTGCATATTATCATGATATTGGAAAAACAATTTCGCCCCAGGGATTTGTAGAAAATCAACTTAATAATCAAAACGTACACGAAAATTTACGCCCCGAAGAAAGTGTACAAATGATTATAAGACATGTTCATGAAGGCATTGAACTTGCTCGTCAGAATAAACTTCCAGATGAATTAATTGATTTTATACCAATGCATCATGGAACAACTACAATTACTTACTTTTATGAAAAAGCAAAGGAACTTTATGGTGAGGATAAAATAAATGCAGATGAATATAAATATCCCGGTCCAAAGCCAAACAGCAAAGAAACAGCAATTGTTATGTTGGCTGATGGATGTGAGTCAGCAGTAAGATCTATAACCGAACCGGATGCACAAAAAGTTGAAAATATGATAAATAATATTTTTAATTCGCGCTTAAAGGAAGGGCAGTTGGATAATGCCCCGGTAACTTTTAGTGATATAAGTAAAATGAAAGAAGCATTTCTTTCAATATTAATAAGTCAGCATCACAAAAGAATTAAGTACCCAAAGCAGGACGAAGCTGAAAAAGGAATTAGTAGGGATAAAGACAACTAATGGAGTTGTTCCTTAAAGAATATCTTACTTATCTAAGGCTTGAAAAAAATCTTTCCGAAAACACTGTATCATCTTACAAAATTGATATCTTAGCTTTCATTTCGTTCTTGTCAAACTATAACATTTCAGATCCTTCAAATATTTCTTCAGATAAAATAACAGCTTTCTTTAGGACATTAAAAGAATTTGGATTGACAAGTACATCTACTGCACGATACTTTTCATCACTTAAAGGTTTCTTTTTATATCTGGTAAAAAATAATTACATTATAAAAAATCCTATCGATAAAATAAGAGCACCTAAACTTTCTAAAAAATTGCCGACTGTTCTTAACATTAATGAAGTAGATGCAATTTTATCAAAACCAAATGTTGATGATAAATTGGGATTACGGGACAAAGCTATTCTTGAGTTGTTCTACGCTTGTGGTACGAGAGTATCAGAACTAATGGATCTTAAAATATCAGATCTATTTTTTCAAGAAGAAGTTATCAGAGTTTTTGGAAAGGGATCAAAGGAAAGAATAATTCCCATTGGTTCAAGTGCTGTAAAATGGATTAAAAAATATCTAACCAAAAGCAGACCGCTTTTGATGAAAAAGTTGAAAAGTGAAAATTGTCTTTTCCTAAACTCACGAGGGACAAAACTTTCACGTATGGGTGTGTGGAAAATTATTGATCGTTATGTTAAAGATGCCGGTATAATGAAGAAAGTTCATCCACACACATTTCGTCATTCTTTTGCAACGCATCTGTTAGAAGGCGGTGCTGATTTAAGAGCAGTGCAGGAAATGTTAGGTCATGCAGATATTTCTACTACGCAAATTTATACACACATAGATCGTGATTATATAAAACAAATTCATAAACAATTTCATCCACGAGGTTAGATTGCCGGATATTCAAATAAGTGAACGATTAATTTCTTTTATTACTTTTCTACCAATGTTCATACTCTCTATTACTTTTCATGAGTTTGCCCATGCTTTTGTTGCAAATAAAATGGGAGATCCAACTGCTAAAAATCAAGGCAGACTATCTTTTAATCCTATTAAACATATTGATTTAATTGGAACTTTGATTATGCCGATAGCTTCATTTGCAACAGGGATAGCACTTATTGGCTGGGCAAAACCGGTGCCGGTTGATAGAAAAAATTTTAAAAATGTTTTTCGCGATGACGCTTATGTATCTGCTGCAGGACCATTTGCAAATCTTATACTGGCGCTGATTTTCTTTCTGATTTTCTACTTCATTATTAACTTTCATTTAACTGAAAATCAATTTTTAATTAATATATTTTGGTACGGAGTATTTTTCAACATTTTTCTCTTTGCGTTTAATCTTTTACCAATACCACCTTTAGATGGTTCGCATATTATTTTTGACTTATGGCCAAATAAACTTACTTCAAAAATTTTTAGTCTGGGTCTTTATGGATCCATTTTACTTCTTTTATTTATATACAGCCCGTTGTGGGGAATTTTTATGAAGTTAATTAATTTTATTCTTAATGGTTTACTAAAATTAGCACAATAAATCTTATATGAATAAAATTTTTATTTTCATTATGCTGCTGTTTGTTTTGGGATGCACTGAAAAGAATGAGGATCAGGAAAACATTCAATTAGATCAGGAAATTGCCAAAGCAAAACTAAGTGAGATTAAGAGTTTTTTATTTGTTGGTAACTTTTCCGGTTTACCTTCAATTTATAAGTATGATATTACAACAGGAAAATCAAAAATATTTTGGCGGCACGATGATGAAAAGGTATTAGACCTTTTAATATCAGGTGATAGGAAATCAGCGTACTTTATCACAAAAAAAACACAGCGATTAAAATCATCTCAACCAGCAATTGAGAAAGGACAATTATATCGAATAGATATTGAATCAAATAAGGTTGATCTTATTAATCAACTTGATGAGGGGATACAAATAATTTGTTTCTGGACGGTTGATGATAGGTTTACATTAATTATTAATTCTATTGATAAAACAATTGCTTCGTATATAAATAAAAACACTCAGATTTATAATAAATTTGGAAAATTATTATCAGATAAAAATGAAATATTTGATATTACAAAAGATGGATATCCGGTAACTAAATTTCCTGAACTGAAGTATATTTCACCCAACGGAATGTTTACCATTTTGGAAAAAAATGATTCGGTTCAGATAAAACAAATAAAGACAGCTAAATTAATAAAAACGAGATTTGTACATAAAGAAATTAAGCAAATTGGTTGGGCAGAAAATAATAAAGATATCATTCTTCTTGTATCAGATAAAATTGGAAATAAATCTTCCTCTCCAAATCCTATAAAATCTTTACTTGTAATATTTGATTTACAAAAGAAAAAAACAGTAAAAATATTTGATGGAGTTGGTTATAAACATTTTGCGCTAATAGGTGACTTACTGATATTTGATGAAGGCTTTGGTAAAGATTCCTTTATTAGGCTTATAAAAATTAGCCTGCTTGAAGATTATAAAACAATAAAAATAATCGGTGGCTGTGGTTTGAGGAACATTTCTGGAATATAGAAACAGCACCAGCTTATAAATAAAACTAATAAATAAATTGAATACTTATTTAAGAATAATAAGATACACACGACCCTACTGGCGTCATATTTCTTTAACTTTTGTTTTTACAATTCTGTTTGCGATACTAAATGGTCTATCTGTATACCTAACCATTCCATTGCTTGATACTTTGTTTCAGGAATCAGCGGCAAAACAAACTGTTCAGGAAGTTTCTCATTTAAACCAAACTTCTGGTATTCTTCCTGCTTGGATAACAGGAATAAAGGATGGTATATCCAATACTTTTAATCACTATATATTAAGTGGCGCAAAAACTGATATTCTTTTTAAAATTTGTATTGTAATATTTATATCGTTTCTGTTTAAAAATATTTTTTCTTACGCACAATCATACTTCATGGCTTATGTAGAATATGCTTCTATGAAAGATCTCCGCGACGATACTTATCAGCACTTGCATAAACTACCTATAAGTTATTTTAAAAAAGAAAGAGTGGGAAATCTTATCTCCCGATTTACAAATGACATTGGAATTGTACAGGCAAGTATTTCTGCAACCTTTTCTAATCTTATAAAAGAACCTTTAACCATCATAGTGTTTCTTGCAATTGCTATTGGCATTAGTTGGAAGCTTTCCCTGTTTGCTCTTATCATTGTTCCGATTTCCAGTTTACTTATCGCTTGGCTTGGAAGCCGACTAAAAAAATTGACGACTCTGCTTCAAATTAAATTAGGTGATATTACAAGTGTACTGCAGGAAACTATCTCTGGAGTAAAAATTGTAAAAGCATTCGGTATGGAAAACTATGAGAACAAAAGGTTTATGGATGAAACAAAAAATTATTTTAATATGGTGCTCAAAACTGTGCGTATCAGAAATCTTTCTTCACCAGTAACAGAATTACTTAGCATTATTATCGGCGCAGTAATAATTTACTACGGAGGACTTTTGGTTTTACAGGAAAAAAGTCTTAATGCCAGTCAGTTCCTTGGATTTCTATTCGCAATTTTTCAGATGATGCCTCCAATAAAAGAACTTGGCAGTGTTAATAATAGAATTCAGGAAGCAAGTGCCGCTGCAGATAGAATTTTTGAAATAATTGATACTGAGCCATTAATAAAAACAAAGGAAGGTTCGATAGATTTACCAAGATTTGATAATGAGGTAAAGTTTGAAAATGTGTCTTTCCATTATGAAGATGCTGATGAATTGGTACTTGACCATCTAAATTTTTCAGTTAAAAAAGGCGATATACTTGCCTTAGTTGGACCCAGCGGCGGCGGCAAATCCACCCTGGTTGATTTGATTCCAAGATTTTATGATCCTACAAGCGGAAAAATTATAATTGATGGACAAGATGTTAAAGATGTAACTGTTGAATCTTTAAGATCTAAAATGGGGATTGTAACTCAAGAAACATTTTTATTTAATACAACTATTTTTAATAACATAGCTTACGGTTTACAGAATTTTCCTAAAGATAAGTTGATAGAAGCCGCAAAGATGGCTAATGCACACGACTTTATAACTGAAATGCCACTTGGTTATGATACAATAATCGGTGAGCGGGGAATTATGATTTCTGGTGGTCAGAGGCAAAGATTGACTATTGCAAGAGCTTTATTAAAGAACCCTGAGATAATGATTTTTGATGAAGCTACTTCTGCACTTGATAACGAATCTGAAATTCTTGTCCAGGAAGCAATTGAACGATTAATGAAAAACCGAACTACATTTGTTATCGCTCACCGCTTAAGTACAATAAGAAATGCGACTAATATTCTTGTAATAGATAGAGGGAAAATTATTCAAAGGGGTACACACGAGGAATTATTAATGCAGGAAAAAGGACTTTATAAAAAACTATACGATATGCAGTTTAGAGATAATGATGTTTGAAAATAAATCCTCCATTACAAAAATTATTGATTCTGCGATTTTTGTTTTTATGATCATTTTTTTGCTCAGTATCAGCAATTCAATTTTTGTAAATCAAGTTGGTTACTATGGTGCTCTGATTTTGATATTGATAAAAGCAGCGGTAACTAAAAAGAATCAATTTTCTAAAACAGGATTAGAGTTTGCTTTTGTATGGTATATTTTAGCAGAAATATTATCCACAATATTTTCATCTAATTTTGCAGCTTCTTTTCACAATCTTTTAAAACATGTTTTACTAATACCGATTATTTATACAATCATTGCATCGGTAAATAATTATAATGATGCAAAAAATGTATTTAAAATTTATCTCGGTGGAACAATAATAACCGTTTTCATATATCTTTATTTTTCTTTACAATTTTATCTAAAAGATCTTTATGGCATAACTGAATCAGGTCCATCAATTTTTCAGTATCCAATTACGGCAAGTGAGATAATAAGTTTTACCGTTATTTTTTTATTCGCATTTCTTTTAAATGAAAAAACCCCAATCAGAAATAAACTGTTGTTGTTAATCGGATTTGTTTTATCAACGTTGGCATTATTTTCAACTTATAAGCGTACAGGCTGGATGGGTGCTGCCGCAGGTATACTTATAGTTTTAATATTGAAAAAACAATGGAAGATAATTACAGCGGGTTTAGTTTTAGTTTTAATTTTTCTAGTAACACAAAAGAATATTAGTCAAATTAATATTTATTCATTAAAATCAGATAATGCTAAGTTCATTCAAACAATAAATACTGAAGGCAAAGCTTATGATTCATTTAAACTCGGCGATCTTCTGATTGTTAGTGATTATAATAAAGGATTGTTGGTATTTAAAGATTCATCATTTATTAAATCGTTTGAACTTCCTTCCGCCGTAATAAATTTTTTTCATTGGAAAGATGATTATTATCTCTCCGGATTAGTTGATAGCCGATTCATTTTATTCAAAAAAGTAAATGATGATTTAAAAGAAATGGGAGAGCTATTTTCTTCCGGTTATACCTGTTCTCAAACAGTGGCAAACGGAAACTTTTATATCCTTGATAAAGACAGCGGGTTAACCGTTTTTACTAATCCCGAAAATCTTCGTCAAAAAATTCATTATCCACTCTTTGCTTCAACTTCTCAAATTTACGTTGATTCAACTTATTTGCTTTTAGCCAATCCAGAGACGGGTTATAGCTTTTTCAAACTAAAAAATGGACTTCCTGAAGGGGCTGCTTTTATTAAGGACTCTTTAAAAAATAATTTCGTCTATTATTTCTCTAATTATTTATTTATCGAGGCCGGCAAAGGTTTAGATATTTATAAAATAGATTCATTAAGAATATCATATATTAATAATCTTAGTACAATTAAATCCATCATTCAAATGGATAATGATGCTGAAAAATATTTTGCATCCTTACAGGATGGTAATGTTTATGTAATTGAAAAAAATGATTCTAATAAATTTTATACTTCAAATAAAATAAAACTAGGTTACAGAGCATCATCAATGAATGTTTTTAATAATTCACTTATTGTTAGTAGGGTTGAAAATAAAAAGAGCAGATTGTTGGGAATTTTTGATCCAAATCATCCTTCGAACTTTACACGGATAGCACTGTGGAAAGCCGGGATAAAGATCTTTAAAGATCACCCTATCGTTGGAGTCGGTGATATTGATCTAGCTAATTATTATAAACAGTACAAACAGCCTTACCATAAAGAAATACAAGGACATATGCATAACAATTTTATTCATGTCCTTGTTACTTTAGGTTTGTTTGGGCTTCTTTCAGTAGTATTTTTATTTTATAAAATGATTGCAATAGACTTAAAAATATTTAACCAAAGTAAAAATATGCCCTTTGTTTCTTCCTATGCCTTGGGAACAATTGCTGCGTTCTGTGGATTTTTAGTTTCCGGTTTAACTGAACTAAATTTTTGGGATCATGAGATAACAACACTAATCTGGTTTACTTTTGGATTAAATATTGCTTTCTTTAGATCAATTAAACCGGATAAACATATTAGTTAAAGAAATATCTTACACCTAAGCCGCCATTGATTGAAAAATCAGTTTCGGGAATGATATCAAGTAATGGTGCAATCTCAATTAATACATCTATCGGAGCGTTTCTTGGTATCCAAACAAGTCCAACATCAAACCGAAATCCTAATCGAGAATCACCTACATCAACTAATCTTAGTCTTGCGCCAGGACCGTAATATAATGCTATATCTTCTTGTGAGTTAAAAATATTTTTTATGTGAAATAAATAATCTGCATGTAAATGCACCTTGCTGTTTTTTTCAAATGAGTATCCTAAACCAAAATCAAAAGCAGTAGATCCCGTGGTCCAATATTTAGCTGATATCCCGGTTGGTTCTCCAAGAATAATTCCCAATCCAAACCCCCGTGATTGAGAAAAAGTAGCAGCACTAAATAAAAAAATAAATAAGAATGTGATAGCCGATAATCTGTACATTTATCTTTCCTTTTAATTAATAAATAAGTTTTTAAAATTAATAATATCAGCAAAACAATAAAATCCAATCATTTGGAATAGGAATGTGCTTTAATTAATTTTTCCATGCAATTTGTTCAATAAAAAATCTATTCTGGAGAACTTAATGAATTATAATAATGTATTGGAAGTTTATTCAAAAGCTAAAAAACTTTCTACACGATTTAGTACATTAAACGAAGTTGCAATCGTACTTGCAGCTGGTCATGGTAAAAGAATTAAATCTCAAAAATCAAAAATGCTTCATAAAATTTGGGAGATCCCCACAGTTGAAAGAGTCTATAATGCCTGCCGTCTTGGAATCGAAAATATTAATACAGTTATTGTCGTTGGGATAAAAGCTATAGATGTAATGAATGTTATTGGTAAACATGAATCAAATAAGTTTGCGTTTCAGGAAAAGCAAAATGGAACAGGACACGCCGTACAAGTGGCTTTAAAAGAAATAATGGGAGATTTTGTTGAGGGAATAGTTTATGTATTGCCCGGCGATATGGGCCTGCTTGATGATGCTTCGATGAAAAAATTTAAAACTGATTTTATTTCATCCGGTAATGATATGATGGTACTAACCGGAATTTATGAAGGCGATCCTTTCCTCAATTCTTATGGAAGAATTATAAGGGTAAAAAATAAAGATGAAAAAGATAGCAGTGCCGGTAGTGATGAAGGAAATGTTATTAAGATTTTGGAATACAAAGATATCCTTGCTTTACCTGATGATGAACTATATAAAATATCTTATAGAAATAAGATCTATTCTTATTCAAAAAAAGAATTAATCGAAACTAAAGAATTTAATTCCGGTGTTTACGCTTTTAAGTTTGAAAAGCTTCTTGAACTGATTTATAATATTTCAAGTGATAACGCACAAAACGAAATTTACATTACGGATCTGATATCTTTATTTAATTTAAAAGGTTATTCTGTCGGGGCTGTTAGTCCAAAGAATCAGTACGTTGTTATGGGATTTAACAATAAATCTGTTCTTAAAGAAATGGATGAAATTGCAAGAAGAAATGTTTATGAAAAGCTAAAAGACATAATAGAAATAGATGATCCCGACGATTTTTTTATACACGATTCTGTGGTAAATGATCTTATTGAAATGGATAATAAAGGTACGCCCTTAGATATAAAAATTGGTAAAGGTGCATATATAGGAGATGGCGTCAAATTAAATTATAATCTGGAATTTGGAAGAGCATGTTATGTGAACGGGAATGTGATCTTTGGAACAAATGTAAAAGTATGGCGGACCGTTCATTTGTCTTGTTTTCCTGATCAACGATTAAAGATTGGCGATAATGTAGATATCCTTTGGGGCGATATTATTAAAGGTAATATTGTAATTGATAACAATACAACTATTGAATCAAGTGTGAATATGACAGGCAGCGATGATTTTCCTTTGCGCATTGGTAAGAGAGTTTTGATTAAAGGTACAAGCTACTTGTTTGGTTGTTTTGTTGAGGATGATGTTATAATTGAACATAGTGTCTTGATAAAGAAAAAAGTTAAAGCTGAAAAAGATAAAGATGGAAAAATTAAACCAATAAGATTTTATATTCCCGAACCACAAGGTCAAGAATTTCTGAGCGATATCTAAAATAAAAAAGCTCTTCAGTTGAAGAGCTTTTAAAAATTATTATTTTACAAATAAAACTATTTTACAGCGGTAAGTTTATTTAGATGCTTTGTTAATTTAGATTTTTTTCTTGCCGCATTATTCTTATGCAATCTTCCTTTAGCAGCGCCTTTATCAATTGTTGCAACAGCCTCTTTGTAAATTTTTTCCATTTCCTCTTTGGTGGTTGTAGCTAAAGTTTTTTTCAAAACAGTTTTAATTTTTGAATCTGTACTTTTATTTATTACTTTTTTTCTTTCAGATGAACGAATTCTCTTCTTTGCCGATTTATGGTGAGCCATTTACAAAAAACCTTATATAATGTTAAAAAATGTGAGCCAAATATAGGCATTGACTCGTTTGAAGTCAAACCGATGTTTTGTAATTTTACCCTTAAATGTTGGGAAAATCGAGTAAAAATAAAACTTTTTATGCTTAAGGTTAATGAGATATATTATTCAGTTCAAGGTGAAAGCACTGCAGCCGGACTTCCATGCGTCTTTGTTCGTTTAACTTACTGTAACCTCAGATGTACTTATTGCGATACAGAATATGCTTTTTATGAAGGAAAAGATATTTCGATCCCTGAGATAATTTCAGAAATAAAAAAGTATGGTTGTAGTCTTGTAGAAATAACGGGCGGTGAACCTTTAGTTCAAATGGAAGAATGTTTGGAGTTGATGAGACAACTTTGTGATGAAAGATTTGAAGTTTTAATTGAAACGGGTGGAAGTTTATCGATCCAGAATATTGATCCGCGTGTCAAGATAATTATGGATTTAAAATGTCCATCAAGCGGAATGGGAAAGAAAAATCTTTATGAAAATATTGATTATTTAAAACCAGCTGATGAGTTAAAGTTTGTAATTGGAAGCAGAGAAGATTATGGTTGGACAAAAGAAATCATCTCAAAATATTCTTTAGATAAAAAATGTGAATTACTTTTCTCAGTAGTCTTTGGAAAACTTGAACCAGTTCAATTAGTTAATTGGATTTTAGAAGATAAATTAAATGTTAGATTTCAACTTCAGATGCATAAGTTTATCTGGCATCCGGAAACAAAAGGTGTATAATGAAAATAGCAAAAGAATTTCGCTGGGAAATGGGACACAGGCTTCCAGAACATTTTGGACAATGTAAAAATATTCACGGCCATTCATATAAAATGATAGTTGAGTTTGAAGGTGAATTAGACAAAAATCAAATGGTAATTGATTATTATGATATAGAGAAGATTATCAATCCTGTAATAGAAAAACTTGATCATTCTTTTATGGTAAACATTGAGGACAAGATTGTTATTGAATTTTTAGAAAAGATGAATTCAAAAAAGGTTATTGTGGATTTTAATTCAACTGCAGAAAACATTTGCAGTTATCTGTTATCAGAAATTAAGAAAACATCATTACCTTCAAACATTTCATCTATAAAAGTTAGAGTTTATGAAACTCAATTTGATTATGCAGAAGAAACAGCGAGACTAGATTGAGAGGCAAGAAATTTTATTCGAAGAATCAGTTTAAGAATAAATCCGGCGGTCAATTTAAAGGCAAACCATTTACAGCGGATAAACGTAAAATATCAAATCAGAATTATTCGCGCTACAAACTCTTTATTGAATATGAAGGAACTCGTTATTCTGGTTGGCAGAAACAAGAGAATGCAAAGACAATTCAAGGCTCAATTCTAAAAGTTGCGCAAGAGGTTTTTGGTGATTCATTCATAGATATACAAGGTTCAGGTAGAACAGACAGTGGAGTTCATGCACTTTGCCAGGTTGCGCATTTTGATGTGAAAACAGTTCTAGCTCCAGAAATTATAAGAATGAAATTAAATGATATGCTTCCGCATGATATTACAATTCTGGAAGTTGAAAAGACAAACAAAGAATTTAATGCAAGGCACGATGCGACATCACGAAGTTACCTGTATCAAATATCAAGAAGACGAACTGCCTTTGGTAAGAATTTTGTCTGGTGGATAAAGGATGAACTTGATTTTAAGAAAATGGAATCAGCCTCAAAATTATTTTTAGGAATGAACAATTATTCTTCATTTTCAGATGATGATCCTACAGAAAAATCCACAAAGGTTTTGATTGACGATATTCAAATAAAAGAAGATGGAGATTTAATTCTCATAAGAATTATAGGTTCTCACTTCATCTGGAAAATGGTTAGAAGAATTGTCGGCATTTTAGCCGAAGTTGGTCGTGGAAGAAAAACCGAAAAAGATATTTTGTTTTATTTAAATAATAAAACTAACGAGCCTGCAAAGTTTACAGCACCTCCCTCAGGATTGTTTTTAGAAAAAGTAACTTACTTTGGCGAATCAATTTCAAATAATTTTCCGACTTTGATTAAAGTTACTTAGCGGCTTTGCGTCTTTGCGAGAAACAAAACAAATTTCACGCAGAGACGCTAATTCGTAAAGTTATCCGACCAGTTTCCTCAACTTTTGTATTTCATCACGTAAGTTAGCGGCTTTTTCAAACTCAAGATCTTTAGCTGCTTTGTGCATTTCTTCAGTCAACTGGTCTATCAAATCTTCTTTCTGTTCTTTATTCATGTATTTAAGAATTGGCTCAGCAACCTTGGAAAATCCATAACTCTCTTTTTCTTCTTTCTTTCTTATATCCGCAATTGAAGTTGAAGAAAGAATCTCTTCCATCGATTTATAAACCGTAGCGGGAACAATTCCATTCTTCTCGTTATACTCTGTTTGAAGTTTTCTTCTGCGATTTGTTTCGCTAATTGTTTTTCGCATGGACTCAGTAATCTTATCTGCATACATAATTACTTTGCCGTTTACATTTCGTGCAGTTCTTCCAGCTGTTTGCATTAGCGATCTTTCGCTTCGTAAAAATCCTTCTTTATCCGCATCAATAATTGCAACAAGAGAAACTTCCGGTAAATCTAATCCTTCCCTCAAAAGATTTACTCCGACTAAAACATCAAACTCACCAAGACGCAAATCTCTAAGTATCTCCACTCGTTCAAGAGAATCAATATCACTATGAATGTAACGGACTTTTATTCCAATCTTATCTAAATAATCCGAAAGATCTTCAGCCATTTTTTTTGTTAATGTCGTTACAAGGGTTCGTTCTTTGATCGCAGCTTTTTTTCTTATCTCGGCAATAAGATCATCAATCTGTCCTTTAATTGGGCGCACTTCAATTTCAGGATCAAGCAATCCCGTTGGGCGAATAATTTGTTCAACAATAACTCCATCGCTCATTTCCAATTCATAATCTGCAGGAGTGGCGCTTACAAAAATCACTTGCTTCAGCATACCCATAAACTCTTCGTACTTCATCGGGCGATTATCAAGGGCAGATGGGAGGCGAAAACCATAATCAACTAAAGTTTGTTTACGGCTTCTGTCCCCGAGATACATTCCGCGTACTTGCGGAATAGTTACGTGCGACTCATCAATTATTAAAAGGAAATCATCTGGAAAATAATCAAACAAATTCGACGGACGTGAATTTGGCTCACGTAAATCCATATGTCGCGAATAATTTTCAATTCCGGAACAATAGCCGATTTCTTTCATCATCTCGATATCAAACTTAGTTCGTTGCTCAAGTCGTTGTGCTTCTAAATATTTTTCTTCTTTACGCAGGACATCAAGTTGTTCAGATAGCTCCTGTTCAATATTATAAATAGCTTTTTGCATTTTATTTCGATCAGTAACAAAATATTTTGCTGGATAAATTGGGACTGATTCAACTTCGCGAATTATTTTTCCTGTGACTGAATCTATAATAGAAATTTTTTCAACATCGTTATCCCCAAATTCAATTCTTATAGCTTCCTCATCCTGGTAAGCAGGAATAATTTCAACTACATCGCCTCGTGCACGGAAAGTTCCACGACTGAACTCAACATCGTTTCTTGAATAATAAATGTCTATAAGTTCTCGTAAGAATTTTTTACGATCAAGTTTATCACCTTTTTTTATAAAGATAATTTGTTTTGCATATTCATCCGGTGCGCCAATACCGTAGATACAACTTACGCTTGCAATTACAATTACATCTCTACGACCTTCGATTAAAGATGTTGTAGCTTTTAATCTTAAGCGATCAATTTCTTCATTAACCGAAAAATCCTTCTCGATATAAACATCACGTGATACAACATAAGCCTCTGGTTGATAGTAATCATAGTAGCTGATGAAAAACTCTACAGCATTATTTGGAAAGAAAGCTTTAAATTCCGAGTAAAGTTGTGCGGCAAGAGTTTTATTGTGCGAGATTATTAATGTCGGCTTATTCGTCTGAACAATTACATTTGAGATTGTAAAAGTTTTTCCGCTGCCTGTAACTCCAAGTAAAGTTTGAAACTTGTCTCCTCTATTAACACCCTCGACTAATTGTTTTATTGCTTCCGGCTGATCACCGGACGGTTTGTAACTGGAAACAAGGTCAAAATTCTTCATAAAAAATTAATCAGCTAAAACTTCATGAGTGCAAAATCCGCTTTGATTAAAGTGCCCTTTTAGAATAATTGTCTCTGCTTCACCAATACCTTGCGGTAAACTTGCAGAGCCAAAAGCCTGAATGGTTTTCCCATTTTTATCAGCAACAATAAAGGAAAAACTGCCGCCTTCTGGACTAATATTCTGGTTCGGTAAAACCTGGACTTTAATTTCTTTTACAGCATTGTTGTTCGGATCAAAATCATCAAACGAGCCAAGATCGGTACCACCTGAAAAATAAAATTTATAGATAATAAAGACGATAAGAATCAAAAGCGAGGGCAGAATTAGTATTTGTAGTTTCTTCATTTTTTTTCTTTGTTGTTATTAAATTGTGGGCAAAGTTAATAAAATTTGTTTTTACTATTCAACTCAATTTAAGGTTAGAAATTTATGAACGATAAAAAAATGTGGCTTATTATTTCGGCTGTTTCCGGGTTTACAGCGGTTGCAATTGGTGCTTTTGGCGCTCACGGACTTAGAGAACGTATTACTTCAGAAATGCTGGAGGTTTATAAAACAGGAGTGCTTTATCACCTAATTCATTCTGTTGTTTTACTTGTATTATCATTAAACACTATGATAAAATCTAAACTGCCTTCAATATTTTTTCTGCTGGGAATAATCTTATTTTCATTTTCACTTTATATTTATTCCGTATCTGGAGTAAGATTTTTTGCCATATTAACACCTGCTGGAGGTTTTTGCTTTTTGATTGGTTGGTTGCTGATCATTTATGAAGCGTTAAAATTAAAGCAAACGTAATTTACCACTTAGACACTGAAAGCACTTAGTAACACTTAGAATATTTATTTAATTGCTTTTAATTTAAAGTAAACTTCTTCGGGTGAAAATATTCCCGAGAAAAATCTTTCGTACATAACTGGTTCAAGGTTTACAATAAAGTTCATCCATTTAAGCGCAGTAAAGTGCGATGTTATGAATTTCTTTTTCAACACTTCAAACTGAGCTCCGGTTTCATAATTGGTGCGATGATTAAGTTTCCACTTTTCATAAAACTTTAGTTTGCGATTGCCAATGTATTCGTAATTATCAAACGTACGAATTGAGAATGGAATTTTATGATCGGGATCGCCAAAATACTTTGTGTTTAAGAAAAACGGAGCGTACACAATTAAAATTCCATTTGGTTTTAGAATCCTGTAAAGTTCAGTAATTGTTTTGTTAAAGTTATCAATATGCTCAAGCACGTGGGATGCATAGATTTCCTCAAAATAATTTTCCGGAAAAGGGTAGGGAATTATGTTTATATCGTGGATTTGATTTCCGCCGTAATCAACAATATCAAGATTAACATATCCATCTTTAATATCTTTACCGCAGCCTAAGTTTAGTTTATTCATTATCAAATAAAAAAAATTACTAATTATTAAAGTAAGATTTAATTACGTCTTTAAAATAAAAAAAGCGGTACATAGTACCGCTTAATTCATTTTATTCAAAGTTATCTTGAGATTATTTCGATTAATGCGCTGGCAACTGTTTTATCATTATCATCTAATAAGAAAACTCTGTAAAATCCAGGATCTTCAAACTTTAGGTCACTTTCATCATTCTTTTCAAAAAAAACATATTTCATATCCCGCTCGATCACATAATTATAGTTTTTATAAAACTCGAACTCTCTGGTTCTGTTATTAAATTTATCAAATTGTATCTTCACATTTTTAAGATCAAGAGCATGATCACACTTAACCATTACAGTTAAATAACCAGTAGTAAACCTGTCACTAACTCCCTCTTCTCCGTCATTGCCATATTTTTCACAAAAATATAAAACAGGTTCAGCTTGTGCAAATATAGAATTGCCCAACCCGAGAAATAAGGAAAGCCCAAAAGCGAAAAGAAGAAACGATTTTTTCATATATAGCTCCATTAGTTTATGTTAGAAATTGATTGAATGATTTAATAAAAATTATGCCACAGAATAACTTTTGATTATTGGCAAATTTCAAATTCTAAAGGAAACATTTTCCATTTCCACATTCGTAATGAGACAAATTTATTTATTTTAAAAAAATAATGAGAATGTTTGTGCTCATAAGGTTTGGCAAAATTTCTTTCTAATCAGATTGGGTGAAAATTGCATCTTTTCCAATTTAATAACAAGTATTTTATCTAAATTATTTTAGAAATATTTTTAATTATTATTACTAACAATATTTAAGTCCCCAAACGGAAGAATCAAATAAATTGAAACCAAATAATCAATTAGCTATTAACCACTTTTGCTTTGATCTTGATGGGACTCTTGTAGATTCAAACCAAACCATTTATAACGCAACCGCCTTTACTTTAAATAAACTTGGAATAAATTTTAATGTTGATGAAAGCAAATTTGACTTAATGATCGGGAAACACTTTGTGGATATTTTTGATGCATTCAATATTGATGTGCCCGACTTCGAACAATTTATTACGATTTATAAAATCAACTACTTTGAACAGATGAAATACTCCAAAGTTTATGATGGAGTGGAAGAGACTTTGGCTGGACTTAAAAATCAAAACATTAAAATATCTTTGCTTACTACAAAAGTTCAGGATCAGGCGGATAGGATAATTGATCATTTTAAGCTTAAAAAATATTTTGATCTTGTCATGGGAAGGCGAGACGGAATTGCACATAAACCATCTCCGGAGCCTTTGTTAATGATTTGTGAAGAACTAAATGTTGATGTCCAAAATACCTTGATGGTTGGAGATACGGAACTTGATATACAATGCGGGAAAAATGCGGGTACGCATACTTGCGGAGTTTTATATGGCTATAGAACAAAAGAACTTTTAAAGATTGAGCAGCCTGATTTAATTATTAATTCTATAAAAGAATTATTAAAATTAGTTACACATAAATAATTGCAGAATTATGTCAATCTGCAAGTAAAGTTTCTTTCGATTGCTGTAATTGTGCTGTTTGTTCTTTTGAAAGTTTTGGATATTCAAGATTTAATTTTTTAAGAGTCTCGACAATTATCTCACTAACAAGTAAGCGTGCAAACCACTTTTTATCAGCCGGTATAATGTACCAAGGAGCATAATTTTTACTCGTTGCAGATATTGCGTCTTCATAAGCTTTCTGATAATCTTTCCAGAACTTTCTTTCCTCAACATCAGCAGCAGAAAATTTCCAATTTTTTGACGGATCATCAATCCTATCTAAAAATCTATTTTTCTGTTCATCCTTTGAAACATTTAAATAGAATTTTAGAACCACCGTTCCATTTTCAAAAAGATATTTTTCATAATCGCTTATTTGCTTATATCTGTTTTCCCAAATTTTATCATTCATCAACTCATCAGGAATTTGCTGAAACTTTAACAAGTTATGAACTTTTACAATAAGTACTTCTTCATAATGTGAGCGATTAAAAATTCCAATTCTGCCTCTTTCCGGAATAACTTTTTGTACACGCCACAAATAACCATGATCAATTTCTTCTTTTGATGGCTGCTTGAAACTATAAACCTGTGTGCCTTGTGGATTTAATCCGCTCATAACATGTTTGATAGTAGAATCTTTACCCGCTGCATCCATAGCCTGGAAGATTATGAGTAGTGAATATTTATCCTGAGCATAAAGTTTATCCTGTAACTCAGTCATACTCTCAATATTTTTTTGTAATTGATCTTTAATCTCATCTTTAGATTTAAATTGGGCAGTATCATTTGTACGATACTTGGAAAGATCAAGCTTGGTGTTTGGTTTTACTCTGTATTTTGAAGTTTTCATAATTATATCCAATAGAATATTATTTAATCTTGCACACAAATTATCCTTATGTTCAGGATTTATCAAATACATATTGACTTCAAGGAGAGATAATAAGCGTAATTAATTTAGGAGCTTATACCCAAGACGGATACAGGAGGAAAATTGTTCAAATGAAGTCATCACCAGATTAAATTGATTTGTTTGGATTTGAGACGTTAAAAATTTTTAACAATAGCAATAATTACACGATTAATTGAGTAATTATTGCTAAAATGTCAACTAATAAAGATTTTGCCACATATAGTACCCACCAAGATTCTTGGCATAACTGTTGCCCAAATCAGTAGGCTTTACACATTTTTTATAATAATTGATAAGCAAATAACCATTTTGGCTGATAAGTTAAACAATAATCTTGAAGAAATACTCCACGATTTCCTCGACAAAAAACAAATTGAAGAATTTCATTCATTATATAAATCTTCTTTAGTTACTGGAGCTGCTTCTAAACATAAGGTAAAAAGCAGCAAGAAAGATTTTAAAGTTGCTAATGGATTGAACTATCGTGCACAAATAGATCTTTTAATCACTTATTCTGCGAGTAGAATTCCAAAAGAAAATTTTTTTTCACTTCTTCTTTATTTAAGTCAAGCTTCAGTTACAAATGGAGAATTTGCAACCGCGATAGAAATAAATGAAAAATTGATTTCCCTAACACGTGATGATAAAAATTTTATCGACCTTACTGCACATGCTCAATTACTTATCGGCGAAATTTTTAGCAGGCAAGCAAACTGGCAAAATAGTTTTACTTATATTCAGCAGGCACGTGAATTATTTGAATCAGTAAATGATATTAAAGGCATTGCAAAGTGTGAAAATCTTTTAGGTACTATATACGGCGATCTTGGAGATGTAAAAAATGCAATTGAAAATTTTGAATCTGCATTGGGTAGATCCATAAATGAAAACAATTTTATTGTAAAAGGAAAGATTGAAATTAATCTTGGAATTGTTAATAACATCAAAGGATTATTTGATGAAGCACTGATTTATTTTAAGCGGGCATTAATTAGTTACGAAAAAATTGATGATAAAAAAAGAATTGCAGAAATCCACCAAAACATTGGTATGGTTTATACTAAAAAAGGCGATTATAAATCTGCCCTAAATCAATTTGATGAGAGTCTTGCGTTTGCTGTTGAAAGTAATTATTTACAAATAATAGGATTTGTTTATTTAAGTAAATCCTATGTTTTCTCTCAAATGACCGATTATTCTCTTGCAAACGCTTTTGCTGACAAGGCGATGGAAGTTGCTTATAAGCTTAGTGATAAATTAACTATTGCAGAAGTCTATAAGATAAAAGGAATAATTCAGCGGAATCTTAAAAATTATCCTCTATCAGAAAATTATTTGCAGACAAGTTTACGATTGAATGTTGAAGCAGGAAACGAATTGAATCAAGCAGAAACTTACCACGAGCTTGGATTACTTTATAGAGATATGGGAAAAACCGAAGAGAGCGAGAAAAATCTTAACATGTCTTTAGAGTATTTTAAGAAAATAAATGCCGAACCGGATATCAAACTTCTAGAAAAACTTATCACTATAAAAAATTAAAACACTTAATAAAAAAAATGCTTGCCCAATTAGGGCAAGCATCATAATGCTAATCTTTATTTACCTCATTTTCCCAAATTAAAATTTTCTAATCCCTCTAAACCACCCAATTTTGGCATTGCGATAGCAGCAACGATAGCCCTTACCACAAAATATATAACAATAATCACAATTATTGAAACAACAACATAACCGACTAATTTATCCTGTGGTGTATCTTTAACAATTTTAAGTCCTAAGTAAAGAAGGTATAAAGAGTACAATCCTAAAATTCCAAGGATAGCAATTGTCGGAATAATTCCAAAGATTCCCGCTATCCATGCAGCAGTAGAAGAATACACAACAACTTTAAGTGATGCAACCATATCTTTTGTAGATCCAAAAGACGGCGCTAATGCATCAATAACAAAAGCGGATACATAAACACCAACAAGGGTTAGGATATACTGCAATACAGCATAAAGTAATCCGCTGCCAATTGGAAGTTTAAATGAACCGAAAGGTCCGAGAGAAACACCAACAAGTGACTGTCCGATAAATGAAGCAATAGCGGGAATCGCAGCAAGTATCATAGCATACTTTGTAAAAAGGTCTGCGGTGGTTGCTTGCTCACCCTTTATTACTTCCCACTCGGTTTTGGGTGTAACAAGAATGTTCTTAGCACGTTCGAAAAGATTCATAGTGAACTCCTATAATTAGTTGTAGGTGAATAAAAATTAATTAGTCTATTTATCAACACTAAAGTCCTTCCAGCAATTTGTATTCTTTAACTTTTATAATTTCTATTAATTTGATTTTTGAAAGTTTAATCATTTTTTATGCAATTATGGTAGAAAATTGTGATGATAGAGGAGATAGAACAAATAATTTTTGAAACATATTTATTCCTGATTAGTAACAGTTAAAATTTGAATTACAATAAATCCAAAAAAATTAGTTAATGCGTATTATGCTAATTGTTTAACCGGTATTAACATAAGAAAAATCGATAACCATAACAATAGGCGGAGGCACACTTTCTCAATTGCAGCTCTGAAAAGTCCTGCCATATTTAATTTCATAACTCTCTATTTCTCTGGTTTTGATTTTCAGTTATCTTACCTTAATTTTTTGATGTAAAATTTGAAAGGAATAAAATGGTTAGTAAAGAATTATTAGATATACTCTGCTGCCCAGAAACAAAAGCTGATTTGGTATTAGATGGAAACACACTTGTTTCCGTAGATAAGAATACAAGAAGACGTTACAGGATCGAAGATGACATTCCAATCATGCTTATTGAGGAATCTGAACAACTAAGTTTGGAAGAGTGGACTGCGATTATGAAAAAGTCTGGAAAAATAGTTTAAACTTTCCCTTTTTACTGGGAATTAAAAGTACTTTTTATTTCCGCCATTAATTAAGTCGAGTAAATATCTTAATTGATTCTATTGTAAAGACTAATCAGGATGCAATTCTTTGATCACAGGTTTAATAACTATCTTTAAACATCAATTATTTTTAATTTTACAAAAAAGATGCAGAGCAATATGGATCCCATAAACATTATAATTGGTTTGAATATTATAGCAACATTTGGTGCAAATTTTAGAGGAGCTAAACAGGGCATAAAAGATAAAGTCGGGGTTTATAAGGATAAACCTAAAACTTATCTGCAAACACTTCCCCTTGTCTTATCTACAATTACACTTGTCGTTTTGATCATAAGCGTTTTTCAGATTGGAACTTTTGAATACCGAAACACTAATCAGCCCCTTCGAATAATTGCGTTGTGTTTATATATCGTATTTTCCTGGTTACAGATATGGGCATTCAAAGTTCTTGGAGAAAATTATTCACAAGATATTGCAATAAAAAAAGATCATAAATTGATTACTAGTGGTCCATTTAAAATAGTAAGACATCCGCAATATCTTTCTCAAATGTTAATGGATCTTGGAGGTGCAGCGGCAACATTAAGTTTTATACTTGCGCCATTAGCTCTTATTCAAATTCCATTTTTATTTATGCGTGCTTCGTTTGAAGAAAAACTTCTGGAAAAACATTTTGGTGAAAATTTTAGAAGTTATAAAAAGAAAAGTGGAATGATATTTCCATTCATTGGTTAGCATATTCTATAAAATGAGATTTTATACAATAATTATTTTACTTGCTGTTTTATCTGCAAACATTTTTGGACAAGCTGCAAATAATGTTCTTGTTGTTACAAAAGACGGGATGAAAAATATTCCGGCTTATGTTCGCGAGGGAACTCTATATTTTTCACTTAAAGATTTTGCAGATGCGCTTTCTGTTACTTACTACTATAATGAAAACGCACAAAAGATAGAAGTAAAATTTGATAAGTATTTTGTCAAATCATCTGCAAGAAATCCATTTATTGTTTTAACGGAAAGAAACAGCGATAAGCAAATTATTGTTCAGCTTCCCACCTCTACTTACTTGATTAATTCTAAAGTCTTTGTTCCCCTTAAATATAGTTTAATAACTTTGGAGAGAGCTTTAGGTAAACAACTTATATTTGAAGAATCAAACAAAATTGTTGTCGGTAGTGTTAAAGGGGAAACAACACAAACAACTGAAGAATCCAAAAGTGTATTTAGTATTTCCGGGATAATTATTGAGGAGAAAGCCAACGGCACTTTAATTATAGTCAAATCGAATAAATCAATTCCATCATATCGCAGCTCATTTAAGGACAATATTTTAAAATTAACATTTAGAAAAGCTGATGTAGATGTTGAAAAAGTAAAATTTTCTGGTGGTAACGGTGTGGTTAAAAAAATTGAAGCAAATAATGTTGGTGCTGATGCAGAAATAAAAATAACTGTTGGACCTGAATATACCACGAACGAAGTAATGAACATCGAAAAGAGTAATGATTTGCAAATTACAATTCATAATAAACTATTTAAAAAAGATTCTCCAATAAATAAATTAAAAGATAAATGGGATTTTAATGTAATTGTTATCGATGCAGGTCATGGCGGGCAGGATGCCGGGGCAATTGGTGTAAATGGAGTTAAGGAAAAAGATATTAATCTTGCTATCGCTTTAAAGCTTGGCAAACTTATTGAAGAAAATATGCCGGAAGTGAAAGTTGTTTACACAAGAAAGACGGATACTTTTATTGATCTCTATAAACGTGGGAAAATTGCGAATGAGAATAATGGAAAACTTTTTATTTCCGTTCATTGTAATTCTACACCCCAAAAGCCAACAGATGCTAATGGGTTTGAGGTTTACTTGCTTCGTCCCGGCAGAACCAAAGAAGCTATATCCATTGCCGAGTTTGAAAACAGTGTTATTAAATATGAGGATAATCCAAATCGTTATGAAAAACTAACTGATGAAAATTTTATTTTAGTTAGCATGGCTCATTCATCATACATGAAATATTCTGAAAAGTTTGCGGAGTTTCTTCACAAAGAGTTTGGTAAGCATCCGAACCTTAATTCACGCGGGGTTAAACAGGCAGGATTTTATGTGCTTGTTGGTGCTTCAATGCCAAGCGTTCTTGTTGAAAGCGGATTTCTTTCAAACATTAACGATGCAAAATATTTGAGTTCAACTAAAGGGCAGCAAAAATTTGCCGAGTTTGTTTTTGAGGCGATTAAGAAGTACAAAGAGAATTATATTTTTGAGATGGAAAACGAGTAGTCTGTTACTTTCTCAATCTAACTTTATTTGATAGTTCATTAACATCATCTGGCAGAATGGGGAAGTGAGCACTTAATCTTTTACCGCATTCTTCTATTCCCTGCAAAATTCCTTTACAAAAATTTCCCTCAATAAAATGTTTACCCATACTTGTTGCAATATCATTCCATGCCACCTGATCAACTTTTTCGTTTATTTTTTTATCGGCAAGGATGTAAAATTCTTTTGATGAAAGTATTAGAAAAATTAAAACTCCTGTTGATCCTGCTGTTTTCGCTATTCCTGCACTTGCAAATTCCTTTTGGGCTAAAGCTTTTAAAGATTTAGATTTTTCCCACAATTTTCTTTTCTCTTTTATGGAAACAACAAGTTCACCCGCAGTTGTTTTTTCAGCATCACGAATCTTATTTGAGATTCTTAAAAGCTCATCGTCATTTAAATAGTTATAAATTAATTTCTTTGGCATTGTAAATTTTCTTTTCGTTTAATCTATTCAAACGAAAATTAAAAACAAAAACACCATCTCAAATATCTGTCTTTATCAACATGTTTTCCCCGGCGAATCGTTTAGGGTTCTATTTTCGTTTAATATTTTCAACGTCAGATCCGGAACAAGTTCGGAATGATATTTATGATATAACCTCTTTTTAGAACAGTATTATAAAAATTTATTTTTTATGAACAATAATATCTCCACCAGAGGTTATCGCAACCAATGGAGACCCACCAGAATTAATATTACCGATCACTTTTGTCTCGCTAAGTTTTACAACATTATTTAGTTTAAAATTACAATCTACTTCACCGCCGGAAGTTCTGAGATCAGTATTAGCATTAAAACTTTCCGGTACTTTAATATCAATATCACCGCCTGAAGTTTTTAATTCGATTCCTTTGTTAGCCCCGGTATAATCGAGTTCAATATCTCCACCTGAAGTATTCGCTTCAATCTTAGCATTGTTGCAGAAAAGATTTACATCACCACCCGATGTATTTGCTATAAAATTTCCTTCAAACCGATCACCCCAAATATCGCCGCCAGAAGTTTTTAAAGTTATATCACCTTTAACTCCGCCAATTTTTATATCTCCACCGGCAGTATTTGTATAGATGTTAAAGTTTGTTGGTACTTTAATTTCAAATCTAAGTTTAATATTTGAAAACCAACTCCATCCGCCTTTTTTTTCAACATTGATAGTAACTTCTTCTGAAGTTGCATTGAAATCATAAGTAAATTTTTCAGCAGCTCTATCATTGCCAATTACTTTTATGTTCACTTCGGATTTATCCCACGGAGTTATTTGAATGTCTCCTGTGTCTGTGTTCAAAACTAATTTTTTATCTGTAGAAATCTTAAATGATTTTTCGTGAATTGTTTTTGTGTCATCGCCTTTAGAATAGGCAAGGGTTGGATTTATTAATAATCCTAAAATAAAAACAACTGTTAAAAGACAAGTAGTTAACGTTTTCATTTTAAACTCCTTTTTATTTTTATTCATTTAGACGATTAAAAATACGTTGGGGTTACTTAATCCTAAAAGCAAATTTAGCGATCGGTAGTTATTGATGATTAGAGGAAGATAAAATAGAAAAGTGACATTTAAGCATCTTCTTCGCTATTCAGAATTTCAATTGCCATATCAACAGATTGGTGAGTACCGTAAATAACCAGAGTATCATTTGCTTTAAGAATATCCTTTCCTGAAGGATTTGAGATTGTTTGACCATTTCTTACAATGGCAATAATAGTTGCATCGGATTTTGCTCTCAGATTTATCTCGCTAAAAGATTTGCCAATAAATTTATTATCACTATTTACATAATAAGATTCAGTTAAACCCTGGGCAAGAATTTCATCAAGATGAATGAAAGAACTTATATCCATTCCTTCTTTTCTCAGCAAGCTGTAAGATTCTTCTCTCAATAAAGTAACTTGCTTCATAATTACATTAAGCGGGATATGATATTTTTCCAACACTTTTCTAAATATTTGCAGTGCTGTTTCAAATTCTTCCGGAATAACTTCATCTGCACCTAATTTTTTTAGTTCCTCAACTTCACTAATATATCTTGTTCTAACTAAAGCATGTATTGTTGGATTCATCTTTTTTGCTAGTTGAAGCGATAGCCTTGAGATTGCAGGATCAGAAATAGCAAACACAATTACTTTTGCCTTTTCTATTTTTGCTATGTTCAGAATTTCTTCTTTACTAATATCTCCATAAATGATATTCTCACCCTTGGCTTTTTCTAATTTTACAGTGTCTGGATTTAATTCAATAACCACGTACCTAATACCGGTTTCCTTAAGTACTCTTGCAAGATTACTTCCATTTAAACCAAACCCGGCAATTATAACATGCCCGTTAAGGTTTTGAACTTCGTTTATATGTTGTTCTTTTACATTTTCAAACTCACTAGATTTTATTGATAAAAAAGGAGAGAACTTAAATAAGAAAGGTGTAAGTATCATTGTAAAGATTGTTGAAGCCAAAAAACTATTATAATAATCTGAACTTATAAGATTAAAGTTTAATCCAGCTTGTGCAAGAATGAAAGAAAATTCTCCGATTTGTGCAAGACCAAGTCCGGCAAGTATAGCTACACGCAAGGGTAATTTCATAAACCGGACAATCAGGATAATGATAATTGCTTTTACAAATAAAACTCCAAATGTTAGCGATGAAATTAGTAATGGATTGTGGATAACAAATTGAATGTTTAGTAACAAACCGATTGAGACGAAGAAAATACTGTTAAAGGCATCACGGAATGGAAGAATTTCTGAAATTATTTGATGATTGTAATCCGACTCGGATAAAATTAATCCTGCAATAAATGCTCCAAGAGCAAATGATAAACCGAAGGAATGAGTAATGTAAGATGTTCCCAGAAGAAGAAGAATTATTCCAATAGTAAAAGCTTCTCGCATTCTCAGTTGTGCTATTTTATAAACGATTAACGGCATTAAAAATTTTGCGAGAATAAGTAAGACACCAACAACTCCCAATGCAATAAGAAGTTTTATAACAATATCGGTTCCTGTAAGACCGGATGTTGTTCCGAGCAAAGGCAGTAAAAGAAACATTGGTACAATTGCTAAATCCTGAAAAATTAGTATAGCTAAAGATATTTTTCCATGCGGTGATTCAAGCTCTCCTTTATCAGATAAAATTTTTAAAACTATTGCCGTACTGGAAAGACTTACAAGCATTCCAAAAAATATTGATTGATAAATGCTTATACCAATTGCACTAAATATTAAAGCTCCGATAGGAATAGTAATTGCTAATTGCAATCCGCCGGCTAAAAGTAAATACTTTTTAATTCTTATTAGCTGGGATAATGAAAATTCTAAACCGATAGTGAACATTAAAAGTATAACACCAATTTCTGCCATAACACTTATCTGTCCTACGGATTTTATAAGATTGAATCCATAAGGTCCGATTAACATTCCGGCAATTAAAAATCCAACAATACTGGGAAGATTAATTTTTTTAAATAAGAAAATAATTGGAAGTGATACAAGAAGAATTACAACAATATCCTGAATTATTAAAAATTCATTCATAGGGCTTAACGCAGATATTTATAAGAAGTGTTAGATTAATTTTTTTGTATAGCAGCGTCTTCTTTTATGCTGCCGGGCATCGTATAGTTTCCACTGCGATTGAATCTTTTCATTTGTCTCAAGTTCTCTGTTTGTTTCAACGCTGCTGATTTTATTTTTAATGCAAACTTTATTTATTTGATCTATCAGAACAGCATTAACGCCTTTATTTTGTAAATCAGTTCGCACTGCCGTAAGATATAAATCCAATGTGCGGCTCTTTTTCATTTCCCATAAAATAGAAATAAAACCAAAAGGGAAAATATTACCATTAATTTTTTGAAGCGCTTTAGTAAGTGATGGCATAGTAATTCCAAATGCTGCAAGTTTGTTCTGTTCATCAAGCACTATCGGAACATACTCGGGACGTATAAATGAAAAATATTGTTTTACATAAAAATCTATTTGCCTGTCTGTTAACTCAACAAAACCATAAAGATCTTTATATGTTTCATTGATCAAATAAAAAATATCTCTTGCATAGGGAAGCATTTCTTTTGATTTTTTGAAAATAGGAATATGGAGTTTGTTTCGTTGCAATGCGATCTCTGCAATTCTTGCAATCTTTTCAGGTGTGTTGCGCAAAATTTTAACACTAAATTCTATCCAATCAGTATCTTTTTGATAACCTAATTTTTCAATTTGATTACGATAGTAAGGATAATTGTAAATGCTACCTAAAGTGCTTACTTCATCAAACCCTTCAATCAGCATTCCTTCGCCATCCATATCGGTAAACCCAAGCGGTCCGTGCAAACGATCCATCCCTTTTTCAATCGCCCATTTTTCAACTGTGCTTAGTAATAAGGAAGAGACTTTGCTATCATCTATAAAATCTATCCATCCGAATCTTGCATCTTTTTTATTAAACTTTTCATTGAACTTAGAATTAATAATTCCCGCCACTCTTCCAACAATTTGGTCATCCTTATAAACTAGCCAGTATTTTGCTTCACAGAAATCAAAAGCAGGATTTACATCTTTACTTAATGTGTGTAGCTCATCAAAGCGCAGAGGCGGAACCCAGAATTTATTCCCTTTATATAATGAGTAGGGAAATGAAATGAAATTCTTTAAATCTTTTTTAGATAAAACTTCTGTAAGAGTTAAACTCATTTGTAATTGCTTCTTTTAGATTTTTACTAATAGCAATATAACATTTTCAACAATCAGCTTATAGGCATAGGGCAACAAGAGGTTAAATTAAAGCAGAATTATTTTTATTGTTTTAAGTTTGATGAATTAACTATTCCGACCACACCATGCGTTAGGATAAAAAATGGAATTACTTCGATAAAAAGAATTTTATGCGGTGGTAATTTTAAACTTAAATGAGGAAAAAGATTACTGATACTAAATTACCACTACAAATTATTTTATACCCAGCCGCGCAGCTTACATGCTTCTGCAACACGTGCAACACCAACAAGCATTGCCGCTAAACGCGGATGAATTTTTTTTTCTTTGATTGCCTCATTTACTCTTGCATAAGCTAAAGTCATTTTTTTATCAAGCTTTTGATGCACTTCCTCCTCCTCCCAAAAGTAAAGACATTTATCCTGAACCATTTCAAAATAAGAAACTATAACTCCACCTGCGCTTGCAAGTATATCGGGAATTACGTGTACTCCCTTTTTGAAAAGAATTATATCTGCTTCAGGAGTTGTAGGTCCGTTTGCAAGTTCACATACTATTTTTGCTTTTATTCTGTCAGCATTTTTCCCGTGGATCGCATTTTCCAAAGCTGCGGGATAAAGAACTTCAACATTCAGCTCAAGAAGATCTTCATGTGCAATCTGTTTTGCTCCTGGAAAATTTAATACACTACCTGTTTTTAATTTGTGCTGCACCAGATCAACCGGATCAAAACCACTTTTATTATAGATAGCTCCGCGCGAATCACTTACCGCAATTAATGTTCCTCCGCCTAAAATTTCTTTATGCAGCAATGCAGCACGCTGACCTGCGTTTCCAAATCCTTGTATTGCAAAATCTTTTGTTGGATCTAATCCAAATGCCTTGCAGGATTCTCTTACTGCAATTACACCGCCTCGCGAAGTTGCATCACGTCTTCCTTCTGTTCCACCAACCTGCTGGGGCTTATCTGTAAATGTACCGGGATTATGTTTAAAAGTTATTGTTTCATATTCATCCATCATCCAGGTCATTGTTTGAGGATTTGTATAAACATCTGGTGCAGGAATATCTATATCGACTCCTAGCAATGGAGAAATTGCACGAACATATTCCCGCGATAATCTTTCAAGTTCTCGTTCACTCATAATCTTTGGATCACAGCAAATACCGCCTTTACCGCCGCCAAGTGGAAGATCGACAACAGCAGTTTTCCATGTCATCCAGCAAGCAAGCGCTCTTATTGTATCAACGGTTTCTTCAGGATGGAATCTTATTCCCCCTTTTGCAGGACCACGGGCATAATTGTATTGAATCCTGTATGCTTGAAATATTTTTACATCGCCATTATCCATTTTAACTGGTAGAGTAAAACTTGTTTCAAACTGCGGCGTACTTAATAATTCTATTGTTGCCTGATCAAGATTAAGCAGTTTTGATGCTTCAATAATTTGCTGTTTAGCGACGCGGAATGAGTTATATGAATCCATTTATTTTGCCTCATCTTTTGATTTATCTGTTTTGGATTTTTTTTCTTCTTTAGTTTCAGGACGTACGTCAAGCAAGATTCTATACCAGCATTTTTTACAAACAAGCGCTCGATCTACTTTTAGTAATACCTGCTGCCATGCACTTAATTTGTTACCGCAGTGCGGGCAGGAATCAGGTATTTGTTCTTCCTGATGTTGATTTATATCAGCCAATTTATACCTCCGGTTTCAAAATTATTCCCTTGTTCTGATGACCATTCATTTTAATAACTATAGGATTTTTAAATCGGATCAATCTTGTATATTCTTTAACTTCTAATGGTGTCTGTCCAAGCAGCCAGTCCCAATCTACAAATCCTTTACCTGAGGTGGTGTTTATTGTAAAATATCCAATCATAAATGATGTGATATTTTGGAAGAAATGTGATCCTTGCGATGGTTCAACAGACATATCTTTAAAACTCGTTTCGATAATAGCACGCGCCCCGGCAATTTGTTCCCAGCCAACCGGTATTCCTAACCATGGATCAAGTGAACCCCATCTGCCTACACCAATTAATAAATATGGGCGCTTCTGATTTATTAATTGTTTATTAAACAAAGCAACTTCAGTAGCAACGTCTCTGCTTTTAGAACGATTAAACTTATGATAATCAACAAGTACAACATCATATATATCCTGAATAAGCCCATTGCCGAGAACTTGATGACTTTGGCAGATCAGATGATCAACATTATTATCATCAAGGTTCAGATCTTCCACTTCCTGTGAAATAACAAGCGGACGCATTTGCAAAACCCCAAATTCTTTTTTCATTCCATTTGATGGAAAAAGATTTACTGCAAATTCAATTTCCACAGGTGTTCCCATTCCCCAGGTACCCATATCCAAAAGCAGTTCGATAATCTGAGTAAGTGGAAAAATTTTATTTTTCAGTATAGGACCAAATGTTACTAATCTGGTTCCCGGTCTTCCCAGTCCATCGTAAATCGCATCATTATCATGTGAATAAGTTGCGCCCACATAATTTAGCGTTCCATCTTTTTCCGAAACGGAAAGATCAAAAGTTTCAACTAGGGTATCGTGTGTGGTTTCTAATAATCTATTTACTTCATCTAACCGTAAAGCATAAAACTGATGCTGACTGTTATCCAACGCATTTTTTGATGAATAAAATTGTATAAGATCGTTAGGATATTTTGGACAGAAGCGAACTGTTAAACCACCATCAACAACCCATTTGCCTAAGCCCAAAGCTGCCGATACTATTCCATCTGTAGATTTCTGCGGTGTTAGCGGATAAAAATTATATGATTTTGCTACGCCAGAAAAATTAGGATAATATCTGTTTTCATGTTTATTTCCAACCATCTTCTGAATTATTACAGCCATCTTTTCTTCTTCAAGGCGATAGGAAGTTATTTTGATATAATTTTTTGCCGCCTGATAAAATGTTGACGCATAAACTCGCTTTATAGTGTTAAGAAGATCATTTAATCTTACCAAAGGATTTGCCTGATTGTTTGGAAGCATATATGTTTCATAAACACCTGCGAAAGGATGATACTGCGAATCTTCCAAAAGACTTGAAGACCTGACAGCGAGTGGTGAATGAATTAACTGAAGAAATGCTGCAAGATCGCCAAGAACGTCTTCAGGAAATTTTTCTGCTTCTAAAAATCTTTTTGTTATTTCTGAATCATCATTGCAGTTAAGTGCAAATCTTCTAAGATTATTATCATCAATAAACTGATCGAAAACTTCAGTTCCCAATACAACAGCAGACGGGACAGAGATTTCCACATTTTCAAAATTGTTACGTACGTTGTAATCGTTAATTAATGTATTTACAAAGCCCAAACCGCGTGCTTTACCGCCAAGTGAGCCGCCGCCAATTCGTGCAAAACTGCTTTGTGGATCAAAAGTTTCTTTATTAAAATCTGTAATAATTCCACGCTGCCGTAAATATCTATAATGATTAAGAGAATTAATCAGATCTTCCCTCAGATCTTCAACAGAAGAATAATCAGATACCTTACGCGGACGGAGTTGATGTGCCAGCCAGAATTCAGTTCTTGCTTTCAGCCAATTTGAAAAGTGATTTCGTTCTGCATGAAATTTTATACTTTCAGCAGGAGCCATTCTTAGTGCATCTTCTAATCCTTTAAGGTCCGATGCTCTTGCTACTTCAGTTCCGTCTAACGTTCTGAAAATAAAATCACCGAAGCTGAAATACTGATTCATAAATTGCCTTAACTCGTAAAGAAGAGTCGGGGAATCTTTTAGAATAAAAGATACTTCGGCGTTCTGTGCTTCAATCTGGTTTTGCGGATTTGTTGATGCGAGCAAAATTGGTATATCAGGATGTTCCTGCTTAACGGCTTCTGCAAAGCGTAACCCGGCTTTGGAATCCTGCTTGCCTTCTCTTGGAAAATCAATATCTGAAATTATTCCCAGTATCAGTTCTTTATATTTTGAATAATAATCCCATGCTTCTTCATAATTTGAGCAAAGTAAAATTTTTGGTCTGGCGCGCATTCGTAAAAATTTATGAGTAAGATTTATTCCCTCAGAAATTAATCTTTGCGACTGCTTAAGCATTTCAGTGTAAATAATCGGCAAGAAAGATGAGTAGTATCGAACATTATCTTCAATAAAAATTACACTTTGCACTCCAACAATTTTACTATCGTGTTCAACATTAAGTTTATCTTCAAAATATTTTATCATAGCAATGATAATTCTGAAATCACCCTGCCAGATAAAAACTTTATCAAAAATATTTATTTCAGGATTTAGCAAAAGAAATTTTAATTCTTTGTTATCATGTGCAAGAAGAACAATCGGAATATTTAGTCCTGATTTTTTTGCCTGCTTAACAAAGTTTAACGGGTGCATATCTTCGATGTGAAGAGTTGTGATTATAAGATCGAATCTGTTTTCTTCTCTTGCAAGATTAATTGCCTCTAAGCCGCTTGAGACTCTTGTTAGCTCCGGTGAATGGGAAAGATTTAAACCCTGGTATTCATTACGGATAAGTTCATACAATCGTCCGTCTTCTTCAAAAAGATAAAGATCATATAAGCTGGAAACAAGAAGTATATCCCGTATGCGAAGGCGCATAAGATTTTGGAAGCCCTGGAAGCGGTTGCCGTAGCCGTGTTCAACCCAAAGAGTATCGGGTGAATTTTTTAGATCATCGTCCCTGTTCATTTTTTTTCTCTGCTAACAGGTTGAATAATTAATCCTATTCCAAATTATTAAAAATTATGGTAAACGTCTATTAGTAACTGAAGTTATGCAAAATGAATTTTAAGGTCTTTTATTGTCGTTCCCACGTAAGTGGGAATCCATTTTTCGCTTATTTTATCACAGCAGATACCCGCTTTCGCGGGTATGACAATTATTATTTAATGTCTTGCGTAACTTCAGTCAGTAATTAAAGTATTTATTGATTTCAAAATGAAAAGGCGATCCGAAGACCGCCTTATAGATGTTCAATGCTCAATGTTCAATTAAATTAAATTGTATATTTTATATAAAGCAATTGTACATTGTTAATTGTGCATTGTAAATTAAACCACTCCCTGATCCATCATTGCATCGGCAACCTTTAAGAATCCACCGATGTTTGCGCCGTTAACATAATTACCCGGCGTGCTAAATCTTTCTGCGGTATCAACGCACGTTTTGTGTATGCTGTGCATAATCATCTTCAAACGGTTATCAACTTCTTCACGAGTCCAGCCGTAACGCATACTGTTCTGCGCCATCTCTAAACCGGAAACTGCAACGCCGCCGGCATTAGCTGCTTTACCAGGTCCGTAAAGAATTTTTTTATCTAAGAAAATATTTACACCATCGGGAGTAGTTGGCATGTTTGATCCTTCAGTTACAACATAAACACCATTCTTAATAAGATTCTGTGCGTCCTTTGCGTTAATTTCATTTTGAGTTGCAGATGGGAATGCGCAATCGGCTTTATGGTCCCACAATGGATTGTGATCCATATTGGAATCAAGTGGAGTGTAAACTGCTTTTTTATATTTATCCGTGTACTCTTTTATTCTTCCTCTGCGAACGTTTTTCATTTCCATAATATATGCAAGTTTTTCTTTGTTAATTCCTTCTTCATCATAAATATATCCGTTTGAATCAGACATAGTATAAACTTTACCGCCAAGTTGAAGAATTTTTTCGACAGTGTACTGCGCAACATTTCCGCTGCCGGAAACTAAACAGGTTTTGCCTTCAAGTGTTTTACTTCTTGTTGCAAGCATCTCAGAAGCAAAATAAACTGAGCCGTAACCCGTTGCTTCAGGACGAATGAGTGAACCACCCCAATTTAATCCTTTACCGGTAAGTACACCTGTAAATTCATTTCTTAATTTTTTATACTGACCAAACAAATAACCAATCTCTCTGCCGCCAACACCGATATCTCCTGCAGGAACATCTGTATCAGCGCCGATATGACGGAACAACTCACTCATAAACGCCTGGCAGAATCTCATAATTTTCAAATCACTTTTTCCTTTTGGATCAAAATCACTTCCGCCTTTGCCGCCGCCCATTGGAAGTGTTGTTAAACTGTTTTTGAAAACCTGTTCGAATGCAAGAAACTTTAAGATGCCAAGATTTACAGATGGGTGAAACCGCAATCCGCCTTTGTATGGTCCGATGGCACTGTTCATTTCAATCCTGTAACCAATATTAATATTGATCTCTCCCTGATCATCAACCCAGGGTACACGGAAAATCATAGTTCTTTCCGGCTCTATAATCCGTTCAAGAATTTTTGCTGAACGATATTCAGGATGACGTTCAAAACAGATCTCAAGTGACTCAGCAACTTCCATCACAGCTTGATGAAATTCGGGTTCTGTTGGATGTTTGGCTTTTACCATAGCCATTAAATCTTTTACGTACTCGGACATTGGAACCTCCGATAAAAATTTAAAAATATTGTAATTAAATGAAGCTGACCTTTGAGAGAAAACTAACTTTTAAGTTGGTTGAACTAAAGAATTGAATTTGTGAAAGTTATGTAACAGAAATTGTTACGGTAGCTTTTTATGATTTGATATTCTATATCTCTATCAATTTATTTTGAACAGCATATTGTGTTAACTCAACATTGGATTTCATAGACATCTTTTCAAGAATTCTATTTCTGTATGAGTATACTGTGTTGATGCTGATAGAAAGTTCTTCGGCAATTTCCTCTGCGCTTTTGCCGAGAGCTATATTACACATAATCTGATACTCGCGATCAGATAACTTTTCGTGTAAAGTTTCTTTTTCAGTTGTTCCTACATTATCCGCAAGTTTTTCAGCAAGCTGTTGATTGATATATTTTCTACCCGACACAATTTTTCTTATTGCAGTAACAAGTTCCGTTGGTGCACTTACTTTTTTTAAATATCCGGAAGCGCCTGCTTTTATTGCTCTTAATCCATATTGGTCTTCGCTGAACATGCTTAAAATCAGGACTGGTAAATGGGGATATATTTGCCTGATATCTTTTAAAGCTTCCAATCCGCTTTTACCCGGCATATTAATATCAAGAACAACAATACTCCATTCTTTACTCTTTAAAAGCTCCATCAATTCAAAAGCATTTGCGGCTTCACCTGTAACCTGCATATCTTTTTCTTCTGCTACAATTTGCTTTAAACCTTCGCGCACAATTGCATGATCATCAGCGATTAATATTTTTATTTTTTGATCATTCATTTTTTTTCTCGATAGGAATTTCAACTTTTAATGTAGTGCCTTTTCCAGCCAATCCATCGATGTAAACCTGTCCACCAAATATCATTGCTCTTTCTTCCATTCCGTGAATGCCCAACGAGCGGAAATCCTTGACCTGTTCCTGCGTTATCCCTTTCCCATTATCTTTAATTTCAAGAGAAAGATTTGAAAGATTAGTTAATAAAGAAATACTTACTTTAGTAGCATTTGCATGACGGGCAATGTTAGTAAGTGCTTCCTGAAAAATTCTAAAAATTGCAGTTGATCTTTGAGTATCAAGATCAATTTCTTCTTTTGGTAATATTAGTGAACATTTTATTCCAGTTAACTTTTCGAAGTCTTCAGTCTGCCATTCAATAGCTGCGATAAGTCCAAGTTCATCAAGAATTCCCGGACGCAATTTAGAAGAAATTTTTTGAACTGATTCTACTGATTGATCAATTAAATTAGTTAGGGAAATAATTTTTTCACGTAATGGTTCCTGATTTTCATTTAGCTTATTTGCAAGGAGAGAAATTTGAATCTTTAAAACAGTCAGCACCTGTCCAAGTTCATCGTGAATTTCGCGGGCAATGGTAGTGCGTTCTTCTTCTCTTACAGATTGAAGATGGGTTGCAAGTTCTCTTAACAGCTTGCTGGATTGTTTTAGTTTTTCTTCAGCTTGTTTTCGCTCTGTAATATCACGTGCAATTGAAAGTATTGTAAGTTTATCTTTAAATAGGAACAGATGAGAGTTTATTTCAACGGGAATTAATTTTTTATCTTTTGCACGATGTACGATATCGTAAATAGTGTGACCTTCTTTTAACAGCTGCTCCATATTTATGTTGAAATCATTTATGCACTGAGGAGAAACAATTGCAGAGGGACTGAGATTAAGAAACTCTTCTTTTGAATAGCCCAATCTTTTACAGGCAATTTCATTTACCTCAATAAAATCGCCGTAAGTTTTTTCCTCCGAAAGCTGAGTAACAAAAACCGCATCGTTTGCATTATTAAAAAGCATTTTGAACTTGTATTCGCTTTCACGTAATTCAAGCTCGGAATTTTTTCTGGCGGTAATTTCTTTAATAACACTTAAGGTAATCTTCTTATCATCTGGTAATGTGAGGAATGAATTTGAAAACTCGAACCAGGCTTTTCTGCCATTCCAAAGAGTGTTTTCTCTTTCAAACAAAGTTTTTATTTCGCTGCTGCGGATATCTCTTTGATAAATTTTAAGTGCGTATTCTTGTTCGGCTTGGCAGTAAACACAGGAAAAAGGTTTGCCGATTAGTTCATTTTTATTCTTCTGGAAAATTTTACAGAACGAATCATTTACTAATAAAATATTACCGTCTTCATCAATCAAGCGCATACCATCAACCGATATTTCCCATAACTGACCAAAGAGCAAATCTGTGTTCAGTAAATCATCTTTCAAGTAAAGATCAGTAATCATTTATATTTTATTTAGTCCTTTCACCTTTCTTGCTGTTGAGAGTAAAGATTTAAGTTTCTGTTATCACATATCCCGGTTTTAAAATAACACCTCTGTTTTCATGTCCATTAATACGGACTGAAATTGGTTTATCAAATCTTAGATGCTTTGTATAGATTAATTCCGTAAGAGCTTTTTGATTATTTAACCAATCCCAATCAATAAATCCTAAATGATCAATCGAGTTTACAGTAAAATATCCAACCCTGAATGATGTAAGGTTTTGAAAAAAATGCGAGCCTTGCGAAGGAGTAACCTGAAAATCTTTAAATCCTGCTTCAACAATTACAGAAGCACCGGAAATCTGATCCCACGTAACAGGAATACCAAGCCACGGATCAAGTGAGCCCCATCTTCCAACTCCCAAAAGTAAATATGGTTTTCTTTCATTAAGAAGTTTTGAATTTAACTTACTTACTTCCATTGCAACTTCTTTGCTCTTACCTCTTTCAAATTTATTTATATCAACAACTACAATATCATAAATACCATTCATAGCGCCGTTGCCTAAAACCTGCGAACTCTGACAAATCAAATCCTCCTCTTTAATTTCGCCGATCATAAGTTCTTCAATCTCTCTGCTAAGTACCATCGGGCGCATTTGAAGCATTGCAAATTCTTTTCGTTCACCTTTGGGAACATCAAGGTTAACTGCAAACTCTATCTCAACAGGAGTTCCCATTCCCCAGGCTCCCATATCAAGCAGAAGATCTAAAATTTCCGGGAGTGGAAAAATTTTATGTTTAAGAATCGGTGCAAAAGTTACAACTCTAATTCCATTTCTGGATATGCCATCATAAACTCCTTCATTTTCCGGTGAGTAAGTTGAGCCAACAGAATAAAGCGTTCCATCTTTTTCGGAATCAAGAAGATCAAATCTTTTTACAAGCGGATCTTCTATGCTATTGGGATGATGTTCTAACTTTCCATTTAAATCCAAAGCAAAAAATTCCTGCTGTGCATTTTTTAAAGTTTCTTTGGTAGAAAAAAACTGAAGCAGGTGTTTTGGAAATCGAGGACAAAATCGTACAGTGTTTCCTCCTTCAACAACTGTTTTACCTAAACCCAAGGCAACAAGTGCAATTCCATCAGTAGATTTTTGCGGAGGTACAGGATAAAAATTATAAGACTTTGCTACACCGGCAAAATCAGGATAAAATCTTTGTTCTCTTCTAGATCCAACCAATCGCTGAATAATTACAGCCATCTTTTCTTCTTCAAGTCTATATGAAGTTGCCTTCATATAATCCTTTGCTTTTTTATGAAAAGTTGAAGCATAAACAGACTTAACGGATTGAAGAAGTTCGTCCAATCTTATTTCAATATCGCTGTTGCTGTTTGGAATCATGTATGTTTCATATACACCAGCAAAGGGTTGGAACTGCGAATCTTCAAGCAGGCTTGATGACCTTACTGCAAGCGGGGAGTGGGTAATCTCTAAAAAGTCTTTGAGCTTTTGGATAATTTCATTTGGAAATTTTGGTGCGTCAACAAACCTACGTGTTATATCAAGATCATCAACTTCTAAAAAAGCATAATGATCTAACTTGTTTTCATGTATAAAGCGATCAAAAACATCCGTACCAATTACTATCGCAGAGGGAACACTTATTTCAACTTCTTCAAACTTATCGCTGATGCTATAGTTTGTAATCATTGTGTTTATAAAACCTAAACCGCGTGCCTTACCGCCGAGTGAACCACCACCAATTCTTGCAAAACTATTTTTAGGATCAAACAGATCTTTATTAAAATCTAAAATTATTCCGCGCTGTTGTAATTTTCTGTATTCCTGCAGTGAGCTTAATAATCTATCACGCAACTCCTGAACGGATTTAAAATCCGTTACTTTGTGCGGTCTCAATCTATGAGCAAGATAAAATTCCGTTCTTGCTTTTAACCATTTCGAAAAATGATTTCGAGAAGCGTGGTAAACTAAACTTTCATCTGGAATAACAATTAGTGCTTCTTCAAGTTCAGAAAGATTAGTTGCTCTAAAAATTTCTTTTCCTTCGTTGTTTACAAAAATAAAATCACCGAAGCCCAGATTTTGTAAGATAAAATCACGCAACTCGTGTAATAACCGTGGAGAATTTTTATGCAGGAACGAAGCTCCGGTTTGGAAAGCTTTTTCTTTAAATCCTGCATCGCTGGACTGAAGGAGTATCGGAATATCATCGTGCTGTGAACGAACGTTGCGTGCAAATCTTATTCCGGCTTCAGGATCTTTTACTCCGTGGTGTTTAAAATTAATATCCAGAATAATTCCAAGTACATATTCCTGATATTTTTCATAGTAGGACCAGGCTTCTTCGTATGTTGTACAAAGAAGAATTTTAGGGCGTGCGCGCATTCGTAAAAACTTATGAGTAAGATTAACACCTTCCTGCAGCAGTCGTTGGGATTGCTTAAAAATTTCTGTGTAAATTATCGGTAAGTAAGAAGAGTAAAATTTAATGTTATCTTCTACAAGTATTATTGACTGCACACCAATATTATTTGTATCGTTCTCAACATTAATTCTGTCCTCAATATATTTTACAATTCCTATAAGTAAATGATAGTCGCCATTCCAGATAAAAATTCTTTCGAAGATAGATGTATCATAACTTGTGGTTAATTCTTTTCTTTCCCGATTATCATACGCAAGCAGAATGATTGGAAGATTTATGCCGGATTGTTTTACCATCTGCGCAAACTTTATAACGTGCATATCTTCAATGTGCAGTGTAGTTATGATGAGATCAAAGGTATTATCACTGTTAAGCATTTCTAATGCTTCTGATCCCGTTGTAACGTGAATAAGCTCAGGGGCAAAACTTAAATTAAGAGATTTATATTCATCTCGTATCAATTCATAAAGTCTTCCATCTTCTTCAAACAAATAATTATCATAGATACTTGAAACGAGAAGTATCTCGCGGATTTTAAATCGCATTAATTTCTGAAAACTTTTAATGCGGGAACTGAACAGGTTTTCTAAACTGTACTGCTTAACTTTTGATGATCGGTTTTCCATATACGTAGATGAGATTTATTGTTAATCAAAATATAATAAAAATTGAAGTTGGAAGTCAGGATTCTTAAGATGTAAAATGGTTAATGGAATATGGTTAATGGGAAATAAAATTTAGATAATAATAAAAAAGGCGATCCGAAAACCGCCTTAGTTGTATTAAATGTTCAGTGCTCAATGTTCAATTATTTGTCGTAATTGTACATTATAAATTATTCATTGTTAATTACTACACAAGTCCTTGATCCAGCATTGCATCTGCAACTTTTAGGAAGCCCGCAATGTTTGCACCGTTAACATAGTTACCCGGTGTTCCATATTTTTCTGCAGTGGTAATGCAGGTGTTATGGATTCTAATCATAATTTCGTGTAACCTGTGATCCACTTCTTCACGATTCCAGGGTAAGCGCATCGAGTTTTGTGACATTTCAAGTCCTGAAGTCGCAACTCCACCAGCATTAGAAGCTTTACCCGGTGAAAATAAGATTCCTGCTTCTGTAAATAATTTATATCCTTCTATTGTCGTTGGCATATTTGCACCTTCGCAAACACACATACAGCCATTCTTTACTAATTCTTTTGCATCTGTTTCGTAAATTTCATTTTGCGTAGCGCAGGGAAGTGCAACATCGCATTTAACTTCCCACGGTTTTTTGCCGGGCACAAATTTTACTTTGAATTCTTTTGCATAATCTTCAACAGCATCTTTGTTACTTGCGCGGAGTTTTAACATATAATTAATTTTTTCACCTTTAATTCCGTCAGGATCATAAACGTATCCATCAGGTCCGGAAATTGTAACAACTTTTCCACCAAGCTCAGCAACTTTTGAAACAGCGCCCCAGGCAACGTTACCAAAACCAGAAACAACAACAGTCTTTCCATCAAAAGTAGTGTTTCTTGTTTTTAACATTTCTTGAGTAAAGTAAACAACGCCATATCCTGTAGCTTCAGGACGAACTAATGATCCGCCCCAGTTTAATCCTTTACCGGTAAGCACGCCTGTAAACTCACTTTTTAATCGTTTGTATTGACCAAATAAAAATCCGATTTCTCTTGCCCCGACACCAATATCACCCGCAGGAACATCCGTATCTGCGCCGATGTAACGGAAAAGTTCTGTCATAAAGCTTTGGCAAAAACGCATCACCTCGTTATCAGATTTTCCTTTAGGATCAAAATCACTGCCGCCTTTACCGCCGCCCATTGGAAGAGTTGTTAAAGAATTTTTAAACACTTGTTCAAATGCTAAGAATTTTAAAATGCCAAGTGTAACAGACGGGTGAAATCTTAAACCTCCTTTATAGGGACCGATCGCTGAATTCATTTGTATTCTGTAACCGCGGTTGATATGGATTTCTCCCTGATCATCAAGCCAGGGAACGCGGAACATAACAACCCTTTCCGGCTCAACCATTCTCTCTAAAATTTTCATCGAGCGATATTCAGGGTGGCGTTGCAATACTAATTCAAGCGAACCCATTACTTCTTCAACTGCTTGGTGAAATTCAGGTTCTGCAGGATTTTTAGCTTTAACATCAGCCAAAATTCTATTTGTGTAGTCAGACATAAAGACCTCTTTTAATTTAAATGTTAATGATCTGTGATAATAATACTATATGATTAAATAAATTTGTTCTTAATAATTTGTCGGAGTGAATAACTTATCTCCCCAGAGAATTTTTTCTTTTGCATTTAGCATTTAGTGTTAAAATCAATATTTTTTACATATCAAAATTAGAAAGAAAATACTTAATTCCCTAAATAAATAAGGTATTTGTATCGTGTTTAATGCTTCCTACAAAATTTTTTATAGCAAGTGGAATTTACAATCTATAACTTTGAAACATAATTTTATATAATTTTTTTAGAGAGGTTTAATATGGCACTCGAAATTATTAAGGAAAAAGTTGCACAGTCTGTAGATATTTTAAAAGAAAAAAATATTGATATGTGGGTCACCTTTGTTCAGGAAACCAAGGTTACAAAAGATCCAATTATGGTTATGACCGTTGGAGATCACGCAACCTGGAAATCCGCTTTTATCATAAACCGCGATGGAGATACAACTACAATTGTTGGTGATTTGGAGGAAGAGAATTTTGTAAAATCCGGAGTGTACAAAAACATTATTGGCTATCTTAAATCTTTTAAAGAACCTTTTATAGAATATGTTAAGAAAAAAAATCCTAAAACAATTGCAATAAATTATTCAGTTAACTCTGTGCTTGCAGATGGGCTGACGCATGGAATGTATCTTCTGTTGATGGATTATCTTAAAGGAACGGGATATGAAAATAATATTGTAAGTGCCGAAGAAATCATTTCAGCTTTGCGGGGAAGAAAATCAAAAAAAGAATTTTCCATCATGCAGGAAGCTGTTAATGAAACATTAAAAATATTTGATCTGGTAACAGCATACATCAAACCAGGACGAAGTGAAAAAGATGTTGCTAATTATGTATTAAAAGTTACCCGCAAAAAAGGTTTTGGTTTAGCCTGGGATGAGGAAACTTGTCCTGCTGTTTTTACGGGTCCAAATCCTTCTGGTCCTCATTCAGGTCCATCCAATCGAAAGATTGAAAAAGGGCATTTGATTAACATGGATTTCGGAATTAAGTACAAAGGTTACTGCTCCGATTTGCAAAGAACATGGTATGTACTAAAAAATGGCGAGACAAAAGCTCCTGCTAATGTTCAAAAAGGATTTGATATAATTCGTGATTCAATTCAAATGGTTGCTGATTCTTTAAAACCCGGAGTTACCGGAGTTGAAATGGATGACATTGCCAGAAATTATATTGTTAAAAATGGTTATCCTGAATATCCCCACGGGCTTGGTCATCAGGTTGGAAGAGAAGTACACGATGGCGGTGCAGGGCTATTTCCGAGATGGGAAAAATATGGCAACGCTCCTTTTCTAAATCTTGAAGAAGGACAGGTATTTACAATCGAGCCAAGATTACCCGTTGAAGGTTTTGGTGTATCCACACTTGAAGAAGAAGTTTACATTACAAAAACCGGATGCAAGTTTATATCTAAACCACAGAAAAAACTTATCTTAATAAAGGCATAATGTTTTAGGCTCAGTGTAAAATCTGAGCCTTTCCTACTATTCTCAATTATTTTACAATTCAAAAATTTCGGTTAAAATTTCGGTAAATCTTTACTTTCCCAAGAAAGGCAAATGCCAAAACATATCAATATTTACAAAATATCAATCATTTATTTGTAGATAATTTTAGCAATTTGGAATGAAACTTGAATAAGCAACACGCGATCAAAGGCATTAGGATCGCTTATTATCAATAGAATCACAAGGAAAAAAATTGCGAAACGATAGTTTATTCGGAAATAAAAATTCAAAGCATTCGCTGGAAAGAAATTTTTCAACCGATCATTCGATTATTGCTGATGACCTTCCTGCACTGTTATGCAGGTTTAATAAAGAAGGGAAAATAATATTTATAAATAAAGCTTATGCTAAATTTTTTGGAATGAGCAAAGAAGCAATAATCGGAAGTAAATTTCTTTACTCTGCTGATGAATTTGAAAGTATTGATTTTGAAAAACCATTTTTAAATCAGTACAAAAAACAATTTTCTTTAAGGCTAAGTGAAAATAAAATTCATTGGATCGAATGGACCATAAATAGAATTGTTGATAAAACAGCAGAAGGATTTGAGTATCAAGCTATTGGACAGGATATAACCGAGTTTAAATTAGTTGAAGAGCAGTTAAATAAAATTTCAATTGCTGTTGATCAAAGTTCATCAACAGTTGTAATAACAGATACTGACGGAAATATTGAATATGTAAATCCAAGTTTTACGCAAGTTACCGGCTATACTTCTGGTGAAGCAAAAGGTCAAAGCACAAGAATTTTGAAATCCGGTAAAACAAATCCTGATATTTACACTAATCTGTGGAATACAATTACTAATGGAAAAGAATGGCAAGGTGAGTTATTAAATAAAAAAAAGAATGGAGATTTGTTTTGGGAGTTAGCAACTATTTCTCCAGTAAAAAACAAAGATGGAGTAATTACAAATTACATTGCGGTAAAAGAAGATATAACCGAGCACAAGCGAAATGAAAAATTACAGGGTGCATTATATAAAATTTCACATGCTGTAATTTCAACAGAATCATTAACTAATCTTTACGCATCTATTCACACTATTCTTTCGGATGTTCTTCCTGTTGAGAATTTTTATATAGCGATGTATGATCAAGAAAATGATCTTATAAGCTTTCCATATTTTGTTGATCAGTTTGATGAACCATCACCGCCCCAAAAACCCGGAAGAGGATTAACTGAATATGTATTAAGAACAGGCAAACCGTGTTTGGTAAAACCTGATGTGTTTAATCGTCTGGTGGAAGAAAAGGAAGTTGATCTTGTTGGGACAGACTCACTTGACTGGCTTGGTGTTCCATTACAAATAAATAGTAAAACGATTGGCATTATTGTAGTTCAATCCTATTCAGAATTAGTGCGGTTAAGTGAACAGGATATGGACGTATTGATTTATGTTTCCGATCAAATTGCACTTGCTATCGAGAGAACTAAAACCCTTAATCTTTTAAAGAGCAGCGAAGAGCGGTATAGATTACTATTTGATAAAGCCGCAGATCTCATCGCTATCATTGATCCCACAGGAAAAATTCTTGATCTCAATCATATCTTTGAAGAAGAAACAGGCTACTTAAAAGTTGATGCAGTCGGGAAAAATATTTTTAATCTGGAACTCCTAACTTCTAAATCGGCTGTAACGGCAGCTTTCTATTTATCTCGAATAATCTTCGGTAAAGATATTCCGATTTTTGAAATAGATGGTATCAGAAAAGATGGTAAAATTATTACTTATGAACTTCGTGCTGTTCCTATTATTGAAAAAGGAGAAAGAGTTGGAGTTCAGGCGATATTAAGAAATGTTACAGAGAGGAAAAAAACAGAAGCAAAACTTCAGCAAAATGAAAAACGTCTTTCAAATCTTATGTCCAATCTACCTGGAATGGCATATCGATGCAATTATGACAGCGCATGGACTATGGAATTTGTAAGTCAGGGTTGTTCTGAATTGACCGGTTACCTTCCGGATGAGTTGATAAATAATAAAGAAATTTCTTATGCTGAGTTAATACATCCTGAAGACAGAGGAAATGTTTATAAAATAATCGCAGCGTCTGTACAGCAGAAAAAACCATTTCAACTTCTTTACAGAATCAGAACTAAAGATGATACAGAAAAATGGGTTTGGGAAAAAGGGAATGCAGTATTTAAAAATAAAAGAAAAGTTGATGCACTTGAAGGTTTTATAACAGATATTTCAAGTCGTGTTCACGCTGAGGAAGCATTAAAAGAAAGTGAAGAGCTTTATAGAAAACTGATTGCTACTTTGCCTGATATTATTGCCATCACCGATGTTAAAGGAGAAATTATTTTTCTTAATGAAGTTGGAATTAAATTTAGCGGGCATGCAAATTTTGAAGAGGTAAAACATAAAAATTTTATTGCCTTCATTGCTGATGAAGACAAAGAGAGAATAACCAGAAACTTTAGAGCATCATTTAGAAAAAATATTGGACCGCAGGAATATAAGTTTGTTAATATTCATGGTGAAGAATTCCTATTTGAAATTCAGAGAGAAGTTTTACGCAATTTAGACGGAACACCTTACGGCTTAATTTTCTCATGCAGAGATATAACCTTCCGAAAAAAAGCTGAGGTAGCAATAGCTCAATCAGAGGATAAATACAGAATGCTGATGGATAGCATTCAGGATGGTGTGTTTTCTATCGAGAACGGAATAATAACTTATGCAAACAGAGCATTATCTGAAATGATTGGCTATGGTATTGAAGAAACAATTGGTTATCCTTTTACAAATTTTGTAGCACCGGAAGATCTTGAATTGGTAACGAAAAATTACTCATCAAGACAAAACGGGCTTGAGGCTCCTGCTTCGTATGAATGGCGTATGCTTCATAAAGGCGGAAAAAGAGTTTATGTAAATATGAGTGCCAGGGTGATTAATTATCATGGAAGAAAAGCAACTATTGGTACAATAAAAGATGTAACACATCAAAAAGAATTAGAGCGCATTTTACTTAATCAAAAAAATCTTTTTAAAGGTGTAGCAGATGCAGCAAATATTTTATTAACAGAAAGAGATTTTGATTTAGCTATTAAAAATACTTTGCAATCACTTGGTCAATCGTCAGATATTGATCGTGTTTATATTTTTGAGAACGATCTTGATGCTGTAACCCTTGAACCAGTGACTAATCAAAAATATGAATGGACTAACGGTTCTGTTAGTGCTGAAATTGATAATCCGGATCTTCAGAACTTACATTACTTTCCTATGTTTGAAGAATGGTATCCTATTTTAAGAGATGGTGGAATTATAAATCATCTTGTTAAAGATTTAGATTCACCTTTGAAAAATTTATTAGTAGAAGAAGATATAAAATCTATTTTACTCGTTCCTATCATGGTCAAAAATCAATTCTGGGGGTTTATTGGTTTTGATTATTGTAAATCAGACAGAGTATGGAATGAAAGCGAGATATCTACACTTAAAACTACCTCAGCAAATTTAGGTGGATTGATTGAGCGAGAAATAGTAAGGAAGGAATTAATTGAAGCTAAAGAAACCGCAGAGGAAATGAGTAAACTAAAATCAAATTTCCTTGCAAATATGAGTCACGAACTCCGCACACCTTTAATTGCGATTCTTGGTTATACCGAAATTCTGAGCAATGAAATTAAAAATGGTGAGTGGAATGAAATGGTTGATACAATAATACAAAGTGGAAAACGACTTTTGGAAACACTTAATCTGATTCTTGATCTTTCTAAAATTGAAGCAGATAAAGTTCAGATTAATTTTAAAGAAATAAATATCGTGCGTGAGGTTGTTGAAATAACTAATTTATTAAAACCTGTTGCAGATAAAAAAAATCTTTTCTTAAAATTAGATTGTAAAGAAGAAAATATATTAGTTAAACTGGACCAAAGATTGATACATTCCGTAATTACCAACCTGATTAACAATGGAATAAAATATACTATTGAAGGAGGAGTTAACGTTCTATTAGAATCCTGCACGGAAAACCAAAAATCTTTTGTGATAATCAAAGTCTCTGATACAGGTATAGGCATTGCTCAGGAAGATCAGGCATTGGTGTTTGATGAATTTAGACAAGTGAGCGAAGGTTATAATCGTAATTTTGAAGGTGCCGGACTTGGTCTGACAATTACCAAAAAGTTTGTGGAGAAAATGGGCGGCAGTATTTCTTTAGAAAGCAATCCAGGCAAAGGATCTGTATTTACTGTTATGTTTCCCTCAATACCGGCATCTAATAACAATACACAAATTCACAAAGAACAATTTGTTAACAACTATAAACCAGTATATTCAACAAAGAAAAACGAGAAAGCGCTAATTATTGATGATGACCTTGCTACAAGAAAAATTACTGAGCTGTTTCTTAAAGATGAAATAGAAACAAAAACCGTTTCTAATATTAAAGATGCAATAGATGAAGCCGTTAAAGAGGAATACTCTTTAGTCCTTATGGATATTAGTTTGGGACAGGGGATAAGCGGTATTAATCTTCTCAAAGATTTTCGCAAGCTGCCATTTTATAAAAACATTCCGATTATAGCAGTTACAGCACACGCAATGGTTGGTGATAAACATAAATTTATATCAGAGGGATTTGATGATTATTTATCTAAACCATTTTCTAAAATAGATCTGATAAATAAAGTTCATCTATGGTCAAACAAACAAGTTAAAAAATCAGTTTTGCTATAGACAATATTTAAATCAGAAAATACAAGCTCTGTCATAAGCTTCTTCCAGCAATTGATTATATTCTTCAAAATTAATTTCTATTGCACCAAACATTTTTAAATGATCCGTCATATATTGAACATCCAAAAGGACAAACCCGTTTTCCTGAAGATGATAAATAAGTTTTACAAGTGCAGTTTTTGATGCTTGAGAAACTTTTGAAAACATTGACTCGCCAAAAAATGCGCCGCGAAAAGTAATACCATATAATCCACCGACTAAAACTCCATCTTTCCAGGTTTCAACTGTTTGTATATGTCCTCTTCTTTGTAATCTTTGGTAAGCTTTTATAAGTTCTTCAGAAATCCAGGTGCTATCACGATCCGCACATCCATTAACTATTGAAAGAAAATCGGTGTTAAATCTAAACTCAAAATTTTCTTTATCGATAATTTTTTTAACGGATCTTGGAATGTTAAAATTATCCAAAGGAATAATGCATCGTGTTTCCGGTAAGTACCAGTTTATTAATCCTGTTTGCTGATCTGCCATTGGAAAAGCGCCCTTGGCATAAAGCCGAAGCATATTATCCGGTTTCAGCAATTCATTATAAAAATCATTGTCTTTATTACTCATAAACGCACATTTAACAATGTTAAAAAGCGAAGTTTTATTTGAGATTTAGCTTATTTAAATTAACACTTTAATTTTATTAATTCTGTGTATTTACAGTCAACTTGACTAAAAGTTTTATGAAAAAAATTGCAGTTGTTGCACTTGGAGGAAACGCACTTTTACGGGGGAATGAAATTGGCACTATCCAGCAGCAAGAAAAAAATACTTACGATACTTGTACAAATCTTATCCATCTTCTAAAAGATGATTATAACATTGTTATAACTCATGGCAATGGTCCGCAGGTTGGAAATATCATGCTAAGGAATGAAGCAGGATATAATAACTACAAAATTCCTAAAATGCCTTTAGATATTTGCGTGGCTGATTCGCAAGGTGGAATTGGCTATATGATTGAAAGGCAATTGATAAATCTTTTAAAAGATAATAAGATTAAAAAAAATGTTGTTACACTTATTACTCAGGTCCTGGTTGAAAAAGATGATCCCGCATTTACAAATCCTACCAAACCGGTTGGTGCGTTTTATCTTAAGGAAGAAGCGGATCTTCTTGCACGTGTAAATAATTTTGTATTTAAAGAAGACCCGCGCAAGCGAGGATGGAGACGAGTAGTTCCCTCACCACGACCAAAGGAGATTCTTAACAAAAAAATTATAAAAGAATTAGTAAATAAAGGCAATATTATAATTGCCTCAGGCGGCGGTGGAGTGCCGGTTTTCCGGGGAGATGATAAAAAACTTTACGGTGTGGAAGCAGTTATTGATAAAGATCATGCTTCTGCATTGCTTGCTAATGAGATTGGAGCAGATGCATTTTTTATTCTCACTGATGTTCCTAAGGTTTATATTAATTTTCACAAACCCGATCAAAAAGCACTTGATACTATTACTATTGATGAAGCACAAAAGTATTTTAATGAGGGACAATTTTCTGCGGGGAGTATGGGACCAAAAATCCTGGCAGCAATAAATTTTGTTAGCAATGGCGGAAAAGAAACAATTATTACGGAAGCTACAATGCTTGGTAATTCTGAAGGCGGGACTAAAATAGTCAGAAGTAGATAGCCTTTTCTTATTTCTTGTCCGCCGCAGGCGGGTTAAACTTGAACTTAAATAATAGGAGTTAATTATGGCAGTTAATATGAAAAGCAATGATCTGATTTCGATTGCAGATCTTACACTTGAAGAAATTTACGAGATATTTGATGTAAGCAAATCTCTTAAACAAAAATTATACACCGGTGAACCTCATCGTGTGCTTGAAGGCAAAACACTTGGAATGATTTTTACAAAAAGATCAACACGTACCAGAGTTTCTTTTGAAGTTGGAATCTATCAGCTTGGTGGAATTGGAATGTACTTTGGTCCAAATGATTTACAACTTGGAAAAAGTGAAAGTATTTCTGATACAGCAAAAGTTTTATCAAGATATTTAGATGGAATTATGATTCGCACTTTTGCTCACACTGATGTTACCAATCTTGCAAAGTATGCTGATATTCCTATCATCAACGGCTTAACAGATCTTCTTCATCCATGCCAGGTGCTTACTGATTTGTTTACAGTGCTTGAAAAGAAAAGAAAACTGCAGGGACTTAAACTTGCTTACATTGGTGATGGGAATAATATGGCGCACAGCTTATTAAACGGCTGCTCCAAAGTTGGGATGAACATTGCAATTGCGTCTCCTTCCGGTTATAAACCTAATAAAGAAATTGTAGATAATGCAAAACTGTTTGCAAAATATATGGGAAGTAAAGTTGAAATTTTAGATGACCCTGTTGCGGCAGTTAAAAATGCTGATGTTGTTTATACAGACGTTTGGGCAAGTATGGGGCAGGAATCTGAAGCTGCTGAACGCAGAAAGAAATTTATGAAATATCAGGTAAATCCCAAGTTAGTTAAAAATGCAAAAGATGATTATTTATTTATGCATTGCTTACCCGCACACCGTGGAGATGAAGTTGTTGATGAAGTTGCAGACTCGCCAAACTCAGTAATTTTTGATGAAGCAGAAAACAGATTGCACGTTCAGAAGGCAATAATGGCATTGGTAATGTAGTTTAAAAACAAGAGGCTGTCTCATAAGTCAGAAACACTAAATTGTCATTCCCACGAACCTGCCTGCGGTAGGCAGGAGTGGGAATCTACTTTATATAATAGGTCTTGGATTCCCGTTTTCACGGGAATGACACACCATTCTCGACTTTTGAGACAAACTCTTGTTGAGTTATAAAACAAATACTCCAATTACTCATCAATCTTCACTTCAAAATTTACTATCTCATATCCTTTATAAGTTTCATAAGCTGCAAAAACAATTCCACACAAAACAGAAACCATCCCGAGAAGAAAAAGTATTGTAATTAGTGAATTAAGTTTTGTTATATCAAACAAAAAGCCAAAACCTATAGAAAGAGAAGTAATCACAAACAATGCAACAGCAATTGTGTAAGACAGCACTGCGTTTCTTACAAGCTTAACTCTGTACACAAGACTGGAGATTTGCATAGAAATACTTTCGATTCGCTGAGTCTCCTGATAATCAAAATCTTTATCATCCGCTGTTCTATGAATTATTTTTCGTCGTTCTTCATTAAGTAAACGAATACGATTAACAACAAGCGAATATTTATTATTCATCCCCAGCAATAAAAGTCCGCACGCAGAAATCATAATCCCCGGTGCAAGCATAAGTTGAATGATTTCAACTATTGATGTAATGTTAGGCATTGTGATAAATTATTTTTCTACTTTGAATAAATATAATTATTAAGCACTTCAACAGTAGTTTTACATTGGTTAAGATCAATCTCTAAGAGATCACGTAAAGAAAGAACACCGGCAAGTTTATCATTATCAATAATTAAAATATGTCTTGTCTTTGCTTCCTTCATTTTTGCAAGCACGGATTCATTTGATTCATCCATTTTTGCAATAACAAGACTTGTACTCATCACATCATCCACCAAAGTTGAATTAAGATCTTTATCTTTTGCGATAACTCTTTTTACCAAATCACGTTCAGAAAAAACTCCTATTAACTTTTCATCCTTCATCACAGGCAAGAGTCCCACACTTTTACTCGCCATATAATTTACTGTTTCTTTAATGGAAGTGCCTGATTGAACGGTGAAGACTTCTCTTCCTTTCAAAATATCTTTAATGGATTCCATCTCATTTACTCCTAAAAATTTTTTAGAAATATAATCTTTTTAACAAGAAGTGCAAAGTGCAAAGTTTTTATTATTTAAAGTAATAAGTTGTTTTGAATTGATAAATACATAGAGACATTAAACTTCTGTTCTTCTTATAAAATCTTCAATTACTTTATCGGATGAATTTATAAGTTCCTCAGGGTTACCGGTAAAATAAATTATACCATCATTCATCATTGCAACTTTGTTTGCAACGTTTTTAACACTGTACATATCGTGAGTAACAACAATAGAAGTTACATTTAATTTATCGGCAAGATCTTTTATGAGATTATCAATTGAATCAGACATAATAGGATCAAGTCCGGTTGTGGGTTCATCATATAAAATATAAGAGGGATTGGTAACAAGTGCACGAGCAAGTGCAACACGTTTTTTCATTCCGCCGGAAAGCTCTGAGGGTTTAAGTTTTAAAATACCTTCCAGACCAACAAGCTCGAGTTTTTCTTCCGTAATTTTTTTAATCTCTGTTTTTGAAAACCTTTCATTTGATTCAACCAAAGGCAGGGAAACATTTTCTTCAACAGTCATAGAATCAAACAAAGCTGAACCTTGAAATAGGAAGCCAAATTTTTTTCTTAATTCATATAAATCTTTTTGGGAAAGATCGCTCACAATTTTTCCTTCAACTTTTACGCAGCCGGAATCGGGCTCGAGTAAACCAACAATATGTTTTATCAAAACACTTTTGCCGCAGCCGCTTCTGCCAATGATAACAATTGTTTCACCGGGTTCAATCGTTAGATTAACACCTTGCAAAACTTTATTGTCGCCAAAACTTTTGCGCAGATTTTTTATTTCAATCATATAAAATCATTTTTTTGATGCGGTAAAAATAATCAAAAAGATTTACTTATGATTGGAGACTTCTGAAAAATAGATTTCGAATTGACTGTCATTCTCGCGAAAGCGGGAATCTAATTAATAATCAATGGATTCCTGCCTGCCGGCAAAGGCAGGTTTACACAGGAATGACGCATTGAATTTTCAGAAGTCTCGATTAGTTATTCACCATCAAAATAAAAAAGCCGGATTTACTCAACCCGGCTTTTCACCATCCTCATCTAATCGTTACCTGATCATTATTTATTTACAATAATCTGTGCACCTAAAGCTTGCGCACCTGTTCCGCCAACCAAACCTTTAGCAAACACAGTATAAATTTTTCCTGATGTAAGTACTATCCCAGGTAAATCTAAAACAACAGTTGAAGTGCCTTTAAGTCTTACTTGAAGATTATAAGTCCCTGCATCAAGTGGAGTAAATGCTGAAGCTTCTTTAAAAGTATAATCACCAAAAACCACAGCACCTGTATTTGTAGTAATATCTACAGCAGGAGCGTTTGGTGATAAATGTATAAATCTTACGTGTGCCTTACCCGTTGCAGGCGAAGTTAAATCATCAACTAAAACCAGCGGCTCAATGGATGCTACATTATTAACAGCAAAAACAGAATAATTCGTGTTTGCCTGTAAATCCAAGTTTGCCTGTATTGCAGTTGTTGAAGTTCCTGTAACATTAACTTTTATATTTCTTGTTCCGGACTTCACTTCTAAATATGCCGTACTATTTGGAAATGTTAAATTAGTTCCAGCGACAACGTTATCAACTAAAAGATCAACACCCGGTGCGTCCGGTGAAGCGTGAGTAACTAACACTTTTGCTGTGGCTGTTGGAGTAACAACATTATTATCATCATTACTGCAAGCTGTAATTATGAATACTCCGAAAATCATCATAAAAAGAACTGAAATATATTTTTGTCCAAACATTTGAACCTCCTAAGAATTTTTATATGAAATTAATTTGATTGTAGTGGAATAACAGAGTGAAAATAATTTTAGTTCCTCTATTCTTAGGTCATTTATTATTCACTTTAAATGTTATTTTTAGGAAAGATTTTTTGGAACAAAATAAGGGAAAGAAATGTTACGCAATTTTTTATTTGCAGTTTTTATTCTTTTTTCTTTTTCTCAATTATCAGCCCAGCAAAAATTCCCATCATACTTTACGCAAAATGATATGGAGCTCGCAACACCCGGTACAATTTTGTTTGGATTAATCGGATTTGATAATCCTGCTGAGTTATCATTCTTATCCCAGCCAAATTTTTATTTTACCTGGAATGATAGAGACGGTGATTTTAATGATCTTGATAATTGGGGATTGTTTACTGCGCTTCCAAATTTTGGATTTGCAATGAATAATCAAAAAATAAATGATTTTTCAATTACAGATTATAAACTTTCCGCGGCACTTGGTTCTTCTTCCTTTAGTGTGGGATTTGGCTACGGCTGGTCTAAAGGTGCTGTGAATTTTTTCAACCGATCTGATCTTTACACTTTAGGCGCAATTTATCGTCCCGCAAATTTTCTTTCATTTAGTTTGATAGGAAATTTACCAACTAACGGTGAACGGGAAGGAATTATTGGTGCAGGATTAAGACCGTTTGGTAATTATCGTCTAACATTTTTTGGTGATTATGTTTTTACAAAAGATAAAGTTCCTGAAAAGATAAACTGGAGCGCCGGTGCTTCAATCGAACCAATTGATGGATTAAGAATTGTCGGAAGATATTTTGAAAAAAAATCTTTTAACGTTGGGATTCAATTAGGATTAGGAACATTTGGACTTACAAACATCTCGCATTTTGATGAGGAGGCAAAACAATCTTATAATACTTACGGAATTAGAATCGGTGCTGATGATAGAAATTTGTTTAATATTTTTCACAGCAAAGACAATTACGTAAGTATGGATTTGCAAGGTGGATTGAAGTATCAGAACTTTAGATTATTTGATAACTCAAAAACTCTATTTAATCTTATTGAGCAATTAGATGCGGTTAAGGATGATAACTCTATTTCCGGTATTGCAATAAATATTTCCGGAATGAATATCAATCGTGAGCTTCTGTGGGAAATAAGAGAGAAGCTGCGGGAAATAAAATCATACGGAAAGAAAGTTTACATTTATGTTGATAGAGCTGGAATGGATGAATATCACTTTGCATCCGTTGCGGATAAAATAATTCTTGATCCGATGGGAAGTGTTTCTTTAAATGGATTACTTATGGGAAGAACATTCTTTAAAGGCTCTTTGGATATGCTTGGTCTTGGTTTTCACGAACTTAGATATTTCAAATATAAATCTGCTGCAGAAAGTTATGCCCGTGAAGATTTTAGTGAAGCTGATCGCGAACAAAGACAAAGACTTGTTGATGAAAATTATATCCTTGCACAAAAAGATATATGTGAAGGAAGAAATTTTTCTCCCGATTACTTTGATAGATTAGTTGACAGCTCATTTATCTATCTGCCGGATGATGCTTTAAAATTAAAATTTGTGGATACACTTGCAAGATGGAGCGATGTTGGAGATGTAATTAAAAAGTATGAAAGAGAGAATAAAAGTTTAATCAGTGCAAACTCGTTGGAAAAGTTTAACGTGCCCAATGATTACTGGGCACCCAAACCAAAGGTCGCGGTCATCTATGCTATCGGTGGTACAAGTATGGATGATGGAATTAAAGCAAGAACATTAGTTAAATCTGTTGAAGCCGCAATGAATAACAATAATGTAAAAGCAATTGTATTGCGTGTTGATTCTCCCGGCGGAGATGCGCTTGCAGCAGACTTAATTGCTGATGTAATCAGGAAAAACGAAGGGAAAAAACCCGTAATAGTTTCACAGGGCTATGTTGCAGCTTCCGGTGGTTACTGGCTTTCTATGTATGCTGATACCATTGTTGCGGCACCAAATACAATCACGGGCTCAATCGGAGTTATTGGTTCATTCATTTACAACAAAACTTTAAAACAAAATTTGGGAATGTCTGTTGATCACGTACAGAAAGGAAAATTTGCTGATCTTGGTTTCGGTGCAACACTTCCATTAATCGGTTTAACAATTCCCGATCGTGATTTTACTGATAAAGAATTACAAACTGCTGAAACTGGAATAAAAACTCTATACAAAGATTTCGTTAGCAAAGTTGCGCTCGGAAGGAAAAAGTCTTTTGATGAGATAGAAAAAATTGCACAGGGAAGAGTCTGGGCTGGAAACGATGGATTAAGAATTGGATTGGTTGATGTACTTGGCGGATTGGATGGAGCAATAAAAATTGCATTACAAAAAGCTAATCTTACAAACAGTGATTATGATATTGTTGAAATGCCGGAACGGGAGTGGTTTGATTTGAATTCATTTCTTCCAAGCTTTTTAAGGATTGAGCAAAAGATTGTTGAAGATCGATTTATTAAAGACTTAAAATTCCGCCTTCAATATAATGGAATTCCAATGCCGCTTCTTCCGACAGATTTTATTGATGAGAATATGTTGTATGAAGAATAAGATTATGTGTTAACTGCGTCTTAGCGTCTTTGCGTGAGAATCTTTTTTCTTTCACGCAAAGCCGCAAAGCCGCTAAGAACGCCAGAATTATTTGAGCAAAATCATCTTCTTAGTTTCAACAAATGGACCTGATTTTAATTTATAATAATAAACTCCGCTCGAAAGATTTTCAGCATTGAATGATACATTATAAGTACCGGCGGATTTATAGCTATTAATCAATGTTGCAACTTCACTTCCAAGAACATTATAAATCTTAAGTAAAACAAAACCATCCGTTGGTATTGTGTACTTAATATATGTTGTTGGATTAAATGGATTTGGATAGTTCTGCGATAAAGAATATTGATTAGGTACAGAAGGTGTTTGTTGTTCAACATCAGTTAAATTAAAATTAAAGTTAACATTTGTTTGTCCCGCATGCGCAATTACAGAATATCCGTAATAACCTTGCGGAAGCATACCTGAACCCACATTATAATTCCATAACTTATTAGAAACATGTAAAGTGTAATTACCATTGTAATCAGTATAAGTCCTTACATATCCAGTATCATTTACATTAGCATAAATTTCTATATTCATATTTGGAACATTTCCGCTAAGCGTTACTTTGCCAGAAATTGTGGAATTTGTTCTAAAAAGTGTTAGATTTTTATTTATTGTGCTTCCAACATTTACAAAGGGAATGTTGACACCGGCTGTGACATAACTTGTATCTTCAGAATTACCGGAACCAAGCCAAAGATTTGAGATAGGCAATTCGCCGCTTAATAATCCAATCTTAAATTCACCTGAAATATCAGTATTAACATCTCGATTTACTATTCCATTGTTTCCCCAAATGAATACATTCATCCCTGGCAATGGATTGCCGTCTTCATCATTTAACACTCCATTGATCTGAGCTGCTGCGTCTGCAAATGTAAAGTTATTTCCGGTATATTCAATTTTTACTCCTGCATCTAAATTTAAAAGTATCCTTTCCGGAGATTGTACCGCGGGACTAAAAATAGTTGCGTTATCAATTCTTATCTTCCATGGATTACCAGTCGTATCACTATCCATCTTTATCGAGTAATTTCCGCTTGCATCAGATATCGCATTCCAGAATTTTTTGTTTTGATCACTGCTACTTTCAATACTAACAATTAAATATTGTGCACTTTTTCCTGCTGGCGGAGTTACATTACCAGAGATTGTAAATACAGGCGAAGTTAGTGGTGCTACTGTTCCAGTTACACTAACAATGCTAAGGTTATCTTTAAATAACATTATATAATTTGCGGGAGCCAAACCAACGGGCATCCCAAAACTAATGTGTCCATTTACAGCTCCATCCATATCCGGTGGACCATCGATATCGCTTCTTCCATCAATCTGAATAAAAGACTGCCATATCTCGTCTGTTCCGGGATCAATATTTCCATTAGCATTTACATCAATCCAAATTTCAACTATGGCTGAACCACCGACAGGCAGGTTGTAACTCCAGTCTATCTGTCCACCAGATTCCATAGTAAAATGTGTTGATGATCCGTTTACAACAAGATTAGTGATCTGTCCAAACACTGTGGAAGAAAAAGCAAGAACACAAAACAAGAAAAGAAAACGTATTAGGTTTTTCATGTTATCACCTTATAATTGTTTAAAATATTAATTATAAATTTGTTATTCCTGCGCGGATAAAAAAACTTAGGTTTGAAAAGTAATATCATTAGTTTACTGAAGAATATTTTATCATTCATATTATCACTAATTATTTGCTAATATTCAGATAAACAATAATTGTGATACGAGAATCGCAATAACAACTAAAATGCCACTAAATAAACATTCAAAACTATAATATTTCTGTATAAAAATAAAAGTAATCAGTAGTGGTTACTTTTAGAAATGATTAAAGCGGTAACAAATAATTTTTATTATTCTAAAAATTACTTGCTCCAAGGTAATTAAAGGGATTATCAGTTAATTAAACTTTTAGGATCTCCCCTTCAGTTTTTGCAATTATCACTGCACCACAAGTATCACCAAAAACATTTACAACTGTTCGACACATATCAAGAGGTCTATCTACAGCAAGGATTAATCCCACACCTTCCAGCGGTAGATTTACTGCGGAGAGAACTATGGACATCATGACAAGTCCTGCCATTGGAATTCCTGCAGAACCAATAGCGGCTAATAGTGCAGTTACCACAACAATTATTTGCTGCATAAAAGTTAAATGGATACCGTATGCTTGTGCAATAAACATCACTGCCACACATTCGTATAAGGCAGTTCCGTTCATATTAACTGTTGCACCCAAAGGAAGAACAAAACTTGATATTTTGTTTGACACGCCGGCATCTTTTTCAACTGCTTCCATTGTTAAAGGTAACGTAGCGGATGAAGACGAAGTTGAAAATGCAGTAATAATTGGAAGCGACATAGCTTTGAAATGTAAAGTTGGATTTACCTTTCCAAAGATTTTCATAATTAAAGGAAGAGAAATGAAAGTATGAAAGATTAGTCCTATTAGCACGGTTACAAAATAAACTCCAAGATGCTGTGCCATTGAAATTAATTTAACTCTATCAGATGCCTGATCTGCAACAACACCGGTTACGATACCCAGAATTCCGAGCGGTGCAAATTTTATAATGAACGAAGTTAGCTTCATCATTACTTCGAAAACGGAATTGAAAAGATTAATAAGAAAATTAGAATATTCCTTTTGTACCCTCATAATAAAATATCCAAACAAAATAGAAAAGAATATTATTGCAAGCATATCTCCGGAAATAAGTGATTGAAAAATGTTGGTGGGAATCATTTTTAATAATATGTCAGTAATGCTTCCAGTCGCATTTGTCATTTCGGGAACGCTTGATTTAAATCCAAGGTCGGCTCCAATGCCAGGCTGAATTAAATTTACAAGAAACAATCCCGTTACAATTGCAAGCAAGCTGGTTAAGATGTAGTAGGAAAAAGTTTTTATCCCGATTCGTCCTAAGTTTTTTGCATCGCCAATATTTGCAACACCGGAGGTTATGGATGCAAATACAAGTGGAAGGATTATCATTTTTAATGCGCGCAGGAAAATATCACCGAGCCATCTTACATAGTTGGAATATTGTGGAAGAAATAATCCTAAAAGAATTGCCACAATAAATGCAATTAGTATTTGCCAATGTAGTTTTAGTTTAAGCATAAAAATTATTTTAGTTTAGTTGTTACGGGTCAGTTCGTAACAAAAATAGCTGACTGTTGAGCAAGTACCTACAAGTTCAGTTACGGTATGGACCGTGACTGCCGTGCAATGCTAAACCTCCGAGGTTTAAACGTATATTTTTTTGAGAATATTTTTGTTTTCAATCTAAAATCAAATCTATAAAGATACTGATTGACAAAACCTCGGAGGTTTTTCTCTCGATTGCGTAAAATGACTTAACAATTACTTATAAAATATTTTTTAATATCTCATCACAAACAGCGTAACCTTTTGCAGTAAGTCGGATAAAATCATTATCAACTATTAAAAGATTTTCATTCTTTAATGATTCAAAATAATCATAATTCTTTTTAATCCAGTTATCATCAAATCTTTTTTTATAATCAATCAAATCTAAACCCGAACTGCGCAGAGCAAGCATAACATATTCATCGTGCCTTTGTTCATTGGATATAATTTCGGAATTCATAACAGCGTGTCCATTAATTTTTATTTCACTAATATATTTTTTAAGACTTGAATAATTCCACCAGCGTTTTCCATTTACAAAAGAATGGGCGGATGTTCCAAAGCTTAAATAATCTCGGTATCTCCAGTAAGCATTGTTGTGAACGCATTCAAATCCGGGCTTTGTAAAATTAGAAACTTCGTATTGATAAAAACCTTTTGATAGAAGAAAATCAATTGTGGTTTCATAAAGGTCAGCATCATAATCATCTGTGCCTTCGGCGGACTGCATCTTAACTTTTCCCTCAGTCACCATTTTGTTAAGAATTGTTCCCCGCTCAAGAATTAAACTGTAAGCGGAGATATGTTTTATTGGAAGTGTTATTGCGATTTCAAGATTCTTAATCCACCTTTCTTTTGTTTGATTGGGAAGATTAAAAATTAAATCAACATTTATGTTTTTAAATCCAACCTCAGCAGCATTGTAAACCGTTTGGATTGCTGTTTGTTTATCGTGAATGCGTGTTAAGAATTTTAATTCATCTTCATCAAACGATTGAATGCCAATACTTATTCGGTTAATCCCGATTTCTCTAAAACTTTTTAATTTCTCTTTATCAACAGTGCCGGGATTGGTTTCCATTGTTATCTCGGCTTTATCCTCAATAACAAAATTATTTTTTAGATGAGTGATTATTTCCTGTAAATATTCCGGCTGCATTAAAGATGGAGTACCGCCGCCAAAAAAGATAGAAGTAAAAATTCTATCCTTTGAAAAAAGTTTAGAAAAATATTCAATCTCTTTTTTCAGTGAAGAAAGAAAAACAGAAATGTTATCCTTTGTAATGATAGAATAAAAATCACAGTAAATACATTTATGATCGCAGAAAGGAATGTGAATGTATAGTGCACTGTTTTTCAATAAGTTGGTCTCTTAAAAAAAAGATGACATCTTTAGAAAAAGATGTCATCTCTGAGTCTGGATTTAATAGAACATTGAATTATGGTTTAACTTTTAACTCAGTTAAAAATTCAATTCTGCCGCTTAATTGATACTGCTGATTTGACGGCTGTACATTTGAAACCCGAAGTTCAGCATGGAAACAATTATTCACTTTTGGATCAGATAAATATTGGTTGATCTTATCTATTTCCTGTTGGGTAAGTTTTATTTCTAAAGGATTATTAACGTAATTTGCAGCAACAAAAATGGGAACAACATATTCAAATAATAAAGTCGTTCCATCACCTTGGTAAAATCTTAAGGTAAGATTATCGCCGCGTAATCCGGTAGTTGCTGTATTTGTAAAATATGCAGAGGTGATGTATCTGATTTCTTCAAGTTTGTCGATGTTATCATTGTAATCATTAAAGTCAGTTAAGCATAAATTACTTGTAATAAAAATATTAGAGCCTGCCCCGATAGTATTTAGCTCTGTATCCATCGAGAGTGTAATATAAGTATCTTCAAAAGGATCGCAACTATTAAATACGAAAACAGAAACTAAGCTTAACAGAAAAATAAATTTTTTATTTGTGTTTTTCATTTTTATACTCCTTTAAAAATCCAGCGAGAAACCAGCTGAAAAAGTAGTAAAGCTGGTTACGTTTATATCTGCATTAAGGACAACAACGGCTAATTTAATTGCTCCGCCTAATGTATATCTAAAATGGTTATCACCATTAATTTTAACTTCCTGTCTTCGGTTCCCCAAATCTGGATAAAAATTATTTGAGTCATCAAAGTAATATCCAAATGTCATAGTTGAAGTTTCATACTGAATACCGCTATAGATGATAAACATATTTAAAAATGTTTTGCTTGCCTGGGCATTGATTGCAAAATTTTTAGAAGATACTTTTCCATATTTATCTATCTTATTACCCACGTATTCAAAATCAAGTTGATTATATAGAAGTTGAACAGATAGATCGATCGGAAAGAGTGGAATATGGCTGCTGATATCATGCTTAAGTCCAAAACCAAATAACCCAACTTTTACTTCATCATTTGAATCTGTAGACTTTGAACCGAATTTAGATTTAGGGAAAAATCTTATCATCAATTCTGTATTATATAAACTTCCCGCAATTTGATATATACCAAGCGGAATGGCTTTTAATGCAGCTCCGGTTGGATAAGTAAAGTATCCCTTGTTACTTAAAAAATAACTCGCCTTATTACCAAAAATAGTAGCTGATGGAGAAACATTGTCAACGCCATCTAACCTGGGATTGGGATTAAAAGTTTTTTGGTCCTCAGGAACGATTGTCCACATACCGATAATGCTGAATTTAAATCCAAATGTTTCTGAAACGTCCGCATTATAATAATTGCCTGTGTTAAAATAAGTTCCAAGATATGTAGATAAAGGTTTAACATACTCAGACACTTCGAAAGGCGGCAGACTATTAATGTTTAATCCGCTTTGAGCAAAGGACTGAATTGAATTAAAGATAAGCGCAAGAAGAAGCACTGATAAAAACTTTTTCATCAACGTTTCCTTTCTATCAGATTGTTTACTACAAACTTCCAAAATATTCTTGGCAGAATCAACTTTTAGATGATTATAATTTTTAAAAGTTATACTATTTGTTGTTAATAATTAATTGCTTTGCACTTTCTATGTTGGCTTTACTAAGCTCCTCGCCGCTTATTAGTTTTGCAACTTCGTTAACTCGTTCATCATTAGAAAGTTTTTTAATTGAACTTATTGCACGATTATCAATTTGTTTTTTTTCTACTGCGTAATGATGATCTGCCATTCCTGCTATTTGCGGAAGGTGCGTGATTGAAATTATCTGGTGAAATGATGCGAGATCTTTTAGTGCAGCTCCAACTTTCTGCGCTATTCTTCCGCTTACGCCAGTATCAATTTCATCAAATATCAGCAAAGGAAGTTTATCACTTTTAGCAAGAATAGTTTTTAGTGAAAGCATTATGCGCGATACCTCTCCACCAGAAGCAACTTTAATTAATGGTTTTACATCTTCACCGGCATTTGTACTAATATAAAATTCTACTTCATCGATTCCATCATCTGTATAGTTATATTCCTTGTTTTTTACTAAAACAAAATTCTCGTTATGCTTTTCAGCTTCTGATTGATTTATATTAACTTTAAAAACAGCATCAGGAATTCCAAGCTGAGCCAAAACTTTTTTTACTTCAATTTCAACTTTACCGGATTGCTTTTTCCTTGCTAATGAAAGATTAGAAGCAGCATCACCTGCTGTTTTTCTGAGAACGTAAATTTCTATTTCAAGATTTTTAATTGCTTCGGAAAAATTTTTAGCAAGTTGGAATTCTTTCCCAATCTTTTCTTTGTGTTCAATTATTTTTAGAATTGAACCGCCGTACTTTTTCTTTAAAAGATTTATTGCCCCAAGGCGCTCACGTTTTTCTTCAATCTCTTTTGGATTAATATCTAAACGTGATTTGTAATTTCTTAAAGTGCTGGAAAGTTCTTTTATAATTGATAACGCAGAATCGCATTCACCTTCTGATTCTAAAAAGGATTTATCAATGTCTGCAAGCTGATTTAATTTATGTTTTACTTCTCCAAGTAGATCGATTACGGAGTTTTCATCATCGTATAATTTATTATAAACATCATCAGTCAGTTCCATTAACTTTTCTGAGTTTTCTAAAATATTTAATTCGTTAATAATTAATTCATCTTCATCGGGTAACGGATTTACATTATCAATTTCTTTTAGCTGGAAGGCATAAATTTCCTTTTTTTCTTTTAAAGATTGCTCTTTAGACTTTAAATCTCGCAACTCACTTTGCTTTGTGTTTAATTTCTTATAAAGAATTTTATAATCTTCTATTAGTTTTTGATTGTTCGCAAACTCATCAAGAAAATCGATGTGTGTGTCTGTGCGCAAGAGAGATTGATGTTCGTGTTGTCCGTGTAAATCAACAAGCAGATCGCCAAGCTCTTTAACAATATTTAATGAAACGGGAGAATCATTAACAAAACATCTGTTTGATCCTTTAAGGGATATTTCTCTGCGGATAATTAATTCGGGTTGAAATTCAATTTCATTTTCCTCAATAAAGAATTTTACTTTTTTATTATTCTCAACATTAAAAATTCCTTCAACAAAAGATTTCTGAGCACCTTTACGCACAATATCACTTGATGCTCGTTCACCAAGAAGTAAACTCATAGCATCAATCAAAATAGATTTGCCCGCGCCGGTTTCGCCGGTGATAATATTAAGTCCCTTTTCAAACTCAACATTTATATGATCTATGAGCGCGTAATCTTTTACTTCTAATGATTTGAGCATTGTGTTGATGAAATTGTTGCAGGAAAAATAAAGAAGATTGATATTAAGAGCGAGAGGGAGATCTAGAAATTTTATATGAGTTTCTTGGCGAGCTTCGCGGATAACTTTGCGATCTTTGCGAGAACCTGTTCTAAAGTCATTTCACGCAAAGAGCGCTAAGAAAAAACTCGCAAAGTTCGCTAAGTTTACTTCAAATATATCATCTTCTTAGTCTCAACAAAACTTTGTCCTGAGCTTGCCGAAGGATCACCAACTCTAAGTTGATAAAAGTATATTCCGCTTGCAAACGCAGGATTGGTATCCCGCCCGACATTGAAATTAACTTCATAACTTCCCGCCTGTTTTTCTTCATTAACTAAAGTTGCAACTTCCCTCCCGAGTATATCATAAACTTTTAAAGTAACGAACCCCACCTCGTTATTCCCCTTTGCGAAAGGGGAGGATGAAGGAGGGGTTGAGATTGCATATTGAATTGTGGTAGAAGGGTTAAATGGATTTGGATAATTCTGAAATAATTCAAATCTATCTGGAAAAACATCGGCAACTTGTTCAACATCAGTTGGGATACCCATATAATCCATTACTCCGCGTAAAATTGCATTTGCAGTTGAATCATAATTCCCACTTATACAAGAAAACCGATACTTGTCCTCATAAGTAAGAGCCATTACACTCGCACCGTAATTCAACCATAGCCAGCTTTCGGGATATTGCTGAGGGGTTCCGTTAGTCCAGCTTACAAAATAATTCCAGGGCGCTATTTCATTTGGATAATAGCTTCTTATGTCATTGATAAAATTTTGTTCCATAATTGCGTAAGGAATTGAAGAACCGTTTTCATGATGATAAACAAAATATCTTTGGCATTGAGAAGATGAATGCATATTTAACATTACTTCAATTGGTTTTGGATAAGACATTAATTGTGTAAAGCTTGCCTTTAGTGCTGCAACTTCAGATTGATTTGGAATAGTGTACCAATTACTTTCAAGATCAATCCCATTTGCATTGTAGCGGGTTGTTTCCAATTCGACTCCATCCGGATTAAACATTGGAATTACATACACCACACAATTGGCTCTTATTCTTTGCGCCAATTCACTTTCTGAAAGTAAAATTTTAACCATCTCTCTTGTTACCCAAAATCCTTCCGTTTCCTGTGGGTGTGTGCGTGCGTGTAAATGAATTGTTCTTTTAGATAAAATATTTTTTGGATCTTCACTTATTGTCAATCTCCAAAGCGGTCTTTGCTGGACGCTTAAACCAATTGAATCAACCTTTACGTAAGGGCTTAATTTCCAATTGTTCAGTTCTATTAAAAGACTGTCGTAACTATAATCCCATTTGTTGCCAAGAGTTTTATGTAATTGCACACTATCTACAAATGTATATCCGCATTTATCATATTCAGCAAGTTTACCTTCAACAAAATTTCTGTCTTGGGGTTTAATATTTGAAGCGATAAAAGAAATAAAAAATATTAAAAAGGATGTAAGTGACAATTTAGCAGTGGTCATAAAAATTTACGCTTTTAATAATTAGAAATACAATTTGCAATTGTAATTTACATAAAAAATACATTTTCTATTTAGTTAAATCAGAAGAGTATTCTGCTGCATTTTTATAAGAATATTTTTTTTGAATAAATTTACCTACTTGCCAGACATTGATTGCTTAATTAACTTTGTTATATGATAATTAGATTCAGAAATATTTTTTTAATACTAATATTATGTGGTCTACAGTTATGGTATTCTAACGCCTTGGCTCAGGAAATTGCCTTCAAACATCTAACGGTTGAAAACGGACTTTCCAATAATAAAATCAATTGCTTGTTAGAGGATCGTTTGGGTTTTATGTGGTTTGGAACGGAAGACGGGTTAAATCGTTTTGACGGCTACGATGTTAAAATTTATCGTCATCAGACAAATGATAAAAAAAGTATTTCAGGTAATAATATATGGACGTTGTTTGAAGATGCTGAAGGTTATTTGTGGGTTGGTACTAAAAGCGGAGAAGTAAATCGGTATGATCCCAAAGCAGATAAGTTTGATAGCTGGAAGATTGAATCCAATAATACAAATGAAAATAGTGTTACTTGCATTTACCAGGATCGAATCGGAATGTTTTGGATTGGAACTTATAAAAACGGACTTTATCAATTTGATCTAAAAAAAAATAAATTTATTAACTGGCAATATCAGCCAAATGATGCTAAAAGTTTAAGCAATAATTATGTTACCGCAATACAGGAAGATTATAAAGATAATTTATGGATTAGTACATACAATGGGTTAAATAAATTTAACCTATCAGTCTCACAAAAATCATTTACACGCTTTTATCATGATCCTAAAATAAATACAAGTATCAGCAATAATTTAATCTGGGATATTACTCCATCCAGGACCGAAAAAAATAAATTTTGGATAGGCACCGCAGGAGGATTAAACTTTTATAATCCTGATAGTTCATCATTTTCAACATTCAATATTCCTGAAGATAAAAAGTTGCAATTCAGCAATAGCGTGGGCTCTATTATTGAAGATCAAACAGGTGGAGAAAAAATTTATTGGATAGGAACTTACGCTGGATTATTAAAGACCAATCCGGCTAAGAAAGATTTTAAAAGATTTTTGTACGAAGAAGAAAACCCTGTCAGTTTATCAAGCAACCAAATTAATGATATGCTAAAAGACCGCTCAGGAGTAATTTGGATAGCAACTGAAAATGGAGTCAATTTCATCTCACCTAAAGAAGCAAGGTTCAATTTATTAATTTCAAAAACAGCGGGCGAATATGGTTTTAATAAGTTAAGCGGGAAAAACATTACTTCGATTTTAGAAAACGGTGAAGGCACCGTGATTGTCGGTGCTTCACAAGGAATATGGGTTACAAATAATTTAAATCTTACAAATAAGTTTAGTTTTATCACTGGCTCCAATAATATTAATGTTTGGTCATTATGCAATGATAAATTAAATAAAGTATGGGTTGGAACTTATGGGCAGGGATTGAAAGAACTTGATTTAAAGACAAATCTTTTTACTTCGATTGAAATAAAAAGTCAATATAATATTCCTTCAAACTTTAAATACATTAAATCGTTAATGCAGGATAGGTATGGAAACTTATGGATAGGTTCCTGGGGCAGTGGTCTGACTAAATATAATCCCCAAACAAAAAATTTTACATTCTGGATTAACGATGCCAATGATACGCACAGTTTAAGTTACAATGATATTTGGGCACTGTATCAGGATAGCCGCAATAATATCTGGATTGGTACAAACGGTGGAGGATTAAATTTAATTAATAAAAACGATAATAATCAATTTTACAAATTAGCCTATAATGCCGGTTCACAAAATTCATTAAGCAGTAATAGTGTTTATGTAATTTATGAATCTGAAAAAGATAAAAATATTTCCGATACTGATAGAATAACTTTATGGGTTGGTACCTCTAATGGATTAAATAAAGTAATCGTTAAAAGTTCTGACTTTGAAGCTGATAATAATCAATTGAAAGCTATAGTAAAGTTTTATACGATTAAAGATGGTTTACCGGATAATTCAATAAAAAGTATTGTTGAAGATGACAAGGGAAATCTTTGGCTTGGCACAAGTAATGGACTTTCACAATTCAATCCAGAGACTGAAAAATTTATTAATTACTCATCAGCAGACGGGTTGATGGGGAATGATTTTAATTTTTGTTCAACACTTAAATCCAAAGAAGGATTATTATTATTCGGAAGTGTTAAAGGTCTTAATATTTTTGATCCGAATTTAATACAACAATCATCTTTTGCACCACCGATTGTGTTAACAGATTTTCAAATATTCAATCAATCTGTTTCGACGGGTGAAGATTCTCCCTTAAAATCTAATATAACTTTAACCGATGAAATAACACTTCCATACGATCAAAATATTTTTTCATTTCAATTTGCGGCTCTCGATTTTAACTCCTCATCGTCAAATCAATATGCTTATAAAATGGAAGGATTTGATAAAGATTGGATTTATTCCGGTGCACGAAGATACGCAGCATATACAAATTTGAGTCCCGGAACATATTATTTTAGGATAAAAGCTACCAACAGTGATGGTGTTTGGAGTGACAACATTAAAACAATTAAAGTTATCATAAATTCACCCTGGTGGAAAACTGGATGGGCTTATTTTCTTTATTTGTTAGTAATATTTTTTGGTTTAGTTGGCATCCGTAGATTTGAAATGAACCGTACAAAACTTCGCAATGAATTAAAAATGCGTGAATTTGAATCGCAAAAACTTCGTGAAATTGAAAATATGAAATCAAGGTTCTTTGCTAACTTATCGCACGAATTCCGTACACCATTAATGCTGATTAAAGGTCCCTTAGAACAATTAAAAAATGGACAGGTTACAGGCGATCCGAAAAGTTATTATGATATGATTTACCGCAATACAGAAAATCTGAATACTTTAATTGATCAGTTACTTGAATTGACTCAGCTTGAAGCCGAAGCTATTCCCATCAGAGCAAGAAAAGAAAATTTAATAACGATGTTGCGTGGAATATTTTATTCATTTGAATCCATTGCAAATCAAAAAAATATTGGAATCGAATTTGATTCAGATGACAGATCTATTTGCGCCTGGATTGACAGAGATAAACTGAGTAAGATTATAAATAATATTCTCTCAAATTCATTTAAGTTTACGCCACCCGGCGGGATGATTACTTTGACTGTACAAACCTTAAGCTCAAATGACGAAAATTTTGCAAAAATAAAAATTTCTGATACTGGCATTGGAATTCCGGAAGATAAGCTTAATAGAATATTTGATCGGTTTTTCCAAGTTGATGATTCATCTGGAAGATCTTATGGCGGCTCTGGTATCGGCTTATCGTTAGTTAAAGAATTAGTTGATTTACATAAGTGGGAAATAAATATTGAAAGCGAAGTTAATAAAGGCACCACATTTATTTTAACAGTTCCGCTAAGTGATTCTTATCTATCAGACAAACAAAAAATAGTAGATGAAAATAGATGTGCCGATCCTGCTGATCAAATCGCGGAAAATAAAAATCAAAAAATTGGAAAAGATTCAAGCGATTCATTCGATAATGAAAAACATATTTTAGATGGACAAACACTTTCTGATGAATCAATAAAGAAAAACCCCTTGATATTGGTTGTCGAGGATTCCAACGATGTTCGCGCATACATTTCATCTTTACTCAAAAGCGACTATAATATAATTGAGGCAGAAAATGCCGAAGTAGGAATTAAGAAAGCAACCGAACTAATGCCAGATTTAATTTTAAGTGATGTGATGATGCCGGGAATGAATGGGATGGAGTTTTGTAAACAGATCAAAACAAATTTTCAAACAAGTCACATTCCTGTAATTTTATTAACAGCAAAAGTTTCACAAGAAAGTAAGATTGAAGGATTAGAAACCGGTGCAGATGATTATGTAACAAAACCATTTGACTTTAAAGAACTTTCAATCCGTATAAAAAATCTTTTGGAGCAAAGAAAAAGATTAAAAGATAAGTTTAGTAAAGAAATAAAAATCAACCCTGGGGCTTTAACTGTAAACTCTGTTGATAAAGATTTTCTTGAGAGAGTTTTAAATGCTGCAGAAAAAAATATTTATAACTCTGATTTTGATTCGGAATTATTAGCCAAAGAAATGTTTGTAAGCCGCAGCCAGTTGCATCGTAAAATGATCGCAATTACCGGGCAGGCGCCAGGTGAATTTATCCGGGTATTTAGATTGAAAAAAGCAGCACAATTACTTTTAGAAAAAAAATTAAATGTTACTCAAATTGCATTAGAGGTAGGATTTAACAGTCCCTCACATTTCACAAAAGCATTCCAGCAATATTTTAATTGCCTCCCTTCAGAATTTGTAGTGCAAAATAATCACAAATAGCATTTCCTTACTCTAAAATAAAACTTTGCAACAAATTCGCTAAAGTTTGGAGTAAAATCGCCATCTGGTATCAGTTGTTTAAATTACATTAGAAAGAGAAATTTTAATAACTAATCCGATTAAAATAAAAAAACAAATAAAACCATCCCTTTTTAGTTGATTCTCAAACAGCGAAAACTAAAGAAGGTCGGTGTTAATCTTTTATTATCAAATCAATATTTATTGATGTAAAATGCAAGAAACCGACGAAGAGATAAAAAGAAAAGAAAAACTTTTTTCGATAGCTCTATACGGTTTATTTGTAATCGTTAGTATTTGTGTATTGGTAATAATCCTGAGTTTAGTTGCTTAATTATACAAAATAATTTTTAAGGGAGATAAAATGAAAATAATGCAAAAATATTTTTTTCACATGATATACTTATTACTAATAGTAATACTTTTTTTAGCATCGACGCATATAAAACATTAAATAATTATTATTTACAAATCACACAAGGAGATACTTAAAATGAAAAAACATTTCCCTTTTTTAACAGCTCTGATATTCTTGTTGCAATTAATTCCATTTGCACAACAAGGATCAAATCAGTCTGTTAATAATATACAGGTTGCTTTCCCTTTTTCAGATGATGTAGAAACAAATGGGACTTCATCTGCTTATTGGCAAAGAGATACTTTAGTCTGGAAAATACAAATTACTAATGCCCATAGTGGAAGCCAGGTTTGGGCAATGCTGCCAACATCTGGATCTTACAACTATCTAACTCTGGCATCGGACATAGATTTATCCGCAACAGCTAATCCCTATCTATCTTTTTGGGTTAGAAAGGCAGATGGCGGCGGCGGTTATCTAAGTATTGAAGCTTCAAATAATGGTGGAACAAGTTGGACTGCGGTCCTTCAGCCGTACTTCAGTGGTTCGCTTTATACGCGTTTTCAAATTCCATTAAGTAATTTCCGTCAGGCAAATGCTCGGATCCGAATTGGTGGATATGCACCTAGCGGAGGCACATATTATATAGATGATATTATTATTGATAATGCACCAACTCCGCAACCAGTTGTTCTTTCACTTCCAACAAATAACGGAATGAAAGTTCATTTAACACAATCTACAGCATCAGATTTTTATAAGTACCATGTTATTATTTCAACTGATGCAAACGCAGTAAATAATTATGATGTTGGTGCCGGTGTCAATTACCATGGCGAAACAGTTGTCTTTGATCTGTTCAATAAAACCAGTGTTGATACAACATTAACAGATTTGACTTTTGCAAACACGCAATACTATACTAAGGTATACGAACAAGACACTCAAAATTTAATAAATCAAGGTACTGATAGAGTTGATTTAGCTACAACCTTCACAGTTACACCGCAAGTAGCACCATTTACACAAGATTTCGAAGGAATATCTAAGTGGGCTGCAGATATACCGTGGGCTGTTTCAACGAATGATGCTTCTGATCCTGACCATAGCACAACACATGCTTACGAAGATAGTCCCGATGGAAATTATCCTAACAACGGCGATAGAAGATTAATAATGCAGGTTAATCTAGCCGGAGTACAAAGACCTTTACTTAAGTTCAATCATAAATATTCCTATGAACAAGGACAGGATTTTGGTTATTTAGAAATTTCTGGCGATAACGCAAACTGGACTACTTTAACCGGCTTTACCGGAAATAGCGCAGGTGCCTGGGAAAGCCGGGTATTTGATATCGGAATAATAAAAAATCAAACAACAGGCTATGTAAGATTTAGAACTTCATCCAATGGAGGCACACAGCAAGACGGCTGGCATTTAGATGATGTTCAGGTTTATACCAATGCAAAAACAACCGCCTTCCCGTTTTTTGATAATGCCGATGTTGATACTTTCTCTAATAATCATTGGACTGCGGGATCATTTAATGTAAAGATTGCAAATGATCATACAGGTGGTGGGCAAGTTTGGTCACTGAGTCCTGCTGGAGGAACATATAATTACTTGACACTTGCTGGCAGAATGAATCTTTCAAGTGCTACTAATCCTTATCTTTCTTTCTGGGTTAAAAAAGCTGATGGAGGCGGAGGATATTTAAGTGTCGAAGCTTCTAATGATGCCGGATTAACTTGGGCAGTGTTGACGCAAGGACAGCCTTATTTTTCTGGAACCCAATATAACTGGTTTGAATTTCCATTGAGCACTTTCCGTCAGGCAAATGTTTTAGTCAGAATTGGTTGTTACTCACCTTCTGGCGGTACTTATTATATTGATGATATCCTTATAGATAATGCACCAACACCAAAAGCTTTAACATTATTAACACCAACTAATAATGGAATGAAAGTTAAGTGGGGTGCATCAACTGCCGCGGATTTTGGTAGTTATAAGGTTGTATTATCTACTGATGCAAATGCTGTAAATGCTGTTAATGGTAATTTCGTTTCACCCGGATACAGTTATCATGGCGAAACAAGAGTATTTGATATCTTCAACAAAGCTACTATTGAAACAACTCTAACAGATTTATCATTTGCAAATACTCCATACTTTGCGAAGATCTATGAGCTGGATTCACAAAATTTAATTAATCAAGGTTCAGATAGAGCTGATCTTTCAACTACATTTAATACAACAGCAGAAGTTGCTCCATTTGTGGAAACATTTGAAGGAACTTATAGCTGGGCAGCGGATTTACCTTGGGCAGTAACTGAGTTTGATGCATTAGATCCGGATCATAGTACAACACATGCCTTCGAAGATAGCCCGGATGGTAATTATCTACCTAACTCAGATAGACGTTTGGTAATGCGAGTAAACATGGCAGGAGTTTTAAGACCAGTTCTTAGGTTTAATCATAAGTATACTTTTGAACAAGGTCAGGATTTTGGATATATAGACTATTCAATTGATAATGTAAACTGGACTAATATTACAGGTTTTACAGGTAATAGCGGAGGACTCTGGGAAAAAAGAGAATTTGATGCTGGCACATTAAAACAAGCAACTACAGGTTATGTAAGATTTAGAACTCAGTCTAATAGCGGAACACAGTTAGATGGATGGCACCTTGATGATGTTGAAATTTTTAATAATGTAAAAACTCAGCCGGTTCCAATTGTCGATTCAGTTGAAGTTGATGCAACATCGCTAAATTATTGGATTCCAGGAGCCTGGAATATTAAAGCATTAAATGCACACAGTGGTAATCAGGTTTGGGCTTTATCGCCGGCAGGTGGAACATATAATTACCTAACGTTAAATGGTATCCAAAATTTAGCAAGCGCTCCAAATCCTTACTTAACATTTTGGATGAAAAAATCTGATGGCGGTGGAGGTTATCTAAGTATTGAAATATCTAATGATGCAGGATTAACTTACGCAGTGTTACCGCAGGGACAACCTTATTTTAGCGGTGCCAACTATACTAAATTTAACTACTCATTAAAAAATTATAGACAAAATAATGTTGTAGTAAGAATAGGTGCTTACTCACCATCTGGTGGAACATATTTATTGGACGATATAACGATTGGCGATTCAACTGGATTTACAGGAGTGGAAGATTTAGCAGGAATTACTCCTACTGAATTTGAGTTGAACCAGAATTATCCCAATCCATTTAATCCAACAACTACAATCAGATACGCATTGCCGACTGAGAGCAAAGTATCAATATCAATCTATAATTTATTAGGGCAGGAGATAACAACGCTGGTAAATGATGTTCAATCATCAGGATATCATGAAGTTGTTTTTGATGCTTCTAGTTTATCCTCGGGTGTTTATCTATATAGGATAAATGCGGTATCATCCGCTGGTTCGAAAGAATTCAGCAGTACTAAAAAATTAATTTTACTTAAGTAACTTTATTTTTATAGGAGGCAAAATTGAAGACCGCCAATCAGGCGGTCTTCTTTGTATTAATAAATAATGTTAAAATAATTTGATTAATAGTTAGTAATAATTATCTTCAGGCAACTAATTCCGATCCTATAATATTTATATTTATCAACCAGGAGGCTGACATGAGATACATATACACTTCCGTTTTTGTTTTTTTGTTTTCATTCTCTTTTATTCTTGCTCAAGTTCCAAATGCAGGATTTGAGAACTGGGCAAACGGTGATCCGGTTGGGTGGTCCACACTCGACTTTTTTGGCGATGCAGTTACTCAAACATCAGACAGCCATTCAGGGTCATCAGCAGCAAAAATGAAGATCACAGATTTTTTTAGTACACCGCTTCCTCCAATTTTGATTTCCGGACAATTTGGAATTTCCGAAAAATTCGAAAGTCTAACCGGATATTTTAAATTTGTACCATTAGATGCTAATCAAGCTTTTAGTGTAACAATTCTTATGTCTAAAGGTTCTGCTTATATCGGCGGTGGTGCATGGGAGACTTTCCAATCTACATCGGCATATACTCAATTTGTAGTTCCAATCGAATACTTCACTGCAGAAGTTCCCGATAGTGCATATATTCAAATTGCAGTGTTTGATTCATCTGGAATAGGAACGGGGGGAATCGGTGCTTACGCAATAGTTGATGATCTTAGCTTGAGCGGACCAACAGACGTAAAAGATAACTACGCAACTGTCAATTCTTTTAAGCTTGAACAAAATTATCCCAACCCATTTAATCCATCAACAAAAATTAAATACACAATCCCTGGCGTTACTGTGAGCGGAGTTAAAGGGTCCAAAGTGCAGCTTAAAGTTTTCGATGTATTGGGTAATGAAATTGCAACACTTGTTAATGAAGAAAAACCCGCAGGTTCTTATGAAGTTGAATTTAATGCAAGTAATCTTTCATCAGGAATATATTTTTACAAACTCACTGCTGGTTCTTTTTCAGAGACAAAAAAAATGATCCTCCTTCGTTAACGCTGCGGCGGGCAGGTTTTGATGGATAATATTTTTTTAATAACAGATTGAGCGCTTTTTAATCTTAGCAATAAAAGTCCTATAGAATGCAATAATATTGCCGACACTCTACCAAGTAGAAAGATTATGGTAGTGTTAATTAAACATTTTTAATCTAAAGTAAATAAGTTATTAACAAATGAGGATTAAATATCATTTGAAATTTTAACTCGTTAAGAATAAAACAGTTAAAAATTAAACATACTTGAATTATATGGCATTGGAAATAAATTATTACCTGTCACTAATATGTAAATAATTGTACTTAATTAGAGTTAGTTGAAATAAAAATTATATTTACCCAGAAATTGAAAGGAATACTATTGCAATAATTTACTTTTTTGTTCTTAATTAAAAAGATAATCACAAAAAAAAAGAAGGCAGCAATGTATTTACCACAATCTTTCAAAAAGTCAAGGATGTTACTATATCCAGTATCAGTTCTGTTTGTTTTGATAGTAATTTCAATGGCGATTATCTCGGGCTGCAGTAAAAATGATATGACTACTGACACTACCAGCGGTACACAGGGAGCTAATGAAATATTCATTCAGGGGATGGCATTTTCACCATCGAATAAAACAATTTCAGTAGGCACCACGCTTAAATGGACGAATAAAGATGGTGTTAATCATACTGTTACAAGTGGTATTCCAGGTGCACCCTCGGGGTTATTTGATTCAGGTAACTTAAGTTCAAATGGCACATTCAGCTTTACATTTAGTCAGGTAGGAACAGTTAAGTTTTACTGTAAAATTCATAGCTCTATGACTGGAACAATTACTGTTCAATAGAAAAAGATCATTAGTTAATATTCTGAGCAATAAATCAGATATGAGTTTTGAAAAAAAGAGTCTGTGAAATATTCGTTTGTGCTGTTATAATTTTTATGTCAGTCGTATATCCGCAGCATCTTACAGTGAATAACAGACAATTAAATTCAATTAAATTTTTAGCCAAATCAACATTCAGCAATTTTAAGGGAACAACATCTGCTGTTGAAGGATTTATTAAATGGGACAGCACTTTAACTAAGAACAGTAAAATTGAAATTAAAATCTATCTTGATTCACTTGATACAGGTATTGGATTAAGAAATACACATATGCGGGATAACTATCTTGAAACAAATAAATATCCATTTGCACAATTTAGGGGTACAATTACTAATCAAATTGAAAAAACAAAACTTGAATCTGAGGTAGAAGCTGATGGATATTTGAATATTCATGGAGTTGAGAGGAAACAGGAAATTAAAGGCAGGCTTTATGATTATGGTAAACTGTTTAAACTAGAAAGCAGTTTCGGCATTTCTCTTTCTGATTTTAATATAGAGCAGCCATCATTTTTATTTATTTCAGTAGACAATGAAATTAGTTTAGAATGTGTTATTTATTTGACAAAGTAAAAATCAATTTTAATAAAATAATTATTTTACAAAAATATTTCAGGAGACATATATGAAAAAGATACTTCACCTTCTAATTTTTACTCTATTACTGATTTTTAGTCAAAAGGTTTTTACGCAAACTGTACACACGGTTGAAGTAAGGAATTTTTCCTTTACCCCCGCTGAACTAACGATTAAAGTTGGCGATACAGTTAAATGGACTAATATACTCGGCTTCCATAGCGTAGTTGCCGATGATAATAGTTTTACCAGCGGAGCTGCATCTTCATCAGCCTGGGTTTATGAATTTGTATTTAATACACCCGGAATATTTCGTTACTATTGTTCAGTACACGGCGCACCAAATGGTGTGGGAATGTCTGGAATAATAACCGTTGATCCTGCCACTGATGTTAATGATGGAAACTTTTCAATTTATAAATTTGATCTACGACAGAACTATCCAAATCCATTTAATCCGAGTACAAAAATTAGTTACACTATTCCATCAAACGTCAAAAGTGAAATGTCAAATGTTGTCTTGAAAATTTATGATGTGATTGGAAATGAGGTTGCAACTCTTGTTAATGAACTCCACTCCCCAGGATTTTATGAAATTGAGTTCAATGCTTCTGATCTAGCAAGTGGTTTATATCTATACAAATTACAAGTTGGTTCATTTGTAGAAACTAAAAAGTTGATGCTTTTAAAATAATAATATTTATAAATCAACGGTTGAGAATTCGAAATTAATTTATTTAAGGATACGCAAATGAAATGTGATTGGTACCCTAGTAATTCTATATTTTTATTAATTATGATTGCTTGTGTTTTGATAAGTCAGAATTTGTTTGCCATAGTAGGATTTAATGGAAACAGTATATCGAATAAATCGAATTTAGCTTACATATCAGATGACACTTTAGTCGCAACTACTAATGTTTTCGAGATTATTGTTTCAGGCGTCGATAGCATTCTTGGGAATGGAATTGATGAGGAAACACACTGGAGATTTACGTTTGATTTACCATCTAACGATACAACTCTACAAATTATCTCAGCATTATTAACAATTAATCTAACGCCGATGGATCCTCTTGCAAACAACGACGGTGTGTGGTTGCGTGGGTGTAACTGTGGACAAATTGATGTAGGTGAACACACACTATTTGAGATGTATACTTTCGAAGCAGAACTATTGAATACATTTCCAGCTCAATTTATCCTGGATAGTCTTCTGACAAGCGGAGGTATTAGTTTGGGATATCAGGATGATGCAACTGTATCATTTGCTCAATTGCAACTGATTATACAATCCCCTACAGGTGTTGAAGATTCTCACACATCTAAGATTCCGAAGAACTATTCCTTAGAACAGAATTATCCAAACCCATTTAATCCATCTACCAGAATTAAGTATCAAGTATCCAGCATCTCGCACATTTCTCTTAAAGTTTACGATGTATTGGGAAATGAAATTGCAACATTAGTAAACGAAGAAAAACCTGCAGGCAATTACGAAGTTAATTTTTCCGCTGCAAAACTTTCGTCAGGGATTTATTTTTACAAATTACAAGCAGGTTCGTTAGTAGAAACTAAGAAAATGATTTTACTCAGATAATCCTAATTAGACCAAATAATATTAAACAACACATCAAAAAAAGAAAGTACTGAATGAAATCGTTAAAGTGTTTACCAATTATAGTCGTTTTTTTATTTTCCCCAATTATTAATGCCCAATGGACAAACCCTGACTTAACTCTAACAGGAAGGCAGATTCAATGTTTTGCTAACTCAAATTCAACCTTACTTTCAGGAACGAATGGAGGGTTAGTGCGTTCAACAAATAATGGAACAAGTTGGACCAATATTGGTGGCGGGTTGCCATATTCAAATATTCGTGCTTTTCTTGCTGTAGAATCTTATCCATTTAATTTATTAACAGGTATGGTATCAGGTAGAATTTCGATGTCAACAAATTATGGAGATAATTGGACAGCATTCCCCGCAGAATCCGAGCAGCTCCCATTTTTAGCTGATATCAATTCTATTCTAAAGAGAGGAAACAATTCAAATTTTTTAGTAGGAACAGAAAGAGGTGTTTACTTATTACCTCAATACTATCCACTCTCCACATGGATACCAATTAACACCGGCTTACCGTCAACTGAAACTAAAGTAAGAGCACTTGTAGAAAATAATGGAGAAGTTTTTGCTGGAACCAATGGCGGAGTTTATCAACTAAATGGTACTAGCTGGGATGAAAAGAATTTTGGATTATCAAATACAAATGTTATGGCTCTAAGTGTTATCGATACTCTTTTAATTGCTGGTACAAGCCAAGGTTCAGTTGGCGGTGTATATATTTCTTCTGACAACGGAAGTAATTGGACACTTTCACTAAATGATCCCTGGGTAACTTCAATATTAACTATTGGTTCCAATATCTTTGTCGGAAGTTTTGGCAACGGTGTTTGGCGTTCTACAAATTATGGCAATTCCTGGAGCCAAATTAATGAAGGACTTGCCAGTGGCGCATATTATGTATTATCATTAGGATATGATGGTCAATATCTATTTGCAGGCACAAATGGTTCAAGCATTTGGCGTCGTCCATTATCCCAGGTAGTTACTGGATTAGATGAGGCAACAAATTTGCAACCCAAATATTTTGCTTTAGAACAAAACTACCCCAACCCATTTAATCCATCTACAAAAATAAGTTGGCAGTCACCAGTGGGTGGTCATCAAACATTAAAAGTTTACGATGTTCTTGGAAATGAAGTTGCAACTCTTGTTAATGAAGAAAAACCAGCAGGAGTTTATGAAGTTGAGTTTGACGCATCAAGACTTTCATCGGGAATATATTTTTACACTCTTAGAGCAGGGAACTTTATTGAGACCAAAAAAATGATCCTGATGAAGTAAAAAATATTTTTGTTAGATCTTTCTTAAAGTCCTGCTAAAAAATTGGCAGGACTTTCTCTTGCTTCTAACAAGCTTATTCTTCTTGCTTTTAATCAGAAAATAGTCGAAGTTTTCAGAGAAGACTAATTCTATATTTTAAGGAAGGTCTATAGATATAACTAATCTATCCCACTTCTTTCTCTAATCTTTGTTTTCTCCTTAATCTTGGATGCTGTGTGCAGGTTCAAGCTAATTATTTACAATAAGATTATTTAATAATAATCATCCATTTCTCAGATTAAGCAATTATCAATTAAAAAACTTTGATGTTTGAAGTTCGAATAAATAGAGTTCAACAACCTCGCTTACTTTTGTGTAATGCATGTTTACGCCAGATTCAATTTCGTGTTTTTGTTTTAATTATTGCTTACTTCCATTCATCACCAATCTATTCACAAAATACCAATATAACTTTCGAGCATTTTTCAATTGCACGGGGGTTGTACGAACCGATTGCTACTTCTGTAATCCAAGATAGAGATGGATTTTTATGGTTTGGTACATGGGGTGGAATTCAAAAATTTGATGGTTATAGTTTTACAGCATATAAGCATGAACCTAATAATCCAAACAGCATTGATAATGCTTTCGTTGAAAAACTATATGAAGATAGAGATGGGAATATATGGGTAGGAACATTTAACGGACTTGAAAAATTTGATAAAAGAAATGGTTCATTCACACATTACAAGCCCCATCCAACAGGTCCAGAAACTGAATGGAGTAATCACGTATATTCAATTTGTGAAGACAAATATGGAGTTCTTTGGGTTGGTACGGGTGATGGTTTAAATAAATTTGATAAAAATACAGGAAAGTTTATATGCATAAGGAAGGATAACAAGAATCCTGAAAGTATAAGTAACAACAATGTAAATGTAATATATGAGGATAAAGCTGGATCACTTTGGTTCGGCACTGGAAATGGGCTTGATAAGTTAGATAGGGAAACCGCCCGCCTTGACTCAACAAAAAATTCAGAGGAGAATGTCAAGTCAAGGCAGGAAAAGTTCATACATTTTTGGTATGATCCAAGTAATAAAAGTGAATGGTCTAACTATTGGGTGAATAATATATTTGAAGATAAGTCAGGCATTCTTTGGTTAGGGACGCGTGAAGGCTTGATTGCATTCGATCAAAAAGCAGGAACGTTCACTCCCTATATTAAAGAAGAAAAAAATTCAATCTCATCTATTTGTGAAGATGAATCAGGGCATCTTTGGTTTGGTTCCTGGGTATTCGGTCTATATTCATTTGATAAAAAAACAAAGAGGTTTAATAATTATTTGCATGATGATAAAGACGCCGGCAGTTTAAGTGTAAATTCTATAACCTCAATATGTATTGAACGATCAGGAACACTATGGATTACCACTTTTGAGGGAGTAAATAAGTTGAACATTTCTGGAAAAGCTTTTCTGCACTATCAGTTAGATAAAATCAACAGCATAATAGAAGGAAGAGATAACAAGATTTGGGTAAATACGCAGAATGGACTTAAAAAATTAGATTCACAAACCGGACAAATAATTCAATCTCCAATGGATCTAAATAAAGGTCGATTGCTTTATGAGGATGATGAAGGAAGTATATGGATTGCAAAAGCAGATGGAGGTTTGATCAAACGAGATAAGCTTGGGCAAATTACAAAATTTTACACTTCTACAGGGGAAGAGTTTAAATATTTTGCTGATTTGATTTATGAAACTTCCGACCACAATATTTGGATTAGCGCGATTGATAAGGGGCTTTTTTTTCTTGATCTTAACACGCAAAAAATAAATAGAATAAATATACCAGCCACGCATATTAACTGTATTTATGAAGATGCTTCTAGTTTAATTTGGATTGGTACACGTAGCCGTGGTTTATATTCGTACAATAGAAAAACAGATTCGATGAAATCTTATATATATGATCCCAAAGATGCGACAAGTATAAGCGGGCAGACTATTCTTGATATGCACGAAGATAAAAATGGAATTCTCTGGTTTGGGACAAATGGTGGCTTAAATAAATATGATCGTGCAAATGACAAGTTCAATCATTTTACCGAAGAAGATGGCTTATCTAGTAATGCCGGTTTTTCTATTCTGGTAGATAACAACAGTAATGTTTGGTTAAACACCCGTAAAGGTATTTCTAAATTCGATCCCAAAACAAACAGTATTCAAAATTATGATGCGTCGGACGGACTACCGGAAAATGGATTTATGGATTGGCGGGGAGTAAAATCAGATGATGGACAAATATATTTTGCTAATAAGAATGAATTAATAAGCTTTAATCCGAATAATATTAAGAATAACAATTTTATTCCACCCATTGTGATTACAAATTTTTTAATATCTGATAAATCGTTTCCGATAAAAAATAAAATAGAATTATCCCATACAGAAAACTTTCTTTCATTTGAATTTGCAGCACTGAATTATGTGAGTACTGAAAAAAATCAATATGCATATAAGTTGGAGGGAGTTGATACTGGCTGGGTATATTCAGGCACAAGACATTTTGCATCATATCCGAATCTGGACCCTGGTGAATATATTTTCAGAGTTAAAGGATCAAACAATGATGGTGTATGGAATGAAGCCGGAACTTCAATTACAATAATTATTTCACCACCCTTCTGGAAAACTTGGTGGGCTTATTTATCTTACGCTGGTTTTTTCATCTTTGCTCTGTATGGAATAAGGCGTTATGAGATGAACAGATTAAAACTAAAGAATCAAGTTAAGATTGATGAGGTTGTTTTGAAAGAGAAGGATGAAACTGAAAAAATAAAATCCAGGTTTTTTGCAAATATTTCACACGAGTTCAGAACACCGCTTACTTTAATACTCGGACCCGCAGAAAAAATTATTTCAGATACTTCAGATGATATTAAAAAAGATGCGAACATTATAAAGAGAAACTCAAGGCGTTTACTGCAGCTTATCAATCAGCTGCTTGATCTCTCAAAATTAGAATCTGGAAAGCTAAAACTCGAAGCTTCAAAAGGAAACATAGTTTCATTCGTAAAAGGAGTTGCTCTATCATTTGAGTCATTAGCGGAATCAAAGGATATCACTCTAAAACTACTGCCGGAAAAAGATTTTATTGAATTATACTTTGACAGAGAAAAAATGATGAAGATACTTACAAACCTTTTATCAAATGCATTCAAGTTTACTCCGGAGGAAGGCACGGTAACAGTTTCGATAAAACAGAGTCATTCCGAACTTGTTTCGGAATCTCTTGGCGTTAGTAAGATGCTGAAACAAGTTCAGCATGACAATACAAAAGGATTTGTTGAAATAAAAATAAGAGATACAGGAATCGGAATAGCGCAGGAGGAAATACCAAAACTGTTTGATCGCTTTTATCAGGTAGATAGTTCATTTACAAAAGAGCATGAAGGTACAGGAATTGGATTAGCTTTGACAAAAGAATTAGTTGAACTGCATCACGGTATTATCAGCCTCGAAAGTAAACAAGGGGAATGGTCTGAATTTACTGTTAGCCTTCCTGAAGGCAAAAATCATTTAATGGATGATGAGATAATTAAAGTAGAAAAAACGGAAACAACAATTCTTCCTGTTGAACAGGAAGTTTACACATCTTCGGTTAGTAAAACCGCAGTTGATTCAATTGCACGAAATATTAATGATGGGATGATAAAGGATCAGTTGGAAGAGAAAACAATAATTCTGATTGTTGAAGACAATTATGATATGAGAGAATATATCAAAGAATCAGTTGGTGATGGTTATCTTGTTGAAGAAGCAGTAAACGGAGAGCAAGGAGTTCGGAAAGCAGAAAAGATAATTCCCGATCTTATTATCAGTGATATGATGATGCCTAAGATGGATGGGAACGAATTGACAAGAATTCTAAAGAACGATGAGAAGACTTGCCACATACCGATTATTTTATTAACTGCAAGATCGGGACAGGAAAATAAAATTGAAGGATTAGAAACAGGTGCTGATGATTATCTTACCAAACCTTTTGATACAAAAGCACTTCAAATAAGAATAAAAAATTTAATTGCACTAAGAAAAAAATTGCAGGAAAAGTTTAGCAAATTTGATATTCATTCTCCGGTAGCAGAAAATAAAATGCTAAGCAACTTTGATGAAAAGTTTATGTATAAAGTAATGGATGTAATTGAGAAACATATTGCGGAAGAAGATTTCAGTATAGAAGAATTTGGAAATGAAGTTGGTATGAGCCGAACACAATTCCATAGAAAGTTTAAAGCCATTACAGGAAAACCTGCAAGTATATTTTTAAGATCATTAAGATTAACGAGAGCGAAAAAAATGATTGAAGTGCAACAAGGGAATATTTCTGAGATCGCTTATTCAGTAGGATTTTCAAGTCCGTCATATTTTAGTAAATGTTTCAGGGATGAATTTGGGTTTCCACCCAGCGATTTAGTCAATTAAAAAACCGCATTCTTACTACATCTCAAAACGCCTCATCTTCAAAATATTCTTTTAGCTCATCTTGCGCAGAATCAGAATTTAATAGCCACGACTTTTAGATACTGTGTGATTATTCGATAAAAGTCATTTCGAAGGAGTCCTCGACTGAGAAATCTAAACGAATTATCAGATTTCTCCCTTCGGTCGAAATGACAAACGCAATTTTAACACAGCCTATGAAGGTCGTGGCAATACAATTTTAACAGACTGCGTAACGTAAGTTATAATTTGTTACTTCCATCAACTAATAATATCTCCAATAATTTAATGCGATTAGTATTATGTAAAATGGAACACCGTTGATATTATTTGGGATACAGTTGATATGCAGTACCCTCTCCGATTTTGTTTATTTGCAAGCGAAATCCTAATTAATATTTTTAACAATGATCGGAGTTTTTATGAAAAACTACACGTTTTTTTTCGTTTTCTTTTTGGTTGCAATTCTCTCCTTTGCAGCAAAGGCACAGTCTCCCTGGATTCTGCAGAGAGCAAGTGGTTTGCCCAATTCCGCGAATCCTTCAGTTTCATTTTCGGCTGTTGATGAGAACGTTTGTTGGGGGATTAATACCAACAATAATCAATACCTCCGGACTACTAATGGAGGAACAAACTGGACAGTTTCTACAATTACAGGCGCAACAGGATTAAAGGGTGCCAGCATTTCAGCAATAGATGCTAACACTGCCTATGTTGCTATGAATAGCAACACGAATGACGGTGTGTTTAAAACCACAGATGGCGGATCGACATGGACAAAACAAGGTTCAGCTTTTTCAGGAGTTGGCGGGTTCCCCAACGTAATACATTTTTTTGATGCTAACAATGGCGTCTGTGCAGGAGATCCGAGGAACGGCTATTGGGAAATATACACAACAACAGATGGTGGTGCGTTCTGGAGCCGTGTTCCTTTCGCAAATATTCCACTACCATTATCGGGTGAGGGTGGTATATCTGGAAATGAAGCAAGAACTATGGCGGGCAATAGTTTTTGGTTTAGCACATGGGCGGGATCGCTCTATAGGACCACAGACCGTGGAAATCATTGGACAGTAGCTCGTAATATCATCTTAAATCAGGGGTTCGATTTTGCATTCAAGGATAGTTTAAATGGATTAGCATGCACGTTTGGCAGCGCTGGTAACCAACATATCTCGCGCTCTTCTGATGGCGGTTCAACATGGACACCAATTCCCCCACCTTCCGGGCTATCAGGATTAACAACATTTTATATTGCCTATGCAAAGGGAACGAATGGGTCTTATGTGATTACTTCTAATAGTAATAATGGTGGCCAAACTGTGGCAATTCCGGGTTCTGCATATTCTAACGACGATGGTGCAACCTGGACAAAGGTTAGCAATTTGCCAGTTGGTACAATGGTTTTTGCTTCAGATAAAGTGGGATGGAGCGGCGGTGTAAATGATTCGGTTTATAAGTGGTCATCAACAATACTTAATCCTTCAGTTCCAGTAGAACTAACATCTTTTACAGCACAGACACAGAATGCAAAAGTAATTCTTAACTGGGCTACTGCTACCGAACTTAACAATCAGGGATTTGAAATCCAGAGAAAATTTGCAGATGGTGATTTTGCTGCTATTAGTTTTGTTAAAGGTGGTGGTACTACTACAAATCAAAAAGAGTACTCTTATATTGATAAAAACATAACAGATGGAAAATACTTCTACAGATTAAAACAATTAGATTTCAACGGTCAGTATAAATTCTCTAAAATCGTTGAAGTTAATGTTAGATCATTAGATAATTTTGTACTAGAACAGAATTATCCAAACCCATTCAATCCAACAACAACGATTGGATATGTGCTTCAGGAAAAGGGCAATACAAAACTAACATTGATAAATGCAATTGGTGAAGTGGTTGCAGTTTTAGTGAATGAAGAACAAGATAAAGGATATCACAAAGTAGATCTCAATGCGGCCAATCTGTCGAGTGGAGTTTATCTGTATAAATTGCAAGCAGGAAGTTTTATTGAAACTAAAAAAATGATCCTGATGAAATAAAAAATATTCTTGTTAGATCTTTCTTAAAGTCCTGCTAAAAAATTGGCAGGACTTTTCCTTGCTTCTAACAAGCTTATTCTTCTTGCTTTTAATCAGAAAATAGTCGAAGTTTTCAGAGAAGACTAATTCTATATTTTAAGGAAGGTCTATAGATATAACTAATCTATCCCACTTCTTTCTCTAATCTTTGTTTTCTCCTTAATCTTGGATGCCGTGTGCAGGTTCAAGTTCATAATTTTCAATAATTATTATTTACAGACATCTAAAAAATTTCTTGTACTGTCATTCCGTTCGTTGATTGACGGATTGATCAGGAATTTAAATCTTAAGATTCTGGAATGATCCTTTAGTCAAAAGAAAGAATAATAGGTGCCCAAATTTCAGTTAATAAAATATCATCTCATTTTTATGAATGCAGATTGGTATCGTATTTTCTTATAACATAAAAGTAATAAGGAGAATATATGAATAGCAGTTGAATATTTTTAATCGTGTTTGACTTTGGAGGTATTGAATTTTGTGTTTTATAAAATTAATTAAAATTGTTTTTTAAAATCACAAAGAATAAGAAAATGGAAATGGTAAATATTTAATATTACCATTTTAGCTAGTGGATTCAGTGTTAACATAATTTGCCCGTTGATATGATAATTGAAGTACGTGTTCTAGATCTATGTTTCTATTTATAACATTCATTAATAATTTATCGGAGGCTAAAATGAAAAGTATATTTTTAATCCTGTTGTCTTTTGTTATGATCAATTTAATTGTAACAGAAGTGCAAGCTCAGGATAAGACCACACAAAGTGACAAAATCGTAATGCACCGTTATCTGGTTGAGCGAACTTTTCCTAATGGACTTATCATACCTATTGATAAAGTGGGAACTGATATGTGCCTAACAGTGGTTTCTAACAACGCTGAAGACAACGTAACATGGGTTCACTCCTACGTAACAAAGGATAAGAAAAAGACTTTCTGCATTTACGACGCTCCATCACCAGAGGCAATTAGAAAATCAGCTAAAAAGAACGGATTGCCTGTAGATAATATTACAGAAGTCAGTGTTCTTGATCCATATTTTTATAAATAATAATGCTTTCACTTTAATCAGGATTTGTCAAAGACCTCTATTAATGATAACCTGCATGTTCGGCAGACAGGTTGACAGGGGGTCTTTATTACTCCTTAATCTAAAATAATTGGTTTAGTGGCAGGGGTAATAACTAACTGAATAATATTTTAAGAAAGGAAAATTATGAAAGCGAATATCGATATCTCCGGTTTGGTCAATAGTTTCAGGGGCAAAATAATTAAACATGGGGACGATGATTATGATGAGGCTCGTAAAGTTTATAATGGAATGATTGATAAGCATCCGGGGTTGATAGCAAAATGTACAGATGCTGCCGATGTTATTGCCGCAGTAAATTTTGGAAGAGAAAATAATATGCTGATTGCAGTCCGCGGCGGAGGACACAATGCCGGAGGATTGGGAATATGTGATGACGGACTGGTTATCGATCTTTCTAATATTAATTATGTACACATCGATACGAAATCAAAAACAGTACGTGTAGGTGGTGGAACAACCTGGGGAGACGTTGACCATGCAACATTTCCATTTGGATTGGCAGTACCGGCAGGAACCGTTTCAACTACTGGCGTTGGCGGGCTTGCACTTGGCGGAGGTATTGGGTATTTAACTCGCAAGTATGGTTTAACGGTAGACAGTATTCTTGAAGTTGAAATGGTACTGGCTGATGGATCATTTATTACAGCGAACAAAGAAGAAAATCAGGATCTTTATTGGGCAATACGCGGCGGCGGGGGAAATTTTGGAGTAATAACTTCCTTTTTATTTCAAGGACATCCTGTACATATAAATATCGCCGGACCAACACTTTGGCATATTGATAAAATAGATAAGGTGTTAAAGTGGTACCGGGATTTTATCTTAAAAGCTGATGAAGATCTTTACGGTTTCTTTGCAACGCTAACAGTTCCAAGTCCGCCGTTTCCTGAAGCGTTAGGCGGCAAAAAAATGTGCGGTATTGTCTGGTGCTATTTGGGTGATCATAAGAATGCAGAAAAAATATTTAAACCTGTTCGAGATATGAAACCTGACTTTGAACACATAGGACCAATGCCTCATCCAATTCTAAATAGTATGTTTGATGCACTATTACCTACGGGATTGCAGTGGTATTGGAAAGCGGATTTTATTAATCAAATTCCAGATGAAGCGATTGCAATACATTCTAAGTTTGGAAATCAATTGCCTACGCCGCTTTCACAAATTCATATTTATCCCATTAATGGAAAAGCACATAAAGTAGGTAAAAGTGATACTCCCTGGGCATACAGAGATGCAAACTGGGCGCAGGTTATGGTGGGTATTGATCCGGATCCTTCCAATAACAAAAAGATTACTAAATGGGCAAAAGATTATTATGAGTCCCTGCATCCATTTTCTGCGGGTGGGGCATACATTAATTTTATGATGGATGAAGGCGAAGATCGTATTAAGGCATCTTACAAATACAATTATGATCGGTTAGTAAAAATCAAAAGCAAGCATGATCCTAAAAATCTATTCCGTGTCAACCAGAATATAAAGCCATCATAATAACAATCTATCAAAAAAAATTTAATGGAGGATATATGAACACCAGTTAATAAAAATCAAGAATCACATCTGTCGGTGTGCATTGTTTATTTTATTCGTTTTAATAAATTTTATTCAAATAATAAAAAGGCAGGCAAATGAAAAAGAATGCAATTAGCATATTGGTTCTTTTACTTTTATCATCATTGGTGTTTTACTCCTGCAATGATGCAGTAACACCAACTGATAGTAATATCAATAGCTCACAAATCTTAGAAAAAAAACATCCTCAAAAAGTAACGGTTAGTGTTTTCGCTGCAGGATTAAACGCTCCACGTGGATTGAAATTTGGACCGGATGGTTACCTGTATGTTTCAGAAGCTGGTTTGGGCGGAGATATTTCCACAGATGGTTTGTGTGATCAGGTAATCCCACCAATCGGACCTTACCTCGGTGGAAACTCTGCGAGAATTCTAAAAATAAGTCGTTCAGGTAATATTTCAACAGTCGTGGATAATTTACCATCTACACAAAATTCTATCGGAGATAGAATGGGAGTAGCTGATATAGAATTTATGGGTCACTCACTTTATGCTTTGTTAGCTGGCGGAGGTTGCAGTCACGGGCATTCAGACTATCCGGCATCAATTATTAAAATTAATAAAAATGGATCTTGGTCAGTTGTTGCGGATCTTAGCACATATCAGCAAAATAATCCTGTTGCTCAGCCGGAAGCAGATGATTTTGAACCTGATGGAAGCTGGTATAGCCTCCTAAAAGCACAAGAAAATCTTTATGCAATTGAACCAAATCATGGTGAGATGGTTAAATTATCGCGTAAAGGTAAATTAAGCAGGGTAATTGATTTTAGTGCTGTGTATGGACATATCGTTCCGACGGCTATGGCTTATAATGGTAATTTTTTTGTTGGTAACTTAAATCCATTTCCAACTGTTGCGGGTAGTTCTAACATTTATAAAGTTACGCCAGGTGGTCAATCAAAGATATGGGCTACTGGATTTTCAACAGTTTTGGGTGTAGCATTTGATGAGCACAAAGACCTATACGTTTTAGAAACATCTTCTGTTGATGGATTTCCTACTCCTAACACAGGCAGAGTAATTAGAATAAATCATAATGGAAATAAAGAAGTAGTTGTTGACAGCTTATTTTTTCCAACCGGAATGACATTTGGTCCTGATGGCGCATTGTATATTTCAAATAAAGGATTTGGACCGCCTATTCCAGGCTTTGGTGAAATTCTTAAAGTGAATTTTAGAAATCATCACGATAGTGATAACGATAATGATAACGATAACGATTAGTTTTATTTAAGTACAAAATATTTATAAATATATTTTAGAGTTAATTTCATTGCCGCTCTAATAATGGGCGGCAATGGTATCTAATTTGTTCAGTTATTTATCTGAACAAAAAAAAGGAGGCAATATGTATTTGGTAAGAGATGTTTTTACCGCTAAACCGGGGTGCGCAAAAGAACTTGTAAAAAAATTCAAACAGGCAGCTCCTTTTATGAAGCAGCAGGGTTTTTACAATAATAAAATTATGACTGATGTTGTTTCAAATTACTGGACTGTTGTGCTTGAATCTGAAGTAGAAAGCTTAGCTGCATTTGAAAAACACGAAGAGTTCACATCGAAACCTGAAGTGAAAGAAATTATGAAAGATTATATGACTTTGGTCGAAGGCGGATATAGAGAAATTTTTAAAATTGAGTGAAGTCTAAAATTTTTATATGAATATTAGTGATGGCATCTTTTAGATAGATGTCATCTCTTTAAAACAAATTTCTTTTTCTACCCTCAAACTTGCCAACTGTTTTTATTAAAGATATTTTTGCAACACAACCTCACCCTTTTATTCCCTCTCCTTTTAAAGGAGAGGGAATTTAAAATCCTTCTCCTTAATAAGGAGAAGGGTTGGGATGAGGTTGATTAAAAAACAATTTGGTGTGATATGGACACTCTTTACCTTGGCGATTGCCTTAATGTACTCCGTGAATCTGTTCCTGATGAAAGCGTTGATTTGGTTTACATTGACCCGCCGTTTAACTTAAAATTAAATCGTCTTTCTATTTTTAACAGTTAGTTCTAAATTGAGTGTAGTAAAAAACATTTGTAAAATTAAAAGGAAATTATTTGAATACTTGGACAAATTTATATAATGGTGATTGCAAGGAAGAGCTAAAAAAGCTACCTAATGATTATGTTGATTTAATTTTTACATCGCCACCTTATGCCGATCAAAGGAAATCTACTTATGGTGGAATCCACCCAGATAAATATATTGATTGGTTTGTTCCTATAACTCAAGAATTGTTAAGAGTACTTAAACCTACGGGAACATTCGTATTAAATATTAAGGAGAGAGTTGTTGAAGGCGAAAGACACACTTATGTTCTAGAATTAATTTTAGAACTCCGTAAGCAAGGTTGGTTTTGGACTGAAGAATTTATTTGGCATAAAAAAAATAGTCATCCTGGCAAATGGCCTAATCGTTTTCGAGATTCTTGGGAAAGACTTTTACAATTTAACAAAACCAAATACTTTAATATGTACCAAGAAAACGTTATGGTACCAATAGGTGATTGGTCAAAGTCAAGATTAAAAAATCTAAGTGAAACAGATTTGAAACGAGATAATTCAAAAGTGGGAAGCGGATTTGGGAAAAATGTATCAAACTGGCTGGGGCGTAATATGGTATATCCTTCAAATGTATTACACCTAGCTACTGAATGTAACAATAAGAATCACAGTGCAACTTTTCCTGAAAGTTTACCTGAGTGGTTTGTTAAATTATTTACGAAACAAAATGATATTGTTTTAGATCCTTTTATGGGCTCTGGCACGACAATTTTAGTTGCTAATAGGTTAGGAAGAAATGCGATCGGAATTGATCTCTTAAAAGAATATTATTCATTGGTTAAAAAAGAAACCATACAAAACCAACTTTCCATTTTTGAACCAAAGGTAAAATATGAAAAAACTAAATCTGGCAAGTATAGAAAAGTACGTTGAGCAGCATATCGGTGAATTCCATGATAAGAGATTAAAGAGTTTGGATAAATTAAAACTAAAAAAAATCCTAGCTCGGAAAAATCCTTACTTATTCAAAGCTAAAAATGTCAACACTTCTGAACAAATCGTAAAAGGTATACTTGATGCTCATATTTCCTCAAACGAAGAAACGATTTTTGGAGATTGGTTAGAAGGATTAGCAATCTTTATAAATAATAAAACCTTTGGTGGATGGAAATCTGGTATTCAGGGAATTGATTTAGAATTTGATAATAATGGTAGACGTTTTATTGTAGCTATAAAATCAGGTCCAAATTGGGGTAACAATAGTCAAACTCAAAAAATGGTTTTAGACTTTCAATCAGCAATAAAGACTTTACGCACAAGTAATTCAAAATTAAATATAGTTGCTATTAATGGTTGTTGTTACGGTAGGGATAATAAACCGGACAAGAAAGGGATTTTTTACAAATATTGTGGTCAAAGATTTTGGGAATTCATATCTGGGGACAAAGAATTGTATACAAAATTAATTAGACCATTAGGTCATAGAGCTAAAGAGAAAAACGAAGAATATGATTTATCATACTCCAAAGTAATTAATAAGTTTACATTTGAATTTACTTGCGAATTTTGTTTAGTTGATGGATCAATCGATTGGACAAAATTAGTTGCATTTAACTCTTCAATAGATGGCGAGACGATTAATCGTAAAAGCCGCACAGCTAAAAGGTAAAGCAAAACAAAACCAGATTAAGATGGAGATTTAGATTTATTAATAATAATTGGAAAGGATGAATTATGATCAATCGTATATGCTTATTATTTGTTTCGCTTTTATTTTTTATTTCTTGTAATGATTCAAATAGATTGCAGGAAAAAATTAATAATCTTGAAGCAAAGACGTTGGACATTTATAAACCTGGATTTGGTGAGTTTATGACCAATATACAAATCCATCATGCAAAGTTGTGGTTTGCGGGAAAAAACCAAAATTGGAAGCTGGCTGATTTTGAGTTAAATGAAATAAACGAAACTCTCGATGCAATTAAAAAATATCAAAAAGAACGATCAGAATCTCAAGCGCTCAACCTTTTAAATCCCTCGATAGATAGAGTCAGAATATCGATTCAACAACAAAGTTTAAAATTATTTATAAAAAGTTTTACAACTTTAACAAATACTTGTAATGCATGTCACGAAGCGGTCAAATTTGAATTTAATAAAGTTAAAATTCCTGATACCCCTCCCTTTTCTAATCAAGATTTTTCGACGGGACAAAAATGAAACAGCTTTTCAAAACAGAAAATTTCCCACTGATTATTCCGCGTATTGTTGTCGGTTTAATTTTTCTTTCTGAAGGTATTCAGAAATTTCTATATCCGGAATTGGTTGGTGCAGGAAGATTTATAAAAATCGGTTTTAGTAATCCGGAATTTTGGTCATATTTTACTGCAAGCTTTGAGATTGTTTGTGGAATTTTCGTTCTGGTTGGTTTACTTACTCGTCTTGCTTCAATCCCTTTGCTTATAATAATGATTACCGCATTTGTGACAACTAAATATCCATTATTAGTTGAAAAAGGATTTTGGATTTTAGCTCATGAGTACAGAACAGATTTCGCGATGTCTATGTTACTACTTTTTATTTTATACTATGGCGCCGGAAGCATATCATTAGATAAAATAATCTATGCAAGAACAAAAAAGTAAATTGATCGAAATTGGCAAACTATTTTTAAAACTTGGTATTATCACTTTCGGTGGACCCGCAGTACATATAGCACTTTTTGAAGAAGAGGTAGTTACTAAACGTAAATGGATGACTCATCAGCACTTCCTCGATTTAGTAGGAGCGACAAATCTTATTCCTGGTCCCAACTCAACAGAAATGGCAATGCACACCGGTTATTATCGCGCAGGTGTAGTAGGTTTAATAACTGCTGGTCTCTGTTTTACAATTCCTGCTGTACTCATCACAGGAATATTTGCTTATATGTATGCTGCATACGGAAATATACCGGATGTTAAACCTTTTCTATACGGCATTAAACCGGCAGTAATTATTATAATCTTAAATGCTGTTTACAGGCTTGGTTCTAAAGCAATTAAAGGTTGGAAATTAGTTTTATTGGCGATTGCAGTAATGCTTATTAATTTTCTTGGAGTAAATGAAATATTTTCTTTACTTGCCGGGGGAATGTTTGGAGCATTTTTTATTTACTTATCTGAAAAGAAAAATACTTTAAACTCACTTTCCCCGATTTCAATCATAGCTTTAATTTCATTTCCCTCATTCTTGCAAGCAGTTGATAAACCCGAACACTCACTTACAACATTATTTCTAACTTGTTTAAAGATTGGAGCTGTTTGGTTTGGTGGTGGATATATTCTTGTCGCATATTTTAACAGCGAGTTTGTTGAAGGACTGAATTGGTTAACAAGACAGCAACTTTTAGATGCGATTGCAGTCGGGCAATTCACTCCAGGACCGTTTCTTTCTTCAGCAACTTTTATTGGCTATCAGATTGCAGGAATACCAGGAGCAATTTCAGCGACTGCAGGTATTATCATTCCTTCATTTATTTTTGTTGCAATCTTAAATCCAATTATACCCCGCTTACGTAAATCAGATTTTTTATCAAAGTTTTTGGATGCAGTAAACGTTAGTGCACTTGCAGTTATGCTTGTTGTGTCTTTAAAGCTTGGGGTAGAAGTTCTTATTGATTGGCGATCCTGGGTGATTGCACTTTTAAGTGCTGCAGCTTTCTTTACGATAAAAAAAATAAATTCGGCATACATTATTTTGGGAGGAGCAATTCTGGGATATATTTTTTATATAGTTTGACATATCCAACAATTAAATGGAAAAAATCATGAAAATACTTTTCTTAATAAACGATGCACCGTACGGAACGGAAAAATTTTACAATGCTTGCAGACTTGCAATGACAATTCAGAAAGAACACAATGAAGTTGAAGTAAATGTTTTTTTAATGGCGGATTCTGTAACAGGTGCACTCATAAATCAAAACACGCCACAAGGCTATTACAATATAGAAAGAATGCTTAAAGCTATAGTAAACAAAGGCGGTAAAGTAAAACTCTGCGGCGGATGTATTGATGCGCGTGGCATTGCTTCACTTCAATTTATCGAAGGATGCACAAGAAGTAATATGAGTGAACTTGCACAATGGTCAGTTGAAGCAGATAAAGTGTTTGCATTTTAAAAAGCAAAGTAAACGAAACCAAATCAAGCTGGAGATTTAAACCTTTTCCTAGTCCCTCTCCTTGGTAAGGAGAGGGAAACAGGGTGAGGTAGATTTATTTAATACCAAAAATGTAGCTGAAGTACGAATGCATCGTTACTGACTGACTGACTTTCCATTATAAATCTATATTGCGGACGTATCTCAATAAAACTGTACGGCTGATATTCAAATCCAAACACTAAATGCGAAACTGCATCATTTGTTAAATCCTTATTCGGATCAAGCCAATCATATCTAACAATCACATCAACCCCCGTCATCAATCCATAAGCTGCTTCAACCATCAGCACATTTGATTTAATGTTCTTTCCCATAATATCATTTGCAATATCGTATTCGGCAAGTAATGAAAATTCATCGTAACCAAATCCTAAAAAACCGCCGTACATTTCTGTTGCTTGCGGAAGTTTTGCTGCAGCAAAAGAACCTCCAAACAATAAACCAATCTTATCAATTCTTGGAGTCAGCTCTATCCTTGCAGTATATGTTGGATCTTTTGAAAGAGTTCTGTTACTTAAAAGATTAGCGCCGGCACTTGCAGTTGCAAACAACAACTTATCGCCATAAATACCAAACTCAACGCCGGCTTCCGTATAATGCGGATTGTAGATTAATCCCTGGTAAGCGCCAGTGGAAAAAAGTAATCCAAAATCTCCGCCGCGTGTATAAGCCGTATGATCATCTAATCTGATTCCAAAATTTGGAGAGAAAGATCCGGCTTTGATGTAACCATCAATTGGTAAAATCTTTGCGATTACATAACCTTCCCATAACATATTAACAAAATCATATTTGCCCGTAACATTAATATTTTTTGAGATTCCGATATTAGTATAGATCGATCCAGTCATCTGTTGAAAATCAGATTTCTTTTTTTCTTGTGAGTACAAAAATTGTGTTCGGTAATCCATGCCAATAGATATATTATCATTTAATTTTGGAGACATAATAAAATCTTTATCGGGTGAGGATATTCTGCTTAAATTATTCTTTCCCCAATTCCAGCCGTCAAAAGTCCTTATCATTCCACCGGTTGGATTGTAATGGCAGTCAATACACCTATTGCCTAACTTTACTGAAAATCTTGGCAATGAAAATATCTGTGAAGTGATCATCAAAACAAGAATTGTTAGAATGGGGAAGAGATTTTTCATAAACAATTTCCTTTGGTTGATTAGTTAATTAATAAGTTTAGTGTCCTTAATTTCTAAAATGGGACAGAAATAAACCGATCTAAAGATTAAATTCAATCAAATATATGTTAATTAATAATTTGATTTTTATCTTCAATAAAATATTGAATATCACAACTTACGTGCAACAACCACTACTGTTTTTACAGTTTCAACAGCTCCGGAGTTATCATTTAATGCTTCGAGAAAGATGATGTAAATTCCCATTCGCAAAGTTTTACCTTCGTCGTCAAGTCCATCAAAAACAACAGATCCACTTGATCCGCTTGCCTGATTGTTGAGTAATGTACGCATCAATCTTCCTTTGCTGTCAAAGATTTTAATTCTTACCTGTGCAATAGCTTGAGAAAGGTTGTAGTTGATAATTGTAAAATCTTCAAAGCCATCATTGTCTGGTGAAAATGGATTTGGGTTTATAGAAATATTTGCAGCTTGATTTAAATTTTCAGCAAAGATACTATTTTGTTTTCCAGGAGATCCACCAAGAGAATTTACTGATGTACTCCAATTTAATGGATCATTGCCGTTTAAATTTGGATTAATTCGTTCTAATGATTTTCCTTTAGTTGATGCAATGTTTTTGTTGTTCCATTTATCGCTGTAAAAAACAGAATCAATTACATTACCCCTTGCGTCTTTCAGTAAAATCAACTCGCCGGTATTGATTAGCCCAAGACTTGAAACGCCGAGAACATTTTTGTAGTTGAAGCTAGAAAGATCAAACCGGTTAACTGTGTTTGAATCAGCAATCAAAACAAAATAATCCTGTGGAGGAATTACAAAACTTGTTTCGATCAATCTATTAATATTTCCGTTTTCATCTGCAATTTTCCATCCACCAATATTTATGGAATCTGAAGTTAGATTATAAAACTCAACATACTCGCTGTTATCGGTATCAGGCTCGTACATAATTTCGTTTATCACTAAAGTGTTTCGTTCATAATTGGGAATATTAAAAATTGAGTTTTGTCTGCCCGGTGTGCTGCCAGCGGCATCCAAAGAAGTTACCCAGTTTGTGCTGTCATTCGTTGATCTATCCAAAGAAATCCTTTCTAACGAATAACTTTTTTTGCCTCCCCAGTTTGAACGATATAATAAGCTATCAATAATTCCATTTCTAAAATCATAAATAATCACTCCATCTAAAGTGCTGCCCAAGCTTCCAAAGTTTGAGTAGAAAACTTTTGCGTTTGAATTTAGATATGATGAATTAAATGATGTATCCTTTGCGACGATAAAAATCTCATTCGGATTAATAAAAACATTTTCAGTTGAAATAAAATTTTTAGTTGGGGTTGTTAGTACATCACTGATTAACCAGTTTTTAATATTGATTGAATCTTCGCTAACATTTACAAACTCAACCCATTCCGGCTTATTATCTGCGGGATTATACATTACTTCATTTATCTTGACAATGTTTGTTGAAAATCCCGGTTCAACAGATTTCTCAAAATAATTATTCAGCGTGTCTTCATCGAAGGCATAAACAACTTTAACCGCTGCAAAAGTTTTATTTTGTAATGATTGAATTTTAGATGATGAAGTAACAAAAACAGAATCTCCTGAATTTAAATTTGATGAAGTAACAAAGCTAAGCAGCTTATCAATAACATTATTTGAATCAGTATCGATATAAAATTCTGTTATAAAATTTTGAGCAGTTACGCTTCCATTATTTTTAATCTTTGCTGTAATTGATACATCATCACCGTTAGTAGGAAATCGTGGCGAGAAGGTAATTCCTGCAACTGATAAATCAAATTCTTTTGGAGTGATGCTGTTTATTCTGCCCGGAGTGCTTTGCTCAATATCTTTACTGCTTGCCCAGTTAAATTGATTGTTTGAATTTGATGCTGCTGAAATGCGCTCGAGTGAAAAACCATTTGTGCCGCCCCATTGATTTGAGTATAAAACTGAGTCAATTGTTAAAGCACGATTATCTTTTATCACAACGCCGTCTCTATCATTATTAAAAGATGGTAGATTAATTTCCAGAATTGGTGAGGAGATAAAACGATGATAATTTATTAAGGAAGAATCTTTTGTTAAAAGGAAATAACCATTGGCAGGAACCACAAAATTATTTTTAATAATTGATTTAATAGGAGTTGTGAAAACATCAGTAATTGACCAGTCCTTAAGATTAATTTGGTAATCCGAATTATTAAACAACTCAATCCATTCAGGTTCACCGCCAAGCGGTGCATACATAATTTCATTTACAACTATTGTCTGATTTGGAAACCCAGGCTCGATTGATTTATAAAAATAATTGTTAGTTGTATCCTGATCTTGTACAAAAACAGCTCTTACAAAAAATCCTTTTTTACTTTGAAGATTTGGAATCTGATAGTTGAACTGAAATGAGGATGAATCACCTGCAAACAGATTTTGATTTGATAAAGATTCAATAAATGCATCAGAAATTGAATCCAGATTTGTATCTTCATATAAATCAACAGAAAACTGTGCGATATTCTTTCCAATATTTTTTATGAAAGCTGAAAGATTTACACTTTCTCCAACCAACGGGAATTTAGGGCTGAAGTGAATATCGCCAAGCAGAATATCAAAATCCTTTTGAGTTACTGAATTAATATAGCCAGGTGTAGCTTTAAAAATACTTTTCGAAGTTTTCCAGTTGGTCGTTGTGATTGATGAAACATTGTAATCAATTCTTTCTAATGATTTTCCACCTGTGTTTCCGCCCCATTCGGGCAGATAATAAAGCGAATCAATTTTTACATTATTAAAATCTTTAACTACAACGGCATCGCCCGTGTTATTTAGTGAAGGAACATTTGCCGTGATAACATCTGAAGGAATGGGATAGAAATTTTTAACATTAGCATCTTTTGAAATTACTATAAAAGAATTTGCCGGTAGAAAATTATCCTGTGTCGTAATCGTTATAGTAGTTGCAGCATCAGACAATTTCCAATTTTTTAAATTTATAGATTCAGTTGTTCGATTGTAAAGCTCAATCCACTCCGGTTCACCAGTAGAAGGAGCATACATAATTTCGTTTATAACAATATCGTTAAAATTGTTTCCTGGCAGTGAAACGGTAAATTGTTTTATCAAAATATTGTTTGCTGGATTCTGATCATTTAAAAAATTAACTCTTGCAATGATTTGATAATTATCAGCAGAAAGTGAATTTAAAGTTGTTATTGCCGTAATAGAATCATTTGGAAAAAGGTTTGAATATGATTGTGAAAGAATTAATTCTCCAGTTTCATCGATTGAATTTTTATTGATATCATTAAAAATTTCTAAAGAATAACTGGCGGCAGTAACAATCCCTTTATTCTTTACCCGTGCAGTAATGGTAACATCATTTCCAGCAATTGGTGTTGAAGGTGAAAATAATAAAGCGCTTAACTGTAGATCATAATTAGTTGGTGTAACAGAATTTGTAAATCCAGGTGTTCCATTTGTTACAAGTGAGTTAGCCCAATTTGATTGTAACGAATCACGATTTAATAATTTCTTTTCATCAGAAATAGCAGTTGGATTATTTGCAGAATAAAAATAGTAATCGATTGTGTCATTAGCAGAATTCAGCAGCCATAATGGTCTGCTTGTTGTATTTGCCATACCACTTGAACCAAACGAATTATCTGCAATCTTTAAAATCAAAGCATTTCCAGGAACAAGGGCAGTATATATTCCGGTTGTAATATCATAATCATTTTCAAAAATGATTGCATAAGAATTTGGTAAAAGTGTTGTGCCAAATCCTGCATCCACAATTTGATCGGCGGCTGAAGTGTAATATTTTATTTTGTAACTGCTAAGATCAACAGATTGTGTAATGCTAAGATTATAAATTTCTATGAACTCATTATTTCCGGAGGTTGGAGAGAACATTACTTCAGAAAAAGTAAGTAATGTATCTGATTGTGAGTAAGAAATACTAATCAGAAAAAATATAAAAAGGAAAATTTTTTTAATCATAATGAGAATTGAATTTTTAAATTAAATGGTTTTTCTATTTTATGCATACTAAACTTTGTTTTAAAGATTTAACAAAAAAAAGTTCAAAGAATAAAGACAAAATGTATTTCAAATTGAAACCTATTATTCTTACACAAAAATGTGAATCAAAAATCGAATTTTAAAGTCTATGGACAATGTTGCATAATTCTATAAGACAAATAATCAAATTGAATGATTAAAATCAACTAAAGGCAGGATAATTTTTTAGATCTGAAAACGGAAATGCAATAAAAATGAAAATCAAGTTGTAATAAAATGAATTTTTATCTTATATTTTACCTTAACATTAGCAAAAATTATTCCAATGATTTCTGATACAATATTTGCAGTAAACGACGTTTTAGTAAGAAGTGAAATACTAGAAATTCCATTTTCTTGCGATTTAAAAAAATGCAAGGGTGCTTGCTGTACTCTTGAAAGTGATCTTGGTGCACCGATTAGAAAAGAAGAAATTAATGAAATAGAAAATATTCTGCCTGTTATTAAAGAATATATAACAAAAGAGCATATTGATGTAATCGAACAAAACGGATTTTATGAAATTAAAGAGGATCAATTACTGTTAAAAAGTATAAACGACCGCGATTGTGTTTTTTCTTTTTACGAAAAAGACGTTGCAAAGTGTGCAATCGAAAAAGCTTACTTTGATGGAAAAGTAAAATACCGTAAACCTGTATCCTGTCATCTTTTCCCGATTCGTGTTTCAGATTTTAGCGGAGATGTTTTACGTTATGAAAAATTTAGTGAGTGCGCTCCGGCATTAGAAAAAGGAAAAGAAAACAATGTAACAATTGCAGAATTCTGCAAAGATTCTTTAATCAGATTATATGGGGAAGAATGGTACAATAAACTTATGAATTATTCAGGTAGATAATATGCTTTCACTCAATCAAAGAATGTCGCAACAGCAAAGGCTTTCGCCGCAGCAGATTCAATATCAAAAACTTTTGCAATTAAATACGCTTGCTCTTGAACAAAGAATAAAAACAGAACTTGAAATGAATCCTGTTTTAGAAGAGGAAATGGAAATCTCTTTGGAACAGGATGATAAAGAAAGAGATTCTGAAACCGAAAAGGAAACTGAAGATGAATTTTCTGATAAGGATAATGAAGAATTTGATCTTGAAGATTATATGAATGACGATGACCTTGATCACGAAAAAATAAATAGAAGTGCCGATGAAGAAGTATATCATCCTTTAGCTCCATCCAGAACAACACTTAGTGAACACCTTACCGAACAGCTTCAAATGGCTAATTTAGATGAAAATCTTTTTCTACTTGGTGAAGAAATTATCGGGAATCTTGATGAAGATGGTTATTTACAACGAGAACTTTCCGAAATTCTTAATGAACTTGAAATGTTTGAGCACATAAAGATCGATCCACAAATTGCTGAAGATTTACTAAAGAGAATCCAAAAATTTGATCCAATTGGAATTGCCTGCAGAACATTGCCGGAGTGTTTAATAGTTCAGCTTCAAGAAAGTAAAGCGGATCCCTATAACAAATATCTTGCTATAAAAATGCTTGAAGATCATTATGATGAATTTACAAAACGTAGATTTGATCTTATTAAAAGCCGAATGAATCTTACCGATGAATGCTTAAAAGATACGATTGCGCTTATCCAAGCAATGAATCCCAAACCCGGCGAAGGAAATATTTCTTCAATGGAAAGCAATCAGGTAACACCAGATTTTCTTATCGAAAAAGTTGACGATAACTGGGTGATTACTCTTAATGATAGAAGTATGCCGTCGGTTACAATCAGCAAACAATATTTAGAAATGTTTGATTCTAATAAACGCAGTAAAAAAACTCCGCGTGAAAAAGAAACATATAAATTTTTGCGAGAAAAATTTGAATCAGCTAAATGGTTTATTGCCTGCATACAGCAGCGGCGAGACACCTTATTGAAAATTATGCGTGCAATACTTGAGAGACAATACGAGTTTTTTGAAAAAGGACCAAAGCTTTTAAAACCAATGATCTATAAAGATATTGCCGATGAAATTATGATGGATATTTCTACGATCAGCCGTGTTGTTAATGGCAAATATGTGCAAAGTCCGATGGGAATACACGAACTAAAATATTTTTTCAGCGAAGGTTTGGCCACAGATTCAGGCGAAGATGTTTCTAACAAGCATATACGTGAAAGGCTTAAAGAAATAATTGAAGCTGAAAATAAAAAAACACCCTTTAGTGATGATAAACTTGCTGAGCTTCTTAATGGCGAAGGAATTCATATCGCAAGAAGAACAGTTGCAAAATATCGTGAGCAGCTAAGGCTGCCCGTTGCCCGTTTGCGCAAACAAATGATGTAAATGAATTACATTGTTGATGTTATAACTTTAATTATTCTTTTCGCTCTTTATGGATTTATCCATTCTATCCTTGCTTCTTTAAAAGTTAAAATGTTTATCCGTAAAATTTTTGGCAACCTGATTGCTTTTTATCGACTTGCATTTAATATTTTTGCTGTAGTCGGATTATACGTTATTTGGGATTTAGCACCACAGCCGTTTTTACAAATTTATATTCTGCCCAAACCGTATGATTACTTAGTTTTAATTCCGCAATTGCTTTCGTTGGGTGGAATGATCTGGTGTTTTAAGTATATCAGTTTTAGAGAATTTGCAGGATTGAATCAAATAGATCGTTATTTAAAAAATGAATATTCCGAAAATGAATTAGATGAAAATTATACTTTGCGAATTGAAGGTCCGTACAAATACATCAGACATCCAATTTATTTTTTCTCAATTATCTTTTTACTTTTTAGAGCAGAAATGGATTTGTTTTATCTCACAATGTTAATTTCATTTACGGCATATTTTTATATCGGATCGTATTATGAGGAAAAGAAAATGGTTAGATTATTTGGCGATGAATACCGAAATTATCAAAAGAAAGTACCAAGAATTTTTCCTTTTAAGATTAAGTCATCATTCCAATGAAGTTCGGAATCTATTTAATAAGTATAAAAGAATTTCGTGGTAATTAGTGCAATTCGTGGCTGATCTTTTTGCCACTAATTAACACTAATTTTACACTAATTAAATTTAAAGAAAGAAGTTTTAATGAAACGAAAAATAAAATCAACAACAATACTTGGAATTTTGCATAACGGAGTTGCCGCACTCGGCGGTGATGGGCAGGTTTCACTCGGAAACACAGTTATGAAACACAATGCAATGAAGATAAGAAAGATTGCAAACGGAAAAGTGATTTGTGGTTTTGCCGGTGCAACATCAGATGCATTTACACTTATGGAAAGATTTGAAGATAAACTTGAACAATATCGGGGAAATGTAAGTCGTGCTGCTGTTGAATTAGCAAAGGACTGGCGAACAGATAAATATCTTAGAAAGTTAGAAGCTATGCTTGCGGTTATCTCAAAAGATACTGCACTTGTTATTTCCGGCACCGGTGATGTAATTGAACCTGATGATCAAATAGTTGCAATTGGTTCGGGTGGAATGTATGCACTGGCTGCAGCACAAATGTTAAAAAAACATAGCAATCTATCGGCAAAAGAAATTGTGCACGAAGCACTTAAAACAGCGGCTGATATTTGTATTTACACAAATGATAAAATTAATGTAGAGGTTATAGAATAGTTATGGAAAAGAAAACTTTTGATATGAAAATTTTCACTCCTTCTCAAATAGTTAAGGAACTTGATAAATATATAATTGGACAAACTGAAGCTAAGCGTGCAGTTGCAATTGCAATTCGTAATCGATGGAGGCGCCAGCAGGTTAAAGATATTTTACGCGAAGAAATTATGCCCAACAATATTATTCTTATTGGTCCCACCGGAGTTGGTAAAACAGAAATCGCCCGCCGACTTGCAAAACTTTCTCAAGCTCCGTTTGTAAAAGTTGAAGCATCAAAGTTTACGGAAGTTGGGTATGTTGGCAGAGATGTTGAATCAATGGTGCGTGATCTTGTTGAGGTTGGTGTAAATTTAGTTAAAGCAGAAAAAGGAAAAGAAGTTCAAACTAAAGCGGAAGAACTTGCTGATGAAAGAGTACTTGATATTTTAATTCCGCCAGTTAAAAAAACCAAAACAGCTCCTGTAGTTCAGGACGGTGAAGAACAACCTGTAAATGGCGAAGAGAATGAAGTTTATCAAAATCAAAAAACCCGGGAGTGGATGAAATTAAAAGTTAAAAGCTGTGAGATGGATGATAAGATGATTGAGTTTGATTCACAGGCGCAGTCATCAATTGGTATGCAGGTGCTTGGACCATTTGGTATGGATGATATGGGAATTAATATCCAGGAAATTATGGGCAATATTATGCCTAAGAAAAGAAAGAAAAGAAAAACTACTGTTAAAGATGCAAGACAAATTCTAGCGCAGGAAGAAATGCAAAAGCTTATTGATATGGAGGCTGTACAGAAAGAAGCAATTGAAAGAGTTGAAAATTCAGGAATGATTTTTATTGATGAGATTGATAAAGTTGCAGGAGGCGGAAAAGGACAAGGTCCCGATGTTAGCCGCGAAGGCGTTCAGCGTGATTTACTTCCAATAGTTGAGGGTTCAAATGTAAATACAAAATACGGCGTTGTAAGAACTGATCACATTTTGTTTATTGCATCGGGAGCTTTTCACGTTTCAAAACCATCAGATTTAATTCCTGAGCTGCAGGGAAGATTTCCCATTCGTGTTGAGCTTAACAGTTTAAACGAAGATGATTTTGTACAGATATTAACTACTCCGCAAAATGCATTATTAAAACAATACAACGCCTTGCTGGAAACAGAAGGTGTAAAATTAGAATTTAGTAAAGACGGAATAAAAGAAATTGCACGTATTGCAACAGAAGTAAATGAACAAGTAGAAAACATTGGTGCAAGAAGATTACATACAATCCTTACAACTTTACTTGATGAAATACTTTTTGACGTGCCTGATAAAATTCCAACTAACACAGTAAGGATTGATGCAAAGTTTGTAAAGAATAAATTAGAAAAGATTGTTAAAGACAGAGACTTGAGTAAGTTTATTTTGTAAAAGTGCTATGGGGAGCTATATTAAAAGTTTAAATATCCGTGTCATTCCCGCGCAGGTGTGAATGTATTACATTCTAATAGTCTTGGATGCTCGTATTCACGGGAAGAACACATAAATTCTTTATGAGCCAGTCTTTTTAATTAAACTTTTTTATCATACGGGCAATGACGGCAGCCACTACCGCAGCAGTATCCGCGCTTTATTAAAAACTCGGCTGTTAGTACTGCAAATCCAGTTTTGGGATCGATGTAAATATCATTGCCATCATCAATCGCTTCTCTGTGCAATTTAATTATCTCTTCATATCTACGATTATTTTTATTCAAACTAAAATATTATACAAGTCTTGTATCTGTTTTATATCCATCATAAAATAATAATTCTTTAGTAAAATTTACTTGTAATATAAATTATATTTTGATTAACCCGCTAACCAGATCGCGAAGGTGCACAGACGTTAATCTCAGGATTTTGGAATAGCACCAACCGTTAGAAAATTATAAACTCCATTCATCACACTAACTGATTAACTGCTATAAATAAAATTATATCACATCAATTTTCTATTTAATTTTAATATGGAATTAGAAGAAAATTTTTTATAGGAGAAGATATGAACAAAATAAATTTACTTACCGTTTTAATATTTTTATTTGGGTTTGGATTTATTAATGCACAAGATGATTCTACTAAATCCAAAGATGATTGGGACTGGCATTGGAAGTGGAATGAATGGAAAGATTGGGAAGACTGGAATATTGATTTTGGAATTAAAGATAAAAAGCCGGCAATCTCTTTACAGTATGGATTAGCTAAACTTGATAGAAATGATTTGCAAAAGCAATTCGTCGATCCAAACCTCATTGAAATTAAATTAGGTTACATTAAAGATAAACCAGCCTGGGGTACTGAATATATAATCAATCACAGTTACGGATATTTATATCTAAGTAATGAATCAAATAAACTCTCCGGTAAAAATCCACTGGGAACCGAAATTGAATCTGATATGTGGCGTTTTGGTATTGGCAGATCAAGCGGATATGGATACAAACTTGGAGAAAGCGCAGCAATCATTCCTTATAATACATACACAATTAATTGGTCAAGAATTAATTTTAAATATCCGAACATTTTAACATTCGCTCCTGATCCAGAAGTAGATGTTTTAAATTTTTATGATGAGTCATTCAGGTTTGGAACCAGCAGCGAAGGCGGAGTTAGAATAAAATTAATAGCTAATCTTATGCTTGATGCGGGTTATGAAAGATCAATTGTTTTTCAAAGACATTTATTCTGGAAATGGGCAGGAAGTGCAGTTATCGAAGCTGCAGCTCAGGGATTATTAGATGGATTTATAAAAGAAATATTTCACTCCACACCAGCAGCAGGACCAATTGTTAACTTTGTACTAAAGAATGCTTTGGCTTATGGAATTTATGAATTGCGTCAGAATAAAATGAACTGGCCATTCAATAGTGAAGCACCAATTGCATACGATCAATTTAAGTTTGGGATGACGTTCGTGTTTTAATTAATACTTAAAAAATCATGCATCCATGCAATCATGTTTTAGTACAATTGTTTTATGTTTGGTTGTTTGGATGCATGAGTGCACGGCTGCATGCAAGAATTATTAATTTACCTAATAAATTTTACTTTGATATTCACTATCTCAGAACTGCTTCCGGTTCTAACGGGGGGACCCCAAGTTCCTGCGCCGGATGAAACGTAGTAATGTGTATTCCCCTTTTTCTTGTAACCCCAGCTAATTTCATAAATCATTTTTGTTATTAAGTTAGCCGGCCATATCTGTCCGTGATGTGTATGACCTGAAAGCTGCAAATCAATATTGTTTTGTTGAGCTTGTTCAAGTTTAAAGGGAGTATGGTCTAATAATATCTTTGGATAGTTAGGTGGAATATTTTTTACAATTTCCCCTAAAGATTTTCTAGGTTTACCTGTAAACTGAGGCATCGCAGTATCTTCTCTTCCGATAAGATAAAAGCTGCTGTCAATAATCGTGTAATTATCTCTGAGAAATTTAATTCCAAACTTCTCGGCAAATCTCACACAGGAATCAATTCCATTAATAAACTCGTGGTTACCTGTAATAGAATAAACCCCATATTTAGATTTTAATTTTCTAAACGATTCACCGATTCCTCTTTCCTCTAATACGCTTGCTCTGTCATCGACAATATCTCCCGCAAGTAAAATAATATCAGGATTAAGTACATTTATTTTATCGACAATCTTAACCAACAGTCTTTCGCCATCAATCGGAGAAAGATGAATATCGGAAGCCATTACAATATTAAGTGAATCAAGTTTGCTTTCACCTTTTGGAATTGTTATTTCAAGATATCTAATTTCAATGTTTCGTTTATTTAAGTTTCCAAGAAAAACTATTAATCCAACAAGAGCGATTACGATAATTGCTGTAAACCTTTTTGTGTTTTCATAATTGTTGGTAATAATGGAAGGAAACAAATGAAACCAGCCATTAAATAATCTTAGTATATCAATCAGTAAAAGTGAAAGAAGAAAATAAGCCAGGAAAGCAAACCAAATTGCACCAACGCCGAGTAAGATATCATAAGCCAATGGGGATAGGAATTTGTAAAGTACTTTTGCAAGCACATATCCGTAAGCAACGATAAAAAACATAACCGCATAAAATGGTTTTAATATCGGGTAGGCTGATAATGCTTGCCAGCCTCGAATAAATATATAATAGTTTAATGCTGTGTAAATTGTTAAGAATATTGTGAAGAATAAAGCCATAGTCCTCAAAGGATTTTTATTTTATAAACAAAAGATAGTTAGTCAAGTTCAATTGTATTTTGGTGTGAATCACATATTGGTAATTGTCATTGCGAATGAGTCTTCGAATGAAGCAATCTCCAATATTTCAGATTGCTTCATCCACTAAGGTGGATTTTCAATGACGATACGGATGTTTTTAAAAACAAAAAATCCACTGCCGGTTAAGTCACATTCTGCTTCGTTACGATCAAAATTCTCCTCTGAGACTCTACCGGCAATGGATGTAAATATCATTTATCATCCTGAGCCGTCTTCCTGAGCGAAGTCGAAGGATGACGCATAAAAACTATTTATATGATTGAAGCACCTTCATATAATTTGCACGTTCAAACTTTGCTGGATCATCAACATTCATATAACTCATACTGCCGCGCATTTGTTCGATTGATTCATATTCTTTTTCTTTCATCCAGCTTTTTAAGTTTGTGGTAACATCAGCAATGTGTCCAATCCCAAACTTTAAAAGTGCAGAAAGCATTTGAGTAACTTTTGCTCCAGCCATTACCATCTTTAAAACATCTTCGGCAGTGTAAATACCACTTGTAGCAGCAAGATCAGCATTGATTCTGCCATACATCATTGCAATCCATCTTAAAGGCAATCTCATTGCCATCGGCGTACTAAGTATTACGTTTGGTACAACTTCAAGTTTTTCTAAATCGATATCTGGCTGATAAAAACGATTAAACATAACCAATCCATCTGCTCCGGCTTTGCTTAATTGTGCTGCCATATAACTTGTTGAGCTAAAGAATGGATGCATCTTTACAGCAACAGGAATTTTAACAGTTGATTTAACAGCTTTAACAATATCGATGTAAATTTTTTCTACTTCACTTCCTGCTTTATTAATATCTGTCGGAAGAAGATAAATATTTAACTCAAGTGCGTCTGCACCTGCTTGTTCCATTTTCTTTGCGTAATCTGTCCAGCCGCCGATTGATTTACCATTTAAACTTGCAATGATCGGAATCTCCACAGCTTCTTTTGCTTTGCGAATATGATTTAGATATTCATCAGGACCAAGTTTAAAATCAAACGGAGTTGGTAAATATGATGTTGCTTCAGAAAAACTTTCTGAATGCACAGAAGTGTGATGATCTAATTCTAATTGGTCGTGTTCAATTTGTTCTTCAAAGATAGAGTAAAGAACTACTGCTCCTGCACCTGCATCTTCCATCTCCCTGATGTTAGAAATCTTTTCAGACAGTGGTCCTGCAGAAGAAACAATTGGCGACTTTAGTTTTAATCCTAAGTATGTTGTTGTTATATCCATTGTATTACCTTCATTAATTCTTTTATAATTTATTTTATGTCATTAAAGCGAAGATTATAATCTGCAATTAGATTTATTATACAACTCTGCTTTTAGAAATGACTAATTTTATTTATTGACCGCTTGTTTCTGTTTTTGATGGATCATAAGCCGCAGTGCGCTCATAATCTTTCCATTTTTTTATAACATCTTCCTGAGCTTCTTTAATTAATACTTCTGCATGCTCTGGATGAGATTTAGTAAGCATCTTATATCTCGTTTCCATATAAGCATAATCTTTTAGTTTAATTTTCAATCCCTTTGAATCAAGTTTAAAAGGATTCTTTCCTTCTTTCTGAAGATCAGGATTGAAACGGAATAATGGCCAGTAACCTGAATCCACCGCAGCTTTTTGATTTTGCATTGCTGTCCCCATATTTATTCCGTGTGCAATGCAATGGCTGTAAGCAATAATCAATGATGGACCATCGTAAGCTTCAGCTTCTAAAAATGATCTAAGCGTATGCTGATCGTTAGCACCCATTGCAACTTTGGCAACGTAAACATTTCCATAACTCATGGCCATCAAACCAAGATCTTTTTTAGCACCGGGTTTTCCTGCTGCTGCAAATTTTGCAACTGCTGCACGCGGAGTCGATTTTGAACACTGTCCACCGGTATTGGAATAAACTTCAGTATCAAGAACTAAAATGTTAACATTTTTTCCTGATGCAAGCACGTGATCTAATCCGCCGTAGCCAATATCATAAGCCCAGCCATCGCCGCCCATAATCCAAACAGTTTTTTTAACAAGATAATCTGCAAGACTTATGAGATGTTTTAAATCACTGGATTTTTCGTTAGCACCGGCTTTAAGCATATCATTTAATTTACTTTTTAATGCAACTACTCTTTTTCTCTGCTCATAAATTTCTGCTTCATCTTTTTGCGTTGCATTGATAAGAGCATCAACTAAATCAGTTCCAACTTCTGAAGCAAATCTTTTTAATAAATCTTTTGCCTGAAGATTATGGTTATCGATTGCCAATCTAAATCCATAACCAAACTCAGCATTATCTTCAAATAATGAATTTGACCACGCCGGACCGCGTCCATCTTTGTTAGATGCCCACGGCGTTGTTGGCAAGTTGCCGCCATAGATTGATGAACATCCAGTTGCATTTGCAATAACTGCTCTATCACCAAATAACTGGCTTACTAATTTTACATAAGGAGTTTCGCCGCAGCCTGAACAAGCGCCGGAAAATTCAAATAACGGTTGTAAGAATTGTGCATCTTTTACTTTTGATACTGCTACAACCTTTCTGTCAAGATCGGGAATGTTAAAGAAGAAATCCCAGTTTGCTCTTTCTTGCTCTCGGATTGGAAGCTGCTCTGCCATATTAATGGCTTTTAGTTTTGTTTCTTTCTTATTCTTTGCGGGACAAACATCAACGCAAAGACCACAACCAGTACAATCTTCAACCGCAACTTGTAATGAGTAATATAAACCTTCGCCGTAATCTTTTGATTTGAATTTTGTAGCTTTAAATGCTGCGGGTGCGCCAGCCAAATCTTTTTCTTCATAAATCTTTGCGCGTATTGTAGCATGCGGACAAACCATAACACATTTGTTACACTGAATACATGTTTCCGTATCCCAAACAGGTACTTCCAATGCAATGTTTCTCTTTTCCCATCTCGTTGTTGTTAAAGGAAATGTTCCATCAGCAGGCATTTTACTAACGGGAAGTAAATCACCTTCGCCTGAAATCATTTTTGCAGTTACTTCTTTTACAAAATCCGGTGCATTGCCGGAAACCGCTGGCTGCATTTGTAATTTACTTGTAACCTTATTTGGTACAGTTACTTCAAAAAGATTTGCTACTGTTTTATCAACAGCATCAAAGTTCATCTGAACAATCTTATCACCTTTTGCGCCGTAAGTTTTTTTGATAGAATCTTTAATCATACCGATTGCTTTTTCCTGAGGAAAGATATTTGAGATTGCAAAAAAGCAAGTCTGCATAATTGTATTTATTCTTACACCCATGCCGGTTTCGTTGCCAACTTTATAAGCATCGATAATATAGAATTTCATTTTTTTGCTGATAAGATCTTTTTGAACTTTTTCCGGTAACGAATCCCAAACATGTTCTTTATCAACTTTAGTGTTTAACAAGAAAGTTGCACCATCACTTGCATCTTTTAACATATCCCACTGCTCTAAAAATACCTGTTGATGGGAGGCAACAAATTTTGCTTTGTTAATTAGATAAGTTGATTTGATTTCTTTTGGTCCGAATCGCAAATGAGAAACAGTTGTTGAGCCAGATTTTTTAGAATCGTAAACAAAATATCCCTGAGCGTAATAATCAGTTCCTTCACCAATTATTTTAATTGAATTTTTATTTGCGCCAACAGTTCCATCTGCACCCAAGCCATAAAATTTTCCGGTAAATGTTTCTTCAGTTTCAACAGAAAATGAAGGATCAAAATCCAAACTACTGTTTGTAACATCTTCAATAATTCCTATCGTAAAATGCGCCTTAGGTTTATCCTTAGATAAATTATCATATACAGCTTTAACCATTGCAGGAGTGAATTCTTTTGAAGAAAGTCCGTATCTGCCGCCAATAATTTTTGGAAATGCAAACTTAAGTTCACCAGCCATATACTTTTCTGAAATTGCATTAACAACATCAAGATAAAGCGGTTCACCGCCAGCACCCGGTTCTTTTGTTCTGTCTAAAACTGCAATTGATTTTGTAGTTTTAGGAAGTGCTTTAACAAAAAGATCGATTGAAAATGGTCTGTATAATCTTACTTTTAATAAGCCAACTTTTTCACCTTTGCTTACTAAGTAATCAACAGTTTCCTCTGTTGCTTCACAGCCAGAACCCATCATAATAATTACTCTTTCCGCATCAGGAGCGCCAACGTAGTCAAATAAATTATATTGTCTTCCGGTAAGCTTTGCAAACTTATCCATATACTTTTGTACGATTGCAGGACAAGCGTTGTAATATGGATTTACAGTTTCTCTTCCCTGAAAATAAACATCTGGGTTTTGAGCAGTACCTCTCATAAATGGATTATCAGGAGTTAAACCTCTTTTACGATGTGCAATAACTAACTCATCATCCATCATTGATTTCATATCATCAATAGTTAGCTGTTCAATTTTCATTACCTCGTGTGATGTTCTGAATCCATCAAAAAAGTGAATGAAAGGAATACGTGCTTCTAAAGTTGCTGCTTGTGAAATCAAAGCAAAATCCATTACTTCTTGAACTGAGTTGGATGACAACAATGCAAATCCAGTTGATCGTGTTGCCATAACATCTGAATGATCACCAAAGATTGAAAGTGCCGCAGCAGCTATTGATCTTGCTGAAACGTGAAATACTGTTGAAGTTAATTCGCCTGCGATCTTAAACATATTTGGAATCATTAACAGCAAACCTTGTGATGCGGTAAATGTTGTAGTTAATGCTCCGGTTTGTAATGCACCGTGCACACTTCCGGATGCGCCGCCTTCACTTTGAAGTTCGCTGACTGAAGGAATCATTCCCCAAATATTTTTTTTATTAACTGCAGCCCATGCATCGCACCACTCGCCCATATTAGAAGAAGGTGTGATAGGATAAATAGCAATTACTTCGTTTGTATTATATGCCACATACGCAGCGGCTTCATTGCCATCGATTGTTACTTTATTTCTGTCCATTATTATACCGTTTAGTTATTAGTTTGAAATTTTATCGGTTATTAAGTGCCTATGTTTATCCAATAATAGTACCAAGTAAATAGCCTAAAAAACAAAGAATTTAGCCTATAAATAAAGGAATATTTTAAATGTGAAGAATTAAAGAGAAGAGCTTTTCCCATTTTTAAGAATAATGTTTTTGAAATGGAAACAGTTACGGTTTGTTAAATAATTTAATCAATGGAGTAATGGAATGTGGGAGTATTGGGAGTAATAAAATTTAATTTAATTATTCCATAACTTAATTACTCCAATATTCCATAATTCCAACTTCTCGTTGTGATTAACAGAGTAAAAATCTAATTTTGCGCTAAGCTCTAAATTACTTACTCAATTATTACTAACTTATCAGGAGGTAAGATGGATCCTTTGAATACCGGATTTACTAATAATTATAAACCAATGACGATTGGCGACTGGTTAATTACTTTTCTAATTCAGGCAATTCCACTTGTTGGATTTATAATGTTGTTCGTTTGGGCTTTTGGAGATGGAACACATCCGAGTAAAAAATCGTGGGCACAAGCATCATTAATTTTTGCATTAATCATGTTAGTGCTTGTAATTATTTTTATAGCCGCACTCTGGTCAATTATCGGATCTTTCTTTAGCGGTGGGTATAACATCAGAAGTGTTTAAGTTTTCTTATTGGTTCTAAAACAGACCCAGTTTCTTCGAGAAACTGGGTTTGTAAAATAAAACCATGCATTCATTCAATCATACGTAGCTCTTAGCTATGCCTTACAGAAATAATATCTCCATCTTTAACAATGTATTCTTTTCCTTCAAGTCGCCATTTGCCAAGTTCTTTTGCTTTTGCAAATGAACCTGTTCCTATAAAATCTTCATAAGCTACAACTTCTGCACGGATAAATTTTTTGAAGAAGTCTGTGTGAATTTCTCCAGCAGCTTCTTGCGCAGTCATTCCCTTTTTTATTGTCCACGCACGACATTCATCCTCCCCGGCAGTTAGAAAGGATTGGAGTCCGAGTAAATCATAAGCTTCTCTAATCAACTTATCTAAAGCAGATTCAGTGATCCCATAATCACTCATAAATACGCTTGCATCTTCTTCAGGAAGATCAGCCATTTCTTTTTCTATCTGCCCAAAGAATGATAATGCTTTTGTGTTAGGTCTAAGTTTATTTTTTACGAGTTCCTCCAAATACTTTCCGGTATCCTTTATTTGTGATTCATCAAAGTTTAAAGCTATAAGCATTGGCTTAACCGAAAGTAATTGATAAGTTTTTAAAATGTGTAGTTCATCTTTATTAAGATTTGCATCACGCAAAGGTTTTTCAGTCTGAAGAATTTCATAACACTTTTCAAGTACTGGTAATTCACGTTTAAGATTATCATCCTGAGTTTTTAAGATTTGTTTTTTTATGCTGTCTATTCTTTTCTCCACAATTGCCAGATCAGATAAAATAAATTCCGTTTCAAATGAATTTATATCGCGCATCATATTTATAGAACCATCCGGATGCGGAACAGCGGGATTATCAAATAATCTTACAACCTGAACAAGTGCATCATTTGTTTTTACTTTGCCAAGAAAATTTCCCGTAAACTGCGTTGAGCCAGAATCACCTTTTTGCAACCCAACAACATCAACTACTTCAATTGTGGCATTAACTTTTTTCTTTGGGATAAATATTTCAGTTAACTTGTCCAATCTCCCATCGGGAACTTTTATCATTGCTTGATGTGCTTCAGATTTTGTTAGTTCATTTGGATCAAGTAAAGTTTTTGTTATTGTTTGAAAGAGAGTTGATTTTCCTGTAAACGGCAATCCAACAATTCCTATTTGCATTTATTCCTCTAGCTCTTTATGATTTTCTTATTAGTTGTGTGCAAATATACAAAGATTAATAAGTGGTTTTAGAAAAAGTCCAGCCACGAATTACACTAATTTTCACTAATTAAATTAATTCGTGTTAATTGGTGAAATTAGTGGCTAAAAGGTTTTATAGTTCTCTTGACATTCAAAACATCAAATTCTATCTTACAATAGAAATTCTAATAAAAAATCTTGAATAAAAAACTTACATATTACTTCTCATCTACTTCAGCTAGCCAAACCTGGCGTTGGCGCCGTTAATCTTTTACATATTCTAAAAATCCGTACAATCTTTTTAAATCTTGTTTAATCACTAATTATTTATTTATTCATTAATTATTTAAAGGAATGCTCAATGAGTACATCAAAAAAAATTTTGCTCAACGAATCTGAAATGCCTGAAAACTATTATAATATTCAGGCTGATATGCCAAATCCCATGCTGCCACCGCTTCATCCGGGAACAAAGCAGCCAATCGGACCAGAGGATCTTGCTGCAATCTTTCCAATGGGACTTATCAAACAAGAAGTTTCTAGAGAAAGGTATATTGAAATTCCCGACGAAGTTAGAAAAATTTATAAGTTGTATCGTCCAACTCCGCTTTACCGCGCGACTGAATTGGAAAAGCTACTCGATACTCCAGCAAAGATTTATTACAAGTACGAAGGTGTAAGTCCCGCAGGTTCACACAAACCAAACACGGCAATTGCACAGGCTTATTACAACAAGATGGAAGGAGCTAAAGGTTTAGTTACTGAAACAGGTGCAGGACAGTGGGGAAGTGCGCTAAGTTTTGCCTGTCAAAAATTTGGTTTGAGTTGTGAAGTTTATATGGTAAAGATCAGCTACGATCAAAAGCCATATAGAAAAGTTATGATGAATACGTGGGGCGCTACCGTTATCGCTTCTCCAAGTAGAAATACAAATTCTGGTAGAGCGATTTTAGAACAAGATCCAGATTCACCGGGTAGTTTGGGCATTGCAATTTCTGAAGCAGTCGAAAGAGCCGCAACAACCGAAGGAATAAATTATGCTCTTGGCAGTGTGTTAAATCATGTTCTCCTTCATCAAACTGTAATTGGGCAGGAAGCAGTAAAGCAATTGGAAATGACAGGAGATTTTCCTGATATTGTAATTGCTCCATTTGGCGGTGGTTCTAACTTTGCGGGAATTGCATTTCCATTTCTTCGTTACAATTTTCAGGAAGGTAAAAATGTTCGCTGCATTGCTGTTGAACCGGCATCCTGTCCAAAATTAACTAAAGGAGAATTTAGATATGATTTTGGTGATACTGCAGGATTTACACCGCTTATTCCTATGTACACACTCGGGCACACATTCGTTCCGGCGCCAATTCATGCCGGTGGATTGCGTTATCATGGTGCCGGTGCAATTGTAAGTCAGTTGCTAAAAGATAAGTTGATCGAAGCATCTGCAATTCAGCAGATTGAATGTTTTGAAGCTGGAGTTAAGTTTGCTCAAACTGAAGGAATAATTCCTGCACCCGAAGCAAATCATGGAATTGCTCAGGTTATCCGTGAAGCATTAAAAGCAAAAGTTGAAGGAAAATCAAAAACGATTTTGTTTAATCTTTGCGGACATGGATATTTTGATATGAGCGCTTACCAGGCATACTTTAATGGTGAGCTTCATGATCATGAATTTACAGTTAAAGAACTTTATTCTGCTTTGAGAGAACTAGACACACCAGTTGCTGTTTAGATAGCTAATTAAAAAGATGGCATCTTTTTAAAAGATGCCATCTTTACTTTAACTATTACAACTTAATTTATTCACAACATCCTTCCTTAAAATTTCATATATTTCATTATACAAAAACGTTAACATTTACGAGGGCAAAATGAAATTATTAAAAATATTTGTACCGATAATCTTATTAGCATTAACTGTTTATTACTGCAGCACTGTTCCAATTACAGGAAGATCACAGCTTAGTCTTATTTCAGCAAGTGAAATGAACTCGATGAGCTTTGCACAGTACGGGGATTTTTTGAAACAAAGTAAAATAAGTTCTAACAAAACTACTGTTGATATGGTCAAAAGAGTTGGAGTGAAAATTCAACACGCTGTTGAAACTTATTTTGCGCAGAATAATTTATCCAAAGAACTTGACGGTTATGCCTGGGAATTTAATGTTGTAGAAAGTGAAGAGGTAAATGCGTGGTGTATGCCCGGTGGTAAAGTAGTTGTTTATACCGGGATTCTTCCTATCACAAAAGATGAAACGGGATTAGCAGTTGTAATGGGACACGAAATTGCTCACGCTATCGCTCAACACGGCGCTGAAAGAATGAGTCAGGGACTATTGCAGCAGCTTGGTGGAGTTGCTTTATCAATTGCAATAAAGGATAAACCGCAAGAAACACAAAATCTTTTTATGACTGCTTATGGAGTTGGAACAACAGTTGGTGTAATGCTGCCTTTTAGCAGAACTCAGGAAAGTGAAGCAGACAGATTGGGATTAATATTTATGGCAATGGCTGGATACAATCCCAATTATGCAGTTGATTTTTGGACAAGAATGGCTGCTCAGAGCGGCGGTGGAAAGCCGCCAGAATTTTTAAGTACTCACCCTTCTGATGAAACAAGAATTGCAGACATTAAAAAAGAATTACCTGAAGCTTTGGGTTATTATAAAAAATAAATCTGCCGTTTATTTAAAGTAAAAAAGCCGAAACCATTTTATTGGTTTCGGCTTTTACAATTAATGAATTTATTGAATTACATTTCCATCGCCATCAAGATATTTTACTTCACCATAACCTAAACTTTTAATGCCGTCTTCAATTTTTGATTTATCACCAACGACAACCCAAACAAGTTGATTTGGTTTAACAATTTTATCTGCAGCTTTTTGAACTTCATCAATAGTTTGAGATTCAACTAAAGAAGCATATTTTGAGTAATAATCATCTGGTAAATTATAAGTAACGATATCAGTAATAGAACCGCTTACTGCATCCATAGTTTCCCAAGAACCGGGCAAACTAAGTGTCTGGTTCTCTTTATCCTTTTCAAACTCTTCTTTAGTTATGGGCTTTTCATTAACTACACCAGCAAGCTCTTTTTGTATTTCAACCATTGATTCTTTTGTTTTATCAGTTTGCACAGGTGCATAAATGAAAAATGGTCTTTGCGCTTTTGTATCCCAGAGTATTGAAGCTGAACCATAAGACCAATGTTTATCTTCTCTAAGATTCATATTTATTCGGGATGTAAAAACACCGCCCAAAATATCGTTAAATGTTTTGATTGCTACCTCGTCTTCAGGATTTCTTTGGGGAGTTACATGCCCAGCAAAAATTATTGATTGTTGTGAGCCTGGTCTATCCATAATATAAACAACTGAATTTTTGTTTAGCTCCACATCAGTTACATTTTTTACAGGAACATCGCCGCTCTTCCAATCTTTAAATAACTTTTCAAGTTTTGGTTTTATTTCAGCCATTGTTACATCACCAACGATAACCAGCGTTGCATTATTTGGTTTGAACCAATCATTCCTGAACTTAATAAGATCATCTTTTGTAATGCTATTAACAGAACTCTCTGTACCTGATCCTGTAAGTGGATTTCCGTAAGCATGATTTTTTCCGTAAAGTAATTGCGGGAAAACTCTCAGTCCCATTTGAACAGGAGTAACTTTTTCTCTTTGTATTGATACGAGCAGATTTTTTTTCAACCTGTTAAAATCATTTTCTGGAAATGAAGGATTTAGAATTACATCAGCAAAAAGATTTAATGATGGATCAAGATTTGTTTTAAGTGCATTTAATGATACAACACAATAATCAAGATTTGAACCTGTTGATAAATTAGCTCCAAGTAAACTTAATTGTTCGCTTATCTCTAATGAGTTTAATTTTTTTGTTCCCTCATCCATCATATCCATTGTAAGTTTTGCAGTGCCGGGATTAATTTTTTGATCTGCGGCAAAACCTGCATCTATCATCAATCTAAAACTTGCAACAGGGATTGAATGTCTTTCTGCTAAAACTATTTTTAATCCGTTTGAAATTGCTGAACGCTCAACTGAAGGAAATTTTACTTCAGGATTTTCGCCAAGCGAAGGAAGTTTTGTTCTATCTGCACTTTCTGTTGATGCTTTTAACTCAGGGAAAGGTTGGACTTCAAGAATATATACACCATCCGATAACCACTTATTTGCAGTTTCAGTAATTTCTTTTGCGGTGGCTGATTCAACATTATTCATAGTTGTTTTGTAATAATCAGGTGTGCCGCCGTAAGTCATATTACTTGCAAGAATATCGGACTTGCCTCCGAATCCGCCGATTCTTTCAATTCCTCTTATAAAGCTCGCGAAGTATTGTGTTTTAACTCGTTGTAATTCTTTTTCAGTTGGTCCGTTTTTTAGAAGCGCAGCAAGTTCTTCGTCAATCATCTTTTCAACTTTTGAAAGATTCTGCCCCGGTTTTATAGTTACATCAATATAAAATTGTCCGGATATTTCAGCATCATCAATATAGGATGAAACATTTGTTGCGACCTGCTCATCATAAACTAATTTTTTGTAAAGTCTTGATGTTTTGCCTGAAGCAAGCAAATCGCTAAATAAATTTAAAAGCGTAGCTTCTTTTGTTCCCCATTGCGGAACATTCCATACTTTAAAAATTCTTGCCTGCGGTACTCTGTCCTGCATAATCTGTCTGTGTGTTCCAGTCATTTTAGGAACCCATGATTGATATTTTGCAATTGGTGGACCTGGAGGAATATCGCCAAAATATTTTTTTACTTTTTCTAATGCGGTTTTTGAATCAATATCACCGGCAAGTGCTATAACCGCATTTGATGGACCGTAATAAGTTTTAAACCATTCTTTAACATCATCAAGTGAAGCAGCATTTAAATCTTCCATCGAACCAATTACAGTCCAGGAATATGGATGACCTTTTGGATAAGTGCTTTTAGTAATCAGTTCCCAAACCTTACCATAGGGTTGATCTTCCCCCTGCCTTTTTTCATTCTGAACTACTCCGCGTTGTTCATCAAGAATTTCCTGAGTGATAGCACCAAGCAAATGCCCCATTCGATCAGATTCCATCCACAATGCTATATCGAGTGCGGAAGTCGGAACATTTTCAAAATAGTTGGTTCTGTCATTATTAGTAGTTCCATTCATATCGGTGGAACCAATTTTTTCCATCACCTGAAAATAATCTTCTTTATTATTCTCACTACCATTGAACATAAGATGCTCAAACAAATGAGCGAAACCAGTTTTTCCTTCCTTCTCATTTTTTGATCCAACGTGATACCAGATATTCACAGCAACAATTGGCGCTTTGTGATCTTCATGAACAAGAAGAGTAAGTCCGTTATCAAGCACAAATTTTTCATATTTGATATCAATATTTTTTATCTCGTCAAGATTAGATTTTTGTGCAATGGCGGTTATTGAAAATAGGAAAGCGAGCAGATAAATGATTTTATTATGCATAATAGAACCTCTTATTATTTTTAAAAAGGAGAGCCAAAAGTTGCCCAAAATTAGGCAGATATTCTTATTAGTTCAATTATAATTATTTAAGTGTACAATTTATTTGTTTGAGTGGTAAGGAATTTATTTTTGAAGCCAATGAAATATATTGATTATTAAAATTTCAGATAGCATTATCAAAACATTCAATTCTAACTCGTCTAAAAGCATTTTTTAACGAAAAGTTGCCAAAAATTATTAATTGCTCCTTCAAATTATTTGATATTAAACAATTTCTTATATAGCTTAAACAAAGCAAAAAGTAATCCGATATAAATTTTTCTTATCAACATTAAAGGAGTGTCTATGAAAAATGCTACTATCTATTTTGTGCTGCTCTCTCTTGTTTTCCTTTCCTCAAATTCTTTTTCACAAAATTATACTCTTAAAGGAAAAGTAACCGATAAAACAGGCGAAGCACTTGTTGGGGTAAATATAATCGAGAAGGGAACGATCAACGGTACGGCTTCAGATCAAGACGGGCTTTATTCACTAAACTATAATTCTCTTAACGCCGTAATCACTTTTAGCTATGTTGGATTTCAATCGAAAGACATCAAACCCAATGGGGCAGAAAACATTAATGTTATTCTTGAAGCAGGCGTAGAGTTTCAGGAAATTTTTGTTGTTGGTTCAAGAAATTTAAATCGCTCAATTACCGAAACACCGGTTCCGATCGATATTCTTGACATGAGTGAATTATCTGTACGCATAGGACAATTTGATGTAAATCAGGTTCTTCAGTACACAGCACCTTCTTTCAATTCCAACAGACAATCGGGTGCTGATGGAAGTGACCATATTGATCCTGCAACTTTACGCGGATTAGGACCCGATCAAACACTTGTCCTTCTCAATGGAAAAAGAAGGCATCAGTCTGCACTTATAAATATATTTGGAACAAGAGGAAGGGGAAATACGGGAACAGATTTAAATTCAATTCCTGTTTCTGCTATCGATAGGATTGAAATCCTTCGAGACGGTGCAAGTGCACAATACGGTTCAGATGCTATTGCCGGTGTTATAAATGTTGTGCTTAAATCAAGCTTAAATAAATTTACCGGAAACGTATCCTCAGGATTTCATCAGGCAAAATACAGAACTGATCGCGATTTTGACGGCGAAGAATTTCAGATGAATGGAAACTACGGTTTGCCGCTTGGTGAAAATGGATTTGTTAATTTTACTCTCGATTATTTACGCAAGGGAAAAACTAATCGTCCGGCAGATCCTAATGTTGTTTCAATTTACAGAAAACAATTTGGCGATGCATCATTGAATAACTTTAACGCATTTTTCAACTCAAGATACTCCGTTAATGAAAAAACAACTCTTTACATGTTTGGCGGAATGAATCACAGGCAAACTGATGCCTATGCGTGGACGCGTGACCCTGATAGTGAAAGAAATATTCCTGCAATTTATCCAAATGGATTTGATCCAAGAATTCAATCTACTATCAGAGATCATTCTTTTTCAGCAGGAGTATTGAGTGAGATTGATAATTGGCACATCGATTTTAATAACACTCTCGGTATCAATCGCTTTCATTATTATGTAGATGGAACTTTGAATGCCTCACTTCTTGAAAAATCTCCAACAAGATTTGATGCAGGTGGATTTCAACTAATGCAAAATACAACCTCATTAGATTTTACTAGATTTATTGATAATGTTTTGAAAGGTATGAATATAGCATTCGGCCTTGAATACAGAATTGATAATTATGAAATCTTTGCTGGTGAAGATGGCTCGTGGAAAAATTATGGAGTTATCGATTCCGTAATTAATGGCAGAGTATTTCCAATTGATGTTCTTGGCAGACCCGGCGGTTCACAAGGGTTTCCCGGTTTTAAACCTGAAAATGTTGTTGATGAATATCGGACAAATCTTGGTGCATACGCTGATTTTGAGTTGAACTTAACTGATAATTGGATGGTTAATACTGCTGCCCGTTATGAAAGTTATTCTGATTTTGGAAACACACTTGATGGAAAAATAGCAACAAGATTTAAGGTTACAGATAATTTTGCTTTGCGAGGTTCATTTGGTACAGGATTTCGTGCGCCTTCTTTAGCTCAGATATACTTTAATTCAACATTCACCGATTTTGTTGGTGGTGTACCTGTCGATAAATTGATTGCAAAAAATAACAGTCCTATCACACGTGCACTTGGTATCCCAAACCTTAAAGAAGAAACAGCACTAAACGGAAGTCTTGGATTTACTGCTTCCCCCTTTGATGGATTCACCGCTACTGTAGATGGTTACTATGTTAAAATTGGAGATCGCGTAGTACTAACTGGTGCTTTTGAAGATACTGATCCAGATATTGGTGCAGAACTGCAGGCGCTTGGTGTTGGTGCTGCACAGTTTTTTACAAATGCATTAGACACTAAAACAAAAGGTGTCGATGTTATTTTATCTTATAATAATTCTTTTGATGAAAATGATTTTAAATTTTCTTTAGCCGGTAATTTTAATAAAATGGAACTTGGAAAAATTAATACCAGCAGCAAACTTGCCGGTAAAGAAGATATTTATTTTGGCAAGCGTGAACAGGCATTTCTGCTTGCCTCAGCACCGGGCACAAAACTTTCTTTTTCATTGGATTATAGTAGAGACAAATTTAATGCTTCTGTAAGAATGATATACTTTGGCGAAATCAAGTTAATTGATTGGATCGATACTGAAGATATCTACAAAGCAAAGTTTACAACCGATGCAAGCTTAAGTTATCAATTTACAGATAACCTTACTTTGCTTGTTGGCGGTTCAAATATTTTTGATGTTTACCCGACCCAGCAGGATACTGAAACAGAATCCGGTGGATTGTGGGATGCTGTTCAAATGGGTTTCAGTGGACGGTTTTTGTTCGGAAAACTTATCATTCATTTCTAAAAATTGTAAAATAAAAAAGCCCCACCAAGGTGGGGCTTTATTTTAATTCAATAAAAAGTAAAGCTTATTTAATAGAATAAATTTCTTTAGTGCCACAGAATTACTTGTTTATAATTTGTAGAAATAAACACTGCTTGAAAGTTGTGTGACATTAAAATTAATTTTATAACTAACCGCAAGTTTTCCTTTATTAACAAATGCTGCAAGTTCATTTTCATGAAGATCATAAATTTTTAATAACATCAACTGGGCAGGTAATGTCCGTAGAATTCCTGAAGCCTCAACTAAATCCGAGAAGAAATGCTTTCGAAGAAAGGGCAGGGAAATCTTTTATTCATACTCATCCCAACTCTTAACAGGTAATGTTTCAGGCGAATAAACTTTTAATGCTTTAACAAATCTTTTTGCTACTTGTATGTTTGTGAATAATGGAATATTCAAATCAACGGCCTTTCTTCTTATGATGTAGTCGCTGTCGAGTTCAACTTTTTCAGAAGTTTTTGGAATGTTAATAACAAGATCAATTTTTCCGCTTCCCATATAACTTAATATGCTTGGCTCCTGATTATCAAACGGACGATAAAGAACTTCAACATCAAGCCCGCCATTTTCTTTGTAAAATTCTGAAGTGCCTTTTGTTCCGTAAAATTTTATTCCCATTGTTTGAAGAATTTTTAATTCATCAATCAACTCAGCTTTATTTTTGGGTGTGCCTGTAGAAAGCAAGACTCCCTTTGTTGGAACTTTTCTTCCGATTGCCAAACTGCTTTTTAAAAATGCTTCATTAAAATCATCACCAAGGCAGGCAACTTCACCAGTGGATGACATTTCAACTCCCGTAACAGGATCGCTTCCTTTTAATCTTGTAAAAGAAAACTGCGATGCTTTAACACCAACATAATCAAGATCGAAAGATGACTTATCAATATGCGGAACTTTTTCACCCAGCATTAATCTTGTAGCAATCTCTACAAAATTTATTTTAAGAGTTTTAGATACGAATGGAAAACTTCTCGATGCACGAAGGTTGCATTCAATTACTTTTACTTCATTATCCTTTGCAATAAACTGAATGTTAAATGGTCCGGTTATTTCTAATTCCTTTGCGATTTCACGAGTAATCATTTTTACTCTGCGCATTGTTTCAAGATAAGTGCGCTGCGGCGGCAGAACGATTGTGGCATCGCCGGAATGTACACCTGCATTTTCAACATGCTCAGCAATTGCGTAACAGAAAAGTTCGCCTTCGGTTGCAACGGCGTCAACTTCAATTTCGCGTGCATCAGTTATAAACTTACTTATTACAACGGGATGTTCTGTGTTAAGCTCGGTAGCTTTTTTAAGATACAACTCAAGCTCATCTTCAGTTAGCACGATGCTCATTGCAGCGCCGCTAAGCACATAGCTCGGTCTTATTAAAACAGGATAGCTAACTTTTTGAGAAAACTGTTTTGCATCATCAAGCGTTGTAACCTCTCGCCATTCCGGTTGATCAACGCCTATCGAATCAAGTATCTTTGAAAATTTATGACGACTTTCTGCGTTATCAATTTGTTCGGGAGAGGTCCCGATAATTTTTATTCCTGCTTTATGAAGTTTCATTGAAAGATTATTCGGCACCTGTCCACCCATCGAAACAATTACTCCGGCGGGGTTTTCTTTATCACAAATATCAAGCACGCGCTCGAGTGTTAGCTGCTCGAAGTAAAGTTTATCACAAATATCGTAATCAGTGCTTACAGTTTCAGGATTACAATTTATCATAATCGATTTATAGCCGCTCTTGTTTACTTGCGTTGCTGCATTAACGCAGCACCAGTCAAATTCAACAGAAGAACCAATGCGATAAGGACCGCTGCCTAAAACTATTATCTGATCGTTTTCACCGAGTTGAAAATCATCTTCAACACCGTGATAAGTTAAGTAAAGATAATTTGTTTGTGCAGGAAACTCCGCTGCCATCGTATCAATCTGTTTTACAACAGGAATTACTTTGAGAGACTTACGATGATTTCTAACAGTCATTTCATCACTGTTTAAAAGCTCTGCAATTTGTAAATCAGAAAAACCATTTTGCTTTGCTTCTCTCACTATCTCTTCGGTAAGGCAACCTTCGAGGTTTCTTAATTTTTGTTCACTCTCAACTATGTTCTTCATCTTATACAAAAACCATTTTGTAATTTTTGTAAGCTGATGAATTTTATCAACAGAGTAACCCTGCTTTAATGCTTCTGCAATTGCAAAAATTCTTTTGTCAGTTGGCTCGGATAATTCTTTATCGAGATTTTTAAATTGTAAATCGCTGCCAACAAATCCTTTCATCCCAACATCAAGCATACGAATTGCTTTTTGAAGAACTTCTTCAAAACTTCTTCCAAGCGACATTACTTCGCCGACGGATTTCATTTCAGAACCAAGCTGTGTGCTTACTTGCTGAAACTTTTGCAAATCCCACCGTGGAAATTTTAAGGCAACATAATCAAGTGCAGGCTCAAAGTTAGTGGATGTTTCTTGTGTAATTGCATTTACCACTTCGTTAAGTGCATAGCCAAGTGCAAGCTTTGTTGCGATGAATGCAAGCGGATAGCCTGTAGCTTTTGATGCAAGTGCAGAACTTCGGCTAAGTCGTGCATTAACTTCAATGATTCTGTAATCTTCAGAGTTTGGATCAAGTGCATATTGGATATTGCACTCGCCAATGATTCCGAGATGACGAATTAATTTTATTCCGATTGAGCGAAGCTTAAAAATTTCTTTTGCCGATAGAGTTTGAACCGGAGCAATTACAACGCTGTCGCCTGTGTGTATTCCCATCGGATCAACATTTTCCATCGAACAGATTGTAATACAATTATCATAATTATCACGAACAATTTCGTACTCAACTTCTTTCCAGCCATACAACGATTCTTCAATTAATATTTGGTTTGTAAATGAAAATGCTCTTCGTGCTTTTTCAGTTAACTCCTCTTTGTTGTTAACGATTCCGGACCCCAGTCCGCCAAGTGCATACGCAATGCGAACCATTACCGGAAAATTTATTTCTTCCGCAGCTTTTACAGCTTCCTCAACATTTGTTGCAGTTCTGCTTCTTGCTACTTTTAATCCAACCTCCGTAACACGATCACTAAATAATAATCTATCCTCGGTATCTTTAATTGTTTCGATAGAAGTTCCGAGAACTTTTATATTATGCTTGTCAAGAATTCCATTATCATAAAGTTCGACACCAACATTAAGAGCCGTTTGTCCGCCAAATTGAAGAAGGATGCTATCCGGTTTTTCTTTTTCGATTACGCGTTCAACAAAATCAGTTTTAATCGGAACAAAGTAAACTTTATCCGCAAAGTTTTCTGATGTTTGAATCGTTGCAATGTTTGGATTGACAAGTACAGTTGTAATTCCATCTTCTTTAAGTGCTTTAATTGCCTGCGAACCGGAGTAATCAAATTCGCCCGCCTGCCCGATTTGCAAAGCACCGCTTCCAAGAATTAAAACTTTTTTTGGTTTACCTTTTTTAATCATGTTATTTCTTTTTCCTTAGCGGCTTTGCGTCTTTGCGAGAAACAAAAAATTTTTTCACGCAGAGACGCCAAGACGCAGAGAGATTTATTTTAATGCTCTAACAAACATATCAAAAATAAATTCGCAGTCGTCCGGACCGGGAGATGCTTCCGGATGAAACTGTGAAGCGAAAAATGGTTTTGATATGTGAATTATTCCTTCATTAGTCCCGTCGTTATCATTTACAAACCACTCGCGCCAATCTTGCGCTAAAGTTTTTGCATCAACTGCGTAGCCATGATTTTGCGAAGTGATGTAGCAGCGTTTTGTACCAAGTTCATTACACGGTTGATTGTGCCCGCGATGACCATATTTTAATTTGTAAGTATTAGCACCTGCGGCAAGTGCAAGTATTTGGGCGCCAAGACAGATTCCAAGAATAGGTTTGATAGATTGCATTGCAATCTTTGCGTGCTTAATAGTTTTTGTGTTTAGTTTTGGGTCGCCGGGTCCATTTGAAATTACAATCCCGTTTGCATCAATCTTGGTAAAATCATAATCATAAGGAACGCGGATTACAGTAATATCTCTACCAAGAAAAGCACGAATTATATTATTCTTTGTTCCGCAATCCACTAGAATTATTTTTTGCTTACCAGCTTTATATTCAACAACATCTTTAACACTTACTTCGCCAACAAGATTTGTTTTGTTTGGATCTAGAAAACCAATATCAATTTTTTCATCAACAATAATTTTCCCAAGCATTGTTCCTTTGTCGCGCAGTTTTCTTGTAAGCATTCTCGTATCAATTCCATAAATGCCGGGAACCTTTTCTTCCTTCAACCAATCAGATAAAGAACGTTCTGCACTCCAATGAGAATATTCAAAAGAGTAATCAGTAACAATTAAAGCTCTGCAATGAATGTTATCTGATTCAAAATTCTTAAACATTCCATTTTCTTTTTCTTTAGATGGAATCCCATAATTTCCAATTAACGGATAAGTGCAAACAAGAATTTGTCCGCGATAAGATGGATCAGTCATAGTTTCGGGATAGCCGACCATTCCGGTGTTAAAGACAACTTCACCGTTTGTGTTGCCTTCATATCCAAAACTGTAACCTGAAAACTCGCTTCCATCTTCAAGGATTAGTTTTACTTTAAATTTGTTCATAGTTCAGTAAACACTTTCAAATAAAAAAATAGCCACTCGCTGAGTGGCTATTAAAAATAGACTTTTGGAAATTTTAAGATGTATATCAAATACTTTAATATTCTTGATCAATTCTTTTTGGTTGTTTTTGTAATCAAATATAAACCAAAACTATATTCGAGACAAATAATTTTTTCGGCTGGCAATAAAAATTAAGAGATTCCCTGGCAGCAAATCTTTAATTTGAAATTGATGAGCTTATTTCTGATTTTTGCATGTAAATTACAAACGTAGTAGTGGTATTCTAATTCTAATTAAAATATTTTCTTTCCATTATCATCTATTCCTATCGAGGAAGCATCTTTTTATAATTAATAATTTAATAAACTAAAACCAATCCCTATGGCAATTAATAAAAAATCCAATCTCGTAAAAAAAACTCCCAAAACTTTTATACTTGATACAAACGTAATTCTTCACGATGCAGATTCAATAAAAATGTTTCAGGAAAATGATGTTATTGTTCCGCTTGCAGTAATTGAAGAGCTGGATCATTTTAAACGCGGCAGCCAGGTTATAAACTTAAATGCCCGTGAGTTTGCCCGAACGCTGGATTCAATGACAGAATCAGCTTTGTTTAATGGTGGAATATCAATGGGCAAGGGAAGAGGCAAATTAAGAATTGCAATTTCAAAAGGATTAGCGCCTGCAATTCGCGATTCATTCAGAGACGATACACCCGATCATCGCGTATTAAGTGTTGCGTATGAATGGCATGCAAAACTTGAAGGAAAATCTCAGGTTATTCTTGTAACAAAAGATGTTAACTTGAGGATGAAAGCCAAAGCTCTTGGTATTCTTGCCGAAGATTATACAACAGATAGAGTGAAAAGTATTGAGGAACTTTACAGCGGTAAAGGTATCGTTGAAAATGTTAATGATGATTTATTGATAAAACTTTTTCAGCCTCCTTATCAAGTTCCAGCTAAACCATATTTAAAAAAACTAAATGGTGAGGCATTTCCAAATAAATACTACATTTTAAGAAACTCCAATCGTTCGGTGCTAGCTCATCTTGATCAGAATAAAGAATTTATTATTAAAGTTGATAAAACAAATGTATATGGAATTAATCCACGCAACGCCGAACAAACTTTTGCAGTTGATGCATTGATTAATCCAGCAATTCAACTTGTATCTATGACGGGAAAAGCCGGAACGGGTAAAACACTTTTGGCTTTAGCTGGTGCTTTGGCTGTTAAAAAACATTATCGTCAGATTTTTGTTGCGAGACCAATTGTTCCATTAAGCAATAAAGATATCGGATATCTTCCAGGTGATGTGGAAAGTAAACTTGCACCTTATATGCAGCCACTGTGGGATAATCTAAAAGTTATTCAGGATCAGTTTCCGGAAAACGATAAACAGCATACAGCTATTGATACAATGATTAAGGATGAAAAGCTTGTCATTGAAGCTTTATCATATATACGTGGACGAAGTTTGCAAAGAATATTTTTTATTGTTGATGAAGCGCAAAATCTTACACCGCACGAAATTAAAACAATCATCACGCGTGCCGGTGAAGGAGCCAAAGTGGTTTTTACAGGAGATATTTATCAGATAGATCATCCTTATCTTGATGGGCAATCAAATGGACTTTCATATCTTATTGATAAATTTAAGGGACAAAAACTATACGCTCATATTAATCTCGAAAAAGGCGAGCGATCAGAGTTGGCAGAGTTAGCAAGTAATCTTTTATAAAATAAAAAAGGCTGGCAATGAATAAAATTAAACTTTTCATATTAGCAGTTATATCCTCAGCAATATTTTTCGGATGTCTTCAAATAAACACAAAAGTTAATCTTAATCAGGATGGTTCCGGCACTATCGAAGAAACATTTTTAATGAAGGATAGTGTTATTGATATGCTGAAAGAGTTTGTAATGGTTTTTGACTCTACAAAAGGAGAAGACTACTTTAAAATATTCAATGAAAAAGAACTTAAAGCAAAAGAATCAAATTATGGTGAAGACGTTAAATTTGTTTCCGGTGAAAAATTATTAAATAATGACTACGAGGGATATAAAGTAATTTATTCTTTTAAGGATATTAATAAAGTAAAGATTAATCCCAGTCCTGAAAATCAAGTTCCGTTTGGAGATGAATTGAATCAGACTCAAAATAAAACGGCAGATGATATTTTGAAATTTGAATTCAAAAAAGGTAATCCCTCAATACTGGTAATAAATTTTCCTAAACCGCAATTAGAAAATGAATCCAACCCTGGAAATGATTCGACTGAAACCCAGGATTCCGTTGCAAGTGAAGCTGATATGCAAAAGTTAATTGATATGTTTGATGGGATGAAAATGTCATTATCATTCAATTTTGATAAACCGATAAAGGAAACAAACGCTGTTTACGTTAAGGGTTCAGAGGTTACACTTATGGAAATAGATTTTGCTGAAATTATAAAACACAAAGATATTTTAGAAAAATTACAAAAGAGTAAACCCCAAACGATAGAACAGTTAAAAGAAGTTGTAGGTGAACTGCCCGGTATTAAAATTGAATTTAAGGATAAGATTACCGTAAAGTTTTAGAAAAATATTTAATTAAAAATAGACTATCATTGTGTTAGACTCGGATAAATTTGTAAAAAGATATCTAAAAAAATTATGGAAATATTTACTTACGCAGTTTTCTGGAAATTTATTTACCGATACGGCAATGTTGTAATTACTCCTTTACTTCTTTTATATATTTTTCCCATCGCTTTAAACTTGGATAAAAATCTAATTTTAATTCTTCCTTTTATCATCTCAATTTTTCTACTTTATTACATCAATAAGTCCTACTTTAATTTTTATAAGCTCGTTCCCAATAAAATTGAAACAGATGATGAAAAAATCATTTGCTCGGAATTTTTTTTCAAAGAAAAAATGGTTACGATTTTATTTAAAGATATTAAATCACTATCCGGTGGAATATTTGAAGGTCGATTTCGTGGATTGATGAAAGTTTGCGATGGAAAAAATAAAATCTGTATCGGATTTTTTGATAGGATTAATAATTCAACAAAACTTATTACTATAATTCTTAGCAAAGTTGATAAAACAATTTATGATAAAGTAATTGATAATATTCAATCGTTAAAAATTAAACCGGAAGCAAAGAAGTAAATGAAAATTGCAGTTTTACTTTCCGGAGGAGTAGATAGTTCTGTTGCACTTCGTCTACTTAAAGATGAAGGGCACGATGTTACTGCATTCTATCTAAAGATTTGGCTTCAGGATGAATTTTCATTTCTTGGCAACTGTCCCTGGGAAGAAGATCTTGAATTTGCAAGAGCTGTTTGTGATCAGGCTAAGGTTCCTCTTGAAACAATTAATATGCAAACCGAGTATTGGGATTCAGTCGTATCTTACACTATCGCAGAAATTAAAGAGGGCAGAACTCCGAATCCGGATATGTTGTGCAACAGGTTAATTAAATTCGGGCAATTCATTAATAAAATTGATGACTCGTTTGAAAAAGTCGCTTCAGGTCATTATGCTCGTGTTGAAATTCTAGACGATAAATTTGTTTTAAAAACTTCACCTGATCCGATAAAAGATCAAACATACTTTCTTGCCTATCTTACTCAAATGCAATTAAGCAGGGCATTATTTCCAATCGGAACTTATAAAAAAAAGCAGATAAGAGAACTCGCAAGAAAATATGATTTGCCAAATATGAATCGGAAAGACAGTCAGGGGATTTGTTTCCTTGGTAAAATTAAGTTTACTGATTTCATTAAACACCATCTTGGCGAACTTGAGGGAGATATAATTGATATTGACAGCAATAAGATTATGGGTAAACATAAGGGATATTATTTTTATACAATTGGTCAGCGCTCGGGATTACGCTTAGGCGGCGGTCCATGGTATGTTGTTAAAAAAGAAATTAATAAAAATATTATTTATATCTCAAGAGAGAATTTAATTGAACGTGCGAGAAAAGAATTTATTGTTGGCAAATTTAATTGGATAAGTGATCAGAAATTTTCTAATGAAAATCTTAAAGTTAAAATCAGGCACGGCGAAAGATTTTTTAATTGTACTTTGGAAATTGAAGATGATAAAGGTTTTGTAAAATTAGAAAAAGAAGATCTTGGTATCGCTGCCGGGCAGTTTGCTGTTTTTTATAACGATGATATTTGCTTAGGTGGAAGTGTGATATTGGAATGAAATTACAGACTCCAGAATTTTAAAATATATTATCACGAAGTTGATGTAGAAAAAAGAATTTGGCTGAGATGGTCAGGGTTTAAGTATTTTTTTTTGGTCATCTTAATTAAGTTTTTACATTCTACACATATATAAGCATATCTAACACCAATGACGGAATCAAGTTTTGCAACCCAAATTTCCGAGATGGCTCTATTGCATATCGGACACGTTGTACTTATCTGGATTTGTTCAATTTCTTTTGTCATTCAAGCTCTCAATACACCTTCAGACGATTAATTAAGTTAAAAAGTTACTGGATAACACAAATAATTTTATTGAAAAATATAAAATCCTCTATCATTAAGATAAGATTTATTTTGAAGAAGAAAAGTCATAATACTCTCAATAGGAATAATTTTTGCGATTCCGTATTTGATAGAAGAATGTTTTCTTACAAATAAATTACCTTTATAAGGAACAACGGGATTATATGTTGTTTTATCTTTTAAAGTTTCTGGATAAATAAAACTTTCATCATCCTCAGGCACCCATTGCACCATTCCAATCAATTCAAAATTAGGAACACCATCGCGAATTGCGAGAACAAGCCCGCCGCTAAAACCTGGGTTGATTACCGCATCGACAAGAAATGATCCGTTTTCATCACGCCTTGGACCGCTTACGATAGCTTTTGTAATTATTTTATAATTTAAAGGATATCCAAAAAGATAAACAAAAGTTCCCCATTCAACTTCCTTTGCTTTACCAATTGGATATTTAAATGCGGGCAAATTGACTCTTGTTGTTGAATCATATTTTCTTCCCAGCACTGCAATATCTAAGCGATCATCTTTTACAAGTACATCAACATTGCTTCCTTCAGGAAATCCTGCAGCATAAATAACTTGTTTTTCTTTTATGGAAATTGATTCAACATAATTTGTTGCTTTACCTTTTTCATCAAGTCTATAAGCAATAATAGTATCAGGGAAAGTAACAGTGTGGGCACAAGTTAACAATGCTATGGTTCCATTTTCGGAATAAACAGTAACGGCGGTGCCAGCAGATGAATTATCAGCCAAAGCTTCTGATACAGTAATTTTGTTGAGTTGTTTTCCTTCGATATCCTTTAATGTATATCTGCTGTTTTCATCAAAAATATAAATTTTATAAAATGCAGTAGAATTAACTCTTTGAATTGTTTCACTAATTTTTGTTAATTCCTCTGAAGTAGATTTGTACGGAAATTCACTATCATACTTTCCATCCCTTAATGTAGGATATATAGTCTCGTATGAAACTGATGAGCAGTTGTAAAAAATAAAAGAGGATATCAGTAAACAGAGAATTAATATTAATTCTTTCTTTTCCATTTATATATCCTCTTATAATTATTTTAATAATATTTTATTTTCGTAAAACAGTCTATCTCGCCGGATAATTTTGCTCTGCGATTATTTAATAATCTTACAAACTCTGAGTAAGGTGCATTAATAATTCTTTTATTCAATATGTTTTGTCTTGAATCCTTTCTGCATCCAGCCGCGAGCAAAAAATAAACTAACACTGCTTATCATTGCAATACATCCATAAATCAACCACATTTGTTGAGTATGCATTTGTGATGGAGCAGCTCCTTCAGGTGCATAATGCATCAAGAACCAACCGGAGTATAAACTTGTAACTACTTTTGTTAAAAACCACGGAAACTGTCCTATGCCCATGTAAATTCCCGTCATTCCTTTAGGTGCAATTTCTGCAACCCATTGTAAAAATCTGGGCTGCCACATTGCTTCACCTACCGTCATCAAAATAAGATAAGCAAATACATTCGTGATACTTGGTCCCAGCGCTAGAATAAAAGTTGGAAACGCCATTACAAATGTTCCGTAGATCATCATTTTATATGTATCACGCTTTACTGTTAAAGCTGCAACCATAGGAGTTAGAATAAAAATTAAAATTGGATTAAAGTTTGTAAAGAACTCAAAGTTATCAGCAACTACGCCGGTAAATGCTCTTTTAAAATAAACAGGAAGTGTTAGCCAATTGTGTGCAAATAGTGTTTGAACAGGAATAAGAATAAAGATGAAAAACATAAATCGATAGTCTTTGATCGGAAAATTTTTCAGATAGAACATTATTTTTTCTTTTGCTGATTTTTCATCTTCTGCTTTTTTATCTGCTTCAATCTTTTCTGCTGTTTCAGTACTTACTTCCCGAATTGTTTTTTCTATAGTTTTTTTAGTAAGTATGATTGCTACTACAATAATTCCTAAAACAGTTAAGCCAACGTAAACCCACATTACCGCAAGTATACCATCTTGCTCGGTTCCAAATGCTTTTCGTATTGGTGGTGCAATAATTCCGGGTAAAAATCCACCGAGGTTCATTATCGCATAAAGCATAGCATAACCCATTGCAGATGTTTTTTCGGTTGTAAATAGTTTTACTGCAGCATAGCAAGCAGGTTGGTAAATTCCATAACCAAGAATGATTCCAAATAATCCAAGCATCGCAACAAGATGAGCAGATGACCATAAACCGGTATTGCTTGTGATAGTGGGTCCCAGCGTAAGAAATATTCTTCCGATTAACATAAAGACAAGGGAATATAGTAAAGATTTTCTAACCCCGATCCAGTCAACGGTTGCACCTAAAAAAAGCATTGCAAGAGTTATACCGGCTGTTTGAAATCCTACCATTTGTCCTGCACTAATATCATTAAGCTTTATAAAATCAGTAAAGTAAATAACCAAGTAGCCAACAATGCCAAAGTAAGTTATTCCTTCAAGAAGATAAGAAAGGTTAATGCCCCAAATTGCACGTGATGATTTGAATAAATCAATAAATGGTTGAGTAATTTCTTTAAGTATATTTTTGAAGAAATTTTGGTTGGGTTCAGGAGTGTCGTTCGCCATTTTCTATCCTGTATTTTAAAGTTTTTGTTGATGAATATTTGTTTAAAGAAAAATAAGAAATTCAAAATTCGGAACTAATCTAACAAAATTAAAAATTAAACTACACCAACAATTATTTATTGTTCTTTACCAATATGATTAAGATTCTTCATCAATCCTCTTTGTCCCAAACCTTTTAATCCCTGCAAACCACCGGAGTGAATTGCAATGATGGTTGAGTTTTTAGGGAAATAATTTTTTTTTATAAGATCAAAAATCCCGAACAACATTTTACCAGTGTAAATCGGCTCTATTTCAATACCGTGTTGAGTTTTAAAATCGGAACAAAAATCTATTAGCACTTTTGATACTTTAGCATAACCACCCAAATGATAATCCAAATTAATATTCCAATTAGAAAAATTTTCTTTACCAAATCGTGACAACAGATTTTTTATATTATCATTTAGAAACCCTGCACCTTTTAAAGCAGAAAAACCAATTCCTTTAGCCTTCGAATCCAATCCTAAAATTAAACCTGCTAATGTTCCACCGGTTCCGCAAGCACAACAAACAAAATCAAAATGAATATTTATTCTCGGAATAATTTCAGCGCATCCTTTTACCGCAAGATGATTTGATCCACCTTCAGGGATTAGATAAAATTTGCCGTATTCTTTTTTTAGATGATCAATAATTTTTTCATCGTATTTATTTCTGTAAGATATTCTATCTAAATAAAATAATTTCATTCCGCAGGATTGTGCAAAACTTAAAGTAGGATTAAGCGGCAGATGTTCTTCACCTCGTATAACTCCGATAGTTTTAAATCCAAAATTCTTACCTGCAGCAGCAGTTGAATAAATATGATTAGAATATGCGCCGCCAAAAGTTAAAAGCTTATCATAACCAAGTTTTCGTGCTTCAATTAAATTGTATTTTAGTTTGAACCACTTATTGCCCGATATTTGAGGATCAATTAAATCTTCTCTCTTTACAAAAAGTTTTATATTGCTGTTGTGCAATCTTGAATCAATAATTTCAGTTAAAGGGGTTTCGGGATTTTCTGTAAACATATCTGTAAGAATAAAGTTTCTTTTAAAATTATGGAATCAATAAATTAAATCTGAATAAAAGATAAGACACTTTAAAATAAAAAACCCCGTTCTTTCATATAAAAAAAGAACGGAGAATAATGCAGTTATCCTAAAATTGATCTATGAGCTGCTTAACTGTTTTGGAGGGTTATGCACTATTTTTCTGATAGTATCAAATTGAAGATATGGATATTCAGATCTAAGCGTATCAATAGCATCGCCTGTTTTAACTTTCTGCGAGCGTAATCTTTTAAATCTTCTTCTGATGATATAATCTCTAACCGATCTATCATTTATCAAACCTCTGCTGTTAAGCAATTCCCATATTTCATCGCTTATAAGATCTGATAATGGATTGGAAATCTCTTTGGGATAAATTGAGTTTTCCATCGCATACTCCTTTAATTATTATTGATTGATATTTTTCTTCTGTTATAGTTCTCTATAACATTTAACTAAAATTCTCCGTTGCTTATCGCATCGCCAATTCTTAGTAGGAAAGTGACAATATTAATTTTATTACGCAACTGCATAGATATGCTGTTTTTATTTTTGAGGGGGAAAATCAGGGATGATTTGCAGCACAATTGTGCGGTATAGGAAAGATGTTCTAGATAATTTTTTTTCGTATCGCCTTTGCTACGGCTTCTGATTGTGAATGGACATGCAGTTTTTTATAAATGTTTCGGATGTGATGTCGAACCGTATCAACGCTGATGAAAAGGCTATCTGCTATTTCCTGGTAATTATATCCGTCGGATAAAAGATTAAGCACACTTACTTCTCTTTCAGTTAAATCAAAATCAGTTGTAGCAGATAAAATATTTTTTCCTTCTTTAAAAGCCGTTATCACCTGTCTTGCAATTCTTGAACTCATTGGCGAGCCGCCATCGTGGGCATCTTTAATTGCTTCCAGTAATCTGGCTGGAGGAGTTTTTTTTACAAGATAGCCGCAAGCTCCGGCGCATAGTGCATCAAAAACAAATTCGCTTTCTTCATAAATAGTTAGCATCAAAATACTCAGGTCCGTTTTTCTTATCATTGCGTTCTTTGCGCACTCAATTCCGTTTATACCCGGCAAACCAATATCCATGAGAACAACATCTAAATCCAGCAAATCAATTTTATTAAGAAATGATTCTGCATCACCGAAAGAACCAACACATTTGTAACCTTCTGTTCCATTTATAAGTGCAGCAAGCCCTTCTCTTATTGTGCTGTTATCTTCAACGATGGCGACTTTAATCATTTTTTAAGTAAAAATTTTAATGTGTTTATTTTCCCGAGTCTTCCGATAAATCTTATGTTTGTACCGGAATCTGGTGAAGATTTAATTTTTATTTTACCTCCAATGAGCAAAGCTCTGTTTGAAATATTTTTTATTCCATCTCCATAACGAATATTATTTTCATCAAAGCCTTTACCGTCATCGCTAACTGACATTTCAAGTATATCATTTCTGAAATTCGCATCAAGAATAATGTGTTTACAATTGCTGTGTTTTACAGAATTATTAATTGCTTCCTTAAATATCAGATAAAGATTTTGTTTGAAGTCCATAGTTAACTTAACATCTTTGATTTTATCAATGTTAGTTGCCCTGAATGAAATACCCAGCGAATTCAATACCTCACCGTAAGAATCTTTTAAACGGATTATTAGATCAGGTAAAGAATCCCTGTTTGGATTAACCACCCAAACTATGTCACTCATATTATCAACAAGCTTACGTGAAATTTCACTTATCTTACTTAACTCGGAAGTTGAGGTATCCTGACCGTGAGAAATATTTCTTGAAGCAACTTCACTTAAAATAGAAATTTCTGTCAATCCCGAACCAACATTATCATGCAAATCTGCTGCAAGTTTAGATTTTAGTTTTTCAATTGCAAGCAGGTTTTTAATCCTTAGCGTGCTGATATAATAAATTAGAATTGCGATAAGAAGAATTATAAAAGTAATAAACCACCATCTTTGCCAGAATGGGTTTAAGATAATTATTTTAACTGAAGCATATTTATCATTCCATAATCCATCGCCATTGGAACCGCGTACTTTAAAGATGTAAGTGCCGGGAGATAGGTTTGTGTAATTTGCAACACGTGCTGATGATTCGACAAACTGCCACTTATCCTGCAGTCCTTCTAAAATAAATGAGTATTGATTATCCTTAGGATCAGAGTAATCGAGAGATGAAAATTCAAATGTTAAAAAATTTTTTTTGTAATCTAAAATTATTTCTGATCGCTCACCTTTGTAATGTTCATTAAACACCTTTACCGATGTAATAACAACCGGCGGAATATATTGATTTGTTTTTATGTCTGCCGGATTAAAAAAGTTAAATCCATTTATACCGCCAAAGAATAATTGATTTTTGTTATTCTTAAAATAAGCACCACCGCTGAACTCAAGACTCTGCAATCCATCCTGTATATCAAATCTTTTAACATCTTTTGTTGCGATATTTAGTTTAAATAAACCATCATCGGAACTAATCCATAAATTTTTATTTTCATCTTCAAGAATTCCATAAATCACGCTGCTGGTTATTCCGTCTTTAATAGAATATCTTTTAAACAAATTTGTTTTTCTATCAAAGCTTGTTAATCCTCCACCATAAGCACCCAGCCACATTGTTTCTTCAGAATCTTCCATAATTGTCATCAGGTTTTTTAAATTAAAATTTTCCTTTTTGCCTGAATCTGCCAAAAATCTTTTAAATATACCGGTTTGCGGATCAAAACTGTTCAATCCGCCGCCGTAGGTGCCAATCCAAAAAACACCATTCCGCGATTTAAATATTTTATAAACACGATTATCACTAATCGTATTGGGATTATTCGGATCAGTTTTATATCTGATAAATTTTAATTTGGAAGTTATCGGGTTTCCATCAACAACAACTTTGTTTAATCCTCCTCCAAAAGTTGCAATCCAGTAAGTATTATCAGACTCTATAAAAATATCCTGTACTTGATTTCCACCAATGCTAAAAGGATCGTTAAGATTATTTTTATAAACGTTTAGTTGACCAGACTTTTTATTCAAGATATTCAAACCACCATCGTAAGTGCCGATCCATAGATTACCGAATCTGTCTTCTTTAATTGATCTGATATGATTGCTGCTTATTGATTTTTGATCACCAGATTTTTTTATAAAAAAAAATTTGTTTGTTGCAGGATCGTATTTATTAATTCCTCCTTTGTAAGTGCCTATCCATATTATATTATCTTTATCCTGATAAATTGTCCAGACAACATCATCATCTAAGGAATTATTATTTCCTGCGATGTGTTTGATATGATGAAACATTTTATTATTGGGTTGAATTTTTGTTATTCCCGATCCAAGATGCGAGCCGGCCCAAACAATTCCCGATCTATCAACGCAAAGTGAAAGAACATCATTATCCCCAAGTGAATTTGTGTTTAATGGCTCATTAAAAAAATGTATTGATTTATTTTTTGCCTTATCATATCTGATTAAACCACCGCCAAAAGTTCCAATCCATAAGTAATGACTGTTATCTTCGGTTATTGCCATCACAGTATTATTAAAGGTGCCGGACGAAATGACAGGACATCGATGGATATTAATCTTGATATTATCCGGAGTTAGACCCAATTGGCTGTGCTCAATAAAATTAAGTCCGCCGTAATATGATCCCACCCAAAGATTTTTTTCCGAATCCTGGAAAAGAGTAAGAAGCTTAGAATCGGGCAGGGAAAATTGATCATTGCCCGTAGAAAAATTTTCAAAAAAGAAATCATCTTTAGAATTAATTTTGTTTATGCTTAATCTGCTTAATCCTCCTCCAAAAGTTGCAATCCATAGTTTGCCGCTTTCATCAAAGAGAAGATCCATCACTCTATTTGTTGGTAATCCATTTCTATTTTTATTATCAGCAAAAAAATGATTTATCTTTTTAAAGTTTTTATCGATAGTTACTATTCCATTTCCCCATGTACCTATCCACAAATTACCCTGTTTATCCTCTGTAATTGTTGTTATAGTTGAACTTTGATTTCGTGAAAACGAAAGAGGGTACTCATAAAATTCATCGGTTTGTTCAGGAACATTTTCAATCAACGATAAAATATTTCTATATGTAAATGTTTCAGTAGTTCGGTTGTACTTGTTAATATTGCCATTGATTGTGCCTATCCAAAGGGTTCCGTTACGATCTTCAAAAATCGAATTTGTTCCATCATCAGATAGAGAAGTTGAATCTTTGGGGTCGTTTAAATAGACCATAAACTTGTAACCATCATAACGATTTAATCCGCTTCTTGTAGCAAACCACATATAACCTTTGCGATCCTGCAGAGAAGACAAAATTGTACTTTGCGATAGTCCATCTTCAATTCTAAGCTGCCGGAATAGATAATCCTGCGAAAGTGTGATGCAAGGCAAGAGAATTACTTGCAGCAATGTTGCTAAGATGAATACTATCTTTTGTCTGTATATACTTGATTTTACATTCATATAATCAATCTTTCTCCATATATAAGTTATTTTTTTAAAAGATTCTACACCTGACAATCTTCGTTGTGCTATTTATTGTTACATTTGACAATTTGTGTGTCATAACATACATTTGATATGTAAAAAACAAAGAGGATTAAATGTTACACGAAGTAATTAAAAAAAGAAAAAGTATTAGGCAGTTCGATGGTGAGATTATCGAACCGGATAAAATTTTATCCCTGTTCGAGGCTGCAAGAAGAGCACCTTCTGCATTTAATGAGCAGCCCTGGAAGTTTATTGTTGCAGAAAAGATTAATGCTGACGCATTTGATGCAGTGTTAGAAACTTTAGTCAATAAGAATAGAGAATGGGCTGTTAATGCACCATTATTGGTTATAGTTTTAGCAAAAAAAATTTTAAGCAGAAACCAAAACTCTAACAGGCACTATTTGTATGATACAGCTTCAGCAATAGCCAATCTTACTTTTCAAGCCAACAGTATGGATTTATACGTTCACCAAATGGGTGGATTTGATTCTGAAAAAGTTGTTGAAAAATTTTCTATTCCTGGTGAATATGAGGTAGCCGTTGTGTTAGCCATTGGAAGACAACCTGTTCCTGATAATCAATCAAATGAGGTTGAAATAAAATTAAACAGGCTGCCTTTGGAAAATATTTTATTCGAAAAGAAATTTGGTAATGTTTATACGACTTTAATTAATAAATATGAACTGACTAATTAAGAAAGGAAATATGAAAAAGATAATTTATCGATCCGAAGATAGAGGCAAAGCAAATTATGGATGGTTAGAAACCAGATACAGTTTTAGCTTTGCAAATTATTATAATCCGGATATGATGCATTTTGGATTACTGCGTGTTTTAAATGATGATATTGTTGCACCAGATATGGGTTTTGAAACTCATCCGCATGACAATATGGAAATAATAACAATCATTCTTGATGGTGCACTTGAGCACAAAGACAGCATGGGCACTGGCTCTGTAATTCACAAAGATGAAGTTCAGGTTATGTCTGCTGGTTCCGGAATTACTCACTCGGAGTTTAATCCATCGAAAGAGGAGAAAGTAAATCTTTTACAGTTGTGGATATTTCCAAAAGAAAAAAATATCAAACCAAGATATGATCAAAAATCTTTTCCTGCAGATGAAAAGAAAAACAAATTAATTATTGCGGTTTCCGGATTGAAAAAAGAAGGTGCTCTGTATATTCATCAAAATGCCGAAATAAAACTTGGTAATTTTAAAAAAGGCGAAATATTAGATTACGAAGTTAGCAGCGCTTCAAATGGCGCATACATTTTTTTAATTGATGGGCACATTAAAATTGATGATGAAGATTTATTTAAGCGAGATGCAATTGGAATTTATGATACAGCTAACTTCAAAATTGAAATATTAGAAGAAACAAACTTTGTTTTGATTGATGTTCCAATGAACTAAATAAGTTTAATCTTCTAAAAGGATTCGGTCAGGATTAAAAAATCCAAAGTCGGATTCTTTTTTTATTTCATATATAAATAAAAGAATAACAGGAATATGCTGAATGTAAATAAAATATCCACCAAGAAAATTTAAATGGTAAAACGGAATAAGGAAAACATACATCAGCAAAGAAAACTTAGGACTGAATACAAGCGGAAGAATTAACCAGGTGAAATACCATGGAAATTGAGTGGGGCTGATCAAAAACATAATTGCTACTGCAATAAGAATTTTATTTGCAAGTTCACGATTATCGTTTGCGGGTTTTCTGATTAGCCACAAAACTGTAATTGTCATCAATCCAATTGTTATCCATCGTGCAACACAATCAGCACAGACATAATAAATTTTAAAAACATTTGTAAATAAATCTATGCTCTCTTTTAATAAAGTATAAAATCCCGCATTGTTAATCCAGTTTGAAGCGTATTTTATAAATCCCTGATTTTCATCCCAACCGGCGGTTAAAACAGGAATAAATATAATTACTATAATAATGAAAAATGCAGCAATGCTTGAAAACAATTTTGATTTTTGATTGAATAATCTCCGCATATAAAATGGGAATAAAAGAATAGGCCAAATTTTGAATCCCACCGCAAGGGCAAGTGTTGTGCTTGAAATAACGTTTTCATTTTTTAGTAAATAGTAAAATGAAATTGAAGTAAATAAAAGTGCAAATAAATCATAATGTCCTGTATTAAAATACTCGTGAAGTACAATTGGGTTTAACCAATAAATTGCGATAAATGATTTGGGTAACTTTAACTCCTGCAAGATTTTTATCAAAAAGTAGAGCAACAGCAAATCACCGATGAGCATAATAAATTTCCAGCCTACAACACTCCAGGGAAAAAGAAAATAAGATAACGCAAAAACGATTTGAGCCAGTGAAGGATACAAAGTTCTAATCTGTGGATGATTTATTTTATGAATTACATCACCAGATTCATCTGCAAGTTTTAAAATCTTTTCTGGAACATTATGATTTTTTTCCAACACTTGTTGTGGGCTTATTGTATAAGGATTAAATTCATTTGCCGTAACAGCGCCATCCCACAAATATCTATAAAAATCATCTTCGAGAATTGGCAAGGACGGAATTAAAATTAATCTAGCCAACAATCCTGTAAAAATTATCCAGGCAATCCAGTTTTCTTTAACCGGTATTTTGGCGATGTTTATAATTGCAAGGAAGAAGAGTATGCCGATTAAAATTCTTTGTGATACAAAAAGAATTTTTTCAGCTGCGTTTGGTTTAGCATCATAAGTTAAAGTTGGCGATACGAAAAAAATGTAGGTGGCATATAGAATTACTCCAAATCCCAAAAGTATCCAAATAAATTTTGCTCTGGTAAATTTAAGTGTAAGATTAAATTTTATATCCATTTAGTTTTCTTTTTATCGATTTATCATTATCCATGGAAAAGGAGAATCTTTTCCAAAGGCTAAATTTTGAATTTTATTTTTTAATCTACGTGGATTATATAAATAGTAATGGTTAAGATCTTTTATGCTTCTGAATGTATGATGAAAATATTTTTCCTTCATTTCAGAGAAACCAATTGAGTCATAATATTGAAATGTTTTATTTTTCGCTGATTCGACTTCATCATCCTCATAAAAAGGTGTATCAATGATATGAATTTCTCCGTACGAATTCAGTAAATAAAATAATTCCCGCATTAAAATTCTTAGATCAGGAAAATACTGTAATGAGGAGTTAAGGATTATCATGTCAAACGATGAACGTGGAAACTTGATTTGAAAAATATCAGCGTAAATAAATTTTGTTTTTTCATTTGCAAAAAGTTTCGCACCCCGGCGCAGTTCGGTTAAATTAATATCAACGCAATAAAAATTATGATCAGATTCCCTCAAAATCTGTGAAGCAAACCAACCGGTGCCACAGCCAAGATCAAGTATTTTTAATCCGGATTTTTTTTTATAAAGATATTTTTTAAATCTTAAAAATGATTTTGCTCTTTGATTCCATTCCTCTTTATGGGGATTTAATCTTGATGCAAACGGCAGCAGTCTAAGCTCCTCATCCCTGTAAATTCTTTTCTCCTTTTTTCTGATCTGCAAATATGCCTTTTCAAAAGATTCATCAACATCGGAAATTGTTAAAACACCGTTAACAGGAGCAATATCTAAAAATTCTTCAATTATCATAAGTCATAAAAAATGTTAAGATAAAATTAAATACAAAGCACAGATATTACTATTCTCCCGTTTAACCGAAATGGTTGGGTAGGGTGTTTACTTTCTGTATTTTTAAATCAATAAAAAATAATTTTAAACCATTTAAGCGTTTGAATGAATTATGGAAAAACTTTTATTACTCGGAGCCGAAGCAATTGCGCAGGGCGCAATTGACGGCGGTATGTCAGGCGTTTATGCTTATCCTGGAACACCTTCCACAGAAATAACCGAATATATTCAGCATAATAAAATCGCTATCGAAAGAAAACTGCACAGCCAATGGTCTGCTAATGAAAAAACTGCAATGGAATCCGCACTTGGAATGAGTTATGCCGGTAAGCGCGCAATGGTTTGTATGAAACACGTTGGGCTAAATGTTGCAGCCGATGCTTTTATAAATTCTGCAATAACCGGAGTTAACGGCGGATTGATTGTAACCGTTGCAGATGATCCATCAATGCACTCATCACAAAATGAACAGGACTCACGTTTCTTCGGCAAGTTTGCGATGATACCGATTCTTGAACCAGCAAATCAACAGGAAGCTTATGATATGACCTACGAGGCATTTGAACTTTCTGAAAAATTAAAAGTTCCGGTTATGATTCGTATAACAACCCGGCTTTCACATTCACGCGCAGGAATTGAAACCCGCCCGACAAAAAATGAAAACAAACTTACTTATCCTAAAGATCCAATTCAGTTTGTACTGCTTCCTTCCAATGCGAGGAAAAGATATAAAGGTTTGCTTGCACTTCAGTCGGTTATGGAGCAGGAGTCTGAACGATCATCTTACAATACTTATTATCCCGGTAGAAATAAATCTTTAGGAATTATTGCCTGCGGAATTGCTTTTAATTATTTGATGGAAAATTATCCGGAAAGAAAAAGTAATTTTTATCCGATTCTTCAACTTGGGCAATATCCGCTTCCATTTGCCAAAGTAGAAAAGATTGTTGATGAATGTGAACATATTTTAGTCCTTGAAGATGGTTATCCTTTAGTTGAAGAAATGTTAAAAGGATTTTTAGGAAAAGATATTAAGATACTTGGAAGATTAGATGGAACGATTCCGCGTGATGGAGAATTAACTCCTGATGTTGTTGCAAATGCTTTGGGCAAAGAAGTGAAAACAGGAATGAAAGTTCCCGCTATCGTTGCAAACCGTCCACCCGAACTTTGTGCTGGATGTGCTCATCGTGATATTTATCTTGCCTTGAATGAAACAATGGTGGAATTCGGTAAGCAAAAAGTTTTTTCTGATATAGGATGCTATGCACTTGGTGCGTTGCCGCCCTGGAATTCCATTAACTCTTGTGTTGATATGGGCGCATCAATTACAATGGCAAAAGGCGCCGCTGATGCTGGCGTTCATCCAGCAATTGCTGTTATTGGGGATTCCACTTTTACACACAGCGGAATGACGGCGTTGCTTGATTGCGTTTATGAAAATACTCCGGTAACTGTTATCATTTCAGATAACTCAACAACAGGAATGACAGGCGGACAAGCTTCGCACGCAACAGGAAGATTGGAAGAAATTTGTATTGGTCTTGGTGTAAAACCAGAGCACGTACGAACGCTTACTCCATTACCTAAATTCCACGATGAAATGGTAAACGTACTTCGTGAAGAAATGTTGTATGACGGTGTTTCAGTAATTATACCAAGAAGAGAATGTATTCAGACATTGGCGAGGAGTAAGAAGGAAATTAAAGTTAAAGTGGATGAGGTTGTAAAATGAAATCTGATATAATTCTCTCCGGTGTTGGGGGACAGGGAATACTTTCAATTGCTGCAGTAGTTGGAATGGCAGCTTTGGAAAATCATCTTTACTTAAAACAAGCGGAGGTACACGGAATGAGTCAGCGCGGCGGTGCTGTGCATTCCCATTTAAGAATTTCTGAAAAAGAAATTGCAAGTGATTTAATTCCCGAAGGCAGAGCAGACATAATAATTTCCGTAGAGCCAATGGAATCACTGCGCTACTTACCATGGCTTTCGGAAAATGGATGGCTTGTAACAAACACAACTCCGTTTGTAAACATAACGGATTATCCGGATATGAAGGAGCTGTTAGCAGCGATTGAAAAACTTCCAAATCACATTGCAATTAATGCTGATGAAATTGCAAGACAGGTAAAATCACCGCGCTCATCAAATATGGTAGTGCTTGGTGCAGCTTCTCCATTTATAGATATTCCTTATGAAAGTCTTGAGAAAGGGATAAAAAAAATCTTTGGTAAAAAAGGGGAGAAGATAGTTCAATTAAACATAGATGCACTAAAAGCTGGGAGAGAATTTTCCGAACTGCATAAAGGGAAGTTTTAACCACAAAGCACTCAAAGAAGAAAACACAAAGCACACAAAGATGTAATGACAGAAGATGAATTATCAAATATTGTAATTGGTCTGGCAATTAAAGTTCATAAAAATTTGGGTCCTGGATTGTTAGAATCGTCTTATAAAGAATGTTTGTATTATGAAATTAGCAAGGCAGGTCTTCACGTTGAAAAAGAGAAACCAATGCCATTAGTCTATGATGAAGTAAAACTGGATATTGGTTATCGGTTGGATATTATTGTTGAAAATAAATTAGTTATTGAAATAAAATCTGTTGAAGTTCTTAATGATGTTCATCTTGCTCAAATTTTAACATATTTAAAGTTAAGCAATTCGAAACTCGGCTTACTTATTAATTTTAATGTTAAACTTCTAAAAGATGGAATTAAAAGAGTTATTCTTTGAGTTCTTTGTGAAAAAACTTTGTGCCCTTTGTGGTTAAATGTCTTTTCGCAAAGAGCACTAAAAATAAATATTAGCTCTTAGCCCAAGCTTCTACATCATCAACTTCTTTTGGGATTGGGCGACCGAGAACTTTGTATCCGGTTTGTGTAACAAGAATATTGTCCTCAATTCTTATTCCGCCAAAGTTGCGATACTCCTCAACCTTATCATAATTAATAAAGTTTTTAAACTTCTTCTTAGCTTTCCATTGATCGATGAGTTCAGGAATAAAATAAATTCCCGGTTCGCAGGTAAAAACAAATCCGGGTTTTAATTCTTTGGCTAATCTTAAATAAGCCAATCCAAACTGATCGCTTCGTTTTGTGTTACTATCATATCCAACATAAGCCTCCCCAAGATTTTCCATATCGTGTACATCAAGGCCCATCATGTGCCCAAGTCCGTGCGGAAAGAAAAGTGCGTGTGCGCCGGCTTTTACCGCAGCATTCAAGTCGCCTTTGATAATTCCGATTTGTGATAAACCGGCAGCAATAATTTTTGCCGCAGTTAGGTGAACATCAATATGCTTGACTCCAGGTTTGATCATATTGATAGCATTCTTCTGAGCTGTAAGTACAATTTCATAAATCTCTCTTTGCCTAAAAGAAAACTTTCCACCAACGGGAGTTGTGCGAGTGATATCACTTGCATAATGAAGAAGCGATTCAGCACCAGCATCACAAACAAGTAAATCACCATCCTTCAAAACATTTCCATGTAAATGATTATGAAGTGTCTGTCCGTTTTTAGAAACAATGGCGGGAAAAGAAAGTCCGGCTCCCAAAGAAGAAGCAATTCCTTCAATTGTGCCAGCGATGTCTCTTTCAATAACACCGGGTTTTGCCATACGCATTGCCGTTGTGTGCATTTGGTAAGCAACTTCCATAGCATACTCAATCTCTGCAACTTCTTCTTCTGCTTTAATCGAGCGCTGAGCCACAACGGCTTCAACTAATTTTTTAGAAACTTTGCTTTTTAATTTATATGGATTTTCATCAAGAAAATCTGCAAGCTTAAGTGTTTGATCACCACGGTAAGTTGGTAGAAAATGTATCTTAATTTGTTTACTGCTTTTTGCTTTAAGATATTTTTTTAACGTATCAACAGATTCAAATTGTGCAACACCGATTTGTTCTGCAAGCTGTGCAAGTTTTGGCTGAGGACCCATCCATACAATATCCTCAAGTGTAAATTCATTTCCGAAAAGTATTTCCTTATTTTCATCAACATCAATTACGCCAACCATATTAGGCATATCAAGTCCAAAGTAATAAAGAAAAGAGCTGTCCTGTCTAAAAGCATAAGTATTATCAGCATAGTTCATTGCAGAGTCATCATTACCGGGAAATAAAAGCACTCCCGTTTTAAAATTTTTCTTTAATTCAGTTCTACGATCTATATAAACTTGTTTATCAAACATAAATGCTCCTAAGTAGAATGGATTTTATTAGTACGATGTAAAATTATAGAATAATTAAGTGGATTTCCATACGAGAAGAAAAATGGTACGCAGATAATTATGATTTTTTGCGATTAAAAATAATCGGAACAAATTCTAAGAAATCAGTGTGTGGATTTAGAGTTGATCTTTTTATTTTCAATCTCTTTTTCTTTTCTAAAGATGAAATACAATCCACCAATAATAAATGGAATGCTTAGAAGTTGTCCCATATCCAAAGCCATTCCTTTTTCGAAAGATGATTGCTCAACTTTTAGAAATTCTACAAAAAATCTAAATCCAAAAATTAGTATAAGAAACAATCCAAAGATAAATCCTTCTTTAGATTTCCTTTTAGTTTTATAATAAACAAAATATAGAATGAAAAATGAGATGAGATAAAAAATAGATTCATACAATTGTGCTGGATGCCTTGGAACATCATCAACTTTTGCAAAGATAAATGCCCAGGGAACATCGGTTGCTTTACCAATAATTTCCGAGTTAAATAAATTTCCTAATCTGATAAGCACCGCTGCAAGTGCAACAACAATTACCACACGGTCAAGTATCCACAACATTGTTTTATCTTTTTGTTTTTGTACAAGAAGATAAATTGATATAAGAATGCCTATAGCCGCACCGTGACTTGCAAGTCCACCTTGCCAAACTTTTATTATTTCTATTGGATGGGATAAATAAAAAACAGGATCATAAAATAAACAATGTCCTAATCGTGCGCCGATTACAGTTCCAAGAATAACATAAATAGAAAGTTGTTCTAAATCAGCTTGTGGTTTTTTTTCAAGTTTGTAAATTTTAGTAAGAATTAAATATCCAAATACAAAACCTAATGCAAAAAGTAATCCGTACCATCTAAGTGATAATGGACCAATTTTTACTATTTCTGGACTAACATTCCAAAATATTGATGAGATGATCATTTAAATTTTTAATTTGTTTTATGTTATATGTAAATATAGTTTGATGTTGAAAGTGATACAAAACATGATTCAAAATTATTGTAGAAAAATTTGTCTGTCACTTCGACTGGAGGGAGAAGTCTACAAGGTTTCACAGATTTCTCATCCCGATAAATCGGGGTTCGAAATGACTTATCAAAATTATTCGTTTTTCTTCTTCCTAAAAACTCTTTTCATACCTTTAGATTCAACAGCATTGTTTGCAAGTTCAACACATTCTTCAAAAGTAAAAGAAATTGGTTCACGATCTTTGGGAAGTCTTACATTTTTCTTCCCCGCTTTTAAATAAGGTCCCCATCTACCGTTAAGAATTTGAAAAGTTGGATCCTCATCAAATACTTTAATAAACTTTTCAGCGTCAGTAACTCGTTTTGCTTCGATAACATTAATTGATTCTTCCTCTGAAACTGTATGCGGATCATATTCCTTTTTCAATGAATAAAATTTTCCATCGTGTCTTAAGTAAGGACCAAATCTTCCTATTGCAGCAACAATTTCTTTCTCCTCAAACTGTCCAACAACTCTAGGAAGCTTGAATAATTTCAGAGCTTCTTCAAGAGTAATCAATTCTAATTTCTGATCTCGTCGTATTCCAGCATACTCAGGTTTTGCTTCCGCGTCATTTGGATCAGTTAATTGTGCAACAGGACCAAAGCGAGCCATACGAACTGAAACTGTTTTTTTTGTTTTTGGATCAACGCCAAGAATTCTTTCACCTGAAGCTCGTTCACTTGTTTCAGTGGTATGTTCAACTATATCATGAAATGGGAAATAGAATTCTTTAAGCATTTTATGATAGCTGTTTCTTCCCATTGCTATTTCATCAAGTTCGTCTTCAACCTTTGCAGTAAATTGATAATCCATAATTTGCGGGAAATGCTGATTTAGAAAATCCGTAACTATCATCGCAATATCAGTAGGGAAAAGTTTTCCTTTGTCAGCGCCGGTAATTTCAGTTTTAATTTCTTTTTGAATTTCTTTTTTCTTGGATAAACTAAAAATGCGATACTCTCGTTCTGTTCCCATCCGTTCATCTTTATGAACATAACCGCGTTTCTGAATCGTACTTATAGTCGGTGCATAAGTTGATGGTCTTCCGATTCCAAGTTCTTCTAATTTTTTAACAAGGCTTGCTTCGGTGAATCGTGAAGAAGGACGAGTGTATCTTTCTGTTGCAACAATTTCTTTCATATCAAGTTTCTGTCCGACTTTTAACGGAGGAAGAATAGTATCATCGCCATTTTCACCATTTTCATCATCGGTATCTTCTAGATAGACTTTCAAAAACCCATCAAATTTTATTACTTCACCTTTTGCAGTAAGAACATCATTGTTGCCTGTTATTTTTATTTTTGCTGTTGTGCGTTCAATATCTGCATCACTCATTTGTGAAGCAATTGCACGCTTCCAAATTAATTCATATAAAGCTTTTTCATCTTTAGGTCCTTCCACAGTTTCTTTATTAAAATCAGTGGGACGAATTGCTTCGTGCGCTTCCTGTGCAGTTGATGATTTAGTTTTAAATTGTCTCCTCTGCAAATATTGTTTTCCAAAATCATGTTTGATGGTTTGTTCTGCAGCATCAAGTGCAAAATCCGAAAGGTTAACAGAATCAGTACGCATATATGTTATCTTACCGGCTTCATAAAGTCTTTGAGCAAGCAGCATTGTGCGGGAAACGGAATATCGTAATTTTCTTGCGGCTTCTTGCTGCAGCGTTGAAGTATAAAACGGTGCAGCCGGCGAACGTTTAACAGGTTTCTTTTCAACATCCTCAACAATAAAATCCGAAGTTAAGCAGCTTTTTAAAAACTCTTGAACTTCTTTTTCATTTTTAAGATATCGTGCAAGCTCTGCTTTAAGATTTGTCTTATTGCCATTTTCATCGATTACAATAAAGTTTGCAACAATTTTAAAGCGGGATTCAGGAACAAAAGCATCAATCTCACGCTCACGTTCAACAATTAATCTTACTGCAACTGATTGAACTCTGCCGGCAGAAAGTTTCGATCTAATTTTTCTCCAAAGAATTCCGGATATTTCAAATCCAACTAAACGATCTAAAATTCTTCTTGCTTGCTGAGCATCAACGAGATTGTAATCAATTTTTCTTGGATTTTTAACTGAGTTAAGAATTGCAGTTTTTGTTATCTCATCAAAAACAATTCGCTTTATCTTATCTTCATCAAGCTCAAGTGCTTCTTTAAGATGCCAGGAAATTGCTTCACCTTCGCGATCCTCATCAGTTGCAAGCCAAACTGTCTCAGCTTTTTTAGAAAGCTTTTTTAACTCTGCTACAACTTTCTTCTTATCTTCAGAAATTTTATAAAGAGGTTTAAATTTATTTTCAATCTCAACTCCCTTATTTTTCTTTTCAAGATCACGAATGTGTCCGTAACTTGAGGTAACTAAAAAATCCTTCCCCAAATAACCTTCAATTGTCTTTGCTTTGGCGGGAGATTCTACAATAACTAAATTTTTTGGCATTATATCTTCTTTAATTTGAAAAAAACGCTTGCAAATTAACCGATAAAAAAAACAAAATTCAAAAACATTATTTTTGAACAATAGTATATTATTAGAAATTAGTTCGTTTTATTGATAAAAAAATTATTAATATTTGTTATGTAAATCACAATAATTGATAAAATGACCTTAGCGGACGCAAATAAATTATTTTTTAAACTATTGGCAGTACCATTTATTCTGCTGATAAAAATTTATCAGTTATTAATATCGCCGCTATTTCCTTCATCCTGCAGATATACTCCAACTTGTTCACATTACACTTTGGAAGCATTAAAAAAATATGGAATATTTAAAGGCGGTTGGTTAGGAATAAAAAGAATTTCAAGATGTCATCCCTGGGGTGGAAGTGGATATGACCCTGTACCGTAAATTAATTTATTGCTTTCGTAGCTCAGTCCGCCGCGGCGGATTAGTCTGAGTTGAGGAATCGCAGAATGAATTCTGCGTTACGTTAATTATGATAAAAAAATCATCATCAAAAAAAATATCTTTTGGAAAAAGAATTCTTAGCATCTTTAAATGGATATTGAAGTTTGCAATAATTTTCTTTGTTTTAAGTGTACTGCTTGTTTTTGCAATGAGGTGGATTAATCCTATCACAAGTTCGATAATGATTCAAAGACAAATTAAAACAATATTTACAGGACAATTTGAATTTGTTAAGTATCGCTGGGTTAGTATTGATGATGTTTCAAATTATGTGCCGATTGCCATTGTAGCAGCAGAAGATCAAAATTTTCCAAATCATTTTGGATTTGATTTTAAACAGATTGAAAAAGCACTTAAACAAAATAAAAGAGGGAAAAGAATTCGGGGTGCAAGTACAATCTCACAGCAAGTTGCAAAAAATTTATTTTTATGGGAAGGAAAAAGTTTTGTGCGAAAGGGAATTGAAGCATACTTTACAATTCTTATTGAATTGCTATGGGATAAAAAAAGAATTCTCGAAGTCCATATGAACATAGCAGAACTTGGAGAAAATATATTTGGGGTTGGAATAGCAAGTCTTGCTTACTTTAATAAGCCGCCGAGTAAACTAACAATTTCACAGGCAGCATTATTAGCTGCAGTACTGCCAAATCCAATTAAGTATTCAGTAGCCAAACCTTCCGGTTATGTAAGAGGAAGGCAAAACTGGATAATCAGGCAAATTAATTCTCTTGGTGGTCCAGAATATTTGAAGGACATTTAATAATGATTGCCAAGTAAATAATTTTTTAATAGGGTTACCTGTGGATTTATTATTCTTAATTGCTTAAGTTCATAGTAGAATTTCAATCAATATATTTGTGATATGAAAACTCTCTCTTCAAATAGAATATTTCAATTAAACTTTCTTAAACACATTTCAATATCAAATCAATTAAACACGAGGTCATTATGAAAAAACTGCTATTGTTTCTCTTTCTCTCAGTAATAAGTTTTTCATCTTATGCTCAATTAAGTGGAGATTATTATATTCCACAAGGAGCTAATCCACAGGGCTTTGCAACCCTTGCTTCCGCAATAGACTCACTTAATAAAGTTGGTCTTAGCGGTACAGTTTACTTTTATATTGATGACAATCTGACTGAAACAGGTTCACTTTTAAGAATGTATAGAGGTGATTTATCATCAACAAATAATCTTGTTATTAAACCTGCTCCAACAAAAACTCCTGCTATCTCAATTACAAGTTGTACTGCCTCAGGTCACTCTGCTTATACCGGAATTACATTGGATAGTACGAGTTATGTAACTTTTGATGGATCAAACACAGTTGGAGGAAGCACCAAGGATTTAACTTTAACAATGAATGATGCAACTAACGGCAGAAATATTATTCAATTATATGGTAATAGTGATAATGTTACGATTAAAAATTTGAACATTACTTACCAAGCGCCTATGAGTACTTCCACATCGACAAGAGGAATTTATTTAAATGGACAGGCATCAGGTGCATCTGATAATTTTATAACAGATAATTGTAACATAGGCGATACCTCACTTACACCATATTATGCATTAGGCATTACCGGCTCTTCAGGGAGTTTAATTTATTGTACAAATATTACAGTTAAAAACAGCAATCTATATGGTAGAATACGACCAGTGTATTTCTTTTACGTTGGTACAACCGGTACGACTTCAGAAATATCAAACAATTACATCTATACATATGGTGGCTTAAATGGCACAACAACTTATACAATTTTCTTTAATACATGGGCTGGTACAATTAACATAGTCAATAATCATCTACCTGTAATGACCACAAATAATACTGTTACAAGTGGTATATATGGAATAAGTGCTTTGAGTGCTCAAACTGGTGCTGCCTGTAACATATATAATAATTTTATTGGTGGAAATTTAGCATTTACCGGTGCAGGCGTTCCAACAGTTGCATCACTAATGTATTTGCAGGACAATGGTACTTATAATGTTTATTATAATTCATTTAACTATCCGAGTATTTCAAATAATACAGAAAGATCTTGCATTCACATTAGTGGCACATCCGCAATTGTAAATCTTAAAAATAATATTTTAATAAACAGCAATGATGCGGCAAATGCTTTTTGTGTGTGGAAATCTAATGGCACTTTGACATCTGATTACAATGATCTTTATGTATCAGGTGCTCTAGCTAATGTTGGATATGTAGGAGGTGCTGCAAAACAAACCCTTGCAGATTGGCAAGGTTCAGGCTTTAGTTATGATATCAACTCTAAATCCAAAGCAGTTTCATTTGTTTCTGCGACAGATCTCCATCTAACAGGAATTTCTAATGGAGATATTGACTTGCTTGCAGTACCAATAACAGGAATTACAACTGATATTGACGGCAATGCAAGGAGTAAAGCGTTTCCATATAAAGGTGCAGATGAGGGCACAACCAAGTTAATACCACCTCTTTCCGGTGATTATTATATTGGCGCTGCAAGCACTGGTCCTGGTGGAACTGATCCACAGTTTGCCACACTTAGAGAAGCCTTTGATGTTTTAAATGATGCAGCTTTTACAGGAGATTGTAATTTCTATATCACCAGTGATATTACGGAAACATATACTCCAGCAGTCGGATTAGGGTTGGCAATTAATCCTACACCTTATACTGTTACCTTTAAACCTTATACTGGAGTACAACCGGTAATTACATTAAATTATCCCACGGACTTAAACGGAGGACCTTCAGGTGCCTTGGTTATTGGAATACCAAGCAAGGGTAATATTAGCTGGGATAGTTTACGAACAACTAAAAATATTGTTATCGATGGTTCAAACACTATTGGCGGTACAACAAGAGATTTAACAATTCAATCTTCACTTACTGCACAAAGAAATGCATTTCCGCTTACAATTGTTGGTGATGTATCAAATATGGTTGTGAAGAGCACTAACATTTATTACAAAGCTCAAGGTGTTAGTACTTCAGGAAATCTTTTTGTTAGTGCTGTTCAGTTAAGGTCAAGAAATTATCTTGGAATTAATTGGGTTCCGACTAATATTTTATTTGAAAATAATCATATCAGTGCAAATTTTGACGGCGTAGTTCAGAGCGCACAAGGGTATGGATGTTATCAGAGTGGAACTCCTAATGTATTGAGCTATCCAAACAACATTACTCTTAAAGATAATCTGATCGAGGGCAAGAGAAGAGCAATAACACTTTATCGAGCCGGGAGTCATGATATTTTTGGTAATGAAATAATACTTAATCAAAATATCGGACTAAACATTTCTAACGAAGCCATTTACGCTGTTGATGTTGATACTAATTCTGTTGTTAATATTTATAACAATAAAATATCCAAGGTATCTTCATTAACAAATGCAGCTACATTTGGCAATACAGCGATAAGTATTGAAACTTTTGGAACATATAATATTTATAACAATATGATTTATGGTTTCGAACTTACTGCTGCAAATCCAGTTGCTTACGTTAGAGGAATCAAGAATAATTCAGCATCTGCAACTTTAAATCTCAACTTTAATTCTATTTATATGACTAACCTTGCAGATATTGGAACCGGAGCTGTTACTTATCAGGGTATTTTAATTTCTAACGGTACAAATGATCTTAAAAATAATATTGTGGTAAGTGATGAGTCGGATTTTGCGTCATATTGTATCTATAGAGATTTAGCACTTGGAACATTAACATCAGATTATAATGATTACTATCCTGTAAGTGCAACCAATGGAAACGTTGGATATTTTAATACAGCAGCTGCCCAAACATTAGCAAACTGGCAAACTGCTTCATCGCAAGATGTTAACAGTTTAAGTGTAGACCCACAATTAGTTTCTCCATTGGATTTGCATTTTACTAACGTTAACACTCCTTTATTGGGCAAAGGAATTAAGGTAACTGGAATAACTACAGACATTGACGGCGAATTAAGAGACAGCATTCCCGAAATTGGTGCAGATGAATTCCCGGGATTAATACCTGTTGAACTTTTTTCATTCAGTGCAAATGTTGTGGATGGAAAAGTTCAATTAACCTGGAAGACAGCGACTGAAGTAAACAATAAAGGTTTCGAAATTCAGAGAAGAAATAAAACCGAATTTGAAACCATTGGATTTGTTGCTGGTAATGGTACTACAACGGAATCACGTTTATATAGTTTTGCAGATAATAACGCAACAGTCGGTAAGTACACATACAGATTAAAACAATTAGATTATGATGGAACTTCATCATACTCTAATCTTGTTGAAGTTGATTTAACTGTGCCATTGCGATTTGATCTTGCGCAGAACTATCCGAACCCATTTAATCCGGCTACAACAATCGTATTTCAAACTGCTGAACCAGTTAATGTAACACTTAGCATTTACAATATGCTTGGTGAGGAAGTTACTGTTTTAATAAACAATCAATTCACAAATGCCGGTCAGCATAGTGTTCGTTTTGATGCATCAGATCTGGCAAGCGGAACTTACATTTACAGAATAACTGCAGGGAAATTTGTTCAGACAAAGAAGATGATTTTACTCAAGTAATCATCAATCTTATTTTAGTGTCAAGCCCCGTTTCTTGCGGGGCTTTTTTTATTTGGATTAATTTTGTTGAATGTTAAAATCAAAATTATCGATCTAATCTAAAATCTATTTGCCGTCATTAATGTTTTCACTTAAACAAATATCACTTATTGTAACCGTCTTTTTCTTTTCATCAGCTTTATAGATGATTCGCCATTTTCTGTATGATAAAACATAAAATTTATCTTCAACAGAATTTGATTTTAGTAATGATATTCTTTTTCGTGATGTATCTGTTGGATTAAACTCCAATTGTACACGGGCATAATTTGTAAGATTAATTTTTTCATCTTTTAATAATTTTAATGCGTGCTCTTTACCTTTTTTTAAAAATTTAATTTGATAGATATTCTCCAGATCGGTTTTTACCCAGCCGGTAGCAGCAGCAGGGAAGGAATCGGAATAGGGGAGATATGGTTTTATATCAATTATAGGAGTGCCGTTAAGTATATCCGATTCCGAAATATAAATTTTTAATCCCTCCACTTTTTCTAATTTAACACAGCTCAATCCAATTTGATTTGGGCGGTACGGGGCGCGCGTAGCAAAGACTCCAACTTTTTTTCTTGTATGCCTTGGTGGAGTAACTAACGGTTTCCAATTTTTATTAAGATGGAAAAAGTAAATCACCCAAATTCTTTCAAAGCCTTCAAGATCTTTTACTGCCTGCTCAAAATTTTGATGCGGATTAAGAGTAATTACAGAAACATCATTGCCCGCTAATATTCCTTGTCTCGGAGTTTCATATCTATGTTCAAGTTTTGATTGCACAAAACCAATTGGGTTTATTATTAAGTCGCTGGTCAAATTAATCCTATAAAATTATTTCAAAAGTAATTTACTCGGAAAAGTGTTTAAAGAAAAAAATAAAAACCTTATTAAAGATTAGATATTCCCGAATAAACTTATTGAGATTTAAAAAATAGTTAATAGAAAAGATTTCGTCTTTCGGAAAATTAATGACAAATAAAAAAGGTGCTGCCGAAGATAGACAGTTGCAGCACCTTTAAGTTACTTGGGGGGTGCTATTTCACAAGATTCATTTTTTTTGTTTGTGCAAATTTACCGGCTTGCATTTTTGTAAAGTAAATACCGCTTGCAACTCGGCTTCCGTGATTATCAATACCATCCCATGTTACTTCATAATTTCCCGGCTGATATAATTCATAATCAACCAGGCTTCTGATGAGGTTGCCCTGGATATCATAAACTTCCAACTTAACTTTTTCTGTTTGAGGAAGTGAGAATTTAATTCGTGTTGATGGATTAAACGGGTTAGGGTAATTTTGACTGAGGACAAATGATGATGCAGATCCGCCAACCACTTCCACTCCTGATGGTTTATGTGGATCACCATGGCATGGTGTACACTCCATCTTTGTCATAACATTATTAAATACAGCGCTTCCGTGACAACCTAAACAAGCAGTTAATGTAGCAGGGTCAGTATAGGTAGAAGTAAATGAACCAGCAAAGAATGCATTAAGTAATTCAACAGTTTTCGCAGCCACATCTCCGGTAATTCGGGCACATCTTTCTTTTCTCTCAACATCACTTACTTTTTTCTGTGCAACAATGCACCACTGAGTTACGGATGCGTGGCAAAGGGGGCTTCCTGAAACATTTTGTGGTAATTCCAGATCATAATTGTGCACAAGATATTGACCATTTAATGCAACTTGATTTGCCTGAGTTGTAGGCAACTCGGCTTGAGTGTACCATCCCCACAGTTCTGAAATGAGCGGACTTGAATCTACTTTTGAAGTAACAAGACTAATAAGTGCAGCTCCACCGTTTAAGCATCCGCATAAGACTCCCCAAGCATTGCCACCTCCTCTACCGTATAGCATAATCTCCATTGGTAAATTAGTCCAGGGATCACCGACTGTAGTAGCCAAGGTGTTTATAATTCCACCAAAAGTTCCGGCACTACAGTCTTTACCATTCCAATATAAATTATGAGCCTGAATTCTTACTGCTTCAGGATCCAGTTGAGTGTAAGGCCAGGGCAAGGGAGTTACTAATGTTTTTGCATGTGTATTTGCTGTCGTAACAAGGCTGGAAATTCCAGCAACAGCAGTCATTCCAACTGCGGCTTTCGAAGCATTCAATAGGAAATCTTTTCTGGTAACGTTCTTGTTCATTTTTTTACTCCATTCTCTTAATTTGATTTGAAATTGATTTGGTTAGAATAATTTTCGATTAGTTTTATTACTTTTTGAAGAAGTTCATTCTTGGATTCTTCATTAATTGCCATTTTAAAATATTTTAATGAAGTTTTGTAATTACAGTACAGCCAAAGAATTCCCAATACAGTAAAAGTTTGAAACTCATTTTCATACTTAATAGTTTTATTTTCAATACTAAAAATCAAATCATTGCAAGGACAGAATTCTTCATTACCATCAGTCCTTATAATTGTGTTTATATCAGATTCAATTAATTGTATAAAAAGTTTTAATGCTTTTTCTAGTTTATCGGTTTGCGTGTAACAGATAATCAATCTTTTTAAGATTTTTAATTCAGAAAACTCTCTTGAGGATAATTTTTCGTATGCATGCTCAGCAAGCGAATAATCTTTTAATTGAAAATAGTGATTGCCTAACATCTCACTCATAATAATTAAGTCGATGCAATTTTTCTGCCGAAATAATTCGTTAATTAGGGCAATTATTTGATGGAGTTATGCAACATTTTGTTGTGAAGGAAAGGTTAAATTGTTTTTAACCCATTGAATAATATAAAGTTAATAATCATTGCAACGGATTGATGTAAATGCAACGAATGCAACAGCTTAATTTAAAATGCAATTTATTATAAGAGTATAAATGAATTAAGAAATGATGAGAAAGCAAATAAAAAAGTGCTGCCTCTTAGTTAGTTTAAAAGATTAAACATAAAAAAGAAACAGCACCTATGTGAAGCCTTGGGGGCCTTTATGAAAAATAAAATTATTTCATAATTACAAGTTTTTTCGTTTCAGAAAAATTACAGGATTTTATTTGATAGAAATAAATTCCGCTTGTTAATCCAGATGCATTAAATTCAATATCATAATAGCCAGCATCTTTAGATTCATTAACTAAAGTTTTTACAACATTTCCTAAAGCATCATAAACATTTAGTTGAACAAATCCGGACTGAGGAATAGAATAACTAATCTTTGTAGTTGGATTGAAAGGATTAGGATAATTTTGATTTAAAGTATAGTTCATTCCAAATACAACGGTTACTTCTACTTCTTTTGAATATTCACAAGTTCCGTTATAATCTATTTGTTTAAGTCTATAGATATATTTACCAGCTTTTTCTTGTTTATCTGTAAAGTTATAATTATGCATTTCTGTTGTTGTTCCATTACCGCGAACAAAACCAACTGTTACAAACTTGTTAACTAATTTTTTCTGAATTTCAAATCCATTGTTATTTGTTTCAGATGCTGTGTTCCAATTCAAGCTTACAATTAGTCCATTTGCCGATACTATAAAAGAAGAAAGTTCAACGGGTACAACAGTCCAAGATGTATCCATTCCAAGCTTAAACATTTGTGCATTTGTTAATGGAGTCGCATAGAGCATATGTGATCCGTCTGTTACATCATCAATAAGTGACCAATTTTTAGAGAGGACCAAAGGATCAGTTACATTACCATTATATGTAATATAATCTAGCTTGAGTGATCTTTGCCAATCGGATGGCATAGGGATTACACCCTTTAGCCAACTTAGTGTACTATCAGCGGGGTTCCATGTCCCAAATTTCATAATTCCATCTGCATTATAATCTGTAATCGCAGGAATATTTCCTCCAAAGTTTGCGTGACAATCTGTACATGTTCTGGCACCAGTTTTTACAATTGTATGAGCACTTGATGGCCCAAATGTAACCCAGGTTTGTCCCTGATATGAGAGAGATTGAAATGATGCAGGATGTACTTTATTGTCTTTTGTTCTGTTTACCAAGAATACAAAGTCTTTAATTTGTCTTTGTGCTCTTCTAAGGTGATTGGGAGTATTTACCACAGTTTCAAAGTGACAATTGTAGCAAGCTAAATTTGTTGATGAGTGGCATGATGTACAATGTATTTTTCCACCGTGAGGATCAACGCTTGGGTTTGAATGTGTAAATCCCGCATGGCATCCGGAGTTTAAACAATCTGTAGTAATAGCACCAGGATCAAACATTGAATTAAATGTTGTCCCAACATCACCATGTAATTCTTCTTTTTTATGACATGTGATACAAGTAAAACCAAGTGTTCTATGAACATCAGAAATACCAAGATTTATCACAGCTGCTTCTCTGCCGTGACATCCAAGACAATCAGTTTGAGTTACAGGACCAGGAAATGGAGCAGTATTTGTGGCATGGCAATCAACACAACCCGGTGTATATGGGTTCGTATAGGTAGTTCCATTAGCATCAACTGCATCGTGGCATCCTACACAACCTAATTGATTCATTGGTACACCTGTAAGTGTCTCAAAACCATCGTTACCTCCGTTAGCTACAGTATTATAAAAATACGGCTTTCCGTTTCTTGTATTGTGTAGACTTGAATTGAAATTAGCCTGAGAAAAAAGAGTAGTCGTAAAACAAAATACAAAAAGAACAGTAATTAGTTTTTTCATTTGTCTAACCTTTTTTATTAATTAAGAAATATTTGTTTATTAATTCAATTACTTCGTTAAGGAATTTATTTGCAGGTTCGATTTTTTGTGCTTCTTCAAAATATTTTAAGGAATTATCAGTATCGCAGTAAAGCCAAAGCATTCCCAGACTTACAATATCATCTATCGATTTGGGTGGATTAAAATTATTTTCTAATGATTTAATAAGTTCCGGGCAGGGGCAATCTTCGTCATTAACATCTGTATTTATGATTATTAGCGGATCTTCTTTTAATAATTTTAAAAAATATTCCCTGGCAGTTGTAAGGTCACCATGAGTTATGTAACAAATAATTAATTTTTTTTGAACACTATTGGGAATATTATTTCCGAATGCTTTTGAATAAGCATCGATTGCTTGATTAAAATTTCTTGATAAGAAGTAATGATTGCCTAACATTTCACTCATAACAAGAACTGTTAAGCAAAATGCTTGCCTAAGAAAAAATGGATTAAAGGATTGTAATGAAAGGTAGCTGTTGCAAATGCTTTGCAACATTTCGTGCATTTAGTCGATAACTTATTTAATTATAATTATTTAATAGTTTTGCAACAATTTGTTGAATGATTCACTAAGAATATTTATATAAACTATTTTATACCCATCGTTTTCAGCTTACGCCACAAAGTTGTTCTATCGACACCTAAAATCTGAGCAACTTTTGTTTTATTCCATTTATACTGATTAAGTAATTCAAGGAGAGATGTATTTTCGAACGGCATCTGGACATCCTGAATAACATTATTTTTTTGTTTGCAAAAAATATTTTCTCTAATCTTTGCTGGGAAAGCACAAATACACAAACTCTTATCTGGTTTATTTCTAATCACAGCGTATTCAATTGCATTTTCAAGCTCACGAACGTTTCCAGGCCAATGCCAATTAATTAAATGTTCTAAGCATTCAGCTTCAATAAAAGGAATATTTTTTTTGTAGATAAGCGTAAACTTCTTTAAAAAATGATTTGCAAGAAGGGGAATATCATCTGAACGCTTTCTTAATGGAGGCAAATTGATATGAATTACATTTAAGCGATAGAATAAATCTTCTCTGAATTTCCCTTCCGCTATTGCCTTTTCTAAAATTGTATTTGTTGCCGTAATTATTCTAACATCAACAGATTTTGTAATTGATTCACCAAGACGCTCAAATGTTCCATCCTGCACAACCCTTAAAATTTGTGGCTGCATCGGAAGAGGCATTTCACCAATTTCATCTAAAAATATTGTCCCGCCATCTGCAAGTTCAAATCGTCCAACTCTCTCTTTCTGTGCATCAGTAAAAGCACCTTTTGCATGCCCGAATAACTCGCTTGCTAAAAGATTATCTGGAATAACCGAGCAATTAACTTTTACATATTTATTGTTTTTACGTTTGCTTAGAGTTTGAATAGCGTTGGCGATAAGTTCTTTTCCTGTTCCAGTTTCCCCTGTTATTAATACAGGTGCGTCAGAGTCGGATATTTGTTCAATCAGTGTGAAAATTTCTTTCATGCTTTTTGAATTAGAAATCATTCTGTGAAAATTAGATTCCTGTTTAAGCATGCTTTCAATCTTTTTTAGGATTGATAGATCCCTGAATGTTATTACGCCGCCTGCAGGACTATCCTTTTCATCCTTTAACAAAGCTGCATTTAATCTAATTGGAATTGGAGTTGAATTTTTGCATTCAATCTGGCTATCGTAGTCAAATATACTTTTACCAAATTTTAAAATTCTTGCGATCGGACAATTTTCAGAGCAGTATTCAGACTTAAAAACATTTTTACAAATCTTTCCAATTACTTCATCCTTCTGGAAACCAGTCATTAAAGAAGCGGCTTCGTTGATAAAGGTAATTTTAAATTCCTTATCAACAGTAATTACACCTTCTGCTAAAGAATTTAATATCGTATCTGTTTTTTGTTCTTCCATTTGTTATACTACTGTTAAGATTAAATAAACACCGCCCAAAATTACTAAAACGCCGCAAACTCTTTTAATCCACAAAATTATTTTTGATTCTTCAGACCAGTTTAAATATTGCTGAACTTTTTTGGATAAAGTTCCTGCACCAACAATTACTGAACAATGTCCGATACCAAAAGCGAATAGCAGTAAAGATGCTGAAGTAAAACTTGTTTGAGCGGTTTGAAATACTACCCCAAGTACAGGAGCCATATATGCAAACGTGCAAGGACCTAGAGCAATGCCAAAAAGAAGTCCTAAAATCAACGCAGAAAGTAAACCTTTTGATTTTGTTTGATGTAATCCAATAGTATTCCAATCAATTTTTATAATATCTAAAAGATATAGACCAACAAGAAAGAAAATTCCGGCAACAAGATAATTTCCAATTGCACCAACATCACCCATTAATCTTCCGAGCGATGCAGTGATTATCCCTATCGCAGCAATAGTAATTAATATTCCAACTGCAAAAATTAATGAAATATAAAAGGTTCGCTTTAAAGAAATTTTGCCCTGTGAGCTAATAAAGCCAACAACTAGTGGAATACTTGAAAGATGACAAGGCGAAAGCAAAATAGACAAAACTCCCCATCCAAAGGAAGCTAGAAGTGCTATCCAAAAGTTATCGTAAAGTGCTTTACTTAAAACAGTAAAAATTTCTTCTATCATAAAATCCTTTTAACTGTTAAATTGTTTAATTGCTTAACTGTTTCACTATAAAATTGTTGATTATCAAATTGCTTGAACCTATACAGAGCTTCAGCAATTGAACAATTTAGCAATTCAACAATGAGTCAATTGAACAATCGATCTATTTCTTCTTTAATGTTAATCCTTTGTCTTGTAAAATCTTATCAATCTCTGCTTCGGGATAAAATCCTTCGTGGCGATGAAATTCTTTACCATTAGCATCAAGAAAAACTTGAGTCGGAATAAGATTTATTTTGTATTCTTCAGCAAATTTTCTTTGCTCTTGTGTTCAAACATCATAAAAAATCACTTTTACTTGTTCACCATATTTCTTTTCAATTCTTTTCATAATAGGCTGCATAGCTTCGCACGGAATACAGTTTACTGATCCAAGTTCTATAAATGTTACTTTTGGTGTACTTGCTTGGTTAATAATATTTTTATCAATACTACTTTTATTACTGCCAGTTGTAGTGAAAGAAAAATATACAACAGCAACAACTAATAAAACGATAATTGAAATGTATTTCATTTATGCCTCCTTAATCCATTTTAAAATTTGATCATCTTTAGGAATGATACCATAACTTTTTACTTGTTCATTTATAATCAGACCGGGTGTCATCATTATTCCGCAATTAACCATCTCCTGAATATCTGTTACTTTTTCAACACTTGCATCGATGTTATTTGATGCTACAAGTTCTCTAACCTTATTTTCAAGACTAATACACTTTTTACAACCAGTGCCAAGTACTTTTATTGAGACCATTTTTTATCCTTTTAATTTTGTTTTAATAAACTCACTTAATTTGGGAAATAAGTTTTCATCATACTCAATTTTATTTAGCACTTTATTATTGGCATCAAAGATAATTAAGGAAGGAGCAAAAAATGTTTCATACTTTATTTGTAAATCATTGTGCTCGTATGAATCAACAATCCAGTAATCCAGATTCTTTTCTTTTGCAAGAGTTAAAATTTCAAGTGCTTGTTTTCTGCACATTTCAAGTGTGCATTGGCAGGACAGTGAAGCACTGAAGAATAGAATTTTTGTTTTTTTTGATGAGAAGAATTTTTCGTCAGTATAGTTGTAAAAAGTGTTTGAGAAGTGGAGATACCATTGGTTGAATAGTACTAATGAAGAATCTTTAGAAATGTTTTTTATAGTGGATTCATATTCATTAAAATGATTTTTCAGACTATCAAAATCATTTATTGAGATTTGATATTTGCTTTCAAGTTCTGCTTTATCAAAATCACTAAAAAGCAATTGTTTAAGTTTTAAGAATTCATTGTTAGCCTTTGGATCTTTATTGGAAAGACTAATAAAATACTGAGTGGCAGTATTCTCAATTGATTCATAAAATTGAGAATAAATATTTATCGATGCCAGTAACAGAACAAAAACAAATAAGCTAAACTTTGAAAACATAAAATCTCCCCTTAGAGATTATCAAATTAATTTATTAATCACGGACAAATATCAGGAGCTTTAACAGTTCCTTCTTCAACGTCCCTTTTGAAATACTTTTTCTGAAACCACAACGCTACATTCACCAAGGCAATGAGAACGGGAACTTCTACAAGCGGACCAATTACTGCTGCAAAAGCTTCCCCGCTGTTTATACCAAACACAGCAATTGCAACCGCTATAGCTAATTCAAAGTTATTGCTCGCAGCAGTAAATGACAGTGTTGCAGTTTTGCTGTAATCCGCACCGATTTTTTTGCCCATATAGAATGAAACCAAAAACATTATCACAAAATAGATGAGTAAAGGAATTGCAATTCTTATCACATCAAGCGGAAGTTCAACTATGTATTCTCCTTTTAATGAGAACATAACTACAATTGTAAACAGTAATGCAATTAAAGTTATTGGACTGATTCTGGGAATGAATTTCTTTTCGTACCATTCTTTGGATTTTAATTTTAGTGCAACAAATCGTGTTATCATTCCGGCAAAAAATGGAATACCCAAATAGATGAAAACACTTTCAGCAATTTGTCCTATGGTTATATCAACAGCAAAAGTTTTTAATCCAAGCCACGAAGGAAGAACGGTTAAGAATACATAAGCATAAATTGAAAAGAATAAAACCTGGAAGATTGAGTTGAATGCAACTAATCCGGCTGCATATTCAGTATCACCTTTTGCAAGTTCATTCCAAACAATAACCATTGCAATACATCGAGCAAGTCCGATCATTATCAATCCCGCCATATATTCCGGGTAATCCTGTAAAAAGATAATTGCAAGCACAAACATTAATATCGGACCAATAATCCAGTTCTGTACTAGAGAAAGTGAAAGCACTTTTACATTTCTAAAAACATCAGGCAATTCTTCATACTTTACTTTTGCGAGCGGCGGATACATCATTAAAATTAAACCAATTGCAATTGGAATATTTGTTGTACCTGATTGAAATGAATTCCAAAAATCTACTACGGATGGAAATAAATAACTTGAAAAAACGCCGATAAACATTGCAAGGAAAATCCACAACGTTAAATATCGATCTAAGAATGAAAGTTTTTTAGTTAATGAGCTCATATTTCCTCTCTTATCTTATCCAAAAATAAAATTGAACAAATAACCAACGATAATTATTCCGGTTGCAACCACACCGATAAAAACTCCAATCAACTGAATCTTTAGAACTTTTTTCAGGATTATTGTTTCGGGTAATGATAAACCGATCACGCTCATCATAAATGCCAGGACTGTTCCTAATGAAGCTCCCTTCTCTAAAAGTGCTTGAACTATTGGAATAATTCCTGCAGCATTTGAATACATCGGTATTCCAATTAGAACGGAAAGAGGAACTGACCACCAGGCTGATTTGCCCATTAGCGAAGCCATAAAATTTTCTGGTACATAACCATGAATGCCTGCGCCAACTGCAATACCAATCACAATGTAAATCCAAACTTTTGCTACAATTTCTTTTACGGCTGATATACCTGCATCGATTCTATCATTAAAAGGAATCTTCTCTTCCACAGATTCTATTCTATTAGCTTTTGTTTGATAAACCCAGCTCTCAACAAATTTTTCCAGTCTTAACTTTCCAATTACATATCCGGCGGTTATTGCAATTATCAATCCTGTTGACGCATATAACAAAGCTGTTTGCCAACCGAAGAGTCCGAATAGTAAAACAAGTGCAACTTCATTTATCATTGGGGCAGCAATTAAAAATGAGAAGGTAACTCCAAGCGGGACACCACTTTGCACGAACCCAAGAAAAAGTGGAATAGCTGAACAAGAACAAAATGGGGTTACAACTCCGAGCGAACTAGCTAAAACATTTCCTGCAAATAAAGATTTACCACCAAGTAATTTTCTGGTTCTTTCAGGCGAGAAATATGAACGTATAATACCAACTCCAAAGACAACTAATATAAGCAGCATCAATACTTTTGGAACTTCAAAAACAAAAAACCAAATTGCATTTGTTAGATGTGTGTTTTTTTCTAAACCAATAATTGAATAAACAATAATATCGGTTAGTGCATTAAGATTGAGATAAATCAATACCCAAGCTATTAGAAAAGATGAGAGAAGTAATATTTTATTTTTCATTTTGATTGCAAGATTATTCTATAAGATTATTTAATTGATGTTATCCTGAATCCAATGAATTAAAGTTGATTTAGTTGGAAGTTTACCACTTGAAACCATTTTCCCATTTATTTCAAGCCCGGGTGTTGATAAAATTCCAGTTTTCATTATCTCTTGAAGATCAGTAACCTTCTCAATTGAAGCATCAAAATTATTTTCTTGAATTACTTCCGTGCACATTGCTTCAAGTCTTTTACAATTTGCACAACCGCTGCCATAAACTTTTATAACGTTCATTATTTCTCCTTCAAATTAGTTTTATAGAATTCATAAAAATCTTTTTTTATTTCATCACGTACTCTTCGATAAACTGGTATAACTTCCTCTTCCGTTCCAACAGCATCTGCAGGATCATCAAATCCAATGTGCAAACGATGCTTAACATTACCAATAAAAATGGGACAGGTTTCTTTTGCGTTATCACAAACGGTAATTACGTAATCAAAAGATTGTGAAAGATATTTGTCAACATTTTCGGCAATACCTTTGCTGATATCGATTCCAATTTCTTTCATCACCTTTACAGCAAAAGGATTTACTTTCTCAGCAGGTTTTGTACCGGCAGAATAAACTTCCAAATTATCATCGAGCGATTTAAGAAATCCTTCTGCCATTTGGCTGCGGCAAGAATTTCCAGTACAGAGGATTAGAATTTTTTGTTTCATATTATTTCCATTTAATAATTCGTGGATTATCGAATTGATATATTATTTGTTATCGAGAACAGACTTCGTTACGATTAACCTTTTGTATTTTTTGCTTGTCCGAAAGAATTATCTGATCGTCCGAAATCCAGAAATCTAAAGTGGAGATAAGTGACGAAATCCTCGGATCGGCAGGGTGAGAATTGATTAAATAGTTAACCCACTTACCATCTTTCTTTTCAAGGATGAAGCCAGTATCTTTGAGAATACTGAGATGCTTTGAGACTGTCGAAGTTGCTAATTTTAATATATCCGTAATCTCACAAACGCAAAGTGATTTACTCTGAAGCATTTTAAGTATTCTCAAACGATTCGGGTCTGAAAGTGCTTTGAATATTTTAGTGCTGTCTTTTGTCATTGGGGAAAACTCATTTCGTTTACTGACGAAATATAATTCCTTTCTATAAAAAGACCAAATAAAAAATTATAAGCTGTTACCGGGTAATTAAAACTTGAGAGGATGGTAATAGATTGGAATAGGTTAAGAGAATAGTTTATTCTTTTTAAAATCTGAATAATTCTGAGCAAAATATTTTTTATTAGTCTGGGATTACAAATTTTATTATGTCTTAGACTAATTGTGTCGTTTTACATCTATCGCACTCAAACTGCAATGTAGTATGATTGATTTCATATTTATCGTGCAGATTTTGTTCAATCTGTTTTTGAATTTCGATGGTTTTGCTAACAGCCATATCTTCCACTTCAATATGCGCTTCAAAGTGTGTGTCGTTATCATTCAATTTCCACAAATGAATGTGGTGAATATTTTTTACACCGCTTAAAGATTCCACTAAAATTTTTAATTCATTCAAATCAATTCCTTCCGGCGACGACATCATAATCACATCAAGAGCTTCTTTAACTATCTCATAAGTTTCTTTTAATATGTAAACAGAAATAAGAATTGTTAATAATGGATCAATCCAATAAATCTTATAAAAAATTATAAACACCGCACCAATTATCACTGCAAAACTTGAAACCGCATCGCTCAACAAATGAAAATATGCAGCTCTAATATTCAGATTTCCTTCAGAACCTTTTTTCAAAAGCAATGTTCCTGCAATGTTTGCAATCAAACCTAAAGCAGCTACAATCAGCATTAAGCTTCCAGTAATTGGAGAAGGATTATAGAATCTTTCAATTGCTTCTTTAATTAAAAAGAAACTGATTATGATGAGAGTGCTTGCATTTATAATTGCCGCAATTATCTCAGCTCGTTTCAAACCAAAAGTATATTTGAATGTTTTTGGTTTTTTACTCAAACGCATTGCTATGTATGTGATTATAATTGCAATGCCATCACTAAAGTTATGCAAAGCATCAGAGATTAAAGATAAACTACCTGAGATAAATCCACCAATAACTTCTGCAATTGTTATGAAAAAATTCAGAGCCATTGTTATGAACAGATTTTTCTCTGAAGTTTCATTACCGTTATTATGTGAATGATTGTGTGACATATTTTTCCTTTTATTTTCATTTGTCATTGCGAATCCCAACCTGCTTGACGGCAGTTGGATTTATCGGGATGAAGCAATCTGTAATATTATTTTAGATTATACTTTGTTTCGCAAATTTAATTCTTTTATCTCTTCTCTCATCTTCAAAGGAGAATTTGTTGTAATTGAATCAACTTCAAGATTTATTAATCTAATAGCATCCTCAACCTTTTCAACATCATAAGCGCAAAAATCTAAATTATTCTCCCGCAATAATTTTACTAGTTTCTCATCAATATACGGTGCCGCATTTACATCGATACCATCACAGTTAAGTGTTCTTAGTGTTTGCATTAATCTCTTATGTGCTAAAGTTTTCAAACATTTCTTTTTCGAAAAATACCAGCCAAATAGCCAATAAGATTTGATCTCAGGTAATATTTTTTTTACCAGACGAATTGTTGCCGGATTAAAAGCAATTATTCTGATTTTATCATTCGAAATTGAAAATTGTTCTAATACCTCTGCAAGTTTATTAACAAATATTTCCCGATCATCTTTTATTTCAAAATAAATTCCTTTGCCATCTGGAATTATCTTAAGTACTTCCTGAAGGGTTGGAATTGTTGTTCCTTTAAATTCATTTCCTTTCCAAATTCCAACATCCGCTTTTTTAAGCTCGGATAAAGTTGAATTGCGAACATTAAATTTATTTTTTTTACTCGTTACTCTTTTAGTATTCAGATCGTGAATGCAAACTATTTCGTTGTCTTTTGTAAGCCAAAAATCGCCTTCAATAAAATCAGCTTCTTCCTGAAAAGCCAATTCGAATGATGGAATTGTATTTTCCGGCGCTGCGTATGAAGCACCACGATGGGCAACGATAGTTGTAATTTTATTTATGTTTGTTTCCATATTATTTTCTCTGTCATTACGAATCCCACCCTGCCTAATGCAGGCAGGTCCAGTGGGTGAAGCAATATTTCTCTTTTATGAGGTTGCTTCGCCCCGACTGAGTTCGATGGGACTGGCAATGACATTCTCTATTGTAATTCAAAATCAAATAATAACTGAAAGAATGCTTGCAACAATCAAAACAGAAAAACCAATTACAATGTTTCTTTTAATTTTTGATTCACCTAAAATCAAAGTGTAAATCATCTTTATAAGATTGTTACTTGCAGTTGCAATAATTGTTGCATTAACAATCGTATTGATATGCAAACTACTGTCAGTGTGTTGGAATAAATTTAATATATACGGGTCAATGTCAGTAACGCCAACAACGAAAGAGAGAATGTTTACACCCATATTCCCATAATTTGTAACAACAAGATTTGTAATCACTGCAAAGAATCCAAAAAGTAGCCCAAAGATTAAAGCCGTTTTAAACTCTAAAGGATTTTGCGTATTGTTTACTTTTAATGCTTTAACATCAGGTGTTTTAATTTTCATTTGAAGCGAAGCAATTAGCACGGCACTTATAATTACAAATGCAGTAAAATAAGGCAGTAATTTCATCGCCACATTAAAATTAAAAATCCAGGCAAGTATCAATATTCGGATGTACATCATTCCAGTTGCAGCAAGTATTCCGGATGTAATTGTAACAAAATCATTTTCTTCTTTACTTTTTTTAGCAAGGATGATTGTGGTTGCAGTGCTGCTGTATAATCCACCTAAAATCGCTGATAATATTATTCCAGAATTTGGAAACACAAACTTTTTTAACAAATAGCTGAAATAAGAAATACTGGAAACGGCTACAATTGATAACCAAATTTGATAAGCAGAAATGTTAATCCATTTTGATATCGGATCGTGCGGCAGTAAGGGTAAAACTATTCCGGCAATAATTATAAACTTTGCGAGAGTTGTAAATTCATTTCTATCAAATTTTTTTGAGAATTGAAAGAGACTTTCTTTGATCTCCACAACGATTAAGATTGTTACAACAATCAGCATCACCATCCACGGCGGCTGTAAATAAACGAGCGGAGTAAGACAGTAAGTTATTAATGCGATAATTAATGAAGTGAAGCCCCATTGATTTTTTATTTTTATTTTATTGAAATAATATATTCCTAAAAATGCCGAAAGGACAAAGCCTCCGGCAAAAAATAATGCAAGATTTTCAGGCATTACTATGTAAAGAATAAAACCTAAGATTCCGATAAGAGTGATTGTACGATCAGTTCCAAACAATGACTCAAACTCAAGTTCAATATGAAGTCTTCTTTGCTCAAGTCCGATTAATAAGGAGAAAAGAACAACAAGTAGAAAGCTGCTTAAGTCTTTGGGTATTTGTGAAATTATTTCCATAATAAAAATTTTTTTAATTGCTTCGGGTAATCGTTTTATAAAGACGATACGCGTCGTTTAACGAACAGGATTATATCCTCCCAGTACGCCATTCTTTGATAAAACAATTTGCCAAAGTTGTTCTTTCTTTCTTGCTCTAAAAGCGCCAGCACTTGAAAGTAAAAAGTATTTCCACATTCGATAAAATCGTTCTCTGTATTTATCTTTTATTTTATCCCAACTGTTGTTGAAATTATCAAACCAGGCCATTAATGTTTTATCGTAATCAGCCCCGATATTATGCCAATCTTCCATAACAAATATACCTTCAATTGCCTTACCAAGTTGAGCTATTGATGGTAGCATTCCGTTTGGGAAAATATATTTATGCGTCCATGCATCCGTGTTTTTCGTAGAACGAACTTCACCGATTGTATGAAGTAAAAATAGTCCATCCCTTTCTAAGTTTCTTTCTGCTATCTGGAAATACTCTTTATAATTTTTGTATCCAACGTGTTCAATCATTCCAACACTCACAATTCTATCAAACTTTTCATTTACATCTCGATAATCTTGGAATCTAAATTCAACAGGCAAACCTTTGCACAATTCTTTTCCGAGTGCAACTTGCTCTTTTGAAACAGTAAGTCCGACAACTTCAACTCCATATTTTTCAGCAGCAAATTTTCCAAAAGCACCCCAGCCGCAGCCGATATCTAGAACTCGCATTCCCGGTTTTAAGTAAAGTTTTTTACAGATTAACTCAAGCTTACTTTCTTGTGCTTCATCTAAACTTTTGGCATCCTTCCAATAAGCGCAACTATAATTCATTCTTTTATCAAGCATATTTTGGAATAAATCATTTCCCAGATCATAATGCCTTTCACCAATAATAAAAGCCCGATGTCTTGCTTGCATATTGATTAAATAAAATCCGGCAAGCTGCAAAGCCACTTTTAAATTATGCTTTACTTTGTTTTGCAGATCAGCGCGGATAATTCGATAAATCATTTCATCAAGTTTTTCAACATCCCACCAATTATCCATATATGATTCGCCGAGACCAAGTTCAACTTCTGTAACAGCACGTTTATAAAATCTATCATCGTGTACTTGAATATCCCAGGGGTTGCTGCCATTTATTTCTATATTGGCGAGTTGCAATAACTGCTGCGTAAGAATTCTATATCTATTGGTTTCCATCTCAACCTCCTGTGTTAATGGATTTTGAGAAAATTTAATCTTATGGACCTAGTTAAAATGATTAACAGGAGATTGAAATATTACTCCTGTTAATCATAATATGATTTATAATTCTACAAATAACTGTTTAAAAATAATTATTTAGCAGCACAATCAATACAAGCGTGCTTGCCGTTTTTAATTCTTCCATATTCTTCAACCGTCATTTCACCGCAAACTTCGCAAACGAATCCCGCAAAGCTGTCTTTCTTCGGTTCAAGTTTGTAATCAAACACATCAGAAATATTTACTAACATTTGTTCCGGTGCGCTCATTACTTTTACAATCAAAGGATCTACAACATTTGCAGGAACTTTGCTTGCCGGAATTCCTTTTTCTCTATAATCTGTAAAAAAGTTTGTAGCTTTATTTGCAAGCATCGCTTCCACTTTCGGTGTAACACGAACCGCTTTGCCGCTCGCTCTATCAACAAGCGTAACAGCCCATTTACCTTTATGTGTTCTTTTAATGTTGCCTTTTCCGAATGTTGTTCCCATTATTACTTGCAAGCCATCTGCGTAACAAGTTGCGCAATGATCTTCGCCTAAATCAACGAACGCGAGTATCTGTCCGTCTTTTGCTCTTTCAACACCGAGTTTGTCCATTGCAGCTGCGCCAACTCTTAAGCCCATTGGCATTGCGGGGCATTTGTGTCCGTGAAATTTTTGTCCGAACTCTAACCATTCTTGTGGATTTGTCATTTTGTTTTTCCTTTTTTTATGAAAGTTGTTTATTGTTAATTAAAAAATATTTGATACTGTATCTCACTTAAGTAATTATTCTTTGTTGAGGAAACTTGTGTTTTAAAATCTGTCATAAGTTTTGTTTTTTCGGTGAAGTAATAAATAAGTCCGATACTGTACCATTCGTTATCGTTTGTTGATGCGATGAGATCTGAAAATTTTTCAATACCGGCAGTCGCCTGGATTTTTTCAGTGAATGAATAATCCGCACTTACATAATATCCCCAAGCTTTATCCTGATTAATATTAGCCTGAATATATTCGGATTGAAAACCGAAATCTTTATAGTCCAGTTGATACTCAAATCCAAAACGACAATCATTACCAGTTATTAGTTGAGCTGCATCGTAGATAGTATTCATCGTTATTGAATTTGCATATCGATATGCCGCAGAAGCGCCGATTTCAAGTAATGTGTTCTCATCTTTTACAAAATTAAATTGTGCGTGTGATGTGTAAAGTAAATTCAAGTCTTTATTCTTTCCGGGCGATTCAAGATTTGCATTAAAAACACCAAAGCTGAAATGAATTGGAAAATAATTCGGTTGATAGGTAATTTGAACTCCTATCTGCCGCGCCATTGATTTAGAACTGTGAACTAAACCGCTAATCACTCCCGCTCTTTCAATATCGGAAATTTCATAATCTGGCTGCATTCTTTGCAGCATAAAATCGGGGACGAATCTTCCGGCGCGGAGAGAGCCAAAGTCATGAAATTTCAGATCGGCAAAAGCATCCTGCAGCATCACTGCTTCATCTTTAAATGAACGATAAACCATTTGAATCTTATAAGAAACATTATCTAATCCCGGAGCATTTCCATCAACCCAAAGCTTTGCTCTGCGAATCATAAAATCATTTGTATTTTCAAAATCAGTTGTAAATCTTGTTTGGATGTAGCCGTGTAAATTTGGTTCAGCATTTTGTGCAAATGATGAATTGGATTCAATCAGAATAAAGAGAACAGATAAATACAATATCCTAATTGTCATTCCCGTGAAAACGGGAATCCAGTTCGTGTTTTTTAGATTTCCACTTTCGTGGGAATGACAAAATGCAGTTATCACATTTCTCACAACACACCCCAAATTAATTTTATTGCAATACCTAAAAGAACAATTGCGTAAACTTGTTTTACCATTTTTGGTTTTGCTTTGCCAGACATAAACATTGCACCAAGCTGTGATGCGATAATGACAGCGACAACAACCAAGATTGTCAACGTCCAATTCATTTGCCCTTCGGCTGCGTGTCCTAAATATCCACTGAACGAAGAAAAAGTAACAACGAATGCAGTTGTTGCTGCGGCTTCTTTTGTTTTGTATCCCATCCACATTAAAATTGGAGCGATTATAAATCCGCCTCCAATGCCGAGTAATCCGCCTGCGAATCCTGCGAACGCACCAACTCCCGCACCAATAATTGAACGTTTCTTTAAGGGCATTACTTCTTCCGGTTCTTTTTGATTTGAAGCCCAAAGAGTTCGTATTGCTGCAACTATAACAGCGACTGCAAATAAAATCATTAAAGGTTTTTCTGAAACAAACTTAGAAGTGTACGCCCCGAGTGGTGAAAAGATTAATGCGGCAACTGCCATGGCAGCTCCGCCTTTCCAATCAACTAATTTTTTTCTTGAAAATGGAATTAGTGCAAGAAGTGTGTTCAATCCGTTTAGCAAAAGTCCAAGTGGAATTGCAACTTCTTTCATTGGAAATCCAGCCCATTTAAGAATCGGTACGTAAACCATTCCGCCGCCTAAGCCAAGCATCGCAAAGACGAAGGAAACGATGAAAATTAATAAAGCTACTATTAGATATAACATTTTTTATTTCTCTTAATTTTTTTCTGGTCATTGCGAATCCCACTTTAGTGGGTGAAACAATCTATTTTACTTTTGGAGATTGCTTCACTCGAATTCGCCGCGGCGAATCGTTCGCAATGACTATCTTATTTTATCCAATATTGGGTAAATGAATTATTACTTCTTCACTCATTCTTTCAGAACAAGAAATACAGACTTTCTTTCCATCTTTAACGCGTAAATATCTTTCAAAAACATACTCGCCGCATACTTCGCATTTAGCTTTGTTGAATGAACCTTTAACCGGTGTGTACTTGAAATCTTTCAAAACGGTTACAGTAAATAGTTCATCGTTTGTTGCATTAAGAACTATATCAATAATATCTTTTCTTACATTCTCCGGAATTTCTGATGGTTCAATTCCTTGTTTGCGGTATTTGAAAAATTCGTGCGGTGCAAGTTTATCCTGAAATTCATTTTTCAGAACAATTCTTAATGCATCTTTTTTACCGGGATACCAGAAAGTTGCAGCTACTTTACCGTAATTCATTCTGTCTATCATGCCTTTGCCGAAAGTTGCGCCGGTAGCGGACATAATTCCATCCCGCATACATCCTTGGGGATGACCAACGCCCATCTCAGAAAATACGTGCATCTGGTGATCCAGACTTTTTCCTACACCTAATTTTTCCATTGCCAAAGTTCCCATCCTAAAACCAATTGGCATAAAAGGGCAGCGATGCCCGTGAAATTCAAAAGTCCATTCTGGTAACTGAAACATTTTGTTTTCTCCTATTCTGTTTAATGTAATTTTTCTTTGTGATCTATTATAGAATTATTAATGACAGCTTGAACAGCTCCATCAATATTTTTTATATCAGTAACTACTGGTTTGATATTTAGCTGAAGCATACTTTGATAAGCCCCGGCGCCCATTCCGCGTGCAAGTAAAATTTGGCAGTCTTTAATTGCCTCTGCCATACTAACGTGTTTGGAATGCGAGTGTTCATCAATTCCATGTTGCTCATCTGAATGATGATGTTCTTCCTGTGCAAAATTATGATGACCCATTTTTTCACGTCGTTCTCTTTTTACAACGTTACCGTTTTCAACAAATATCACTTCATAAAATCTTGCTCTGCCAAAATGCTGACTGATGGTAAATCCATCATCTATAACTGCTGCAATATTCATTGTTTTGTTTTCCATTTTATCTCCTTTTAATAAGTAATCGATTACTCACATATATTAGTAAAAAAATTTTATTTCTTTTCTAATGCTCTTTTTATTAAACCAATCATTCGTTCACAAAATTTTTCTTGCTTAACTGTGCCTGGTTCTAAGATCATTTCTATGTTTAATGAAATTGGAATTCCCATATAAAGAGTGGCAACATTTTCAACATTTAAAGATTTATCCCAAACTCCTTCATTCATTCCTTGTTTAATTATTCTGCTTATATATTCTTTTTGAGTAAGAAGGATTTCGCGTAAGCCCTTCTTTAGTTGTGAATCATTCATATGAGCAGCTTCAGAAAATAAAAGTATGGTTACCCCTTTATTTTCAATTAGATATTTAATGTGTTTGCAAAGAAATTTGAATAATTTTTCTTCTGCACTAATGGTGGACGAGTAAGTTATCTTTTCCTGTTCTACAATAAGTTCGTTCTTAACATCATTAAGAATAGCAAGCATAATCTCTTTTTTGGAAGAAAAATGACGAAACAACGCTCCCTCCGTAACTCCGATTTTTGAAGCAAGATTTCTTGTGGAAAGTTTACCGATTCCTTCTGATGAAATAATTTCAAGAACAGCTTTCTTAATCTGTCCTTGTCTTGTTTCTGTATCTAATCTTTCTGCTGCCATTTCATATCCTTTAAATAATTAAGTAAACACTTACTTACTAAAATACATCTTTAAATTTAATTGTCAAGTACTTTTAAAATTTTTTTTTAATTAGTTGATTTATTACAGAATTATGAAATTAGATAGATTAATTCTATCTCTTATATCCTACTACGGTTATACTAGAAATACCTTTTAGATTTTTTTTATAATCTTTTAATCCTTGATCAGACAAGAACATTGTAATCAATTCTTCAGGTAAATTTATTTTTTTAGATTTCTTTATCTCTATATTTTTAAATCCAGCTTCTTCAATTATTTTAAGATATTCTGATTGATCTAATGCTCCAGAAACACAACCAGTATACATTGCAGCAGATTGTTTTAGTTCTTCAGTCATTTCACCTTGGATAACAATATCAGAAACACAAAAATGAGCTCCAGGTTTAAGTATTCTGTAAATCTCAGAAAAAGCTTTTTGCTTATCCGGGACTAAATTCAAAACGCAATTACTTACAACTACATCGGCAAAATTATTTTCTAAAGGTATCTCTTCAATATCGCCAAACTTAAATTCAACATTTTTATAACCGAGACTTGAATTGTTTTTGTTCGCTTTTTCAATCATCGGTTCAGTCATATCAATTCCGATTACTTTGCCTTCATCACCAACAATTGCTCTTGCAACAAAAACATCATTACCTGCACCGGAACCGAGATCAACAACTGTATCACCTTTTTTAATTTCCGCAAATTCTGTCGGAACTCCGCAGCCTAATCCAAGATCCGCATCAGCAACGTAGCCGTTCAGATTTTTATATTCATCGCCAATCATAACAAATTCTACATTGGATGAATCACCACAACATGATGTAGTTGTACCGCAGCATCCTGATTGTGGAGTAGAAACGGCGATTTCAGCATACTTTTCTTTAACAACAGTTTTCAATTCTTCTGAAGTTTTCATTTTATTTTTCCTTTACTTTTTTATTTGAACTTCCACAGCAGGCTGGGCCACAACAACTTGAATTGGTCTCTTTTTTTTCAACAATTTCAGCTTTTACATTTACGTTTTTCTTCTGCTTACTTTTTGCCTTCATAGCATTCTCCTTGTTTTGATTTAACAACAACTTATTTTATTAAATAATTTATCTAATGCACTTTTTGCATTAGCTAATCCTTTAGCGTTAACACAATAACAAATCTTTGGACCATCAGTCTCACCATCAATTAACCCAACTCGTTTAAGTTCCTTGAGATGTTGTGAAACTGTTGCTTGTGCAAGCGGCAGTTTATCTACCAAACTACCAACCATGCAAGAATTCATTTCATTGAGCATTTTGAGTATTCTTATTCTTGCTGGATGTGATAGTGCTTTAGCAACATCCGCCAGCCAGATTTCTTCTTGGGTAAATTCATCTTTTTTAGATACAGCCATTTAAATAATTCCTTTATCGTTAATCGTAAATATACGATAAATTTACATTATGTCAAGAGGGGTTCCGAATATGAGTTTATTATATGCCTGGTTAGGAAATAGCGAATCTTGTTAAGGATGTGGAAGATATGGTAAATTATAACGTCACTTACTTAATTAGCGGCGTTCTTATTTATAATATTTAAATTTGTATAAGTGAAATATCCAAAAGCAGTTAGCTGATTTAATTTTAGTAATAAAAAAATGCGAAGATATTAAATAAAAATCTTCGCATTTATTAATTAATTTGCGGAGAGACAGGGATTCGAACCCCGGAAGGACTTGCATCCTTAACGGTTTTCAAGACCGCCGCATTCAACCACTCTGCCATCTCTCCGTATAGAAAGTATTATTGATCAAAAGAATATTTTAAAATAATTATTGCATTTTGAGTGAAACGAAATTCCGTTTTATCGGGTCGGCCACTCTTCCATTTTTATGATTCAGAATGGATCAAAATTGCGAGGCAAATATAATCATACTCGTTATTTCTACAAATTTATTTTGGGTATCTTTTCAAAGAATAATGAGGAATTTTAATTATGAAGCTCAATAATTTAACGCCCTTTTTAAAATTACTTGCAAGTGAAAGTGCGGATATAATAAAAAAATATTATAGAAATAAATTTAATGTAGAAAACAAAGCCGATCTTTCTCCCGTAACAATTGCCGATAAATTAGCTGAAGAAAAAATGCGGGAGTTGATACACAAAGAATTTCCGTTGCACGGAATTATTGGGGAGGAATTTGGAATTGAAAATTCTGATGCTGAATATGTTTGGGTTTTAGATCCGATAGACGGAACCAAAAGTTTTATCTCCGGTGCGCTAAGTTTCGGAACTTTGATAGCTTTGCTTAAGAATAAAAAACCGATTGTTGGTGTTATTAATCATCCCATCTTAACTGAGTTTTTGATTGGTGATAATCAATCCTGTTGGCTGAATCGAAAAAAAGTTCATATTCGCAAATGTGAATTACTTTCACAAGCTACTCTAATTACAACGGATCATTTAAACATATCAAGATATCAGAATAAAAATGGATTTGATAATCTAGTTCAACAAGTTAAACTATATAGAAACTGGGGTGATTGTTATGGTTATTATCTTTTAGCCACTGGTTATGCTGATATAATGATTGATCCAATTATGAGCATCTGGGATTCTATGGCACTAATTCCAATTATCAATGGGGCAGGTGGGATGATAACTGATTATCAAGGCAATGATCCGGTTAATGGTTCAAGTATTGTTGCATCAAATGTGTCACTGCATAAAATCGTTATCAGAATTCTGAATGAATGATTCTATTAGTATAGTAATAGAAAGATAGTAATTACTGCAGCAAATAAAATAATATATTTTATCCTGATAAATCTGAAGGAAACGATCACTGATATTATCCATAACAAAGTTACAAACATCAGATTTACAGGAAAAAGTTTGCTGATAGTTGGTATAGATGAATTGATGTAACCAAATTTATATGTTAGATAAAGTGGATTTATTAATGCTATTAATGTTACAAATATTATTGCAGTAAGTGTTGAAAATTTTCTTGTTTTCTTATTGTTATTAAAAAATTCCAGACCTGATCTGATCGCTAATAATAAGCCAAGATAGATAAATAAAAATTGTAATACATTAACAGCCGTTGGAATCTTTCCAAAAAAAAGTAAAGGAACTTTTTTACTGTCGGGCAATCTGTAAATTATATTTTTGTACTTTAGTTTAATAAAATACTCTAATGTTTGCAAAGGTTTTAGCGATTTGATACTTCCTTCTAAAATCATTTCAGAAGTTTTTAGCTGTGATGATAACCAAACGGAATCAGAGTAACTCTTCCAGAATAATTTGCCGGAAAGATTTTTAACATCGGATCTAATTACCACACTAAAATCATTGTTACCATAGTGAACTTTTTCAAAACGGTATGAATCTTTTTTCCCTTCTATTCCAAATGTACCTGTAATGGGATAATTTTTATCAAGCAGATTAAAGATGTAAATAGATAAAAAAGTAATTATTAACGAAGCTAACCAAAGAATAAGCTCATTTTTTTTCATATTTATTTTTTTGATCGTACAGTTATAGTTAAGAATAAATTGATCTGGAAAGTTAAAAACAAAAAAGCCCCGAAAATTATCGGGGCTGAAATTAAAAATAATTTTTAAAGAGACGTGCCGATTTTAAATCTTAAGTTTATAAATATTTTTGTTATTCCAAAACTACCAGTATCCAGAGTTGATAAACTAATAGATGGACCAATGGAAAAGGCACTAAAACCCCATCCTTCCATAATTTTTTGAACAAGTAAATTTATATTGTACTGAGGTTCTCTGTATTTACTTCCCGGCATCCCATCAAAGGCAAAATCGAATGTGCTTCCAGCCAGCGATAATTCCCTGAACGCAAAACCGAAATGCCATTCATCCAGATATTGAGCAAGATAAGCACGACCTCTTGTTGATCCAAGGATAGAAACAGGATAGCGTAACTCCCAGTTAAGAAAAGATTGATTATTATCTATAATTCTTGCCTGGTATTTTATTGTATCATTTCTAATGACAGTTGTTCCTTGGTTTACTGCAAGATAGCTTTGTCTTTTCGATTCACCAATTTGGGAAGTAGCTTTTAAATATCCGAACTCAAAAAAGTTACCAAATGGAAGAACATAATTTACCTGGAATCCTTCACTAACAATTATATTGTTGTGGTTCTGATCTTTCATTGCTTCAATTAGTGCATCAATATGACTAAAGATTCCCGCTCTTACCCCGAGTATATGAAAGTTAGCTTCCATAAAATTTGTTTCCAATGAACCTGAATATGGAGTTCCAATTCCAATAGATAAACCCACATCCGTCTTTAATGCTAATCCAAGTCGTTCACCGCCCTGTAATTGTAAAAATGGATTAACATAACCGAGGGTTGGAGATATTTGCATTTTGGTTGGAGGCGCCAGGACTTTCCCCAATCGAATTTTTTGCACCACTCTAGTAAAAACGCTTGAATAAGTTATATTTTCTTCAAGATTTAATTTGAATGGATAGATAATAATTCTAGCTCTTAACTCTGGAGTTACGGCAAGAAATGGATAGAGAACACTTTTTATTGAAATAGTTTGATTGTTAGCATCTCTCAAATCAACAACAATCTCTGCTTTAGGATCCGGAGGATCAATAAATAAAGCTTCCTGAATTTTGATGAATAAACTATCATCCAATGGCTCCATTTGATAATATACGATCTGTTCCGTTTCTTCCTGAGCAAAGAGAGAATTTTTAAATCCTATAACTGAAATAAGGATTAGGAAAAGGACAATGTGCTTATAAGAATTCATTTTGATTGATTACCCATTTATTTATTTGGAAAACTCTGTAAAGAAGAACGAGTCACCAACTTGAACTCGATCTTTTGATTTTTCATCAACAACTGTGAAAAAGAAATTAACTTTATATCTTCCGTCGGATTCGCGTAGGTTTCCGTTCTTGTCTAGCCAATCTCCAAATGAATTTGCTGTTGATGCAATTTTTAAAGTAACATTATAAACTAAGTTACCATTACTGTCTTTAGTTGGACCATTAACTGAAATAGGACCCGCCCATGTAACTTTTAACTGGTCTGGTCTTATATCAATTACTGTTACTTTGAATACCGTAATTCTTTGAAGTTCCTGAACGTAAATATCTGATGAATTCATCTTCGTTGTTACACGTTCAATTTTTACTTCAGGAGCTTTATTTGGGATAACTTTTATCCTGTCTTCCTGCGATCCAAATTTTATCACAACTTCTGTTTGATCTGTAAGATCAAATCTTTTTTCCTGTCCCGGTGGAATTGTTGCAATTACAGCATTAGGATTACGGGGATCAATAATATTTGCAGGAACACTTCCTGTATTGGTTGCAGTATTCCAGGTGTATTGTATAAAAGTCTGTTTTGCAGAAATAGGAGATTGTAAAAGTGTTTGTTCCTCAACAATTTCTTTTTTTGGTTCTTCTTTTGTTGGCGGAACATAATCTTTTAAAGTTTCTAATTTTTTGTTAAGTGTTGCTAATTGCTCTTTCATTTTCTCGTTTTCAACAACTACGTTGGGATCAATCTTAATTGTAAAATCAATTCCAAGAGCATAGAGTGAATCAAGGATTGTAATCAGCGAATCCCTAACAGATTTGTTAACTGTATTTTCTTCCAATGCCACTCTGCGCAGGTCTAGATTAGCTCCTTTGAGCGCAAGCACTGTAATTACAAAGATGTACAGTACCTGGTAGATAACAAATTTACTGTCTCTGTTTTTATTTATCATTTTAAAATCTTGTTATTTTTTAACTACTATTGATTCCAAATATTTTAATCCGGTTAAAGTTTTTTCATCTGCTAATGAATGTGAAGCTTGATTTATAGCATTAGCAAGTGTGGATAACTCGGTTAACTTTTGAGAACTTAATCCTTCAAGTTGATTGATCTTTTCAGAAAGAGAACTAATTGATGTAAAGTTTCTGTTCATTATTTCACTAAGTTTTGCCGATTGCTCAACAAGCAACTTAAATTTTTCAACATCAGCAAGAGAAAGTTCTGTGCCAATTCCGCTTCCGGATGAATTAAGCTGTTTTAAAATATTTTTTGAATTTTCTACTTGAATTCTGGAAAAATATTTATCTCTTATATCAACAACATGATTAACTATACTTTGAAATTCCATTCCGAGCTGGTCCAAAACGGGTTCAAATAATTTTCCGATTGCCAGAACAATTAATGCTTTCACTTCAAAGGGTACCGATAAACCAAGAAAAACCTCTTCTCCAAGTTTGATACTAACAAGTAGAATTGCAGCACCAATAAGAGGAAGAGCTGTGGCAACACTATCAATTACACTTGAATAGGAATTAATTACTCTGTCTATCGTAGCACTAGCAGGTGTTCTTATAATTTCCAATTTTAATTTACTGAAAGCCAGATATGATAGAAATAGAAAGAAAGCATAAGTTAAAACTGGCAGCCACCAAAAACTATATGGTATAACAGATTCTTCTACCGGTTTCCAGTTAGGGAATAAAGATCTTGCAATGTCAATGGTAACGTTTCCAAGTATTGGCACTTTAGATAGATCTAAGAAAAATGAGACTATTAATGCAACAAATGAAATTATTGCCGGTTTAATGATAATACTAAACTGAACTTTTCTAATTGCAGATCTGCTGTATTCTTCCAGCTCAAGTTCAAGCTCGTTATTTGCAACATCAGGATTAAGCATGTTTTTTGTATTATCTTTTATTGTTGATTGTGAATTTGTCATTGAACTCCTCAAGAATTATCTTAATTAATTTCTGTTTACGAAAAATTAGTATTTGTACTACACTAACTAAATTAAACGGTTTCCAATTTGGGCAATTATCATACCAATACTCCTTTTTTTAATTGGGTAATAATTATTTAATTATACTTAAAATTTTTATTTGAAGGGACGATTGTTAGTTTTTTAACTTAAATCTACATCTCTAAAATAAATATAAAGTTACTATAAACAGAAAAAAATCTATTTTTTATTTACTTCATTATCTAAAAGTAGCTAAGTGAAATGAATATTTAACATTATGACTAGTACAGGTTAAAAATTCCTTACAATCTTGTAATTATTACAGGCTTATTTTTAATATTTAACTTCTATTAACAGATAGGATAACATATAATTTTTTTATCTTTGGTGTGAGTCTTTTTTAATTCTTTAAACTATCCTGATTAAATGAACAATAATCCCAGACTGTTAGAAATTAATACTCGTGTTTGGTTAAACAGATATGGGAATAATTATAAACTTTCGTCTGTTTCGGACGAACAAATGGACCAATGGAAAGAAATTGGTTTTGACCTTATTTGGTTGATGGGTATTTGGAGCAACAAAAAGGATGTAATTGATGAATATTGCTTTGAACCAGATTTAGTTGCTTCATATAATAGTGTTTTAAAGGATTGGAAGAAAGATGATGTCATTGGATCACCCTATTCAATTGACAGGTATGAAGTTAATCCCACAATTGGTAATAAAGAAGATCTTATTCAATTAAAAAAAAGATTGAACGATAGAGGGATTAAACTGATTCTTGATTTTGTGTGCAATCATTTCAGTGCAAAGTCCTCATTAATTTGGAGCAATAAAGAAATTTTTTTACCCGCAGATGAGTTTATCTTTAAAAATGATCCTTACACATTTTATAGATCTCCAGCAAATGAAGAGGAATATCTTGCTCACGGGCGTGATCCACTGTTTCCTCCCTGGAAGGATACTGCACAGATTAATTTTTACAACAAAAAAGCAAGGACTTTTTTAATAGATATACTTTTAAATCTCACGGAAGTATGCGATGGTGTAAGATGTGATATGGCAATGCTTCCGCTTAATAACATTTTTTTTAACACATGGATTGGTGTAATTAAAAAATATGGTTTTGAACGACCCGCAAAAGAATTTTGGGAGGAAGCAATATCAATAGTTAAGAAAAAAAGAAATGATTTTATATTTATTGCAGAAACTTATTGGGATCTTGAATGGCAATTACAAAATCTCGGATTTGATTTTACATACGATAAAAAATTAACCGATAGATTGGTTGGCGGAGATATCCATTCCATTAAAGATCATCTTTATGCCGATTATACGTACCAGCAAAAGTCTGTAAGATTTTTAGAAAATCACGATGAAGAACGGGCCGTAATAAAATTCGGCAGAGAGCGTTCTTTAGCTGCTGCTGTAATTATTAGTACAATTCCGGGTATCGCATTTTACTTTGATGGTCAATGTGATGGAAAAAAAATAAAGTTACCTCTTCAATTAGCTAGGGAGCCTGAAGAAAAACAAGATGAAAAAATAAAAGAGTTTTATCGTAACTTATTTCAGATAACAAAAGCTGAAGTTTTCAAAAAAGGTGATTGGAAGTTACTCGAACCAATTGCAATTGGACAAAATGATCACAGTTTTGAAAAATTACTTACCTGGCAATGGCGGTTAGGAAACGAGGTTAGAATAGTTATTATAAATTATTATAATTCCACTTCAAGATGCAGGCTAAAGTTTGATATAAATGTTTCTTCAGATGAAATTATTTTGTCTGATCTTTTGAATAAAAACACATATAAACGTTCGGTTAACGAAATAAACGAAAAAGGTTTATTTGTTGAACTCAAATCCTTCAACAGTCATATTTTTTCATTTTAGGAATTATGAATAATTAAAATGTCGGCTAATTAAATTATATGATAAGAACTGATTTTCTGACCCGACAATGATGTTTATTTTAATCTTTTCAATACTTATGTTAACGAATCCAAAATACATTAATAGCATCTTACAATTTGAATTATGGCAAAAAAAAATAACAATGTAAATCGTGAGAGAAAAATTGGTAAGCAATCAATAGAAAAAAAATCTCTTATCGATCAAAAACATAAAAACACAATTTGGACAATCCTCTTTTTGGTTATTCTGCTTGTGCTCTTTATTATTAACAATACAAGAAAAGAACCGGACCAAGGACCATATCCGCCAAATTATAATTCCGCACAAACTAAATCGCTTAACTGAAAAATAATTACAAAGGAAAATGCTTATGATTAGTAGACTGATCTTAATTCTAATATTAGTGTTTGCTGTAAATACATTTAGCAATAGTAAAACAACGTTGAAAATAAAAGACAATAGCTCGGTTAATGTTTTTGAAATTAATAAAGAAGGGGATAAGGCTCCAAATTTTTCGCTAAAATCAGTTAAAGGTAAGACAGTTAAGCTTTCAGATTATAAAGGCAAAATTGTTATAGTTGATTTTTGGGCGACCTGGTGTCCGCCTTGCAGAAAAGGGATTCCTGATCTTGTATCAATTCAAAAAAAATTTAAGAAGGATGTTGTTATAATTGGTATATCACTTGATGCTGAGAAAACAATTAAAGATGTTCCCGCATTTGTAAAAAACTACAAAATAAATTATCCAATACTTTACGGTGATGAAAAGGTTGTAGTTGATTACGGCGGTATTCAATCGATTCCAACGGCTTTTGTTATCGATAGAAAAGGAAACATTGTGGATTCCCATATTGGACTTGCTGACAAAGATACTTATATAAATAAAATTAAAGAGCTGCTTAAGAAATAATTTTGTAAATAAGATGACATCTTTTTACAAAATGTCATCTTTAATTACCTGCAACGAGTTTTTTATTTAAATTTATTACTCTTTAAAATAAAAAATCCTTATTCAAGTAAATAAGGATTTTTTGTTAGATCCGTTTCGTTATGAAAATCTTTTTATAAACCATCACGTAAAAATCTTGGTTCTTCTAAAGTAAGCATTAAAGAAATTCTGTGTGAATCGGGTAGCCGGTTAATTTCAGATTCACTAAATCTTGCAAATGAATAATCAATATTTAGTTTAGGAAGTTTAACTCCTGCACCGATGGTAAATTGTTTAACATCATTATATCCAGCACGAACAGAGATAATATTTTTATAGTTATATTCAAATCCTGCATGCATATCAAAGCTTACAGGACCAATATTAAAATTTGATGCGAATCTTCGGTTTTCAAATCTTATATCAAAATCCAAAGCAGGCATAATATAACCGCCAAGAATTTCTACAAATTTATATGCACCACCAACTTTTAAAGTCGGAGAAACAAGTTCATTTCTTCCTGTACTCCAGGCAACCAAGGTAGTTGTTGCATCCTGCAGGTTTGCACCGAGGAATAAATTTTCCATTGGTACATAATAAGCACCAACATCAAATCCAATCCCATTGGCAGAGGCAATATCGCCTAAATCTCTTCTTATAATTTTAGCATTAACTCCCCAATAAAAATTTTCAGATTGTCTTTTTGCAAAAGTTAAATAAAATGCCCAATCCTGATTACTGAATTCTGTAATTTTAGAATAATCAAGCCTATCACCGTTAATATCAATAACACCATCACCATTAGCATCGTAAAGTGCATTACGTGTATCGGGAATTCCATCAACACCTAATCTCATAACACTTAATCCAAAACTCATATCAGTGCTGTAAGGAATTGCAACTGCTCCGTAATCATAATTAACTAAGTTGCCAAACTGCTCTGAGTGCATTAAAGAAAGCTGTGGATAATTAAGATTGGCAAGTCCTGCGGGATTGTAGTAACCAGAAGTAACATCATTAGCAACTGCAACAAAAGCACCGCCCATTCCAAGTGCTCTTCCGCCAACACCAAGCGCCATAAACTCACCAGCGTATTTGCTAATTACAGTTTGCGATTGCAAAGTTGTGTTGATAAAGAGAAGTGTGATTAAAAGGAAACTTGTTTTTTTGAACATAAAATGTAACTCCTGTAAGCAAAGGATTAAATCTTGGTTGAGAAAATTGAGAATTAAGTCTCTAAAGTCAAGGCTAAATTTGTGAGAGATAAACTTTTTAAAAATTGTACTGGGCTTTTAAAAACCATTTTGTGACACGAATAAATAGTTTTTGTAATGAAGAAACGGTTCTCCTTTGTTAATTTCTGTGTACCTTTTTCCGACAATTGGTTTCCTAAAGAGAAAGGCATTATTATCAGGAAAAATCTAAAAAACTAGAATTAACATTTAACATTTTCCCTCAACCATCCTACATTTGCCATCCTTATTTCACTTTCCCTTGTGCGGCAACAGCAGCCGCAGCTTTTTTAATTTCTTCCTGGTCGCCGAAATAATAATGTTTTATGGGTCTCAAGTTTTCATCCAACTCATAAACCAATGGAATTCCTGTTGGAATATTTAACTCAACAATTTCGTTTTCAGGAATGTTATCAAGATATTTTACAAGTGCACGTAAACTGTTTCCGTGTGCGGTTATCAAAACTCGTTTCCCAGATTTGACCATTGGTGCAATTGTACCTAACCAGTAAGGAACAAAACGGGCAACAGTATCTTTTAAACATTCTGTTAATGGCAGTTCATTCTCTTTTAAATCAGCATAACGTGGATCTTTGCCGGGATATCTGTCATCATTTTTTTCTAACGCCGGCGGCGGAGTATCATAACTTCTTCTCCAAACTTTAACCTGATCTTCGCCGAACTTTTGAGCTGTTTCTGCTTTGTTTAATCCCTGCAATGCACCGTAATGTCTTTCATTCAATCTCCAATGTCGGATAACGGGAATCCACATTAAATCCAAACCATCAAGAGTTATCCATAAAGTTCTGATTGCTCTTTTAAGAACAGAAGTGTAAGCGATATCAAATTTGTATCCTTCTTTGTTTAAAACTTCGCCGGCTTTTTTTGCTTCTGCTAAACCTTTTACAGAAAGGTCAACATCAGTCCATCCTGTAAAACGGTTTTCCATATTCCACATACTTTCACCGTGGCGTAATAAAACTACTTTATACATTTTATCTCCGATATTTTTTTAAGTGAAAATTCAAAATTGTTATGCAAAAATAGCGAAGGATGGTTAGAAGTGAAATGGATGATGGCTGATGTTTAATGGAAAATGTAAAATAAACTCAGTGGTTCTCCGCGATAAATCTCAGTGTAACTCCGAGAAATGCACTCACTCATCAGTACTTACACAGAGAGCCACAGAGTTGACACGGAGAAACACAGAGAAATGACGATTTAACAGCTAAGCAATTAATTATTTTTTATTTAATGCCGATTTCAGAATTATAAATCCAACAATTCCAGATAGCAGCGAACCAGTTAGTATTCCCACTTTTGAAATATTTAAAAGTTCCGGCGAATTAAATGCAAGGTTTGCAATGAATAATGACATTGTAAATCCTATTCCAGCAAGAACAGATGCCGCATAGATTTTTTTCCAGCTTACACCTTCCGGTTCCGATGCAAGTTTTAGTTTTACAGCAAGATATGAAAAAGAAAATATTCCTATTTGTTTACCGAGGAATAAACCAAGTACAATTCCGATACTGACGAGATTAGTGAGCGCTGAAACTAAACCCGTACCAATTGTTACGCCAGCATTTGCAAGTGCAAAAACCGGCATTATAAAAAATGAATAGTAAGGATGAAGCCCGTGTTCAAATCTTTGCAGTGGAGTTAGAATCTTTTCACAATTATTTTCTATCTTATCAACAATACTCATTCTTTCTGAATTTGTTAAAACATTTTCACCATGTTCACCAGCATTGTCAAAATCCTTTATTAGACTTTCAGTTTCATTTTTAAATTTCATTGTATTAATTCTTGAAGAAACCGGAATTGTAAAGGCAAGTAAAACTCCGGCTACAGTTGCGTGCACTCCTGATTTTACGAAGGCTAACCACAAAACAATTCCAACCAAAGTGTAAAGAATCAAATTTCTTACACCCATGCGATTCATTATTATTAAGAGTATAATAAGTCCACCAGCAATCATCAAACTTGTTAAAGAAATATTTGATGTATAGAAAATTGCGATAACTAATACAGCGCCAAGGTCATCTACAATTGCAAGCGCAAGAATAAAAATCTTTAGTGCAAGCGGAACTTTTTTGCCAAGCAGCGCAAGTATGCCGACAACAAATGCAATATCAGTTGCCATCGGAATTCCCCAACCTGATGCACCTTCACTACCAGAATTAAAAATTGTATAAATCAAAGCTGGAAAAATCATTCCGCCTAAAGCTGCAGCAATTGGCAATGCGGCCTTTTTTACAGAAGATAATTCACCAACAAGTAATTCTCTTTTAATTTCTAATCCGACAACAAAGAAAAAAATCACCATCAATCCATCGTTTATCCAATGATGAAGGGAGTAGCTTAATCCAGCGCCGCCAACATTGATGGATAAATATGTTTCCCACAAATGATGATAAGATTCTGCCAGCGGTGAGTTAGCCCAGACTAAAGCAATGATTGTGCATATAATTAAAAGTATTCCACCCGAGGCTTCTTTATGTAAAAATTCTTGAATGGGATAAGTTAATTTTTCGATCGGAGTTTCTGCTTGACTATACTTCATACTAATGATCCAATTTAAAGTTTGTACATTATCGTATAATATTTATTAACGAAAAAATGCTAAAGTGAGTTTCAAACAATATTATCTTTAGAAATTTTTAACTGAACGCTTTTAATTTTGTCTTCCATTGTTTGATTGCGATCTGTTCTTGTTCCAATTCTTAGTGTTGAAGAAATTCTTGGTGCCCCCATTTCGTGAACGCGCTCGTGACATTTTTTTATCGCAGCAAAAACATCATCCCATTCACCTTCAATGTTAGTTCCGTAAGCGTGAAGCATTGTATTAAGTCCGGCTTGCTTCAAAATCTTTTCACACTCTGCAATATATTTTGAAACAGAAAGCCCAACACCAATTGGCACGACGCAAAGATCTAATATTACTTTCATTATTTACTCCTAAAAATAATTAATTCAGGTTACACAAAAGCTAAACCTTGAAGGTTTCACTTTAAAATAAATGTGATTGTATAATATTAAACTAAGTTAAGTTAGAAAAACCTTCAAGGTTTTCTATAACATCCGCAAGGTGAATTAATTAGGATAATCTTTTTATTAGCCAGATTATTTCTTCCAACTAAAATCGGGATCGCAATGACGATTTATGTTTAAATCAAACCAAAACTTTTTAAAAGCAAAATGCCTATTGCAATTGTAAAAACTGAACCGAGAGTTGTAATCATAATTATATTTCCAGAAAGTCTGGAGTTTGCACCCATAACATCTGCCATTACAAAACTTGCAATTGCAGAGGGACAGGCAAAGACTATAAACATTATTCCTAAATCAACTTTTTCATATCCTAAAAAAACAGCTCCCGTTGTAAGAACAATTGGGATAGCGACAATTTTTATCAATGATGAACTAACTGCAAGATTAGAAGCGCGCTTTAAATTCTCAGTGTTAAGTGAACCACCGATTCCAATTAACGCCAACGGCAAGGCAAGATCAGAAAGAAAACTTCCGGTTGTTATAAACATTTCAGGAATTTTAACTTTAAAGTACGAGAAAGGTAAAGCAAATATGACAGCAAGTATAAGCGGGTTAAGTAAAATATCAAGTAAAGCTTTTTTAATATTTACTTTTCCTTCGTGCATTGGAACTGTTAAAACAATAACCGCAAGAATATTATACAGCGGAAGCACGAATGCAAGTATTACTGTAGCTTTGCCAAGTGCATTATTGCCAAATAAATTTGAAATAAGTGCAAGACCAATAATTGCATAGTTGCCTCTGAATGCTCCCTGGATAAAAGCACTTTTGTCTTTTGAATTTTTTATAAAAAATGTTGAACCAAACCAAATAAGCAGGTAAGTGATTATTGTTCCGGAATAAATATATCCAATCTGATTTAATTCAAGTGCTTGTGACAGATCAAGTTCGGAAATTTTAAAGAAGATAAATACCGGCAGTGAAATTTGGAAAACAAACTTTGAAGTTACATCAACAAAAACTTCGTTGATAATTCTTAATCTTCTTGCAAAGTATCCAACAGCAATAATCAAAAAGACCGGGGCAACAATGTTTGCTGTAAATAATATGTTTTCAAACAAAAGTGGTACCTGTTATATTTTATACTTTTAGAGAATCGATAAGCTCATTAAATTTTTGGGGGACAGTTACAATTTTATTTTTATCATAATTAAAAAATGCAATTCCAGTTTTTGCACGGGCAATTTCTTTTCCGTTTGCTTTGTTAGTAATTCTAAAAACAAAATCACAGCCATTCTTTATAAAATTTTCAACGGTTACTTCAAATAGTAAAACATCTCCATGATAGCCTTGAGATTTGTATTGAAGTGCAGCATCAGACATAATAATTCCAGCTCCGGCAGTATTAACTTCTGAAAATCCATAATTTTTTAAAAATCTTATTCTTGCTTCGTGTACCATTGAAAGTATTGAATCATTACTAAGATGACCGGCAAAGTTTACATCATAAACTCTAACAGTAATTTCTGTTGAGTAAATAAATTTTTGCGGCAAATCGATTTTTACTCTATTCATGTTTTTTATTAGCCTAATTATCTAAAATTTTTAATGCCCAGGTTAGAAATCTTTGTGCATTCTTTTGTAACTCCACAATATCCTTATAGTTGTATTCTTCACCAGAATAGGAAACAAAATTTTTCTGATCAATTATTTTACGAAGGTGATTTAATGCTTTGGTTTTTTCTTAGTAATCCAATAATTTCCTTATTGAAAGACCGCTAAATACTTTTCCTTCAGCTAAAATATTATTAACAGGCGGCAGATTTTTCTTAGCTCTCTTTTTAAAATCATATAATGAAAGCGATATCGTTGACAAGCTTATTCCAAATTTTTTGTTTAATTGTATTGAAAGCTTGGTTACTTTATCGTCAAGTTGAGAACTGGTTTTTGATTCTTTCAGAATAATTATAATATCAAAATCGCTTTCGTAATTTTCCTCCGCCCTGGCAACGCTACCAAAAAGTATTAAGCTTAAGCTATCATTTTTCAGATTCTTTTTTATTTCACTTAAAATTCTAATTAACCAGTTTCTTTCAAATTCTAGTACAGGAATAATAGCTTCATTTAAAGCAACATTTTCAAAATTTAATGTGAATAAATGATCTCTACCGCCTTTTTGCCTTGCAACAAGTTTTAGTCTTTCTAATTTTTTAAGTGCTTGAAAACAAGAGGGAGCGCTCAAATCAGCTTTTTTTGATATTTCACGACCTGAAAGACCTTGGCGATTATCTTGCATTGCTCTGAGTACGGCAATGTTTGAATAAGTAGAAAAAATTTCGTTTAGTAGTTTATGTACGATCATTTAATTGTTAGGATATCCTTACATATGTTAGTTTTTCCTTACAAACATAATATTTGGTATTTTATTATCCAAAGAAAAACAATCTACTATTAAACTAATTGATAAACAGTAATTGATTCAGTAATACCTTTTATAATTACATCTTTATGATATTTGGGCTCGTCTATTAGGCTAATTCGCTTATACACAATATCAGAAATTAAAATTGTTGAGCCCAATTCTTTATTTATTTGCTCAAGTCGTGCCGCAATGATTACTGGCTGTCCCGTAATTGAATACTGTTTTCGCTCACTTGTCCCAACATTTCCAGTAACAACTTCACCGGCATTTATTCCAATTCTTATAACCGTTTCCGGTAACGATCGTTCATCGTTTCGTTTTTTTAATTCAGCATAAATTTCTAAAGCGGAATTAACTGCAAGCTGGCAATCATTATCGTGTTCAATCGGAGCACCAAAAATAGCCATCAAACCATCGCCCATAATTTGGGTAACGATTCCTTTATTTTTATTTATGATTTCGATGATGAACGAAAATACATTATTCTGATATGAAATGATTTCTTCAGGTGATTTGTCTTGAGCAAAGATTGAAAAATTTCTTATGTCTAAAAACATAATTGCTGCAAATTTTACCCGACCTTGAATTTCATATTTGTTGTTTAAAATTTCATCAACTATTTCTTTTGAGATTTGCTGACCAAAAAGTTTTTGAATTTCATTTCGTTCGGCTTGTGCTTTGTAGTGCTTTATCAATCCTTTTTTTATTTGATTGGTAATCAGTCCCGCAGTATGACCTGAAATAAAAAACAAAGCTGCCGTACCCAAATAAGCGGGGAAGAATGAACTAACTTTTACGGCATCATCAGGAAATGGTTTGTTGCTTAAGTAAAATGCAATCACTGTATATTGTATTGCTGCCATCAAACCTGAAAAAACGCAAAGCTTAAAATCTAACTCAAGTGATGAAAGCATAATTATTATAAAATACAATAATGCAATTGGAGTAAACAGCGGATAAACAGAAGGCAGGTTGAATGAGTAAATTATCAACACAATACTTGGAACACTGATCTCTATAAAAGCATTGATATACCTTATTGCAATGAATGCTTTAATGCCAAAGCGAGTCCATCGCTTTGCGGCGCGGCTAACAAACAAAGCGCGCACAAAAATTACTGCAAGAATAATTAATGTTAACTGAATGATAATCGGAAATTGAGAAATGTCTTTGAATTGTTCTTTAAATACTAAAGAAATTAATAGCACAATGATGATTAAAAATCCAATTATTCCCGCAAGCACTTTTGAACGGAAACTTTCGTTTGAAATTATCTCTTCAGAAAATATTTCCTCAAAAAGTTTAATATCATTTTTTTTCATTTACTAAAGATAAAAAATTATTCCATCTTTTTTTGAAAACGTAAGGAACTAAGAGAAAAAATCGTTATACCAAAAAGTAAAAGCACTAATGCATTCTGCCAAAGTTCGGCAAAGCCCAATCCTTTTGTTACAACTCCGCGTATTATTGTAATAAAATACCGAAGCGGAACAACGTAAGAAATAAATTGAATAATCGGCGGCATATTTTCAATCGGGAATGCAAAGCCAGAAAGAAACACCATCGGCATCAATACAACAAATATTGAAATCATCATTGCCTGCTGCTGTGTTTTTGATATTGTCGAAACAAATAATCCTAATCCGAGTGTGGAGAGAATGTAAAAGAATGCTGATGCAAATAGGAAAATAATATCGCCTTTAACAGGGATATTGAAAATAAATCTCATCGCTGTAAGAACTATTATAACGGCGGCAAATCCTAAAAATACAAATGGAACAAGCTTGCCAATTATTATTTGATATGGTTTTAAAGGTGTAACAATCAGTTGTTCCATCGTTCCAATTTCTTTTTCTTTTACAACTGCAAGTGAAGTTAAAATTAAAGTGATTACTGAAAGCAGCAACCCAACTATTCCAGGCACCATAAAATTCCTTGTCTTTAATGTTGGGTTATACCAAACCCGTATTTCTGTTGTTAAATTTCCTGCAGGAATATTTTTCATTCCAATTCGAATTAATCTTTTTATTATTATTTCCTTTGCATAAGAGGAAACTATAGTTTGCATATATCCAGCAGCGATTGAAGCAGTGTTCCCATCCGAGCCATCAAATAAAGTTTGCAAAAAAATAGTTTCATTTCTGTTAACCATTTTTTCAAAATCTCTCGGGATAACTAGTGCGAGAATAACTTTTCCGTTATCAATTAATTTTGTTACTTCAGGATAACTTTCTGCATAATCATAAACCTGAAAATATCCTGAGCTTGTAAACTTTTCAATAAGTTTTCTGCTTTCGTTGCTCCTGTCTTGGTCATATATGACGGTTTTAATTTTATCAACATCAAGATTAGCAGCATATCCAAGAAAAACTAATTGGATTACAGGTGCAATTAAAATTACTGCAAACATTTTGGGGTCGCGCCTGAATTGCTGAAATTCTTTTTTAATAAAGTAAATTATTTTTTTCATTCCGCATTCATTTTTCTTTTGTTGATAAGAATTGATAATCCGCCAAAGAAACTCATAAATAATAAAAGATAGATTATCTGCTGCCAGAAGGCTTCAACTCCGACTCCGCGTAAAATAATTGCACGAAGAATTACATTGTAAAATTTTGCCGGAGTAATATTTGTAATTACCTGAACAGCAATTGGCATGCTGTCAATTGGAAAAACAAAACCCGATAAAATTGTTGCGGGCAAAAGTGAAACAAAAGTTGCGATTGAAAACGCAACTTGCTGCGAATCAGAAATAACAGAAATAAAAACACCAAGACTGGTAGCTGCGGCAAGAAAAATTAAAGTTGTTAAAAACAGCAGAAAAAAACTTCCTTTTACAACAACGCCAAATAAAAAATATCCGGCGATAAGTATTAAAGCAGAATTAATTAATGCAATTAATATAAAAGGAAAAACTTTGCCAACTAATAATTCAAACGAACTGAGCGCAGATACATTTATTTGTTCAATGGTTCCTTTCTCTTTTTCGCGGACTAAAGTAAGCGAAACAGAAACAACAGCGGTAACGATTAGAATCATTGCTATCAAACCGGGGATTAAAAATTTTGTTGTCTGCAAATCTTGGTTAAACCAAAACTGCGGCTCAACATTAATTGTTTCAGATATTTTAGTTCCTTTTTTCGCAAGAACTTCGCTTTGAAGTTTAGAACTGAATGATGCTGTCGCTGCAGTAACATAGTTCTTTATTATAGCTCCTGTGTTGCTGTTTACTCCATCAATGATAAATTGAATTTTAACTTCTTGATCGGAATAAAATTTTTCTGAAAGATCTTCTGGAATTATCAATACAAACTGGGCATCATTATTATCAAGCAGTTTGTTTATTTCTTTTTCGGAGTTAATGTAGTAAACAAAATCAAAATACTCTGTGTTGGTAAGCGATTTAATAAAATCCCGGCTCACATCAGATTTATCCTGATCATAAATAGCAAGTTTTATATGTTTAACATCGAAGTTTACAGCATATCCAAAAATCACAAGAAGGAAAACAGGGAAGAAAAATAACACAAAAAGCAAACGCACATCGCGTTTCAATTGCAAAAATTCTTTTTTTATAACTGAAAATAATCTTCTATACATTATTAGTTCCGTAGCACAGACTTTAGTCTGTGATTCTTGATTTTAATAAATATAAAGTAAAGCACAGACTCAAGTCGGTGCTACGTTTTTTTTCTCCAATAAATAAATAAACACATCTTCCAAGGTTGGAGTAATCTTTTCGATTCGCTTCACTTTAATATGGTTTTGTGAAGTTAAAATATTTTTAATTTGATTATCGGAAGAATATTTTTCATTTACACTAATGTGAATATTGTTCCCAAATATCGAAGTGTCTTCAACAAAACCTTCTTTATTTAAAATATCCATTGCGTCAACAACATGCTCGCATTCAATTTCAAGAAGAGGGAATTTTAGATAATTAGTTTTTAATTCTTTTGAAGTTCCTTCGGCAATTAATTTTCCAGCATCAATCAAAATTATATTGTTGCAAAACTCAGCTTCTTCAAGATAATGAGTTGTAACAAAAACAGTTGTTCCCTCATTGGAAAGTTGATTTATCAAATCCCAGAAGTTTCTGCGGGAAATTGGATCAACTCCGCTTGTCGGTTCATCGAGAAAAACAATTTCTGGTCTATGAATAACTGCTGTACCGAGCGCAAGCCGTTGTTTAATACCGCCGGGCAATGATGCGGTTAATAATTTTTCTTTTCCTTTTAAATCAGCAATTGAAAGCACCCAATTTTTTCTATCGACCAAATCTTTTCCATCTAACGCGTAAACTCCGCCAAAGAAATTAATATTCTCTTCAACAGTTAAATCATTATAAAGCGAAAAGCGCTGAGACATATATCCGATTTTAGTTTTTACTTTATCTGGTTCTTTTGCAATGCTGTAACCACCAACCATTGCGTCGCCGGATGTTGGCGAAATAATTCCGCACAACATTCTTATTGTTGTAGATTTTCCTGCGCCGTTTGCACCAAGGAATCCAAACACTTCACCTTTCTTTACGTTGAATGATATGCTATCAACAGAAATGAAGCTGCCGAATTTTTTAGTTATGCCGTCTACTTCGATACTATTCATAATTTATATTTTTGCATCCATTAGGATCACGATAAACGTAAGTAATTGCTAAACTGTTGAATTGCTTAATTGCTGAAAACGATTTGACAATTAAGCAATCAAATAATTAATAAATTCTTCGTCCGATTGATCTATCGAGTTTTACTTTTAATAATTCATATTCAGATAATGATTGAGACAAATTGGTTTTTGCCGAAAGCAAATAGGTCTGTGCATCAACTAGTTCACTGCTTGTTGCGAGCTGAACATCGTATTTCTCTTTTGTAATGCGATAATTTTCTTCTGCTTGTTCAACTGCTTTTCTTGAGACAATAATTTTATCTTTTGATTTATTGTAATTGAAATATGTCTGATAAACTTCAATTTCGATTGCTTCATTTAATTGAGCGAGAGAAGTTTCTGCTTGAATTTTTAATTGCTCTGCCTGCGAAGATTTTGAAGAGGTCAAACCCCAATCCCACAAATCCCAATTAAGTGATACACCAACATCCCACGTATCATCAAATTGATTGCGCTGCGGAAAAATTCTTTGATTTGGATTTGCGTAATAAATATCACCAAAGAGATAAATGTTTGGGAACCATGTTGAATTAGCTGAGGTAATCGATTCGTCTGCTGCGGAAACTTTTTTCTCTAATGCTTTTAGTTCGTTTCGATTTGATTTTGCTTCGGCTAAAATTTCACCGGGATTATAATTGATAAAATCCGAACCGAATTCTTGGGTAATTATTTTTGTATCTGAGTTAATCGAAACACCAATCACACGATTAAAATTCATTCTTGCAAGATCAAGATTATTTTTTGCTTCAATTAATTTTAGTTCGGTGTTTGATTGCTGAACCTGAAGCTTTAATAAATCGTTTAGACTTACCAATCCATTATCAAGAAAGTTTTTTGTATCAGTAACATTATTGTTTAGTGAGGTTAACTGCTCACTTGTTAATTCAACTATTTGCTTCGCATTGTAAAAGTTCCAGAATGCTTCCTGAATTTTTATTGCATAATCATTTATGCTTGATTCGTACTCAAGATTAGCTACCTCAAAATTATATTCCGCTGTATTTTTTAATGATGACAGCCTGAAGCCTGTAAATAAAGGCTGTTGCAGTGATAGCTTTATTTGGTAATTGTTCAACACAGGGTCTGCAATTTTAATTGAAATTGGAAAAAAGGGCGTTGCAATTTGAAAAGGAATTACATCACTTAATTTTGTATAAGAAGCATTTAGCTTTAATTGCGGCAGCATCTGCGATCCAAATTCATTTATCTTTTCTTCTGCACCAACAACTTTTGATTTTGAAATGATTAAATCTTTGCTGTTCTTTAATCCAAGTTCAATGCTTTGTTTCAGTGTTAGTTCCTGTGAAAAAATATTTTGTGCAAACACAGCAAGCATTATAATTATTAACTGAAGAAAATATTTTTTGTTTATCATTTTAAATCCTAGTTAGCTTTTTTCACTAAGTGAATAAATACATTTTCAAGCGAGGGGGAAATTTCTTTTTTACTTATTAGTTGAATGTCATTATCTTTCAGAAGTATTTGTATTGCTGCAAAATCTTTTTCTTCATCTTTTAGAATTAGATCAATGCGATCGCCAAAGATTTGTGATTCAAAATTATTTGTTTCTTTTAATAGCCTGTAAGTTTTTTTAATATCGCTTGTAATTATTTCAAAAGTTTGAAATTCCATTTGCTGTTTAATTTGTAAAGGTGTATCAAGACTTATAATTTTTCCTTGATGCATAAGTGCAACCCGGTTGCATCTTTCTGCTTCATCTAAATACGGAGTTGTCATAAAAATTGTTATTCCATCTTTCTGAAGATCAGATAATATTTTCCAAAAATCTCTGCGTGATACTGGATCAACACCGGTTGTTGGCTCATCAAGAAAAAGTATTTTTGGTTTATGAATTAGGCTGCAGGCAAGAGCAAGTTTCTGTTTCATTCCTCCAGAAAGTTTATCTGCTAACCTATTCCTAAAAGGAATTAATCTTGTGAATTCCAAAAGTTCATTTCTTCTTTCTTTAAAATCTTTTACGTTATGTATCTCGGCAAAGAACTCAATGTTCTCATCAACAGATAAATCACCATAAAGACTAAACTTTTGGGAAAGATAACCAATACTATTTTGAATTAATTTCCTGCTCTTTTTGATATCTTCATTAAGAATAAAAACATTTCCAGAGTCTGCTCCAAGGAGACCGCACATAATTTTTATTGTAGTTGTTTTACCTGCACCATCCGGACCAACAAGCCCAAACATTTCTCCTGCGCCAACAGTTAAATCAATTCCGCTGACTGCTATTATCTCACCGAATTTTTTATAAAGATTATTTAATTCAATCGCTTTATTCATATATATTATTTTAGTTTTATCGTTGCATCCGCAGGCATACCGGGTTTTAATTCCATATCCGGATTTGAGATTGAAATCCTTACAGAAAATACAAGCTTAGTACGCTCTTCTTTTGTCTGAATATTTTTAGGAGTGAATTCTGCTTCTGGAGAAATGTAAATTACTTTACCCTTAAAAGTTTTATCTGGATAAGTATCTACTTTTACTTCTGCATCCTGTTCGAGTTTAACTTTTCCTAATTCGGTTTCTGAAACATATATAACTAACTCAACATTGGTAAGATCAGCCAATTTAAAAAGTGATGAAAGCATTCCCGCGTACTCACCTTCTTCAACAAACTTCTTTACTATAAATCCATTTGAAGGTGCAGTTACAAAACAATCATTGTAATTTTTTTTGAGCAGCTCAATGCTCGCTTTAACACGATTAACATTTGCGTCTGCCTGGCTAAGTTCTTCCGGTCGGGCGAGGTTTTTTATTTTTTTTAGATTGTCTTTTGCAGAATTGAACTGAGCCGACGTAATTTCATATCGGTTAACAGCATCTTCAAATTGTTTTTTTGTAATTGATTTACTTTCATATAGTTTTTCAAATCTCTCTTTATCTTTTTCAGCTTGTTGCAAATTTATTTCAGTCTGCGTTAAAGCTGATTCACTTTGTGCAATGTCTTCTTTTCTTGCACCGGATTTCAACAATGAATATTGTGCTTCGGCAGATTGTAATGATGAAAGTGCTTCATCTAACTTTAATTTATAGTTAATAGGATCGATGATTAATACAGTATCTCCCTTAGCAACTAAGCTTCCTTCATCTTTCATTATGGATTGGATTTCACCCGACGCCTGGGAACTTATAGTAACATTTGTTGCTTCTATATTGCCTGATGCTTCAATTGTGTTTTTGTCATTTCCATTTCCGCAAGAAAAGAATGTGAACGAAATGCCGATTAAAAAAAGTGCGAGTGTTATTTTCATTTGATTACCTTGGAAAATATTTTATCAAATTGTTTTTTACCTTTTGAAGTTAAAATTCCGTTAAACAGAATTTCAAACGTGTGCTGGAATGCTTCTCTGAAACTGAACTTATGCGTAAAAATAAATTGAGGATTGACAATGGATCTTATAGAATTAATGAAAAGATGAATTATTAATTCATTTGGTTTATCAATAAAATTCCCTTCCTTCTTTCCTTCTTCAATAATATTTGAAAAGATTGCATAAGCACGTTTGGTTCTAAACTCATCAATCTTTTCCCATAACTGCGGCATGTGTATTTGAATATCCTTTACCCAATTGTCACTTAGCTTTAGCGTAACACTTCCCATCACTTCAAACATTTTCAAAGCTTTGTGAAGAGAGGTAACATCTGATTTTATTATCTCATCAATTTTTAAAGACGTTTCATTTAAAAGAACGAAAACCATTTCTTCTACTATTTGTTCTTTAGTTGCAAAATTCTTGTAAATAGTTTTTTTACTTACATGCAGTTCTGCCGCAAGTGAGTCGATGGATGTTTTATAGAATCCTTCTCGAAAAAATTTTTCCGAAACGAAGTTGAGAATTCTTTCTCTTTCCGGGTTTACTTCGTTTGCTTTTATTTTCATTGTTTTAGCCATTGGAAACTATTATGGTTTTTCTGGTTTCCAAAATAATATTTAATTCTGATGATGTCAATCCTTATTTATTTTGTGGGTGAAATGTGTATTTTAAATCACCATTGTTAAAGATTTGATAAAAACTGTTTATTATTAAACAAAAAAAAATCTTGAGGGCAGCATGAGTCTTAAAATATTTTTTCTCCTGTGCTTTTTCGGTTCGTTTACTTTCGCTCAATCAACAATAGAAAGCGATGTTGAATTCGCATTACAAAATGCAAAGAAAGGAATTTACTGGGCTTTATCAAACATTCCCGTAAAGAAATCCAAAATCGAACACTCATTAATTGATATTGACAATCTCATCTCGCACGTAAAGCTTTCCAAAGAAATAAATGGAGTTCGTATTGAATCTACTGGCTACTACGGCACTAACGAACTCACTATTGTTATGTATCGTTCAAAGGACAGCCTGATTAAGGATGGTTTTCTGAAGAAGGATGTAATTCTTGACGACCTAAGCGACGAATAAAATATTTTCTTTCTATTGAAAATATTTCTTGACTTGTAAAATTATTTTGTGTAATTATGTAACAATTATTACAAACATATAGGTTGCTGTAATTGATGTTACAAAATAATTCCTCCCGTCTTGTAAATTTATTTTTAGAAGTTGCTGGAATAAATGCTCTTTCCAGTAATGAAAAACCTCTTGCTGATTTTATTAAATCATTTCTCTCAAAGTATAACTACGCTGTTTATGGAGATGAGGCTGCAAGATTTACCAATAGCAATACAGGTAATTTAATTTGTAAAATTGGTACTGGCGGTGATTTTATTCTAACTTCCCACATGGATACTGCAAGACCAACAGAAAATCTTAAACCAATTATAAAAGAAGATCGAATAGTTTCATCAGGCGATACTGTGCTTGGAGTCGATAATCGCGCTGGTGTTGCTGTATTACTTTATACTCTTGAAAAAATTGCGAATGAAAAAATTCCCGTAAAAGATTTTACCATTGCTTTTACAACCTGCGAGGAAACAACTTTGCTTGGCTCGAAAAATCTTGGGGTGAACGGCGAAATAAAAAAAGGATTCATTTTCGATTCGGGATATCGCCCTGGAAATTTTATCTATTCAGCTTGCGGTGCAATTGGATTAAAAATAAAAATTATTGGTAAAGCTTCACACTCCGGAATATCTCCTGAAAAAGGCATCAATTCGATGGTGGCTGCGGCAAAAGCTATCAGCAGGCTTCCGATTGGAAGAATAGATGAAGAAACCACAATGAATATAGGTTTGTTAAAAAGCGGCTCGGCTGTAAATGTGATCCCGGAATTAACTGAACTTGAAGGTGAAGTTCGATCATTCAATCTGAAAAAAGCAGAAAATTATTTCGATCAGCTTGTTTCTATATTTAAGGAGGAATCTGAAAAGCTTGGGGCAAAATTTGAAGTCGATTATTTCTGGGATTTTATGCCTTATACCGTTCCCGAAAATTCTTCGGTGTTTCAAGAAACAGTTCGTGCAATAAAAAAAGTCGGGCTGGAACCAATTCCTAAAATATCTCTTGGAGGAAGTGACGCTAACTCTTTAAATGGCAGGGGTATTGAATCGGTTAACCTTGGCATCGGCGCACAGAATCCTCACTCAAATGAAGAATTTATTTTAATAGAAGATTTAATTAAATCAGCAGAGATAGCTCTCGAACTTGTAAAAAAGGATTAACAAAATGAAAAAATTATTCTACCCAATTATCATTTTAGTTTTTGTTTTCTTTCAACAAAACTTTTCGCAGACAAAAGGTCATTTATTAATTATTGGCGGAGTTCAAACTCCTGAAATTGAAAAAAAGTTTGTTGAACTTGCAGGCGGTTCTAATGCAAGAATAATTATTATACCAAATGCAGGTTCGGAGCCTAAACTGAACAGCGAAATAGAACAAAAGACTTTTACCGAATTGCGTGCCAAAGCTGATTACATTTTATTCACCCGCGAAACGGCGGATGATGAAGCCAACTTAAAAAAGATGGAATGGGCAAATGCTGTATTCTTTACCGGCGGCGATCAAAGTGATTTAACACGTGATATGCTCGGCACAAAATTGTTGGAGAAAGTATTTGATATTTACAATAATGGCGGAACCGTTGGCGGCACAAGTGCAGGGGCAGCAGTAATGAGTGAGGTGATGATTACAGGAAATGAGCTTATTAATAAAGATTCTTCTGTTTCATTCGTTACAATCGAAAAAGGAAATGTTGAAACTAAACAAGGGTTTGGATTTTTAAAAACTGTTATCATCGATCAGCATTTTCTTAAACGCAAAAGACACAACAGAACGATTGCTTCGCTTATTGAACATCCAAATCTTTTTGGAATAGCAATAGATGAATCAACTTCAATTATTGTTAATCCTGATGATACATTTGAAGTGTTTGGTAAAAATCAAGTGCTTGTTTATGATCCAACCAATTCAAAAAATATTCGTGAAGATAAAAAAGGAAATCTTGGAATAAGTAATATGAAACTTCATGTCTTAATCAATGGCGATAAGTTTAATCTTACAACCAAAGAAGTAATTGAATGAACAACAAGAAAAAATTTAAGTTTAAAGTTCCAAACACTTACTTATTAATTTTTTCTCTGTTAGTGTTAATTGCCGCACTTACGTGGATTATTCCCGGCGGCAGTTATGAGCGTGCAGTTGTTGATGGAAAAGAAGTTGTTGTTCAAAATTCATTTAAATATGTAGACAGCAATCCTCAAGGATTTTTTGCGTTGTTCATTGCACCGCTAAAAGGTTTTGTTGAAGCGGCAATGATAATAGGTTTTGTGCTAATTGTTGGCGGGGCTTTCAACGTGCTTGCAAAAACAGATGCGATAAACTCATTGATTAACAAACTTGCCAAAGCTCACAAAAACTCAGCGACACTTCGATCATTTTTTATCCCTGTTTTAATATTAATGTTTTCACTCGGCGGTGCAACCTTTGGAATGAATGAAGAAATTATTCCTTTTGTATTAATCATTGTACCAATTTGTTTAGCGCTTGGTTATGACTCAATTGTTGGGGTTGCAATCCCCCTTGTTGGAGCACACGTTGGATTTGCAAGTGCATTCCTAAACCCATTTAACGTCGGCATTGCGCAGGGTATTGCTGATGTTCCGTTGTTTTCAGGAATTGGATATCGAATGATTTGCTGGGCAATCTCAACAACTGCTGCAATTTTCTTTTTACTTTATTATGTAAAAAGACTTTCGAAAAAACCTGAAATCAGCCCCACCTTTATTGAAGATAACGAGCGGAGGAAAAATGAACACTTCGACTACATTTATAATAATGAAAATCATTTTTCATTAAAGCATAAATTTGTTCTTTTAACTTTTGTACTGTCGTTAGTGATGCTCGTTGTTGGTGTCGTTGAACTGGATTGGTACATCGAAGAAATTGCCGGAATGTTTTTTATAATGGGAATTGTTGTCGGAATTATCGGCGGATTAAAAAGTGACGTGTTAATAAAAAGCTTTATTGATGGTGCAAAAGATTTAGTTGGAACAGCTCTAATTATAGCACTGGCAAGAGCAACACTTGTTATTTCGAGAGACGGACATATTATTGATACAGTACTTTACGGACTATCTCCATACATTCAATCTTCCTCGCCGGTTTTTGCATCGCAAAAAATGTTTGTTGTGCAGGCAATAATTAATTTCTTTGTGCATTCAGGAAGCGGGCAGGCAGCATTAACAATGCCTATTATGTCGCCGCTTGCTGATTTAGCTGGAGTATCAAGACAAACAGCGATACTTGCTTTTCAATTTGGTGAATACACAAATATTATAATACCAACTTCTGCAGTTACGATGGGATCGTTATCGATGGCAAAAGTTCCCTGGGAAAAATGGGCTAAGTGGGTTATTCCTTTACAAATTATTTTAATGTTATTAGGATTACTATTGTTAATTCCGCCAAACCTTTTTAACTGGCATTGAAATACACTTTTTATGTTGGATATTTTAAATTTTTAGAGCTAGCTTCAATTGTTCGAAATTTCGAAAAATCTATTAGGAGGAAAAAATGAAAAAAGTAAAATTATTCACACTATTATTATTTGCAACAGTTTTGTTCTATAGTTGTAGTGAGCAAGTTTCTGATCCATTGAATAACCTTGAATCAAAACATACGAATCTAGCAAAGATTGTTTCTCCCTATAATACCTGGACTACATATACATATTGGGATGATTTATATGGAAGGTGGTTTACTCAATGTACACCTTCTTACTCTTTCACATTTATGAATTTTAATTATTCCTTGAATTATTCAACAAGTTATGTATCAGCGGGTTATTACCAAAACAACATTTCCGTTAATGTGAATGGGAACTATTCAACTACGATTACATGGTATAATACCGATAACGCGGTTATTCCAAGGACAGTAGGATCTTCTTGGTTTAATGTAAATGGAACAACAATGAATATGAGTGTAAATCTACATGAATTTTATATCCCTATGAGAATTCATAGTGAACCTTTTACTGTACGAGTAGCAATTCAAGATGGAAGATAATTAAAGTGTTATTTGATTGCGTAAATTAATTTAGAATTATAAAATTGAAGTATAGCCCAATAAATTTAAGATTTTCTAAATATATTATTAATAAATGTTCCAATTACTTAAGGAGATAAAAAATGAAAATATTTGCACGATTTAAGATTGTCCTTTTGTTTTTTTTAATTAGTTTAAATTCATACTCATTTAGTCAGGTTGATTTATATCTAGACAATTTAAATGTCTATGTTACTGAATACGGGAGGGTTGCACTTTATTCATTACCTGATACGATTCGACAAGTATATAGAACATCTTTATTAGTTGGTACTTCACCTGATGCAGTTTTTGATTTGATATTGGATCTCGATATTGAAGAACCAACAACACTATTAACCAGCCCGACATTTGGAGACTACGAAATTTATGGAAGTTATAATAACTCTTACTCAAGTGCACCTCCAAATGTGCTTGAAAAAGAAAATGTTTACTGCTGGCAAAATATCAATGCAATTATTATAAAATATACAGTTATAAATCGAGAAGCTAATACTATTAACGCAATAAATGGCTGGGAGTTTCTTCCAAGGATTGAAAATAGTAGAATTGGAGGTGATACTGTAACTTATTCTGCTCAGAGTAAAATAATTACAGTGAAGAATAATAAAGCCGTGGGATTTAAAGTTTTATCTGAAGATTTAAAATCAGTTGGATCGTTTTATTATTTTACAGATTATGAAAATGATTCTCTGTTTTATAGCTGGTTAAGTTATAATTCATTTGATTCTTTATTTATTACCGATCCAAATAATCCAACTGTAGATGCTCCTGCAATTATTCCAGCCTTGAATTCTAAAACAATTGCTTCTGGTGATTCAGTTGTTTTTTATGTTGCATTAGCATATGATATAAATGAAGCAGTAATGCTCGCAAGTTTAGAACAAGCACAACAAAAATATAATCAACTTGTTTCTGTTGAATCAGATTTGAATAACATTCCAAGTGATTATGTTTTAGATCAAAATTATCCTAATCCATTTAATCCATCTACAAAAATTTCTTTTGGATTACCACACAGCTCAAATGTAGTTCTAAAAGTATTTAATGCACTAGGTGAAGAAGTAGCTGAACTTGTAAATGAATCTCTTGAAGCTGGAACACATACTTATAATTTTGATGCTTCTAAACTTACTTCTGGAATTTATATTTATTCCTTACAAACTGATGCTGGTGTAATCTCAAATAAAATGACTTTATTAAAGTAAAAAACCCCATCCCTAAATCCCTTCCCCTAAAGGGAAGGGACTTAAGGTTTGTATTTTAATTCTTATGGATCGTTACAAAGAAATAAAAGAAAAAATTACAAGCAAATACAATTCTCTTCCCAAGAATCAGAAGAAAATTGCAGATTACTTTGTTAATAATTTTGATAAGATTCCTTTTGTTAATGTTCAGGATTTATCTGTTTCAACAGGTGCAAGTGTCGCTTCAATTGTAAGATTTTCTCAACGTGCCGGGTTTAAAGGTTTCAGTGAACTGCGTGATTCAATAACTGGTTCGCTGCAGAAGGAATTGCACAACAAAGAAATTTTTCCATTATTTGAAAGACGAAAAGGACAGGAAGATTTACTTACAGAAGTTGCAAATCTTGATATAAAAAATATTAATGATACTCTTAATCTTGTTGAACGTAAAACTTTTGATTATGTGATTGATAGAATTCTAAAATCTGAAAGAGTGTTTACTGCCGGATTGGGAATTTCATATTTGCTTGCTGAAATACTGGCATATCAATTAACTCAAGTTGGAATTAGTTCGACAGTATTGCAGCATTCTCATACTTTATTTAATGAACACATTTTATTTTTAAATCCAAAAGATTTGCTGATTGTTTTTTCATTTCCACCTTACTCAAAAGAAACTATCGAAGCAGCTGAGTATGCAAACAAAAGAAAGATTGATGTTATATCAGTTACAAACAAACATGCATCACCGATTACTTTTTTTACAAAAGCAAATCTTATTGTAAAAAGTGAAAACATGTTATACACAAATTCTTTTGCTGCTATTTCTGTACTTATAAATGCAATTGCAACTGCATGTGCAATTAAAGACAAACAAAGAGCTAAAAAGATTCTTAAAGAATCTGAAGAAATTATGATTAACCAGAATCAAGTTATAAACGAGAATTGATTATGAAAAAGATATTGTTATTACTCTTGCTAATTCCTTTTTTTGTTTTTGCCGGAACAACCGGAAAGTTAGCGGGTACCATAAAGGATGCTCAAACTGGTGAAGCTTTAGTTGGTGCGAATGTTATCATCGAGGGAACCAACTTAGGTGCTGCAACAAATATTAATGGAGAGTATGTCATTCTCAACATATCTCCGGGCAGATACAATGTAAAGTTCAGCTACATAGGATATGAAACGCTATTGTTGCAGGATGTTTCAATTACTGTTGACCAAACAACTCTATTGCAAATGGTATTAAATCGGCAAACAATTCAGGTTGATGAAATTATTGTCACAGCCAGACTATAGCTCATTCAAAAAGATGTTACTAGTAGTATTTCTGTGATTACGCGGGAAGAAATTGAATCATTGCCTATAGCATCATTTACTGAATTACTTTCACTTCAAGCCGGTGTTACAGGAAGCGGTTCAAATCTTCATGTAAGAGGCGGCAGATCAAATGAAGTGGCTTATATGATTGATGGAACCATTGTTGTTGATCCTTTACTTGGCGGACTTGCAACTGATATTAATAATGATGCTATTCAAGAAATGAGTTTATTAAGCGGCACCTTTAATGCTGAGTATGGCAATGCATTAAGCGGAGTTGTTAATATTGTTACAAGAGATGGAGCCGATAAATTTTCTGCTAAGCTTGAAGCAAGAACAAGTGAATTTGGTATTGATCGTTATTCATCTTTGCATGAAAACAGATATAATGGAAGTATAAGCGGACCTATAATTATTCCGGAATATTATTTTTTTATATCCGGAGAGGTTAATAATCAAGGTAGTTATCTTCCTTTTGGATACAATGATGTAAGATCTTTTTTCAGCAAATTATCAACTACTGCTATTCCATTTATAAAAATTGCATTTTCAAACAGAGGAAGTTCTAGTAAACGACAGAATTATAACCATTCATATAAGTATATTCCCGAACAGTACCTTAGAGGAAGAACAGATAGCTGGCAAAGTTCATTAAGTATTACTCATACAGTTGAAAATAATTTCTTTTATGATTTAAGAGCTTCTTACTTTAATCAGGGTTATTATTCCGGTATTGATAAAGACACATCAGAATATCGCGAATTTACTGATTATGGTTATTACGAAGATATTGGGAATGGACATGAATTTTATAGATATTCTGATCCTCCGGAATTAACAGACAGCAGAACATCAACAGTAGATTTTAAAGCTGATGCTGTTTGGCAATTAGGATCAATAAATGAAGTGAAATTTGGTGCCGCTTATAAGCAGCATTGGTTAAAACTATATAATATTTATGACCCCAAAAGAAACTTTCCTTACATCAATGATTACTACACAGAACCGTTTGAAGGAGCAGCTTATGTTCAGGATAAAATTGAGCTACCGTATTTAGTTATTAATCTTGGGTTACGATTTGATTATTTGAACTCTAATGTTGAATTCAGAAGTAACTCGTTAGATCCTAATTCTACTATTAAAGTTAAATCACGATCGCAATTTTCTCCCAGATTCGGGATAGCACATCCAATTTCTGATAGAACCAAACTTCATTTTTCTTACGGACACTTTTTCCAAAATCCTGATTTCCAATATCTGTTCGAGAATAATCAATACGATTTAAACGTACGAGAACCATTATTTGGACAGCCAAATTTAGATGCGCAAAGAACTATTTCCTATGAAGTTGGGATCTCACATCAATTTACGGATAACATCGCTTTGAATTTAACTGCTTATTATCGTGATATAACGGGGTTAATCGGAACACATTATTATCCTCCTTTTGTTGACGGAAGATATACTGGTTATACACTTTATGTTAATGAAGATTATGCAAACATAAAAGGATTTGAAGTTACTTTAGATGTTAGACCAAATAAATATTTTTCTGGTGGATTAACTTATACTTATTCAGTTGCTAAGGGAAGTGCTTCATCTGAAACGGAACAATATCCAGGCACACAAGAATCTACTCAGTTGTATTATTTAAATTTTGACAGAACACATGTTTTTAATGCAAGTGGAACATACACAATTCCCAGTTCGGAAGGTCCAATGATATTCAATTCTCCAATATTTGAAAATATGGATTTTAGTATAATAGTTAAAGCAAGTTCAGGTGCACCTTACACGCCATCAGGCAGGGACATTGGATTTGTTGAAAAAAACTCATTAAGAGAACCTGGTATTTATAGCATTGATTTGATGATAGGAAAAGAATTTGAGTTTGCAGAAAATCTAAGGTTAAGATTATTTGCCGAGATTTGGAATTTGACTGATCATAGAAACATTCTATATGTGTATGGTGATACAGGTGATCCGGATTATACGACTGTCGGAAGTCATTCGACTGAATATATGCAAGATCCATCTAACTATGGTCCGCCGCGATCTGTTCGTTTAGGTTTTACAATGAGATTTAATTAATCATTCTATTTTAAGGCAGAAAAATGAAAAGAGTTTTATATCTACAGATAATGTTTCTTATATTAATTATTACTTCAACTGGACATACGCAGTATGACAAAGATGTAAATGATAAAGAACCATTAAATAAAGTTTTAAGAATTCAGGATCGTGCTGGAGGAACCCATAATGCAAGTAACATAGGTTTGTTTTTTGAAAATCGCGGTAAACTTTATCCCCGATTTATAGAATGGGGTCCTTCCGGAGAGTTTCCGATAAACAGTGGGAAAAATTATATCTACAGGATAAATCAATTCGTGGGAATTCCTGGTAATGTTGTACAGGGTCGTTTTACTAATAACGAAGAATGGGAAGCTGCATTTGGGTATCATAACAGTGATACAGCAAGAATTGCTTTTAGTGATGATCCAAATTCATGGAATCCAAATCTTGGATGGCCTGTTAAAGATGCTGATGGTAATAATATTATTCTATCGGATCAGGATAGCTATTGTGTATTTAATGACAGTAATAACACCGTTCAAATTTTAGGACTTCAACTCGCCCAAACGGGGTATGCGTTTGGAACAAACTTTGCAAAAAACATGATATTCTATAAGTTCGAATTAACCAATACGAGTCACAATACTTATAATGGAGTCTATTTCCATCTGCATAATGATATTGATGTTGGAGACGTCAGCGGGGGTTTACCCGAATGGGGAGATGATAAAATGAATTTTATCAAATCACGGAACTTAATTTACTTTTATGATGATGGTATTTCGGGTGAATGGCCTGATGGAAAAACGGGATTTTTTGGAGTTATGATGTTGAAAACTCCTGAAATTAATGGAACACAACTTGGCATAACAGATATGCACTACATGTTATATGATGATGACAATCTTTCAGATAAAGATTCAATACAGTATCAATATATGACTTCAGATCCAAATCTTTATAATTCACCTGATGGAAATAAATATTTCCATGTTGGAAATAATTCAGACATTCACTTTGACGATCCTGCAACAATTCCTGCCTCCGGTATGGATATACAGGGGCATTTTTCATCTGGCCCATATACTTTGAGTCCTACGGATACATTAGTTTTTTATACTGCAATTGTTGCCGGTGATACTTATGAAGAAATGATTAACGCGGCAACTGTTGCCCAAAATGCTGTTGATGCAAATTTTAATTTACCAAAACCTCCTATTCGACCGAACCTTTACTCCTCTGCTGGTGATTTCAAAGCAACATTATATTGGAATGATAAATCTGAATTAAGTTATGATGAATTTTCCGGTTATGATTTTGAAGGTTACAGACTTTATCGTAGTAAGGATAAAGGAATTAGTTGGGATAAGATCGCTGAGTTTGATCTTGTTAATACTATAGGTAAAAACACCGGTTTACAGTACAATTATATTGATACAACTATTACCAACGGTTTTGAATATTGGTATTCTATAACTGCTTTTGATCGAGGAAATTCAACTATTGAAAGTTTAGAAAGCCCCATTGGAAATAATATTGATGCAGTTAATACTGTTTCTATTATTCCAAGATCAGATGCAATTGGCAGAACTTCGGTCTCTACAATTGATGTTGTAAATTTAAATACAGGAAACACAAATTACTTACTTGATGCTTCAGTTGTTGACAACGAATCACTATCTGATAATGAATATAGAACATCATTTTCTTATACGCCAAGAAAAGAAGTGGGGGATCTTGCAACAAATGTTACAATTTTAGTTACCGATTCCAATGCTACAAAACCGTATAAATATGCAATTGAGTTTTCATCTCCAACTTCATTTGATTTAAAAAATATTACTTTGAATACAATAATACGTTCTGGTTATCCGTATCCAGTTGGTGGAAGAGATCTTATTATTACAGGTGATGGTTTAAAGGTTAGTATGCGCGATGCTGCTGGGGCGGCGCCTGATTTGCGGCCTCAGCAGGGTGATAAAATTACTATTAACTATGCGATAACTGTGGTTAGAAACAATCAGGATTCCGTTATAAAAAATCGCCCACATCAACTTGACCAAATTCAAACAACCGTCGACGGGGTTTCACTTAAATTAGTTGAACCGGAAATAATTCAAAGTGTTTCCAGAATCGGTGGAACTGATAATGTTGAAATGAATTTTGAGGTTGTTAGTGAAGCAATTGTTAAAGACACAGTTTATATAGCTTCAATTGAAGGCAATGGTACATTTGGTGGAAATGGATTTGTCCTGCTTTCAGTAAGTGGTACACAGATTCAGCTTGACACATTATATTCGCAAGACACGTTTACATTTGATGGCATTGAAGGACGAGTGACTTTTCCTATAAGTTCTCCTCCATCAGCAGGAAATAAATTTTCTATCGAAACAACTAAACCGATCAAACCAAACATAAAAGATACTTATTCCTTCAAGATTAAAGGCGCTAATATCGATCCTCAGCAAGTAACCAATGAGTTGAGCAAAATAAGAGTTGTTCCAAATCCATATATAGTCTCTTCTTTATGGGAACCTGAGTTTGGAGAACTTAGACGCGAACCATTAAGACAAATCCAATTTGTAAATCTTCCACCAGAATGTACTATATATATTTTTACAATTGATGCAGATTTAATTAAAACGCTTAATCATAATTCAACAAACGGTACTGAAGTGTGGGATTTAAGAACAGAAGGCGGAAGAGAATTAGCAGCCGGAATCTACATTTATGTAGTTAAGACAAAAGATTCCGATTTTAAAGAACGATTTGCAATTATAAAATAATCTGAAGCAGGAGATTAAATGAAAAAAATAGTATTACTTTTATTCGTAGTTATAAGCTTCGGAAATATCTATGCACAAAATCCAAATCTTGGTACAGCCGGGGCACAATTTCTTCAACTGCCAGTTGGCGCACATTCGGAAGGGATGGGCGGTGCAATAGTTGGACTTGCAGATGACGCTTCAGCGATATTCTGGAATCCTGCTGGAATTGTAAAAGTGAATAATGTGCAGGCACATTTTTCTTATATGAATTGGTTTGATCTTTTTGATTTTAATGCAGCCTCACTTGTTTATAACGCAGGTGATTTAGGTGTGTTTGGTGCAAGCATGATTAGTTTTACAACAAATAAGATGGAAATAACCACAGAGCAGGAACCGAACGGCACAGGAAGATATTTTTATGCAGGCGATCTTGCACTTGGTATTACATATGCAAAATATTTAACTGATCGATTTAGTGTCGGACTAACAGTTAAATATATTAATCAAAAAATATGGAATGAGACCGCATCAGGAATTGCTTTTGATATTGGTACGCAGTACAGGCTGGATTTTCAAAATTTAACCATAGCAATGTGTATGACAAACTTTGGTCCTGATATGAAATTTGATGGGCCTGATCTTGATTTCCCTTATCTCAAGGATAAAAACTATCCGCTGAGCAGATTAATACCAAGCCGCTTAAGTACGGAGGATTTTCCATTGCCTTTAAATTTTCAAGTGGGAATTGGGTTTGATGTTTTTGAATATGAATTTGTAAAAATGAAAGGTGCAATTGATGTAACTCATCCAAATGATAATGCAGAACGTGCGCACTTTGGAACGGAGTTTTCTTTCTTTGATAGATTTTTTGTTCGTGCAGGCTACAAGTATAATTATGATGATCAGGATTTTACATTTGGTGCCGGTGCAAATGTTCCTTTGGGCAGTACTGCAGTCTATTTTGATTATGCTTATTCATTATATGATATTTTGCCAAGTGTACATCGTGTTTCGATTAATCTGAGCTTTTAAGGATATAATATTTTATGAAAACTTTATTTTCTGTTTTTATTATTTTATTACTGCTAACTATTGCGATGAAACCTTGCACAACAGCAGTTGTATCAGGCAAAGCTACTGATGATGGGAGACCATTACTTTTAAAAAATCGTGATGCGGATGCTTTGCAAAATAAATTAGTTTATTTCTTTGATGGGAAATATAAATTCATCGGGCTGGTTAACTCTGAAGATAAAGATAACAAAGAAGTCTGGTGTGGATTTAATTCATCCGGATTTGGGATTATGAATTCAGCTTCTTATAATCTAAAGATGGATGATACAACAAAGCTTTCTGATCTTGAAGGCAGGATTATGAAATTAGCTTTGGAAACTTGTGCAACACTAGAGGATTTTGAAAAATTATTAAATGATCTGCCAAAACCTCTCGGTGTTGAAGCAAACTTTGGAGTTATCGATGCAAACGGCGGAGCAGCATATTATGAAACTGATAATTTTAAATTTATAAAGTATGATGTGAATGATCCTTCAATTGCACCAAAAGGATATTTAATAAGAACAAATTTTTCCTTTGCTGGAAAAGAAAACAAAGGTTATGGTTATATAAGATATGAAACGGCATCAGAACTTTTTGCAAGTAAGTGTGAAAAAGGAAAAATATCATTTGAGTTTTTAATTGATGATGTGCCAAGATGCCTGATTCACTCATTTACAAAAACTGATCTTTCCAAATCCTTACCCGAAAATGACAAAGATAATAGCTACATTTTTTTTAGAGATTACATTCCAAGACATTCCAGTTCCGCGGCAATTGTCGTTCAAGGAATTAAAAAAGGTGAGTCTACATCTCTAACAACAATGTGGGCAATTCTTGGATTTCCTCTTACTTCTGTTATTATTCCTGTCTGGATTCTTGAAGATGGAACAATGCCAAAAGTTCTTCAAGCGGATGAAACAGGTAATGCACCTTTATGTGATCTTGCATTAAAACTTAAAGACAAAGTGTTTTCTGATCAGAACGATGCAAGCGAAAATTATTTGAATTTATCTGCGTTAATGAATAAAGAAAATTCAGGTGTACGACAGAAATTAATTCCGATTGAAGAAGAAATACTTATAAAATCAAAAAATGTTTTATCTGATTTTAGAAAAAATGGAATTGATAATTCTGAAGTCAAAAAATTTTACAATTGGGTTGACAGCGAGGTTTATAATGAAATCAAGTCTCAGTTTAAGTTGAATTGATAATCCTGCACAGTGAAAATTAATTCAAAAATATTCCTCTCATTTATTTTCATTTTTAATATTACTCTCAATCTTTATGCACAAGGTTACGTTTGTGCAATTGGCGGCGGCTCAGAAGATTATAATAACTGGAGCGATGCTCCTTACAGCTGGATTGTTCAAAAAGCCGACAGTGGAAAAATCATTATCATCGATGTTGCTGATGCAACAAGCTGGCTTCCGAATTATTTTATGTCTTTTGGTGCTGATACAGCATACAATATAACCATTTCTTCAGTTGCGTCTGCAAATCTTCAATCAACTTATGATGAATTGATAACAGCCAAAGCAATCTTCATTCGTGGCGGAGATCAATGGGATTATATTCGTTTGTGGAAGGGAACGAAAGTTGATTCAGCAATAAATTTTGTTTTTCAAAATGGTGGAGTAATTGCAGGTACAAGTGCAGGAACCGCGGTACTTGGCGATGTTGATTTTAGTGCACGTTACGGCTCTGCTTATCCTGAAGAAGCTTTGCAAAATCCATTTTATAACAGGATGCAGTTTGAAGACAACTTTTTAAATCTTATTCCAAATGTCTTGTTTGATACACATTTTAGTGAACGGGCAAGACATGGTAGATTAATTGCGATGATTTATAATCAGCATTATAACTCAAGCAGAGATTTAATAGGTGCCGGAATTGATGACAGAACAGCAATCTGCATTACACCGGATGGAATCGGTGAAATTATGGGAAGTGGTGCAGTTTATATTTTTTATAAAGATGATTTAACAAAATATGCTCCAATAAATTCCGGCAAGTACACCATTGAGAATTTGAAGTCACATCTTTTGACAAAGGGTTGGAAGTATGATTTTATCAATAATGTAATTTCATTTATTCCGGCTTCAGCAAATGATGTTGATCCTAATCGTGCCTGGTTTTATCCGCAGACAGATTTTTATTTAACTGGAAATAATAATCTTACTTCTCACCTAAATAATCTAACTTCTTTCCTATCAGAAAATAATAGTTCTAATGTCTTAGTCATTTCACATCCAGGTTTTAGTAACTCGTTAACTACAATTACTAATTATCTTAGTACTAATAGTTACAATTATGATGTGTTAAACGTTACCACAGCAAATTTAAATGATGCTGTGGATGCCGGTAAAATAAATCAGGCAACTTGTTTCATCTTCGCAGGTGATTCACTAAACGTACTTAGTTATTTAAATCAACCGGTTGGTTTAGTGAATGCTGCGTTTTACAATTCTTTAGCTCAGCATATTCCGGTTTTCTTTTTTGGCAATACTGGAAAGATTTCCGGTCATCATTTTATTGGAAACACAGATACAGATTTATATGCTGGATATCGAGGCAAGATGACCATCAATGAAGGATTATTCATATTTCCTGAGCTAATTTTTCAACCATTGATATTTGATAATTCAGATTTTTATGAAAATAGGATGAGTTCAGTTCTGTGGGGAATGATGAGAAATAGAAAAAGAATTGGAATTTATTTAAATGGAAGTGATGCAGTAAAAATTAAATCATTAGAAAATTCTATAAGCGGAAATGCCCAGATTCCATATCTTATTGTTGATGCAAGAGAAACTACAAAAGTAGATTCATCTACTTATCGTGCAAGCGGAAGTTTTGGCCCAAGACAAATTGTTGCAATGAATAATGTTAGTTTTTCAATCACAAATTATCCGCAAATAAATTATATAATAGAGCAGGGCAAGTTTGATCATCTTACTGAAATTGATGATCAAGGCGAAATTAAATTCGAACCAAAAAGTTTTCAATTGTATCAGAGCTATCCAAATCCATTTAATCCAAGCACAACAATTAGTTTTTCAATTCCGACCTCACCCTTTAATCCCTCTCCTTACGAAGGAGAGGGAAATAGGGAGAGGTTAACTTCGCTTATCGTGTATGACATACTTGGAAAAAAAATTGCAACACTTTTAAATGAAGAAATGAATCCAGGTTTTTATGAAGTTGAATTTGATGCGTCACGACTTTCCAGCGGCGTATATTTTTACAGATTATCAACAGCAAATTCTTCAGAAACAAAATCAATGATTTTGTTGAAATAGATGCAGGGACAGGGCTTGCCCCGTCCATTATTTTGAAAAGTAGGGTCGGGGCTTGCCCCAACCGAATGAAGGAAACAAGATACGGTATAAATCAGGCGGGAAGGGCAAGCCCTTCCCCTACAATTATTACAATTATATTTTGAGAAAATATTGCGCAGGATTGGCGCATGCCTCAACCGATTTACTGGCAAAAATGGGAGGGGGCAAGCCCCTCCTCTACAATTATTTTATTAAAGGAAGAATAATGAAAATACTCATTGCGTTTTTATTTGCTTATAGTTTATTCGCTCAGCAAACTCCTCTTCAAAAATCTAACTTCACAAAACTAACTTCACACTCAGAATTAACTGAGTTCATTAAAGAAGTTGATTCAAATTATGATTTGATAAAAACAGAAGTATTAACCAAATCTGTCGAAGGAAGAGAATTGTTTGTTGTTTATTTTTCAAAAGGACAGTTTGGTGCGGATGAAAATAAAATAAAAGTTTTGATATTTGCACAACAGCATGGCAATGAACAATCTGGCAAAGAAGGTGCTCTGCTGTTGATTAACGAATTACTGAAACCGGAAAATCAATATCTCTTTGACAAAATTGATTTTGCACTCGTTCCTCAAATGAATCCCGACGGTTCAGAAAAAAATCAGAGGCGCAATGGAAACAATATGGATCTTAATCGCAATCATTTAATTCTCACTGAACCAGAAACGATTGGACTTCATAAACTTTTTAACAAATATCTTTTTGAAGTAACTATGGATGTTCACGAATATGCTCCTTATGGCGAAGAGTATAAAAATTATGGTTACCGACACAACGATGACGAAGAAATTGGAACGACAACAAACATTAATGTTTCGGAAGATATCAGAACTATGCAGAAAAAAGAATACCTGCCATTTATAAAAAAATATTTGAACGAAAGAAATTTTTCTTCATTTGAATACAGCCCCGGCGGTCCACCGGAAATTGATTACATCCGACACAGCACTTTCGATATAAACGACGGCAGGCAGAGTTTGGGAATACAAAATACTTTTTCATTTATCCAGGAAGGACTAAACGGTAAAGATGTTTTTATTGATAACATTAAACACCGTGCAGAAGGACAAATGACCGGAATGCGCGGCTTACTTGAATTTGCCTATAATCATAAAGACGAAATAAAAAATTTGGTTGCCGCAGAAAGAGAGAAGTTAATTAGTAATAAAGTTTCAGATAAAACTGCAATTCAATTAGATCATTTTTCTGATGGAAGCAAGCTTCAATTGCCAATGCTTTCATATTATTCAAACACAGATACAGTAATAACCGTAAATGATTATCGCCCAATTGTAAAATCTATTTATGATGTTGAAAGACCAAAAGGATATTTAGTCCCGAAGAGTTTAAAAGAAATTCTTGATTGGGCTGACAGACAAGAATTGATTTATTGTGACTACAAAAAATCTGATGAAGATAAGATTGAACAATATTTTATTAGTGAAATTGATTCGATGGATTTTGAAAGGGATATAATTGTGAATCCAACTGTTGAAGTGAAAAAAATTAGTAATAACTTGAATGAAAGTAATTATATTTTTATTCCCGTAAATCAGTTGAGAAACAATATGATCGTTATAGCACTCGAACCAAAATCAGAATTGGGTTTAGTTACTTATAAACAGTTTGAACACCTTCTTAAGAAAGGTGAAATATTTCCTATACTTAGAGTGGTGAATTAATTAAATGTCATTGCGAATGAGTCTTCTGCCATAGGCATCCCTTTGGGAGAGCGAAGCAATCTATAAAAAATATGAATTCATTAAAACAAAACATTAGCAAACACTCAGTCAATTTTGTGAATCGCTTCAGCGGGCTCTAATTTTTCTCCTAACTTCTTTGAGCCTTGGTGACTTTGTGGCTAACTGTTTTATTTTCTAAATACTCAAAGTCGCCAAGCAAGCGATAAAAATAGTTTATCGTGTACTAACAAATAAATAAAAAGAAAGATGGAGAAGAAAATGAATGTACTTGTTTTAGGATGCGGGCTTGTTGGCCGTCCAATGGCAATTGATCTTGCAAATGAAAAATCATTTAATGTTACAGTAGCTGATTTAAATAAAAAAAATCTTGGTAGAATACCTTCAAACCTGCCAATAAAAAAAATTGAGAAAGACATTTCAAAGCCTGACCAACTAAAATCATTACTTAAAGATTTTGATATTGTAGTAAATGCAGTTCCCGGTTTTATGGGATTCAATACACTCAAAGAAATTATCAAAGCAAAAAAAAATGTTGTTGATATTGCTTTCTTCCCTGAAAATCCATTTGAGCTTGATGAACTTGCAAAACAAAATAATGTTACCGCAGTTGTTGATTGCGGAGTAGCACCAGGAATGAGCAATATTCTTATTGGCTATGTTGATTCAATTTTAGATAAGACAGAAACGGTATTAATCTATGTTGGCGGCTTGCCTGTTGTGCGTGAATATCCTTACGAATACAAAGCCGGATTCTCACCCATCGATGTGATTGAAGAATACACCCGCCCTGCAAGATATATCGAAAATGGAAAGTTGGTAATTCGTCCCGCCTTATCTGATCCTGAGTTTATTAACTTTGATGAAGTTGGAACACTTGAAGCTTTTAACAGCGATGGCTTGAGAACATTAGCAGATACTTTAACTGCACCAAATATGAAAGAGAAAACACTTCGTTATCCTGGTCATATTGAAAAAATGCGTGTGCTTCGTGAGTCTGGATTTTTCAGTCAGGAAGAGATTCAAGTTAATGGAGTTAAAATTAAACCTGTTGATTTTACATCAAAGTTATTATTTCCTATGTGGGAACTTAAAGACGGTGATGAAGAGTTCACTGTTATGAAAGTTATTGTTGAAGGTGAAAAAGACAAAAAGAAAATTCGATATACTTATAACTTGCTGGATCGACACGATAAAAAAACTAATGTTCACTCAATGGCAAGAACAACAGGCTACACTGCAACAACAGTTGTAAGATTATTATCTAAAAGCTTGTTTGATCGGAAGGGAATTTGCCCACCCGAGTACATAGGGCAAAAACCCGAGTGTGTTGATTTTGTGTTGAATGGTTTGAAAGATAGAGGTGTTATTTATCATAAAGTTGTGGAAACATTAGGATAATAAAATTGAATCTCTCGCTTGATAAAATACCAACCATAAAGTTAGCAAGTTTTCCAACTCCTTTGGATAAAGCCCAAAGATTAGCTGATAAAATTGGTTTATCAAAACTATTTATTAAGCGGGATGATTTAACCGGACTTGCCGGCGGCGGAAACAAGGCAAGAAAACTTGAATATGATTTTGCTGAAATTGTAAATGGCGGTTATGATGTTGTTTTAACTGCTGGCGGAATTCAATCTAATCATGCACGGATGACTGCATCAGCAGCACGTAAACTTGGGCTTGATATAAAACTTGTTCTTGGCGGACCAGATTTTGAAATCGCAAAAGGAAATGTATTGCTCGATGTTTTATTTAAAGCTGAGATAAGATATTTAGTTGATGATGATGCTAATTCAAGTCTTGAAAATGAAATGCAAAAGTGGGCTAATGAATTTTTAATTGAAGGAAGAAAACCATTTGTAATTCCAATTGGCGGCAGCTCGGCGCTTGGTTCACTTGGTTATGTTAAAGCGATGGAAGAATTATCTGGTCAACTTGAAAATGATAATGTGCAAATAATTGTTGGAGTTGGTTCTTGCGGAACTTTTGCCGGCACTATTCTCGGTGCAAAATTATTTCTCCCTAAAGCCAGGGTGATTGGAATCAGTGTTTCAAGAACTTCTGAAACAATCAGGGAAAGAACAGCTGAGTTAATTCAAGAAAGTGCTGAGTTAATAAATTTTAAAATCGGTGATCAAATCTCAATTGAATGTTATGATGATTATCATAATGAATATGGAATTATAACTGAAGCAGGAAAGCTGGCGATTAATGTTACAGCAAATCTTGAAGGGATTCTACTCGATCCGATTTACACAGGCAAAGTCATGGCTGGATTGATTGATCTGGCTAAAAAAAATATTATCGATAAAAATATTCCTGTTGTGTTTATACACACTGGTGGATTGCCGATTTTATTTTCTTTTGAAAATGAATTGGGTAAAACTATAAACTGTAAAAAGATTTATCCTGCTGAATGAAATTGCAAAATAAAATATTAATAATTGTATTTATTTTTTTGATAATTCCAATTGAAGAATGTTTTACTCAAAGTGATGCAAAATCATTAATTGCAAAGTTTAGTGATAATGATCCCTGGGTAAGTGGAGAAGCAATCAATGAGCTTGTAAAAATTGGTGAACCTGCCGTTGATAATTTGATATTTTCTTTGCAGGATAAAGATGAAAATGTGCGTTGGTGCTCCGCAATTACTTTGGAAAAAATTTCTCCGCTCGGTAAACAATCAATTCCATTTTTAATAAGTGCATTAAAAGATCAGAACTCAAATGTTCGCTGGTGTTCTGCTTTAGCATTGAGAAAATTTGAATTGGACGCGTTAGAAGCCATTCCATCTTTACAAAAACTTTTATATGATGACGATTATGATGTTCGATGGGCAGCATATATTTCATTAAGTAAGATTGATAAAAAATCATTAAATATTATTCCTGATCTTTCTGATAAAATAAGTTCAATAGAAAAGTTAACTCCTGAATTGATGGAAGAATTAAATGTTCCCGGAGTTTCAATAAGCATAATCCAAAAAAATAAAATTGTTTATTCTAATTCCTTTGGAGTAGCTGATGCTAATACTGAAACTCCGGTTAATGATAAAACAATGTTTGAAGCTTGTTCTATGAGCAAACCTGTATTTGCATATCTTGTCTTAAAATTAGTTGAAAAAGGAAAGTTAGATTTAGATAAACCTCTTAGTAACTATCTACCAGAATTATTCGTAAGCGATGATAATATGTACTCAAATCAGATTACGGCAAAAATAATTTTATCTCACACAAGCGGGATGCCTAATTGGCGAAAAGGTGATGAAGAAAGAAATGCTCCAATCCCAATTTATTTTAAACCAGGAACACGATTTAATTATTCGGGCGAGGGAATTTATTATTTGCAAAGAGTTGTAGAGAAAATCACAAATCAATCATTAGAGGATTATGCAAAAGAAAATCTGTTTGATAAGCTTGGATTAACTTCAACAAGTTTTGTTTGGAAAGAAAATTACGATAAACAAATTGCAACGGGGCACAGTGCTGATGGTAAATGCAACGAAAGTAAAAAATATGTCCATAGCAATGCTGCCTATACTCTTTACACAACAGCAAATGAGTATGCAAAGTTCATCATTGAAATTATGAATCCAGATAGTGCAAAAGATTTTTCTTTATCAAATCAAATGATAAATGAAATGTTAACTCATCAAGTTAGAGTAGATACTCGAGAAGTTATGGATAGACCCGGAAGAAATTTTGGATTGTTTGCATTTCGTGGCTTGGGCTGGGCAATTGATTCAACAATTACAGGCGATGTTGTTTATCATAGCGGATCAAATCAAACCGGATTTAGATGTTACTCGCAATTTAGTCCCAAGGATGGTTCTGGAATTGTGATAATGACTAATGGAGAAAACGGGAGTGAACTCTGGCAAAGATTAATAAAAGTTGTCGGTGATTTATGAAGCTTGTGCTTATCTGAACGAAATAGAATTATTCAATTCAGAATAGCTAATCATAAAACTTAGTGTCTTGGTGCCTTAGTGGCAAAATATTTTTTCCGCCACAAAGACTCAAAGGCACGAAGATTAATACGAAGCATTTTAATAATTACATATTAAAAATTTAAGAAAGCATTCTAATGAAAATCGAAAAAATTGAACTCCGTCATATCAAAATGGAATTAGTTTCTCCATTTACAACTTCAATGGGAACTGAATACGACGAAGAACACATCATAGTGCGTGTTGACGGTGAAGGTTTAACAGGCTGGGGAGAAAGTGTAGCTGAAGGAACTCCGTTTTACTCATACGAAACAGTAACAACTGCCTGGCATATTCTTCAGGATTTTTTAATTCCATCAATACTCGGTAAAAATATTTCCGGGGTAGATGAAGCAATTTCATCCTACGAAAAAGTACGCGGACACATGATGGCAAAAGCCGGACTTGAAGCAGCACTTTGGGATTTGTTTGCTAAATCAAAAAATATTTCTCTTTCAAAAATGATGGGTGGAACAAAAAATAAAATTGATGTTGGTGTAAGTATCGGCATTCAATCATCTGTGCCGGATTTGATAAAAAAAATTGAAGGTTATCTTGCTGAAGGTTATAAAAGAATAAAGATTAAAATTGCTCCCGGTAATGATATCCAATTTGTTAAAGCAGTAAGAAAAGAATTTCCGGATATTCTTTTCCAGGTTGATGCTAACTCTGCTTATGAATTAAAACATATAGATTTATTTAAACAGATGGATGATATGAATTTATTATTAATCGAACAGCCGCTTGGATATGAAGATATTTATGATCACTCAAAACTTCAGAAAGATCTTAAAACTCCGATTTGTCTGGATGAAAGTATTCACTCGCTTGATGATACTCGTGCTGCAATTGAATTAGATAGCTGCAGAGTTATAAATATAAAGCCCGGACGTGTTGGCGGATTTACCGAATCAACACTTATACACGATTATTGTGCATATAAAAATATTCCTGTCTGGTGCGGTGGAATGCTTGAAAGCGGAATTGGACGCGCAGGAAATGTTGCTCTTGCTTCATTGCCAAATTTTAAATTGCCGGGAGATATATCTGCAAGCAAACGTTACTATAAAGAAGACATTGTGGAACCCGAATTTCTTGTTAATAAAGATGGAACAATGGATGTTCCAACCAAACCAGGAATTGGTGTTGAAGTGAATATGAAAATGTTAGAGAAAGTTACGGTTAAAAAGAATATTTATACAGGGCAGTCACGAACCACTTCGTGACTGAATAGTTATGGGTAGAAGAGGAAGATTCAATTTAACAGATGAAAGCATTTTCTTCGTAACAACAACCGTTGTTGGGTTTACAAGAGTATTCACAAATGATACTTACTGTGATTTGTTGATTAAGAATATACTTCACTATCAAAAGAAATATCATTTCGTTATTCTTGCTTATGTAATTATGCCTTCACATTTTCATTGGATTGTAATGGTTGATAGAAAATATGGTACTGTATCTGATATAATGAGAGAAATAAAAAAGTATTCTGCGTGGGATGTAATGGAAGAAATCGAGAAAAGAGATAAAAATCTTATTGAAATCTTTCGGGAAGCAGCAAAAGATTTTAATAAACATAAAAGAAAATTCTGGATGCAGAGATTTGATGATGAAGTTATTAGGAATGAAAAGATGTTTTGGACTAAACTCCACTATATACACAATAATCCAGTGGAGGCAGGATTGGTAAAAAGACCAGAAGATTTCAGATATTCTAGTGCTGGCAATTATATCCAGGGAGATCAATCAGTTTTGCTTGTTGATACTAATTATGCTGGAATAGAAATAAAATAATATTTCTGTCACGAAATGGTTCGTGACAGCCTGGGTATGCAGGGGATATTTCTGCAAGCAAACGTTATTACAAAGAAGATATTGTTGAACCGGAATTTGTGGTTAATAAAGATGGCACAATGGATGTACCCACCAAACCCGGAATTGGTGTTGAAGTAAATATGAAAATGTTAGAGAAAGTTACAGTAAAGAAAAATGAAAATAAATTGTAGGGATCGGACTACTGTCCGATTCGTAAATGTTTAAGCGGAATGGACAGGAGTCCATTCCCTACGAATTTTTCTCCAACTCCTCGGTAAGATTATTTACTAACAATTCCACTTGCTGTTCGTTGCCAAGTAAATCCTGCAAAGTAATTTTACTTAAAACTCCATCAAGCATTGTTTGTACTGTTTTCCAGAGAGAACGGATTGAACAATCAATAGAATTTGTGCAGATATTTTCTACACCTGCGTGTAAATCACAAAAACCTGATTCATAAAGTTTACCGCCAAGAGCAGTTAAAACATCACCAACAAGAATTTCATTAGCATTACGAGCAAGTTTATAACCACCGGATTGTCCGCGTGAGCTTTCAATAAATCCGGCAAGACGTAATGCACGTAAAATCTTTCCAACATTCGCTTCGGAAAGTTTTTCCTGTTCACTCAGTTCGGGAATAGTCATTCCTTTTTCGGAATCACTTTTCCCGATTCTAAGTAACAATCTTAAACCATATTCTTCTTGTGTACTAAATTTCATTTTCTTTTTTATTCTGTTGCCACGAGCTTTAGCTCGTGGTTAATTTACTAAAAACAAGTTGGCTTTAGCCAAAAATTTAATTGCCAGTTTGGACTAAAGTCCAACAAATACATGATAAATATGTCCACGACCTAAAGGTCGTGGCAATTGACAATTAATTTTCTTTAAACAGCGGAATTTTTGATCCACATTGTTTTGCATAAATTATTTGAGAAAACTGTTCTGGTGAAATTGACGGACCTTTTGCAGAACATTTATCATTAAAAACATCAACAAGAGTTTTTGCTATTTGCTCTGCGGAATAGCCTTCAATATCCATCCTTCGCATAAAATAAATTAACTCTCCATTTTTAAATAATGCAACACTCGGCGAGGAGGGTGGAAAACCTTTAATGTACTGTCTTATTCTATCCACAGCATCTCGTTCCTGCCCTGCAAAACCCGTGTAAAGTTTATCCGGTATAATTACATTTTGTAAAGATAGAGAAACTCCTGGACGTGCACTGCCAGCGGCGCAGCCGCAAACGGAGTTAATCATAACTAAAATAGTTTTATCATCTTTTACATTTATTGCTTGATCAACCTGTTCCGGTGTAAGCAATTCGGTGAAGCCAACTGCGAGTAATTCATCGCGCATTGGTTGTACTGCGTCCTGGTCATACATTGGCGGACGCGAAAGAATATTGAACATTTTTACTCCTTTTTTATTTTATCAAATTTGTTTGTCTTTCCCGCGAAAGCGGGGATCTACTATGCTAGTACTGGATTCCGTGTCTCACTTCGTTCGCACGGAATGACAATAAACGTATCACAAAAATCCTAATTCTACTTTTGCTACTTCTGACATCATATCTTTATCCCAGGGTGGACTCCAGACTAATTCAATCTTTGCATCTTTTACTTCTGGAATAGCTTTTACTTTTCCTTCAACCTCTGGCGGAAGTGAGCCTGCAACTGGACACATCGGCGATGTTAATGTCATTTTTATTTTAACATTGTAATCATCATCGATTGCAATCTCATAAATCAATCCTAACTCAAAAATGTCCACAGGAATTTCAGGATCGTAACATGTTTTGAGTGTTTGAATTATTTTTTCTTCTAAATCTTGTTTTGTTATTTGTGCCATAATCTTTATTTCGAACGTCATTGCGAGTGAGTCTTCGAGCGAAGCAATCTATAATTTTATAGAGATTGCTTCGTCCCGATAAATCGGGACTCGCAATGACATTTCTTATATTTATTCCGTTACAACTTTTTCATTTTTATTATGCAAAGCATTTATCATTGTATGCCATGCAAGCGAGGCACATTTAACTCGTGCCGGAAATTCTCTTACTCCTCCAAGCACAGCAAGCTTACCGAGTTCATCAAGATCAGGATTGTCACCAAGTTTATCTGTAACTAGCGCGTGAAATTTCTCGAAAATCTTTTCTGCTTCAGAAATTGTTTTTCCTTTTAGCATAGATGTCATCAATGAAGCCGAGGCTTTTGAAATTGCACAACCCGATCCTTGAAATGAAATATCTTCAATAATTCCTTCATCATTTATTTTCAGAAAAACATTGATGTTATCTCCGCAAAGCGGGTTGTATCCTTCAGCATGATTTGTTGGATGTTCAATCAATCTAAAATTTCTCGGTGATTTATTATGATCTAAAATCACCTGCTGATAAAGTTCTCTTAATTCCTGATCCATTATCCGAATACCTCTAAAATTTTCTTAAGTCCGTTAACTAAAACATCAACTTCTTCAAGTGAGTTATACATTCCGAATGAAGCACGAGAAGTTGCAGGGATAGAAAATCTGCGCATCAATGGCTGAGTGCAGTGATGACCTGTGCGAATAGCAACTCCTTCAAAATCTAAAAAAGTTCCAACGTCATGAGGATGAACATTTTCAAAATGAAAAGATAAAACTCCAATTTTTTCTTTCGCTGTTCCGATAATTCGTAATCCTTTTAAATCAGCAACAGCTTTAGTTGCATACTCAAGTAAAATATTTTCGTGATAAGCAATATTTTCAAGACCGATTTTCTCAATGTATTCAATTGCCGCACCCAAACCGATTGCACCTGCAATGTCGGGAGTTCCGGCTTCAAACTTATGCGGAAGTTCATTGTAAGTCGTTTCTTCAAATGTAACTTTAGAAATCATATCGCCCCCGCCTTGATAGGGAGGCATAGCTTCTAAGTAATTTACTTTGCCGTAAAGAATCCCAATTCCAGTTGGACCGTAAAGTTTATGTCCCGAGAACGCCAGAAAATCACAATCAAGTTCCTGAACATCAATTTTTAAATGATTAACAGCTTGTGCCGCATCAATTAAAACAGGAATGTTGTAACTATGAGCGAGATCAATAATTTTTTTTACAGGATTAACTGTCCCAAGCGAGTTGGAAGCATAAACAACTGAAATAAATTTTGTTTTTTCGTTTATCATCTTTTCAAATTCTTCAAAGATGATTTCGCCTTCATCGTTAATTGGTATGACTCGAAGCTTTGCATTTTTTTCTGCACAAAGCAATTGCCATGGTACGATGTTGGAGTGATGTTCCATTGTTGAGATTATTATTTCATCACCTTCTTTAACATTTTTTCTTCCGTAAGATGAAGCAACAAGATTAATTGACTCTGTTGTCCCGCGGGTAAAAATTATTTCATTCTTGCCAAGAGCATTTATAAAATTTTTTATGATGATTCGCGAGCTTTCAAATGCTTCGGTTGCTTCCTGACTTAGTGCGTGAACACCGCGGTGAATATTTGCGTTGTGCTTTTCGTAGTAGTTGTTTGTTTTATCAATTACGTATTGCGGCTTTTGTGTAGTTGCGGCGTTATCCAAATAAACAAGAGGTTTATCGTGAACCAAAATTTTTAGTATCGGAAAATCATTTCTGATTTTCTGAACATCATATAATTTTTTTTCTACAATTAAAGCAGAATCAGTTTTGGAATCCATTTTCGAACTTTCTAAAGTAAAATTTTCAAATAGTAATACTATATAATATTCCAGTCGTCATTCCCCCCCCGATTTTCATCGGGATAAACTCCAGTGGAAATCTATCTAAACACTAATTTGGATTCCCGTTTTCACGGGAATGACAAAAAAAGCTATCAATACTTCTATTGATTAAATCGCTCTGTAATAATTTCTTCAAGATAATTTCTTAAAGCAGGAATTTTTATTGATGTTATAACATCGCTTGCAAAAGCATGAATTAAAATGGCTGTTGCAGCTTCTTCACCTATGCCGCGCGATTTTAAATAAAATTTTGCTTCATCATTTAATTTTCCAATCGTTGCGCCGTGTGAGCACTTAACATCATCAGCAAAAATTTCCAATTGTGGTTTTGTATTCATCACTGCATTATCCGAAAGAAGAATCGTGTTGTTCTCCTGGAATGCATTTGTTTTTTGTGCATCCGGGCGAACCATTACTTTACCGTTAAATACACCGCGCGACTTATCCTGCAAAATGCCTTTGTAATGTTCGTGGCTGCTGCAATGCGGCTTGGCATGATCAATCATTGTGTGCGCATCAAAAAGCTGTTCATCACCAATCATAAATAATCCATTAAGCATACACTCGCCGCCTTCATCATTAAATCTGGCATTAAAATCATTGCGGGAAATTTCTGCACCGCGAGATATTAAATGCGATGAAAAATTACTGCTTCGTTCCTGATCAACTTCCATTCGTGCTATGTGAAATGCTTTGTTACTTTCTTCCTGCAATTTTATATGATCAACGATTGCATTTTCATCAGCGACAATTTCTGTTACGGCGTTTGTAAAGTAAACACTGTCTTCTTCGGAAAAGTAATGTTCGATAATTGTAACCTGAGAATTTTTTCCGGCGACAAAAAGATTTCTTGGCTGAGTTAATATTTTTTCACTGCCGGATTTTGTGATAAACATTATATGAATTGGATCTTCAATAATTTTTCCATCCGGTACATAAATAAAAGCTCCATCTCTTGTAAATGCAGAGCTTAAAGTTGTGAAAAAATAATTTTCATTCTTAGCATACTTACCTAAATGTTTTTTTACAACTGAATTATTATTCTTCAATGAATCAGCAAGACTTCCAATTACAACACCTTTAGGAATATCAATAGGCTTTGATAATTCAGAAGAATAATTTCCATTTACAAAAACCAAAAGACTATGTTCCATCTTATCAAACAAAAATTTGTTAATTGTTTCCGATGAAACATTTGGTTTCATTGCGACAGGCAAGAAGTTGTGTTTTTGCAAAGATGAAATATTTGTGTATTTCCATTCTTCATCTTTCTGAGTTGGTAAAGCAAGCTGTGCAAATTTATTGATTGCATCTTTTCTAACTTTGTGAAAGTCAGAAGACTTATCTCCGTTTAATGATTTCTCAAATTCATCAAACTGATTGATGAAGTATTGTTTTATGTCTGTTGATTCTTTCATTTTCTATTTTCTTTTATAGTGATGTCATTGCGAGGAACGAAGAGACGAAGCAATCTGTTTAATAGTAGATTGCTTCATCCCGACAAGTCGGGATTCGCAATCACTAATTTGTTACAGCTTCAGCTTTATCACTTTTTATCCAATCGTAACCTTTTTCTTCAAGTTCAAGTGCTAATTCTTTTCCGCCTGATTTAACAATTTTGCCTTTGTAAAGTACGTGAACAAAATCAGGGACGATGTAATCCAATAACCTTTGATAGTGTGTTACGACAATTGTAGCATTTTCTTTTGTCTTTAATTTGTTAACACCGTTTGCTACGATTCGTAAAGCATCAATATCAAGTCCTGAATCAGTTTCATCAAGTATAGCAAGCTTGGGATTTAACACAGCCATCTGAAAAATTTCATTTCTTTTTTTCTCACCGCCCGAAAATCCTTCGTTTACGGCACGACTTAAAAATTTTGAATCAAGTTCAACCAGCTTACTCTTTTCTTTTAGCAGTGAAAGAAATTCCATCGCATCGAGCTGTTCTTCACCTCTGTATTTTCTAACTTCGTTTACAGCTGTCTTTAAAAGATTTGTGTTGCTCACTCCCGGAATTTCGACCGGATACTGGAATGCAAGAAATACTCCTTCTCTTGCGCGATCTTCAGGCGAGAGTTCTAAAAGATTCTTTCCGTTGTACAAAACTTCTCCAGCAGTAACTTCATACTCTTCTTTTCCTGCAAGAACAGATGCAAGTGTTGATTTGCCTGAACCATTTGGTCCCATTATAGCGTGAACTTCACCAGCATTTACTTTTAGGTTGATACCTTTTAAGATTTCATTTCCTTCAACATTTGCGTGTAGATTTTTTATTTCTAATAACATTTTGTTTCCTTATTAATTCTCAATTTCATTTTTGATGTCACACTGAGCCTGTCGAAGTGTGACGGTCATCCTTCGACAGGCTCAGGATGACATTGGCTCTTATCCAACACTTCCTTCGAGTGAAATGCTTAGAAGTTTTTGCGCCTCAACCGCAAACTCCATTGGAAGTTCTTTGAACACTTCTTTGCAATATCCATTTACAATTAAGCTAACTGCATCTTCAGTGGAAATTCCTCTTTGATTTAAATAAAAGATTTGATCTTCACCAATCTTGGATGTGGTTGCTTCGTGCTCGACTTGAGCAGATGGATTATTAATTTCTAAATATGGAAAAGTGTGTGCGCCGCATTTATCGCCAAGCAATAAAGAATCACATTGAGAGAAGTTACGAGCGCCTTCAGCTTTCTTCCCAATTTTAACTAAGCCGCGATAACTGTTATTGCTCTTTCCTGCTGAGATACCTTTTGATACAATTGTGCTTCGTGTATTCTTTCCAAGATGAATCATCTTTGTTCCGGTATCAGCCTGCTGCATATTGTTTGTTACAGCAACAGAATAAAACTCACCAATAGAATTATCTCCCTGAAGAATGCAGCTTGGATATTTCCAGGTTATAGCAGAACCTGTTTCAACCTGTGTCCAACTGATCTTGGAATTTGTACCGCGGCAGGCACCACGTTTTGTAACAAAGTTATAAATTCCGCCCTTGCCATCTTTATCGCCGGGATACCAATTCTGCACTGTTGAATATTTTATTTGTGAGTTTTCTAACGCAACCAATTCGACAACAGCAGCGTGTAATTGATTTTCATCTCTCATCGGAGCGGTGCAGCCTTCAAGATAACTTACATATGCATTATCATCTGCAACAATCAGTGTTCGTTCAAACTGTCCGGTGTTTGCTGCATTAATTCTAAAGTAAGTTGAAAGCTCCATCGGACAGCGAACACCTTTTGGGATGTAAACGAAAGAGCCATCACTGAAAACTGCGGAGTTTAATGCAGCATAATAATTATCTGTATAAGGAACCACGCTCCCTAAATATTTTTTTACCAATTCTGGATGCTCTCGGATCGCTTCTGAAAATGAACAGAAAATAATTCCCATTTCATTTAACTTACTTTTAAAAGTTGTAGCAACAGAAACCGAATCAAACACAGCATCAACTGCAACGCCTGCCAATACTTTTTGTTCGTCGAGCGAGATGCCAAGTTTTTTGTAAGTATCAAGAAGTTCAGGATCAACTTCATCCAAACTTTTATATTTTGGTTTTGATTTTGGTGCCGAGTAGTAAGATATATCCTGATAATCCACAGGCGGAAATTTTACATTAGGCCATTTCGGTTCTTCCATCGTTAACCAGTGACGGTAAGCTTTTAATCTCCATGCAGTCATCCATTCTGGTTCGTGCTTCTTTGCTGAAAGCTGGCGAATAACATCCTCATTCAAACCCTTTGGAATTGTATCTGCCTCGATATCAGTTACAAATCCAAATTTGTACTCTTTATTTGCTAATTCTTCAATTTTCTGGGTTTCTGTTGTACTCATTCATTCTCCATTGGCAAAACATTTAATTGTTGCTGTGTAAACCTATTTAATCTGTACAAAAAAGTCAAGATTAATAGTCTAACAATGTAATTATTAAATCAGTTCAAAAAAGTGGATAATATTTAAAGTTGGTATTGTGGAAGGGAGAAAATTAAATCAGCTATTTACTTAATTTATCAAATCTTTTTTCTCGCTCTTGTTTTCTTGAACGAGTGCCATAGATAAACACTGCGACCAAAGTTATTAAAGAACCCCCACTCAATAATGGACCGAATACATTGAAACCTAATGTTGCTAGAAAAACTCCACTACCAATACCCGAAAGACCAAGTACAAATCCAAATATTCAAACCCCAAAATGATTTTTTAATATCGGAGGATACAACCATTTTTTCTATCTCAATGCGATGTTGGGTTTGTGCTTCTGCTTGTTTTAATATTCGATCAGCTGCCCCAGGTAAGATTTGCTCAAATTTTGATAGTGTATCTGGATGAGGCAATGGACCCGCATAAAGTTCGGCTCTTTGATATCTAACAGCATTCTGCGCGTTAGATTTAGTCAAATTCGAATTCGATTTGTTTCCCTTGGACATCTAAATTTGATTTTTCTTTTTGGATTGCAAAGGCAATGTCTTCCCCAATGACTTCCCAATCATTTTTAAGAGCTAGGAAATCAGCTTGTTCAGGAGTAATGCTTGAATTATACTCATCAAGGGTAGCTCCCAAGTCAATAGTTCTTGCCATACCTTCTAAAAAAGAAGGAGTAGCGAATAAGAAAGAAGTATCACCCATAATAATTATTGGACCTTTTAAATTTAGTTTGAATAACTTACTGAAAAATTAGTTTAATATTAGAACTTTGTCAAGAAATATATGATACCCGTAACACCAATATCTTTCAATATTATTGAAAAAAAACAATCAAACTTGACAGCAGAAATCTAAATCAAATTATTTGAATTGGAAATCTCTTTTTGAATAATCTTTCCAAATTGTTTTTAAGCCATTATTCGGTTAATTTTGAAGTGAAATTAACAAAGGTACTTGTGGCAGATACAGATCAAAATAAACCCGTTCAGCAAAATCAAACAGAAAAAAGCGGTACAGGGCAAACACAAAAGAAATATCATAAAGGCGGCAGAAGATATTATCCAAGAAAAAGATATTATAAACCTCAAGGAACAGATCAACAGGCACCTGCACCAAGATTAAGTTTTCAGAAACTATCAATAGTAATTCCGCTTCTCAACGAAGAAGAATCAATCCTTCCGTTAATAAATGAAATTAGAAAAGCAGTAAAACCTCTTAACAAACCTTATGAAGTAATTTTTGTTGATGACGGAAGTACGGATACTTCTTTAAAACTTATTAAAGATGCTGGCAAGACAGATACGCGAATAAAATTTATTAGCTTTAGAAAAAATTATGGTAAGTCCGCAGCACTTCAAGTTGGATTTAAAGCCGCAACAGGTGATGCTATCATTACAATGGATGCAGATCTACAGGATGAACCACACGAAATTCCAAATCTTCTAAAAAAACTTGATGAAGGTTTTGATCTTTGTTCAGGCTGGAAGAAAGAAAGATTTGATCCGTTTATAAAAAAATATTCATCACGCTTTTTCAATTTTGTAACCAGAATTATAAGTGGAATTAAAATCCACGATTTTAACTGCGGATTAAAAGCTTACAGAAGAGAAGTCGTGCAAAACTTAAATGTGTATGGCGAGCTTCATCGCTATGTTCCTATGCTTGCAAAGTGGCAGGGCTTTACTGTTACAGAAATTCCTGTAAAACATCATCCACGCAGATACGGTAAAACTAAGTTTGGCATATCAAGATTCTTTAAAGGATTTATCGATTTAATTACAGTATCATTCGCTACCCGGTACATCAAACGACCGATGCACTTTTTTGGATTCTTTGGTGCGCTGGCTTTCCTTATCGGTCTTGTTGTTAACGGCTATTTAACAATAGAATGGATTAGCGGCAGACCCTTAAGTAACAGACCAATGCTGTTTCTTGGTATGTTGTTGATTATCGTTGGTGTCCAATTCTTTTCATTTGGATTACTCGGTGAAATGCTTGTTCATCAAACGCAGAGTGAAAAAGAATATGTAATAAAAGACAGAGGCTAAGATTTTTCTTTGCTTTGTTTTCCAATAAATAGATTTACTTTCCGTAATTTTCACATCAATAAATTTAAGAGTAAAAGCCAACAGATTTCTTAATGAAAAAGATTATAATAATTGGTCCCGCATTTCCTTATAGAGGTGGAAACTCACTCTTCGTTTCACACGTTTATGATATTTTTAAAGACGCTTTTCATGTAAAGATTTACAATTACAAATTACTGTATCCCTCAATTCTTTTTCCTGGTAAAACTCAATATGATGAGAGTGGGAAGACTATTAAACAGGCTCCGAATGAGAGATTGGTTAATTCAATAAATCCATTTAACTGGATTAAGATTGCTTCATTCATCAAAAAAGAAAAAGCAGATTTAGTTGTGTTTGATTGGTGGCATCCTTTTTTTTCTTTCTGCCATTTCACGATTTCGTTTTTAATAAAATCGTGTTATAAAAATAAAATACTGTTTATAACAGAAAATGTTATTTCTCATGAAGGGAATGCTCTTGATAAAATTTTAACAAAACTCGGTTTATCAAACGCATCTTCATTTCTTGCTCTATCAGAAAAAGTTGAGAAGGATCTGCAGTTTGTTGGAAAAGGAAGAAAAGTTTACCGCTCAGAATTACCAGTTTATGATTGCTATAATTTTGATGACAAAAAAAAGATTACAAGCACAAAAAAAGATTTTGGTTTTGATGAAAATTCAAAACTTCTTTTATTTTTTGGATACGTTAGAAAATATAAAGGATTAGATTTACTTATTGATGCTCTTGCAGAACTTATTAAAAAGGATAATTCGTATAAACTTCTTGCCGCAGGAGAATTTTATGATGATGAAAAGTTTTATATCGAGAAAGTAAAAGCACTTAAATTAGAAACGCATGTTAAATTGTTGAATGAATTTATTCCAAACGAAGAAGTAGCAAAATATTTTGAACCTTCCGATTTAGTTGTGTTACCTTATCGAAGTGCAACACAAAGCGGAATTCTAAATCTTGCTTATGGATTTTTAAAACCTGTTTTAGTTACTAATGTTGGTGGACTTGCAGAGTTTGTTGATAACGGCAAAACGGGGTTTGTAATTAAACCGGATCTGAAAGAGGATTTAGTTAATGGGATTATTAATTTTTTTGAACAGCGGCAAAAGATTAATTTTGAAGAGAATATTAGAAATAGAATTTCAAAAAATGCTTTTAATAATTTGCCAGTGCTGTTTGAGAAAATAATTATCGAAACAGAAAAATGATTTTAAAAGCAGACTGCAAACATTTTCCCGGTAACAAACCCTGTACGCCATCAAAAACTGAAGGCAAAAAGTGTGATGATTGCAATTACTACGAACCGGTTGATTTCAAAATCCTTATCATAAAATTGGATGCAACCGGTGATGTTCTGCGAACTACTTCAATTCTACCTGCTCTTAAACGAGAATATCCTAAATCACATATAACTTGGCTTACCAAAAAAAATTCAAAAGAGCTGTTCACAAATAATTCTTTAGTTGATGAACTATATTTCTTTGAAGATAATGACACAATTGCTCGGTTGATGGTTGAGAAGTTTAATCTTTTAATTCATCCGGACGCTTCAGCAATTAGCGGTTCTCTTGCTTCGATAGCAAATGCTGAGATTAAAAAAGGATTTGTGCTGGATGAAAAAGGGAAAGTTGTTCCAGTTAATGATGATGCGGTTGAATGGCTTGAAATGGGCGCCTTCGATGATATGAAAAAGAAAAATAAAAAGACATATCAAGAGATTATCCATAACATTGCTGGTTTAAAATATCAGAAAGATGAAATACAACTTGAACTAAATCAAAAAGAAATTGATTTTAAAAATGATTTTTATTCAAAACATAATCTTAAAAGATTTAAATATCTTGTTGGATTAAATACAGGTGCAGGAACAAGATGGCAATACAAACAATGGCAGATTGAAGGTTACATTGAGCTAATGGAAAAGCTAAGCACGAATAAAGAAATTGGAATCTTGTTATATGGTGGACCAGATGAAGTTGAGAGAAATAAAATCTTAAAAACAAAATTTTCACATCTTATTGATACAGGAACTAAAAATTCTTTACGCCATTTTTTTTCACTACTGGATCTTTGTGATGTTCTTGTTACTTCAGATACAATGGCATTGCATGCTGCAACTGCACTAAAGAAAAAAATAGTTTGCCTGTTTGGTCCAACATCCCACACGGAAATTGAAGATTACGGAAGAATAGAAAAAGTTGTTCCCGATTTGGATTGTTTGGTTTGCTACAAACCACAATGTGATTTTGAAATTACTTGTATGAGATCAATTACTTCTGATATGGTTTATGAAAAAGTAATTCAGTCTATTGAATTAATAAAAAATAAAAATTTTAATTAATCTATTGGGCAAATCTAAAACTTGAACTTGAACTAAATAATATGCACTACGACCCAATTAAAAATATTTTTGCAGGGATAATTAAAAACTTTCCTTACTTAAGAATTTTTTTTTACAAGATTCTTGATTTAATGTTTCTTCGTTCGTGGTATGTTAAAAGGGAATTGAGAGTCTTAAGAAAAAAGTTTGGGGATAAAATGATTAACATTTACGATGCTGGATCTGGTTACGGGCAGTATTCATACTTCATGTCTAAAAATTTGCAGCCTTGCGAAATCTATTCTGTTGATGTTAAGGAAGACTGGATACAGGACTGTAAAGACTTTTTCTCATCACAAAAAATTAATAATGTAAATTTTAAAATTGAGGATTTAACGAATATTACTCATACAAATAAATTTGATTTAATTGTGTGTGTTGATGTAATGGAACACATTCCTGATGACGTGAAAGTTTTTCATAATTATTTCAACGCATTAAAGAAAGATGGATACCTATTAATAAATACCCCATCAATTTACGGTGGCAGCGATGTGCACGATGACGACGATGAAAGTTTTATCGGTGAACATGCACGTGATGGTTATTCAAAAAAGGATTTAGAAACAAAGCTTCATCCAATTGGATTTACAACTTATCAATCAAAATACACTTATGGTTTTTGGGGTGATAAGGCTTGGCGGCTTGGAATTAAATATCCTATAATGATGGTAAACTTTTCAAAGTTACTTTTGTTTGTTCTTCCTTTATATTACTTAATAACATTTCTGTTTACTTTTATAATGATGCTGATTGATTTCTATTCAGATAATAAAGTTGGATCGGGAATTAATTTCATCGCACAAAAAAAATAATTGAAATTTTCTAAACCGGAGATTTAATGGCAGCAAAAGAAAAAAAAATTGTTAAGAAAGAAAAAAAATCCCAAAATACCTTTCTATCGGGATTTTCTTTAGACAAATTTATTCCGATAAAATTTCAAAATCTTTTCTTACTCTTAGTAATACTTTTAATCTTTCTGTTATTTTATTCACCCCTCTACTTTGGCGGAAAAACTTTCCAATCCGGTGATATAATCACCAGCCAAAGCAGTGCAACGTATGTTCAAAATCATCAAGGCGGATACACACTTTGGAATCCTTACATCTTTACCGGAATGCCTGCTTATGCACTTGCAACTGGTTATAAATGGTTTAATATTATTTATGTTGTTACTAATGCTGTAAGAAACATATTCAGCGCTCCATTTTCTACTGAATATGCGATGTGGACGTTCTATTTATTTGCACTTGCTTATACAATGTTCTTTTTTATGATGAACAGAACACATAACCGATTAGTAAGTCTATTTTCCTCATTGACAGTTTCATTCAGCACAGGAATTGTTGTCTTTCTTTACATAGGTCACGTAACAAAACTCACTGCAATTTTTGTTTTTCCAGTTTTGCTTTTACTCCTATTAAATTTTCAGAAGAAAATAAAATTGATCGATGTGATGCTGCTTTTATTTTTTGTGCCAGTTATGTTTTTAGGTTGGCATGTTCAAATTATCTTTTACATCTTCTTTGCCGTGATGATTTACTTCATCTACTATTTAGCAAGAGCTATTAAGATAAAAGATAATATTCTGCTCAAACAATTGTTAAAATCTGCTGCGATATTTTTATTTGCCGTATTAGTGGGGCTAGGAATTCAATCAGACAACTTTACTCAAGTTTGGGAATATTCACCATACTCAACTCGTGGTACAGAAAGTATTCTGGATAAAGAATCTGGTTCAGCACAAAAAACAGAAACAGCATTTTATGATTACGCAACAAGTTGGTCATTTTCACCCGGAGAAGTTTTAACATGGATTGTTCCATCGTATTACGGATTTGGAAAATCAGTTTATAACGGTCCACTTTCACAAAATCGGGATGTTGAGGTAAACACATACTTTGGGCAAATGCCTTTTGTTGATGTTGCAATGTATATGGGAGTTATTGTTTTCTTCCTCGCAATCTTTTCAATGATAATAAATTGGAAGGACCCGTTTGTAAGATACTTAACAATACTTGCTGCAATTGCAATGATTATTTCTTTTGGAAAAACATTCCCTTTATTCTATGATTTGATGTTTCATTACTTTCCATTCTTTGATAAGTTCAGAATTCCATCAATGTTTCTGGTTCTTGTGCAATTAAGTTTGCCAATACTTGCGGGATTAGGGATTGCAAAAATTATTGGATTAAAAAATGACAATGATAAAAAGTTTGATAATCTTGTTAGAAATATTTTCTTTGCCTTTAGTGGAATTTTTATCTTAACACTTTTACTTGCTTCACCAATAAAAAGCTGGTTTATTGACAAGATTGTGGAATCAGGAGAGAAGGGAACACAGCTTCAGCAATTGCATGATTATATGGCTGAAATGTTTTTGAATGATGCACGATTAGCATTTTTCTTTTCTGCTGCCGTTTTTGGATTAATGTTTGCATACTTAAAATCTTTTGTAAGCAAAGATTTAATGATTATCGCCATTATTGTTTTATCTTTTGTTGATCTTGTAAGAATTGATCATCGTGGAGAAACTTTAAAGGATAACACGGATACTAAGCAGCTTTTTCAAAAACCGGAATATGTTTCTGCAATTGAATCATTAAATGATAAATTAACTTTTAGAATATTAAATCTTAAACAAGATGGACTTGGAACTGTTGCTCAGAACTCAAACTATAATGCCTACTTTTTATTACAGGATTTATATGGTTACTCGGGAATAAAACCCAGAGCTTATCAGGATTATATGGATGTTCTTGGTAGTCCGGCAAATCCAACCCTTTGGAGAATGACTAACACAAAATATATTATACTGGATAAGCCAATTAATTTTCCGGGATTAGTTCCTGTTTACTCAGGAAATAAAACGTATATTTATAAAAATCAGAATGCTTTACCTCGGGCATATTTTGTTAACTCAGTGCAAAAAGCAAGTGCAATAGAAATATTAAACAAAGTAAAAAACAACCAGTTTGATCCCAAAGAAATTGCATTTGTTGAAGATGCAGATATTAAAGCTGATAACCCTGATAGCACAACATCAGTTCAAATAGAAAAATATGGTGATGAAAATATTTATTTAAATGTTAATGCAAGTGGAAATAATTTTTTATTCCTTGGCGATACCTATGTCGGTAAAGGATGGAAAGCTTATGTAGATGGAAATGAAACTCCAATCTACAGGGCAAACCATAACTTTAGAGGAATAATTGTTCCCAAAGGAAATCATAAAATCAATTTTGAGTATTTGCCCCAATCATTTGTGATTACAAAAAATGTTTCATTAGTATTAAGCTCGTTAGTAGTACTGGGATTATTGGTTTCTGTGGGAATGAATTTTAGGAAGAAAAAAGAAAAAAATAATAATTGATTAGAAGAAAACCTCGTTGCTATATATTAAACAAATTATCTAAAAATCTTTTTTGATGTTCAACAAATTTAAACATTTTATAAAACACTCCATTGTATATGGTGTCAGTAATGTTGCAGCAAAAGCTTCTGGCATTATACTTCTGCCAATTTATACAAAATATTTTTCAGTTGAAGAATTTGGAAGACTTGGTCTGTTATTAGCGATTATAACAATAATGATTCAAGTCGTTATTTTAGGTCAAGGGCAGTCGGTGTTACGATTTGTAAATCAAAAAGAATATTCAGACACAAGAAAATCCGTTTTATTCTCTTTGAGTATTTTGATTTTAATTGTATCACTAATATTTATTTTAATTGGAGAGTGCTCTGCTCCATTTTTTGCAAATATATTTGGAGACTACCAGAGTTATTACCCATCTTTAAGAATTTCTATTTACATAATTGCCGTCTCCGTATTGAATAATATTTTTCAGAATAAATTAAGAGCCGATGAAAAATCTGTTTTTTATACTCTTCTGAATTTGATAAAACTTATTGTGATGCTGATCGTCACCATATATTTTATCATCGAACTGAAGCTTGGTATTAATGGTGTACTTTATGGGCAATTAATATCTGAAATTTTTGTTTTGATTATTATGCTTTCACCTATGCTTAAACAGATGGAGTTTAAATACAATTCTAAAGTTGTTTCTTCATCTCTTAAATTTGGTTTACCACTAATTTTCAGTGCTCTCTCTATGACGCTTCTAAATATCAGTGATCGTTTTCTTATTAAATTTTTAGCTAATGAAGAAGCACTTGGTCTTTATGAATTAGGTTATAGAGTTGCTGGCATATTGAATATGTTTTTAATCATGCCTTTAAGTTTGACTCTATTACCTATCGCTTACAAAATTTATAATCAACCTGGCGACAAAGAATATTACAGTAAAATAATGACCTATGTTACTTTTGTACTTGCTTGGGGTGCTCTTTTTTTATCTCTCTTCAGTAAGGAAATTATTATATTATTTTCAAGCAAAGCTTCTTTTATCCCCTCCTTTGAAGTAGTTCCGATTATTTTATTTTCTTATGTTTTCTTTGGAATGAGTTTAATTTCATCGTTAGGTTTTTATTTAGTTGGCAGAACTGGCTATGTTGCAGTTATAACTATTATTTCTGCTTTACTTAATATCGGGTTAAATTTTATTTTAATTCCGCAGTATGGAATTATGGGCGCTGCAATTAATACGTTAATTGCTTTTGTATTTTTGTACTTTATATCACTAATCGTATCAAATCATTTTTACAAAATAATTTTTGAACATAAAAAATTAATCTCACTTATATTACTTGGCTTATTGTTGTTTTTTATAAGTGCATTATTTAATTCTTTAACACTTTTTCAAAATATTTTATTGAAGTTGGTATTGGTTGTTTTATATCCAATTATTCTATTTTTCGGATCATTCTATGAGCCATCTGAGATTAGATTGGTTAAGGGATTTATAAAAAAATGGCGTAATCCGGCAGATTGGTTGGAGAATATGAAAAAAGAAGGTCCGGATATTTTTACAAGATTATAAAATGGTCAATAAATTTAAAAAGCTTATTTGGGACATTTTAATTAAACTCAAAATCGGAGGAGTTGTTCAGCTATTATTAGCAAGTGGATTGCGCGATGATGGGTGGTTTGAAAGTTTTAACACTAAAAAATCAATTGATAAAAATGGAAATCCAATACCGTGGGGCACATATTCATTCATCAAGTTTATTGAGCCAAGATTAAAAAAAGACTTTAAGGTTTTTGAGTTTGGAAGTGGTAACTCAACTTTATGGTATGCTAAAAGGGTAAGCGAAATAACTGCTGTGGAAAATGATTTGGAGTGGTATAAAAATGTTTCTTCATCAATGCCCCCAAATGCCCAAATGATTTATTGTGAATTAAAATATGATGGCGATTACTGTCGGCAGGTTGTAAAACAAAATAAGCAATACAATATTATAATTATTGATGGTAGAGATAGGAATAATTGTGTGAAAAATAGTATAAACTTTCTTACTAATGACGGAATAATTGTTTACGATAATACTCAATTGGCAGAATACGCTTCGTCAATCGAATTTATATTGCAAAATGGATTTAAGAGATTAGATTTTAATGGTCTGTTACCAGTCGTTGCACATAACAATACGACTACAATATTTTATAGAAATGAAAATTGTTTGAACATATAGTTAACAAATGATAAATTAATACTTTTTCGATAAGCGAGGTAACAATTAAAAATCTTCTAAAGAATCTTATTTCTAAAAGTCCTCTGGGATTAATAATTTATACGCGTAAATTTATATTCAGCGAAAAGAAAATTGACTACCAGAATAGATTTATTAAATTTAATATAAATAGTGGGTATAAAGTTCTAGATATTGGAAGTGGCGGGGAACCTTTTCCGTATGCAAATTATTTAATAGATCGTTATCCTGGAAATACTCAACATCGTTACAATAAATTAAAAACAAATAACCTACCGTTTACTCAAGGAAGCATAGAGCGATTACCTTATAAAGACAATACTTTTGATTTCGTTTATTGCTCTCACGTATTAGAACATGTTGATAACCCAAGTCACGCATTAAATGAGATTCAACGAGTTGGAAAAAATGGTTATATAGAAGTTCCTACCAAAATGTCTGATATAGTTTTTAATTTTGCCAGACTTAAGCATTTTCATAAATGGCATATTACTGTTGCCGGTAACACATTGATATTTGTAGAATATTCTGAAAAAGATCGACGCGATACAGGTGATCAAGAAATATTTTATATGGCTCACTCTCTAATGCCAAATTCTATAAAGTCAATGTATAGACGTAATAAAGATTTATTTTCCAATATGTTTTTATGGAATGGCTCATTCACTTATTACATCTTCGATCAAAAAGGAATTTTAATTTCAACAAATTCTAATTCTACCGTAAAATGAAAGTACTTTTTACCTTAAATGCACTAACTCATTATTACAACCCAATTCTAAATAAACTGGACAGAGTTAAAGACTTAGATTTAGTAGTTATTGCTCCAAAATCTAACGATGTTAATGTTGGAGAAGGAGTACATCAGACAGATAAAGGAATAAATTTTAAAGTGATATATGGAAATGAAGTTAAGAGATTTTACGGAAAATATTTTTTTAAATCATTTTATGAAATCATTGATAAAGAGAATCCGGATATCATCATCATCATTTGGCCTTATATATTGGAACTGGTATTTAATCCAATATTATTACTCAAGATTAAAAAGAGGGGAATAAAAATTATCTACAAAGACATACCATTTCAATTACAAAAATTTAATGACGCAATTAGATTAAGAAAATTCATTACCTATAATGAAAAATTAGAGTTTAAGGGTTCAAGTATTCAATCAAGAATGAACAATTTTTTTTTAGCTCTCTTGCGGAAATTATATTACTCTCTTCTTGATGCTACAGTTAATTATGTTGAAGAGGCATTTCAGATTTTACCAACTTATGGTGTTGTTAAGGAAAAGATATTTATTATTTATAATTCACCTGATACAAAAATAATGTTTGATGCAAAGAAAAAAGCAGAAGAGATTGGACCTTGTTTTAAGTTTAATATAAATAGAATTATACACGTTGGAAGATTAGTTAAGTGGAAAAGAGTTGATTTATTGATAAATGCTGTAGCAATCATAAAAGAAAATATCCCAAATATTGAATTACTTGTTATTGGTGATGGCCCAGAAAATAATGAGCTGCATAAGCTAGTTGAAATTATGCATCTAACTGACACCGTAAAATTTATAGGAGCAGTTTTTGACCCGGTTTTGCTGGGGAGATATTTTTTATCTTCATCTGTTTTTGTGCTCGGTGGTACAGGAGGATTGGCTATTAATGAAGCAATGATTTTTGGCAAACCTATAATATGCTCTATCGGAGATGGCACTGAAAAAAAATTAGTTAGGGATGGATATAATGGTTACATTTTTAAAGAGGGTAATCAAAAAGATTTAGAATTAAAAATACTTTCTCTTCTTCAAAATCCAGAGAATATTGAAATATTCGGCAAGAACTCTATTAAAATTATTAATTTTGAAGTAAATGAACAGATCGTAATTTCAGGATATGTTCAAGCATTTAACTATGTCACTAAAAATAAATTTAATCTTAAAATACAAAATTAGATTTAAGTGATTACTTTTAATATATGTCAAGATTATGAACAACATTTGTAATATAATTCTTAATTCACCAGATCTCATTTCATCTCCACCCGTTTTAATTGATATAGGTGCCTCCGGCCAGCTTCATAAAAAATGGAAACTAATAGCGAAGCAGTCTATTTGTATTGTGTTTGATGCTGACGAGCGTGAATTTGGATTTATCGAAAAAGAACAATCAAACTTTAAAAAGTTATTTGTTTACAATTGTATTGTCTCAGACGAGGATAAATCCGAACAGCTTTTTTATCTTACAAAATCGCCCTACTGCTCAAGTATTTTAAAGCCTGATCTTAATAATCTGACAAATTATTCCTATGCTGATATTTTTCAGACAGTTAATACTTCAAGATTAAAAACTGTTTCTATTTCAACCGCACTTGAAGAGCTTAATATTAATCAAGTTGATTGGTTTAAAACCGATTCGCAGGGATTAGATTTGCGCTTGTTTAAAAATCTAAAGGATGACATTAGAAAGAAAATAATCGTTACTGAGTTTGAACCAGGCTTAATTGATGCTTATGAAAAGGAAGATAAACTATTTTTATTATTAGAGTATATGCAGAATAAAGATTTTTGGATATCAGATTTTATTGTTAAAGGTGTTCCCCGAATTTCATCTAAACTATTTAATTCTATTTACTCAAAAGAAAGACTATCTAAGTTACTTTCTCTTTCATTAAAAGCATCACCCGGTTGGGCTGAGTTGACCATGATAAATTCTTTTAATAATAAAAATGATTTTACGAAACGAGAATATTTACTCGGATGTTTATTTTCTATAATCGAAAAACAGTTTGGTTTTGCTTATGAATTGTCACTTAAAGGATTTGAAAGATTTGAAGATCCGATTTTTAAAGATGTAAGTAAGAAATCATTAAAGATGATGAAATCGCAGCTTTATAAATTAAAATTTATTCCTGCAGTGATTAAAAGAATAAAAGAATTAACAATTAAATAATAAATTTTGCGTTATGATACTTTTCTTTGAACATACTTTTTACTGGATATATAGGTTTTTAAAAAACTCTAATTATAGAAAATTTATTTGGCTCTCCATTTTTTATGGCAGCAAGAAAAGATTTGTTGCCAGGATTTTCAGAATTAACGGATTTAAAATATTTACACCAGATACACTCTCTTTTATCTGGCAATATAAAGAAATCTTTGCCGATGAAGATTATAAATTTCAAACATATTCTTCAATCCCTGTTATTTATGATTGTGGTGCAAACATTGGAATGAGTTGTCTTTACTTCAGTAGTAATTATCTAACTTCTAAAATAAAAGCCTTTGAAGCTGACCCGAACATCGAAAAAATATTAAGTGAAAACCTGCATAAGAATAATGTTAACAATGTTGAAGTGATAGGTAAAGCGGTATGGATAGATAATAATGGCGTTGCTATTAGTCTTGAAGGATCGGATGGTGCTTCAATTTATACTAAGAATAATATTACAACAGTTCCATCAATAAGATTGAAAGATTTAATCGAAAAAGAAAATAAAATTGACATGCTTAAAATTGACATTGAAGGTGCAGAATATGATGTATTAAAGGATTGCAAAAATTCCTTGAGTAATGTTGAAAATATTTTTATAGAATATCATTCGTTTATTGATGCGGAACAAAAATTATCCGAGATCTTAAAAATTCTAGAAGAAAATCATTTTAGATACTTTATCAAACCGGTAAATGATAGGGAAGCTCCAATAATAAACAGAAAAAATAAATTTAATCCTAACATCGATTTACAATTAAATATTTACGGTTATAAAATAAATTGAAAGTAATTCATTTATCCAGTTCGGACTTTAATGGGGGAGCTGCAATAGCCGCCAAAAGAATTGTGATCGCACAACGACAATTATTGGGATTGGATTCAAATCTTTTAATTCAATCTAGAATCAGTAAAGATGATTTTTTATTCACAACGCAAACATCTTCATTAGATAAATTATTTACAACGTATAGAAAATTTGCTGATGAATTATCAATTAGATTATTGACGATTCAATCACGTGGAAGATTTACATTCCCTTATTTTGGACAGGACATTTCAAAAAATACTTTAATAAAGGATGCTGATATAATAAATCTCCACTGGATTAATAACGGCTTCCTTTCGCTTAATTCTTTAGAAAAACTTTCACAACTGAACAAACCTATTGTCTGGACACTTCACGATATGTGGGCGTTTACAGGCGGCTGTCATTATAGTTCGGGTTGTACAAAGTTTATCGATCAATGTTCTGATTGCCCTTCACTTTTATTCAAATCTGAAAATGATTTATCAAATAAAATATTTAACAGAAAGAAAGAAATACTTGAAAACCTAAATTTGACGATCACTACCTGCAGTAAATGGTTAGCAGGGGAAGCTTTACGAAGCAGATTATTAAGTGATAAAAAAATAATCTCTGTACCAAATCCGCTAGATACAAATTTGTTTAAACCTTTTAAAAAAACTTTGGCAAGAGAAAATTTTAAGCTTCCATTAGACAAAAAAATAATTCTTATTGGAGCGATGAATCTTAAAGATGAACGAAAAGGATTTCGTTATCTGATTGAAGGGTTAAATATTATTAATAATTTAAAATTCAAAAATAAATTAGATATTGAACTGGTAGTTTTCGGCAAACTTGATCAAAATGTTTTAAGTAGAATTCCATTTAATGTTCATCAATTAGGTAAACTAAATAGTGAAAATGAAATCGTAATGGCATATAATTCAGCGGATGTTTATGTAGCTCCTTCACTTGAGGATAATTTGCCTAATACTGTTATGGAAGCAATGGCTTGTGGGGTTCCCGTGGTTGCTTTTAATGTTGGTGGAATACCTGACTTGGTTGATGATGGTGAAAATGGAATATTGGTTGAATTAAAATCATCTGAAGAATTAGCAAAAGCCATTGGAAAAATTTTAGTGGATGAAGAACTTAATAAAAAATTTAGTTTGGCTGCTAGACAAAAGATTTTAAATAATTTCGATCAACAGATTGTAGCGGCAAAATACTATGATCTTTATAAATCCATTCAGTAATTACTAATCAACAAGCTTTTATAATCTTAAAAAAACTTGAACTTATTTTTTTTCTATCAAAAAGTTTTACTTGTTCAATATTAGTTTTTAAATGATGATAGTTTACTAAAAACTCTTCACCACTTTCCTCATATCGAAACATCATTCCGGCATTTGCGGATTGGATTATCTTTTTTACTTCTTCATTATTATCACCAAAAGCAATTATGGGATTACCTGTTCGCAATGCTTCAAACAGCTTACCTGGAACGTGCCGTGGTTCTGTAGAACAAACTAATAACATATCAGCGTGCATAATTTCTTTTATCATTTCTCTGTATGGAAGAAATCCTACTACCTGAATATTTTCTTTTAATCCAATTAAATTTAGATATTCTAAAATTTCTTTATCCACCGTTCCAATAAAACGGATTACAATTCTATTACCTTTATCATTTTCAAGTTTTATCTGCTTCCAAAAGTTTTTAGGATTTTGGTAAGTAAACATATTGCCGGCGTGTACTAAAACTTTTTCTTTCCGATTTGATTTTTCAAATCGCACATCAACAAATGCTTCCTCATCATAGCCCCAATATAAAACATTCGATTTACTTTTTAAGAAATTATACTTCTTTAAATAATCTTCTTCCGTTGATTTTGTAACAAACACAACCTGCTTAGCATTCTGCAGAACTGACTTTTCAAAGTGGTTATCAAGTTTAAGTGTTAAAGCACTTCTCTTAAGATTTTTATAATAAAAAATATCAACCCAGGGATCTATAAACACAGGAATATGCGGGATATTAAATTTCTTACTGAGTTGTAATCCAATGAGATGTGAACTATGCGGCGGACCAATTGAAACTACTGCATCTATTTTATTTTGGCTGATATATTTTTTTGCGGCTCTAATTGCCGTAAAGTACCAGCCAACTCGTGCATCGGGAATAAACAAGTTCAATCTTATCCAAAGTGCAATACGATGAGTTAGGTTTTTATTTTCTGTTGATATTGTTTCAGATGAAATAAGTTTTTCGTTTTTCTTTTTGCCTGTAAATATTCTATAAAGATCAAACGGTTCCAGTGCTTTTGATTTTATTATTTGCCAGTTTGGATCAACTTTGCTTATAAGGCTTTCATCTTTCTGAGTAAATGTTTCCTCTTCAACGGTAAGTATGATTGGTTCGATTTCATTTTTAGAAAGATGACGGATAATATCCAAAGGCCAATGTAAAGAAGCTTTTCCTGATGGCGGCAAGAAATATGTGATGAATAAAACTTTCTTCATTCGTTATATTTTTACTCCAACAAATCTAACCACATCTGCCTTACCTCTGTGGTGTTCACCTTCATCTAACTCAATTACCTTAGATTCCATTATTTCAACTCTTAAATCATGAACTAAACTAAGTACATCATTTTCTGAATACAGCAGATCGATTGATTGTGGCCCGCCAGAAGTGTTATTTATCTGATCTTTATTAAACGCTTCAATAATCATTTTGCCATTTTGTTTTAATGATTGGATAGACTTTTGAAAAATATTCTTTCTCAGATCAAGAGGTAGATGAAGAAAAATCATCACAATTAAATCAATATAATTTTCTTTAAATTTATAATTACTAAGATCACAAACTTCATAATTTATTTTTACTTTATTCTCTTCTGCTAACCTCAACGCTTTATCTTTAGCAGATGAACTGAAATCAACGGCATCAACTTGCCAGCCAAGTTTAGCAGCGTAAACAGCATTTCTTCCTTCACCTTCTCCAAGAAAAAGTGCTTTGCCGGGTTTTTGATTATAAATTTGCTCTTTAAGAAAGACGTTAGGTTTAGTGCCGTATGCGAATTCTTGCTCAGAATATCTTTTATTCCAGAAATCTTTACTCATTTTACTTTCTATTAAAATATACGCTCAAATTTATACAAGTAAAATGGAATTTGAAACGAATCCTCTATTCTTTATGTTAAGATATAAAACAATAGAGGAAATATGTTAATAGATATTGCAACAGCTTCACCACCTTTTAAAGTCGCTCAGAGTTTAGCTGCTGATGAACTTAAAAAACGCATGGGCTGCACTTCAGCTATAAGCAGAATGATTGATATGACTTCAAATCAGTCGGGGATTGATTATCGTTTTTTTGTAATACAAGATGGTGATGAAAATTCTACTGAAAAGTTATTTACTAAAGATGGCAAATACTTTTCGCCTGATACTAAAACTCGAATGACTGAATATGAAAAATGGTCCATTGAACTAACAAAAAATGCTATAAATGAATTAGCTAAAAAAAGCAAAATAGATTTTAGTTCGATAAATAGACTAATTACAATTTCCTGTACGGGATTTTTTGCTCCAGGTTTGGATTACGAACTCATAAAAGAATTTAATATTTCGCCCAGTGTTAAAAGAACTAATATTGGTTTCATGGGTTGTGCCGCTTCACTTGTAGGGATCAATTCTGTTTGGGAAGCGATGAAGCAAAATGGAAATGAAAATGTCTTAATGATTTCTGTTGAACTGTGCAGTTTGCATCTTCAAACTGAACCAACACGCGACAATATTTTAGCTAATATGATTTTTGCTGATGGTGCTGCTGCAGCTTACTTTTCTAAAAATAATATTTCAGATAAAAGGAAACTGGAAATACAATTTGCTGAATCATTTTTGTTCGAAGACTCCGCAAAGTTTATGGGATGGAAGATTGGCAATAATGGATTTGAAATGATGCTTTCATCAGAGCTACCGAAAATAATTTTAAACTCAGCGGCACCAAGAGCAAAGGAAATTTTAAAACAAAAAGGGATTGATATCCAGAAGATTAAACATTGGGCACTTCATCCTGGCGGCAGAGCAATACTGGATTCATTGCAAAACGGACTTGAACTTTCTGATGAGAAGCTAAAATCATCTCGCGAAGTGTTAAGGAATTATGGAAACCTTTCGTCAGCTTCAATTTTATTTGTGCTAAAAAATGTTATTGAGAATGAATCGCTGCTTAAAGATGATTATTGCTGCGCAATAGCATTTGGTCCTGGTTTAACAATGGAGTTAGTACTTTTTAAAGTTGTTTAGAATGAAAAGATCATACGAAGCAGAAATTATGGATGATTTTTCAATTCGTGATGAACGGATTGATATTGCTTTAAGAGAATTAAAAATTATCAATAAATATCTTGGTGGAATTTTAACCACAAAAAAAGCATTAAAGTATTTTATTAGTTCTAAGAAAGAAGAATTAAAAATATTCGATATCGGTTCAGGTTCTTCAGATAATCTTATAGTTTTAAAAAGTAAATTTCAGCTTCTTCAAATTTTATCAATAGATAAAAATCTACGAGTTCTGAGTAACTCCCAAAATCTATTAAAGAAAATTAATTCTGATGCGTTTTATCTTCCAATAAAAAATGAGAGTTGCGATATTGTTCATGCTGCACTTTTCCTTCATCACTTTACTGAAGAGCAAATACAAAAATTGCTTAAAGAATTTTTAAGAATATGTAAGAAGGGAATTATCATTAATGATCTTCAAAGATCTTATTTTGCTTTGTTAGGAATAAAAATTTTAACATTTCTTTTTTCTAAAAGTGAAATGGTTAAAAATGATGGCCCTCTTTCAGTTAAACGAGGATTTACAAAATCTGAATTAGTAAATCTCATATCCAATTCCGGCGTTACTAATTTTGTAATTAAAAAAGAATGGGCATTCAGATGGATGATAGTGATTAAGAAATGATTGAACAAAGTACGGACATATTAATTATTGGAGGCGGACCTGCAGGATCAACAACTGCGCTTTACCTTTCCCAATTAGGATTTGAAATAACCTTAATTGAAAAAAAAGTATTTCCGCGCGAAACTTTATGCGGCGAATTTCTTTCTAAAGAAGTAACTGATGTATTAAAAGAAGTAAATATTTTTGATGATTTCATTTCACTAAAGCCTAACAAACTTAATTCATTCCGCGCTGTTGATGAATCTGGTATCGAATTAAAATCAGATCTTAACTTTGATGCTTATGCAATGAAGCGATCTGTTTTTGATTCTTTATTACTTAATAAGGCAAAAGAAAGAAATGTTAATATTATTCAGCCTGCCGAAGTAACCTCTACTGCAAAAACAAACTCAGGATTTATTTCTGAGATTGTAGATGATGCAGATCAGACCGTTAAAATCAAATCAAAGTTAGTAATTGCAGCTTACGGCAAACAAAATATTTTAGATAAAAAACTTGGAAGAGATTTTATTGATAAAAAATCAAACTTAAATGGAATAAAATTTCATTTGCCGATAAGTTTACTGCAAAAATCTTTTTCAGAAGAAATTAGAATTTATACTGACGAAAGGCTTTATTGCGGCATGAATCAGGTGAGTGATGCAGAAATGACAATATGTTTTCTTGAGAATAGAAAGAGATCAAAAATTCCATCTCGCGAAAGATTGATTGAAGTAATAATATCAAATAAATATTTTCAAAAAGTTTTTTCGGATAAAGCAATTGATTATATCAAAACCACAAATGTTTATGGAATAGGTAATATTTATTTTGGAAACAGGGAAGTGGTAGAAAATGGAATTGTAATGATTGGCGATGCAGCTCGTGTTATATCTCCGTTAGCTGGTGATGGAATCGGTATGGCAATGGAATCAGCAAAATTTCTTTATGAAATTATAAGCAAATATAAACTTGATGAAGCTAATCTTGAGAAAATATATTTGAATTATAAAAAGCAATATGAAAAGGTGTTTGGTAAAAGACTTATGACTGCAAAAATTATTCAGGGAGTAATTTTAAATAAAAAAACACGAGAATTAAGTTTTGGTTTAGCAAAAAATTATCCGTCGCTGCTGCCATATTTAATTAAGTTTACACGAAGCTATAAAACAGCTTAAAGTATTTTTTATATTTGTATTGTATCAATAATCTAATTAGAAGAAATCATGAATGTAAATATTAAAAACCTTCAAAAGTTTATTGTGGTTGGTGATCGTGTTTTAATCAGACCACAGGAGGATTCAAATAAAACAAACAGCGGTTTGTACTTGCCTTTAGGCATATCCGAAAAAGAAAAAATTCAAAGTGGATATGTAATAAAAGTTGGTCCTGGTTATGCAACATCGGCACAAAATGAAGATGAATCGTGGAAGGGAAATACAGATCAAGTAAAATATATTCCGCTTCAAGCCAAAGAAGGGGATCTTGCAATATTTTTAAGGAAGGAAGCGTTTGAAATAGAATTTGAGAAAGAAAAATTTTTAATCGTACCTAACTCTGCAATTTTGTTGCTTATCAGGAATGACGATTTCGGAACCTGACATTTAGAAAATTAAAACCGCCACCGCAAATAAAAATGAAGATGCGATAATAACTTTCATTATTATCGAAAAGTCGTTTTTACTTTCTTTTGCAAAAGCTCTTCCGTAATTAAAATCACTTATCAGGCGGACATTTGTCGATATGTTCTTCACAATATTTTCCAATTATTTGATTGTAAAATTATATTTATAAAACCAAGATGGTTTGAAATGCTTTAGTATTTACAATGCAAATTTTGTGCTAATAAATGATCGTTATCATTTAGGCAAATATTTTAAATATTAAAGGAATTTGATAGGGGTGAATTTAGGAATAAATTTAACACGACAAATTTGGAGTAAATAAAATCGTTTTGGTATAAAAATGTCCTACTCATCTTTTATTTTTTTTATTTTTCGCTGTAAAGTTCTTTCACTTAACCCCAACACTGAAGCTGCTTTTCTAACATTATTATTCACAACACTCATAACATTTATTACATGTTTTTTCTTGGCTTCTTCAAGTGAGATCATAATTTCTGAATCAATAAATTTTTTTTCATCTTGCTCGGATAATAACGGTATATCAACGCTGTCCAATCTTTTATTATCAACAGCTTGAACAACGGAATTAAAAATTATGTTCTCAAGTTCTCTTACATTACCCGGAAAGAAGTAATGCCGTAATTGCGCAATTGCTTCACGTGAAAGGCCAATTATGTTTTTATTATACGTTGCGTTTGCAACCTTTACAAGATAATTAGAAAGAAGTATAACATCATTGCCCCTTTTGCGTAAAGGAGGCAGACTGATATGTCCGCGGTTCAGTCTGTAAAAAAGATCTGCTCGGAAGTTACCTTTGTTTACATCCTCAGCAAGTTCTCTGTTTGTTGCAGCGATAATTCTGATATCAAGTTTGATGGGCTGGGAAGTTCCAATCCTAAATATCTCATTATACTGAATTGCTCGAAGAAGTTTTCCCTGAAGCTCTTTTGGTAATTCGCCAATTTCATCCAAAAAAATTGTTCCACCATTTGCCGCTTCAAAGTATCCCACTTTATCACTGTTGGCGCCCGTAAATGATCCTTTTACATGACCGAACAATTCACTTTCAAATAATGATTGGGATATTGATGCAAGATTAATTGATACAAATGGATTATTTTTTCTTGAAGAAAGATCATGGATTTTCTTTGCGATTAAATCTTTACCAGTTCCGGTTTCACCCACGATGAGAATGGTTTCATTTGTTGGTGCAAATATTTCTACTAGATTAAAAACCTTGTACATAGTATCGGATGAAGTAACAATATTTTTGAAATGATCTTCTTGCGTTTTATTGGTAGTTACATCTGCTCTAAGAACATCTCTCTCTTTTTCTAAAAGCTTGTAGCCAATTGCTCTGCGGATTGTAAGCAGTAAGCGATCGGTATCAGGCGGCTTAATAATAAACTCGTAAGCACCAAATTTAATTGCCTCTAAAGCAATATCTTTATCATCAACTGCAGTAACGATAATAACCGGTATGTTAGGATATTCGGGAGAAATTTTTTCAAGAAGCTGGATGCCGTTCATCTGCGGCATATAAATATCTAATAAAATTAAATCGACTTTTTTGGTTTTGAGTATGTTTGGAACATTTAAAGGATTTGATTCAGTTATTACATCACGGTATCCTTCGTTCTCGAGTATGCTTTTCAGCAAATCAAGGTAAGTGACTTCATCATCAACTAATAAAATTATCTCTTTCAAAATAATGACCTTTTTACCGACAGAAAGTTAAAAATAAAGAGCCGAATATTCCAGAAATGATGAGATATTGGATATAACTTATACCCCAATTATAAACAAATAAGATTATTCAAACCAAGAAACAATTTCAAAGCCACCAGTTCCAGGGAAAAATGGGGGGGAAGCTAGCATAAATCTGTCATCGTAATTATATCTTTTTGCAAAACCATGTGTTATCGTGCTACCACTAAAGGTACCTACCGCTTTTCTTGTGTTTTGAATAATACCACCAAGTAAGTTTATGTTTCCACTTACAGGTCTTGTGTCATAATAATCAGCACCAAAGCCGCCTTTTTCACAATAGACAGACGCTTGAATATTGATACTGGAATTGTTATCTGAGTTTTTAGTAATCCACACGTTATTCTCAGCACAAATGCCGAGCATATCTATAGAGTTAGGATGTTGTTTCGGGTCTTGACTGTAAATTATGTTATCATCCAAATATATATTTCCTTTGCCAGTAGATGACGTGGTACTGTTGCAAGCGAGAGTGTATTGCCCTTTTACCGTACCCTTTAATCTTACAACTGAATTTTTAGCGAAAATTACTCCGTTGGAAGCAGCATCTGGAAGATACACGGTTGTATAAGATGCACCATATGAATATTTATATTTTAAAGAATCATTTACGAAGTACATATATACTGTATCTTTATTTGTAAATTTTAATCCTCCGGCATCTGCAGCTGTCTCCATTTTATCTACACCATCTGAAGGCATTGCTAAATTAATTCCAGATTCATATCCACCAAGGAAGTATGGTTTATCCTTAGTTTTATTTTCATAGTAAATGAGACTCTTTAAACTAGATGCCTTTCCGAAAAATACTGGATGCCCTGCCGCGCGTAAATTATCTTGTGTATGAAAAGGTCCCCAAACAGTATCTTTAGCAGTCCACCAAATTGACCCACCCTCACTAATTGAATAATAAGCAAATTTTGAAAATTTACTTGGAGACAAAGTAACTTTCACCACACTTGAGATTCCGAAGTAAGTTCCTGTAGCTGTGATTTGTCTGATATTTTTATATGCGTCGAGCACATCTACTGATACATCTAATGTTCCGCCTGAAAATGCCTGGTTATCATATCCTGCAACCCAGGTTGGATCAACAAATATTTGGTTTGAAGCAAGGTTGGCGCCACTAATCGCAATATTATGTGCGATCATTTCGCTGTAATAACTAACCATATTTCCTACTGCATCAGTAGAAATTCGCCCAAAGTTTTTCATTGCTACCATGAATAATACTGTAAAACCGATTATCATAAATAATGTTGCTTTGCCTGCCATAATAAAACCTACCTATTTCTTAAATTTCTCGAAACCATTCTTATTTGACGCCAGAAAGCTTTCGAATATTTCTGATCGTAAGCTTCTGTATTTTCTACGGTTAAATTAATTTCAATACTCGTAACACCCCCATTAACACCTATTGGCGGAGTTAATGTATCTCCAAGCGCGTCATAAAAAACCAGATAAAATTGTGTAATTCCAAGACTAGAACTTTTGGGTGTTTCGTTATTTAGAACACGATATAACAAACGATCTCTTGGATTTGCTGTCCCCGAAAGTTCAGAAGTTGGTCCTAAATAATAGCGGATTGAATCCACAACACCATCGTTATCAATATCAGTATAAAATTTTATTTCTGACGTATCTGCATATAATACTGCTTTTGTTGGATCAGGGATCAGGTTCCAGTTTTTACAGTATCCAATTTTTCTAAAATCGTATTCTACTATTTGTGCCGCTGTAGCCAGGTTTTGTTGAATAGTCAATTCACCAGTATGATTATAAGTTCTGTCCGTAATTGTATCACTTAACCGGAAAGCGATATTCATTAATATTCCCCCAATTATAATTGAGCCGATAATATCAAGTATAGTTGCATATCCCATAAATTTTCCTTATCTGAAATACCAATAACTGTAAATTGTAGACATTCTAATAGTGTCCTTCATTGATGGACTTGTAACTATTATATCCATCTTCTTATGCCAGGTTTGGTGATTAACTTTTTCAAACGGAGGGCTTGAATCAATATAATAGACTGAACAAGATAAGTCATATTCCGCTGAAGGTAAATGATTATAATGATGTTTGAAACCTTCATAATCATCAAAATCATTAAATGTTTGGCTTGAATCCTGAATTTCACCCGTGCCTCGTCCTAAAGGATAATTTGTTAATAGGCTGCAGGCAGTTACTTCATTTGCTACAGTGTTAGCATCAAAAGATTTTTTACTTGCATCTTCAATTAACGAGGTTGCTAATGATACAGCTAATATTCCAACTTTAGAGTCCATCATAACAGTGTCATTAGCCAAAATGAAATTGTTCATTTTAAGTACCGTTAGCGAAAGAATAAGTAATGCCCCAATGCTAAAAAGTGTTTGACCAGTATTCATAATAATTTTAAAATTTTTCTTTGGGATTCATCAACTATCGTACAATTTATTTTCTCTTTATGAAACACATATGATGTTTTTTTTGGAATGATTTGAAGGTAATGCGTTTACAGATGATAAACTTTACTTGAAGGCGGAAATTTTTACAGAAAAATATCCTTCACTTAAGTTTATTAGCGACAAATTTATCGTGTTAAATAATGACTTAAGTTTTGTTTAATTAATGAAATCTTAATTTCTTATCTTTACATATAAGAAAATTAATTCTAATTATCAGGATAAAAGGAAAATTATGACGGCAAATTATGATATGATCAAAAAAGTTTATACCAACTATAAAAGCAAATTAAATGGAGTGCGAAAAGTTGTTAACCGTCCATTAACTTATGCTGAAAAAGTTTTGTACACTCATCTTTATAATAAGGCAGCCAAACAATTTTCTGGCGGAAAAGATTACGTTGAGTTAGCCCCCGATCGTGTTGCGATGCAGGATGCTACCGCGCAGATGGCACTTCTTCAATTTATGTCTGCAGGAAGAAAAACCACCGCAGTGCCTTCAACAGTTCATTGCGATCACTTAATTCAAGCGCAGGTTGGTGCTGTTGATGATTTAAACAGGGCAACAACCGAAAACAAAGAAGTTTATGATTTTCTTGAAAGCATTTCGCAAAAATTTGGGGTGGGTTTTTGGAAACCCGGCGCCGGAATAATCCATCAGGTTGTTTTAGAAAATTATGCTTTCCCGGGCGGAATGATGATCGGCACTGATTCACATACTCCAAATGCAGGCGGACTTGGAATGATTGCAATTGGTGTTGGCGGTGCTGATGCTGTGGATGTTATGGCTGGTATGCCATGGGAATTAAAATGGCCTAAACTTATCGGTGTTAAGTTAACCGGAAAATTAAACGGATGGACCTCTGCAAAAGATGTTATTCTTAAACTTGCTGGAATCTTAACTGTTAAAGGCGGAACAGGTGCAATCGTAGAATATTTTGGTGATGGAACAAATTCGATTTCGTGCACAGGCAAAGGAACAATTTGTAATATGGGTGCAGAGATTGGCGCAACAACTTCTGTATTTCCATTTGATGAAAAGATGGCATCATATCTCAGAATTACAAAGCGTGCTGATGTTGCAGCTCTTGCTGAAGGTTTAGCTGATGAACTTTGTGCGGATAAAGAGGTTTTTGCAAATCCAGAAAAATATTATGATCAGGTAATTGAAATTAATTTAAGTGAACTTGAACCACATCTGAACGGACCATTTACTCCTGACAAAGCATGGCCAATCTCTAAAATGAAAGACTCTGTTAAGAGTGAAAACTTTCCAGATAAAGTTTCAGTTGGACTAATCGGAAGCTGTACAAACTCAAGTTATGAAGATATCGACCGCTCTGCAAGCATTGCGAAACAAGCTGTTGCTAAAGGCTTGAAAGCAAAAGGGCAGTACACAATCACTCCAGGCAGTGAGCAAGTTAGAGCAACAATCGAAAGAGATGGTCAGCTAAAAGCATTAACAGATATTGGCGGAATGATTCTCGCAAACGCTTGCGGTCCTTGCATAGGAATGTGGAAGCGAATGGATATGAAGATGGGCGAAAGAAATACAATCATCACATCATTCAACAGAAATTTTGCAAAACGAAATGATGGAAATCCAGAAACTCTTGCATTTGTAGCATCACCTGAAATTACTACCGCACTTGCAATCGCCGGAAGTTTATCTTTTAATCCTATTACAGATACACTTGTAAATGAAAAAGGAGAAAAAGTAAAACTCGATCCGCCAAGCGGCGAAGAATTACCTCCGCGCGGATTTGATGAAGGCAGTGCCGGATTTGTTGCACCTGCTGAAGATGGAAGTAAAGTAGAAGTTAAAGTTAATCCAAAGAGTGATAGATTACAATTGCTTACTTCGTTTACTCCATGGGATGGAAAAGATTTAGTTGATCTTCCAATCTTATTAAAAGCATTTGGCAAATGCACAACTGATCATATCTCAATGGCTGGTCCCTGGTTAAAGTACCGCGGACATCTTGATAACATTTCTAACAATATGTTTATCGGTGCTATAAATGCTTACTCAAAAGAGCCGGGAAAAGTTAAAAATATTTTTACCGGTGAAACAAAATCAGTCCCGGAAGTTGCACGCGAGTATAAAGCACAAGGTGTAAACTGGGTTGTTGTTGGTGATGAAAATTATGGCGAAGGTTCGTCACGCGAGCACGCAGCAATGGAGCCAAGATTTCTTGGCGGCAGAGCAATTATCGTAAAAAGTTTTGCACGCATCCACGAAACAAACTTAAAGAAGCAGGGAATGCTGCCGCTTACTTTTGCTGATCCAAAAGATTATGATAAAATAAAGGAAGACGATAAAGTTGATATACACATTTCATCATTAGCTCCTGAGAAACAAGTTAAGATGATTGTAAAGCATAAAGACGGCAGCAAAGATGAAGTAATGTTGAATCATACTTTTAATGCAGCACAGATAGAATGGTTTAAAGCGGGAAGTGCATTGAATCTTATTGCGAGTAAGCAAAAATAATTGTAGCGCACGAATCCTTTCGTGTGGTTAATGATCTTTAACAATTTAGGCGATTCTATAGAGTCGCCTTTTTTTTAACCTTTGCGTTCTTTGCGAATTACTTAGCGATCTTTGTGTGAACTAGCGTAAAAACATTTCACGCAAAGCACGCAAAGGAAAAATTAAGACAAAGTTCGCAAAGAAAAAGAGATTACTTTACTTCAGATCCATAAATCTTTTCCAACAAATCAGAAAGTGTTTTCTTTTCAGTATTGGAGAGGGTGGTGGATATGTAACTTCCCAGAGCCTGAATTTCCGGATGAGCTTTATCTAAAAGTTTTATTCCTTTTTCAGTAATGCGAGTCATAGAAAGTCGTTTATCTTCGGTTGAATTAAATCTTTCAACCAACTTATCCTTCATCAATCTATCTATAATTCTGGTTACATCTGGAGCCGGTTCAATCATTCTGGAAATTATATCACAACGCGGATGCCCATTTGGATAAACTCCCTTAAGAATGCGCAGCACATTATATTGCGGCATCGTAACTCCGTATCTGTTCATAACCTCTTCATGTTTAGAACGAAGAAAATATGCCGTTACAAATAAATTTAATCCTACTTCCTGATCTAAACTTTCAAACTTCGTTTGCTTAAGCCATTGTTTTAATTTATCGCCCATAAATCTCTTTTAAATAATTCAATGTGTTATCACACCAAAGTTACAGCTAACCTAAACTAATTGAAAGAGATTGGTTAAATAGAAAAATTTTTTTTGCTTTAACCTTTGGAAATGGAATAGTGGAGAAATGGAGTAAAGGAATGTGGACAGATGGAATGTTGGAGTTGAGAAAATTATATTGATATTACATCATTAATCCAAAACTCCATTATTTCTCTGAAAGATCTGCATAGCATTCTCATCACATTATTGCTATTTTTTGATCAATAAAAATGGACATTATTCTATAGTATGATTTTTCTTAATCCTGCAATTTTATTCGGATTGCTTGCTGCATCTATTCCTGTAATTATTCACTTATTCAATCTTAGAAAACTTAAAAAGATTGAATTTAGTACTCTTACTTTTTTAAAAGAATTACAGAAAAATAAAATTCGAAAAATAAAACTGAAGCAATGGATTTTACTTGCTCTGCGAGTTTTAATAATTCTTTTTGTTGTGATGGCATTTGCTCGTCCTGCGTTGAAGTCTATTCAGATTGGCGGAACAACATCCGCTTCTAAAACCACTGCAATATTTATTCTTGATGATACTTTTAGCATGGCGGTTGTTGATCAGAAAGGATCATACTTCAATCAATCGAAAGAAATTATTAAGCAAGTTATTTCTCAGCTTCAAGAAGGCGATGAAGTTGGAGTGATCTTGGTCTCTAATAATTCAAGTGAAAACAAACTAACATCAAACTTATCCGAGTTTATAAAAAATATTGATCAAATTGATTTATCGTTTACATCTGGCGACTTAAACTCTGCAATTATAAAAGCTGCTCAATTAATTTCTGAGAGTAAAAATTTTAACAAAGAGATTTATGTTCTCTCTGATTTTCAGAAAAATAAAATCACTAAGAATAATCTTGATGATGATCTAAGTGAATTATTGAATGAAAGTATCAGACTTTATTCTGTTGATTTATCTGATAAAGATGTATTTAATCTTTCTGTAGATGATTTGAAAATTAATAATCAGATTTTTGAAAAAAACAAACCAGTTAGCTTTTCCGTTACGATTACGAATAATTCCAAACAGAATGTTAACAGCGCAGTAGTTTCATTGTTTATGAATGATGAAAGATCTGCACAAAAAAGTTTTGATCTGAATGCAAGACAATCAACAATAATTGAGATTGAGGCGACTCCGAAAATAACGGGCTTTATTGATGTTACTGCTGAGATTGAAACTGATGAAATTGAGCAAGACAATAAACGGTTTGCAAGTATATATATTCCTGAAAAAACTTTGGTGGGATTGTTTTCAGAAAATCCAAATGATTTAACTTATGTTGACCTTGCGTTGCAAACAGCAGGCGAAAGTAAGTATCAGATTGAAAAAAAGAATGTTAACCAACTAACAGCCCAACAAATAAATAAATATCAAACAATTATTATCTCAGCAAATAATATCACATCCGGGATTGAGCAGTTAAAAAACTTTGTACAAAATGGCGGCGGTGTGATTTTATTTCCTTCATCAAATCCTGATGCTGTTAGATTGAATCAACTTTATTCACAGTTGGGATTAAATGCTAATGCTTTATTTGTTGGTAAAGTTGCTTCAAATGAATTGAAAATAAAGATTGATAAAACTGATTTTAATCATCCGGTCTTTCAAAATATTTTTAAAAATGATGATAAGAAAAAATATGAATCGCCTGAACTTAATGCTTATTATAAATTAACATCATCAGGTAATCAAATAATATCTTTGGTTGATGGGTCATCATTCCTTAATGAAATAAAAATTGGTAATGGAAAGGTTTTTGTTTTTAATTCTGCTCCAGTTTTAAGTTGGAGTGATTTCCCAATCAAGAGTATTTTTGCTCCGTTGATGAATAAATCAGTTGCATATCTTTCATCAAAAGAAAGAGAGCAAAATATTTTTCTTGCCGGAGAAGAAGCAAATATCAATTTGAAGAACACAAATGCATCTCAGCTTAAAATTACAAAGCCAAATAAAACAGATGAGTTTTTAAATCTAAAGGAAAATTCAGGTAGAGATTACCTGGCTTATTCAAATACAAATGTTGCTGGATCTTACAAGTTTTATTCGGGTGATAATCAATTTGAAAATATTTCAATCAATCCAGATCCAACGGAATCTAATACTGACTATGCCGATGAATCTGAGTTTGAGAATTATTTAGAGCAGATTAGGTTTGCCGGCAAGTATGTTTCCATAGATAAAGAAAGCAACATCACTGAAAAAATTATGCAGGCAAGATTTGGATCGGAACTTTGGCGATACTTCTTACTTATTGCAATTATCTTAGCCTTGATTGAAATGACAATTGCGCGCAACGCAAAAAAAGATTTGGAAGGAATGGCATAATGTCATTTCGACCGGAGGGAGAAATCTGTTTTATTAATGGTTGAGGATTTCTCACCCGATAAATCGGGATCGAAATGACAGACAGAAAAATTCTATGATAGAAATAACAAAAAAAATAGTTGAACGCGCAATGCTCGTTGCACTTGATACTAAAGCTTACAGCAAAGAAATTGTTGAAGAACATCTTGCCGAACTTGAAGAGCTTGCAGACACTGCCGGAGCAGAAACGATTTTCAAGATTGTTCAAAGCAAGGCTAGAATGGATTCTGCTTACTACATTGGTAAAGGTAAAGCAGAGGAACTTGCACAGCTTATTGAGTTGAACGACATCAACATAATTATTTTTGATGATGATTTGACACCGGTGCAAGTAAGAAATCTTTCGGATTTATTTAAGCGAAAGGTGATCGATAGGAGCGGATTGATTCTGGATATATTTGCATCACGTGCAAAAAGTAAAGAAGCTAAAACTCAGGTTGAACTTGCACAGCTTCAATATCTATTACCACGTTTAACAAGAGCCTGGACTCATTTATCTAAACAGTATGGCGGTATTGGAACCAAAGGTCCCGGTGAAACCCAGATAGAAACTGATAGAAGAATTATTCGAACAAGAATTTCACATCTTAAAGAAAAACTTGGGGAGATTGAGAACCACAGAATTACACAAAGTGCTGGTAGAAAAAACTCAACACGAATTGCAATTGCAGGTTACACAAATGCTGGCAAATCCACATTGTTTAATTTACTAACAAGTGCAGATGTTTTTGCAGAAGATAAGTTGTTTGCAACTTTGGATTCAACAACCCGTTCGCTTGAGGTACACGATACAGAAAAAATTTTAATAAGCGATACTGTCGGATTTATTCGAAAACTTCCACCACAGCTTGTTGCATCTTTTAAAAGTACATTGAGCGAAGTGCGGGAAGCAGATATAATTTTTCATGTGATAGATGTTTCGCATCCATTTTATGAAGATCATCTTAATGTGGTTGAAGAAACTTTAAAAGAATTTGGAAGCAGTGATAAAAAAGTTGTTAGGATATTTAACAAAGTTGATCTGATAAAAGACAAAGCAAAAATTGATTTCATTAGAAACACGCATAAGGACAGTGTAATGATTTCTGCAACCCGTGGAATTAATGTTTCTTCACTCAAATCACTACTTAACGATATTATTGAAGACCAGTTTGTAGAAGCAAAAATAACTTTGCAGTTAACAGATTCAAAAAAAGTTGCACAAATTCACTCGCTGGCAGAAGTGTTAAACATTGAATATGATGAAGACGGAATAAAAATTCATTACAAAACAAGTAAACAAAATGCAGATAAAATTAAAAAGATAATCCTTAGTGTCTAATATTTTTTGTGGAGAAATAAATGAGCAAAACATTTTTATTAACATTTGTCCAGGGTCCCAGTTATCAGACCGAAAAAAGTTTTCACGATCAGCCTTATTGGGAAAATCATTCGCGCTTTTCTGATAAACTTTTTTTGCAGGGTAAGATAACTATGTGCGGACCACTTGCTGATGCTTCAAAGTCCTTAGTTGTCGCTTTAGGAAAAAGTGAAAGTTCAATGCGTAATTTGTTTAAGGATGATCCGTTCATCAAAAACGGAGTACTTACTCTTATTCACGTTGATGAGTGGAAATTACATTTAAATCCCGAACATGTTGAGGAGTAATTTTCGTTCGTCATTGCGAACGATTCGCCGTGGCGAACTCGAGTGAAGCAATCCATTTCTATTATTACTTACCCAGAAAAAACCATTAAATAAAGAGATTGCTTCGTCGAAGACCCCTCGCAATGACCACAAAATATTTTCTTGAACTTAAACCTGAACTTGAACTAATCTTTCTTAAATTTGAGTATTAAAATTTTCGTCACTCGGAGGAGTTATGTCAGTTATTTTAGATGGTTCAAATCTAACAGTAGAAAAAATAGTTCGAATTGCCCGCCACAAAGAAAAAGTTGAAATTGGTAATGAAGCATTACAAAAAATTAAAACCTGCCGCGCAATGCTCGAGGAAAAAATTAAAGCACATGAAATAATGTACGGAGTTAATACCGGTATCGGCGAGTTCTCAGAAGTTGTTTTAAATGATGATCAGGTAAAAGATTTTCAAAAATATCTAATCTATAATCACTCTGCAGGAATTGGCGAGCCAATGCCGATTGAACATGTTCGAGGTGCAATTGCTGGAAGAATTAATGTTCACGCTCACGGTAACTCCGGTTGCAGACCCGAAATTACTTTAACGCTTGTGGAAATGTTAAACAAAGATGTTGTTCCCGTTGTGTGTGAAAAAGGTTCTGTTGGTGCTTGCGGGGATTTAGCTCCAATGGCACAAATAGCTTTGCTATTGATGGGAGAAGGAGAAGCATTTTACAAAGGGGAAAGACTTCACGGGAATGTTGCATTTGAAAAAGCAGGAATAAAAATTCCGGGACTTCATGCGAGAGATGGACTTGCGACAATTAATGGCTCAAATTTTATAACAGCAATAAGCGCAATTCAGTTGTATGATATTAATCGCTGGCTTAAGCAAGCTGAGATTGCAGCGGCAATGTCTCTTGAAGCATTACAGGCAAATTTGAAGCCTTACGATGTGCGTCTTCATAAGATTCGTGGTTTTGCTGGAGCTGTACGTAGTTCTCAATCAATAAAAAAATGTATTGAAGGAAGCGATCTTCTAACTGGAAAAATAAAACAAAAAGTTCAGGATGCTTATTCGATGCGTTCAACTCCGCAGGTAATTGGCTCCGCACACGATGCAGTTGCTTATGCAAAATCACAAATTGAAATTGAACTTAATGGTGTTGGTGATAATCCTATTTTTATTCCTGAAGATAAAATAACTTTAACCGGAGCTAACTTTCAAGGCACACCAGTTTCGCTTCCAATGGATATGATTAGTGCGGCTGTTACAATGGTAAGTGTTTTATCCGAAAGAAGAATGAACAGATTAAATAATCCTGCATTGAGTGTTGGTTTACCTGCGTTCTTAACTAAAGGTGCAGGAATGTTTTCTGGTTTGATGTTAAGTCAATACACTGCTGATACACTTATTGTTGAGCAAAGAATTTTATCTGCTCCTGCTTCTGTTCAATCAATTCCTGCTGCTGCTGATCAGGAAGATTTTGTTTCGATGGGAATGAATACGGTTCTTAAGAACAAACAAATTTTAGATAACGCTTATGGTATATTGGGTATTGAATTTATGGCTGCAGCTCAGGCTCTTGATTTCCGTGAACATCAAACAGGTAAAGGTGTTGCAAAAGCGAAAGAAGTAATTCGTAAGCACGTTGAATTCCTTGATGTTGATCGCCCGCTTTATGCTGATCACAACAAGATGAAAGCGCTTGTAAAATCTTGCGAGATACTTGAAGAAGTTGAAAAAACTATCGGAAGTTTGGAATAAAAGTTTAACGCAAAGTTGCAGAGGCGCAAAGTAAGAATATGAATGAAAATGAAATTTCTAAAATATTAGTTGATTGTTGCTTTAAAGTTCATACTGAATTGGGTCCAGGTTTATTAGAATATGTTTATGAAGAGGTTTTGTCTTATGAAATAATCAAACGAGGATTAAATCTTGAAAGACAAAAAGGAATTCCAGTTGTGTATGATCAAATAAAAATGGAATTAGGATTTAGGGCAGATATAATTGTTGAAAATAAAGTTATAATAGAATTGAAATCTATTGAAGCTATTGCTCCAGTTCATACCAAACAACTTTTAACATACTTAAAACTGACGGGAATGAAATTAGGCTTACTAGTAAATTTTAATGAAGCACTAATTAAAGACGGTATAAAAAGAATTGTAAATAATTTATAATTCTTTGCAACTTAGCGTCTTTGCGTGAAATTTTCTTTAAAGGAATTAAATGGAAATAATATATCTTATCGTTGGTTTGGTGATTGGATTTCTAATTGCCTACTTCTTTTACGCAAGCAAAAAAACAATTTCAATCGATGAAGCAAATAAACTAAATGATCAAATCAATTTGCTTAAGATTGAAGCTGGTAAGTTATCTGAAAGAATTAAGCTTTTTGAAGATGATAAAGTTTCGCTGCTTAATGATCTGAAAAATGAAAGAGAAAAATCTGAAAAACTTAACTCTGAGAATTCATCTCTAAAATCTGACTACTCAAATCTTCAAACAAAACTATCTGAACAAAAATCTGAAATAGAAAATCTCCAGGAAAAATTCACGAAGGAATTTGAAAATCTTGCAAACAAAATATTTGAAGAAAAAGGAAACAAGTTTACTGAACAGAACAAGGAAAAACTAAGTGAGATATTAAATCCTTTAAAAGAAAAGATTTCTGATTTTGAAAAGAAAGTTGAAGAGACAAACAAAGAAAGTATTAAAGGGCACGCATCCTTAAAAGAGCAGCTTCAAATGCTGAAAGAGATGAATCAGCAAATAACCCAGGAAGCAAAGAATTTAACAACTGCGTTAAAAGGACAAAGCAAAACCCAAGGTAATTGGGGTGAATTTATTCTTGAGAGTATTCTGGAAAAATCCGGTTTGGTTAAAGGACGTGAATATCTTGTACAGGAAAGTTTAACCACTGAATCAGGTAGAAGATTCCAACCCGATGTAATTATTAATCTTCCTGAAAATAAAAGCATAATTATTGATTCTAAAGTTTCTCTGGTTGGATATGAAAAATTTGTTTCATCAGAAGATGAAACCCAGAAACAACTTGGCTTGAGAGAACATATTAATTCAATACGTTTACACATAAAAAACTTAAGCGGAAAGAATTATCAGAATCTTTATCAACTCGAAAGTCTTGATTTTGTTTTAATGTTTATGCCAATCGAACCAGCTTTTGCCTATGCTGTGCAAAATGATCCTTCAATTTTTAGTGATGCATTTGAACAGAATATTGTGATTGTAAGTCCTTCAACTTTGCTTGCTACGTTAAGAACAATTTCAAGTATCTGGCGGCAAGAAAATCAGAATAAAAATGCAATTGAAATTGCAAGACAAAGCGGCGAGATGATTGATAAATTTGCTGCATTTGTTGATGACTTGATTTCTGTTGGAAAGGGATTAGTCGGTGCAAAAGATAATTATGATAAAGCGATGAACAAGCTAACCGAAGGAAGAGGAAACTTGATAAGTCGGACTGAAAAAATTAAAAAGCTTGGAGCTAAAGCAAGCAAGACACTACCTCCAGCAATTCTTAATCGTGCTGATATTGATGATGAAAATAATTTAATTCCGTAAAATTCTTTGGAGTTATATCGCACCAATTTCATGCAAAAAACAATAGAACGCAGATGACGCAGATTTTGCGGATTAGCACTGATCAGGAAATTAAAATTATTGTGGAGCTGATCGGGATCGAACCGACGACCTGTTCGTTGCGAACGAACCGCTCTCCCAACTGAGCTACAGCCCCGCGGTATTTTTTATAATTATTTAGAACTGACAACCTTCCCGATTTGATCGGGACGCTCTCCCATCCGCCGCGGCGGAGAGCTACAGCCCCGAGTAATTATTTTAAATTTTCCATCTTTTCTATTTCATTAAACTCATTTTTGATTACAGGCATTACAGATAACCTGTTTCCGCGAGCAATCAATTTCATATTCTTAAGTTTTGGATTTGATTTAATTGCATTAAGTGTAACAGGAGTTTTAAACTCTTTTACAAACTTCAAATCAACCATAATCCAGGTTGGATTTTTAGGATCAGCTTTTGGATCGTAATGATCTTTATCAGGATCAAATTGTGTGTGATCAGGGTAACCTTCTTTAACAACTTCACAAATTCCTACCACTGCAAGTAAATCTGAACTGCTGTGATAAAATAAAACCTGGTCACCTTTTTTCATTTCATCACGTAAATAATTTCTTGCTTGATAATTTCGAACTCCGTCCCAGCAAGTTGTTTGGTTTTTACTTTTCCTTAAATCATCAATCGAAAAATTGCTTGGTTCGGATTTTACAAGCCAATATTTTTTCATCATTAAATCCCTGTTTATTCCTACTATTTTTCTAAATTGCTATTCAACTTAAGTGTAAATATATTAAATCACGATGATTATTAGTAAAGTAATTTTTTTAGCTGCATTTCTGCTCTTTTCTGTAAACTCTTTTTCACAGAATGAAACCGGATTCCAGATTGCACGTCTTAAGTACAGCGGCGGCGGAGATTGGTATAACGATCCATCTGCAGAGGTAAATTTACTTAAGTTTGTGCAGGCAAATACAAATATTAAGGTTAACCCTGAGTATAAATTTGTTGATGTTGCCTCTGATGAAATATTTTCTCATCCATTTTTATTTTTAACGGGACACGGAAATATTGTTTTCTCTACTGAAGAAACCAAAAGATTACGAACATATTTGGATAACGGCGGATTTCTTTATATAGATGATGATTATGGACTGGATAAAGCAATTCGCAGAGAAATGAAAAAAGTTTTTCCTGATAAAGAATTTTTAGAACTGCCTTTTAGTAATAAAATTTTTAACATCTTTTACAAATTTGATAAAGGGACTCCCAAAACACACGAGCACGATAAAAATCCACCGCAATCATTTGGAATATTTATTGGAGAAAGATTAGTTGTGCTTTACACCTTTGAATCAAATCCAAGTGATGGCTGGGCTGATCCTGAAGTTCACAATGATCCTGAAGATAAAAGGGAAGAGGCACTTAAGTTTGGAACAAATATTGTTATTTATGCTTTAAGCAAATAAGAAAAATGAATAAGAGTTTTTATAAAGAAATAATCGGCAAATTAAAATTACTTATTAAGAAAGAGTACTTCGCTCTTTTTCTTTTTGGATTGTTCTTAACCTTCATAATAATTGTATCTGCCTTTGCATTGTTCAGTCTATTTGAGTTAGCCGCTTATTCAAAATCAATTGTACGAACCATTATATTTTTTACATTTATGCTTATTAGTATTAGTTCAATTGGTTATTGGATACTTCTTCCGTTGTTAAAATATTTTGATGCGTTTAGAAAGTGGGACTACTTTTATTCTGCAAAAAGAGTTGGAATGCACTTTCCGGAAATTAAAGATGATCTTCTTAACGCAATGCAGCTTGTTTCATCGGATAAAAGTAATTCTCTGTACTCAACTTCTTTACTTGATGCAGCGTTTAAAAATGTTTATGAGCGGGCAAAAATAATCAGGTTTGAATCGATTGTTGATTTTAGCAAAGTAAAAAAACTTGCAAAGTATTTTGTTTTGTTATTTGTTTTTTGTGCTTTGTTATTTGCCTTTATTCCCGGGTTGCAAGCAGCATCAAATAGATTAGTTAGTTTTAATCAAGAGTTTATTCCACCTGCAAAATTTTATTTTGAGATTTATCCCGGCAATACAGAAGTAACAAAAGGAGAAAATGTTGATTTTATAATTCTTGTAAAAGGTGAAGTTCCTAAAAAAATATTTTTATTAACACGCGAAGAATCCCAAACAAACTTTGAAGAACACGAACTTCAAAAAGATTCAGCAGGTGAATATAAATTTTCAATTCAGCAGCTTCGGTCAACCCTATTTTATTATGCTTCGGCTGAAGATTTAAAAAGCGATGTGTTTCAAATTAAAGTTATTGATCGTCCGGTTATTCGTTCGCTTGATGTGAAAGTTATTTCGCCAGCGTATTCAAACATTCCAATGCTTGAGCAAAAAGATAATGGAAATGTTTCCGCTTTGATAGGAAGTGATATTGAGATCAGTTTGCTTTCAAATAAAGAATTAAAATCCGCAGCCATAGAATTCGAAGACTCAACCTCAACTGATCTTAAAGTGCAAGATAATTTTGTAAAAGGATCTTTCAGAATAAGAAAGGATAATTCTTACATAATTGTTTTAAGCGATATTGGTGATAATAAAAATCTTCAGCCGGTACGATATTATATTAAAGCTTTGTACGATTCAAATCCTGCTATTGAATTGATTTATCCAAAAGAGAACATCAATCTGGCAAACGATAGCAGAGTGCCGATAGAAGTGAAGCTTAATGATGATTATGGATTCTCAAAACTGAATCTTAATTATAAACTAACTTCGTCAAAGTATGAATCGGCACAGGAAAAATTTTCATCAATCGAAATTGCTATCAATAAAAAAGTTAAAGAACAGGTTGTTGATCACATCTGGAATCTTACAAAAATAAATCCCGCTGTTAATGATGTTTACTCATTCTATCTAGAAATTTTTGATAATGATAACGTAAGCGGACCAAAATCGGCTAAGACACAAATTATTAATGTTCGTGTTCCATCATTAGACGAAATTCTATCGCATGCTGATGAAACGCAGGAAAATGTTCAGGATGAAATGCAAAAAACTTTGAAGGATGCTGAAGAATTGAAGAAGGAATTAGAGAAGATTGACAAGGATCTAAAGCAAGATAAACAGGAAATTACCTGGGAAGAAAAAGAAAAGATAGAGCAGGCGCTTGATAAGTTTGAAAAGCTTCAGGAAAAGATGGAAAGTGTTGGTGAGAATCTAAAACAAATGCAGAATGAACTTCAGCAAAACAAATTACTTTCTGAGGAAACGCTTCAAAAATATATGGAACTGCAAAAGTTGATGGATGAGATGACAAGCGATGAAATGAAAAAAGCAATGCAGCAAATGCAGGATATGCTTCAGAAAATGAATCGTAACCAGACTCAGGATGCAATGAACCAAATGAAAATGGATGAGGAAAAGTTTAAGAAGAGTATTGAACGAACTATGAATTTGCTTAAGCGGATTCAGATTGAACAGAAAATGGATGAGATGATTAAGCGAACTGAAAATCTTGAACAGAAACAAAATGAACTTAATGATCAAACTAAAGACAGTGATTTGTCTGATAAAAAACAATCTGAACAATTAAGTAAAAAGCAGGATGAACTTTCTAAAGAGCTTGATTGGTTAAAAGAGAAGATGGATGAGCTTGCTGAAAAAATGAAAGGGTTGAAAGATATGCCGAATGAAGAGATGGAAAAACTTCAGGAGGAAATGGAGAAGCAGAATAACGATGAACTTTCCGAGGAGGCTTCGAAAGATATAAAACAGAATCAGAAACAAAAGGCTCAAAAAAATCAGCAACAGCTTTCTAAGAACATGCAAAAAATTAAATCATCTATGCAGCAAATGCAAGAGCAGATGCAGCAAGAAAATCAGATGCAAACTTTTACAGATATGATGCGCATAATTGATAATATTTTATCTTTATCAAAACAGCAGGAAGAATTAAAAAACAAACTTCAAAATGTTGATCCCAGTTCATCGCAGTTTGAACAAAACCTGCAGAAGCAAAATGAGATCAAAAAAAATCTTAACAGATTATTGGAACAAATGTCCGAGCTATCACAAAAAACTTTTGCAATAACTCCTGAGATGGGCAAAGCTCTCGGTAATGCAAATCAGAAAATGAATCAATCTATGGAATCGATGCAAAACAGAAATGGAAGTATGGCAACACTTTCGCAAGGCGATGCTATGATGCATTTGAATGAGGCAGCAAATATGATGAAGAGTTCACTTGAATCAATGATGCAAGGCGGCAGCGGCAGCGGCGGTATGATGTCGCTTATGCAGCAGTTGCAAAAAATGTCTGGACAGCAAATGGATTTAAATAATATGACGCAAATGCTTCAGCAAATGCAGCAGGGGCAATTATCACAAGAACAACAAGGGCAGATGCAAAGGTTAGCTCAGCAGCAGCAGTTAATCCAGAAATCATTGGAAGAATTAAATAAGGAAGCAAAACAAAGCGGCGAATCCAAAAAAATTCCTGCTGATCTTGAAAATATCGTTAACCAGATGAAAGAAGTTGTTAGCGATATGAATACAGAAAAGCTTAATGATGATTTAATCCAAAAGCAGGAAAAGATTTTATCAAAACTTTTGGATGCACAAAAATCTATAAATGAGAGAGATTTTGAAAAGGAAAGAAAATCTGAAAGTGGAAATAATTTTACGCGTAATAGTCCTGCCGAGTTGAATCTCAAAAATCAACTGGGTAAAGAAAAACTTAAAGAAGAATTAAATCGTGCTGTTCAGGAAGGTTACAATAAAGACTATGAAGATCTTATCAGAAAGTACTACGAGGCTTTACAAAAAGAGAAAATAAATAATTAAGACGAGGACACGATTTTTAGTACTTACTTTATTTCCTTCAATTGATTTCGATTCAAAATCCTGCTATTTTCTAAACCAATATTCGACAGAATTATTTTTATTACAATTTTATGGTTGAAAATTTAAACATTGGAATCAGCGGATTGGAGTTAAGTAAAGAGATCGATTCGGATCTGTTATTAAAAATAGGAAACTGGGAAGAATTGTTTCTTGGTCTTTTTAAAGTAACAAAAGATTTAATTTTTATTTTAGATGAAGCGGGAACAATAGTAGCTATAAATGAATATGGCGCTTCTGCCTTAGAGTACTCAGCTAATGAGTTGATTGGGAAACATTTTTCAGAATTAATTAATCCCGATTATCTGCAGTTGGTAAACTCATCAATTACTCTTGCCTTAAAAAATGATTACGCTTTTTTTGAATCATCTTTCATTAACAAGTTTGAAAAAACAAATAGATATCAGATTAGCATTAGAACTGTTAGGAATGAAAATAAAATAATTGGATTAATTGGTGTCGGCAAAAATGTAACTATCCAAAGAAAACTTGAAAATGAATTGAGTAATCTAAAACCAAAGTTAATTGAAGCGGAAAGATTAATCTCTTTGGAAAGATCGCGATCATCACACCAAAAGATGATGCTTGAAGAATTGAATACAATGAAAAGTGAATTTGTCTCCAACATCTCGCATGAATTACGAACTCCATTGGCTTCTATTGTGGGATTTTCGGAAACAATTGCTTCTGATCCAAATATGCCTGCAGAAATGCGATTGGAATTTAATTTAATAATTCTTAATGAAGGGAAAAGACTCGCAAAATTAATTAACGATGTTTTAGATTTGTCAAGGATGGAAACTGGTCGGATAGCTTTAAATAAAACCAAAACAAATATCATTAAGGTTATAGATGAAGTAATTGAAAAAAACAGAAAATCTGCAGAAGAAAAAAATTTAGTAATAAGCTCAGATATTATAAGTGGTGAAATTATTATTGAAGCCGATGGAGAAAGATTATTTCAAGCACTGGATGCAATCATGGAAAATTCAATAAAATTTTCTAATGAAGGCGGAAGAATTAAAATCATTCTAAATAATCTGTTCAGAGAGGTTGAAATAGTTATTTCTGATACCGGAATCGGGATTCCGGAGAAGGATTTGCCATTTATTTTTCAAAAATTTTATAGAGTAAACAGACCCGATTCTGATATTTCGGGTGCAGGCATGGGATTGGTTTTTGTGAAACAAATTGTAGATTTGCATAAAGGTTTAATCAATGTTCAGAGCGAACCCAATAAAGGTACCTCTGTAATAATTAAATTACTTAAAATTAATCGCGATTAGTAAAACAGGATGAAAATTGGAAAAACTTATTTTTATCGTTGATGACGAACAAGCCATATCAAAACTTCTTAGCTATTGGGCTAAAGATAAATGGAAATATCAGGTTGAAACATTTGCAACTGCTGAAGATGTTTTAAGAAATCTTGGTAAGAAACCGGATATTATTCTTTTGGATATTATGCTTCCCGGAATGGATGGAATTGAAACTCTTAAAAGAATAAAGCAGTTTGATGAAAATATTCCAGTATTAATGTTATCTGCGCAAGGCAGTATTGAAGTTGCCGTTGAAGCATTGAGATTTGGTGCATATGATTATTTTACAAAACCCATCGACCAGCAGAAGTTAGAACTTGCAATAAAAAATGCTATCAGAAATCACGACCTTACACGTGAATTAATAAACTTAAAAGAAAATGTAAAAAAAGAGTACAGCTTTGATAACATAATTTCTTCTGATGGGAAAATGCAGGATGTATTTAAACTCGTTACTAAAGTTTTACATAATGATATTACTGTTTTAATTTATGGTGAAAGCGGAACGGGGAAAGAGTTAGTTGCCAGAGCTATCCATTATAACGGGCAAAGAAAAGACAAACCATTTATTGTTGTTAACTGTGCATCAATTCCAAGAGAGCTGCTCGAAAGCGAACTGTTTGGACATGAAAAAGGATCATTTACAGGAGCTCATCAGCGTAAGCTTGGTAAATTTGAACTCGCAAAAGGCGGCACAATATTTTTAGATGAAGTGGGTGAATTAGAAATGCTGCTTCAGGCAAAATTACTTCGTGTTATTCAGCAAAAAGAATTTGAAAGAGTTGGCGGTACAGAATTAATTAAAACTGACGTAAGAATTATTTCAGCAACTAATCGTGATTTGAAAAAAGCGGTTGAGAATAAAGAATTTAGAGAAGATCTTTATTACAGACTTAATTCATTCCCAATTTCAATACCGCCTTTAAGACATCGCAAAGGCGATATATTAATATTGTCCGAACATTTTATTCAAAAATTCAGTCTTAAACTTGGAAAAGATATAAAGGGATTTTCGAAGCGAGCTTTAAAATTAGTTTATGAATACAACTGGCCTGGTAATGTTCGTGAAATGGAAAATACAATTGAAAGATGTTTAATTATTACGGATAAAGATATCGTTGATGTTGAGGATCTTCCAGCACATTTGCGTACAGGAGAATCTGCAGGAAGTATTGAATACACGGGACCATTGTTTAGTGATGAAACTGTTATTCCATTTGAAAAATTAAAAGAAGAAGCCATCAGACACGCTCTATCTATTACCGAAGGTAATATTGTGGAAGCAGCTAAGCGTTTACAGCTTGGCAGAGCTACCATTTATCGTTTGATGGACAAATATAAAATAGAAAATAGATCAACAGAATAAAGGATGGGAACCTTATGGAATTTTTTAGAGAACAAACAAATGATGTTGTTGTAATTACTGTAAACCTTAAAAGAGCAACAATGGTTGAAGCTGAAGAGTTCAAAGAAGTACTCGTTAATGATATTCAAAGAGGCATTAAAAAAATTGTGGTTAATTTGTCTCAATGTGAATTTATCGACTCGACTTTTTTGGGCAGCTTAGTTGTTACATTAAAAAAATTAACAGCTCTCGATGGAGATTTAAGATTAGTTGGCTTTCAACCAGCGGTTCATTCAATGTTTGAACTAACGAGAATGTATAGAGTATTTGAATCGTTCAAATCCAAAGATGACGCTGTAAAAAGTTTTAGTTGAATTGATAATTAAATATTAGTTATAAGTTGATTATTTGTTTTTAGTATCAATTCGTTTTAATCATTCTTACTGATTGACCAGTGAATAAATGTCCGAATCAGAAAAAAGATCTATACTAGTTATTGATGATGATAAAACAATCAGAAAGCTGATTCACCATCATCTTGAGTTAAACGATTTTATCCCCTTCGAAGCTGAAAATTCCAGTCAGGCATTTGAAATCCTAAAGAAAGAAAAAATTGATCTTGTACTTTCTGATGTTACTATGGAAGGTATGGATGGATTTGCTTTCTGTCAAAAAGTTAGAGAAAATGAAAAGCATCGATTTCTTCCCTTCATATTTGTTACCGCTAAAAACACCCTTGAAGATAAATCCAAAGCGATCGAATCTGGCGGCGATGATATAATCACCAAGCCGTTTGATGTAAAAGAACTTATTTTAAAAACACAAGCGCTTATTAGAAGATCTGATATTTATAGAACGTATGGCGCCAGGAAAAACCTGGAAAAATCTTTTGATGAAATTCCACCAAAGGTTTTATTTGTTGATGATGATCCCTCGATGGCAAAGTTATTCAAATATAATTTAGATAAAGCTGGATTTGATTGCCGACTTGCAAATAGTGTTGATGAAGCAATGCAGTCGATAAAAAAAGATCAGCCGGATATTATTATTTCTGATATTATGATGCCTAAAATCGATGGATTTGAATTCAGGAAAATGATTTTAGAGGATAATGAATTAAAAAATATTCCATTCATTTTTCTAACTGCAAAAAATAGCGAAGAAGATATTTTGGTTGGATATGATTTAGGAATTACGGATTATGTAGTAAAAACAGCAGGACCCAAATTAGTAGTTGCAAAAGTTTCGGCGATAATTAAAAGTCTTGGCAATGAAAGGAAAAAAGTAATTTCCGAGTTACAAGAAGCAACCAGTTCGTTAAGAACGAAAGTTGTTCCTGATAATTTTCCCCAATTTGATGGATTTTCTATTTCTCATTTGCATGTACCTTTTAAGGGAATTCCTGGCGGTGATTTTTTAGATTATTATAATTTAGATGAAAATAATTTAGTTGTAATACTTGGTGATGTAATGGGTAAAAAATGGGGTGCGTGGTATTTTGCTTATGCTTATGCGGGTTATATCAGAAGCGCATTGCGAGGTGTTCTGCAATCTGCAAAGGAGTACTCCCCAAGTGAAATTTTAGAACAAGTAAATTCAACAGTATATGGTGATACAAAAGTATCCGAAGTTTTTGCAACTCTTTCTATAATTATTCTTAATAATCAAACAAAAACACTAAAATATGCTGGGGCTGGAGATCTACCTATAATTTATAATCCGTTCGATGGCAAAATTGAACGGATAAAATCAAAAGGACTTTTATTAGGCTTTTCAAAAAAAGGCGAGTACGAAGATTTAAAATTACAGCTTAAACCTAATGACCGGATATATTTAACAACTGATGGTTTAATTGATTCAAGATCCAAATCACGTGAAAGTTTTGGCGAGCAAAGATTATTTAATTTAATCACTGGAGCAGTTCCTAATCAAAATCCTTTGGATGTTATTAAAGAAAGCTTTGATAAATTTACTGATTCAGAATATGATGATGATGTAAGTTTGATATTAATTGAAGTGAAATAGGTTTTGTTTTTAGGACTTTAATATTCTTATAAAATAAAGAGGAATGAGATGGACTTTTTAAAAAGTTTTTATAAAACATATCTCGAAGTATATTTATTTAAAATCTTTACATTACTTTTAATTTTGACTAACGGTAATCAATTTGCACAGGTGCAAAATAATGAATGGATAAGTACACCAATAGCAAAAGTTGAAGAGGTTTGTTGGTCTCCTTCTGGCAAAAATATCGCTAGCGTAGGTTGGGATGAAAGTGTAAGAATATGGGACAGTTTTACCGGTGAACAGACTGCAAATCTTTTAGGCCATTCATTCTCATCCTTTTTACCAATAATAACTTCTGTCAGTTGGTCGCATAACGGTGATAAAATTGCCTCAGGGAATTTAAAAGAATTAATATTATGGGATACAAAAACTGATACTCTAATAAATAAAATTAATGCGGGAACTTCTTGGGTATATTCAATTAGATGGTCTCCAAACGATAGCTTGTTAGCTTATGAATCAAGGGGATATATTTATATTATTAATTCGCAAAATGGGAATCAGGTTTCATCTTTTTACCTACATAATCCAAATTTCGACGGTATTAAGACTGGTGTCTGTTGGCTAAATAATCAAACTTTAATGGCTGGTTCTGTTAACGGAGAATTTATTGTTTATGATGTAAAATCTGAATTTGTTATTCATACTGTGAAATTTTCTGATAGTCAATATGGTATTTATGATATTGCTGTTTCACCTGTTGGCAAGTTATTAAGTATAGTTTCTTATCAGAAGGTGTATCTAGTAAATGCTGAAACATTTGAACTTCAAGATTCTATCAAAGCTTCTCAAGACTATCTTTGGAGTTCAACGTGGTCACCAGATGGTAAATTTTTAGCAACTTCGGGGAATTGGAGTCAAATTAGAATATACAACTCAATTTCAAAACAAATAAAAGGGATAATTCCATTTCCTTCTGATACTGTTCAAACAGCAAATCGATCATTAGCTTGGTCACCTGATGGAAGTAAAGTATTAGTGGGTTCACAACTTAAAGATCAGAGTGGTAGAGTGTCTGTATGGGATATTAAAATGAACTTAACAAATGTATCGGGATCTGATTTACAAAGTAAACCCTCATCATTTTTATTATATCAAAACTATCCCAATCCATTTAACCCGGTAACCATAATAAATTTTTCAGTCCCTAAATCAAGTAATGTTATGATTAAAGTCTATGATGATATAGGAAGAGAAATAACTACTTTGGTTAATGAAGGCAAACTCCCAGGAGATTATCAGGTTATATTTAATGCCAAAGGTTTAACAAGTGGAATATACTTTTACAAATTATTTGCAAATGATTATACAGAGACAAAAAAATTAGTATTACTGAAATAAATCTATTAGAGCGATATAACGCCGTTATTTAAAAAGTTATTAATTGTTAAAGTATAGTTACTTAAATAATCTTGACTTATTTCAGTCAAATTATTTAAAATTATAAATTAAAATATTTAACCGTCTTCTAAATTTTATGATCAACAAAGTATTTTTAGTTGTGCATATCAGTTAGTTTTTTAGAGAGTTTCTGCTGCTTGAAGTTTTTCGGTTTTGTCGGCAATCTTTAAATGTTCAATAAGTTCTTCGATATGTCCTTCCATCATATTGGATAAGTTGTAAAGTGTTAACCCGATTCTATGATCTGTAATTCTGTTTTGAGGATAATTATAAGTTCTTATTTTATCACTTCTATCACCGCTTCCAACCATAGATTTCCTTTTAGCAGATTGTTCTTCATTCTGCTTCTTCAATTCCATATCATAAATTCTAGCCTTTAAAACCTTTAATGCTTTTTGTCTGTTTTTTAATTGTGATCTTTCATCCTGACATTGAACAACAATACCAGTTGGAAGATGTGTCATACGAACTGCAGTTTCAACTTTATTTACGTTCTGTCCACCAGCACCGCCGGATCTAAAAATATCTATCTTAACATCGTTCATATTTATTTCAACTTCAACATCTTCAACTTCAAGTAAAACAGCAACCGAAGCGGCTGACGTGTGAACCCTGCCGCTTCCCTCGGTTTCGGGTACTCGTTGAACGCGATGTACACCTGATTCAAACTTTAAATTGCCGTAAACACTTTGACCGGTAATTGAAAAAACGACTTCTTTAATTCCGCCAAGACCAGTTTCACTCAAATCGATAAGTTCATACTTCCATCCACATATTTCTGCGTATCTTATATACATTCTGAAAAGATCATTTGCAAACAATGCAGCTTCTTCACCGCCAGTGCCGGCACGAATTTCCATAATAATATTCTTATCATCATTAGGATCTTTAGGGAGCAATAACGCCTTTATTTCTTCTTCCATTAATTCTTTCTGATTTTTTAATTCATCAAGTTCTAATTCGGCCATTTCAATTAGGTCGGCTTCGCGAGATGAATTTATAATTTCAAGATTACCATCTATGTTTTTAATTACAGAAGAATATTTTTCGTGTGCAGAAATTATTTCTTCAAGATTTAATCTTTCTTTATTAAGATTTTTTATTTTTTCGTAATCATTAGTATTTGCAGCTTCAGAAAGTTGTGAATTTAACTGATCATATCGAGTTTTAATTTTTTCTAATTTCTCTAATAATTTCATTTCATTTCTCTAAATTTGGAAAGCAAATATACTGAAGTGGTTTGTCTTTTGTAGCGATTAAGTAGTTGAGACTTCTGAAAAATAGATTTCTAACCGTCTGTCATTCTCGCGAAAGCGGGAATCTGCTTAATAATCAATAGATTCCTGTTTGCACAGGAATGACAGATTGAATTTTTCAGAAGTCTCTAGTTTATAAAATTATTAAATATGAAAAATTTTAACATCCCAAATATTTATAGAAGCTCTTTTATTACAAGAATAAAAAATGCTCGAAAAGATCTTGACCCAAGAAAAAAAGATTTTACACCAACTCTTTTAGACTTTGGTCCGGTTAGATTTTATTTCGCTCGTCATTTTGGATTCTGTTATGGAGTAGAAAATGCAATTGAAATCGCCTATAAAACGATAGATCAAAATCCCGGCAAAAGGATTTTTCTTTTAAGTGAAATGATCCACAATCCCGGAGTCAACAATGATCTTGAAAAACTTAGTGTAAAGTTTTTAATGGATACTTCAGGGAAACAGTTAATTGATTGGAATCAGTTAAGCAAAGAAGATATTGTAATTATTCCAGCCTTTGGAACTACACTTGAGATAGAACAAAAACTTAATCAAGTTGGAATCAATCCATATCGATATAATACAACCTGTCCGTTTGTTGAAAAAGTCTGGAACAGAAGCGAGCAGCTTGGCAATGAAAATTTTACAGTAATCATTCATGGTAAATCTTATCACGAGGAAACGCGTGCGACGTTTTCTCACAGCAAAACCAAAGCGGCATCTGTAATTGTGCGAGATATTAATGAAACCAAATTGCTTGCATCATTTATTCTGGAGGATAAATCAGAAGCTGAATTTTATAAAATTTTTGCTGGAAGATTTTCTGAGGGATTTGATTTTAAAAAAGACTTACAAAAAATTGGTGTGGTAAATCAGACAACAATGCTTGCAACAGAAACACAGGCAATTGCAGATTTACTTAAAGACACGATGATAAAAAAATATGGTGCCGAGAATATTAAAAATCATTTTGCAGATACACGCGATACACTTTGTTATGCGACTAATGATAATCAGGAAGCTACTTATGGGTTGTTAAAAGAAACTGCTGATTTTGCAATTGTAGTTGGCGGATACAACAGTTCAAATACATCACACATTGTTGAGCTGTGTGAAGAAAAATTACCCACTTATTTCATTTCTTCTGAAGAAAAGATTTTAAGTAATAAATCTATTTTGCATTTTGATCTTCATAATCGCAAAGAAATCGAAACGGAGGATTATCTGCCGTTGAAAGCGGTTGTTGATATTATTCTTACCAGCGGGGCAAGCTGTCCGGATGCAGTGGTTGAAGCTGTGTTGAGAAAAGTTCATTCATATTTTCCAGATGCTGAAAATCTCGATGATGTGGTTGAGCTTTTTTTAAGCAAAACACAATAGAACGCAGATCACACAGATTAAGCGGATTTACTCAGATCGATCAGCGCAAATCTGCCTAATCAGAGATATCAGCGTTCCATTGACTTTAGTTTTCTCTGTGTGTCTTCAACTTCCTTCAACAATCTTTCAAACAAATCTTTTGTGGTTGGAATATCTTTAATCAACCCAACACCTTGCCCGGCTTCAAGCTCACCTTCAATTAAATCACCTTCAAAAATTCCAGCACGTTCACGTTTAGCTCCGAGTAATTCTTTAAGTTGGATTTCATTCCAGCCTTCATTTTCAGCCTTCATCGCACGGATTGCAAAATCATTTTTTAACATCCTAACCAAACCAATTTTCTTAAATGCTAAAGTTGTATCCTGATCACCGGATTTTACAATTTCTTGTTTATAATTTTCGTGAGCAGATGATTCAACAGTTACAGCAAAGCGAGTTCCAATCTGTACACCTTCTGCACCAAGTGATAAGGCAGCTAATATTCCTCTTCCATCTACAATTCCGCCGGCAGCAATGACAGGAATATTTAACTTATAAACCAATTGCGGAATCAAACAAAATGTAGTTAGCTGATCTGCTCCATTATGTCCGCCAGCTTCAACTCCTTCACCAACAACAGCATCACAACCAGCTTCCTGAGCTTTCAATCCATATTTAATATTTGCAACAACGTGGACTACAGTGCATCCATTTCGCTTTAATAATGGAGTAAATGTTTTTGGATTTCCAGCAGATGTAAAAAAGATTTTTACGCCTTCCCCCAAACAAACTTTTACAAGTTCGTCAGCATCTTTTCTTAGCAGGGGAATGTTAACTCCAAAAGGTTTATCAGTTGCGGTTTTACACTTTTGTAAATGCTCCTTTAATAATTCTGGCTTCATAGAACCTGAGCCAATCAAACCCAATCCGCCGCAATTAGAAACTGCTGAAGCTAATCTCCAACCTGAAACCCAAACCATTCCTGCCTGAATGATTGGAAAATCTAACTTCAATAATTCTGTAATTTTTGTCTTCATAATCTTCTCAACATTTCATTAAATGGTATTTAAAAGATAGCTAATTCCTGCTAAAGTTATTTTGTATATCGTGGGTGGATTAGTTAAATTTGACACTCAAAAATCAAGCATAGCAAATTAAAAAATCATTAAAGGAATATTAAAAGATGTCATTTTTCTTCACATCAGAATCAGTTTCTGAAGGTCATCCGGATAAAGTTAGTGATGCGATATCCGATGGAATATTAGATGCAATTTATGCAAAGGATCCGGAAGCCAGAGTTGCTTGCGAAACATTTGTTACAACAGGATTGGTTTTAGTCGGTGGTGAAATTACTACAAAAACTTATATCGATGTTCCCGCCGTAGTAAGGGAAACAGTAAAAAGGATTGGATATACTAAAGCTGATTATAAATTTGATTCAGAATCTTGTTCGGTATTAAACGCAATACATTCACAATCTCCCGATATTGCAATGGGTGTTGATACTGGCGGCGCAGGTGATCAGGGAATTATGTTTGGATATGCTTGCGATCAAACTCCTGAGCTAATGCCGATGCCGATTGTGTTTGCTCATAAACTTGTTAAAAAGCTTGCAGACATCAGAAAAAATAATTCAAAGTTAATGCCGTACCTTCGTCCAGATGCAAAATCGCAGGTAACAATTGAATACGATGATAATGGAAAACCTTTGCGAGTTGATGCTGTTGTTATCTCAACTCAACACGATGGAGATGCAAAACAAAGCAAGATAAAATCTGATGTAATTCAGAACGTGATTAAAAAAGTTATCCCTGCAAAATATTTGGATAAGAATACGAAATATTTTGTTAATCCAACCGGCAGATTTGAAATTGGCGGACCACACGGCGACAGTGGGTTAACAGGAAGAAAAATAATTGTGGATACTTACGGCGGCTGGGCACCACATGGCGGCGGCGCATTTTCTGGTAAAGATCCATCAAAGGTAGATCGCTCTGCAACCTATGCCGCAAGACATATTGCGAAAAATGTTGTTGCTGCTAAACTTGCAAAAGAATGTCTTGTGCAGTTGTCTTATGCAATCGGAGTTGCACAGCCAATTTCTGTTTTTGTTGATACAAAAGGCACAGGTGTAATTCCGGATAAGGATATTTCTAAAATGATCCAGAAAGAAGTTGATCTTACACCTAAAGGAATCATTTCAAGATTAAAATTAAGAAGACCAATCTATCAGAAAACTTCTGCTTATGGTCACTTTGGAAGAAATGATAAAGACTTTACTTGGGAACATCTTGATCTTGTTCCTGTTTTTAAAAAGTTTGCAAAAAAGATATAAACTATTATTGAACTTTCTGAAATAATAAATGTGTTTAGTAATCGTTGAACAAAACAAGAATAATAAAAACAATAAAAGGAAAATGTTATGAGTGTAACACTCGATAAGAATATTGATTTCTCATTAAAATATAAAGTGAAAGATATTTCATTAGCTGAATGGGGAAGAAAAGAAATCGAATTAGCCGAAGTAGAAATGCCTGGCTTGATGGCATTGAGAGAAGAGTTCAAAGGAAAACATCCGCTTAAAGGCGCACGCATTGCCGGATGTTTACACATGACGATCCAAACTGCTGTGTTGATTGAAACGCTTGTTGAACTTGGTGCCGAGGTTAAATGGTCTTCCTGCAATATTTTTTCTACACAAGATCATGCTGCTGCTGCAATTGCTGCTGCAGGTGTTCCAGTTTTTGCATGGAAGGGGATGAATGAACAGGAATTTAATTGGTGCATTGAGCAAACACTATTTTTTGGTGATGAATCAAAACCATTAAACATGATTCTTGATGACGGCGGTGATCTCACAAATATGGTGCTTGATGTTTATCCGGAATTAGCCTCAGGTATTAAAGGTTTATCAGAAGAAACAACAACCGGTGTTCATCGTTTGTACGAAAGAGTTGAGAAGGGAACACTTCCAATTCCAGCTATCAATGTAAATGATTCAGTTACAAAATCTAAGTTTGATAACAAATATGGATGCCGCGAATCTTTAGTGGATGCAATCCGCAGAGCAACAGATTTAATGCTTGCTGGCAAAGTTGCTGTGGTTGCAGGTTTTGGTGATGTTGGAAAAGGTTCCGCTGAATCATTAAAGAATAATCACGTAAGAGTTATTGTAACAGAGATTGATCCAATTTGTGCGCTGCAAGCTGCGATGGAAGGTTACGAAGTAAAGAAGATGGATGATGCTGTTAAAGAAGCGGACATTGTTGTTACAGCAACAGGCAATAAAAATATTGTAACTGAAAGACATTTTAAATCATTAAAAGATAAAGCTGTGGTTTGCAACATCGGACACTTTGATACTGAAATTGATATGGCGTGGCTAAATAAAAATTACGGCAACACAAAAAACACGATCAAACCACAAGTTGATAAGTACACAATAGACGGTAAAGATATAATTGTTCTTGCCGAAGGTAGATTGGTAAATCTTGGATGTGCAACAGGTCATCCATCATTTGTAATGTCAAACTCCTTTACAAATCAAACGCTTGCTCAGATTGAGCTATGGAATCATCCTGAAAGATATGAGAACAAAGTTTACACTCTTCCAAAACATCTTGATGAAAAAGTTGCAAGACTTCATCTTAAAAAAATTGGTGTTGAGCTTGATACTCTTACTCCAGAACAAGCTAAATATATTGGAGTTACAGTTGAAGGTCCTTTTAAACCTGACTATTACAGATATTAAACTCAGAGTAAAATAAATTTATATTAAAGGCTGCTCAAAAGATCAGCCTTTTTTATTTACTTGGCGGCATATTTAGATGAGTTGCAGCTTGTAAACCTTTAGATACTTGCGGTAGAATCCCAAGTTTAACATAAACAGGTCTGATGTGTGTTCTTAATACCGGAAGATATTTTGCAAATATCATTCATCCGATTAAACAAATAATTCCGCCGGATAAAACAGTAAACTGTGCACCAAACTTGCTTGCAAGAGTTCCTGCTATCAAACTACCAATAGGAGCCGTACCCATAAAAGCCATAACATAAAGACTCATTACTCGTCCGCGCTTATCATCATCAACAAGCGTTTGTAAAAGCGTATTTGTTGATGCCATCTGAATCATCATCCCAAACCCTGTAAACAACATAAGAATAATTGAAAGAATAAAGTTTTGTGAAAAGGAAAAGAGTATTAATCCTAAAGCAAAAACAATTGAAGAGATTGCAATCCATTTCCCTAATCCTAATACACTCTTTCGAGATGCAAGATATATTGCCCCAATCAATGCACCGATACCAACAGCTCCAAAAAGAAATCCGAGTGTGTTCGCATTTCCTTTAAGTATATCCCTGGCAAAGATTGGCATCAAAACAGTGTATGGTCCTCCAGTTAAGCTCACTAATCCAAGGAATAATAAAAGAATTTTTATCGGTTTAAAGTTGTAAGCATATTTTATACCTTCCTTTAATCCTTGTAGTACTCTTTCTTTATTAATCGTTTCAACTTTTGGGATAATATGCATCATAAATAGCGCTATAATAACAGCGATATAACTTATTGCGTTGAGTAAAAAGCAAAGACCTTCACCAAGTAATGAAATCAATATTCCCGCAATTGTTGGTCCCACTAATCTTGCAGTATTAAACATTGATGAATTAAGTGCGATTGCATTTGGTAAATCAGATTTATCATCAACAAGATCAATAACAAATGACTGTCTTGTTGGCATATCAAATGCATTTACTATTCCGACAAAAACGCTTAGGGAAATAATATGCCAAATTTGAATTGTATTTGTAAGAGTAAGTACCGCAAGAATGGATGCCTGCACCATTGCAAGGGTTTGTGTGATAATAATTATTTTATGTTTGTCGTATCGATCAGCAAGAACTCCTGCAAAAGAAGCTAAAAGAAAAGTTGGAATTTGTCCTGCGAAACCGACTAATCCTAAAAGAAATGCTGAATCAGTTAATCGGTAAACTAACCAGCCGAGTGCAATCTGCTGCATCCAAGTTCCAACCAAAGAAATTCCCTGTCCGCCAAAAAACAAACGGTAATTTCTGTGCCGCAGCGATCGCAGAACCTGTTTGATAGTTCCCGTACCTGTCATAAATAATTATTTTAATCTTAAAATAAAATTAAAGAAAGTGTGTGATTGATAAAATAGATGCAACACAATTGTGAAATGTTATTAAATTAAAAAGAACAGTAGTACCTCTTATTATTTTTTCTTTAATAGATTTTCTAAAGCATTACTTGACTCTGTAAATTTAAATTGGTATCCGCTGTTTAATAACTTTTTAACATCAATCCTTTGACTTGCAGTTACAACCTCAGCCGCTTCTCCTACAACCAATTTTAATAAAAATTTTGGGGCAGGGAATAATGAAGGACGATTTAAAACTTTTCCAAGGGTTTTTGCAAGCTCTTTCATTCTGACTGGATTTGGTGATGCTGCATTAACGGCTCCGCTTAAATTTGCATTATCAATTGCATGCAAATAAATCTCAACTATATCATCAATGTGTAACCACGATGCCCACTGTTTTCCATTACCAAGCGGACCGCCAATAAAAAATTTAAATACCGGCAGCATTTGTTTAAGCGCTCCATCCTCGGTACTTAAAACTAATCCCGTTCTTATCCGTACGCTTCGAACACCAGCTTCTTCAACTTTGGCAGCTTCAGATTCCCAGACTTCACAAACATCCGCAAGAAAATCATTTCCCTTTATAGATTTTTCATCAAGAATTGTTTCTCCGCAATCACCATAATAACCAATACCAGAGGCAGAGATAAAAACTTCAGGTTTATTGCTGCAGGATTTAATTGAATCGACAAGAATTTTTGTACTAACTTCACGTGATTCTAAAACCTCTTTTTTAAAATCATCATTCCATCTTTTAGAAAAAAGATTTATTCCTGCAAGATGAATAACTGCATCAGCATTTTCTAGTTTTGATTTCCACAAATCAGGTTTGTGATAATCCCATTCAACACACTGTTTAGATTTTGGAAAAATTGATTTAGCTTTTTCTGCATCTCTGCTAAAAATTATTAGCTCATCGCCTCTATCGATTAAAACATTAACAAGCTTTTTACCAATCAGACCAGTCGCACCGGTTACTACAATTCTTTTACTCACTTAAAATCCTTTTTGATGATAAAAACAATTAAAAATAATATTCGTTCAAAAATAAAAAAGCCCCGATTTTTTCGGGGCTTAAAAACAAACAGATAATTAATAATTATTTAAGCAAAGTCATTTTTCTGGTTTGCGTATAAGTACTGGTCTCTATTTTGTAAAGATAAATTCCGCTATTAAGATTTGTTGCTTCAAAATCTACCGTATGCGTACCAGCTTCTTTATATCCATTTACTAGAGTCTGAACTTCCTGACCAAGCAAATTGTAAACAGCAAGCTTTACATTTCCAGCAGCAGGAAGACTAAACTTAATCGTAGTAATCGGGTTAAAAGGATTTGGGTAATTTTGAGCCAATTCAAATTTATCCACAGATGCTATTTCTGCATTAACCACTTTTGAATATTCAAATGTACCATCATAATCCATTTGCTTTAGTCTAAAGCTGTATTTTCCTTCATTCAAATTTCGGTCTGAATACGAATATGATTTTGGCTGAGTAGTTGTTCCGTTGCCTTGAATGAAAGCAATTTTTTGCCAGCTCGTTGAGGATGATTTTCTTTCAATTTCAAATCCAGAGTTATTAGTTTCTGTTGCTGTTGCCCAATTTAACGTAACAGAATTTCCACCGACTGATGCAGCAAATGATGTTAGTTCAACAGGAACTATACCTTCAGCACCTAAATCTATCCAAGCATCTGCACTTGTGGTTCCATGTCCTACTCTTACTCCATCAAAATCTCCAGCAGGATTTGTAACACCTCTATTATGCCAGATAAAACTTCCGACGCCTCCAGCAATTACACCGAAACCGTCAAAATCAGAATCACCTGTACCAACAAGTCCACCTACTGTAGCAGTACATTCAGCAGCACTTGTTAATGGTTCAGCAGTAAGTGTTGGATCAACCCAAAGGTATGCTTCATCATCATATTTTTCAGGAGTAACTATTCCGGCAGCATTAAATGTATATCGAACAACCATAAGATATGTCTGATTCAAGTTAAGAACTGTCGTACCATACACTATACCATTTGCAACACTTGTAGTTGTTTTTGATAATCCAATATTAAATCCCGCACCGTTAGAGGTTGCATATATTTTGGGTCCTAAACTAGAGGTTGATCCGGCTGAGTCGCCCAAAGTTAAGAAATACCCAACAGAGTTTGCTGATACTGATGTCAATCTAAGCAAAAATGAAATATAAAAAGTAGTACCAGTATAACTTTTTACATTACTAAACAATTTAAACACTCTGCAAGAACCAGAAGTACCAGCAGGCATTACAACATATTCTCCACCACCACTACTATAACCCGTATATACTAATGGTGAAGTGTTTGATACTGTAAGTTCAGCTAACCCAGTTCCACCTCTTGCCCAATTAGATTGACCGGTAAGCGTATCAATCGCTAATCCGGTAAAGTCGTCGACAAAAGATTGTGAATAAATATTTGTAAAAAATACAAATGTCAAAACTGCAGTAAAAAAAATGTAAAGTTTCTTCATTATATACCTCATTAATTAATAAATGTATGTTTTTTGTTCTTATTACTAACTTAAATTAGCAAAACATTTTTATAAAGTGAAATGATTTTTAAACATTAATGAAATAATAATATTCCTAACATAGTCAACAATCTTATTTAATATTACAAAATATCATTTGAAGGAACGATGTGATTACGATATAATTAAGTTAAAATTAAAAGAGCCCGGTTAACCGAGCTTATGAATTTTGTAAAGCACGAATCCTTTCGTGCGTGTGGAAGAAAAACGGCAATGCCACAAAAGGATTGCCCCACCAGAAATTTGGTAGCACACTCCGCCGCGGCGGACTATTGTGCGTGTGTTTAAAACCAAAATCAATAAATCACGGGCACAAAGGGATTTGTGCCCCACGTAAAGATTATTTTATTAACGTCATCTTGCGGGTTTTGGTGATGCCGTTTGCTTCTAATCTGTAAATGTAAACTCCACTGTTAAACTCTGAAGCGTTAAAGTTTATGATATGTGTGCCTGCTTCTTTATACTCATTAACTAAAGATTTAACTTCCTGTCCGAGTAAATTATAAATTGTTAATCTTACATTACCCGCAGCAAGTAAAGTAAACCTAATTGCTGTTTCGGGATTAAAAGGATTAGGATAATTCTGAAACAATTGAAACTCGTTTACTATTTTTTCAACATTTTCAACATCAGTCAACGTTGAATCAAAAGCATTTATTGAAGTTAATAGTTCACCTGAAAAATCAAACATTGCTAAGTTTTCCCACGGAGAACCGAATGTTTGTGTGCTAATCCAATCCGGTTCCCAATAAAAAACTCCAATACCTTTGTTATCAGTTGTAGTGTTAACGATGTTTATCAAATCTACAAGAAAATCTTTTTGTCCTTGCGCTGTTGCAGGATATCCTGCCAATAATTGATTTGAGTTTCCAACTATATTATTTGTATTATCATTCCAGCTTAACGTCCAGGGATAAGCAGTTTCCACAACAATAATATCTTTACCGTAACGTGCTGCAAGATCATTTAGATTATTTTGCAAATCACTTAATGTTCCATGCCACCAGGGGTAATATGATAATCCAATAATATCGAACGAAACATTTTGTGCAAGTAAACCATCATAAAACCAGCGCGCTCCAGCATTATCTCCACCACGATCAGTGTGAATCATAATTTTAAGTGAATCATTTATATCAATCGCATCATTAACACCACGAATTCCTTCTTTTAATAACGCTCCTAAATTTGTCCATTGCTGGGGATTGTTATACTGTCCACAAATTCGTCCATCATTCCATAGCATACCACAAATAATTTCATTTCCAATCTGAACCATATCCGGAAGAACATTATGGTTCTTTAAAGTTGTGATAACATTTTTTGTGTACTGATAAACACTATCTTTTAAATATTGAAATGATAATCCATCCCAGGCGGCAGGCTTTGTTTGATTAGCGGGATCAGCCCACCAATCTGAATAATGAATATTTAATAAAAACTTTAATCCATTAGATTTTATTCGCTGTGCAGCAATCAATACTTTTTGCAGGTTATCATAATCAGCGTTTGGAGTATGCCAGATCTTTAATCTTACATAATCAATTCCGTGATCTTTAAATATCATTACTGGATCTTTAATATTTCCATTCTCTTTAAATATTCCGCCATTATCTTCTATTTGTAAAAGTGTTGATAGATCAACACCCTTAATAAATTCTGACTGCGGGTTAATGCATATATTAAATAGAAAAAGCAGAGTAATAATTATTTCAAGTTTTATTTTCATAACAGAGTAACGATATTTTTTATTTGGCTAAAAATAGTGATTAACCAATAATAAAAAAGGCTCAGTTGTCTGAGCCTTAAAAAAACGATAACCTTCGAGGTTTCTGTTTTGCAACCTCGAAGGTTTCTAAAATTTTATTTAATCAGAGTCATCTTGCGCGTTTGGGTGATGCCGCTTGCTTCTAATCTGTAAATGTAAACTCCGCTGTTAAAATCTGATGCATTAAAGTTTATTATATGTGTTCCCGCTTCCTTGTACTCGTTAACTAATGAGCGGACTTCCTGTCCAAGTAAATTATTAATTGTTAATCTTACATTACCCGCAGCAGGTAAAGTAAATCTAATTGCTGTTTCGGGATTAAAGGGATTAGGGAAGTTTTGTGCAAGCTCAAATTTAGATGGTGAGCCGAGATCAACTTCAATAGTTTTAGAATATTCAAACTTTCCGTCATTATCCATTTGTTTTAATCTGTATGAGTATTTACCAGAGAGAACATTCTTATCTTCATAGGTATAACTCTTTGGCGAATTGCTGTTGCCATTACCATTAACAAACCCAATCTTCTCCCAACTACTGAGGGGCGAAGCTGAAAGCGAAGCCCTCTCTACCTCAAACCCATAATTATTAATCTCTGTTTCGGTTCTCCAGATAAGCTTAACAGCATTACCAACAACAGAAGCAGAAAATGATGAAAGTTCTACGGGAAGGGGAGCGTTAGACCATTCAGCTGCAACACGGATTCCATCGATTAATAAATCAGGAATATTTGCAGCTTGTCTTAAACCTATCGCATCTATCACATCCTGACCTGATTCAGCATTTATGGTAATATCTGCAGTGCCTGCTTGAGTTTCATCTTGAGGTACACTGGATGACCTTACCCACATTTTAACCTCATCATTACCAGAAGTGTTAATTGTGTACTTTACTATTATTAAATAAGTAGTGTTCTTTGCATAATTAGTTGTTATCCATTGGGGCGTGGATGTATTTGATAATCCAAAATTAACATTGCCGTTTTCATCAACCCTTGCAAAAACTCTTGCAGAAAAGAAGCTAAATGAGGTTGCACTTAATCTATCACCCAAATGTATAAAATAGTCTCCGATAAAATTATTTTCCAATTCATTTACATTTACAAGAAAAGAGTAATAGATAGTTGAACCATTAGTGTTTACTTCAGCAAAACCCTTATTCACATCTTCTCCATTTTCTACAATGCTTGTCGAGTTACCAATTCCTGAAGAAATATAATTTGCATATGTAAGTCCACTTGCATTAACTAATACAGGATTAACCCCTGCTGCACTATGTGCCGTCCAATTATTTGAGGTTAACAAACTCCCACTTGTGTAGCTGAAATCCTCAACTAATGGTAATGACGGTGGTAGTGAAGCCGAAACAAATCCACTGCAAATAATATTTTTACTTGTTGCACCAAAAGATGACGAACTGATTACTTCATTATTATAACTTCCTGCACTTAATCCTGCTTTTAATCGAACATAAATTGTAGTTAAGCTAACCACGCTACCGCTTTGTGATAAAGTAATTGAGCTAGTAAATGAACTTCCAGATGTAGTAGAAATTTCATAGTCAGTTGGAGCAGTAATCAAAATATTATCTGTTAAATTTCTGCCGGAAACAGAAAAAGATTGTTCTGCTGATAGTCCTGATCCTTGAATGTAACTGAATCCCGATAGAAATGCATTACTTAAAGAGATAATTGGTGTTATTAAATTACTGCCAACAATTACCGATACATTATCAAAAAAAGCCGTTAGATTCGCTGTGGTTGATCCGTGCCAGTAACTACCTGAATATAGCAGCGGTATACCGGCATAATAATTATCTGTTGCTGTACCCTGTGATGTTAATGACCCTGAGTTTGGATCTGAAAATGCGCTTGTTCCATCATTTCTAAGAAATAATTCCCATTCATCATTCGAAGGATTGTAGGTAACCATAATGCTTAAATATTCTGCTCCAAAATCTGTAAGTCCCGTTGTATTTGAAGTGATAATATTTGTTAATGACCCTGATAAACCCTCTGTGTATCTTGACAGCCCTATTGGATCTGTTGAACCTGTTTGCCCAAGAACAACTGCATAACCATTTCCCTCATAGTCTGCATTTTGTGATGAGCCGGCTAAAATATATGCAACTCCGTATGAACTGCCGGTAAATCCTGCGGGGTCAGTTCTAATTTGTCGCATATTAAACTGCCAGGTTACAATACCGTTATTAATATTTAAAGCTGTATTGTAAGGTGATGAAAATGTAGAAGTAGATACGTTTGCAAAATCCCAACCGTTTACATTTGCTGTTGCACTGGCATCGTTAGTTAATTCTAATTGTTGTGTCGATGTATTTATTCTTGCACCCCAATCATCACCGCTTCGTGTAACTGACCAGGTAGAACTACCAATGACTCCTGAAGTTGTCCAGCTTGTACTAGTATTTGTGCTGAAGTCATCTGAAAAAACAGTTGTTTGTCCAAAATTTATTTGTGTAAAAAGGATTATTACTAATCCCAGTGCTGTAAATATTTTCATAAGCCCTCACCTGTAAACGTGCTGTTTGAAATAGTTTTTTAAGCAGGATACGCCATTTATTTATCCTAAATTGTTAAAAGTTATTGATGAATGCAAGATGAAGCAGGGTTATTTATTATTTTTTCGTAACTGTGCCTTAATTACGTAACGCAGGAATACTTTCCTGCGTGTGAACGTTAACAGCGATTGCGCAAAAAGATGCACCGCGGAGGAGTGTTGCTGCAAAAAAATTATGTAGCGCACTCCGCCGCGGCGGACTATCGTGCGTGTACTGAGAACCAAAATCAATAAATCACGGGCACAAAGGGATTTGTGCCCTACGAAATATTCAGTTATTTAAAAGAAATAATTTATTCCTGTCATTACTCTAAATGCAATCTTTGGCTGATTGACTGAATTATCTGCATCGGTATATGTAAAGTTTCTTGGATTTATATCCTGCCCATCGGGACTGTATTGGGTATCGTGTCCTGCAATATTATTTGCAAAGAAATAATCCGCACCTGCAGAAACAACAAAGTTCATTCTGCTGCTTACACGAAAAGCAGTTTCAAGTCCGCCGCCTAATCCAAATTGATTTGTGGTAACACTAAAAAACTCATTGCCGCCGACAAAGTTAAAATTAGCTGTAAACATTGAGTATCTTGGTCCGAAAAAAAGGTAAGAATTATTTGTAAGGATGTTTGCCTTTAACATAAAATCCAAACGCAAATCCCACGTGTGCCCGTCTTTTTCCGGTGTGCCGTTTGTGTTGTCGTTAATAAATATTTTCCGTGCATCAACAGGATTTCCCGGATCAAGAAAAGTATAATTAACACTGCCCCGTAAAGACAGTGGAAATTCCTGTGCAAAGTTCGATATGGTTCCGGTAAATTGAAAACTTAATCCGCCGTTATAACCTGCCTGCACTCCGCCGGAAAAGTATGGATTAAAATCGAAAGCATTACTTACTGGCTGTGCATTACCTGCAAAGGAAACGAACAAAGGAAATACTGAAAGAAAAACAAGACGCTTCATAACTATTACTCCTTATATTGTTTGATATCATATTTATAATAGTTTAAGCGGCATCCGGTGAGAAGAAGAAAAATATCATCACACGATAATAAAAAATTTTTTTATTTATGCAAATAGATTTTTAGTAAAATAAAAAATTTTATGGCGACAGAACTGACAGACAAAAGTAACGCAAGTATATTCAGCAAAAAATTAGGTAACGCACTCCGCCGCGGCGGACTATCGTGCGTGTGCTGAAACCCAAAATAAAAAAATCAGTGGCACAAAGGGATTTGTGCCCTACATAAAGATTATTTAATCAGCGTCATCTTTCGTGTTTGAACAAAGGAGCCAGCTTCTATTTTGTAAATGTAAACTCCGCTGTTCAGTTCGCTTGCATTGAAGTTTATTGTATGCACACCGGATTCTTTGAATTCATTTACAAGTGTTTTTACTTCCTGACCAAGAATATTAAACAATGTTAGCTTTACATTTCCGGCTTCCGGTAAACTAAAGCGAATAGTAGTAGCTGGATTGAAAGGATTGGGGTAATTCTGACTCAACTCAAATTTCTTTGGTGCGCCAAGATTAACTTCAATCTCTTTTGAGTATTCGAACTTACCATCGTTATCAATTTGTTTTAGTCTGTAAGAGTATTTGCCAGAAAGGACATTCTTATCTTCGAAGGAATAATTCTTAGGCGAGTTGCTGTTACCATTACCATTAACAAATCCAATCTTCTCCCAACCTCTCCCGGCTTCGCCACCCTCTCCTTGGTAAGGAGAGGGACTGGGTGAGGTTCTCTCTACATCAAACCCATAATTATTAACCTCAGTCTCAGTCTTCCAATTTAGTTTTATTGAAGAACCAACAATTGAAGCTGATAAAGTTGAGAGCTCGACAGGAAGAGCTGGAGGAGGAACAACTCCAAATGCGGTTCCCCAGCGACCATCCTGAGTTGGATAACTGGGTAAAATTGTACCCCGCAGTAAAGCATACTGATTAAAAATATAAAATGTCAAATCATCTGACGGATCAACAGATGAGCCGGAGTAATCCCCCCATCTGTTTCTTGTACCACCAAACTGTCTGACGTAATAATCTAATCCTGTTTTTAATACCTGTGAAGCCAATACTGTTCCAGCAGGAGTGGTTGAATATCTTCCGGCATAATAAGCTCCGGGATAAATTGTTGGAGCCGATGCAGAAAAACCAATTATCGCATCGCCAGATGAATTAACGGCAATAGATGGGAAGAAAGTATAAGAACCTGTGGCAATATCTTCTCCACCAATATCTCCCTGGTCTGAAACAACTAATGATGTTAATGTTGTTGTATTAATTTTTAACCAATGTGCTGTAACCTGTCCTGCATTTGCACCGGAATTTGGAATAACTGTAAAGGTAGCCCAAAGGACATTATTTCTCCAAACAGCATTTTGAGTGCGCCTATCATTCGTATTAATTAAAATGGATGTTCCTAATTGTGGTGCATCTAAATATGAGCCAGTAGTATTGTCAATATCAGTTAATGAAACAAGTGCTCCGTTAAAACTTGGGGTAGTAAGCGAATTAGATACCCGAATTATATGAACAGACTCAATCCCACTACCACTTAAACCACTATATGCTACTAAAAATGTTCCTACACCAGTTTGAGCAGTTCCAAACATTTGTGCTGGCAGATAAGTTGTAAGATATCCACTTCCGGAAGTAATGTGATCTTTAACTATTGAAGTAGCTGTTCCGCCAGTATAGAAAGGTGTTTTATTAATTATCCATAGCCGCCCACCAGTGAATGTGCCAGCTGAGTAACTGAACATATTTGCAGTTATATAAATACCTGTACTGCTAACAGCTAAACCTGGGTAATCTGCATAAGATTGTTGCCCACCAATACTGATTTTGGAATTAATTTGGTAAAACCACCAACCAGTATTAGGATCACTTGTCTTAGATACTGCAACTAAAATCCTGGAAGTTTGTGATGGAGTAGTTGTTTGCTCAAGTGCAACAACAACAAATCTTCCATTGTATTGGTCATAAATTACTTTAGGATCAAAGGTGCCTGTTAGTGGTATTAAGGATTGAAAAAAACTACCAACGTATGTAGTAGCATTTTTTCCCAATCTTTTACTTGAATTCATTACTCCGGCTTTTGTGAACCATTCAATCGATGTATTTGTAACTGAAACAAAATGGGTTGGTCCGGCAGCACCAATCGGATCAGGCGGAATATGATAGTAACCACCATTCGTAGCATCCTCATCAAAGTTAATTCCTTCAATAGTAGTAATTGCATCCGTAGCTTGTGTTTTATACAATAAAGGAATCTTACCATTAAATTCAAATAACTTGCTATTCCCTAATTTTATTTGCTGTTCAAGAAATTGAGAATACTCTGCACCAGCAGAAAGTGTTGGTGTTTCAACGGTCAATTTTATTTCTTGCCCAAAAGATTGGTAAGCAATAACGGTAAGAAAAAATATAACCGGATATATTTCTCTCCTTACACTTCTAAAGTGTTCAATTAGTTTAATCATACTAACTCTTTGTAAATTATATATTTAAAAAAATGGGGCAATTGCTCGTCCCACCACAGATTCTGAATTGTTGTAACATAAAATAGTAGAATATAACAATAGTTGCAATAGGCAACGCTAAAGAAATTTACATCGGTAAATTATTCGCTTCAACCCGCAAGGTTAGATTTTTAATAATTAATTTGGTTTCTGTGTACTGCAATTTGTAATAGCAAATCGCTTCATACTTCAATAATAATTTTGTAGCGCATGATTCCCATTGTGCGTGCTCTAAAAACAAACGTCAGAGGTACAAAGGGATCCGTCGCGGCGGAGTGCCGCCACGAGAAAAAGCAAATTGTGTAACGCAAGAATCCATTCTTGCGATTTAAAACAATATCACACGAAAGGATTCGTGTGGCTACGAAAAATTTTGTAGCGCACGATTCCTATCGTGCGTGTTCTAAAAACAGACGTCAGTGGCACAAAGGGATTTGTAGCGGCGGAGTGCCCCACGTAAAAAAATCAGTGGCACAAAGGTCCGCAGGGGCGGAGTGTCTTACTATAACATTTTTTTTGTAGTAATTAAGTATGTGCATAACAAAAATTATTTAGTTATTTTTATTAAGCAAATCATTAAAGGAAATAGAGAACAAAGATGTTAGGTTTTGTTAAAACTGAGTTAAAAGAAAAAGATAATAATCAAATTGATTTCCGTAAAGAAAAACAAAAACGCGAAAGAATATTTACTATCATTTTTGGTCTGCTAAGTTTTACTCTGCTTAATCTTATCTTTTACTTGATGACCAGAGTTTAGTTCTAACCTTAATCCATTCTTATCATAACAAAAGCTAATATGCAAAAGAATAGTGTTTACATAGAAACTTATGGCTGCCAGATGAATTTAGCCGATACAGAAATTGTGTTGGGCATTTTAAAAAAGCAGGGATATGATGTAACTGATAAACCCGATAACGCTGACGTGATTTTACTTAATACTTGCAGCATTCGTGATAACGCTGAGCAAAGAATTTACGGCAGAATTGGAAATCTGAAAACTCTTAAATACAAAAATCCCGGACTTGTGCTTGGCATTCTTGGCTGTATGGCTGAAAGATTACGCAAAGATCTTATTGAAGATAAAAAAGTTGTTGATCTTGTTGTTGGTCCTGATGAATATAGAAGACTGCCGGAATATTTAGATGTTGCTTTCAATGGTGATAAAGGGATTGGTGTTAAACTTTCTCGCACGGAAACTTATGATGATATCGAACCTCATCGTGAAGACGGACTTTCAGCATGGATTTCAGTTATGCGAGGCTGCGATAAGTTTTGTACTTTTTGCGTTGTTCCTTTTACTCGCGGAAGAGAAAGAAGCCGATCACTTCAATCTATAATAACTGAAATTGAAAATCTTTCTCAGCGCGGATTTAAAGATGTTTCGTTGCTTGGGCAAAATGTAAACTCATATCTTGATGGCGATAATGATTTTGCAGATCTGCTGGCGGCATCTGCCAAAGTTGATAGATCAATGAGGATAAGATTTACAACTTCACATCCGCAGGATTTATCCGATAAACTTTTATACACAATTGCAGAACATCCAAATCTTTGTAATTATATTCATCTTCCCGTGCAATCCGGCTCAAATAGAATTCTTGAATTGATGAACAGAACTTACACAGTCGAACATTATCTTAACTTAATTGAAAAAGCAAAGAAGATCATTCCGGGTGTAAGTTTTTCTACAGACATCATTTCCGGATTTCCAACAGAAACGTGGGAGGATCATCTTGCAACTTTGGAAGTGATAAAGCAGGTTAGATACGATGGCGCTTATATGTTCAAATATTCTCCGCGTGAAGGAACAAAAGCTTTTAAAATGGATGATGATGTTAGTGAAGCCACAAAGGGCAAAAGATTGCAGGAGATAATTGATTTGCAGCAGCAGATATCGTTTGAGAAGAATCAGGAACTTATTGGTAATGATGAAATTATTTTAGCTGAAGGATTAAGTAAAAAATCAGATGATTTTATTGCAGGAAGAACTGATACAAATAAAGTTGTTATCGTTGCTGTTAATGAAAAAATAAAAATTGGTGATTACGTTAAAGTTAAAATCACCAAAGCAACATCCGGAACATTATTTGGTGATTACATCTCGCATATTAAAATTTTAAAAGAGAGTATTGCGGCAGGTGTATAATTGTAATCAATAAAGAAAAAAGATTTCTCTCTTCGTTCGAAATGACAGTACGATGATTGTGTTAATAGATAATATCAACACCAGATAGAAAATTTGTAATGACAAGTTCCAAATAAAAACCCATTTATTTTATCTGCTATTATTTCAATTCTTTATTATCTTTCAACAGGTATAAAAAACTTTTATCGTGAAAAAATGAAAACAACAACGCAATTTTTTTTATTTCTCTTCCTAATCATTATCCCAACTTTGGCACAGGAAGTTGATATCATTCCTTATTTAAAGCAAATTGAGCAAGGGAAAAATGAAGAAGTAAAATCACAGTTAAGTGAGTTAAAAAAAGATTATCCTAAAAGTGCAAATCTTATTTTTCTTGAAGGTGTGCTTACTGAAAATGGACAGGATGCTGTTGCGATTTATCAAAATATTTTAGATAAATATCCTAAAAGCGCTTACGCTGATGCGGCTTTGTACAGGGTTTACTCCTATTATTTTGCACTTGGACTTTATAACACCGCAGATAAACTTTTTACAAAGCTTAAAAAGGATTATCCTGAATCTCCATATATAAAAATGGCTTCGATGAATGTAACCACAACAGAAGATAATTCAACTCCGCCGGTTAAAACAGTTGATCAGAAAGATGAAACGATTTATAAATACACCGTGCAGGCAGGAGCTTTTACAAATAAAGATAATGCAGCCGCATTGCAAAAAGAGTTTACTGCTGCAGGAATGAAATCTGTTGTAACAGAAAAAAATGTTGGCGGAACAATTTTTAATGTTGTGTGCGTTGGGCAGTTTTCAGGCAGAAACGAAGCTGAAGATTTTAAGCAAATAGTAAATACACAATTCAGTATTTCAGGAAGAGTTGTTGAGATAGAAAAGTGAAGATTAAATTTTTAGGAACCGGTTCCGGAAAAACTTCTCTTAAACGTCATCACTCATCTTTTATAATTTCATCCGGCAATCATAATCTTTTAATTGATTGCGGTGATGGAATTTCATCGGCAATCCTAAAACAAAATATTAATTTCAAAACAATAGACTCAATCTTAATTTCGCATCTTCACGCAGATCACTTTTCAGGATTAGCCTCACTTATCACTCAAATGAAATTGGCAAATAAAATTGAGCCGCTTTCAATTTATGTTCATTCTTCAAACATCGAATTTATTGAAAACTATCTTTTGCATTCATATTTGTTTAGAGAGAAAATGGGTTTTCAATTAAATACAATTCCGTTTGAAGTTGATAATGAAGTTAGAGTTGCAGATAACCTGGTGTTCAAATCAAAATTCAATTCACATTTAGATAAGTATTTAAAGAATAATAAAAAAAACGATTTAAGTTTTATATCACTTAGTTTTTTGGTTAAAGATCAGCAATCGTCTTTAATTTATTCCGGAGATGTTGGATCAGAAAAAGACCTTTACCTTTTTGAGGATAAAGTTGATTTGTTAGTTTCAGAAATTTCTCATATAAAATTAGAAGATGTTTTAGGATTATTAAATAGAAATCTATATAAGAAAATAATTCTTACACATATTGCAGATGAATCAGAAAAATTGGTTGATCATTTTCTTAATTCTTTGGATAAGGAGCAAAAAGATCGGAAGAGCACCGCTTATGATGGACTTGAATTATAGCCGGAGCTGCAAACATCTCTTTAATTGCATTCCAATAAATGTTATATTTGGCACACAAATTTTACAAAATGGCAGATAACTATTTCAATCTTTAATGACGCGAGAAGAATTCAAAATAAAGCTAGGAATTATCGGCAGATCAAAAGAAATAAATGATCTGGTAGATATAATTATGCAGGTGGCTCAGTCGGATATTTCTGTCTTGATTTATGGGGAAAGTGGAGTTGGTAAAGAAGTGTTTGCAAAAGCGATTCATGCATACAGTAATCGTTCAAATAAACTTATGGTAAGTGTAAACTGCGGCGCAATTCCTGAAGGCATAATTGAAAGCGAACTTTTTGGGCATAAGAAAGGATCATTTACTGGAGCAGTAGAATCCCGCAAAGGATATTTTGAAATTGCCGATAACAGCACTTTGTTTTTGGATGAGATAGGCGAGCTGCCGCTTACAACACAGGTAAAACTTTTACGAGCAATTGAAACAAAAGAGTTTATGAAACTTGGTGCGGAAACAGTTACTCGAGTTGATGTTAGAATAATTGCGGCAACAAATAAGGATCTTCAAAAAGAAGTTGATACAAGAAAATTCAGAGAAGATCTTTTTTTTAGATTGAAAGCTGTTTCATTAACAATTCCGCCGTTAAGAAAAAGAAAAGCTGATATTGAAGAGTTAGCAAAATATTTTATCAAAGGATATTCTGAATCTAACAAACTTAGTGTTCCTGAAATTACAGATGGCGCGCTGGAAATATTAAAGAACTACAGTTGGCCCGGTAATATTAGGGAATTGAAAAACACAATTGAAACTGCGGTTGCATTAAATAGAGGTAAAACTTTATCAGAAGAAATGTTTTCAGATCTTATTTTGGATTATGTGGATTTTGATGATCAAAGAAACCTGCCGGTGTTTTTAAGAAAATCCGCCGAGGATGCGGATAGAGAATTAATGTATCGCGCATTATTTGAATTGAAAAAAGATATTATGGAGTTAAAAGATTTAATTATTAATCGTTATAATGAATCATCTTCACAGAATCTTTCAGGTAATGATGACGATATTTTATCAATCAGAGATTTAGAGAAAGATGCGATTAAGAAAGCTTTAGATAAAACTAAAGGCAGTAAACGTAAAGCTGCACGATTATTAAATATTAGCGAGAGAACTTTATACAGGAAATTGAAAGAATATGATCTTGTTGAATCGTAGAAAAAATAAAATCATTTTATTCTCGCTGTTAAATCTATTGTTTGTGGTATTAATTGCCATTAATTTTAATGCGTGCTGTGCTTATTCATTTACAGGTGCATCAGTTCCTGAACATCTGAAAACAATTGCAATACCCATTGCAGATGATCGCAGTGGTTCGGGCGAACCGGGCTTAAGAGAATCACTTACACAAAAATTGATTCAGAAATTTATAAATGATAATACATTGCAGGTTGCAGAGCGAACTACAGCAAACGCACTTATTGAATGCACGATTGTTTCACTTAATGATGCGCCTGCAATAGTTTCTGCAGGTGAAAATATTACATCACGAAGAATTACATTAGGAGTAAAAGTTTTGTATCGTGATCTGGTAAAACGAAAAACTATTTTTGAAAAAACGTTTTCTAACTACAGTGATTATCCTTCTTTAGAGGTTATTCAAGGAAGAAAAACAGCGATAGAAGCAGCTATAGATAAAATTAGTGAAGATATTTTATTAGATACCGTATCTGGTTGGTAAATAGAAAGGTTTAAAAGATAAAATGGATCAAATTGTATTAATAGGATATTTCGTATCGCTCTCAATCCTATTTATATTCGGGCTTCATGGCTTTATTATGATTTACTATCACAGAAAATATGGGTACAACAATCCTGTAGCAAAAGCTATCGTTGACGAAAATGCCGTAGTAACAATACAACTTCCTCTTTACAACGAGATGTATGTTGCAGAAAGATTAATCAAAACAGTTTGTGAAATTGATTATCCAAAAGATAAAATGGAAATTCAGATTTTAGATGATTCCACGGATGAAACAACTTCTATAGTTTCAAAAATTATTGATGAAAAAAAGAAAGAGGGATTTGATATTTCTCTTGTGAGAAGGGGAACCAGAGAAGGATTTAAAGCGGGCGCATTAAAGGAAGGAATGAAAATTGCTAAAGGCGAATTCATCGCAATCTTTGATGCTGATTTTATTCCTCACAAACAATTTTTAAAGAAAACTCTTTCGTTCTTTAATGATGATAAAGTAGGAATGGTTCAAACAAGATGGGAACATATTAATGGCGATTATTCGATTATCACAAAGGCGCAGGCATTAGCTCTTGATGGGCATTTTGTGATAGAACAAACTGTGCGCAACAAATCTGGTTTCTTTATAAACTTTAATGGTACCGGCGGAATCTGGAGAAAAAAATGTATCGAGGAAGCCGGGAATTGGCGTGCTGATACACTTACAGAAGATCTTGATTTAAGTTATCGTGCACAATTAATTGGCTGGAGATTTGTATTCCTAAAAGATTTTACTTCACCTGCAGAATTACCATCAGAAATAAATGCTCTTAAAGCTCAGCAGTTTAGATGGACTAAAGGCGCAGTTGAAACAGCCAAGAAAATTCTTCCTTTGGTTTGGAAATCAAAAATACCTTTAAGAGTAAAACTGCAATCAACATTTCACTTAACCAACAATCTTGTTTTTCCGTTTATACTTTTAGCGGCGATACTAAATGTTCCGCTCATCTTTATAAAAAACAGCGGCTCACACGAATTATATTTTGCAATAATGTCAATTTTTGTGATGGCTTTTATCAGTTCATTTTTATTTTATCTATATTCACAAAAAGATATTCGTACTGATTGGAGAAAAAAGATAGTGCTTTTCCCCTTATTTATGGCTGGCAGTATGGGTTTGGCTGTTAACAATTCTCGTGCTGTGTTTGAAGGATTGATGAATAGAAAAAGTGAGTTTGTGCGTACTCCAAAGTTTAAACAGGTAAGTGAAAAAGATTCCTGGGTTGGTAATAAATATTTAAACAAAAAACTTGGTTTCTCTGTAATTGTAGAAGCCGTGCTTGCTGTTTATTGTTTAATAGGAGTTTTAGCTTCAATTTATTTTCTTGAGCTTGCTTCAATTCCATTTCAATTGTTATTCTTTCTCGGATTTTCTTTCGTTGCAATAACATCAATTAAACATGCATATTCCAAGTAAAAACGATGAGCAGCTTTTCCGAAGGATTTAATCAGAAAGTAAGTTTAATTTGTGAGTACAATAATAAGTCCCCGCTATTTGTAAGATTAGCGGGGATTGAGATTGAAAAAAATAATCTTGATAATGCAATTGCTATCCTAAATGAGGGAATTAAAAAGCATCCTGAATTTTCAGTTGCTTACTTTCTTCTTGGTAAAGCCCACACAATAAAAGGTAATTATTCCGAAGCACTTAAATTTTATAAAGATGGCAGTGAGTTAATTCATTCACCCAAAACTTTTGATTATTATCTTAATGAAATTGATAAGATAAAAAAACAGCGGTCATTTTTTAATATCTCACATTGGGCAGAGTTTGCTAATGAGAATTTTTCCGCTAAAACAAATTCCGCGCAATCAGAAAATTTGAAAAGCACTACTGATAGTACAATTGAAGAAACTTTAATAAAACTTACTGCCGAAATTGAAGATGCGACTAAATCAATAAGAGATGCAAAAAATAAAATAGAAGAAAACAGAGCCAAAGAAAATTTAACAGATAATTTCATTATCTCAGAAACGCTTGCAAACATTTATATCAATCAAAATGAACTGCAGGCAGCTTTATCCATTTATAAAAAGTTATTAAAGAAAAATCCTGATAAAGAAAATTATTTTAATTCAAAAATTGAAGAATTAAAATCGTTACTAAAAGCTTAACATATCTAAAAAATTTCCTGCATACTATTGTATATCTTTTGTCCAATGATTGATACATCAAACAACCTGCGATTATCACGTAAGTTCTATAAAAGACCCGTTCTAAAGGTGGCAAAGGAGTTGCTTGGTAAAGTTCTCATAAAGAATGAAGGTTCATATTTGCTCTCAGGCAGAATTGTGGAAGTTGAAGCGTACGATGGTGATAATGATGAAGCTTCACATTCCTTTAAAGGAAAAACAAAACGAAATGAAATTATGTTTAATGAAGGCGGATATTTTTATGTGTATTTTACTTACGGCGCTCATTATTGTTGTAATATAGTAACTGGAAAAAGCAATCACGGTACAGCAGTTCTGATACGAGCTGTTGAACCTATTGATGGAATTGATTTAATGATTGAAAGAAGATTCGGTAGAAAATTGAAAAGTGAGAAAGAAATATTCAACTTAACAAATGGTCCGGGTAAGATTTGTAAAGCTTTTGGATTTAGTAAAGAACATTCGGGAATTGATTTAACAAGAAATTCAATTTATATAATTGATGAACCAAAACTTAGTAAAAGTAAAATAGGTATTTCTAAGAGAATTGGAATTACAAAATCGGTTGATCTTCCATGGCGCTTTTTTGAAATAGGAAATCAATTTTTATCAAGATGAATGAAGAACCTAAAAATATTTTAATTGTCCGAACTGATAGAATCGGTGATTTGATTTTAACCTTACCTTTAGCTGGTTTAATTAAAAAGCATTATCCAAATTCAAAAGTTTCTTTTCTTGTTCGTGAATACACAAAAAATATTGTAAATAATCATCCGTTTGTTGATGAAGTAATTGTTCTTAAAGAATTTAATGGTAATGTACCTCTGTTTGAAAATGTAAATATCATCAAACAGAAAAATTTTGATTACTGTGTTATTGTCTATCCTAGATTTAAAATAAGTTTGATTGTTTTTTTAAGCGGAATTAAAAACAGAATTGGAACCGGTTATCGCTGGTATTCCTTATTGTTTAATCAAAAAGTTTATGAACATAGAAAAGACGCCGAACGACACGAACTTGAGTATAATGTTAATCTTCTTGGAAAGCTGGGAATAAAAAATGCAGTTACGGAAGAAAATATTAGTTACGATTTAACGGTTGACGAAGTTTCTTTACAGAATATTATTAAAATTCTTATAGATGAAAAATTTGATTTGCATAAACCAATCATTATTGTTCATCCCGGCAGCGGCGGAAGTTCAATTGATTTGCCGGTTAATAAATTTGCAGAGCTTGTAAAAAAACTTGTTGATGATAATTTTCAAATCATATTAACAGGAAGCAAAAACGAAATTGAACTTTGTGAGAAAATTAAATCATCAAATAAAGTAAAAAATTTTGCAGGCAGATTTAATCTTGATGAATTGACTGCCTTGATTAGCATATCAGCAATGTTCATTTCTAACTCAACGGGACCAATACACATTGCAGCGGCATTTGGCAAATATACTGTTGGGTTTTATCCAAAAATTGTTTCCTGCTCGCAGAAGCGATGGGGACCCTACACAAACAAAAAACTTGTGTATGAGCCTAAGATAGATTGTAAAAATTGTACCAGTGAACAATGTGAAAAATTAAATTGTATGGAATCGATAGACTTAAATAAAGTTTATAGTGATATAAAAAAATTATTAGTTCAATTATAAAAATGGAGTCGGTAATGAAACTCAGATTAAAAGTGAAAATGATAATTATCATTCAATTGGTAATCGCGTTTTTATCCATATCTTCTTATGCACAAAAAGATGATAACTTTCGAAAACAAAATAACACGGCATTTAAAGAAGGCGAGAAGTTAACCTTCGATGTAAAATATGGATTTGTAACTGCTGGTGTTGCATCATTTTATATTCCGAAGATCCAAAAAATATCAGGAAGAGATGCTTATCACGTTACTTTTGAAGTGAACACAGTTCCAAGTTTTGATATGTTTTATAAAGTTAGAGATAGATATGAAACTTATATTGATGTCGAAGGAATATTTCCATGGAGATTTGAACAGCATATTCGTGAAGGGAAATTCTCAAGAGATTTCTCTGCTTTTTTTGATCAAAGGAAAGGCAAAGCAAAAACAAGTGAAGGTGAGTTTGTAATTCCTAAATATGTAAACGATATTGTTTCAGCATTTTACTATGCCAGAACACTCGATTATTCAAATATTAAAGTTGGTGATAAAATTCCATTAAAGAATTTTTACAAGAACAAAGTTTATGATCTTGATGTTGTTTATCACGGTAAGGAAACCATTGAAGTTGCGGCGGGAAAATTTGAGTGCTTAATAGTTGAGCCGCTTGTTCAGGAAGGCGGATTGTTTAAAAGTGAAGGAAGTATTATGATTTGGTTAAGCAATGATGAAGCAAAAATACCCGTACGAGTAAAAACAAAAGTTGTCGTTGGAGCAATTGATGCCGACCTTACAGGTTACGAAGGTTTGGCAGGTAAATTAACTTCCAAGCGAAAATAAATAGATGTGGCGCACTCCGCAGCGGTGGATCGTTTCATGCGTTTGTTTGTTTGGTAAGTCAATTTACGCAGATGCCATGCTTTCCGTTAGCTAACGGGTCATTTCAGCATCTAAATATATTTGCTATTAAAGTGTTCAGATTCCAGATCAAGCTCGGGATGATAGTTTTGAGACAACCTCTTACAACGGCTATTCTTTAAATTTGAGTGTCACTTCTTATATCAGTAATTTTAACTATAATTATTCAACTCATATTTATTCTGATGGAAGAATTTAAAGAAGATAATAAAGAGCAAGAACCCGAAGAAGAACTTGTAACTATTTTCAAAGAAAGCAGCCAGGATTACGATCCGGATGATGATCTGGAATTTAAAATATCACCTGTTGCTGCTGCATTTATTGGTTTGGCTGGTGGATTTTTTCTCTACCAAATTATTGGTGCGCTCCTTACAGTTTTAATATTTGGTTTAAACCTGGAATCGATCCCTGTTAATAGTCTTCGTTTGATGACGATGGCAGGACAAATATTATTTATTCTCCTTCCTGCACTATTATTTGCAAAATGGATTTACTCTGATGTTGGGAAAATAATCCGAATCCGCAAACCAGATTTAAAGGAATTAGGTTTGTTTATAATCGGAATAATAATTTTAACTCCTTTATTGCAGAGTTATTTGTATATACAAAATTATTTTTTAGTAATACTTGCAAAAAATTCATCAGCAGTAAATTCTATAAAAAGTTTTTTTGATGCATTAAACGAAATGGTTGAAAAAACTTACGGTAATCTTCTTTCGGCATCAAACATTTTTGAACTCACTCTTGTAGTAATTGTTGTTGCTGTTGTTCCCGCTCTATCTGAAGAAACAATGTTCAGAGGATTTATCCAGCGAAGCTTTGAATTGAAGTATAAAAAATATCTTGCTGCTATTATCACCGCAATATTTTTCAGCCTTTACCATTTTAATCCTTACGGATTTGTTCCGTTATTTATTTTAGGTGCTTTCTTTGGCTTTGCTGCTTACAAAAGCAAAACATTAATAATCCCGATGATATTACATTTTCTAAATAATTTTTCTGCTGTATCTCTTTATCATATTATTGGTGATGATGAAATTATTAAATCAGATGTTTCAGTTAATCAAAATGAACTTTCTTCTTACGTCATGATGTTTTTTGGTTTAACAGTTCTGTTCGTTGGTTTGATTGTAGTAATAAATAAATATTATTCTTCAAAAAAATTAGCAAAGGAGGAATGATTATGCCATTCTGCCCAAATTGTACATACGAGTATGTTGAGGGTATTAAGGTATGCCCGGATTGCGGAACATCATTAGTTAAAGAACTAATAGATCACGATTGGGTTGTCGTGTTCACTTCAGACAAAGAGTATGAAGTACAAATGATTAAAGATGAACTTGAAAGTGCAGATATTGAGGCGAACGTTCTTTCACAAAAAGACAGCAGCTTTCCTGTTACCGGCGATCTTGCAGTGATAAAACTTTTAGTTAAGACGGAAGATGCCGCTTCTGCTTTAAATTTTATAAACGAGTTGAAGAATACAAAACCGGAAGAAGAGGAATAATGGCTTTAGGAAATACTGCTGTTCGTGTTTTGGTTTCTGTTTTTGCAATTCCGGCAATTGTATTGCTCTCATACTTTGGCAGCGTATATTTTTTAAGCTTTGTCCTCATCATAGCCGGGATTTCTTTTTATGAATTTTCTGTTATGGCGAAAGCAAAAGGCGCAAATGTAAATGTTAATTTTGGTTTGCTTGCTGTAATATTTTTAGTGATAAACCAGTACAGATTTTTCTTTAATCAATTTCATTTCCTGATTGCGTTTTTTATTGTGCTGTTAATATTTGAACTTTTCAGAAACAACGGATCAGCAATACAAAATCTTGGTTCAACGCTGCTCGGTGCTTTTTATTTCGGAATTTTTGGAAGCACACTTATTGGGATCAGAGAATCTTATCCAAACATAGATGGGCTTTATTTACGCGGTGGATATTTAGTTATCTCAATCTTTGCATCGATTTGGATTTGTGATTCAGCAGCATTCTTTGGCGGAACTGCTCTTGGTAAGCACAAAATATTTCCGCGTGTTAGTCCAATGAAAAGCTGGGAAGGTTCAATTTTTGGATTTGTATTTGCAATCCTTGCAATGATATTAGCAAAGAATCTTGTACTTGATTTTCTTTCACTTAAAGATGCATTACTAATAGGATTTATTATCGGAACGTTTGGACAAATTGGTGATCTTGCGGAATCATTACTTAAGCGCGATGCCGGAGTAAAAGATTCATCAAACTTAATTCCGGGACACGGAGGAATTTTTGATCGGTTTGATTCGTTATTGTTTTCAGCACCAATTATTTATTTGTACTTAATTTATTTAGCCGGATGATTTGATTTTATGAGTGGAAAAGTTTCTGTAATAACTCTGGGTTGTTCAAAAAATACGGTTGATTCCGAAAGGCTGATGAAACAAATCCAGTTGAATAAAATTGGATTGGTTGATGATCCGAACAAAGCTGAAACTGTAATTATTAATACTTGCGGATTTATTGAAGCGGCAAAGGAAGAATCGATCAACACAATTCTTGAAGCAGTTGCAATGAAAAACAGCGGCAAGATAAAAAAAGTTATTGTTGCAGGATGTTTATCCGAACGATATAAAGATGATTTGTTAAAAGAAATTCCTGAAGTTGATGTTTACTTTGGAACTGAGAATTACGAAGGTATCATAAAAGAACTTGGCGGTAATTTTAAAAAGGAATTGCTTGGTGAGCGATTATTATCAATGCCATCTCATACAGCTTATCTAAAAATTTCAGAAGGCTGCGATCATCCTTGTTCGTTTTGTGCAATTCCACTTATGCGCGGCTTGCATAAATCAAAACCGATGAATGAGTTGATTCGTGAAGCAGAATTTCTTGCATCAAGCGGAACAAAAGAATTAGTGTTGATTGCACAGGATACTACTGACTACGGAAAAGATCTGGAAGGCAAAACAAATATTTCTCAGCTAATAAGAAAGTTAAGCAAGATAATAGGAATTGAATGGATAAGATTAATGTATGCATATCCATCAAAGTTTACTGATGATTTGATTGAAGAGATAAAAATAAATTCAAAAGTTTGTAAGTATGTGGATATTCCTTTGCAGCATATTTCCGATGATGTTTTAAAATCTATGCGAAGGGGAGTAACTGCTGAGCGCACAAGAAAATTGCTGCACAAACTTCGCAAAGAAATTCCGGATATAACTATCAGAACTACTTTTATTGTTGGATATCCAAACGAAACAGAAAATGATTTTGAAGAGCTTTGTAATTTTGTACGTGAAATAAAATTTGATAGAATTGGTACGTTTACTTTTAGTGTTGAAGAAAATACATCAAGCTATATTCTCGGTGATCCGGTTTCAGAAGATGAGAAAGAAAGAAGAAAAAATGTTTTGATGGAAATTCAAAAGGAAATATCTCTTCAAAAAAATGAAACCTTTATGGGCAAAAAATTAAAAGTATTAGTCGAAGCTGTTGAAGGAGATTTCTATATTGGACGATCTTACAGAGACGCACCGGAAGTTGATGGAGAAATTTTAATAAACAAAAACGGTAGTAAACTAAAAATTGGAAATTTTTATGATGTTGAGATTTACGATTTTAATGAATATGATTTGTTTGGTAATGTTTTGTTAAAAGAAAGGAAGAAAAAATGAAAACAAATTTAATGTTAGTAATCTTCTTTTTAATGAGTCTCGAATTCTTTGCACAAAATGAGCCGTATAATGTTGTAAAAAAGAATCTCGGTGAAGCAGTATATTATCAAGACTTTGTGAATTATGTTTCCGATAAGCCAGGGCTGACCCGCATTGATGTGTTCGTTCAAGTTCCATATAAAAATATTGTGTTTGTAAAATCAGGCGAAGGATTTACGGCAAAGTATTCTGTTACAGCCTCTGTTTTTGACAGTACCAAGAAAATATTAATTGTTGAAAAAACCTGGAATGAGTCTGTCAATATTATTGATTATGACTTGGCTACAAGTAAAGAAAATTTTAAACTAAGTAAAAGATCATTTGAACTAAAGCCCGGAACATATTTAATTAGAACCGCGTTAGAAGATCTGGATTCAAAAAAAGAGACTACATCTGAAAATCTTTTAGTTGTAAGAAATTTTAGTGAGGCAATTTCATTGAGCGATATTCTGTTCATCTCCAAAACTGATAATAATCAATCAGATAACTCTATTGTTCCAAATGTAAGTCGCAAAATCTCGTCTTCAAAAGATAAAGTAAAAATTTATTATGAAATTAATTCTAAAGATTCAGTTGAAATAAGAAGGACATTTGAATTTTATGTTACTAATACAGAAGATAAAATTATCCATAGAGAAGAAGAAGATCGTAATATAAAACCGGGAGTAAATCAGGCGTTATTTAATTTTGCTGAGTTTCCATTTGAGCTTGGTGCTTATAAAGTTGGAGTATCTATTCTTGATGATCAAAAAAAAGTTGTTGCATCAACAAAAAAATCTTTCTACTCCCAGGCAAAAGGGCTGCCTTCCATAATAACAGATATTGATAAAGCCATTGCACAAACGGTTTATCTTGCTACACCGGATGAATTGGACTATATGGAGAAAGGTGAAAATGTATCCGATAAAACAAAAAGATTTTTAGAGTTTTGGAAAAAGAAAGATCCTTCTCCTAACAATGATGAAAATGAAGTATTTGATGAATACTTTAGACGTGTTGCATACAGCAATGAAAATTTTTCAAATTATACAGAAGGTTGGCATTCGGATCGAGGAATGGTATTTATAATTTTGGGTGCACCAAATAATGTTGATCGTCATCCATTTGAATACGATTCCAAACCTTATGAAGTATGGGAATATTACAATCTTAACAGAAGCTTTGTTTTTCTTGATCAGACGGGTTTTGGTGACTATAGATTAATTACTCCGTTAACAGGTGATCTTTATAGATATAGGTATTGATTCTCAAAAATCTTTTTGGCATCACGAGCAAAGTGAAGTGATCTCATCTCTCTAATAAATTGCAAAGGATTGCTTTGTCGAAAACTCCAGGAATTGATTTTATTATTCCTTTAAAATAAATGTTAATGATATAAAAAGTTAATACAGCTTTTGCAAATACATAACCATGATTTTAATCATTACACTTAACCCGCTTTTAGAAAGAAGATTTACTTACGAAAAAGTTCAAATTGGAAATGTGAACAGAAATTCTGTTACTAAAATTGCAGCAGGCGGAAAAGGTATTAATGTAAGCCGCCAGTTAAAAAAGTTCGGAGTAAAATCTTTTAACTATTTTTTCTCCGGTGGAGCGAATGGAAAAAATTTTCGTGATGCTTTAAAGAGTGAAGGATTAGAATTCACTTTCGTATCCACAAAATCGGAAACCAGACATGCTTCAGTAATCATTTCTGAGGATGATAAAAAGATTACTTCTTACTTTTCTGAAGATCCAATAGTATTTAAGAATGAAGTTGGTGAGTTTAAATTAAAGTTAGATAAAATGATTCAGAATTGTGAAGTTGTAGTTTTCTCAGGAAGTTCCCCTTGCGATGAAACTGATTCAATTATTTCTTATGGAATTGAATTGGCAAATAAGTATGATAAAGTTTCTATCTGCGATACTTACGGTAAGCATTTACAGAGTTGCATCGATGCCTCACCAACAATGATTCATAATAATTTTTCAGAAATCAAAAAATCAATTGGATTAGAATTAAATTCCGAAAAAGAAATTGTTGAATACTTAAATGAGCTCTACAAAAAAAATATTAAGCGTGCATTTTTAACGGACGGGAGTAATAATTTTTACGCTTCAAATTTCAATTACATTTATAAGATTAAGCCCTTAGAAATTCAGGGCATTGATTCCACGGGAAGCGGTGATAGTTTTGTTGCGGGAATAATAAAAAGCTGGATAAACTCTGATGTGTTTGAAGATTCGTTAAAATTATCTACTGCCGTTGCAGGACTAAATGCTGCAACATTTGAAGTATCAAATGTAAATCCTGAAGATGCAATTAATTTAAAAGCAAAAGTTGAAGTTGTACCGGTTGGAAAAAAAGCAAAGATAATTGATGATTCGCCTCACGAAATATAGCATCGTACTTCTGATTACAATTTCATCAATTTCTTTTCCTCAAAAGCTCAACTCATTCGATGTTAACGGCAACTTAAATTTTGATGATCAGCAGTATCTGGAGTGGTCAGGTCTTCGTTTAAATCAAACAATCTTTAAGGGAATTTTAGATTCTGCTAAAACAAGAATTGCAAAGAATCTTTTATTGCAAGGCTTCTATTTTTTCAAATTCATTAATTCTTCTTTGAAAATATCTTCCGATTCATCTACATTTAAAATAGAGATTGAAGTTGAAGAGGATAATCAAATAATTCTAAAAAATATTTTTGTAGATGCAGCAGATTCCGGTTCCGCTGAACAAATAAACAAACAATTTGATTTTCTTAAAGGACAAGCTTTTAATAAAACTGAAATTGAACAAAGCATTGAAAATCAACTGGAGCAATTTGAAAATTCAGGTTATCCGTTTGCAAAGATCATAATTAATTCGGTTGCTGTTTATAACGATTCCGTTGATAAGAATAACTATGCTGATGTTTATCTTAAAATTGTAAGCGGTGGCGAAAGTAAAATTAATAAAGTTGAAATCCGCGGTAATACATCCACTAAAGATTACGTAATACTTCGGGAACTTCGTTTGGAAACAGGAATGTCTTATTCTCAAAAAAAAATTGAAGAGTTTCCACAAAGACTTAATCGATTAAGATTTTTTGATCCTGTTCCTGTGCCGCAATTCTATATTAATTCTAAAAATGAAGGTGTGCTTTTAGTTGAAGTAAAAGAAAAAAACACAAACAACTTTGATGGAATAATCGGATACATTCCTCCCAATAAAAACGAAAGCAGCGGATATATAACTGGATTAGTTACAATCTCTTTGCGAAACCTTTTCGGAACAGGAAGAGCAATTGCACTTAAATGGAATAAGTTTAACAAGAATTCTCAGGAGCTTGACCTGAGATATTTAGAACCATGGTTTTTAAGTTTTCCTCTAAACATAAATCTTGGACTATATCAAAAAGTGCAGGATTCAACTTATGTACAGCGTAAACTTGAAGGTGCAATAGAATATCTTGCAACAGAATCAATTTCTGCCTCTGTAAATATTGCCACAGAATCTGTAGTACCTTCAGTTAGAACTATACCTGTTTTTACTGTTTATAATTCATCATACATTACAACAGGTTTAAATTTAAAAATTGATACCCGCGATGATCCTTATGCTCCAACGGAAGGAATACTGTTCATTAATTCTTATGCGCTTAGTAAAAAAACAATAAATGGTCCTGCGGAATATTTAACCTCGACACTTAATACATCAGTTAACCTTCAAAGATTTTCTGTCAGCTTTGCGTTTTTTTATGAATTGTTCTCGCGGCAGGTTGTTGCAATTGGAGTCAATGGAAGAGAATTGCGCGGACCAACCTTTGAGAACAGTGATCTCTATCGACTTGGCGGTACAAACTCATTGCGCGGCTACAGAGAAGAACAATTTTTAGGCTCAAGAATATTTTGGTCTAATTTAGAATATAGAGCTTTGTTTACGCGGCGTTCTTACGGATTCTTATTTTTTGATACAGGTTATTATCTAAGACCTGCAGAAACAGAAAAAAATATTCCAAAGACTGAAGATTTTCTTTATGGATTTGGATTAGGCTTAAATCTTGAAACCGGACTTGGTGTTTTAAGAGTCAGCTATGCACTTGGGAAAGGGGATACATTTAGTGATGGTAAAATACATTTTGGAATTTTAAATGAGTTTTAGTAATTAGTCTAAATTGTTTCATATTAAGTGCTGCTTCAATTATTTTGAGGCAGCATTTTTTGTTTTAAGATGAACTTTTCAAAAAAAATATTCGCTTACATAAAAATCACCCGTCCTATTAATGTTGTTATAACATTTTTAGTAGTTGTAGTTGCAATACTTATTTCCGAAAATGAACAAACAAAATTAATTACAATATTAGTAGCTTCACTAGCTGCTGCATTAACTGCCGCCGCTGGAAATATTATAAACGATATTTATGATATTGAAGCAGATAAAGTTTCTCATCCAAACAGAGTTTTAGTTTTGGGCACATTAACAAAAAAAGAAGCGTGGTATGAATATTTAATCTTTAATTTAATTTCAATTTTTATTGCAACTTTTTTATCGACAATAATACTGGTTATTATTTTTTCCGTTATTGGGTTGCTTTTTATTTACTCCTCGTACTTAAAAAAATTACCCTTAATTGGAAATATTGTTATTGCGTTGATTACTGCTTTGGCTTTTATTTTCGGCGGCATTGCCGCAGGTAATCTGCAAGCGGCTGTTATTCCCGCCATATTTGCATTCTTAATTAATTTGATAAGAGAAATTGTAAAAGACATTCAGGATATTGAAGGTGACTCGAAATTAAATTTTAAGACGTTTCCTATCCGATATGGATTAAATGCTTCCAAGCGATTGATTTTAGTAATAACGATTGCTTTGATCTTATTAACATTTTATCCTTTTTTTCAGCAGGTTTATAAAATTGAATATTTTATTTTAGTAATGATCTTAGTAAATCCAATTTTAGTTTATTGCATTAAAATCCTTTTGGAAAATCGCAAAGAAACTAATCTGAAATTGATAAGTGGTTTATTAAAATTTGATATGGTTTTCGGTTTAGTTGCAATATATTTTGGGAAATGAAAAACATCGATAAGAAATATTTATCTGGAACAAAAATTGTTCTTGCCGGAACTGATGAAGCAGGTCGTGGTCCGCTTGCGGGTCCTGTTGTTGCCGCAGCAGTAATTCTTCCACTGGATTTTTATGATGAAAGAATTGATGATTCTAAAAAACTTTCAGCAAAATTACGCGAGGAACTTTTTAGTGTGATCCGTAAAAATGCGTTAGCTTATTCTTATACTGTAATTTCACAAAAAAAAATTGATGAGATAAATATTCTTAAAGCATCATTGCTTGCAATGAAAAGATCAATTGAGAAATTAAAAATACAACCTGATATTATTCTTGTTGATGGAAACAAATCTTTTAATTATGATGCGGAAGTTATTCCTATTGTTAAAGGTGATGCAAAATCATTGTCTATTGCATCAGCATCAATAATTGCAAAGGTTGTACGGGATAGAATTATGATTAAGCTTGCTAAAGAATATCCTTACTATGGCTGGGAAACAAATAAAGGTTATCCGACAAAAAAACATATCAAAGCTGTCTTAAAATATGGTCCCTGTTCAATCCACAGAAAAACATTTCTTAAAAAAATATTTGAGCGGGTTAATCAAACAGAATTATCTTTTATAGAATAAAATTTTAATGATTGAAAAAAATAAAAAGGATATCGGAAAGGAAGGGGAAGAGATTGCCGCAAAATATCTTGCTAAAAAAGGATTTGAAATTGTTGAGAGGAATTACCATTTCAGTCATGGTGAAATTGATATTGTTGCGAAGGATAAAGAATGGTTAGTTTTTGTGGAAGTGAAAACAAGACAGAATCTTGAATACGGTGAACCAGAGTATGCAATCAATCCCAAAAAAATTAAGCAGATTAAAAAAATGGCTGAACTCTATTTATTTGATAAAGAAATTGAAGAAGCTGATTGCCGCTTTGATGTTGTTGCGGTTTTGTTGGAAGATATATCAAATCCTAAAATAACTCATTACGAAAATGCATTTATGTGATTTTTAACTTGATGTAATGCACAATAAAAGAAATAGTTCTCAATTATTTATTAAAAATTTCTTAGTTTGAAATCGACAAATAAAAAACTTTTCAAAACATAATTCTTCGGTAATGAAAAATTCGAATACAACTAATTTAAAACGCAATTCTGTAGAAAAACGTTTAAACGAATTTTTCATAATGATTGCCGGACTTTGGGAATTCCAACTTCAGTTTTTCAAACAGACTTTTATTCCGCCTTACGAAGTTGAGCAAATACGAAAACACATGGATGAACTCGGAATAAAAACTTTGCCAATTGTTAGCGTAACAGGTTTTATCATCGGTTTAGTTATTACAATGCAAATGCATCCTGTTATGGTAAGATTTGGTGCGGAGGCATTTTTACCAGGTTCTGTAGGCATATCGATAGTAAGAGAGTTAGCGCCGGTTATAACAGCATTGATATTTGCAGGAAGAGTAAGTTCCGGTATTGGTGCGGAGCTTGGTTCGATGCGAGTTACAGAACAGATTGATGCAATGGAAGTTTCTGGTGTTAATCCGTTTAAATATCTGGTTGTTACCAGAATTTTTGCCTGCACATTTATTCTTCCAATCTTAACTGTGTACGTTATCTTTATTGCCTTTGTTGGATCTTATCTTGCGGTGGTGCTTGTACAGAATATGAATTATTCATATTACATAGATTCAGTTATTGCTTCAGTTGAATTTGGTGACGCCATTCCCGGAATATTAAAGACTTTTGTATTTGGATTTATTGTTGGTATCGTAGGAACCTACAAAGGATATACAGCAACAAATGGAACTGAAGGTGTGGGTAAAGCTGCAACAACTGCAGTGGTTGTTTCTTCACTTATGATTTTAATTTTTGATATGGTTCTTGTTAAAGTAACTTTATGGCTATGGCCAACCATATAAGATTTTTATTATGAACAATGTTGTTGACATAATTGGTGTTTCTAAATCTTTCGGTTCACACATGGTGCTTGATAATGTTTCCCTTAAAGTTGAAGAGGGTGAAAACATGATCGTGTTTGGGCAAAGCGGAACCGGTAAAAGTGTTTTATTAAAATGTATAGTTAGATTACTTGAGCCGGATTCAGGTGAAGTATTTATCGAAGGTACTGATGTAATTAAACTTCAGATTAAAGAGTTGAACGCGATAAGAAAACATTTAGGATTTCTATTTCAAGGAGCTGCATTGTACGATTCAATGAGTGTAAGAGAAAATCTCGAATTTCCTTTGATCAGACATTTTAATTATTCTGCTAAAGAAAGAGAAGAAAAAGTAAAATCTGTTTTGGAAAAAGTCTCACTTGAAGAAGCAATTGATAAAATGCCGGCAGAACTTTCCGGAGGAATGAAGAAAAGGATTGGACTTGCTCGCTCTATTATATCAGAACCAAAACTTATGCTTTATGATGAACCTACAACCGGGCTAGATCCAATTACATCAAAAGAAATAAGTTCTTTGATATTGGAATTACAAAAATCCTTAAAGATGACATCAATTGTAGTTACACATGATTTGCTTTGTGCAGAAATTATAGCGGATAGAGCCATAATGTTAAATGAAGGAGTTGTACAACACGAAGGTACTATTACAGAACTTACAACATCAAGAGATCCATTCTTAAGAAATTTCTTTAGCCACGAAATTATTGAAGAGCAGAACAGGAGAATTTAATGTTTAAAAATCTTGCAAATGCCAAACTTGGAATTTTTATTTTCCTCGGAAGTACATTACTAGTAATTCTTATTTTCTTATTAGGAAATAAAGATCAGCTTTTTACATCCACATTTACGGTAAAGGCTTACTTTAAAAATACTGAAGGTTTACGTAACGGTGCCGCAGTAAGATTTGGCGGTATTGATGTGGGAGCAGTAAAAGGAATTCGGATTGTAAATGATACTACAGGCAGAGTTGAAGTTTCGATGCGTATCAGAGATGAAATTAGTTCGTTCCTTAAAAAAGATTCACGTGCCAGTATTGAAACTGAAGGTTTGGTTGGTAATAAAGTTGTGATGTTGACTATGGGCTCAGTTGATGCCGAAGAAATTTCTGATGATGGAACTATTCTGTCAAAAGAGCCGTTAAGTTTTGCAGATATAATTGAAGAGACACAAGGAATAATGGCTTACACAAAGGATATGACAAAAAATCTTGCAGAAATTGTTTTAAAAGTTAACAAAGGCGAAGGGACAATCGGCAGAATAATTAACGATGATAAGCTTTATAATGCTGCAACAAACCTAACCAACACTGCTGATAAAAATTTAAATTCCATATCCAATGATATGAAAGATGTAATCGCTTTGTTTGATAATCTGGGTAAAGGTGTTCAGGATGTTGTTACAAATGTCAACACGATTGTTACTCGTATTGATACTGTATTGCAAGGGGTTTCCGAAGGCAAAGGATTACTTGGTTCTCTTGTTTCCGAAAAGGGAAAGGAAGGCAAAACATTAAACCAGATTTTAGATAATCTTGTTGTTGTGACAGAAGATGCAAAAACATCTGCATCCCGGCTTTCAGAAAATATGGAAGCATTAAAACATAATTGGCTATTCAAAAGTTATTTTGAGGAACGCGGTTATTGGGATAAAGACGAATTTGAAAATCAACTTGATTCCAAAATTCTTGAAGTAAATGATAAAATTAAATTATTGGATGAAAAGATTTTGGAATTGAAAGCATTAGGGAATAAAAACAAGTAAATTAAATTTTGTAGTGGACGCAAACCTTGCGTCCATAATGTATTAAACAATACTAATTACGCACCTGATGATTAAACCTCCCAAACCAAATCGATTGAAAGTTTATGATTACTCTTTACCCGGATATTATTTGTTACGATATGTACTGAAGATAAAGGCGACAAGTTTGGAAACATTGTCAATGGTAAAATGATATTGAATGATTTGGGATTAATAGTTGAATATTGCATTAGATTAATTCCAAAGATTAATAAATTTATCGAGTTAGATTATTATGTTATAATGTCAAATCATCTACACGCTATTATAATTATAAATGTAGGGGACGCAAAGTTTGCGTGCCGTACAATGAATATGGATAGTGATGATCGGACAAAAATGTTGCTGTCAAAAATAGTTCAACAATTCAAGCGTGCATGTACAATCGAAATTAAAAACAAAAATGAAATCAACACATTCAAATGTCAGAGATCTTTTTATGATAGAATAATTAGAAATGAAAAAGAATCGTACAACATCAGAAAATATATTCAAGAAAATCCGTTACGGTGGGATATTGAGAAAAATGTTCCTCAAAATTTAGATTTGTTTTAATTGTTAATTGTAGTAAACGCAAAATTTGCGTCCACTACATAAATAAAATTATGGCAAAAGAAAAAAACATAAAAGAAAAAAAGATAATCGTAAAAGGTGCACGGGAGCATAATCTTAAAAATCTAAGCTTTGAGATTCCACGTAACAAACTTGTTGTATTCACGGGAGTAAGCGGCAGTGGAAAATCATCTTTGGTTTTTGATACCATTTATGCTGAAGGGCAGCGAAGATATGTTGAAAGTCTTTCTTCCTATGCGCGCCAGTTTCTTGAGCGAATGAATAAACCTGATGTCGATTTTATTCAAGGAATTTCTCCCGCAGTTGCAATAGAACAAAAAACAGGTTCACGCAACTCACGCTCAACTGTTGGAACAACTACAGAAGTTTATGACTATCTTCGGTTGCTATTTGCACGCATAGGAAGAACAATTTGTTTTCAATGCGGTAAGGAAGTTAAAAAGGCAACAACTGGAACGGTTGCCGATTGGCTCGAAAATCAAAACGATGGAACAAGATTCTATCTTGCATTTCCGCTGCATCATCACGAAGGGCATTCGGTAAAAGAAGAAATTGAATTATTGAAGAAGCGTGGTTTTTTCAGAATATATTTTAATGATAAGTTTTATGATTTAAATACTGATGAAGTAAAGTTACCAAAAAATAAAAAAGATGTTAAAGTTATCGTTGATAGATTTAAGGTAAGTAAAAATGAAGTACGTGAAAAACTCTCTGATTCAATCGAAGTTACATTTAAAGAAGGCGAGAACAGAATAGTTCTAATTAGTGCGGATACAAATGGACAGCAGGAGTTTAATAAGTTTTACGAATGCTGCGGTGTTCGATACGAAGAACCTGAACCAAGATTTTTTTCATTCAATAATCCTTTCGGTGCTTGTCCCGTTTGCCAGGGATTCAGCAAAGTAATTGGTGTGGATATGAATCTTGTTATTCCAAATCCAAATCTTACTATTGCGGATGGAGCAATTGCGCCATTTCACGGCGCCAAATATAGCTCATATCTTCGTGATCTAATTCAGAATGCACGAGACTATAAATTTCCAATTCACATCCCATACAAGCAACTGACAGAAGAACAGATCTCGCTAGTTAAAAAAGGATTTGGAAAATATAAAGGGCTTGATCACTTCTTTTCTGAGCTTGAAAGAAAAACATATAAGATTCACGTTCGTGTTATGTTAAGCCGCTATCGCGGTTACACAATTTGTCCCGCTTGTAAGGGATCACGTTTACGCAGAGAAGCATTACAGGTTAAGATTGATAACAAATCAATTAACGAAATTGTTCAAATGCCAATCCAATATTCATTAAAGTTTTTTGAAGAGTTAAAATTATCTGATTATGATTATAATGTTGCAGAAAGAATTCTTAAAGAGATAATTAAGCGGCTGACTTTTCTTAATAATGTTGGTATTGGATATTTATCATTGGATCGTTACAGCAATACGCTATCCGGTGGTGAAACACAAAGAATAAATCTTGCAACATCCCTTGGTTCGGCTTTGGTTGGTACACTTTATGTTTTGGATGAACCAAGCATTGGTTTGCATCCAAGAGATAATGCAAAACTGATAAACATTTTAAAAAATTTAAGAGATATTGGTAATTCTGTTTTAGTTGTCGAACACGATGCTGATATGATCAAAGAAGCCGATTTAATTTTTGATATGGGACCCAAAGCTGGAATTGAAGGCGGTGAAATTGTAGCAATTGGAAATTATTCTGAGATTATAAAAAATAAAAATTCATTAACGGGTAAATACCTTTCAGGTGAGTTAATTATTCCAATTCCGGAAAAAAGAAATGAAAGAAAAACTAAAACTGTAAAAATAATTGGCGCAAAAGAAAACAATCTTAAAAACATTACAGTAGAAATTCCTTTAAATAAATTTGTTGGGATTACTGGTGTTAGCGGTTCAGGTAAAAGTACACTTATCCATGATGTTTTTTATGCAGGGCTTTCAAAGTATCTTGGCAACGCACCATTATTCATAGGCAAGTATGATGAAATTAAAGGCGGCGAATATCTTGACGATGTTGTAATTGTTGATCAATCACCAATTGGTAAATCTCCAAGATCAAATCCGATAAGTTATATCAAAGCATTTGAATTGATTCGTGATTTATTTGCATCAACTCATCAGGCAAGAGCACGCGGTTATAAACCAGGATTTTTTTCTTTTAATGTTCCCGGCGGAAGATGCGAAACCTGCCAGGGCGATGGATTTATAAAAGTTGAAATGCAGTTTCTTGCAGATCTTTATCTTGAATGCGATGACTGCAATGGTACGCGATATAAAAAAGAAATCCGTGAAATAACTTACCACGGAAAAAATTTAGTTGATGTTCTTGATATGACAGTTGATGAATCATTAGTGTTTTTTGAAGGTAACGACCGAATTACAAGACTATTGCAGGTGCTTGCAGATGTTGGTTTGGGTTACATTAAACTTGGTCAGCCATCAAACACTTTATCCGGTGGAGAAGCACAGCGAATTAAACTTGCTTCCTATCTTACTGCGCAGAGAGATAGACGACATATTCTTTTTATTTTTGATGAGCCAACAACAGGTCTTCACTTTCATGATATTTCCAAATTATTAAAATGTTTCCAACTGCTTCTTGAAAGAAATAATTCTGTTGTGATTATCGAACACAATTTAGATGTGATTAAGTGTGCAGATTATATTATTGATCTTGGTCCCGAAGCAGGAGATAAAGGTGGTGAAATTGTTGCAACGGGTACTCCCGAAGAAATTGCAGAAAATGAAAACTCGTGGACTGGGAAATATCTGAAATCGTATCTGAAATAATCCGATCTAAATCCTAAAAGCGTAATTTTTAGCACAAATATTTAATTTAAAAAGAATATCTTTAGACATAATAAAAATTTTATAAGTAATGATTAAACAAATACTATTTATAATAATAACGATTGCAAATTTTTGTATAGCCCAAAATTACGGCACAGTGCGATTCGCAAATTATGCTGATGACAGAAAAAGTGCGTTCAGTTTAACTTTTGATGATGGTTTAAAAACACAATTTGATTATGCAAAGCCTATTTTAGATCAGTATGGATTTAAAGGAACATTTTATGTCCTTCCGCCATACCTTGCTGAAGATAATCAAGATTTAATTTGGAGATATGGAAGATGGAGTGAATATCAGCAGATGTCGGCTGATGGAAACGAAATAGGTTCACATACAATGAACCACGATTCTCTGACTACTTTGATTTGGGGAGATATTAATACAGAAGGTACTTTGTTATATGAATTATATAAATCAAAAATATCTATCGAACAAAAAATCCCAAATGAAAAATGCATTTCACTTAATTATCCTTACACAGTTCATAATTCAGATGTAGATTCTGCTGCAAAATTATTTTATGAAGATGCAAGAGCACTTGGACAATCACCGAATGATTCATCTTTAACTGAAGATGAATGGTTTGGACTTAAAGCAAAAGTTGTTGAGTTTAATGAACCAAGAAATTCTGTTAATGATGATCTTGATGAGCTTTATACTTTTTTAGGTTGGGCACAAAATTCAATTGATAACCATAAATGGGGCATGATAATTATTCACGATGTTGTTCCATTTAACCAACTTCAAACATTACTGCAAGATGGTGTTTATGAACCTATTACGACTGAATGGATTGGTTGGTTGTGCGATTGGCTTGCTGCCAGATCGTTAAACAATTATGTGTGGGTTGAAACCGTTGGAAACATTACACGGTACATAAAAGAAAGAGATAATTCCAATTACCAAATAATTTCTTCATCAAACCAATTAATTGAAGTTAATATTTCTGATAACCTTGATGATACAATTTATAATTTTCCATTAAGCACTTATGTAAAAATTCCTGATGATTGGAATTATGTGCGAACAGAACAAAACGGAATTGTTGATACATTAACAACTACATTTACAGATAGTGGAAGAGTTGTACTGGCTAAAGTTATCCCTGATAAAGGAATTTTAAAGCTAACTCCTATAACAGCTACCATAGTTAATAATGAAATTGGAAATGTTGTGGAATTTAAGTTATTCCAGAATTATCCTAATCCGTTTAACCCAACAACAAAAATTCGTTATTCAATTCCAGTTATCATTGCGAGTGAAACGAAGCAATCTGTTCAAGTAACTCTTAAAGTTTATGATATCCTCGGCAACGAAATAGCCACACTTGTTAATGACGAACAACCAGCAGGAAATTATGAAGTTGGATTTGATCCCGCATCGAGCATTAAGAATCCAGCCTCCGGATTATATTTCTATCGTCTTCAGGCTGGTGAATATGTTAAAACAAGGAAAATGATTCTGCTTAAGTAAGAAAATTTAAAACTCAAACTTCTGTGTTCGTTTTGTGCGCGGGAACCGGCTCTTTAATCCATCTTCAATTTTTATAGCGGTACCTAAAAACCTGTTATTATGCTTAACTACATATTGTCCGGGTGGAATGTTCACATCTTTAATCATCCATCCTGTTAAATAATTTTTTAATTCATCGTCGTTCTTTAATTCATATATAGACTTTGTGATATGATTTTCTAATACTTGCGCTGCTTGTGAATTGAATGTGATTCTATCTTTCTTATCAAGCGTACCAAACTTTAATCCAATGCGATTGAACAAACCAATATCCTCATCATTCCAATCTTTAATTACAAAGAAAATATCTTTCCCTCTAAAAATATATTTGTAATCATCTAAAACTTTTCTATCAACTCCAAAATGATCAGACACATAATCTAGATAAAGCTGAATTTCTTTATGATGGCTATTAACTAGCCTAATCTCTGTTTCTCTTAACTCTTCTCTTTCAGGAGGTTCTGTTACGTCTATCTTTCTCATCTTTACTAAAAAGAATCCATCAGAATCAATTTCCCAGGGAAGAATTCTAATCGCTTTTTTCAATTCAGGATTTAATTTTTTCCCTTCGTATTCCGTAAAAGCTTTTCGAGAAGGAATGGGTAAGTTTATTTCTTGTAATTCAACAGGATATTTTCCCAATATTTTATCAATCACCAATTCATTTTCTTCAATTGAAAGTGTACAGGTTGAGTAAACAATTTCTGCTCCAACTTTTGCCATTTTAATTGCAGCAACTAATAATCTGGTTTGGAGATGCTGCAATCTGTCAACGTGATCAAGTGACCACCAATTGCTCACCTCGCCTTTCTTCTGGATTATTCCAAGTCCGCTGCATGGGGCATCAATAAGAATTTTTGTAAAGTGATCATCATAAATCTTACTTAACACTTCACCCTTTGAATGAATAACAGAAGCATTGATAACGTTCATTCGTTCAAGATTGAAGACAAGAGATTTAATACGCTCATTATCAATCTCATTAATAATTAAACTCCCACGGTTGTTCATCATTTCAGCAAGCTGGGTAGATTTAGAACCGGGCGCGCCGCAAAGATCCATAACGGTATCTTTATTAGTTGGATTTAATAGAAGCGGCGGCATCATTGAGGAAAGTGATTGAATGTAGTAAAAACCCAATACATGTTCGAGTGTTTTTCCAATTCGCTCATTGCCTTCCACTATCTTTAAAACTTTTTCAAATGACGGAATCGGCTGGGTTTTTATTTGATATTTTAGTTCTAAAAGATTTGCTAATTCGTTTTTAGAAACCTTTGCTGTATTTACTCTAATGTATTGTGCAGGATCTCGATCAATAAACTCTAAATATTTATCTGCTGAATCTTTTCCATACAATGATGAAAAGTAATCGTAAATTTTTTTTGATACTTCAGTATTCAAGGATATTATCTATTGAGAGATTTTGTTTAATAAGAGAGTTAAAATATTCTTTAATGATATTCATTTATGGAGTGAAACAAGAACATTAGATCTTTATCAAAACGGAAATAAAAAATTTATTTGCCGCTGTTATTAACAATAAAATTCTTTATAATTTTTTCAAGATCATCTGAGTTATAATATTTTTTTACCATAAGCTTTGGATCGTTACACCCCGTTATCATAGAAGATATTTGTGTCGCTTTTTCATTATAAACCGCGAGGACAGGAATTTTCTTTACTAATAGTGCATACGAGATTTCAAATCCAACACCAAGACTTGGACCAGAAACTTCGGCGATCATTATTTTGCTTCCATCCAGCCACTTTAAATCTCTTGTATAGATTTGTTTATCGCTAAGAGGAAAGGTAGAGTGAAACTTACTGCTAAATTCTGCTAAGGCAGTATGCTCAAGAGATTCAACAATTCGGATGATTTCCTTATAATCATTTTGATAGGTGAGATCACCTTTGATAGGGCCTGCACAATAAATTATCATATTACTGGTTCAATATTTTTTTATAATGTTCCTCATACATCGGAACGACAATTGATTTATCGAAATTATTTAATGTTCTACTGCGTGCGTTTTGTGAAAATATTTCATATTTTTTTTCATTAGTTAAAAGATCCAGTGTATATTTTGCCATTCGTTCAACATCACCAATCTCTGCAATAAACCCGCACTCATTATGTTTTACCAACTCGGGCAAACCACCAACACTCGAACTTACAACCGGCAGCCCGCAGGACATAGCTTCCAAGGCAGCCAAGCCAAAACTTTCCGATTGCGATGGAATGAGAAAAACATCGGAGGAACTTAATATCTCAACTAAGCCATCTTGTTTACCAAGAAACTTTACACTGTCTGTAAGGCTAAGTTCTCTTACTAATCTTTCACATTCTGATCTATCAGGTCCATCGCCAACAAGTAATAATTTTGACGGCACTTCTTTATTGACAATATCAAAAACTTTTATCGCGTCCGTAACTCGTTTAACAGGTCTAAAGTTTGATGTGTGAACTAAAACTTTTTCTCCATTTGGTGCAATATGTTTTCTAAATGCACAATCATTTACTTTAATTGGTTTGAAGACTTGTGTATCTACGAAGTTTGGAATAACACTTATTTCTTTTTCAATAGAATAATTAGTTAATGTTTTTTCCTTTAAAAATCTTGAAACAGCGGTAACTCCATCGCTTTGCTCGATACTAAATTTAACAAGCGGAAGAAAGGATGGTTCTAATCCAACCAAAGTAATATCTGTTCCGTGTAGTGTTGTTGTTATCTTTAACTTTTTATTCTTAACAATCTGTTTCGCAAGAAATGCTGACGTTGCATGTGGAATAGCATAATGAACATGAAGTAAATCCAGGTTTTCAAATTCTGCAACTTCAATCATTTTACTGGCAAGTGAAAGACTATAAAGTGGAAATTCAAAAAGTGGATAGCTGCTTGTTTCAACTTCATGAAAAAAGATATTTTCTATATATTTTGTTAAACGAAAAGGCAGCGCATAAGTAATAAAGTGAACTTCATGCCCACGAAGTGCAAGTTCCTTTCCAAGCTCCGTAGCGATTACTCCGCTTCCACCATATGTAGGATAACAAGTTATACCAATTTTCATTTTAGAATTTACTCTTAAATCGAAGTCAAATATAAATCTTTTTGTTGGAAGAATGAATACATTTATATAGTTAATTAGTTAGATGCCGTTTAGATTGTTACTTATTCCATAGTAATTTTACTTAAAATAAATTTTTAAAAATGAAGATTCTTGTAATCGGACATTCAGTATTTGATTTCATCCAAACTGATGATACTTTAAAAAAAAGTGCAGGTGGAATTTTTTATACCGTCTCTGCTCTTAATCGTTTAAAGAAAACTGAGGATGAAATTTTTCTTTGTTCTCAGTACGATAAGGATACTTATGACTTCTTTAAAAATGAATTCGATAAAGTTGAAAAGGATTATCTTAAAGAAGTTGAAGTAATTCCACGGGTTCATCTTAAATTATTTAAAGACAAAGAGCGACATGAAAAATATGAGAATATTACAAACAATCTTTCAACCGATTTTAATGATCTTAATTGTTTTGATGGAATCCTGATTAATATGATTACTGGATTTGATATTTCCCTTGCTCAAATTGAAAAAATCAGAAGTTCTTATTCGGGTTTAATTTTTATTGATATACATACTTTGTCAAGAGGACTCGGGGAGAATTACAAAAGAGAGTTTCGACTAATTCCTGATTTTGTTAAATGGGCAAAATGTATTGATATTATTCAGGTTAATCAAAATGAATTATTTACTTTGTCGCAAATGAAATTGGAAAGAGAAATTGTTGCGGAGATGTTTGATCTTGGAATAAAAATTCTTTGCGTAACAAAAGGTGAACTTGGTGCAAAAGTTTATTTCAAAAATTTGAATGAAATTCTTTCTTGCTTTATTTCTGCAAGAAAAATAAATAGCCCTAATGTTATAGGATGTGGTGATGTTTTTGGGGCGTCTTTCTTTTATAGTTATATTAGAAATAAAAATGTTTATGATTCATTATACAACGCTGTAACAAAAGCTGAACTATTTGTAGAAAAATAATTACTGTAACTCTTATGACTACAATTGATCTGATAAAAAGAAGGATACTTGTTGTTGGTGCAAATGGAATGCTTGGACAAAGGGCAGTCGAGTTCTATTCAGCTTTAAAAGACGTAGAATTACTTGCAACATCTGTTGAGGATAAATTTGTTTTTGAAGACCTTGAATATGTAAAATGCGATATCTCAAACCGAAATGAAATTAAAAAAGTTGTTTATGATTTTTGTCCTGATTTTATAGTTAATGCTGCTGCGTTTACAAACGTAGATCGAAGTGAAACCGAACGGGAACTTGCCTGGAAAATAAATGTAAAAGGTGTTGAATATCTTGCAGAAGCTTCACGCGTTTTGGACTCACATCTTATTCACATTTCAACAGATTATATTTTTGACGGTAAGAACGGACCCTATTCTGAAAATGATATTCCCAATCCACTCGGTTATTACGCGCGGACAAAACTTGCAAGCGAAAATGTTTTAAAGATAGGCGGTATCAAATTCACAATCTTAAGAACAAATGTTTTGTATGGAACTGCGAAATACAGTCGACCCGATTTTGTTAAATGGGTAGTTGATTCATTAAGAGCCAAAAAAGAAATAAGAATCGTTGATGACCAGATAAATAATCCCACATTCATCGATGATTTAGTGCAGGCAATTAATATAGTAATTGAACTTGGGAAAGAAGGAATTTATAATATTGGCGGCAGTGAATTTCTTTCACGCTATGATTTTACATTAAAGATAGCCGATTTCTTTAATCTTGATAAAAGTTTGATCACCAAAATAAAAACAGAAGAACTTAATCAACCTGCACGAAGACCCCTGAAATCAGGCTTAATTACGATCAAAGCACAAAGCGAACTTGGATATAAGCCGCACACTATTCTTCAAACATTGGAATTGATGAAAAGGGAATTAGGGTTATGAACATAAATGTAAAAATATTTATTGCCATATTAATTATTTCTAATTCATTCTTTGCACAAAACAGATTACCCGATTGGGCAAAGGGAGTAGTATGGTACCAGATTTTTCCGGAAAGATTTGCAAATGGTGATTCATTAAATAATCCTGAAGCAGGAAAAGTTTTTATAAATGATAAATCAATTCCTGATAATTGGGCTGTAACAAGATGGACAAGTAATTGGTTTGCACAATCCAATTGGGAAAAACAGTCGGGAAGAAATAGAAACCATTCTTATTATGAACGAAGATATGGTGGAGATATTCAAGGAATTATTGATAAACTAGATTACATTAAAAACCTTGGCGTTGGTGCAATTTATCTCAATCCCGTTTTCGAAGCAGTTTCACTTCACAAATATGATGGATCATCTTATCATCATATCGATGTTAATTTTGGACCGGATCCAGTTGGTGATCGGAAATTAATGAGTGAAGAAATTCCTGATAACTCAGCAACCTGGGAATGGACCGCTGCAGATAAATTATTTTTAAAGTTGATTGATGAAATTCATAAACGTGGAATGAAAATTATTATTGATGGGGTTTTTAATCATACCGGTGTGCAGTTTTGGGCTTTTCAGGATATTGTTAAAAACCAAAGTAAATCTAAATATTCAGACTGGTACCAAGTTGAAAAATTTGATGATCCGACTACTTTACAAAATGAATTTGAATACAAAGGATGGTGGGGAACAAAATCTTTGCCGGAATTTAATCGAACCAAATATGATCTTGCAGAAGGACCAAAAGAATATATTTTCAATTCAACAAAAAAATGGATGGACCCAAATAATGATGGCGATCCATCGGATGGAATTGATGGATGGCGGCTTGATGTTGCGCGTGAAGTTCCTATTGGCTTTTGGAAACAATGGCGTAGTGTTGTAAAAGAAATTAATCCAAACTCCATAATTGTTGGTGAATTGTGGGAGCTTTCCCCTGATTTTATATCTGCTGATGGACCTTTTGATGCTTTGATGAATTACAATTTTGCTTTTGCAGTTAATGATTTTTTTATCGCAGATAAAAATAAAATTTCCGTGGAAGAATTTATTGAAAGACTTAAGAAAATTGATGAAACTTATTCAGTCGAAAATTTATTTGTGTTGCAAAATCTATTATCAAGTCATGATACCGAAAGATTAGCTTCAATGATTTTGAATCCCGATAGAGGTTACGATCGCGATGCAAATGAAGGGAATAAAAACTATAACCCGGGTAAACCAACAAAAGAAGTTTATGAGAAACAAAAATTAGCAGCAGCTTTTCAACTTCTTTATCTCGGTGCACCTATGATTTATTATGGGGACGAAGTTGGTATGTGGGGCGCTGATGATCCACATTGCCGCAAGCCAATGATATGGAATGATCTTAATTATGATGATGAAATAATTGATGAGAGCTCCGACTTTAAAACTGGATTTGGGACTTACACTGTGGAGCAAAATGAAGATTTGCTAAAATTTTACCAAAAGATTATTTCTCTTAGAAATAATAATGATCCTCTATCTAAAGGCTCGGTTAAGTTTATTTATAGCGATAATCAGAAAAGAATATTTGTCTTTGAAAGAATGTTAAACGATAAAAAAATTATTTGTGCATTTAACTTAGGTGAGTGTAAAAATTTATTCGAAATCAATTTTGAAGGGAAAGAAGTTTTTCCTGATGCAAATGAGAATATAATTCAAAAAATTGTTCTTGAACCTAATTCTTTTAAGGTCTTTCAATCAAAATAGTACCCCCGAGAGGAATCGAACCTCCGACCAAAAGTTTAGGAAACTTCTGCTCTATCCACTGAGCTACGGGGGCTAACTATTTAATAGTATCTTAATTTTTCTTCTTCCGGCTGAACTTTTGTAGTACTTCTCCTTTTTTCTTGCTTCTATCTCTTCATCAAATTCTTCTTTGTATATTATTTCCCAAGGTAAAAATTTACTTGTAAAATTTGATTTACCTGAATTATGCTCAGTCAATCTTCTTTCTAAATTATTTGTATAACCGACATAGGTTTTGTTGGTACTTTTGCTTTTTAATATATAAATATAATACTTCATAATTCAGGAAACTTCTGCTCCCCGCCTTGCCATCGGGCAGGCCCGCCTTGCCTGACGGAAGTCGGGCAGGTATCCACTGAGCTACGGGGACAAATAAAATCTTAATATGAAAATTAAGGATGATGAATGAAACATTCATTATAATAATAAACATATTTACTATTGAAAGACTTCTGAAAAATTCAATCTGTCATTCCTGTGCAAACCTGCCTTTGCCGGCTGGCAGGCAGGAATCTAATGATTATTAAGCAGATTCCCGCTTTCGCGAGAATGACATACAGTTAGAAATCTATTTTTCAGAAGTCTCTATTGAATTAGAATATATTATTAATCATAGTTTTACAAAACTTTGTTTAATTTTACACAATAAAATTATTTGTCAATCTTCAGTTGTAAAGTGAAAAAAAAAATAATAGTTAAAATCATTATTGCCGCTCTTTCAATCGTTTTACTTTTTATTGTAAAACCGATTCCCCAAAATATCGATAACGCTTTCTCTTCAATGTTCACAAGAATTACTGGGGAAAGGCATCCTGATTCATCAATCATTATCATCCATATTAGTTCCGGTGATATTGAGCAGTTGGGACTTTGGCCAATTAAAAGAAGTTACTATGCGCTTATGGTAGACAATTTAACAACTTTGCACGCAAAAAAAATTGGACTTGAAGTTTTTTTAAGTGCAAAATTTGCTTCGCAATCCCTCTATGACAACCTGTTGCAAAAAGAGATAAGAAAAAATGGTAATGTTGTATTAAGTTCATTGGCAGGAAATATTATCGAGAATAATTATGGTTTTATAACTGATTCATTAAGTTATCCAAGTCCAAAATTAATAGATGAATCAATTGCAACGGGGCACATCAATTATATTAAAGATCATAAAATTATTATACCTCTGAAATTAAAAAGTGAAAACAATACCGAGAGTGCATTTTGTTTAGAGTTATTAAGCAAAAGAAAAGATTACCCTAACGAAATAAAAATTAATATTGTTTCTTCCTGGAAAAAATTTCAAAATTATTCCTTATTAGAATTCTTTGATCTTGTACGAAATAACGATCTAAGATTAAAAGAGTTTAAAAATAAAATTATCCTAATTGGTACAAGTGATCAGCAACTGTCATCTACATTTGAATCAAATTTTGACGACCAATTACCCGGAGTCGCTCTTCACGCATTTGCTTTGGATAATCTTATAAATAAAAGATATTATAATGATAATTTTTATTTTCTTTCGATTATAGTATTTCTCGTTTTAGTCTTTCTACTATTGATAGTTTTTAGGGATAAGGTTAATCCTATAAAAAATTATTTTGCTATTGTAATTCCATTTCTCATTATTTCATATTTACTACACCAGTTTTACTATTTAGAACTTGGGTTTGCATTCTTTCTTGTTCCTGTGACGTTCGTTTTGATATCAGATCTGTATTTTAAATTTCTTGAAAGACAGAATGAGTATAAAGGCGCTGTTGATGAAGCAAGATTGCTTAAAAATCTTTTAGAAGGTAAAGAAAAAGAATTAGCTGAGTTGCAGAAAGAATTAAATTATTCATCTCAAGAAAACTCAGATTCATTATTAACGAAGATAAAAGAATTAAAAGGTGATATTGAAAAGCTTAAAGATTCAGAAGAGGATAGAAAGCCAGTCGAGATTAAATCGGAAATTGATGAGGTAAATTTTTTCGGTCTCGTTTATCGATCTAAAGAAATGCAAAGCATTGCCGAGATAATTAAAAAAGCTGCTCCCACAGATGCTTCAATTTTAATAACAGGCGAAAGCGGCACTGGTAAAGAGCTTGTGGCAAATGCAATTCATAATTTAAGCAAAAGGAAAAATGAAAAATTAATTGCTGTTAACTGTGCCGCCCTAACTGAAACGCTTCTTGAAAGCGAATTGTTCGGGCATGTTAAAGGAGCATTTACAGGTGCTGTTATTGATAAAATCGGAAAGTTTGAAGCAGCAAACAACGGAACAATTTTTCTGGATGAGATTGGAGAAACCTCAGAAAATTTTCAGGTAAAATTATTGCGCATACTGCAATCAGGTGAATTTGATAAAGTTGGATCAGTTGTAACATCTAAAGTTGATGTACGGGTTATATCAGCAACAAATAAAGATCTTAAACAATTAGTTAAAGAAAAAAAATTCAGAGAAGATTTGTACTATCGACTTAATGTGATCAACATTCATATTCCACCGCTTAGAGATAGAAAGCAGGACATTGAATCAATTGCAAATTATTTGCTTGATTCTGATGGAGGAAATGTTCAGTTATCATTGGCTGCATTAAAATCCTTAAAGGAATATGCTTGGAAAGGAAATGTTCGGGAACTAGAATCTGTAATTAAAAGAGCTCTTGTATTTTGCAAATCTGCAGAAAGAAATCTTTTACAACTAAATGATTTGCCAGATGATCTTGTTAAGAATATTAAATTTAATTTTGAGGATTTAGTAATCGAATCTTTAAGACAGAAAAATTTTTCTCACTCTTCCATTAATGAAACTGCTAAAGAACTTGGAAATGTTAGCAGGACTTTAGTTGCAGAAAACTTAAGGGGTTATTCGTTTAGAATATTAGTTGAAAAGGATTTTAATTTATCCAATACTATTCGGTCAATTGCTGCTTCCGAGGATCTTGAAACTATAAATCGTGTTCAGACAAAATTAGAAACTTGGTTAAATAACATTAAAAAAGATGTGTTACCAAATAAATCAGATAACTTTGAGAAGATTAAAAATCATTTGAATTCAAAGTATAAAAACATGCCACAAAAGTTTCATATTTATCTGGATGAAGTAATCAAATATTATTTAAGAAACTAAAACCTTACTTTATTAAAAATTTCTTTCCTATCTGATCAAGTTTTCCTTCAACATAAGTTTTTTGTGAACTGCTTAGCTGTAAAGACTTGATTGACGAAAATTCATCGTGAGCTTCTTCATAAAGTCCTTTTTCAAAAAGCAAATCAGCAAAATAAATTCTGCTTTCAGAGTTCTTCTTTGTTTCAGGATATTTTCGATAAACCTCCATTGCCGTAACAATTGCTGATTCTTTCATTCCATTTTCAGCAAGCTGTTTTGCACCATTTAACCGCTTACGGCCCATATCGCTCAGTTTATTTATCTCAACCTCTTTTTTCTGTTCATCGGTTCCATAAACTGCGGTGCTGCCTGATTTATCATTTCCTTTTTTCCTTGGAGTATTTATGATGTTTTCCATTGCAAGAGCAAGAAGCAGTTCATCAACACTCATTTGTTTTATATTGGAGATGGAAATTGCAGAAGATTCTTTTAGTGTAAAACTTTTGCCATTTCCTTTTAGTTTTACAAAAGAGTTCTTGTCGGTACTGATAATAGCATTTGACTCAACCATTGTGTTTGCCTTTAATTCATGCCAGGAATTATCACTGCCATTTAAAATTTTAACACTTCCGCTTAACTTTTCTATCTGAAAAGTCTGGGCATAAGTGATTGAAAGAAAAATTAAAATATTAATGAAAATTAGTTTTTTCATTTTTTCACCTTTTCAGATCGGAAGAGATATCCACTATCTCAACATCGCCTTTGATTAATCCGAGATTATCAATTCCTTCAGACTGGAATTTCTTGGCTCCGATTGACCAGGCAGTATCGAAATCTATTAATGATGTTGTTTCAACAGGAAGCCAAACTTCATCAATTCCCTTATCATTTTTTCTAATAAAATATTTTGTGTCATTCTCAGTTATCAGGTTCGCTTGCTCAGGAGATAGTTTTGTGTTAAACATTATACTTACATGCTTTAAATTTGGATCAGCATTATAATCAACCAGAGCCGTTTCTATTCCTATACTTTCCAATAAAGAACTAAAGCATACGCTAAGATCATCACAATCGCCGCCCTTAACTTCAATAGTTTCTTTGGGATACTGTACATATTCAGCAGTTGCTCTGGGATCGGAGGTGTATGTTAGATTTTTAACATAAGTATCATAAATAATTTTGGCTTTATAAAAATCAACTAATGAATAAATAGCAGTATCTAATACGGACTTATTAAGTGCAAGAATTTCTTTCGAATAGTTTGCGCTAAAACTTAAATCTTTTTTAATAAAATATTTTAAGTTGTAAACATTACCATCCCAGGCATTTATTCCATTAATTAATATTGCCTTCTGAAGTTCATCATCATATTCATCATTAACTGTTATCAAATAAAAATTTGCGTAAGAAATTACCGGATTGGTATTGTAATAAGATTCTGGAATGATTGTATAAAAATTTATATCACTTGTATCAAAAGGCATTATGAAATAATCCTGTGATTGAATTTTATCTTTATTTATTCCATTAATTAAAACTGCTGGTTTGATGTTAATTTTTTCATCAGTTAAATTAACAACCCGAGCTGTGGCTATAGGAGCATCAATATATTTTTCCGCAAGAGCGGGGTAGATACTTTGATTGATAGTAACATCCACAAATTTAACTCTCTGTTCTACCTGAGTATTTAGTTTAAAGTTTGCGGTTAATAAAAGTTTATCAAAACTGAATCTATTATGGATGATATTGGAAATACTCTTTGCAGCAAAATCATTATAGCTGCTTAAAATATTTCTGTTTGAAAAATAATTTAACCACGTTAAAGAAATATCAAATAACTTAGATGAGAATATTGCCGATGAAAGAATCCCTGCTAAAAAAGGATTTTGTTCGTGATCATGAAAGGTTGATATCCCTACTCCGATTTTATTATTACCTATATCAACAAATTTTAATAACTCAGTTTGGAATGAATTGGTAGACTCGTAAATAAGATTAATGTTAAGATCTTTAAATGGATTAAAGGTAGCCCCAAGTAATAATGCCTTATCAGTTTTCAATCTATATTTTTCATTGCTCTGCAGATTAGTCCTATTATTTACAGTAAATAGATTGACCGAAGCAGCATTAAGATAAAATTCATCCAATGGTCTCCAAACAAATCCAATATCTGCTTTCCAGAAATTTGCATCATCCTCTTCGGTTTCTGTAGTAAAATAAATCGTGTCTGAAAAAACGGGTGTTAGAATTTCTTGAACAAAATTTTGATTAAAGAATCTAACATTAAATCCTAAACTGAAGTTAGGACTGAAACGATACGAATAACCCAACCCTAAAAATTCTTTGTACTGAAATCTGGATTCAAGTTTTATTGGATTAGAATTTCCATAAGTCACAGCTTCTCCAGATTTGAAGATAAATTCTTTCTGATAACCAGGAGTATATCTCATCGAGATGAAATGATTTTTAAAAGATTTACCGACACTTATTTGATATAAGTTACTGGTTAGATTATCTGATAGCTCACTGCCATAAGTTAAAGAAAATCCCAAATCCTTAATTGTTGAAAAGTTTGATGGATTATATTCATAAGAGTTTAAAGAAGTAAAAGAAGCATCAGTAATGCCCCAAACCCCATTCAAACCAAATGTTGTTTGTGCTGATATTCGGATAACCGAAACCATAATTAATCCTGTTACTAAAATAATTCTCAAGGAATATCAACAATTATTGTATGAATACTTTGTGAACTTATATAAAGATCGCTGCGCAGTGTTTGGTTAAGACTTTCATACTTTCTGATGAAAGTAATGGAAATTTTATCAAAAGTATTTCTTGGAATATTCTTAAAAAACGAAAAAGGTATTTTTAAATTTCCATCATCAGCGGTCTTTAAACGATATAAAGGAAAAATCTGTTGATTTGATTTTCTTACAGCCCCGATAATAATAGAAAAATTATTTGTTGATTCGCCATTCCAGCTAAGCTCGGCATCAAATTTATTCTGAGTACTTGATTTATTTAGTTTTACTGAACCGGTAATTTCTTTAGGTGTTGCAATATTGAATGAAGTAGATTGACCTATGAATGGATTAAAGGAAAAGGCAATATATGAATTATATGGATATACAAACTGATCATTGAAAAATCTTCCGTTCATATTAAACAGTTCATATTTTTTGCCTAAAACTGTATCAAGTAATACTCCCGCCTCACGATATTTAACACGCAGATTAGTTAGTCTTGCTTGTTCGGAATTAAATTCTATTTTACCTGGGACTATTGTATTATATCCAATTAATTTTCCATTGGGCGAGTAAACTGGTCTAGATTTTTCAGATAAAATTGCCTGCGCTACAGAAATATTATCTGTTTTTCCATTTAGTGTAAGTTTAATGCCGCTAACCGAAACAATACTTGTGTAACTTCTAAGATCTTCTGTTACGCCGCTGGTATCATATCCATTACTGTAAAATTCATTGTCAATCTCTTTGCTGATAATTTCTGCTTCCAAAATATCCGAGGAATTGGAATCGTTAACAAGCTCAGTTGGACCGGGCTTATCACAACCATTGTATGCAAATGATAATACAGTTAGAATATATAAAAAATATTTTTTCATCACTTTGAACTTACGATTACTTGTTAGTTTTTTCAATTTAATAAACAAACCCAATTTCACGAAGAAATTGGGTTTGTAGAGCTTTATGTTTTTAATTTATAGTTTTACAAAATAAGGTACACCCCAGGTTTCCATTTCAACCGGAGTTGAGTCATCGTACACAACTTGTTTTGGCATCGCATTAATTATTGCGTGGAAGAATCCTGGAAACTGATGCGACTGGAATGTCTGTTCATAAACTTTTTCATAAACATTACCATTTTGAGTTGAAGATACTAACCCAAATTTTTTCTTGGATCTATGCATTCCAAATTTATCAGCACCAAAAGTAAGTGTAACAAAGTCTGTATCAGCATAAGCACTTGTTAATTCCACTCTTAATAAAACATCTGCAGCTCTATTAACAACCGGAACGTGATGCCATCTCCACCACTGACCCCAATTTCTGACTAAGTAATAATCATTCGGAGAATTGATTACGAGAGTATCTCCATTTGGTAAGAATGCTGTAAACTTAGTTATATCAATGTTAGGGCTTTGAGTTCCACCTTCTGGTAAAGAGATTGCAGCTATTCTCCAATTTTTAGCAGGCGAATCTGTATGAGCAACTTTTATGAAAATAACATTCTTTGTAATGACTGATGTGAATGCTTTTGTAATTAAAGTATCGGGTTTAGTTGAGGCAGAGTTATATGAACCTTTTATGTACAAAACTCCTTCAAAAGTTTTTGTAATTAATCCATAAGCCGTATCCCCTTGAAAATCAACAGTAAGGGTTTTATTGACAAGGCGCATTTTATGTCCAACTCTAACAGGATAAATTTCAGTGCTTACCTTTGAAAGTATATCCATTTCGCCTTCTTCATTAAAATTAGGTTCAAAAGACGCCAATAAGGAATCTTCATCAGCTAATTTTTGAACAGCTTGTTTGTCTGTTGTTATTTGGTCATTGGGTTGAACAGTCATATTGTCTTGGCAACCGATGAAAAAAGATACGAATGCTAATAATAGCATTGGAAGAAAATTTTTCTTCACGAATTGGGATGTTCTCATTTTTTTCTCCTTGTTTATATGAATTTAACGTTGTTCGTTTGCATAAACTCTACAAAGAATTATGCCAGACTAACCAAGGGAAACTTTGATTATAAATTTGTTGATTTTAGATGAATTTAGAAAAACAAAGTGCATGGAAATCTTATTCTTTTGCATGGATAAAATTTATCACGCAATTCTTTCAATTAAATGGTTTTTCTATTTTGATAATTGGAAGAAAAATTTTACCTATAACTGTAAGATTGAAACAGGAGAGGGAGGATATTACGATTTTAAATTTAGCAGTTCAATTTATAATGAAATTTTAAAGGGAGTTTTTTATTTCTTCCAATTCATCCCATCTATCGTAAAGATTTTTAACCTTTTTCCTTGCCTCTTCAATTTTAAGATTAAGTTCCTTAGTTTGAGATGCATATTTTTCGTAAAAGTCGGGTAAACTGAAAATGTTTTCAATCTTTTCTACTTCAGATTCAGCAAGCATTATTTTTTCTTCAATAGATTCAAGTTCTAGCGCATCCTTATAACTTAATTTTTTTGATTTTTGTTTGAGCCGCAAATCTTCTTTCTTCTCTTTAACGATTGCTGATACTTCTTCCTTATTTCGCAGTTTTCTTTTTTCGATATAATAATCATAATTACCTTCGCTGTAATAAATTTCACCATTGCCTTCCAATGCAAGTATTCCATCGCAAATACGATTGAGAAAATATCTATCGTGGCTTACAATCATCACACATCCTTCAAAAGAAATTAAAGCTTCTTCAAGTATTCTTAAAGTTGGAAGATCAAGATCATTAGTTGGTTCATCAAGCATAAGAAAATTTCCACCGTTACATAAAATTTTTGCAAGTGTTAGTCTGCTTTTCTCACCACCGGAAAGCCTTCCAACTAAAGTATTGATTCTGTCATCCGCAAAAAGAAACCTTCTTAGATAAGTCCAGATACTTAGTTTTTGTTTTCCAAATTGTACAAATTCACTTTTACCCGCAATGGCTTTAATAACCGTATCATCATCATTCAATAGCAGGCGCGCTTGATCGACATAATTAAATTGAGTGGTTTCACCAATTTCAATTTTACCTTTGGTGGGAGAAATTTCTCCGAGAATCATTTTTAGTAAAGTTGTTTTGCCTATACCGTTTTGTCCAATAACTCCAATCTTTTTACCCGCTTCAAAATTATAATTGAAACCTTCAAAGAGAATTTTATTGCCAAGTTTGATTCCAACATCTTTAAGCTCAATAACTTTTTTACCTAATCTTTCGGCAGGTGGGATTATTAAGTCAACATCAAGTTCAACTTCATTATTTTTGATGGAAGATACATCATTAAAATTGTCAATTCTACTTTTAGCTTTTGTTCTTCTTGCTCTTGGTCCGCGTCTTATCCATTCCAGCTCACGCTTTAAGAAAAGCTGGCGCTTTCGTTCTTCGATTTCTTTTACTGTTTGCCTTTCAGCTTTATTGATTAGATACTCAGTGTAATTTCCGGAGTGTGAATAGAAAGTGCCGTTAGAAAGTTCAACAATTCTGTTTGCAATTCTGTCTAAAAAATATCTATCGTGTGTAACAAAAATGCAAGTGCCATTGTAGGTTGATAGAAAATCTTCCAGCCACTCAATTGATTTCGTATCAAGATGATTAGTTGGCTCATCAAGGATTAATAAATCGGGTTTTGATATTAGTGCACGGCAAAGTGCAACTCGCCTTTTTTCACCGCCGGATAAAGTGGATATTTCTCTTTCACCTTTCGGTGCATCTAAAGATTGAATCAGAATATTTATACGCTTATCAAGATTCCACGAATCCATTTGTAAAATCTTTTCTTCAAGATGATGCTTTTTTGGTGAATCAAAAGATGTTAGTTCATATTCATTAATCAATTCCAACTCAGCTTGTGCGCCGGATAGAATATTTTCCTTTACATTTTTTGTCTCATCCAGGGTAAACTCCTGCGAAAGAAATCCAATGACGAGATATTTTTTCTTTGCAATCTCACCGGAACCAGGTTGTATTAAACCGGAGATAATTTTAAGAAAGGTAGATTTACCAGCACCATTTCTTCCAACCAATCCAATCCGATCATTTGCATGCACACTTAATGATGCTTTATTAAGTATTACTTGTTCGCCGAAATGAACTTCTAATTCTAATGCAGATAAAATTACAGATGAAATATTGTTGGACATAAATATCAAAAAACATTTTTAAAGTGAGTGAAATTATTTACAAATATACACCAATGCTTTCTAATTGTTAGATCTAAACTCAAAATGATATTGCCTAAAAAGATTTTAACAAAAATTTTAGTATGTTTCAAAGAAAATTCAGCAAAAAAATATATCGGGCATCATTTTATGAAATCTTTATCGGCATTATTAGCGATTATAATTTTTATTTCTGCTTCAGCTCAAGTTCAGCGTAACGAAAAAGTTGTTGCACAGGGAGTTATTTATAAAAAAATAATTAATACTGCAGATACTCTTTCTATTAATATTCTAAAAATTGATTTATCAAACAATAATTATTTCCTTCAAACTGTAAAAGCAAAAAATCTTCTTAAAGGAAAAGAGACTACCAGTAGCAGGGTTAAAGCATTATCTGATTCAGGTTATAATGTTATTGCTGCAATCAATTCTGATTTTTTTGAAAAGGATGGTGATTTGATAAATAATATGATCTCGGAAGGAAAGATCATTAAAGCAGTTAGATTTTCTGATTCTCCATTTAATCCGTTTGTCAACTCACAATTTGCCGTAACTGAGAATGGCAAATTAGCAATTGAACAATTTGTTTTTACTGGTGATCTGATTCTGCCTGATGGATCTATAGAAAAAATTAATAGAATTAATTCTCACCCGGATAGTAATTCAATAATGCTCTACAATTCTTTTCAGGGAGAGCAAACTCCAATTGCTCCTATTAACTGGAATGTGATTGAAACCAATTTAGTCCCTGTTAGAAAAAGTAATGACAAATCAATATTTATTGTTAGTGCTCCTTTTCTGCAAGGAGGTAATTATAAAATAAATGGAAACGAGTTTGTCCTTTCGGCAAATGGACATTATTCATATTTTCTTGAAAGACAAATTAAAGTTGGTGATACAATAAAAACTGTTATAAAATTTAATCCTCATATTTCCAATTTACGTTCTCTCGTCGGTGGCTGGCCTCGGTTGGTTGTTGATGGTAAAAGCATGTTGAAAAACAATCAATCATTTGAGGGAGTGTTCCCAAGATTTTCTAAAAACAGACATCCGCGAACAGGAATTGGATTTTCGAAAGACAGTACAACAATATTTTTTATTACTGTTGATGGCAGACAAAAATCAAGCAGAGGAATGAACCTTGAAGAGTTTGCTAACTTGATGATTGATGAAGGTGTTTACCAAGGTTTAAATTTTGATGGCGGTGGATCAACTACGATGGTTGTGAATAATCAAATTGTAAATTATCCGTCTGATGAAACAGGGGAAAGAGCTGTTGGTAATTGTCTGGTTTTAATTAAAAAATAAAAATTATTCTCTCAGAATTAATATCGCACCAACTAAAATTAAAATTGCTGCAAGGCTTCGCTTTAAAAGATCTTTATCATTAAATAATTTTCCACCAATAACTGTTGCCCAAAAAACGGATGTTCGTTTGATAGCAAGAACTAATGCTACGGAAGCTAAACTTACTGCAACTATTTGTGTGTAACGATATCCGATGGTTAGGATTGAAATAAGTGCTATCCATCCAAGATTGTTTTTCTTGATGATTACCGGCGCAGCTTCCTCTTTGTTCCTAAAAAAGATATAAAGTATTGAGAACAATATCGCGAAATAAATATGCTGAAATGCTGTTAATGATATTGATGAAAGGTTTAGTTTCATTAATAATAACTTATCTAAAATTGATGATGCTGAAAAAAGAAGCAAAGCTAAAATTATAAATCGATGATACTTTGATTTTAAAAATATGCTAAGAGGGAAAAACAATTCTTTAAAGTTTTTACTCTCAAGTATAAATGTGCCAACAATTAGAAAAATTAGACCAATCAACTCAATTAATTTTAATGCTTCGCCTAAAAATATAAATGCAAATATCGCAACAAATCCAGGCGTTAATGCGAGTAATGGGAGAGCATTACTTATCTCAAGATTTTTTAAAGATAGCATCACACAAAAAAATGCACCAACACCGATAATAGATTTAGCAAAAAGTATTAAAAGATTTAGTGTGTTGATGGTTGTGTAATCAATAAAAAAGAAAAATGGGATTGAGAATAATAAATTCACCAATGATAATAGAAATGAAAATTCCAATGCACCAAGATTGAACAAAACTTTTTTCTGTGTGATTGCAGCAAATGCAGATAGGAAAGCAGATGTTAACGCAATAAAAAACCAACTCATAAAATCCTACAATAATTAAATTGATTAAAAATTAATATTAATTCTCATAAAAAAATTTCGACCAGGCTCGCTTACTATCAAACCACGGTTTGAGGAAAGATGATCTCTGTAACTCTTATCTAAAATGTTTTCTATTCCCAAACTAAATCCGGCGCGAATGTTATCAATCTTAATATTTGAAAAATCAAATTGAAAATTAAAATATGCATAACCGGGTGTTCTCAATTCGCCAAGTGCAACTTTTTTCTGCGCATCAAAAAGTATAGATGAAAAATCAGCGCTTAACCAATCTAAAGCAAAGTACTTAATTCCTATTAAACTGTTTAATGGTGGAATTTGTGGAAGATCTAAATTATCTTTTTGATTTTTCCCACGCACATATGAGAGAGTATTATAAATGCTAAGCCGATCTATCATTTTAAAATTTACAGAATATTCAAACCCATATAACAAAGCTTTGCCGATGTTTACTTTTATCAAAACATTTCTTCCATCATAAATTCCGGGCACTTCTGAAACAAGATCATTTAAAGTGTTTAGGAAAATGCTGGCCGTAATTTTCAGATCATTGGGAAAAAATCTAAAACCAAGATCAAAGAAATATCCTTGCTCGGGTTTAAGATTTGGATCTCCAACTCTTATTAAATTTCCAAGATCAATGTATTGATATCTTTCTTCGAGTGAGGGCGAACGGAATGATCTTGCAGTATTAAATGAAATATTTGATTGATTACTAAATGAATAAACTAATCCGAGGTTAAAAGTATAAGATTTGTTTTTAGCAGTTTCAGAATTCCAAATTATTTTTTGTCCATCAGGATTGTTATTAATAATTCCATTGTTAACCTCATATAAAGGATTCTTTGTTTCGGAATTGTTTAACCAAATAAAATCGTATCTACTGCCGAGTGTGAGATTTAAATAATCCACCAATTTAATTTCATCATGTACATAAATTCCCGCACTATTAAAGTTGGCATCAGGCAAAGGTTTTTCAAATATGGTTTTATAATTTGTGCTCACCACGGACGAATCAAGTGGATTTAGAATTTCAATTTTTTGTTCTTTGGTTCTGATCCCTGAATAATTTCGTTTCCAGAAATCAAATCCTGCAATAAAATAATGGCGGGTAAAGCTAAAATCAGCTTGAGTTTGAAATCCGTCAAAATTATGATCAGCGGAAGGACTGATTTTTAAAACACTTACTCTTTTGGGTGGCTGTCCATTAGTGACGGGAATTGTGCCGGGAATATTTTCGACATCTCTTGAAATAAATTGATGAAAATATTTTGCTGATAATTTTACCAGTGAATTACTAAGATTATTTATTTTATATTCAACACTTATTAATCTTCGCAGTTCTTCAGGATAAGTTACTTTAGCATTATTTGTGAATAGTGGAGCAGCACCGGGAATTCCTACATCAGTTGCTTTAAACCGCTGATAATTAAATTTTATTTCTTGATTCTCAAATGGTTTTACCTGAAACAGTGCATTTAAACTATTATCCTCAAACTGGCTGTTGTAAAGTTCGCCAGTCGGGGTTTTAGTGTTATCGGCTTTTCTATAACTGCCACTGATTTTAGCAATCCATTCGTTGCCAGAAGCAGAAAGATTTATTCCGTTAGAAAAAAAATTATTAACTGAATTAAATCCACCAGAATAATTACCCGTTAAAGAAAGCTGACTGTTATAACTACCGGATTTAGAAACTATATTTATTATTCCGCCTATTGCACCGCTTCCATAAAGTGATGAAGCAGCACCTTTAATAACTTCAATTCTTTCAACGTCGTTAAGGTCAAACATCGAAAGACGTGCACTAATATCTGTTGATGTTTCAATCCTATTTCCATCAATCAAAGTAACAATGTTAGCACGGCTGAGTCCTCTAATGTTAACTTCGGTTGCCCATATTCCGTCCCGTTGAAGAAAAATTCCAGGTTCATTTTTTAGAAGGTCAGAGACGGTAAATGACGGACTCATTTGTATTTCTTTTTTATCAATTGATGAAACAGAGTAGGGAAGAAGGTTTATGTTTTGCCCATACTTTCCCGATGTAACAATAACTTCGCTGAGTCTAATACTTTCCGGGAAAAGTTTGATTGTTATTGTTGTGTCGGAAATAATTTCGATCTCATCAGCAAAAATTTTATAAGCTATGTGCGCTATCGATAAGGAATATTTTCCTTTCGGGATTTTATAAAATATTAATTCACCAAAATTATTTGTTGTACCAAAATATTTTTCCGAAATATTAATGTTAGTGTTAGATACGGCTATTTCTTTATTTGTATCAAGAATTTTAAGTTTCAAATCAACAGATTGAGCTGAATTAAAGATTGGGAACAGAATTATAAACAGTAATAGTAAATTTGTTTTCATAAAGTAGCATCGAAAAGTAGAACGATAAATTATTTAAATATAAAATTTTTGGCTCAAAAAAATTAAAATTGTTATGTAAATATAAATACGCTCACTTCAAGTCCACAAAATATTTAATATTAGAGTAACCGTAAATCAACAGGTACAGACAACTACAAATCAATATTTATCCTTTATCAAATTTACCTTGATAAAGATGAAAGATGAGGATTACCTAATCGTCTATTTATCATTCAAAAACAAGATTTATTAATTGTAATAGTTATGTAACAATTAAATCGATAAGATTTTAACCCTGTTAATTTATTTAGTTTACTTACACTTAAATATTAAGTTTTAATTTAAAAAATTTGAGTGAAATCACTAAATAATAACTCACTCAAAAGAATAGTATGTCTTACAAAGATCACAAATTTCACATACCCGTAATGGGAACAGGTCATTCGATTGATACTCCAATCAGAGTAGCACATTTTGGTATTTCATCAGTTATGTCAATTGTAGATGATGTGTTGATCGATAAAATTTGCAGGCACTATTGTGCAAAATTTAACTTACCGTTTACTGAAATATCTAAAAATGATTCACTAGCGCGCTCGAAACGTATTACACAATATTTAAATACAGTTAATAAAATAGTCGCAGATAATTTAAATGAAGTCAAAAGACTGCCTTTCTTTCAAGAGAATAATAAGAGTAAATATTTTGATTTGCTCCCCGAAAGCAGCCCATTAAAACAAAAGTATAAAAAACTATTTATTGTTAAAGATGAAAATGAGAAAGAAAAATTAACTGTTGAATTGACAAGCTTAATGTATGCTGGTTCCATCGATGTAAATATTATGGCTAAGGTTGATAGAACTAACTATGCAAAGGATGGTACAATATTAAGTGATGAGTTCAGTGATGCAAAAGCTGCCTTACGTGGATTTGCAGAAAGTGATTTAAATTCATCTGTAGTTTTCTCGGCAGGGTTTAACAGAAGTCTATTTGGCTACCTTCCAAAGTTTAAAGATTTTTATCGTGATGAATTTGGTGAACTAAAGAAAAAGATTATAATTAAAGTAAGTGATTTCCGTTCAGCTTTAATCCAGGGAAAATTTTTAGCAACGAAGGGATTAGAAGTAAGTGAGTTTAGAATTGAATCCGGTTTAAATTGCGGTGGACATGCTTTTGCTTCACAGGGATATTTGCTGCCTTCAATACTTAGTGAATTTGCTGCAAATAAAAATCAGCTTAATGAACAATTTCGTCCTATTGTCAAAAGTTATTATGAAAAAGCTGGGTTAATTTTTCCTGAATCTGCGATGATAGAACCACCACTAATTACTGTTCAAGGTGGAATTGGAACCAGTGGTGAAGCTATAAGATTGATAGAAGATTTTGGATGTGACTCAACAGGTTGGGGAAGCCCGTTTTTATTAGTTCCTGAAGCAACGTGTGTTGATGAGGAAACTGTTAATCTTTTAAAGAACGCAAAGAAAGAAGATCTTTATTTAAGTAATGCTTCTCCATTAGGAGTTCCGTTTAACAACTTACGTAAAACCGGTTCTGAAAACTGGACGAGAGAACGTGCAGAAAATGGGAAGTCCGGTTCACCTTGCCCAAAAGGATTTTTAATCTCCAACAAAGAATACTCTGACAAACCGATTTGTACTGCTTCGAGGCAATTCCAAAAAATTAAAATTGATGAAATATCTAAATCAGATTTAACCGAAGAAGAAAAAACTGAATTACTAAATTCAGTCTTTGAAAAAGTTTGTTTATGCGAGCATCTTGGAAATGGCGCACTTATTAAACTTGGTATCGTTCCTAAAATGCGGGCACCTCAATCTATTTGTCCCGGACCAAATGTTGTTTGGTTTAACAGAGAATATAATCTTAAAGAAATGGTTGATCACATTTATGGAAGAGGTGAATCATTAGTTTCAGAAAAACGACCACATATGTTCTGCCAGGAAATTGAGTTGTATGTTAATTACTTTGAAAAAATTATTTCTTCAATGGGTGATTCAACTGCGGAAATAAATTATCTTGAAACTTTCAGAGAAAATTTAGAAAACGGGATGAATTTGATATTAAAAATATCAGAACAAAAAGCATATCCAAATGAAAACTTAAATTCAATTCCAGCTTTTGTCTTAACACAAAGAGCTAGATTGAAATCAATAAGATCTAAAAGACTTGAACTTCCTATCGCCGTAAATTTTTAATTTATAATAGTTCATCCTAAATTCTTGCATTGGTAGATCTATTTCTTTTCGCCAAATAATTGATTTTAATTCCTTCCTTTCAAATCCAAAATTATAATTTATGCCCTGCTTGATTTACACTTTCAATCGGTGTTAATATTGTGAACAAAAAAATGTCAGATACTTGAAACCTTAACTAATTATTCAGGAGGACAAATGGACTCGAAAAAAATGGCGGCCGAATTTTTCGGTACATTCTGGTTAGTGCTCGGAGGATGCGGCAGTGCAGTATTGGCTGCTAAGTTTCCTGGAGTTGGGATAGGATTGCTCGGTGTTGCATTAGCATTTGGTTTAACAGTGCTTACAATGGCATACGCAATCGGACATATTTCCGGATGTCATCTCAATCCTGCCGTCACAATAGGTTTATGGGCTGGCGGAAGATTTAAAGCAACTGAAATTTTACCGTATATCTTATCTCAGGTTCTTGGAGGTATTGCAGGCGCAGGAGTTTTATATTTAATTGCAAGTGGTCAGGTTGGTTTTGATATTAATAGCGGGCTCGCTTCAAATGGTTACAGTGAACATTCTCCCGGCGCATATTCATTAACATCGGGATTTGTAACAGAAGTTGTTATGACATTTATGTTCCTGTTTATCATTCTTGGCAGCACGGATGAAAGAGCTCCTAAAGGATTTGCGCCAATTGCTATTGGTTTAGGATTAACATTAATTCATTTGATAAGCATTCCTGTTACAAATACATCAGTTAATCCTGCAAGAAGCACGGGCCCGGCTTTAATTGTTGGCGGATGGGCAATATCTCAGTTATGGCTTTTTTGGGTAGCACCAATAATTGGTGCGCTGTTAGCGGGATTTGTTTATAATATGATTTTAGGAAAATCAAAGTAAGTTTATTTTTTATTAATTTTAAGCGCAGCATAAAATTTATTCTGCGCTCTTTTTTTATATTCATATTTATATTAAAGGATTTTTAATAATGAGTGAGAATATTTTAGATAAAGCGAAGGCAGCAGCATTATCTGTTAAAGATAAAATAACAGATCTTAAAGAAAATATTTGGGATTCTGAGAAAGCTGAAATTATTAAAGAGTTCAAAGAAAGGGGGGAAGGCAAAGTAAAAGAAATTCTAGAAATAATTAATAAATATAAATCACTTTTTAAGGATGCCGGATATGAAGTTAACGGCGTTAATGCATCATTAAGTATTCCACCCGATATTTCCATCGCATTTAAATTCCTTGGTGCTGTTGATGAAAGTAAGAGGCAGGATATTTTATCCCAAGCATCCGATAGTAAAATTGCTTCAATTCTTTTAAAAAGTTTATTTAAAGCTAGTAATTTTGCAGAGTCGATAAAAATTGGAGATATGAAACTTAAAAGTATAAGTATTACTCTGGGATTAATTCCTGGAATTAGCGTAACCATTGCTTAAACGAAATTTATTTATGAATCTGATTGAGCAAGATTTAAAAAAGGCTGAACATTATTTAAGTGTAAGTAAAAGAAATGATATTTCCATTAAAACTATTGAGCATCAGCTAAAACTTTTTGGAACGGGTACAAAAATCCCAAAACTTATTAAACCCTGCACACTTGGGGATGGGATAGTTCAAATTCCAGGAAATCAATTTTCAGAATTACTAAAAGAATTTAATACAGCATCACTTAATGGAAGGATAATAAAATTTGTTCCAGCCTCCGGTGCAGCTTCCAGAATGTTTCAGAAACTTCTTTCAGTCATTAATCGTTTTCCTAAATTTTCATTACAGGAATTAAAGTCCTTTTCAGAGAATGATAAAGAATGTAAATATGTTTATGATTTTTTAGTTAATCTAGAAAAGTTTGCTTTTTATGATGCTGTGAAAAATACATTAGGTAAAGACGATTTTGAAATTCAAAATCTTATATCAGATGATCCGGGACAAATCTTAAAATCGATTTTATTTGAACCAGGTTTAAATTATTTATCCAAACCCAAAGGTGCAATTAAATTTCATCGTTATGATGATGAATGCAGAACTGCTTTTGAAGAACAAATATTTGAATCGCTTCAATATACGGCGGATAGAAACAATAAGGTAAAAATTCATTTTACCATTTCACAAGAACATACAAAAATGTTTGAAGATATTATTACTCACTTAATTAATAAACTAAATAAAACAAATTTTAAAGTTGAGATTACATATTCTTATCAAAAAAAATCTACTGATACAATTGCTGTCGATCTTGAAAACAGACTAATTTTTGATAAATCAGGAAATCTTATTCAAAGACCTGGTGGTCATGGTGCATTGTTGGAAAATCTGAATGATCTGAAAGCGGATATTGTAATCATAAAAAATATAGATAATCTTTCAACAGAAAATCTTTCTACAGACACAATTCTTTACAAAAAATTGTTAACAGGCTATTTAGTCAAAACTCAGAAGCAGGTTTTTGATTTGTTAGATTCCTTGGATAGAAAAGATTTAAGCAAAAAAAGTTTTGGTGAGATGATAGACTTTGCAGAAAAAGAATTTTCTGTAACCAAACCAACAGATTTTGAAAATTGGAATGATAAAAGGAAGAGCAAATATTTATTCGATAAATTAAATCGTCCAATTAGAGTTTGTGGAATGGTTAAAAATGAAGGTGAACCCGGCGGCGGACCTGTCTGGGTAAAGGATGATGACGCAAGTTTATCATTGCAGATAGTTGAGCAAGCACAAATTGATATGAATGACGAAAATCAAAAAAATATTTTTAATCAATCAACCCATTTTAATCCGGTTGATTTGATTTGTAGTGTTAAAGATTATAAAGGAAATAATTTTAATCTTAAAGACTTTGTTGATGTTGAAAGCGGAATCATTACAAAAAAATTTAAAGATGGAATTGAACTGAAAGCGTTGGAATTACCTGGTTTATGGAATGGAAGTATGGCTTATTGGAATACAATATTTGTGGAGGTTCCTATCAGCACTTTTAATCCAGTTAAGGAAGTAAGTGATTTGCTGAAATCAGTTCATCAATCTTAAAATAATTTGTTTAACTACCACTCATCTAATAGTGGTCCTACTGATAACATTTTGCAGGTAAGATTTACCGCACCTCCAAAAATTTCTTAAAAATCATTAGCTCCCCAAACCATTTTATTCGATTTTATAACATTGAAGGTGGCATTAATATTGCAATTTTTTCTGAAAATTTTTTAATGAAAGGAATAATTGTCATGGGATTTACAGAAGTTGGCGTAGTAATGTTTTTGGTTTTACTATTAGTTTTTGGATTTATTAACTCAAGGAAAGTATCACAGGAATTAAAGAAATTAGGAGCAGATAAATAACAATTTAAATTGTTAATTGTTTCTTTTCAAAATTTCAGTTGAATCATTTCTTCCGATAATTACTACATCCGCAATGTTGTTGAATAAACCAACCTCAACAACACCGGGAATTAGTTTGATCTGCTGTTCCATTTTTTTCGAATCTAATATTTTATTTAGGTGCAAATCAATAATCAAATTTCCAGAATCAGTAACAAAATTCGTCTTATTCTTTTTTCTTAATACGGGATTATACCCAAGCCTTGTAAATTTCATAAATAACTGATTTGAACCAAAAGTAATTACTTCAATAGGTAAAGGAAACTTCCCTAAAGTTTTTACAAACTTAGATGAATCAACAATCCAAATAACTTTTTCTGATGCCGCTGCAACAATTTTTTCAAACAGCAACGCGCCGCCGCCGCCTTTAATTCCATTTAATTTGATATCCACTTCATCCGCACCATCAATAGTAAGATCGATATGATCAACTTCATCTAAATCTACAATTTTAATCCCTAAACTTTTTGCAAGCACGCTAGTTTGATTAGAAGTAGAAACACATTTTACTTTTAATCCTTGATTAACTAACTCAGCAATTTTATTAACAAGAAAATAAACTGTAGATCCTGTTCCAAGTCCCAGTATCATTCCGTCTTTAATAAAATCAATTGATTTTTCTGCTGCAAGTTGTTTTTCATTCATTTTATTTTTTTGGATTATTTTATGAATTAAATCTTTAACTAATCGTAATTTAGTAATAGAAAAATTAATATTGTTTATAAAATCAAAAAATCGAAAACAAAACTAAGAGATATAATTATGCATCACTACGATCCGAGTATCGAAATACAAGATTACCTTGTGTTTGGAGAATATGGGGATGTAAATCCGTCAATTACGGATTCATCAACTTATACTTTTCTTAATCCGCAAACTATGAATGATTTATTTGAGCATGAGATTGAAGGATGTTTTTTATACTCTCGGCACTGGAATCCAACAAATAAATATCTTGCACAAGCATTAGCAAAGTTAGAGGATTCTGAAGACGCAATTGTTACAGCATCGGGAATGGCTGCAATAAGTTGTGCGATTCTTCAACAGTGCAGCACTGGTGATGAGATAATTTCCAGCAGGACAATCTACGGCGGCACTTACGCGTTCTTCAAAAACTTTTTACCCAAATATGGAATTTCAGTTAAGTTTGTCAATACTCAGGATCTAAATGCGGTAAAGAAAGCTATTACTAAAAAAACAAAAATGATTTACTGCGAATCGGTAAGTAATCCTTTATTGGAAATTGCGGATATACCAGAGCTGTCAAAAATTGCAAATCACCATAACATAAAGTTAATGGTTGATAATACTTTTAGTCCCATTATCATTTCACCGATTCGTTTAGGTGCGCACATCGTTGTGCACAGTTTAACAAAATTTATTAATGGTACAAGCGATTGTGTCGCGGGTTGCATATGCGGTACAAAAGAATTTATTTCTCAGCTTACTGACATAAACTCCGGTGCTGCTATGTTATTAGGTCCGGTTTTGGATAGTCATCGTGCGGCATCGATAATGAAAAATATTCATTCACTTCATATCAGAATAAAAAAACACGGCGAGAATGCACAATACCTTGCAGGGCATCTTGAAAAAATAGGATGCAAAGTTTTTTACCCAGGACTTAAATCCCACAGTGGTAATAAACTTCTAAAAGAAATTATGAATGAAGGTTTTGGCTTTGGCGGTATGCTTGCGATTGATGCTGATACAACAGAAAAAGCAAACGAACTTATGGCAAAAATGCAGCAGAATAAGGTGGGATATCTTGCAGTTAGTTTGGGTTACTTTAAAACTTTGTTCTCTTCACCGGGGCACAGCACATCATCAGAAATTCCTGAAGAAGAACGAAAAGCAATGGGATTGAGTGAAGGACTTGTTAGAATTTCAATCGGATTGGATAACGATATTAAAAAAACTTATGAACGAATTAAAAAGTGTTTGAATGAAGTTGGATTGATTAAATAACTTTCGTAACGCACGAATCCCTTCGTGCGCTTATTTTTCATTTAGCATAGATGGTTTCATTGAATTATTTAAATTGTTTTGCAAGCAAAAATAGAAAAGTCATCAGTCAGCAGTCCTCTGTTCGTAATTAAAACTCAGTGGTTCTCAGTGAAAAAACTCTGTGTCCGTTAGCTAACGGACTCTGTGAAATGGATTTCTTCTTTAGTTCTTACACAGAGAGCCATAGACCTGCCTGCCGGCAGGCAAGGGGATACACGGAGTTACACAGAGAAAAATTAAAACATTGGTACACTGATTAAACTGATTTATGTAAATGATGGCAGCAAAATTGTCTATAAACTTTTGCTCGCTAACAACAAAAAAATAATTTATTTGCATTGTAAGCTTGACATAATAAAAATTCTTCCTTACGTTAAACTTAAGAATTTTGATAATCTTCTATCTATTCTGAAAAACTTAAAAGGCGGAGAAAACTTTATGGGAAAAAGTTTAGTTATAAAAGTTCTTGACAAGCCAAACAACTTGAACAAAATTTCGCTATTCGCTATTCGCTACTCGCTATTCGAAAAATTATACCCTTATACCTTATTCCCATTTACCTTATACCATTATTCCTTATCACCCTATCACCGCTTAACGCACAAGTAATAATAAAAGAAAAAGTGGAGATAAATCCGAAGAGCACAATGGCAAAGTATGCTCCGCTTGGTAATCACACAATTCGAGTAGATATAAAATGGGCACCTGCTGAATTACCCGGCTGGATATTATTTTATGATTTAGAATGCGATCAACAGGATTATTACTCTCCATCATCAACCACCGGAACAAATACTTTTTCTCACTCAAGTTTGGGATATGAGAATTACCAGATACAATTTCGATTTGGAAGTCTTGACCCGAATCAACCAATAATAACAGGAACATATCAATTATACTTTGATGAACAACTAATACGTTATGCAAGTTTTCAGGCGCAACCTGCAACATACAGTTCCTATGCTTACTTTAATACCTACTACAGCTCACCAGTTCTTACGGATTATACGTTTTCAATTCCATCAAGTGAAATCTGTGCCGGAAGTTATGAGAGCATTTATATCACAACAG
>JBBILT010000003.1:0-349778 GCA_037444745.1 Ignavibacteriales bacterium
AAAACGTTCGGTCTCAACAATTTCAACACCTTTTTTTAATGCCTTTTTTGTTGCTGTTCTTGCTTCTGCGCGATAAGTATTTAGAAGCTGATCAGTTTCAAAATCAAGTTGAACAATACTGGATACTTCTCTCTTTAGATATTGGAATCCATTTCTAACCAGCGCAAAATCAATGTAGTTGGAGTATTTTGTTTGGTAAATTATTGGGGCAAGTGTTAGCTGGATTCTATCTGCTTTCAGATTATTTGCGTGTTCCATCAGAATATCGATCAGGTCGTGCGCCTCTTTAAAATTTAATTCAGATTTATAAACATATCCGCCGTAAGATGCGCCTGGATGAGATGATAAAATTTTCTGTCCGTCTCTTTCGATTAAAGCCGCTGTAAGTATTGAATGAAGTTTACCATCTTTAGTTATAAAAATTGATTTGTCATTAAATCTATCTTTGGCATGATAAGAGAGAAATTTTCGTTTGCTGAATAAAGTTCCATTATCAGATTCATCAATAAAACTGTCCCATTCTTCTGAAGATATTTTTTTACTATCGAGCTGAAAATATTCTAGCATTTTGATTTGAATTAAGTGAATAAATAATTGTGTGTAAAAATAACATCAATTGGACTGATTTAAAACTAACAAACCCAATTTCTCTAAGAAATTGGGTTTGTGATTATACTATTGTAAAAAAATATTTAAAACTTAAACTGGAGAGAAAACAAATTTGCATTCCCTAATCCCAAAGAAAATGGTAGAAATGCATAATCAAACTTTAAGCTGCCCCACATCAATCCTATGCCTGCTGTAAAGCCACGACTTTCGTATCCTGTTTGATAGCCAGCACGCACTGCGATAAGTTTATTGTATAAAACTTCTCCGCCGAAATTAAAATGTGTTTCATCAGCAGTTAGATATTTTTGAAATTCCACCCCGCCAATAAAATCTAATTTTGAATCTTCAAGATTATATGTGTAAGCAGTTCCCAATCTCAATTCAGTAGGAAGTTTTGTTGATTCATTTCTAAGTGCATTCATTGAACCAATGTTCTTTAAAACCGATGATGCTGTTAATCCCTTGAATGGAAGCAAATAATGAACGCCAAGATCTAAACCAAATCCCGATGCCTCATCATTTAACAAACCTTCATACAGATATTTTAAGCTTGCTCCAAAAGAAATTTCTTCGGTAACAAAAAATCCTGTTGATAAACTCCCGAAAAAATAATTTGCATCAAATTTTGAAATGGGCTCACCGGGGATTGTTCTATATTCAAGATTATTTACGGACGTAACGTCAAACCCTAAAGCAAATGGAATATCCCATAATTCTGTTTTAACTCCAATTACTTCACTGCTCACATCCTGAATCCATTGATTGTGCATAAACAGAACTTCAGATTTATCAGTTAGTGCTAAGTTTGCAGGATTATAAAACAAGCTTGTAAGGTCATTTGAAAGTGCTGTACCAGCATCGCCCATAGCAATGTTGCGCGCTCCAAATCCAAATTTCAAAAAGGATAATCCTGAACTACCGGCAGATTGCGAAAATATTGTTACGGAAAAAATAATCATTATTAAAAGAATTTTTTTCATAATGTTAAATTGCTTAATTGTTGCATTGTTTAATTGTTGTATTGTATAATTGAATAATAAAAATTGTTTCAGTAAATCCTGATAACAATTTAGCGATTAGACAATTGAACAATTCTATAAATATCAAAAGTTAATATTTATTCCAATTATATGTCTATCGCTTGAAGAATACTGCTCCACCATAAAAGCATAATCAACTGAAAGAGTAAAATCGCTAAAACTTTTTGCATAAGAAAACCCAAGTGACGGTTTGAATGCCGCTTCTATGTTATTCAAATTGAATTGATCAATTCCACAGCGTATAAATAATCCTTCATAGATATTGTATTCGGCACCTGCTCTAATAATATTTGTTCCAGCATTACTGTTTTCAAACTCAATAGCAGTAAGAAGTTTTAATTCAGGATAATTATAACTTACGCCAATTTTTTTTAACACGGGAAACTTATCTGTAGTAGTTAATCCCTGCTGATCATAAACCGGACTAGTATCCCACTCATATTTACTGTTAAGGTCGGAAATCATTAAAGACACATTCCAATTATTATTTATTTTATAAAGTGTACCGATATCTATACCTAATCCGCTTGAAGTTATTTTTTCATACAACTTATAGTAGTAAAATTTAACCGATATGCCAATTGATAATTTTTCCGAGAATCTATTTGCAACACTTAAAAAGAATTGGTTTTCTGAAGTAGAAAGTTCTCCAGTTGGCAAGCCGTTATTATCTCTGCCATCAATTCCACTTAAACCTGAGTTAATGATTCCTGCACTGATACCTGCAGTACGACTTGGTTTTTTATTAACAGGAGTATCTTTTGCAGAATAGAAATCAAATTTTTTTGTAAAGCTTAAAAAGTTTAATGATCGGTCGAGTGATAATAATGAATATCCAATTTGAACTGAATTATTTTCCTGAAATGGTGATAACGCCGGGTTGTAATAAGAAACTAAATTACCATCAGTAATAGCAGACATTGCGTTTCCCATTCCGATTCCGCGGGCACCAAATCCCATTCGGCTAAATGCTCCAGGTTTCGTGTCCACATCAATAAATTTTGGCTGTGCAAAGGTGATTGCTGATAATAAAATTATTATCACAATAAAATAATTATGGTTGATTTTCATTGTATCACCATAATCTTTCCGTAAACAACATCTTTGTCAGCAACTTCTATGCGGTAGATGTAAACACCATTAGGTACGTAATTACCCTTCTCATCTCGTCCATCCCAAAACTCGGGTGGGCCTTCTAAATCACGACTTCGGATGGTATTTTGAATTAAAGTTTTAACATAATTAAATCCAAAATCAAAAATGCGAATTGTTACACTGGCTTCTGATCCACCAGTGCTATATTTTATTTTCAACTCTTCTTGCCGTGGATTAAATGGATTTGGATAACAATAAGTTTCACTATTTGTGGCAAGTGGTTTTGATGCAAAATAGATTTTCCAATTCCCTTCCCAAATTTTTCCTACTGTTTCTTCCAATTTGATTAAACCATCTGCGGAACCAAGCCAAATATTATTTTGATTTGAAACTGCACTATAAAAAATATTTGTCTTAAGTAATACATTGGAAGTTTTATCAACAATTGAATTTGGAAGCAGCCAGGTCGATCCATTATCTGAGGATCGAAAAACTCCGTTATCAGTTGGGACCATAACTTGAGAGTATTTAAATCCAAAATTATGCGGGCGTTCATCACTCAAAAATGTACTCCAGGTTTGCCCTCCATCCGAAGAAGAACTTACACCATAAAACTCAGATTGATTTTCAGCCTTCCAGCTTGAAGCCCATACAGTATGATTGACAGGATTATAAGCAAGTGCAGTAATAAAATTTCCGCTTATTGGCTGTTGCTGATTCTGTGCATTAAACTTTGTCCAGCTAATCCCGCCGTCTGAAGATTTATTAATCCCGTTTGCCGTACCAACGTAAATAGTATTATTATTATCAGTAACAACAGAAAAAACTCTGTGATTTAAATTTCCATCCCCACAAAAGTTTCCTGCAACAGGTGATAAACAAAAATTTAAAGTATCGCTGGGAGAAATTGAATCTAAATCATCAGGCGGAAGTATAACACGTTTCCAGGTTGTTCCGTTATCAGTACTTTTTCTAAGTCCGCCCGCAAAAGTTGCTATCCAAATTGTACTTGGTGTAAATGCAATATCATACGCTAGATTTTGAATTGCTACAGTTACAGGTAAAGCTCTTATTTGATTAATTCCATATTGTTCAACAGTATCTGTTTGAAGATCCAAAGGTTGAGGAATGCTAGTCCAACTTATGCCTAAATTAGATGTGAATTTTAATCCAGTTCCTTCAGGAAGAGTTTGCCCGCCTGTTACTTCTGTTGATTTAGCAGTCGCACACCAGAAAACTCCGTTGTTGTATCCAATGGCGGAAATATTATCAGTACCAAAATCAGCCTGACCATAAAAGTTTGTCCAGCTAATACCATTATCGGTTGATAAGCTGATTCCTTTGCTAGTTCCAAGCCAGATTGTATCGCCAATGGCAATGATATCTGTAATTGTATTTGAAAGCGGATTAGCAAAATTTTCTTTATTGATTTTCTTTTCATCTGTTGAAAGATAATAGTTATCCGGGGAGAATTGTGCGTACGTTTTAAGTGCAGTTAAAATTGTTAAAAATAAAAAGATTAAAATATTTTTCATTGTATAAGTAAAGAGTGATTAATGATATTACTTAGTTTTCCACCACGATCTTTGGCGCGGAATTCAAATCTGTAAGTACCCTTAGTATTTGAATTAGATATCTGAATCAACAAAGAATAAATTCCATCTCCAGATATTTGGTCACCGTGATCAAAACTATTTCCATCATCAAACATAATGTTTTGGATGTTACTCGTTGTTCCGTCTGGGCGATATACTGTAAAATATACTTTGTCAATATCGGAAAGTCCATTTTGATCAAACACTTTAATGGATGCTAGAATTACTGTTGTTGAAGTTACAACAGCGGTATCAGGATCAACATTATCATTTGAAATAACGGGCGCAATATTATTCTGCCCATTGTTAAATCTGAATGTTCCTAACGCAACCTGTTTAATTTTATTTGATTTATCCAATACGAAATATTTTATTGTGAATATTCCATTAGGATAATTCTGACTTAAAGGAAACTTAACAGAAAACTTCCCATCGTTGGAAGTTACGTCTCCATTATTTGCGCTGCCATTATCCAATAACTCTACGAGCGTTGGATTTAATTTTTTACTATCTGCCGAATAAATATCACAATAAACATTTTGAATATTTAAGTATGAATTAAATTTGATAGTAATAGTGATTAGTGAATCCGTTACGTTAAACTTAATCGAATCGGATGGTGAAACTGAAGTAACTTGATAATCGGGGCTGAAATTCTCCACAACTTTATTAAATTCTTGTTCACATCCGAAAAAGAGAAGAAGAAAACTTATTAAGAAAAGCTTTAAAAGTTTGATATTCATATGGTTTAATATTTCTTAATAATTAAAATTCAACAAGGTAAAAATAAAAGTATATTATTAATGCTAATAAAGAATAATTGGCGCTGGTGAAAATGATACAACAAATATAAAGAAACTTAAATAACCCAGGTACATTCTTTTTCTATCTAATGGTAAAACATCCTGCACGGGTGGATGCTTTAATTTTACGACAAAATATAAAATGACTGCCCAAAATAACCAGCCGCTCCATCCTATTCCCAAATTAAATTCTAAAAGTGAATCTAAAATACCAGCAAAACCAATGACTAATAATATTATTGCTGAAATAGCTGAAATGGTGTAATGTTTTTTATCACCAAACATTGTGTAAGAAATATGTCCGCCGTCTAATTGTCCAACAGGAATCATATTCATTGAAGTAATAAGAAGCCCAAACCATCCGGCTACAAGATAGGGATAATGATAAATTTCACTCATTGGCGGAAAGAATGAATTTGGATTTACAAAAATGTAACGCATAACTGAAAATAATATTGAATCTCCAAAAACAAGTTTCATTCCGCCTTTTCCGTAATGGGGAGAAAAATAATCCGGATGAATATTTAATAAATATTCTATCGAAGGAACATGAGTGAATCCATAAATTAAAATCGCAAGACAAATAATAAACCCTGATAGTGGTCCAGCAATTCCAATATCAAACATCACCTTCTTAGAATAGATTGGAGATTTTGTTCTGATTACAGCACCCATAGTACCAAAATTAATAAAGTACGGTATTGGTGGAAAAGGAATATAAAACGGAAGTGTTGCTTTAATACGATGAAACTTTGCAGCAAAGTAATGACCAAATTCATGAAAAGTTATTATTAATAATATGCCTATTGAATAAGGTAAACCATTTGCGAGCATATAAAATTCGTATGGTGGAAGTTTGCCTGTAGTCCATTCAACACCCGCAAGAGTAGTGGTAATAAAAGTTACAATGAATAATCCAATATGAATTAAATAACTATTAATTCGTTTCCGCTTTTCTTTAGCAGCGGTTGTTGTGTAAACTCTTGGTTCTGTTTGTGAAAATTCACTCATAATTATTTTTTCGCATTCAAAGCAATACTATTGGTTGTCATTTCGAATCCGATTTTAGTCTGTGAGAAATCAGTTTTTATAATATATAAAAATTTCTCAGCCTGCCTGTCCGGTAGGCAGGTCGAATCCGCCGCCGCGGACTTCGAAATGACTATTAGATTATTCTCTATACAATAAAAACTAAAGTTCAAAATTAAATCCAACTGCAGAATAATTTTCATTAACACCATAGTACTCACTGTGAATACTTTTCCCAGAAATGTGAGTGTAGTACAAACTCAATCCTTTTTGATTCCACTTGCCAAATTTAACTCCGGCAGAAATAATATTATTTCCAATATATTTTATATCACCATTCAATTTAAAATCGTATGCTACAAATGGAGTTAAATAAACAGTTCCGAACTGAGTTGCAAAATAATCAAATCCTAATTGAACATTAAACTTTTTAATTTCTTTGGGAATAACATGAAAGATATAAGTTAATCCAAAATAAGTTCTAAAATTCTCATATCTGAAATAAGGAAATAACTCAATAAACTCTTTACTAAAAACAAACGGTTCTTTGCCCTCCCGCCATTCCTTATTTTGTGAATCAAATTGTCCATCAACAAGATGAGCGCTGATATGGCTTAAACGAAATCGCATTCCGTATTCATACTCACAAATTTTCTTCTTATATCCAGCATTAAATCCAAATAGATAATCAATAGTTTCGACTGGGAATTTAAAATTATCTGTACTGCGCAATCGTGTAAAAGTAAAAACATCTGCTCCGATTGAAATTGATTCATCCTCATCAAACCATTTAACAATATCTCGGGAAGTTGAAATATCAAGTCGAAGTTTATTATTATCTGTTGAGATTAAAAATCCGGACTTTGGTTCAAGAAAGTTTGCTGTAAATGGTTGGATATTTAAATCTGATGTGATCAATTCGTGTTTAAATTGTGCAAATGAAATTGATGAAACAGAAAATAGAAAAAGGATAAACCAAAATACTAAATTGATTTGCTTATTTGTCATTTCGAATCCGACTTCAGTCGGTGAGAAATCTGCTGCATTGTCAAATAAAAGATTTCTCAGCCTGCCTGTCCAGTAGGCAGGTCGAATCCGCCGCGGCGGACTTTGAAATGACATTTTTAATTTTTCATTTTTCATTTTTAATTATTCATTGTTAGTAGTTTGAATAAATTTCTTTTTAATTTTTTGTTTAATCAGTTTATTATAACTGTACTTAAACTTTGATGTTAAACTTGAAATAGCATATAAGTTTGTTGGAAAAGCAAATGACGGCTCAAAGTAACAATTAACTGTGCAGCCCTGACAAAAATCAAATCTGCCTTCCATTTTCATAAAGTGTTTTATCTTTTCTGATTGACGAATTTCTTTTATCGGTCTATCTATTGCAATTTTATCATTTGAAAAATGATAGCAGGGTAAAATTATTTCGTTAGTTGGAGATATTACAATAACTCGAGATACAGCTTTGCAACTTGGATTGTTGATATCATTTCCGCCATCTCTTCTTAACTTCATAAATCCTTTATTAAGATAGATATCCATTTTGCCATCACAATACTGATCAACATAATCAGTAGCTACATCACTCAAGCCCTGATTTCCAAAATAAGAAAAAACTGGATTGACTAATAAAACTAAATCGTGCTTCTGTGCAATCTCGTGCATCCGAGGAATTTTTTTATAAGTATCATTTGTAACTGTAAAAAGTATATCCGGAAATTCACCAAATGATTTTGCAATCTCAATACTTTTGAAAACTGATTCGTAACAATCAACTTTTCTAATCTTATTATGTTCTACTTCATCAGGTGAGTCCAGAGAGAAATGAAGTAGATTAATATTACCAGCAAGTTTATCAGCAAACTTATGATACAATAATCCATTACTCGTAATACTTGTTTGCATTTTCAAATCGTGAGCAAACTTTGCCATCTCTGCAATGTCTTGATGAAGTAACGGTTCGCCGCCTGTAAAATCAATAAACTTAACGCCAAGTTCAGCAAGCTGGGTTACGTTGCTTTTAAAATCTTCTAAGTTAGCATAAGGTGTATCTTTAAAATTTGTGTGATCACCAAAATGGCAGAACTCACAGTACGCATTACATCGATATGTAACGTAATAGTTGCAGAGAAGCAGCATTAATATTCTCGACCCTTCCAGATAACTTTTTTATTTGGCAAAACAATAAACGGAAGAAGTATTACATAAATTAAATAGTAAACTTCAAAGTGGAAGAAGTATTTTAGATTTTTAGTAATTCCAAGTTTAACGTGAACAGGATACAGAAGGAAAAAATCTAAAGCTACTTTAAATACAACCAAAGTTAACCACGTAGGCGAGAAAAAAAAAGGTGTTGATAATACGAGAAGGTTTGCTGTAAAACCCCAAAACATAATTACGAAACCACGAAATGGAACTCCGAGTCCGCCAACGCCCCATCGTTTTTTTTGACTCACTAAACTTTTTAATGAACGGCATGGAATTGATGTTATTAGCGAATCTGATTCAACAGGAAAAATTACTTTATATTTTTTGAGATTGTAGATTGCATTCATTAAAGTAAAATCTTCTGTAACGCTGTGTGGAAGTTTTTCATATCCGCCAACTTCATCGTAAGCAGATTTTCTAAAAGACATGTTATTTCCGATGCAGGAAATTGGAACATTAAGATTTGTTGTTCCAGCTCCTGCAGTAAGCAGATAAACAAAATCAATTGCCTGCATGCCATGAAACCAATTTCCAGAGGTTTGAGTTGTAACTCCGCTTACCAATGCAACGTCTTTTTCGTAATGCGAACAAATAGTTTTTACCCAAAGTGGTTTAACTTCGCAATCCGCATCGGTAGTAAGAATAATTTCTCCGGTTGCTTCTTTAATTGCATAAGCAAGCGCACGCATTTTCCCAATCAATTTGGTGTGATGTTCTTCTGTTGTAATTTTTAGGAATCGAGATTTGCCCGAGATAAAATCATCAATAATTTTTCCAGTTGTGTCTGTTGATTGATCATCAACAATCATTATCTGAAGTTTACCTTCAGGATATTCAAGTTTATCAAGAGAATGAAGTGTGCGAAGAATTTTTTCTTCTTCATTTCTTGCTGCCACGATTATTGTTGCTGTCGGAAGTTTGTCATCAGAAATTCTTGGAAATATTTTTCTTGCCCCAATTATAAAAAGGAATGATTGAAAGAAATAGCCAATCATTATAAAAAGAAATATCAATTCAAGCATTGTTCTGGTTCTCCAAACTGATAATTTCTATTTCTAACTTCATCTGCTATAATACTGATTGAATCTAAAATAATATTTTTTGATTTGTTGCTATCGTGCAAAACAATAATTGAATTCGGCTTCAGATATTTTTCAACGGCAAATTTAACGATTGACAAATCATTATTATAATCGTATGTGAGCAATGACCACATTACATTTTTAAGATTGTGCTTTTTCATTAACGATGAAGTTGATAATTGAAATCTGCCGTGCGATGGACGAAAATATTTAAGCGTGATATCAAATTGTTCTTTAAAGATTTTATTAACTGAAGATATCTGATAATCTTTTTCTTCATCAGAAATTTGATTTAATATTTTATGATTGAAGGTATGATTACCAAAAGAATGACCAGCCTCTTTAATTTGCCTAACCAAATCAGGATATTTTTGCACATTGTCTCCAACGCAAAAAAAGATAGCTTTGATATTCTCATCAGAAAGTTTTTTTAGAATCAGTTCTATTGTCTGTGGATTTGGTCCGTCATCAAAAGTTATTAGAACTTTTCCGTTACTTGTATTCCAGCTAAAATCATTAAAGATTTTTTTTAAGATTATTGGTGGATTGTAGAGATACTTCATTTAATAATTATTCAATTAATTCTTTTTCTGTAATTTAGGCATAGTAAAATAAATTCAGTAATGTTTGAAATTTTTTAATGCATAACCTATCAGAACATAATAAAGGCATACTTGCAGTTTTTATTACTGCAATTTTATGGAGTTCAGGCGGGCTTTTCATAAAACTTATCTCACTCAACTCGATGCAGCTTTCATTTTTCCGATGTGCAATAGCTGCAATTGTTTTTGCTCTAATTTTCAGAAAAAGAATATTAAAACTAAATCCTTTAGCATTACTCAATTCTTTCGCATATTCATCAGTTTTAATTTTATTCGTGATTGCCACAAAAACCACAACAGCCGCTAATGCAATATTTCTTCAATCAACTGCTCCGATTTATGTTTTGATATTTGAACCTCTGCTCACAAAAACAAAGTGGGAAAGAATGAACATAATCACAATTGCAGTTTGTTTTATGGGAATGATTTTATTTTTTATGGGGGATTTAACTCCGGGTGATATCGAAGGTAACATTGCTGCACTATTAGCAGGAGTTGCATTTGCAACATTTTTTCTTGGAATGAAAAAAAACGATCCACAGTACGGTGAATCTTCAATCTTTTACGGGAATGTTATTGTTGCTCTTATCTGTTTTCCATTTATAACTGATATGAATTCAATTTCATTGCAGGATTTTGCGATGGTAAGTTTTCTTGGTGTTTTTCAGATTGCTTTTGCTTACGCACTTTTCAGTTATGGATTAAAAAGAATTATAGCAGTTGAAGCATCAATCATTTCGATGTTTGAACCAGTGTTAAATCCAATTTGGGTATTTATTGGATATGGTGAAGTACCTTCTTTCTATGCAATTGTTGGCGGGATAATAATTATAACAGCAATTACTGTAAGAACACTAATTTCAAATTCAGATTTTATTAAAACAAAGTTTAGGTTTTAGATTTTAAGTTTGACTTAGACCATTTAAAGGTCTATATTTTGGTCAATGATAAAAGGAAGAAAATGAAACTAAGTGAATCTGTAAAACCAATAAGCTATCTAAAAACTCACGCTTCAGAAGTTATACGTGATGTTTCTGAGAACTACAAAACAATATTAATTACGCATAACGGTGAAGCGAAAGCTATTTTACAGGATGTAAAGGTTTATGAGAAACAACAAGAAACTTTGGCAATGCTCAAATTGCTTGCATTAAGTACTAAATCAATTAGGGAAGGAAAAGTTAAATCGCTCCAAAAGACCTTTAAGGATTTAGATAAAAAGATTAAAGAATTTAAAAAGTTAAAAAATGACTTACAAAGTTAACTTTACAGAACCTGCTGAAAAAGATCTTATAGAAATTTACACTTATGTTTTTGAAAATGATGGAGAAATGAATGCTGATTCTTTAAGACAGAGTCTGCAATCAAAATGTAATGAACTTGAAAATTTCCCATCTCGTGGTCATATTTTACCAGAATTAATTAGCTTTAACACGACAGATTTCCTTGAAATACATTTTAAAGTTTATCTAATCATTTATCAATTACAGGAACGGGAAGTTTATATTCATGGTGTTCTTGATGGACGTAGAGATATTAAAATAATTCTTGAAGAAAGATTATTACGATAAAATTTCTTAAGGCTGTAACCTATAAATTTTCCAACCATCTTTAACTTTTTCATAAACAATTCTATCGTGTAGTCTATCACGTCTTCCCTGCCAAAACTCAAACTTAGATGGAATTAATTTATATCCGCCCCAATTTTCTGGTGTTGGAGGATTATCACCAAATTGTTTCTCTAAATCTGCAAATTTCTTTTCCAAAATTTCCCTGCTCTTAACTATTTCACTCTGGTTTGATGCTAATGCACCGTATCTACTCTTTAATGGACGCAGATTAAAATATTCTTCAGACTCTTTTCTGCTGATTTTTACAATCTTACCTTCTATTCTAACCTGTCTTTCAAATTCTTTCCACCAAAAAAGTAAAGATGCAAATGGATTTTCTAAAAGCTCTTTTCCCTTTCTGCTTCCGTAATTTGTAAAAAATGTAAAACCCGTTTCGTCAAATCCTTTAAGCAAGACCATTCGTGCTGAAGGAATTCCGTTCCTGGTTGCTGTTGCAATCGTCATTGCATTGGGTTCGATTAATTCAGACTTTAACACTAAATCAAACCAGAGTTTGAATTGCAGGAATGGATTCTGATTAATGTTTGATTCAAGCAATTGATCTTGCTCATAACTTAAGCGCATATTTTGAAGTTCACTGTTTTCTTGCATAAATTTTTTTTATTACACTTTAAAGTTTCATTACTAAATCCGATTGAATTATTAAAACTAAATTTTATAGTTGAATAATAATCTAATTGAAAAATAATCTTATTAAAATTTGTAAACAAAAATCTGCATAAATAATAATGAAGCAAGAAAAACTGACTAAGTAACAAAAGGAAAAACTTGAAATATTTGGTGCAAACATTTAATAAGTTGAATCGCTTTAAAAATCGTATGAACAATAATTAATAAAAGTTAACCTAAGAAGAATTGTTTTACAATTTAACTTGCTGATAAATAATTTATTTTAATCCTCATTATGATGACATGACAATTGACTTGTCGTATGATGAAACAAAACATTATCTAATTTTGCCTCAAATACCGGTATTTCCTGGTATGTTAATTGGACAATATATCTAACTTTATCAAAATATATGGAAGATTTTTATTCACAAATAGCAAACGGATTTATTATTGAGAAGGTAAACCTTTTAAAGGTTGACATTTCAGATGCTATTAATTTTAAAAAACATTTAATTGCTAATCTCTCCCTGGGTTATAAAACTGTTATAGTAGATTTAAGCGAATGTAATTCACTAGATCCGGCATTTATGGGTGTTATGGTAGTAACTTTAAAACAGCTTATGAAAGCTGGGGGAACAATTAAACTTGTGAAACCGGGATTATTTAGTAACTCACTTCTAAACTTTACAGGTACGATTGAAAAGTTTGAATTGTACGAATCAATAGAAAATGCCATTGCCAGCATTTCAACTCCATCACCAAGAGTTGACGAAATTATTGCACCGGGCTTGGACCAATTAGCTATCATTCACTGATATTGACAAACCTTTTTTATTAACATAGATTTACACAAGAATTTTTATTTTATGCGAGCGTAACTCAGTTGGTAGAGTGTTAGCTTCCCAAGCTAAATGTCGCGGGTTCGATCCCCGTCGCTCGCTCTAAATTCTTTAAAGTAAGTTTGGTTTTATTTTAGAAAAACCGCATATTTGTCCACCAAATTTTGTCCTACAATTTGGGCGCTTAGCTCAGTTGGTTTAGAGCATCTGCCTTACAAGCAGAGGGTCCGGGGTTCGAATCCCTGAGCGCCCACAATATTTTAATCCCGATAGTTCGGGATTTTTTGTTTTAAATAGCTGGCATTTTCTATTAATTTTCTAAAATAAAATTTGATATCAAACACCAATTAAAAAAAGATGCGGTAAAAAAATATACAAGGCTAACTATCTTTGCGGAAAATCAAAAGTTATTTTAGATTTGAACAATAATGAATGTCAACTGGTTGTTTTAGTCAAGTTGTATTATATACTTGTACATAACCAAAAAATGAGAGAAACTTCCAAACATAACGAACAGATGAAATATTTCGTGGAAACCTAATATTCCAGGGAATGGATCTGGTTTTTTTAGAGCATATATAACAGCACCTATAGTATATGATAATCCTCCAATAAGAAGCCACATTAATGCTTGTGGTTGAAGCATTCTAAAAAGTGGATAACTGACAATAACTGCCAGCCAGCCCATAAGTATATAAATACTCGTAGAGAGCCATCTTGGTGCAGTCATCCAAAAAAGTTTTATAATTATTCCACCTAAGGCAATGATCCATATTCCAAGCAGCAAACTCTACCCGAGTATTCCCCGCAATGGGACAATACAAATGGGTGAATAAGTAGCAGCAATTAAAACAAAAATCATTATATGATCTGCTTTTCTCATATTCTTAATACCCTTCTCAGACAGCTTTAACCAATGGTAAAGTGCACTTATGCTGTAAAGAAGTATTAAGCTGATACCAAAAATAAAAAAAGAAATGAGATGATAGGGTTTGAACGGATGCAGAGATGAAACTATCAACAATATCAAAGCAATTACGGAAAGTATCGCTCCTATAAAATGAGTAAACCCATTCATCGGTTCTCGTAGATTTTCAATCAACTTCATAATTTATTTATTATCAAATTTTTCTTTTTAAGAGGCAATTTTAATGACTGATTTATCAGTAATAAAATATCGCGCGTTCAATACCGGTCCTATATAGTTAACTAAAATGAAAAAGGGCTCGATTACTCGAGCCCTGATTCATTCTAACTTTTAACCACTAACTTTAAGAGCAATTACTTTAGTAAAACCATTTTCTTGGTTTGTGTAAAGTTAGATTTACCATCGTTTGATACAGCATTGATTGAATATAAGTAGATTCCAGAAGCCAATCCGTTAACTGAGTTTGTACTGAATTGTGCTTCGTGATCACCGGCTGTAAATTCACCATCTGCAAGAACTTTAACCATCTCACCATTTATACTATAAACAACAACTTTAACTTTGCTGTCAAATGGTAAAGAGAATTTAATCATCGTTGATGGGTTAAATGGGTTAGGATAATTCTGTGATAAACTGAATTCATTTGGAATTGATCCTGATGTAACAGAGATTTCTTTTGTATAAGTATATGAACCATTCAGATCAATTTGTTTTAGCCTGTAGGATACATTTGAAGTATTCGGTTTATCTGTGAAAGAATATTTACTGAATTCTGTTGAGGTTCCTTTGCCTTCAACAAATCCAATCTTTGCCCAACTTCCACCGATCTTTCTTTCAACTTCAAATCCTCTGTTATTTGTTTCAGTTGCGGTTTCCCATTTTAATGTAACACCGCTTTTGTTTACCTCAGCATTAAAGGAAACTAATTCAACAGGAACAACACCACCAAGAGCTATTTGAGTTTTTAGTAGAACATCAAACGAAAACTTAGAGTTATGCAAGCCAGAACTACCCTCATAAGTCATCAGTAGATAATTCCAATATGCCTTATTAACCGTAAGATCATTCATGGCTCCAACCAAAGCCCAATCTACAGAATCTATACCAGTAGGAGGTAATAATATTCTGATATTTGTTAACAAACCTTCAACTTCGCCTTGAACACTTTCAACTGTTCCATCACCGTCATAATCTGTTAATGCAACAAATTCATCAAAGCTAGCTTTTGGTCCGTGACAGCTAACGCAAGCCGTTGTATGATCATAGTCTGAATCAGGATTATGAAGATTCCATGAATGTCCACCAACTTTATCTCTGTTAACTGTTCCAGTATCAGCTGTAGCAACCATGTGACAGGTTACGCAAGCATCGGTAACTGCAAACTGATGTGAGTTTGTCATATAATCAGTTGTACCAAATTTAGCAGCATTTTTTCCAAAGAAAATATCTGTCTGAACTGAATGATGAGGTCCCCAATGTGAATTGGTAACTTTTGTAAGAGCTGTAGATTCAGCTTCTCTACGGTTTTTATGGCAATCCATACAAATTCTACCATTACCACCGCCAGTATAAACATAACCACTAGCAAGTGTATCTGATTGTGCAGGAGATTGTCTTAATGAAGCAAAATTGCTATTTCCGTGAGGATCGTGACAAGTTTGACAAGTAATATGAGTTCCATTTGTTGCATTTATGGTTTTTACATCAATGGTTTTAACTCCTTTTGTAAATTCAATAAATACTCTACCATCGTGGCATCTTGCGCAATCTTGAAGGTTATTTGTATTTGCATTTGAACCAGTTGTAGTTTCAATAACGGACTCAGAATGCACTGAATTTTCATACATAGAATATATATTATGTCTCCAAGGTTCATCGTGGCATTGAGCGCAAGCACTTGCTTTGTAGGTATTCAAAGTCAAGAATTGTGAACCTGGCTGTTGGAATCCTGCGTGATTGCTTCCTGCACCGTGGCAGTTTTCGCAACCAACAACAGCAAATTTAACTAAGCCAGGGAAGTTAGCCTTTATATTTGCCCACATACCTGGATTGGTATGTCCACCATATATCCAACCAAGTGAAACTGCTACATCATCAAAACCATTATTTGATGCAGTAATGTTATGGTCATAACCTGTTGTATGGCATTTCATACAAGCTGTGCTATAGTGTGAAGCAGCGGAATCTACATCAATCTGAGTTCTAAATATTGTTGCGTGTCCAGAGACTTTCCATCTATCATAGATAGGAACGAATAATCCAGGATTAATTCCTTGATGACAGCCCATACAAGAAGTACCTTGAGCTGCAACACCATCAACATCGCCAACTCCGATATAATCACCGGCGTAAACTGTTAATGTATCTAAATCACTTCCGCTTGCAGTTGTAATAGAAAGCTCAATTTTATAAGTTCCTTTAACATCCGCTTTAAGACCCTTCCAACCAAGCGATCCAACATCCTCTAAAACAGCAGTAGAAGTAGCTGGTCTTGAAAATAAAGTAAATGTGGAAGCAGTGATTGGGTCTGCACTACCAACGTTATTTGCAGATAAGTAAACATAAGTTCCATTTGCAAATACGGGTAATCCAGGGGAAACTGAATTTGTGGTTAAATTTAGTCCCAATGTTGTGAGACTATGCGGAGTAACTGGCTCAAGCTTTAGTTGAGCAACCGTTTGAGCCGCTAAAAAAGAAGTGAAAAAAAGGACAAAGAAGCACGAGTAAATTAAATTTTTCATAAATGGCTCCCAAGTAAATAAATAAAATGATACGAATTATTAACAAAAGGCGTTCCAATAGTATTTAATAAGCAACTATTGGATTTTGGAAAAATTACTAAATCTTAAACGTTTTAAGTTATTGATTCTTAGAAATTTTTAATTTTGTTTTCTCGCTTAAGAGAAAATTAAGATGAGATTTCTCTCTGTAGAAAATATTTTATAATCAGCAATTAGTGTTAGCTAAAAAGCTTCTTAAGTCAAAAACATTTCCAAAAAGAAAAAAATATTGGTTTAACTAACTAATACTCCAGAGTGAATTTTAACAGCGCATAACTGAGATTTGTTGAAATATTTTTTGTAATGTTGCTTCGACTTTGGTAGTTGAATGAAATATCAAATATGAAATCCCTAATAGGTTCTATCCTTAATTCAGCACTAAAAAAATTTGTATTAATTCTTTCTCCATCCAAAAAGAAAGCCCTATCTGTTTTAAGAATATATCCATGAGTTAGTGCAATATCACCGCCAACATTTTTTATAAGCGTTCCATCATCGGAATAGATGTTATTACCTTCCCGTTGGTACCGGTACTCAAGTGTTAATCGTATCCATTCATTAAAATTAAAGTTAGTTCTAATCATCAGCTCATCTGCATTTGGTCCAATTCTATGACCAAGATTTTTACCAAATGCTGTATAATTATTTTTAATTTCATAATGTGTATAAACATAAGGACGAATTTTTGTGTATTCAAAAATCAATGACAGATTTTCAATTGAAAGCGGCTGATACCAAAATGCTCCAAGCTGGTACGCAGTTTTGTTTGTGTATTTTTCAAGATCACCCAGATTACTTAGAATATCTTCATCTAATAAAAATGTTCCCTGCAGTTCAAGATTTTTAATGAATTTTGTTTGCAGATCAAAATAAAGATTGCCATTATCTCTATCCTGTATGCCCATTTCAATAAACTTATAAAATGCTAACGGAGTTAAATAACCAAGCTCAATTCCCCGTCCTGAATAAATCATTGTTTCGCCTATTCCCACATCAAATAAATTATTAAACTTTAGTTTTAGATGATTGTGAGCAAAGTACTTTGTATAGCGGTCCTCCGGTATATAGCTGAAATATCCGGTTGTAGATGCATGCAGAGATGTAAAACTTATTATGCCGTAATCAAAATTAAATTTTAAGAAATCCATAGTTGGGTTATCGCCCGACAGAACTAATTTACTACCATAACCATAACCAAGAGTTATATCTTCCCTGCCAAGTTGAATAGCAATATTCATATCTTTCATAGGTTCAGAGTGATATTTTAAATAGCCATAATTAAAATCATAATTGCCTATATTTTCAGAATTTTCAATCCATTTAAAACTTGTAAGCAAACGCGGTTCTAAAACTTCAGCTAAATTTTTATTGCCGCTTACTCCGCCTTTTATAACAGTTAAATTATATCCAAGATGATTGAATACTGTACCACGTATTCTAAATCCAATATCATAAAGATCAGAATTAATAGCATTTCCTTTTGAAAAATCCTGCCCGTGATAAAAATGTCCGAGCCACTCAAAGTAAATGTTGTTGTTTTCTTCTTGATAAGCATAAAGATATTTTACTTTATCGGTTACCATTTCATCAAGATCGGAGAAAAAATTATTTTGCGGATTAAATAGCTGTGTGGATGTTTCAGAATTAATCTTATCTGAATATTCAATTTGATATTTGCTTAGAAGTTTTTTTTCAGTTGCACTTAGCTCACTTTCGTGCACATTTATTGTGTCGAGAAAATTTTTGACTTCAAATCTGGAAAGAACTGGATCATCTTCACGTATGAAAGATAAAATTCCTTTTACTTTCATTTCTTTTAGAAAAGTATAAACAGAATTATTTATTTGAACGTTCTCTACTTGTGCTATGGAAATTGATTCAATAAATAAAATTAACAGTGCAGTGAGTAAAAAATATTTTTTCATCAAGTAATCCTTAATTTCATATTTAAATATAAACTTCAATAACGAATATTGCAGATGGATATTTAATGAGCATAAATAACTTTTAGATTAACAGCTTAATAACTAATTTTACAACACAAAAAAGAGAATTATGAGAACAATTTATTTACGAGTTGAGAAGAACGGACTTATCAGAAAAATTGCTATTGATATGGCATTTTTAGCAAAACATAATATTATCAGACTTCCAAAATATTATTTTGAAGAAGGACTTTATTTACCCTATAAAAAACTAAAAATAAATTCTTCTATCGAAAATTATTTTCTAACGAAAGATAAATCCTATAAAGAGGATAACGATTTTTATTATTTTAAATTTACTTTTAAAATGGAACAGGTATTTGACATCGCTTATTAATAATTATCCAACCGGAAAAAAATTTTATTAAACACAAAAACGAGGAAACAAATGAAAAAGTTAATACTTCTAAGTCTTCTTTTACTTTCACTTAATTCGTTCGCACAAGACGTTCCTGATTCCTTATTAAAAGAAGGTTGGAATATGTCAGGGGTTGTTGGGGTAAATCTAAGCCAAACTTCTTTTTCAAACTGGACTGCTGGCGGAACAAATTCAATTGCATACTCAGCATATACAAACCTTGGCGGGTTATATTATAGCTTTCCCTGGAAATGGAAAAACCGATTAAATATTATTTATGGAAGAACGAGATTACAAGATGTAGGATACAGAACAACCGACAACGATATATATTTTGAAAGTGTCGGATCAAGAAAAATTGGCTGGGCTGTTGATCCATATTTTGCTGTAACTTTTAGAAGCGCTTTAACAAAAGGTTACGATTACTCAAAAAACCCTGAACAGCAGATTGTTAATTTTTTTGACCCCGGTTATTTAACTGAAGCAATCGGTTTTATGTATGACCATAATAAAATAATTACCAGCAGAATTGGTATCGCAATCCAGCAGACTTTTGCAAAAAATTTTACCGGATACACTGATGACCCTGCAACATCGGAAATAGAAGATTTTAAATTTGAAACAGGCCTCGAATCTGTAACAGAAGTGAAATATGAATTTTTACCGAAAATGACTTACAACAGTTTTCTTCGTCTCTTTACAAGATTAAAAAATTTAGATGTTTGGGATGTGAGATGGGATAATATTATTACTGCAAAAGTGAACGACTATATTAATGTAAACTTTAATGTTACTCTCGTTCATGAGATAAGCCAGACAAGAAAAACACAGCTTAGAGAAGCATTGCAGCTTGGTTTTGCTTATTCGTTGTTTTAATTTTTTATAACTTCATCACAAAAATTTACTTTGGACTGGAAAGAAATATTACCGGAAATAAAAACGTACATCACAGAATTTGGTGTACATATAATTTCTGCAATCCTAATCCTTCTTATTGGATTCTGGTTAACCAAATTAATTGCAAGAATATTTAAAAAAATATTAATTAAAAGAAATGTTGATATTACATTAATTGGATTTCTAACCAGCTCATCTAAATTTGTACTTTACTTTTTTGTGATCATCGCGGCAGTCTCTCAGCTTGGAATTGAAACTACATCATTAATAGCCGCATTGGGTGCTGCAGGATTAGCAATTGGTTTAGCGCTTCAAGGGTCTCTTTCAAATGTTGCGGCAGGCGTAATGCTGATAATATTCCGCCAAATAAAAGTCGGGCAGTATGTTGAAGGAGCAGGTGTAACAGGAACTGTAGAGAAAGTGGGCATATTTAATACCACTTTGGTTACTATCGATAATAAAGTAATTTATGTTCCAAACTCCAAATTAGTTAATGATAATATTATCAATTACTCGGAAAAAGATAAGAGAAGAATAGATTTGATCTTTAGCATTAGTTATAAGGATGATATTGATAAAGCTAAAAAATTAATATGGTCGGTGCTCGAAACAGAAACTATGCTGTTAAAGGAACCTCTGCCAATTGTTGCAGTTGGTGAACTTGCTGACAGCAGTGTCAATTTATTTGTTAGACCCTGGGTTAGTACATCTAATTTTTTGGAAGTTAAATTTAAATTGATTGAATCAGTCAAAAAAATATTTGATAAAGAAAATATCTCAATTCCTTTTCCACAAAGAGATATTCATATCCATCAAAAATAATTTGCTTTTTTATAATTAAGCATTAGGAATAAAAAATGAGCTCATCAGAAAAATTTGTACAAGAATTATCAGAAGGATACTCCTTCAAAGGAGATTCAATCACTCTCGGCAGTGCAATTTTTAACGGCGAACCACTTAAAAATGTTCACGTTAAAATTCCAATAAGTACAATCAATCGCCACGGATTAATTGCCGGCGCAACTGGTACTGGTAAGACAAAAACTATTCAGTTATTTGCAGAATCCCTATCTGAAAAAAGTATTCCTGTTTTGCTAATGGATATTAAAGGAGATCTAAGTGGTCTGGCAGCATCCGGAACATTAAATCCCAAAATTGAAGAACGACATGCTAAAATTGGTTTGCCCTATCAGCCAAAAAGTTTTCCGATTGAGTTTCTTTCCCTCTCTGATGAAAAAGGTGTACGATTACGTGCAACAGTTTCTGAATTTGGTCCCGTCCTAATCTCCAAAATATTAGAACTAAATGATACACAAGCGGGATTACTTGCAATTCTATTTAAATATTGTGATGATAATAATCTTGCCTTATTGGATTTGAAAGATCTAAAGAAAGTTTTGCAGTTTGCATCTAACGAAGGCAAAACTGATATTGAAAAAGATTATGGAAGTGTTTCAACATCTTCTGTTGGAACAATACTTAGAAAAGTAGTTGAACTTGAGCAGCAAGGTGCCGATAAATTTTTTGGTGAAAAATCATTTGAAGTTGGAGACCTTTTAAGAGTTGATGATAATGGCAATGGAATAATTTCTATTTTACGTTTAATTGATTTGCAGGATCGTCCAAAATTATTTTCAACTTTTATGTTATGCTTGCTTGCAGAAATTTATTCAACTTTTCCTGAACTCGGAGATAAAGCTGAACCAAAACTTGTAATTGTAATTGATGAAGCTCATCTTATATTCAATGAAGCAAGCAAAGCTTTGTTAGACCAGATCGAAACGATAATAAAGTTAATTAGATCAAAAGGTGTTGGAATATATTTCTGTACTCAAAATCCAACTGATGTTCCCGCGTCAGTTTTAAGCCAGCTCGGATTAAAAATTCAACACGCTCTAAGAGCTTTTACGGCGCAGGATAGAAAGATGATAAAACTTACTTCGGAAAATTATCCGCTCTCTGAATATTATAAGACTGATGAACTACTTACTTCACTTGGAATTGGTGAAGCTGCAATAAGTGCTTTAAATGAAAAAGGAGTACCAACTCCGCTTGCAGCAACTCTACTGTGTGCGCCCAAATCAAGGATGGATATTTTAACACCGGAAGAAATAAACAATAAAATTAATTCTTCAAAACTAATTCCAAAGTACAGTGAACTTATTGACAGAGAAAGCGCTTACGAAATTTTAACAAAAAAATTAGACACTGCCAGAGAAATGGATATTAAAGTTCCTGATGCTAATTCCGAAAATTATAAGCCACAGCAAAGTACAGCGCCAAGAACTTCTACCAGGATAGAAAAAAGTACAATGGAAAAAGTTATTAATAGTCCTCTATCAAAACAAGTTGGCAGAACATTAGTAAGAGAATTTACACGCGGAATACTTGGTGTTCTCGGTGTTGGCAGTAGAAGAAGATAATATTTTATTTTCAGGTCAAATAATTTAGTCTATATACTCTCCTTCAAGTTTTGATGCAGCATCTTTATCAATTATAACAGTTGCGTATCTGTGTAATTGAACAATGGTTGCCGGATACTTTGCCATAATTGGTCCTTCTACAGTAGCCTTAATTGCATCAGCTTTATTACTGCCATTTGCCAGCAATAAAAGTTTTTCAGATTCCATAATAGTCCCAACACCCATTGTGATTGCATACTTCGGCACTTCATCAAAATTATTAAAGAATCGTGAATTATCTAAACGTGTTTTTTCACCAAGCGTTTTTATTCTTGTTCGGGATCCTAATGAAGAACCTGGTTCGTTAAAAGCTATGTGTCCGTTTCCACCAATTCCTAATATCTGAAGATCAATCCCTCCATAACTTTTAATTTTTTCTTCATACCAATCGCAAAACGATTCAATGTTATCAGCCATTCCCATAGGAATATGAACATTTGATGGATTAATATTAACGTGTTTAAAAAGATTTTCCCACATAAAAAAGTGATAGCTTTCCGGATGTGAAGGCGGCAACCCAACATATTCATCAAGATTGAATGAAATTACTTTTGAAAAATCTAATCCCTCATCTTTATGCATACGAATTAGTTCTTTGTATAAACCCAAAGGAGTGCTGCCAGTAGCAAATCCAATAACAGAATCGGGCTTAAGCTTTATTTGTGATGCAACCTGGTTTGCAGCTTCTAAACTCATTTGCTGTGCGTTCTCTTTAATTAACACTAACATACGGCAACCCTTTCAATATTTAAAAGTTAAGAAATAAGAATTTGTCAGACAGATTTATTTTTACACCTGTTAACTTAGAATAAAATTAATAAAGATTAAAAAACATCTTATATTTTTCTATTATTTTTTTTCTGAACAATTGATAAAAAAGGAAGGACATCTTGTTTTATATTTGTAATAAAACTTCAAAAAAAGATGAAAATATTTTACTTACTCATTTTAGCAAGCTTATTTAGGCTATCAACCTTTGCTCAAACAATTTCTTTTTCTGGTAGTGTTAAAGAATTGATAAACAATTCACCGATTGAAAATGCTAAAGTGCAGATAAAAAATTTAGACAACGGAATAATTGATTCCGTATTTTCGGATGTAATAGGCAACTGGCAATATAATTTTATAACCTCGTCAGATAATAATTCTAACTTAATCCCAAATGATCTTCGAGTTTTTCAGAATTTCCCGAATCCATTTAATCCATCAACAAAGATTGGATTTTTAATCCCGGCAAGTGAAAATGTAATTATATCGGTTCACAATATCCTTGGTGAACTTGTTGATGAAAAGAGCGAATTTCTTTCAGCCGGCAATTACGTTGTTGATTGGTTTAGTAAAGGCAGTGCAGGAGTTTATCTTTACACAATTTCTTATGGTAATCAATCAATCACAAAAAAAATGATTCAGCTTGATGGCGGAAATGGAGCTGGGCTTGGTGAAATTCATTCCGGAGTTACAGTAAATTTGACAAAGGATAAATCCACTTCTTCTACTCCGATCGAAATTGTAATTAACAAATTTAGCTATGCAGCAGATTCAATTATCACAACTATTACGGGTGGTGAAAACTTCAGTTCATTTCTTCAAACTGTCCATTCAAAATACACCCTTATCGATTTGCATAATGATGTACTTGAAGTTATGGCTTCTGATCCAAATTATCACCTGGCTGATCTGCATACTTATAATCATACAGATATTCCGCGATTACTTATGGGTGGAGTTGACGTACAGTTTTTTTCTGTTTGGGTAAGTCCTGATTCTGCACAATACACAAATTATTTTCAGCGGGCTTTAATGATGCGTGATCGTTTTAATTCTGAGATTTCAGCAAACCCATCAACAATTGCACAAGCAACTACAATGCAGCAAGCATCGCAAATAAATAACCAAAATAAAATAGCTGCTGTTATTGGCGTTGAAGGCGGGCATTCAATTGAAAACAATATTGATAATCTTATTACACTTTATAATGCTGGGATGAGATATCTTACAATTACCTGGAATAACAGCACTAACTGGGCTATATCAGCTAAGGATCCCAGAACTTTAACACAAGGATTAACTGAATTTGGAAGACAAGTTATAAGAAAGTTAGATTCTCTTGGTGTAATTATAGATGTTTCCCATGTTGGAATTAAAACAATTCAAGATATTCTTCAGATCACAACGAATCCAATTATAGCCACTCATTCGGGTGCAAGAAGTGTTTATAATCATTACAGAAATTTATACGATTCGCAAATACAGGATATTGCAAAGTCAGGTGGAGTAGTTGGTGTAGTTTTCTATCCATACTTTCTTAATGGATCTTCAAACTCTTCAATTGATGATGTATTAAAACATATAGATCATATTGTTAATTTAGTTGGTACAGATTACGTTTCAATTGGTTCTGATTTTGATGGTATTGAAGTAACACCTTTTGGATTGGAAGATGTAACTAAATTTCCCGCTTTAACTTTAGCATTATTGCAGCACGGTTATACAGAATTGGAGGTTGCAAAATTTCTTGGGGGAAATTTTAAAAGAGTTTTTGAAAAAGTTTCTGGTAAATAATTACGTTTAAGAAATCTGATTAATTTCCTTACCACAAAATCTGCAAATCTTAGCTTTAACTTTAATGATCTCTGCACAATAAGGGCATTCCATCGTCTCACCGATATCAGTTTTATCATTCTTCAAACTCTCAGCTAATCTTTGAGCTTGTGATAAAATATTATTTTGTTTGTATTCTTCCTGAGCAGTAGTGATGAAATCTTTTAATTCATTTGGTTTAGAAATTTTATGATAAGTTGTTGCACCCATCTCTGCCGCTGTTTGAATTTCGATATCACCAAAACCAAACATTCTTCCAGTTAGAGATTGATGATATGTTACATTATTAATTTTTTCAAGCGGACTTTCTTTTGCGCTGATAGAAAAAACGCCCTGTTCATCTATTATTCTAAGATTTGTTACAACCCAAATATCATATCTTCTTTCAAGGTATTTATAACCAAAGTAGCTGAAAGAAAAAAGTCCAACTACAATTAACCAAATACTTGCATTTGAAATAACTGAATACAAAAGGATGAATAATCCCAAAATAATTAGCGAGATTAAAAATGGATATACGAGTACGATCCAATGATGCTGGGTTTTAAAAAGAATCGTCTCGTTGTTTTTTAGTTTTGTTCTCATAATAATTTTTAATTCCTAACGTCCAAAATATTTTTCTTAATTATTTAAGTATCATCATTTTTTTACTTTGCCTAAAAACATTTTCTCCTGCAGCAGATTGAACAATTAGAGAATAAATGTAAACTCCGGAAGGTAGATTAGCGCCGATAAATGTTTCATTATAATTCCCCTCACCTCTTTCTTCATGGATTAAAACGGCTACCTCCTTACCAAGCAAATCAAAAACTTTTAATTGAACAAAACTTCTCTGTGGAATTTGAAAATTAATAATAGTACTCGGGTTAAATGGGTTTGGATAATTTTGTGAAATAGAATATTCAGTTGGATATTTAACCTGATCTTCTTTAACATCAGTTATAATGCTTGAAAGAAAATAAGGATCAGCAATTGCATCCTGATAAGCTGTTAATGAAGCGGTTGAAGAATTTATCCGCCAGTCTGTATAAACAGTACCTTCAGTTTTCGCAACATGAAACCAGGTTATTGCTTTTATTTTTGGAAAGGAATAATGTGTATAAAGATAGGCATAGTGAATCCAATCTGCCTTATTGCCCCCGTTTTCCACAGATGCATATTCTCCAATCATTATTGGTTTATTGTAAGTTTCAAATTTAGTATAAAGCGGGTAGTAAATATCGAAGAAATTCACCCATCCAGACCAAGTTTGTGACGTGCCAAAATTGTAGCCATCAAATCCTATCCAATCAACATAATTATCGCCCGGATAGTAAGCTTCCGGTACATTCCAGGCAGCAGTCGGTGAACTTCCATTATTAAGGCACCAAATCCAAACTACATTTGTAACTCCCTGTCCTACAAATAGATCATGAACATGTTTGTAAGCTGCAATAAATCTTTCGGGACCGTCTGCTTTAGTTGGATCACCAAATCCGTCTAAAGTTCCGCCGCCATTATTTGCACCGCCATAGGTGTACCAATCGCCGTTGAATTCATGTCCAAGTCGAATGAATAAAGGTTTAGCAAAAGTTTTTGCTCCATTAGCAAAAGATTTTATATAATTATCATAAGTCCCATTAATTATTCCATCTAATGGAAATGGGGAACCGGTTACTTGCGGCATCCAGGTAATATGGGGGATAGATCCGTTGTTGGAAATTTCATTACACTTTGCCGTAGGAAAATTTGATGGCCATCCCAAAAAAAACATTTCAATGGCTATATCTTTTTTTGCAAGAGTAACAAATTGCTGATGAGTATCATTCCCAGTAAATGCGGCGTGATAACAACCGGTAGTTGGAATTGGTACCTGGGCAAATAGAAAAGTGCTTATGAAAAAACTTAAAATGAAAATATTTCTGATATATGGAAATGACATAATCCTTATTTCCTGGATAATATTATTACGCTGATTAAATTAATGTGATTAAGAGAATACATAAAAGATTTAATTACTTAGTAGAAGTTACTATAATTTTTAATCATCAACTTTAAAATTGATGGTGAAAAATTATTAATGAAAGTTGGTTAAATCTATTTACTAAAAAAAATGCTTTAAATGATTGGGCTTATTTTATTAAAATCATTTTTTTTGATTCCCTGAATTCTTTTTTCCCATCACTCGATTGTACTAACAAAGAATAAACATAAAATCCTGAAGGTAAATTGAATCCATTAAAAACTTCAGTAAAGATTCCCTCATTTCTTTCTTCATCAACTAACACAGCAACTTCCTTTCCAAGTAAATCATAAACTTTAAGTTGAACAAAACTTCTCTGAGGGATCTGAAAATTAATAACCGTACTTGGATTAAACGGATTTGGATAATTTTGTGAAAGGATAAAATCATTTACCGCTAAATTTATTCCATCAATATCTGTTGTTGCATCAGCATTTACCACTTGTCCCGCACCAACGGTTACAATTCTTCTGTAAGCGCCGTTTAAAGCAGTGATTGTATAAGTTCCGGGTTTTACATCACCAATCGCATAATTTTCTTTATAAACATCATCAGATCCAATATATGGATCGGCAAATTGATATGTAAGCGAGTAACTATAAGTTGTATATGGTGGTCTTGGCTTTGGATCTGGAGTAATATAAACCTCTGTGCTATTAGGGGCATTTGGTACATTTCCATAAATCGCACCCATGCCTTTTATTCCGCACCAAAGCTCTGCATTCCTTTTATTTCCAGTAGAACTGCTTTGCGAACCTTTTCTGATTTCAAAATGAAGATGAGCTCCTGTAGAATATCCGGTATTGCCAGAAAGCGCAATTGGCTGACCAGCAATAATAGTTTGACCAATAAAAGTGAATGGTCTGGTTAGATGCATATAAAGTAAATAATAATAAGAGCTGTTCCATTGCGTTCTTATAATAATATAATTGCCGCCGCCGTTTGGTTCATAACCACCATATTGACCAGTATCAGAAGCACTGTATCCAACAAAACTAACAACCCCATCGGATGCAGAATAAACAGTATCCCATTTAACTAAAATGTCCGTACCATTGTGTGCTGAAGTGCCTCCGTGAACACTCGGTTCACCATAGAGATAACTTCCATTGGTTTGAACATTATCGGGAATAGGACGCAGGAACCGAAATTCCTGCGCATTATTTGAAAAGTTAAAAAGTAGAATGAACAAAAGTAAAAATTTTATCATGCCGAGCCATTAAAAATTTATTCCAACCGAGAAATAATGAACATCTTTCAATCTTCCAAAATCCTGATATGCATAATCAAGTTTTACTTTTACGAGATCAACAATTCGATAATTTATTCCGAATCCAAGAGTCAATCCTTTTTCAGAATCTTTTTCGAATAAAGAATTATATCCGCCTCTTAAAAAGATTATTTCATTCCATGCATATTCTAAACCGGTGTTAATATATTCTGTATGATCATTAGGATGAATAGCATCTACAGCGGCAGTTACTCTTGAAGAAGTTTCTTTAACAACATCGGCTGAAATACCAAATCTGAAAATTAAAGGCAGTTCAAACTTGTCCATCTCCAGATTTGCATTTACCAGATTATTCCCTCCCGCACCTGCAGGAAAATTTTCTGTAGCATCTCTGCCGGACATTTGCATCTTGGTTCCAAAGTTTGAAACACTGGCTGCAATTCGTAGTTCGTTAAGCACTGGAATTTTGTATAGTGTCCCAACATCAATAGCAAATCCAGTTGAACTCATATGCCAAATAGATTCATTAATATATTTTGCATTAAATCCAATCGAGAAATTTTCTGTAAGAAATCGGGAGTAGTTTAATCCAACCACAATCGCACCATAGTTGAAGAATTCACCAGTACCTTCTGGCTGATCTACAGTACGAACGGGCATATCATCCATGGAAAGAACTGAAACAAAAGCACCTACTGTTCCGAAACCTGCAACATTGCTGGCAATTGCTGCATAATCATATTTGAGATCAAGATATAGCGATGTATGATTAAAATACGCTTCATTTGATTCAATGTTAGCAGAGCCGCTCGGATTCCAATACAGTGATGTAATATCATTAGCAACTGAAGTAAATGCACCTCCCATACCTATTGCTCTTGGTCCAACATTTAACTTAAGAACCTGAGCAGATGTTGTTCCAGTCTTAGTTGTTTGAGCATTAGCAGCAAAAAATAAAGCAGCTGCAAAGGTTATATAAAAAATATTTTTTAATGTTTTCATGATTTTCTCCTGCAGCATTTTACTTTATAATAGCAAACTTTATCAATTTTTCACCCACTCCGGGTGCATCAATATGAGCGATGTACAAACCATAGGCTACGCTAAATCCATCTCTGTTCAGTAGATTCCAGAATTCTCTGCCGTTGTCTACACCTGATTGATGCTCGAGAGAAGTTACAAATTCACCACTCAGAGTAAATATCCTTATTGTGCATGTCATTGGTAAATTTTCAAAATAAATTCTTCTCTCGCCACGATTCTGCCCAGGTAATTTATTAGCAGGTTCAATATCATTTGCAGCAACGTATGGATTTGGAACAACATAAATATTATCCATCTTCGATGAAGCCAACTGATTGTTAACAAAGCCAGCCTTTGTTTGAAGAGTATAAGTATCACTTTTTGTAAATGGTCTGCTTGTATAAATTAAGAGAGCATCACCTGCACCAGGTACAATAGAATCGCCAGCGGTAGTTTTGGTTAATGTAACACCCCAGGAAAGTGTATCGGTTAAGACTCCAGCGGCTCCGGGTAAGAAAAATATTATTTCATCACCTAAAGACAACTTGGAATCATTTTTTGCCCTTTCTTCCAATAAAGTAACAACCGGGATAGGAATTCCAGTAGAAACTTCTTCAACTTTATAATTGACTGGAATTTCAACAAGATTTGGCGGTACTCTTTTCTTTGCGGTGGAAATATTTTGATCCGAGAAAGTGATTATGTAATCACCGGGATATTTTTTCTTTCTTGTACCAAGTGGAGTTAAAGCAATTCTGTAGGGAGTTTGAAGAATTGAATTAGACCATTTTGTTTTTGTAAGATCTACATCTAAAGCACTGAAGTCAGAAACCTTTAATTTGATTCCATCAAAAACAGGATTAGCATCTTCGCCGCTTAAATTCCTGCTCTGATAAATAGAATAGTTTTTATAAGTTATTTTATATTCACTATTATCAGGCATCGAACTATTATCACTTCTTTTTATACTACCTTTATCATAATTAATTATATAATCTATTTCATTTTGATAAACTGTACCATCTAATCCTTTGACCAATAAATTGGCGTCATTAATAATATTATTATTACTAAGGTTAGTATTCTTAGTTCCGAACAAATAAAATGATTCTGTATTTACTTTATTCCCAATGACGTTATAATTTTTAGCTAATATTTTATTACCATCACTATACAAAGTATCCTTAAAGGTTAAAGAATAATTATTATCCACTAACTTAAGATCATTTAGAATACTGAAACTTACATTTCCATTAGCATACCCATTAACATGTTGAATATCTGTATTAGTAATTGATGGTTGTGAATAACCACTAGCCCTGGGTCCGGGAACAGCAGCAGTAGTATTAACGTCAAAAATTAGATTAGAAGTTATTGGATCAACAGATATTTTTTTAGTTGTTTCAGTAGGCGGGATACCGACAGAATCTCCATGATCATAAGCAACTACTGCATAATAATAAGTTTGACCATTGACTACATTGTTTGAATCGGCAAAGAAATGTTTCAACCCCGAATCATCGCCAAGATAATAATGTGTTCCTCTGCCCTGATAAGGAACCGGATGATAACCTTTCCATCCATTTTTTAAATCCCATTTAGCATCAAAACCATTCAAGTCTTTTAAAGGATTGTATAAAAAGCTTGAAGCTCTTCCATCTGTGACGGTTTGAATATCAGCAAAATCAGAACGAGTGCTTCTGTAAATAGCATATCCTTCAAAATCTTTTCCGGTAATAGGATCAATACTCTCCTCTGCATTCGAGTCCCAGTATAATGTTACTTTTTTATCGCCCGGTACCGCAGAAACTTTAGGAAGAGATGGCGGGCGGAAAAATTTATAGTTCTTATTATAAATATCCTGCACAGTTTCAGCAGTTGTAAGAAGATCATTTAGGTTTTCACCAAACAAAAATGCCATTGAAATTCTTTTCGTCTCACCCTTTTTCAGAGAAATATATCCTGATCCAAATGTAAAAACTATATCAGCATCTTGAGTTATTTCACTAAAGCTGCCCGGTTTATTACGGTTCCAGATCACCTCGTCATCACCGACTTTCAAATCGGTATTCCATGTTGAACTTGCAAAACTAGTTAGCCCAATCTGATCAGCTTCATCAAGATCGGTGTATTCAAAATTAGGTTCGCCAGGAGCTAATGGATCAGGTCTTCCATCAGGTAATCTCTTACCGGCAGTTGGAACACCATCTCCTTCACCTTGATCAAAAGTATTTGATATTCCATCGATACCAACATCATCAGTTTCCGGATTCCAATCGCCATCATTATCAATTCCATCATCCTGTCTTTCATCAATTATGCCATCGCCATCGTTATCAATTCCATCATTTGGATTACCAGGACTCTCAAGAAATTTACAGCCGAGATAACCAAGCGGCAATCCTCCTTTACCTTTACTATCTTTATCCCAAAAATAAACCATACTTCTTGCATAAACAGGAATATTTTCTGAGCCAGCACCATACGGAGGAATAAAATATCCTCTGTCATCTCCATTATCCACTTGATCACCTAAATCCGGATCGCCATACACACCAAACATTACTGAATCTAAATCTTTATCACTAACGTTTGTAATTGTCCAGACAAAAAACAAAGCATTAGCTGCAAGTGAATTACTCCATTGAAAAGCTCGACCGTCTATTTCAATTCCAAGACCTTTTCTTGATGAATCATTAATAAAAGGATAATATGGAAATTCAAGATTATCTCTATCGTCCATTGCCCAATAAGATTCTAGATCAGCGTTATTTTCACCTACAGTTAGATACCCCGGCCACACATATTCACCTAAAGCGGTGTTATACCAATCTCGAGGCCAACTATCAGGTTTACCATCTCTATTCGAATCGAAGGCTGGATTTGAAGCCATAGACTCTTGGTCAGGATCTGCGTATCCGGGTAATGGTTGAAAAGTCCATTTGAATCCCGTAACACGATCTTCATCTCTTAATCCAACATTACTATAATCATATAAACCATCTGATATGATATGTAATCTTTTATTTGGATTTGTTGCGCTTGGTACAGATCCACCGACTAACGGACAAAACTGAAAAATATAAGGAAGATCTCTCCAAACTAAATCGAGCCTGTCTCTTAGACCTTCACCACCTAATCCTCCTCCTATACCGCCATAATTCCAAATTTGGCAGATGATATTATTTCCATTCATTATATAGTTTTTTCGATCCTTCTCTCCAGCAATTTTGCGAAGAGAATAATCTGCGTCCTTCTTTAGACTTGGGTTTTGAGGATTGATATTAATAGGATAATCAGGAAAGTGAGATTGTATATAATCGATTACTGCCTGATGTTCATTTTGTTTCTGCTGGCTTGTTTTCTGCGGCAGAACGACAGTGTTAATTACAAATAAAAACAAAATTAACTGAACAATTAAAAGGTAATTTTTATTTTTCAACATATTAATCTCCGTTTAGAAATCATTAAAGTTCAAGCATAAGCCCAAGTCTAACTTCACGAGGGGCTGAATAGTATTGTGGTCGCGACAAATAATCAGTAGCAGACTTAATTAAAGGATTTTTTTCTGAAAGTTTGTTTGCTGCCTCTGCTCCACTCCGATTAGCATCAAGAGTATAAGTCGCTCTTCCTGTATCATCATAAACAAATCTTTCATTTTTTATATCAAATAAATTATAAACTTTAAGGAATGCTGTAATAACCAAATCTGAAAGATCGAATGATTTTTCTATTAGCAGATCTACATTTGTCTGGACAGGTTTTCTTTCACTATTCGATCTTAGATAAATCTGTTTATCATATATCAGTGGAGTGTAAGGTAAACCTGAACTAATGTTTCCAACAATCGTAAACATCCAGTCCTTATCACTGCCAAAAGTTATAACACCATTTAATGTATGTGCCTGATCCCAGGCTAATGGAACCGGGATTTTTTCGCTTTGCCTTCCCGAAGCAATATCGAGAAAGAATGCATCTGATCCAGTTTCATTTCCTTCAGCAACCTGATATGTATAATCGATTGAAAGTGCAAATAAATCCCCTGGCAGTTTTCTTTTCGTTAAAGCAAATGTTACTCCTTTTATATTTCCATAATCTTTATTTACATATTTGTAATAAGTGTAACTGCTGCTTACTCTTATTTGTTGAAGTGCAAGAAGATCACGAACATCTTTTGAAAATGCTGTTACATTAAAAGCCAGTTCATCTGTTAGTTGCTGCTGTAGTCCAATTTCATAACTAACTGTCTTTTCAGGATTTAAGTTTGCATTACCAAATGTTGGTGTTGCTACGTTATCTTCAAAAGTTGGATTAGTATATAAATAACTAAATGGAGGTAACTGATAAAAATGCCCGTATGAAAAGTGAATTATCCCTTCATCTGTTATTGGGAATGAGATTCCAAGCCTTGGACTAAATGTGTTCTTAATATCTGCCATTACTAAGTCTTCAGTAGGCTTGTTAGTATTTTGAGAGTAAAGAGAACGAGCATTAAAATAATCGTATCTGAGACCAGCATTAATAATCATACTCGTAAATTCCATCTTATCCTGAATGTAAACAGACAATTGTCTTGGCTCTTTTGAATATAAATCGTGTACCGGACTTTCAGGACTAAGAATTGTTGGTGTGTTATAATTTAATGTATCTCGCTGGACTGTAAAATCCTCAAAATCCATTAAATCATTTTTACCACTAATTCCAAATTTAATTTCTTGCTGATTATCTACCTGGCTGGTTAAATCCAACTTCAATTCTGATGAATGAGACCTTTGATAGTAATGTTGATTACGAGTACCACCTGAAAGGAATGTATAAGTTGTTGCTCTGTTTAATTTATGAATTGGTTGATACCTTGAATCTGCATGCAAGTCTGATATGTTCATACCTGGACTATAATCGACTGCGTTTCCTGAAGCATCCAGCAAAGGGAAAAGATATCTTTTGAAATCATAAATATTGTGCGAAGCTTGAAAAGAATAGAATGTACTGTTACTTATAGCATGTCTAATTTCTAATGAATTCAGTAAGCTCCATTCAAATCTCTGATAATTTGCATCGGGATTATATTTAAGGTCATGATCATAAGTTTTATAATTTGATTTAGAATAAACTATATCATAATTAATTTTTAAAGTAGAAATTGGTTTAAAAGTTAGTTTACCAGTTCCTGAAAAATCTTCACTCGGATTCATAGGAATGATTTCATTATCTCCTGTGGCAGCTACTCTAATATCATTTACATTATTTGGATTTATCCAAACTGAATCATAGATAGTGTGTTCTCTTTTACCAAACAGATAACCACCATCTTTGTTGTATCTGCCTGAAACAAAAAAGGAAACAAAATTATTAAGTTCTGGAATTGGACCGCCTAATGTTCCTTCAATAACCTGATTACTAAATGGTCGAACATTACTAATATTCATAAAGGTGTTTTCGTGTGAACTGACATAATCACCGGTATAAAAAGATAAAGTTCCGCGGTAAACAGAACCGCCTTCTTTAGTAACCGTATTTACAATACCGCTAAGAGCATTCCCATATTCAGCATTAAACGTTCCACTTACAACGGATAATTCCTGAACAGCATTTGTTGATATTGAAACGGTTTTGCTGAAATCGAAAGGATTTACAGTGGAAACTCCATTAACATTATAAGCAACTTCCGATGATCTTCCACCACGAATATGAATTTCGCCGCCAGCACCTTTGGTTATACCAGCTTGCAGAGTTAAAATCTGATCAAGACTTTCAACAGGAAGAGACTGTATTTGTGTGTTATCCACGATTGTTTGTGAAGAGGTAAGATCTTTTCTGACCAATGGTTTTGTTGCTTCAACGATAATTGTTTCAAGACCGATAGCTTCAACAGAAAGTTGCACATTAATTCTGGTTGTAAAATCACTTGCTACTGAAACTTTTGTTATAATTTTTTTCTGATATCCCACTCCAGAAAAGATTAATGAATAAGTCCCAGGTTCAATATTATTGATGATGTAAGTTCCATCAACTCCGGTTGCAGCACCCATTGTTGTACCTTCAATCAGAACATTTATTCCAATTAGTTCCTCACCTGACTGGGCATCTGTAACTTTGCCTGCAATTTTACCGGTTACGCCTGCAAAAGTTTGTGTGGTAGTAAATAAGAATGAGATTAAAAAGATGAGTGAAAAAGAAAGTAAATATTTTTTCATCGTGACCTCTTGTAGCAAAATTTAATTGTAGAAAAATCACTTTTGAACTGCTTATTTTGGTCTGTAAAAAGAAAATATCTGATAACAAATAAAAACCTATAAAAATTTCTTGAGTTAGTCATGGTGTACGAAGCTTGCCTACTGGCAGGCAGATCGAACCATGATTTCCATCCTTCGTCTGCGCTCAGGATGACACCACTGACAAAATTATTCTAAACACTCAATAAAATTTATTAACAATAAAACAAAAGGGTTATCATAATATTAATCCCATCAGCAAAAGCTGAAGTAAAAGTTCATATTAGGATAACCCTTAATAGCATAAACTTAAATTACTTAAGTAATTGCATCTTCTTAGAAACTGTATTAGTACCTGCTGTTAAACGATAAACATAAATTCCACTTGCAAGACTTGCCGGATTGAATTTTAAATTATAAGAACCCGCACTTAAAAATTCGTTATTGACAAGAACTGCAACTTCTCTGCCGAGAGCATCATAAATTCTTAAATCAACATTTGAGGCTTCTGTAATCCCAAATTTAATTGCTGTTGAAGGATTGAAAGGATTCGGGAAGTTCTGATCCAAATAAAATTGAGACGGAACCTGACTATTTTCTCTTTCAACAGAAACAGGAGTAAATTGTTGATCTAATACTATAATTGGCATAGGATCATCATTAGCGTTGCCTCTTGAATATCCTTGAGTATATAATACCTCGTCTGAAGGATCGCCATCAATATTGGCAACACATATAACATCCATATCACCATTTTTATCCCAATATGCTGAATCGATAATTGATTGAACATAACTTGAAGGACTGGTTTTATCACCACCCTGATATTCTAATCTAAAGATTGGAACTTTTGCGGTATTACCTGCCATATATCTGGAACCAAAAACCATATCCGGATTTCCATCATTATCAAGATCACCAACTCCCGCACCATTTAATCTAACAGCATAAGGAGCAAAATCAGCTACCTCATAAGAAACCAATGTATCAGCACCCTGTGGTTTATCTATGAGATATACTTTACCACTTAACCAACTACCAACATAAACACCGCTGCTGCCATCTCCAAAATCTATAACGACCGAACCTTTGAAAGAACTGTTATTGCCAGCAACACCTGATTGTTGTGGTTTTGTAAACCAGTTACCAACATCATATTTTATTAAAGAAATTTTTCCACTACTATTAAATAAACCTATGTTGTTACCAACGGCTACAAAATCATAAGCACTTCCGGCACCTGTTAAGTTAGTAACTGTATCACCGGAAAATTTTACTGTCCAGGTTTCTAATCCTCCACCATTGTCAGGAATATCATCAACGGATAGGACTCCGACATGCCAACTTGTAGCTCGATCACTAAATACTAATTCATCAGTTCCATCACCATCTGGATCAGCAATAATAAATTTTACAGGTCTTAAATTAAAATTATCAGTGGTAACTATTGAGGTTTTTGCATTTGGTAAAAATCCGCCAAAGCCATCATCAACTCCCATATGATCGCTTCCATCACCAGGATATTCGTAAACTAATACTCTTGCGGGATTTAAATCACTGCCTATATTATTTACAGGTCCCCAATATAATTCTGGTTTCCCATCTTTATCTAAATCACCCCATGTAAGTGCTGGCCAGGTGTTTTGTAATTCAACCGGTGCAACAGCACCCCAAACTGAATCCCAGGTAGATGTTGTCATATTCCATTCAAACTTATAAAGTCTTGGGATCACTTCATAAGAACCATCCACCATATTAGTATTGCAAGCATAAATCTCAGGTAATCCATCGCCATCAAAATCGACACCGGCAACAATAGCTCCAAAACCTCTTTCAAGAGCAGAAGGATCTTTTATTTGAGCTGTACGTGTAAAAGTTTGTGCTGATATAAGAGTAGTAAAAACGAGAGCAAGAAAAACAACAAGGTAAGATAGTCGGTTCATGAAACCTCCTAATGTATTTTAGTTAATAAGTTAATTAGTTAATTATTTTAAAATTATAATCACCCAATTTTATTGTTTAATTTACAGTTAAATAATCAATATTTCAATTTTTTAATTGGATATTTTTTAATCAAAGTTTTTTAACTCAACGGCTTTTCGTACAAATCCATTTGTTTTTTTTAATCTTTCCTTTGCGGTTTTAAAATCTACATTTGCTTTTATCATTACTAATGCTGTCTTAACGTGTCCTTTAGCTTTATCAAGGGCTATTGACGCCTCGTCATAACTTAATCCTGTTATGATCATAACAATTTTTTTCGATCTCTCAACGAGTTTTTTATTAGTCATCTGCAAATCAATCATCATATTTTCATAAACTTTGCCAAGTCGAATCATAGCTGCAGTTGTAAGCATATTTAAAACTAATTTTTGTGCAGTGCCGCTTTTCATTCTTGTTGAACCCATAACTACTTCGGGTCCAACATACGGACAAATTGCAACATCAACTTCTTGGATATCAAAATCTTTTCTTGGATTAGTTGTAACAAATAAAGTTTTGGCTCCAAGTGCTTTTGCCTTTTTAACTGCACCAACAACATAAGGAGTTCTTCTGCTTGCGGCTATTCCACAAACAACATCTTTTGAATTAACATTAGCGGCAACAACATCCCGAGCGCCGTTTTCTTCTTTATCCTCAGCACCTTCCTGCGCACGGAACATTGCATCTTTACCGCCAGCAATAAAACCTTCAATCATTCCAACTGGTGTTCCAAATGTCGGTGGGCATTCAGAAGCATCGACAACTCCTAACCTGCCGCTTGTTCCTGCGCCAAAATATAAAAGTCTGCCTCCCTGCTTTAATGCGTTTACAATTATTTCAACTGCTTTTTCTATGTAAGGAAGTTCCTGTTCAAGCGCAATTGGTACGAGTTTATCCTCATCATTAATAATTTTTATTATCTCTGCTGTGGATTTTGCATCTATTTCCATTGAGCGCGGGTTGCGTTGTTCTGTAGATAGTTTATTGATTTCTTCGAAGAGTATTTTAGAATCTGATGATGTGCTCATATTAAAATCTTTTAAATGATTTTAGAAAGTTGGTCAATAATTACTGCAGCAAATTTAAGGAAAGAAATTATAAAATATTTAGTGTAGGACCAATCAAATCATCTTTAATTACATTAGCCGCATCATTATATTTGTAATGTAAAAATCAAATAATTATTTCGCCCATAAATTAAGTCACTTATCATGTCATCAAAAGTTGAACAATATTACTTAGCACAATCACAAAAAGAATTAATTTACAAACCCACAGAAAAAATTCCTGTGATACAAGTAGCAAACTTTCCGGAGCTTGGAAAGATGACCGCATTACGATTTATAGAATGGATGCAGCAAAATCCTGGTGGCGTAGTTTCTTTACCAACAGGAAAAACTCCGGAACATTTTATAAAATGGGTCGCACATTATCTAAAGAACTGGGGCAAAGATGATGTAGTTAACGCCTTAAAAAAAGTTGATCTCGATCCGAACAAAAAACCAGACATAAGCAGTTTACGTTTTGTTCAAATAGATGAATTTTATCCGATAGATTCTCATCAGCATAACAGCTTTTACTATTACATACAAAAATATTATTTCAGTAACTGGGGATTGGATATTAAAAAAGCATTGCTGATGAATATTAATGAAATTCCTACGCCAAATAATCTTACGCTTGCAGAAATTTTCCCGAATGACAATATAGATCTTTCATTAAGAACGAGATGGGCTTCAACTACTTTGGAAAGACATCAGAAGCAAACTATAGAGTTAGTTGATCAGTTCTGTACAAATTATGAAAAACAAATTAGGGATATGGGCGGCATTGGATTTTTCCTTGGCGGTATTGGGCCCGATGGACATATTGGTTTTAATGTAATGGGCAGTGATCATTTTTCCACAACAAGATTGATTCAGACCAATTATGAAACTCAAGCCGCCGCTGCTACAGATTTGGGTGGAATCGAAGTTGCAAAGAAAAGGTTAGTAATTACAATCGGACTAGATACAATTACTTACAATCCCGATACCACAGCTATCATCATTGCAGCAGGTGAAGCTAAAGGAAACATTGTGCGGGATTCAATCCAAACTTCGGAATCAAATTTATATCCCGCAACAGTTTTACAAAGATTAAAAAATGCTCGCTTCTATTTAACTAATGGTGCAGCATTTAGACTTGTTGAAAGAAGATACGACGATGTATTGAAGGAAGAAGAAATTTCAAACGTATCTGTTGAAAGAGCTGTTGTTAATCTTTGCTTAGATATAAATAAATCATTATTAGATCTTACCATAGAAGATTATAATTCTAATGAACTTACAAAATTAATTTTGGAGAGAACAAAAAAATCTCCGCAAGAAATTGGTAAAGAGATTCATAGATCAATTATAGAAAGATTTGAAAGAGGAATGTTACCAGTTTCAAATCAGGTAATACTTCACACAGGTCCTCATCACGATGATATTCCACTTGGATACCTTCCATACATAAATCATCTTGTAAGAGATGCAAGTAACAGTCATCACTTTGTAACTATGACAAGTGGATTTACTGCTGTAACTAATGCTTATATGTTAGAATTACTTAATGATTTAAATTCATTTTTATTGCAGCCTGATTTCAGATCGCGATTTACAAAACGTTATTTCGATCCTGAATTTAAAGAAGGTAAGGACAGAGATATTCATCTTTTCTTAGATGGGCTAGCTGAACATAGTAAGACGATAAGGAAAGAAGCCGTATCACGCAGACTTCTCAGGAATATGATTGAAATTTACGAAGAAGATAATATTACTTATCTTGAAGATAGAGTTGATGAATTAATAAATTATTTTAAAACTCAGTACCCCGGAAAAAAAGATATCCCTCATGTTCAAAAGTTAAAAGGAATGATGCGTGAATGGGAAGAAGAACTTGTTTGGGCTTTCTTTGGTTTCAGTACAAGTTCAGTTACACATATGCGACTTGGATTTTATCAGGGTGATATTTTTACAGAAAATCCGGAAATGGATAGAGATGTAATTCCGGTTTTAAATTTGTTAAAAAAGATTAAACCAACAATTGTAACCGTAGCTTTAGATCCAGAAGGAAGCGGTCCGGATACACATTACAAAGTTTTACAGGCTACTGCCGAAGCGTTAAAGCTTTATGAAAAAGAAACAGGGATTTCAAATATTAGAGTTTGGGGGTACAGAAATGTTTGGTATCGTTTCCATCCTGCTGAAGCAAACATTTACATTCCTGTCAGCTTAAACTCGATGGCAATTATGGAAAACACTTTTTTAAATAGTTACGGCTCGCAACGAGCAGCAAGTTTTCCAAGCTGGGAATATGATGGCCCATTTTCCCGCTTAGCACAACGCATTCAGGTTGAACAGTATCAAACTATAAGATTATGTTTGGGTAAAGATTATTTCTTAAAGCATTCTTATCCAAGAGTGAAAGCTGCTTATGGGATGGTCTATCTTAAAGAATTATCTCTCGAAGAATTTTATGATCATTCATCTGAACTTAGAAAGTTAACTGAAAATTATTAATAGCCCCTCTCCTGCTCTCCCCTAAGGAGAGAGTGAAGGAAATCGTGACTCAGTCTGCCGCGGCGGATCAGTCTGTGATTGTACTATTTAGCACTAACATTTTAACAGACTAAAGTCTGTTTTACGAATCCAATTTTGTAGGACTTTTATGAAACAAACAAGAAAAGATTTTTTTAAAACCTCGGGAATCATCGCCGCAGGTTCTATTGCGGCTTCACTCCCAACTTCATCATTTGCAAAAAATATTATCAAAGGCAGAGGCTCAAAGATGAAATTTTCATTCAAACCTTATACACTTGAGTTAAAACATGTCTTTACAGTTGCTGTTAACTCCAGAACAACAACTCCTGTTATGCTAACTGAAATTGAATATGACGGAGTTAAAGGATATGGCGAAGCATCAATGCCGCCTTATCTTGGTGAATCTCAGGAAACAGCCAGCACATTTTTATCCAAAGTAAATCTTGAACAGTTCAGCGATCCGTTTGAGATGGAAAATATTTTAGATTATGTTGACTCCATCGATGCAAAAAATACTGCAGCAAAAGCATCTGTAGATATTGCTTTGCATGATCTTGTTGGCAAATTAATGAATCAGCCCTGGTATAAAATCTGGGGTTATGATAAAACCAAAACTCCATTTACAACTTTCACAATCGGAATTGACACTGCCGAGGTTGTAAGACAAAAAGTTAAAGAAGCTGAAGAATTTAAAGTGTTAAAAGTTAAACTCGGCAGAGATAATGACAAAGAAATGATTGAAACTATCCGTTCAGTTACAAATGTTCCGTTAACAGTAGATGTTAATCAGGGTTGGAAGGATAAGCACTTTGCTTTAGATATGATAAACTGGTTGAGTGAAAAAAATATTGAGTTTATTGAACAGCCAATGCCTAAAGAGCAAGTTGATGATATTGCATGGTTAACGCAAAACTCACCTCTTCCAATTATTGGTGATGAATCGGTACAAAGAATTTCTGACGTAATAAAAGCACATGGAGTTTATTCCGGTATAAATATTAAATTGATGAAGTGCACAGGAATGCGTGAAGCTAATAAGATGTTAAATCTTGCGCGCTCGCTTAACATGAAAGTAATGATCGGATGTATGACAGAAACAAGCTGTGCAATTTCTGCCGCTTCTCAGCTTTCGCCAATGGTAGATTGGGCAGACCTTGATGGGGCATTGCTAATAAAGAATGATCCTTATGAAGGTATGAAAGTTATTGATGGTAAAGTTACACTTACTGATTATCCTGGTATTGGGTTGAAGAGTTAATCTTAGCGTACTTTGCGTAATAACTTTGCGATCTCTGCGAGAAACATTTTTTTCACGCAAAGAACGCCGAGATAATCGCAATGATCGCAAAGCAAGATTAATGATCTACTTTTGCTCTAGATAATTTATAATAGATTTCATAACTGCTATTCGGTTCTTCTCACCAAGTATCGTTTCAAACGGAAAACCAAAACTCACTGCACTATAATTCCCTATATAACCAACAGCAGAACTAAAATTATTTTCCGAGTAGCGTAAAAGAACTTCGCTTTCCTTAACTGAACCCAATTCGTCAGGTGCTTCAACTTTGTAAATTGAATCATTAAAAGTTGTATTAAATTCAAAATAATTCTTTACTGGATAAAAATTATTTGATACAGAAAACACTTTTCCTGTTTTTACTGCGTGACCCGTTTTTAATTTGAATTTTAGAATATTATTTGCAAAACGGATTCCGCTGCTATCGGCATTAGAATACAAATCAGTTCCAAGATATGCGCCGCTTAAAAATATTTTACCACCTCCATTTAAATAATTATTAATTTTTTCTCTCAGAGCAACAGGAAAAACTTCGTAATCAATTTTGTTTTTATATTTTGGCGACGCCGTTTGCTTTTCTTCACCGAATATAAAATCAACCATTTTATACTTACCTAAATCTACATCGCCATTTATAACTGACTGATTACTAACCGAGCAGAATGAGTATCCATTTTCTTTAATTGCTTTTCCATGAACAAATGGGAAATCAAAAGTATTACCCGCAATTATTTTTCCTTCATAATCAGAATGACTTGCACCTTGTCCTGGATTATCGTCAGTTTCCCATTTAGAATTGGGATCAAAATTAAATTGGGTTCCCGTAAAACCCAGCTCGTATTTATCAGGGACGCCTTCATCAATAAAATTTGTGAAGCCCAAAAAAGTTGGTGAATCAAAATTAGCAGGAGCAGAAACACGATCAAACCCGTTTACTATTAAAATTGGTTTGCTTGAGTTTTTCGTCCAGCATGCCGAAAGAATTTCTGATGGAAAACTTTCACCGCCGTTATTAACTGCTGTAACTTTATAACTGTAAATTATTCCCGGTTTAAGATCATTTAACAAAATTTTATTTAATTGAACGATTCTTCCGTTATCGAATCCGCCGTTATCCATTCTTGTATAAAGCATAAATTTATCCGCAACTGCGGTTGGTTCAAGTGGATCAATCTGAGCTTTCCAGCTAAGTTCAAGTTCGCCATTGGGATTCAAATCTGTTGCAAAATTTTTTGGCGGCAGTGGTTGTATCACATAATCAAATCCATACTGTACTGATAAGAACCTCAGCATTCCTTTATAGATAGATCTTGATACATCAAACTTAAATCTGGGATCGTGCTCAAATTTCATATCATAAAAATTTTCGTGAGATAAAAGTTCGAGTAACATTGAAGGAATATTTGGACGAGCAGATTCGCTGTAATTAGCATTCATCAATTGTCTGCGTGTCCAGGTGGAATCGTATTGTTTTCTCATGTCATCAACAAGTTGTGTTTGAACGATATCACTTAAATCCCTGTTAGCGAGCCGTGAAACCCCATTAGGAAAAACTTTTTGTGTGTCTAATCCAGCAATAGTATAAATCATTAAAGTACCAATAGCTGTATCATTTCTTGTAATTCCTGCATCGGTATGGAATGCTAAAGAAAGATCCAGTGGAATTCCCAAACCTTTTTCATTACGATTTTTATTGGGACCAAATGGAGCACCGTATAAATAATTTCCGTACTCAGCGCGACATTGATAATCATCTTTATAATCATCAGAGTTTTTATTTAGATTGTAAGTAAGTGTATCTGGCATCCCCGCAAATTGAAGCCAATAGCGGGAACCTTCAGCAAACTTTGGTTTACCGCTTGTAGTACCTTCGCGTTCAACAATTCCCATTCCACCTCCAAAGCGAACTGCATCAGCGGAAACAATTTTATCCAAATCTTTACTTTGATTTGTAAGTAACACACCTTGCGATTTATTTTTTCCTTTATCAAACTTAAAAGTACCAAGATAAATCCATGTGCCTCCGCCAATGGTTTGATTGACGAGGAACTCCGTTTCACCTCCACTGTATAAAACCTTATAACGGGCATCAGTTACATTATTACTTGAAGAGTTATAAGAGATGTACACTGCATACTCACCAGATTTTGGAATATCCGGCATCCAAAAAGCAGTAGCTAGCGGATTAAGTAATGAAAGAGTGTATCTGCTTGTACCATTCTTAAAAGGATTTTCACCTTCCTTAATTGTAGGATTGATTAAAGCAAAACCTTTTTGATCTAAAGTTTTCCAAATATTTTTTTCGGAAAAAGATGTTTCTAAATAATTATCTTTAGTACTAAAATCATTATCAACAATTACTTCACTAGTTTGAACATCTCTTTCTCTTGGAACAAAAACATTTGCACCCGCATTTTCAAGCATTGGAATTAAGTACGGAATTGTAAAAGCTGTTGGTCCAATATCCTCAACTGTTTGGAATAATCTTGCACGCTGCCACATCCATCTTTTTTCATTATTGTTGTAGTACCAGCCGTGACTATTCCAAAGAATAATATTTTTCCCGAACAATCCTTTTGTTGGTTTTATGTTTTTACTAACGTTCTGAACTATTGGAATTCTTTCGGAAACTGCTTTGGGTAAACGGGACTTATCAACTTTTGTTTTATCAGTCCGATAATAATTGGGTATCAGCTCTTCAATTAAAAATCCCATTGAACGCAGTTTGATATCATAATCCTGAAATTCTGGTGAAAATTTTTTTTTAATTTCCTGATAGAAATTTTTAACATTTTGTTCACGCAGTGCGATAACGGCAAAATCTTTACTGAACTCAATTGTAATTTTTTTATTTACTGTATCGATCGAAGTGTTTTCAATTTTTGTGAACTTTGGCAGGGAAATTTGTTTCTTCAATGAATCAAGATTCTCTTTTAATTGTTGAGTTTGAATTACAAATTTATCAGAAGTCGTTAATTTTTTTACTGAGGAACAACTGATAATAAAGACAAGAATGATAGCGATGGGAACTAACTTTAAATATTTCATAATCATTTTATAGGATTTAAGTTTTTAAAATCACTTTGGTAAAAACATGCAAATAAAAAACAAAAACCCCTTCCTTTTGAGAAGGGGTCTGAAAAAGCCGCATTAATTATTTCATTAAAATCATTTTCTTTGATGCAGTAAAATCATTAACTCTAATCCTGTACAAATAAATTCCGCTTGATAATTCAGAAGCATTAAACTCTACATCATAAGTGCCGGGATTCTTAAATTCATTAACTAATTCTACAACCTCTTGTCCTAACAAATTAAAAATCTTAATAGTTGTAAGCCCGGCTTGAAAAATCTTAAATCTAATTTTAGTTTTAGGGTTGAATGGATTGGGATAATTCTGCTCAAGCGCATATTCTTTTGGAAATAGTAGTTCATCCTCAACACCAGTTACATTAGTTGTTCTAAAGCTGGCAACAGCCGACCAGTTGCTAGTGCCGTAAGAATTTTTAGCTCTTACCTTCCAGAAGTGCAAAGTGTAATTTTGTAATCCTGTCACTGTATAACTTGTATCTGTTAAATCTTTTACATCGGAAACAATTAAGTTAGGTGCAAAATCAGCGCTCTTTGCTAATACAAAATCATAAGAATCTGCAGCTAAAGAATTTCTCCAGTAAAAAGTGGTATCAAGAGGAATACTTCCTGAAGCAACTGGATAAACTAAAACAGGCGTTACAGGGAATCCAGTGTTAAAATTAAATACCGTTGAGAACTGACTGGTACCACCAGCATTACTTGAATTAGCTCTCCAAAAATATTTTTTCTGTCCACTTAAACCTGTAATAATTTTGAATGTATCTGCTAGATTACTTTGATCCAATATAATACCGGATGCAAAAGTAGAATCAGTAGCAAGTTGTAATCTGTAAGATGATGCCAGATAAGGATAATTCCATTTTAATGTTATAGTATCTTTTATATTAACTGCATTATTAATTGGTAAAGCCAAAATAGGTTTTGGAGGTGGACTAACGGTTAAAACATTACTCATTAAACTTTCGTTATAATTTCTATCAAGAGCTGTAACAACAAAGTAATAAGGTCCGGTTGGATTTGGAGGTTCGCCGGGAATACTTTGTCTTGATCCTTCAATATTAAAAATATGAGACGAATTATCTAAATCGCCTTGATGAATAACAGAGTAATCAAATCGATAAACAACATACCGGGAAGCTGAATCACCATCACTTGCCGTGTTAGGTAGATCCCAGGTAATTCCACCTTGCCCGTTTGCCAATCTCTCAAATCTTAAATTCTGTATCGGGTTTGGTGGTACAATATCTTTCCAACTCATTACTGGATTGAGTGCGATATAACGATATAAATCTTTTTTAAGGGAATCGGAAAATCCTAAAGGATTCGCTAATGTTGATGAAGTATTATACAGCACACTTCCCTGGCAATAATTATCTGTTCGATTTAAACGAATTTGCCTGGGAATTTCTGTCGCGTTAAAAGGATTGTTTATTCTATAAATAGCATGACCTACATACATATGTCTTCCGTTCGCGCCTGCAGAATCAGCCCACCAAGGCATAAGTTTACCATAATCCTGTCCACCGCCAAAAGCCCAATAAAGCTGAGGATTAATATAATCAATCGATTTAGCATGTAACCATGCCATAGCATCGCAATAAATTGAATTGTAGTTATCGTTACCCGTAATTCCTGGGGGATAACCGGGACGCCAAATACCTCTTGGGCTTACACCCCATTTAACCCAGGGTTTAATTGCTTTTAAACTATCATTTACTTCTTTGATTAAAATATTTACATTGTCTCTGCGCCAATCAGCTAAGTTGGTAAATCCCCGCGGATAATTTGTAAATGTTGAAGCATCCTGACTTGTAATTCCTTCTACATAAAAATAATCATCAATATGAATTCCATCTACATCATATCTTCTCGCAACATCCATAAATACAGAAGTAACATAATCTCTTACTACTTTAAGACCAGGATTTAAAAATTTTACCGTACCAACCTGCAATATCCAATCAGGATGTTTATTAATTACGTGATCTGGAGATAGTACATAATTACCCACAGATCTTTCTGCGCGATATGGATTAAACCATGCATGCAATTCCATTCCACGTTTATGTGCTTCATCAATTGCAAATTTAAGAGGATCATAGAAAGGATTTGGTGCTGTTCCCTGAATGCCAGTTAGCCAATGAGACCAAGGTTCAATACTTGACTGATATAATGCATCGCATTCCGGTCTGATTTGAAACATAACAGCATTTATGTTTATCGCTTTTAATCCATCAAGTAAATTAATTAATTGTTGTTTCTGACTTTCAGGATTTGTACCGCTTGGCCAATCAATATTTGTAACAGTTGCAATCCATGCACCTCTAAATTCTCTTTTGGGTGGAACTGATTGAGGAAATAAATTTGTGATTAATAAAGCTAATAGGAAGAGTATGGTAAGATTTTTCATAGTATTAAATTTTATTGTTAATCCTTATACAAACTTAACAAGTTTTAAAGAAAGATAAACTTATTTTTCAAGAATAATTAAAGTGAACCATTAAGAAATAGTAAATAAAGTACAGGAAAGATTTCTCTCTCCCGCCTTGCTGTCCGTCAAGTCGTTCGAACTGACAGAAAAAGTCATTTCGAATCCACCCCCGCCTACCGACAGGCAGGTTCAGTCGGTGAGAAATCTTAGACCACAAATAAAAAAGATTTCTATCGCTCGCCTCACTGTCGGGCAAGTCGTTCGAACTGACATTTACCACTTTTGTAATCTTAAAACAAAGTTTCTGCAGCAATCATTTTTTTTAAAACAAACAAGCCCCGCATTTTCTACGGGGCTTGTTAATATAAACACTAACTAATCGGATGAATTACTTTAATAGTATCATCTTTTTAGTTGCTTTAAAGTTATTTGCTTCTATTGAATAGAGGTAAATACCACTTGAAAGCGAGGAAGCATCAAAACTAACCTGATATGCACCAGTTGCTTGTTGAGTGTTAACAAGTGTAGCAACTTCCTGTCCTAGCAAGTTGAATACTTTTACAGTAACAAGTCCTGCTTCAGGTATGCTGTATCTGATTGTTGTTGTTGGGTTAAATGGATTAGGATAGTTCTGACCTAATTCATAAGCTGTAGGAATAACATTATCTATGCGTTCAACATCTGTTGTAAAATCGCCGAATTTATTATTAAATACTAACCCTGTTGGAGAATCCTTAAGAATAAAGAGGTGATTTTTTCCAAATGCACCTTCGTTATCTAGAGGAGATGAACCGCCGTGTACAGTGTCTGCACCCGGGTAAAATGCTGCGTACTTATATTCATAAGCACCGGAATTAGTTCCTGCTGGAACTACAACATTATATTGCCAAACGTTTCCGGATACTTTATGAAGAACTTTTAAAGTACTAGCACTGCCGCCAACTGTATCAGCAACAGTCCAGTTTCCGCCCCAGCTACCTAAGAATGCAGCAGCTCCTTTGATTCCAACAAACGCAACTTGATCAAGAGGAATTGTCTCGCCGTTATATTTATTAACAGCGCCTGTCAAATCGACGTTAAACTCCATTGCTACATCATTGGCAAGAGGCCCAAATAATGGATATATATTTGGAACGATTGTGGGTAAAGTAACTGTTGTTCCATTTGCCAGATAATAATGCCATCTATCTGTTCCGGTTTCCCAGCCAGTATTTGCAAATCTTGCATCCGGGTAAGCTCTAAATTTCCATTTAGTAGAGTCTCCAACACCATTTGGTGCGGCAGAACCTGATGTAAATGTTAAACTGGTTGTATAAATTCCAGGATTACCAGGATCGTTAGCAAACATTCTTCTGTTTCCAACTACATTCTTTCCTAAGTTATCCCAATCTAATCCTTCAACACGTAATGAGTCTGTGTTAGGATCAAAAGCACCGCCAACGCCAATGCCAAGAATGCTGGTAATATCAGCAGTGAAGTCAATAGTATTGGTTACTTCTAATAATTGTGTATATGTAAAGTCATTATTAAAATATACGGTTGGCATTGTTATATTGGGACCGGCCAGTGTAAATGGTCTGTTATTTATGCTTTCCCAATTTTCAGGACTTTCCACAAATTTAAAGTTAAAACTGCTGCCTGCCGCACTTAGAGGAAATGTAACAGTAGCAGTATAAACTGTATCGCCATCAGGATCAGTTAATGGGAATAACATACCTTGCCAGTTTCCAACAGGATCACCGGCAGCAGTTTGGAAATCACCACGAATAACAACTGTACTTGATCCAGGAGTAAAGTTGCCTTCAAATGCCTGAACACCCATATCAACACTAAAAGTAACTTTGATATCGGTTGCAGTTGGTTTTTCAAATTTTTGGAATGCAGGAATATCACTTCGACCAAAAGCTGTTACGTAAGCTAAACTTCCGTCTGTGCTAAAATCCAAACCACGAGGTCTTTCATCAGGACTACCCGGAGTATTGAATACCCATTTAATATTATCTACAAGCATTTTAGAAACAGGATCGTATGCGTACCATGTAGCATTATCATAAGTTGTTGGATAATGAGGATATGCATTAGGAGGTGTTAAACCTGAACCTGAAGAAAACCACAACAAACTTCCATCACGTGACCAGGTAACTGATTCGCAAGCAAATCCCTGTAAAATGGAATCTGTTAATGCGAATGGTGAAAATTCATCAGGACGTGAATAAACGTAAACCTGATTATTAGTGTAACCAGTCCAATAGATTGTGTTTCCATCGTGTGAAACTTCTAATGTACGTGAATAACCTACAGAGGCAGCAACAGCGGTACCAAGGGAAACAAAATCAGTAGTAAACATTTGAATTGGATTACCAGGAATTACTGGTGCAGTAAAAATGTTTCCTGCCGCATCAACCGCAGATGCCGTTAACGTCATACCAACAGTTGGTTGAACTTTATTCATTCCTTCACCGGTTTGATAGTTAATTCTGTACATAGCATCAAATGGACAGTATAGAATATTACCGTTATTATCTGTTCTAATACCTCTATTACTATTGAAAAGAGTATCTGTTACTCCGCCGACAGTAATAGTTTTGATTGGGGAAAATGATGCAGGCGTACCATCAGCATTAAATACATAAATAGCACGAACGAGTTTCTTTACGCCGCTATGTACATCGAAAACGCTATCTGTAGTGCCATAAAAAATACACCACACTTTACCATCGGGGTCAACAGCTACACCATGACCACCTGTATTTCCCATGAAAGTATCATTCGGGAAATTTCCCAAATGAGTCCAGCCTTGTGAGTAGGCAGTTCCCATTGCGAAGAAGAGAACAAGCGCAAAAAGAAAAGATATCAGTTTTTTCATTCTGTCTCCTATGAGTTTGTGATTGAGTAAGTCACTATGACTTAATTGTTTATTTACTATTTATTATTGACCAAAATATGCAGCACCATTTTGTTCCATTTCAACTCGAAGCACGGTTTGAGGAACTGTTATTGTAACTTTACCTGAAGCATCAACGGTTACTTCCTCACCTCTTACAAAGTATAAACTAGTTCCGGTTGAAGGCCAGAACATCGAAACAACTGAGTTTGCCGGTATAACTCCGGGATAAAGTTCCGAATAAGACTTATCTGGTTTAACAACTAAAATTGGATTCGGTCCTTTGTCTGTACCGATAATTAAATCACCATTAGCAGAAAATGCTAATGCAGTAATTTTAGCCCCAATCTTTATATTAGTTATATCAAAATACAATTCAGGTGTTCCCAAATCGCCATTTAATATTGGTATTTTCCAAACACCTTCAATATTATCTTTAGTAGCAGCAACATACAAGTCATTATTAAACATTCTAACAGCACTAAGAACACCTATAAAAGGATAAGCTGTAAATGTTTTATCCTGTTTAAATTTATAAATAGTATTGCTCGTATTCAAGGTCCAAAGATTTTGGCTGCCATCAAATTCAAGAGCTTTTATTGTTGATCCTGAAGGAGGCAAGCCCCAAGGTGAAGCAGGTTTAACATTTTCAACAAGTTTCCATACCCCCCTTGCAGTACCAACACCATAAAGTTCGCCACCAGGTCCATACCTAAAATTTAACCATTTCTGTACATTGGCTCCAAAAGGGATATAAAGTGATTTAACTTTATCTGGAGTAATCTTCCATATTCCTATACTATTAAGACCTACTAACAGATTATCGTTGTTATCAAGAAAGACTCCAGTTGGTTTTTCAGCAACCTTATCAAATTGATAGAACTCTTGCCAGGGAGATAAAAGTTTGAAATTGTAAATGTTGCTAAAATTATCAGCCCCTAAAACGGCTACTTTAACAAGCACAACATCTGAAACAACATTGGCAGCCAATACAGTAAGCTGTGTTGGAGTTGCACTTAACACTGTACCAGGTTTACCGTTAAAATATACAAAGTCATTTTTCAGATTAGATGAAAAATTGGAGCCTGTAATTGTAATTGTAGTAACACCAGCCAATCCCTGTACTGCTGGATTCAAAGCAGTAATTTTAGGCGCTGGTAAATTGCCTGCCGGCAAATCATTAAGACTAGGAGTTGGTTCTTCATTGCAACTGATTAACAAAATTGTTGAAAGAAAAACCAAAACCGTAAAAACTTTATGTAATATTTTTTTCATGTTTTTCCCAAACTTAATTTTTAATTAAGCTAATAAGCATTAGTAAGCAAAATTAATTGTTATTCTATGAACACTATTAAAAATTCCGAAAGGAGTATAGGAATAATCAACTCCTAAATTTAATCCTTCAATATTCTTTTTAAGACCTACACCTGCAGAAAAATCTCTTTCGTCATTAGGTGCTGAATATCCTCCGCGAAGTGAGATCATATTCATAAAAGTATATTCTAGACCAACAAGAATCTGCTCCTTAAAATCGCGCGGATGATTTGCATCAACCGTAAGCAGGAGTGAATGCATTTGTTTATCAACGTCCAGAAGATCTGCCACATTGAAGGAAGCGCCTATCTGAAATATTAATGGTAATTGGAAACCTTCTTGTTTGTATTTTACTTCACGAGCAAAATTTCTAACACTCATTCCGATATCCAGGCTATTAAATCCTGTTTTATAAATGATACCAAAATCAAAAGCGAGAACATCAATTTTATTTTCCTCAGTGTTACCGCTTGCATATCCATTGGATGGAGGATCGATAACAACATTACCGATAACGCTTGTGCCAAGTGATTGTCTTACATATTTAACGTTACCACCGATTGCAAATTTTTCAGATAATGTTTTGGCATATCCGATACCGAAAGAAACTGCGGTAGGGCTAAATGTTCCTACATCTAAATATCCCTGATCATTATTAGCTCTAACTGTGCCGTAAAAATCACCATAATCTACAGATAAAAAGTTAAAACCAATAACACCATAATCGCCATCAAAAGGTGCGAATGCAATGCTTGCATTATAATATTTAAAGTCGGCAATAAATTTTGTGCTGCCAACAGAAATATTTGCAATGTTATCTAATCTTGCCATACCTGCGGGATTATAAAACATTGCACTTGAATTATTTTCAAGTGAAGTAACTGCGTCTCCAAAAGCACTGATACGGGCATCAAGAGAAACGTTTAGAAATTTCATTCCTGTTTGTGCTAATTTTTGCTTTTGGGAAAATGTATTTTGGCTCTGAATTAAAATCATCAGAATAATCAGAGCAAAATTTAATATTATTTTTTTCATATTTTTTTTCATAAAATTTTATTCCGTTATCTAATGATTACAAATTTTACGATTTTCTTTTCGCCGGAATTAAGATCTTCAACTACAGCGATATAAATTCCACTTACAACGATTTGACCGGATGATGTCAAAGAATCCCATGCCTGGTCACCACTTCCATCCGTATGTTCAATTGTTTCTACTAACTCACCTAATTCAGAGTAAATCTTAATGTTACATCTGCCAGGAATGTTAAAGAAAAATAATCTGTTATTTGCCAATTCACCATAACCTAATTCTTTAGATGCAGAAATATTATACGGATTTGGAACGACTCTAATTTTATCTAAAGCTTCCTGTACGGTTGGAATGCCGCCCTTTACAGTTTCAGGAATCAATCCAAGTTCCGAATATGCGTTTTCTAAAATATTCATAATATCAATTTTTGAATTATCCCCTGATGTGGGTGATTTAAGAACAAGATATCCGAAGCCATTATCAGATGCAACATTCATATTTAATGCTAGGTTTATTTGTCCAACGATATTTCCGATTTCAAGAGTATCTACTGCTGCTGAATTCGCTGCAATGGTAATTTCAACAGGACCCTCATTGTCTATATCAATTTTCAATTTGTCGTTAACACCGCCTTGAATATAAAAAGGACCCGCGTTCTTACCCTTGATTATCGCCGAATAGGGACTATCTCCCGATGCTCTTTTTAATACAGCAGGATTATATGTTCTTGTATAATATAGACTGCTTCTTAATTTACCTGCAGGTGTTAAACCCACGCCAGTATTTGAAGAAGCACTTCCAACGGCTACGATATAATAATAATATGACAACCCTCTGATTGGTGTAGTATCATCATAACTTCTATCAGAAACACCAGCGGTGTATAGCAAGTGGAATGTGCTATCAGGTTTACCTGTTGCACGATAAATTTCATAGCCTTCTAAATTAGCTCCGGGATTATCATAAGTTTCCCATGTTAAAGAAATTCTATCTCCAAGACCGGTAACATTAAAAGTTTTAGGCGGTAATGGAGGTTCTGGAATGGTATAACCTGATTGATAATTTGCTATTGCTCTTCTGAAAGTCTGGAACAGTGAATCTCTGCCTTGATACACAACTGCATTTTTTTGGTCAACGGTTATTTGCCCATTTCTATATTTAATACCTGTTGAGGTTGCAAGCTCACGGCTTATTCCGGAAACGGCTTCAGCAATTACTAAAGTTATGCTGTCACCAGGTGCAAGTGTATAGGGTCCGTAGCCATTTGCCATTGAAAAACCACCGGGAGTACCTAATGATGGATCGCCGCCGCCGACAACATCAACATGGCGAGGTGATTTATGCCCTTTCGACAACCATCCATATTCTGCTTCCATTTTTGCTTTATTAAATGAATCATTATTTGAGGTCAATGGTTCATCAGAACCTTCCCAAGAGGTTGTTTTAGGTTGTGTAGGATCATCATTTTTGTCAGTAGCCGAAACATCTGCATGTAAAGTAACCACACCTGCAAATTGATAAGCACCTAATCTTCCAACTGTGTCACCCTTTTCAACATTTATAGCAGATGCCCAGATTGGTCCGCCGATGTTATCATATTTTGTAAATATTGGATATTTTCCGTGCCACATGTATTGAGCTCGGAAATTTTCGGTTGGTGCATCGACTTTCACTCCATCTCCACGAGTATCTAACATTGAATTAATACCCCAGCCAGTAGCATTTCCAATTTCATATCTTGTATTAGCACAAACAGCAAATCTGTATTGATAATAGAAATAGACTCCGGTTAATGTGTTGGAGGGAAGTTCAATTTCAGGATCAGCATCAACATTACCAGTATTCTTAAAAGTATATTCCGATATTATATAATTATCATGAAACTGCTGACTGAACTGAATTATTTTTCGTGTTATCGATATACCAAGCTGTGTATTATCAGTATTTAAAATCATTCTGTCTGCAAATAAATTTGGGTCAACCTTATCGTTGTCAACACTTTTATCAATGGAAAGATCTCCATCAACAAAAACTGTAGGTGGCTCAAATTTACTTGTCATTTTAAATCCCGTCGGAAAGAATTCGCCTCCTCCTGTAACTCTTGGTCCAACATGCACAACTTTATAAGAATAAGGACTTTGAGGATCCGCAGGATTAGTAAAATTTGTTGCACCAATCCAAAATGCTTTTGCAGCCTGGATATCTTGATATGCATAAAGTGCAGGCCACTGTAAACCATATTGCTGCTCTTTAACAAATCCCTCTTCTATTTCGCTTCCTATTTCTGAATACCAATTGTTAAGTGATCCAACAGACATCCACTTTACTGCGTATTGTGAATATGTGGTGGATGAAAACCCAAATAAAATTAAAGCGAAAAAGAGTTTTATTAAATAATTTCTTCTGTTATAATGTTTCATTGATTCCTCTTCTATTATAAATCTACCGATAATTTTAAACCCCAGAAGATATCTCTCGGGTTAAGGAATGTGAAGAATTCCTGATTTGGCATATCGATATACGATTTGTTTTTTCTCCACACATCTTTTAGGCCTTCAGCAGCATTTGGATCCCATGGAATGTACGGACCAGATCTATAATCACCTGGTACATCGTTGCCCGGTATATTGCCATATCCAAGTGGGTCACCAATTTCTTTAGGTAAATGAAGCGACCTCATATAAGCTAAGTAATCATTTGCATCAACAAAACCATACTGCGTCATATACTTATAATTAAACAGATTACTGATATCGGCAAAGATCTGAAGGTTAAGACCCATAATGTTAAAGGTTTTACTTATCCTCAAATCTACATTTGCATAATCATTCCATTTAACATTATTCTGAATTCCCGGAATACTTCCACCACCAGCCCAGGTGAAATAATATCCTGATGTCCAACTGCCAACAAAGCTAAGTCTCAAATCTCCAAGCAGATAAAGACTGCCTAACTGCGGTCCAAAATCGGTTGGAGTGAAGATATCAATATTAGCATTAGCGAAAGGTCTTGGAATTGGTTTTACTTGATATGCATCAGTAGCAGTGGCTTCATATCGTTTTTGTTGTGATGAACTTTCGTAATAAGTATCATAGCCAAAATTGCCCGAACTTCTAACATCATAAGTGTAATTAATAAATCCTTGAATCCAATTTCCGCGATTTTTTGTTAAAGTCAATTCAAAGCCTCTAACATCTTGATAGTTAGTCGGTTCTGTTTTTGAGTAATCAACTTTGTTATCACGACTAATGTACTCGACTAATCTGGATTGCTGGGATACATCTTTATAATAACCGGCTAATCTTAATAACAGTTCATTAAATAAATTTTGCTCAAATCCTAATTCATAGGAAACTGTTTTGGGTAAAACGCTATTTGGATTAGCTACCGTTGTTACCTGATTATTATCAGAAAATCTTCTTAATAAGAAAAGGTTCTGGGCGGTGGGAAGCTGCCTAAAATGTCCATAGTTAAAATATAATTTACTGTCAACTGTAATTGGGAATGAAATTCCAATACGGGGACTTATATTAATTTGCTTATCAACTGTAACTTTTCTTAATAGAGTATCTAAACCTAATGAGTTTTCTGAAGCGAATGCTTTATCATAAGTACCATATTCATACCATGTACCTTGAGGATTAGAGTAATCTAATCTTACACCGAGGTTAGCTACCATACCTTCAAACTCTAATTTATCCTGCAAGTACCATGCACCTCTTATAGGGAAATTGCTCCAAGTAGATTTATATCGACCGTTTGGTAAGAATACATCAACCGATGCAGAATTTACCCGGTTATCAGTATAATTAAATTCAACACCTGTTTTAAAGTTATTTATTTGATCTAACTGACTCTGGAAATCAAATTTTGCAGTATAAACCGTAACTAAACTGCTGTCTCGGGAGTTACTAAATCCTACACCCATTCTTAATCCGTTAATACCTGTGGATGGAAAATCAGCAAAACCAAATGGTGCTTCATCCAATAATACTCCGCCTACATTATATATTCTTGAAGTATCTCTGTCTCTTGCAGGATTAGTAGAATATTTTGATTGGAATGTGCTGACATTTAATTCATAAAGAGTTGTTGGTGATATAACATTAGTAAATTTGCCGCCAAAAGATTGATATTTGATTGTACTAGGCGCCCAATACTCAGGAGCAAACATTCTGGCATCAATATAACTTACCTGGTTCATCACCGCGCCAATATCTTCAGGTGATCTAAAGATACCCGGTAAACCGGCATTATTATTATTAGTACCATCTACTTCACTTAATAAACCCTGAACCATTACCTTCATACCTTTACCAATATCTGAAGTAAGTTTTAACTGACCAACGTAGTTTTTTACGCCATCAGTAGAAAGTGGAACCAAATATTGGTTATCAGTCTGGCGATATGAAGCAAAAAATCTTAAGTTACCTATACTTTGTGCGAAAGGAACCGGGCCGCCAAAACTTCCATCTATTTCATAATCTGGATTTTGTATATCTAATTGTCTTCTGTGCTGCCATAAAAATATTTTTTGTGCTTGTTCTGGTGTAATATCATTGGTAGGATCGGCATCGAGTAAAGTTTTTTGGGCAACGGAAACCCATCCTTCAAATTCTGGATATTGAAGTTTAGTGAACGCATCCCAAACCGGTTGACCCGTTACAGGATCAGTTGCTTTAGTGCCAAACCAGGCTGTTTTTGGATCCACATAAGGTCTAATCCAATAAGAATTAGGATCATTAGCTGAAATTCCAAAATGTTTTGAAGAAGCTGAGCTATAACGAGAAATTAAACTGAAAGTATATTTATCTCTTGAACCTTCCTTGGTAACAACGTTTACCACACCGGATCTTACGTTTCCGTATTCTGCATTAAATCCGCCGGTCTGAATTTGAATTTCATCAATTGAAGAATAGCTGATTCCGGTAAATGGTGAGTTATCTCTTTCATCTCTTAGTGTAGCGCCGTTAATTAAAAAGGCAGTTTGATTTGCTGCACCACCTCTTATTTCCAGCCCGGATCTAACACCGGCTTGTAAACCAATAACAGAACTCAAACTTGTAACAGGCAAGTTTTCAATTTCTGCAACGTTAAGGTTAACACGGCTGGATGAAACGTCTCTCTGAACGATAGGTGTAGTAGCAATTACGACAACCTCTTCAGTCTGAAATGCGTTTGAACCGAGATTGAAATTAATTTCAGTAGTTTGATCAATGCTCACCCTAATTTCTCTTACAACATTAGGAGCATATCCAACCATTGAAGCTTTGAGATTATATTTGCCCGGAGGTACATTTATAATTACATAATAACCATCAACATTTGTTGCAGCACCGATGGTTGTACCTTCGAGAAGTACGTTTGCACCAATTAATGGTTCATTAGATGAAGCATCTTTTACAACGCCCGTAATTTTACCAACTTGGGCAAAGGTTTGAATGAAAATTATTTGTAGGACGAGTATGCTAAAAAGTAGCAGTTTTCTCATATGTTCTTACTCCTTAATTTTTTCTCTTCTTATCGGAGGGAGTAGTTCTGATGCAGGATAATTTTATTACCCTTTTTACTCAGACAATTATTAATCAGAACAAAAATACAATAGATTAAAATTTTTACTTCAAAAAAGTATGAAAATTAGTTTCTAAAGTCAATAATTTTTGTCATAATATTATTATTTATTTGATAAAAATATTTTTACCAAATTATCAAAAAAATAATCATTTAGCGATTAATTTTTTGCGCGCAAGCAATTCAAACGTTCTAATCCTATCTTTATAAACATTATTTGCATTTATTCTAACAATGTCTAATTGTGAATCTGAATTACCTTCCCATCTCCTGCAGATATAAACCGAATGGTAAACTCTGCCAATCTTATACTTTCTGCTTATTGCCAATCCAACAGAGTAATCTTCACCATAACTAACATTGGGAACTTTTATTTCTCTGAGTACTGGAGTGAAAAATGCTCTTGGCGCTCCAAGCCCATTGATTCTTAACGCATTGTTCGGCCCGTTATCATTAGTCCATTCCTTATGATCGATCAATCCGGGTGGAAGTTCATTCAGGTTAAAATCCGTAAGCTGGTAAGAACCAATAACCATTGCACATTTTTCTTTATGAAAAATATCCACAATGGATTGCAATGTGTTTTCATCTTTATAAATATCATCACTATCTAACTGAACAGAAAATTTTCCGCAAAGTTGATGATGAATGCCTTCATTCCAGCAGCCGCCAATTCCTAAATCATTGCGTTCAGGTGTAAGATGGATTATTCGATTATCTTTTTGAGCAAATGATTTTATAACGTTTGTGGTTCCATCTGTTGAGTGATTATCTATAACTATTAAATTGAATTTGAAATTTGTTTTTTGTTTTAACACTGATTCAATTGCATCGCCAACAGTTTTAAAACGATTTCTAACAGGAATGAGCACCGATGCTTCGTATTCAAAATCTTTTACGGATGATAAATCGATTTCTTTAAATGGTGGATGAACATACGCCCCAATATCCATAAGGTGTTGAGTAACGGCTTTCTCCATCTCAACTTGCACTTCCCTGTTTTTGGGATCAACATAACTAAAATGTTTTTCTTCAGTATTAACTTCGTCGGATGATTCCACGGTGTATAAATATTCGGGAATTCTTACCACAGAAATATGTTGAGAAAGTTTTAACCGAAGATTATAAACTCCTGCAAATTTAAAATTATTTTCATCTGACGCTGCAATTTTTTTGATCCATTCAGTTTTGATAAATAATAACCGTCCAAAATCAAAATCATCTCGCAAGCTTCCCACCTGATAATCAATTACAGGATGGATTTTTAATTTATCGTGTTCCTCTTCATAAAAATCTGAATAGACAAGAGCTGCATTTGAATTTTCTGCCACTTGTAAAAACCTATCCAAACAAAATTGTCCGGGACGAATTGATTTATCTCCCTGAATATAAAGTGTGTACTCTGTTGATGAATACTGCGCTAAAAGTTTTACTGCTTCACTGCTATGAAAATATTTACTGTAAACAACTCTGATATTTTCAAATGAAGAATATTTATCTTCAGATGAAATGAGAATTACTTCTTTAACAAGCGGTGAGCTTTGAAATTTTTTTATTGTCTTTTCATTTTCTTTAAGATTGATTTGCGGAATAAATATTGTAATTGAATTTTTCATTTTTATCTTTCTGAATAATTACACGCGCTAAAATATAAACTGCTCACAAAAGAAAGTAGGGTGAAACTCACTTTATTTTTTTTTAATTTGTCAGTTAAATAATTGATTATTAAAATTATTCAATAATATTCTAAACCAAGGTCGTATAATGAAAAACAGTCTCACTATTTTTTTTCTCCTTTTAGCTCCCCTGCTTTTTGCTCAAACTAATTCGCCAATTTATTTAACCGGTTCTATTGAGGATATTTCGATGAGTCCGGTTTTTTCTCCCGACGGAAATAAAATTGCTTACACAAAAGCGGGATATAAAGGAATTTGGATTTATGATTTAACTTTAAATTCATCGAAACAAATTACCGATGAGATGGCTGCTGGATTCGGATATAAATGGTCATCTGATTCCAAATCAATTTTAACTCGTGTTGCAAAGTACGAAGACCTAAAAAGATATAATGCAGTAAAAGTTTTTAATGTTGATTCTGATCAATCATCACAATTAACAGATTATAAATCGATGATGCCTTATCTACCGGAATGGACTGAAGGTGATGCAAAAGTTTTACTTCCAACAAGAGATAATTTTGAAATTTACTTAACAGGAAAACCAAAACTTCAATACCGCAATAACAGTGAAAAATCTTTTTTCTTAAAGGATGATAAAATAATTGCAGAAGATGCCACCACTAATAAGTTAGATTATTTTGAACCGATTAAAGATGCACAATACATTAATTTTTCTATTTCACCAGATCGGACAAAAATTGTTTTTGAAGTGATGGGCGGAAATATTTTTGTTATGAATGTTGATGGAACAAATCTTACTGATCTTGGAAAAGGTAACCGCCCGCGATGGTCATCCGACAGCGGAAAGTTAATTTATATGATTGCTGAAGATGACGGACAAGATTATACTGGTTCTGATATTTACACCATTAATATTGACGGCACACAGAAAATAAATCTAACAAACACTAGAGACCGAATTGAAATGAATCCTAGTTTTTCTCCCGAAGGTAAAAAAATCGTCTTCGATGTTATCAATGATGGCTCAATTTATTTAATGAATATAGAATAAGGGAGGAATACAATAATGAAAAAATCTATTACAAATAATCTGGTTTTTATCTTTTCTATTATTATCCTGTGCATAATTTTTAACAGCCAAATTTATTCACAGCAAGTTACAGGGCTTTCCGGCTGGAATATTTATTTAGATCCGGGTCACAGCCAGGATGAAAACATGGGAATTTATGGTTACTCAGAAGCTAAAAAGAATTTGCGTGTTGCTTTAAATCTTAGACAAATGCTTTTGGATTGGACAGACATTGATACAGTTTATATCTGCAGAACAAATGATCAGCAATTGGTTGGTTTATCCCAACGAACTGATGATGCAAATGCAAAGGGTGCAGCTCATTATCATTCAATACACAGCGATGCATCAGATTCGCCAACACCAAACAGCACTTTAGTAATGTGGGGACAGTTAGGAATTAACGGACCTGAAAAAACTCCATACGGTGGAAAGAAAATGGCAGACATTATGACCGGATTACTTACTTCAGGTATGAGAACAACTGCACGAGGTTCCATTGGGGATAGAACTTTTTATGGCGTTGCCGGATCTGTGCCCTATCTTTCAGTTAATCGCGAATCAAACATGGCATCAGAATTAAGTGAAGCCGGTTTTCATACAAATCCAACTCAGAACCAATTAAATATGAATGCATCTTGGAAACGACTTGAAGCTAAAACAATGTTCTGGACAATTTTAAAATATAAAAATGCTATTAGACCTTTTGCGGGAACAGTAGTTGGAATTGTAAAAGATTTAGAATCAGGTTTAGCGGTAAATGGAGCAATTGTTTCTTTAAACGGGCAGAGTGATACCACAGATACCTGGCAATCATTATTCCATAATTATTCCTCTGATCCAAATCTTTTAAGAAATGGTTTTTATTATTTTGAAGATATACCTGCCGGAACTAATCAATTGCAAGTTTCAGCAACGGGATATGAACCATATTCTGTTAATGTTACGACGGCAGATACATTTTTTACATTTAAAGATGTTAATCTTATTTCAACTGTTCCTCCAAAAATTGTTTCAACAGTTCCCGCTCAAAATGATAGTTTATATCCTGGAATTGAGAACCTGATAATTAATTTTTCGAGACCGATGAATAAAACAATCGTTGAATCAAATATAATTATAACTCCAACTGCAGCAGCAACATTTGCCTGGTCAAATGGAGATAAAACAATTACAGTTAATACAACTAATTTTTTGTATGATACATTATATCAAATTACTGTTAAAGGAAATGCTGAAGATAAATACACTCATCTGTTTGATGGAAATGCTGATGGTGTTGGCGGTGATGATTATGTATTTAATATCAGAGCGAAAGTGGCTGATAAAATTCCACCGATTATGACAGAAGTTTATCCTGAAATCAATGCAACAAATGTTGAGTTGAAACCAATAATCAGCGCTGCATTCAATGAGCTTATTAAAACGTCAACTATTTCATCGCGTGTAAAAATCATAAAGAATTCTGATCAAACAAATGCTTCATTTATTCTTAGATACTATACTGTTAACGGGAAAGGCGTATTAAATTTTTTCATTACAACCCCTTTAATTGGAAATGAAACTTACACTGTAAAAATTCTTGCTGGCCTTGAAGATACATTTGGAAATCCCACAGTTGCTGATACAAATTTCCAATTTACAACAGGCAACTCAAATTATCTTTCGCAAACCGTCATCGATAATTTTGAAACCGGTATAACAGGCTGGCTTCAGCCAACTAGTTCCGGAAGCACAGTTGGTGTTATTCCATCGCTGACTAAAATTACTTCCGTCACTTCAATTTTCAATCTCAATACTGGCAGCACAAAATCAGTTATGTTTGACTATGCATTTGATACGACTGCTGCCAACTGGCTGATAAGAGAATATCGTTCAGTTGCAACTCCAACTTTTGATAAAAACGGTTTACTCCAAACTTTTATTTTTGGGGATGGAAATCATAATCAATTCAGATTTTGTTTGCGGGAAACTTCCGGCAGCTCACCTACTAATTTAGAAGTGAGTCCCTGGTACGATGTTAATTGGATTGGTTGGAAACTTGTAAACTGGGATTTATCTTTGGGACAAACGGGAAACTGGCTTGGTAATGGAATTCTTGAACCACCATTTGTATTTGATAGTTATCAGTTTACTTATTTACCAAATAATATTAGTACAGGCACATACTATCTGGATGATTTAAGAATCGGAACTTTCACTCCAACTGATGTAAAGCAGGAAGATAACCAGATTCCAAATAATTTTGTACTTGAACAGAACTATCCAAATCCATTTAATCCAAGTACACAAATAAAATTTAGTGTTGCAAAAACAACAAATGCAAAAATAATTGTTACGGATATTCTTGGAAGAGAAGTTGCAACTTTATTAAATGATAATCTTGCTGCTGGAAATTATTCAATACATTTTATTGCAGGTGAATTATCCAGCGGAATATATTTTTATACCTTGATCACGGATAATTTTAAGCAAAGTAAGAAAATGATTCTGATGAGATAAAAAGCCCTTCTCCAGCCCATTCCCAAAAGGAATGGGCTTTTTATTTCGATCAATGTGGAATTGAACCGTCATCCCGAGCGAAGTTGAATCGTCATCTCGAGCGAAGCTTGCCTACCGGCAGGCAGGTCGAGAGGTGAAATAAAAAAGAAAGCATAACTTTTGAAAAAACTTTTTTTAATATTCTTAATAACAGCAAACCTAACTTTTCCCCAGCAATTTAATTTCGCATGGCTCACAGATATCCACATCGGTTATCCAACTGCATCAGACGATTTACAAAGAAGTGTTGATGATATTAATTCCGCCGAAGATATTTCTTTCACAATAGTTTCCGGAGACTTAACTGCAACCGGGACACTACAAGAATTATTGCTCGCAAAAACTATTCTGGATAAACTTGAAAAACCTTACTACATAATTCCCGGTAACCACGATACAAAATGGTCCGAATCCGGCTGCACAGATTTTCTAAAACTCTGGGGTAATGATCGCTTTGTTTTTAATTATGATAAATTCCTTTTCATTGGTTTGCATCAAGGACCACGAATGCGTATGGCTGATGGTTACTTTGCCCCGGAAGACCTACGATGGTTTGATTCATTAACTACCAGTATTAGGAATCCTAATCAACCAATAATTTTTGTAACTCATTATCCGCTTGATGAAAGCATTGCAAATTGGTATGAGATGTTGAACAGATTGGAAAAATTAAATGTTCAAGTTGTTATTTTTGGACATGAACATCAAAATAAAGTTTATGATTTTGAAAGAATAAAAGGAATCGAAAGCAGATCAAATCTTTCTTCCAATGATGATGGAGGCGGATATAATTTAGTTAATGTTGGCACTGATTCAATTTATTTTTATGAAAGAATTCCTAAACTCAACTCAAAAAAATATTGGGCATCAACTCCACGCCATAAAATTCTAAATACTAATCAAACAAATCAAGAGATATCTATCGATTATTCTATAAACAAAAAATATCCTAATGTAAAATCTGTATGGGAATTTAATTCAGGTTATACGATTGGATCATCTGCAGTTATTAAAGATAATTTCCTTTATGTTGGTAACGCTTCAGGATATTTTTATTCATTAAATATTTTAAATGGATCGGTTATTTGGAAATACAAAACACAAAATGGCATTTACTCCACCGCAGCTATCAAAAATAATTATGTTGTATTCGGCAGTGCGGATAGTTCAATCTATTGTTTGAATACAGAGAATGGAAACTTCGTTTGGGAATACAAGACAAACGCTGCTGTTTTAGGAAGCCCGATTATAGAAGATGATAAAGTTTTTATCGGTGGGAGCGATAGAGTGTTTCGTGCTTTCAATCTGGAAAGTGGAAAACTCGTTTGGGAGTTTAAAGGATTAAATGGATTTGTAGAAACCAAGCCAGCGTTTTATAATAACAAAATTTTATTCGGTGCATGGGATGAAAATTTTTATTGCCTCGATGCATTAACCGGAAAATTAATCTGGAAGTGGAAAGGAGATCGTGCAGGAACTTTCTATTCCCCCGCTGCCTGCTGGCCTGTAGTTTCAAAAGGAATTGTTTTTATTGCAGCACCGGATAGAAAACTTACAGCAATTGATATTCAATCAGGTATTGAAGTTTGGCGAACTGGAAAATATAAAGTAAGAGAAACAGTTGGTTTATCTGAAGATGGTGAAAAACTTTTTATCCGAACAATGAATGATACAATTCTTGCTCTCCCAGTTTCGGATAAACTTGAAAAACCGTTATGGATTACAAACTGTGGATTTGGTTATGATATTAGCTCTGCGCAAATTGTTGAAAAAGATGGAGTGATTTTTTATGCAACTAAAAATGGAATGATATACTCCCTTGATTCTGAAACCGGTAAGATTCTTTGGCAGTATAAAATTACAAATGGATTTGTAAATACAATTGCACCAATCAGTAAAGAAGAAATTATCACAACTGATTTTGATGGCAAAGTTAAACTGATAAAGGTACTTTATAATAATTGAGTGATAGCTAACTTTAAGTTGGGTTTATTGAACAATTATTCATATCGTAGAGCAGACTTAAGTCTGCTTTACGGATTTAGAGTAAATCTAATTTTATGTTTATCGTAAGTGATTATTAAAAAATAATTTTAATTTTCTTTGTACAATACAGAATTAATTATCTTATGTTACACATATTTGATAAAAACCTTCGAGGTTTTCTGAAATAAGCAAGCACCTTCTATTATTTTAACTGCTTTTTTAGCCAAACCTCGAAGGTTTCACAGATTTGAGAAAGGTGACTTAATTAACTACTTATTAACATTCAAAAAGGTGATCTTATGGCTGCAAAAAAAATCTTAATGCTCGTTGGAGATTTTGTAGAGGATTATGAAGCGATGGTTCCTTTTCAAATCCTGACGATGGTTGGACATGAAGTTCATACAGTTTGTCCAGAAAAGAAAAAAGGTGATACTGTAAAAACAGCAGTTCACGATTTTGTTGGTGATCAAACTTACGTGGAATTGCCGGGACACAGATTTGCTATCAATGCAAACTTTGATGAAGTGGATCCCGCACAATACGATGCATTAGTAATTCCCGGCGGCAGAGCGCCAGAGTATCTTCGATTGAATAAAAGAGTTTTAGAAATTACAAAACACTTTGCGAAAAAGAAAAAACCAATTGCTGCAATATGTCATGGTCCGCAAATTCTAGCTGCTGCAGGTGTACTTAAAGATAGAAAAGTAATATCGTATCCTGCCGTGGGTCCGGAATGTAAAATTGCAGGTGCAAAGTTTGGAAAAATTTCAGAGGGTGCTGACAATGCTTTAACTGATGGGAATTTGGTTACTGCACCAGCCTGGCCTGCACATCCTGAATGGATGAGACAATTTTTAAAAGTTCTTGGATCAAAAATAGAAGCTTAAATCTGAGGTAACAATTAAAAAACCTCCGAGGTTTATAAAACCTCGGAGGTTTCTACGTAATGCATAAAAAAAATTATTGTTTGCTTATCTCAAACTTTTTAGAATCATAACCCTGATCTTTTAATATCTGAAATATTTTGTTCGTAGTTGTTTCATCTATTTTTGGAGTGCGGCTTAAAACCCAGCCATATTTTCTACTGGGCGTTCCAACAATTGCCCACTGGTAATTTTCATCAAGTCCGATTATCCAATAATCACCCCAAATTGGTCGCCAGCCAAATATGCTGAAAAAACTAACCTCAAGCTTAGCATTAGATTTCTTATCAACTATTCTTGCAAGTCCATCAGCTTCATCAACTTCCCCATCCTCATCAATGCAGGAATTTAATACTTTAATTTCTCCGTCTTCATTTAAAATATATTTTGCAGTAGTTCCCTTAACGCACTGATCCTGAAAGCTGTTTGGGATTTTTGCAAATTCATACCACAAACCCACGTACTTTTTTAGATCAACATACTTAACAGTCTTAAGAGGATTTTGTTGTGCTATAAGATTTACTGATGCCGCGATTATTAATAACAAAATAAATTTCATTTTAAAACTCTTTTATTTTAGCAAAATGATTTTATGAGCCAAATATTTTTCACCTATACTCATCCGTAACAAATAAACACCGGAAGAAAGTTCATTTGCATTAAAGAAAAATTTATGCATTCCTGTTTCATAAAAACCATTCACTATTTCACTTACTTCCTCACCGATAATATTATAAACCTTGATTGAAAGATTGCCTGCTTTAGCAATTTTTACATTTATTTGAGTTGAAGAATTAAACGGATTTGGATAATTGACTATTCCATATTCTTCCGGGATTATATTTTCTGCAAATTCCTCCACGCTCGTTAGACTTTGCTTCTTAATCATAATTCTATTGTATGATTCATCAATTCTTGCTTCAGTGATTTCACCTTGAGCTATTTTATCAAGGACAATATTTACCACACTATCAACAAGTGATTTACCATCAAGTTTATTTGAAGTATAAAGAAGAATATCATTACCGGCATTGATGGCGAGAGTAACAGCCTCTTCAAATGAATAATTATTTGTAATTGCACCCATAAACATTCCATCAGTTATTATTAAGCCGCCAAATCCTAAGCTATCACGAAGCAAACCAGCCAGAACATTATGTGAGAGTGAAGCTGGATAAACGGGATCAAGATTTGAATTAAAAAGATGTCCACTCATTATAAAATCGGTGTAACCATTTTGAATTAATTTTTGAAAAGGGATAAGTTCTGAATCCGCCCAAGTATTTGTGATATCTGTAAAACCAAGATGAGAATCCGTTGCAGCGCTTCCGTGACCGGGAAAATGTTTAAGAGTATTAAAAATATTTTTTTTATGAAACTCATCGATAAACCAAAAGCAATTCTGAAAGACTGAATCAGGAATTTTAGAAAAACTTCTATCAAGATTTCCAATGGCAGGGCTTTCAGGATTTACATTTACATCTGCAACAGGTGCTAGATCAATATTAATTCCTCCTGCTTGAAGCCAACTCGCCATTTGTTCTGCCCAATTACGCGTAGTATTTTCATTTTTAAATAAAGTGCCGATTTGGTAAGGAGTATATGTTGCTGAATATCCATTCGTTTCTTTAAGTCTGGCTACTCTGCCGCCTTCCTGATCGATAGAAATGAAAAGCGGAACTTTTGAATTAGATTTAAGTTGAGTTGTTAATTGATTGAGTTGAGTTGGAGAAGAAACATTTCCGGCAAATAAAATTACTCCACCTACTTCTCTATTTTGAATATCATTAATCAGAGTTGTATCCGTTAATGCAGTTCCTGCAAAACCAATCATCAGCATTTGAGAAATTTTATGGCGCAAATCGGTTTGAGCAAAAGTCGAACCAGAAATAAGAACAATCAGTAGAAGTTTTTTCATAAGTAAAAATTTTTGAGTATGGATCGGTCCTTAGACCGATCCAAGAAGTAATACTTTTTAATCAATTAAAATTATCATTTGATCAAACCTTTATAAATATTTTCTTTGCATAAAGTATCCACATTAATCCAAGCCAAACCAAAATATAAAAAATTGCCCAGGCTAATGAAGCATTTATCGGCTGCAGCCAAGACAGGAACATATTATTAAATAAATAATTTTGTATTGTTACAACATTTCCATCCGGTCCCGTCCATTTTACCATATACATTATTCTTCCTACAATTCCGGATAAAAAGAAAACTGTAATTGCATTCATACCATAAACCTGGAATGGCTTGATCCACCAGGTAACTTTTTTAACATCAATAAACCAATAACAGAAGGCAAGAAAGTTTAATGCTAGTCCGGCTGTCCATAAAACATAAGAACTTGTCCAAATATTTTTATTCATTGGGAACCAAAAACTCCAAACCCAACCTGCAACCATTAAAATACTTCCTCCCACATAAAGCCAAACTGTTTTTGTCGTTGGATCTTTTTCACTTCTTAACAAATTGCCTGTAAAGATACCTAGCATTGCACTACCTATTGCGGGTAGAGTTGAGAGAATTCCTTCCGGATCCCATAATTTTGTACCGGACCATAAATGATTACCGAGTACTAATCTATCTATCCAGGCAGAAAGATTAATACCAGGTTCAAAATTAGCATAACCTACTTCTGGTACAGGAACTAAACTCATCAACATCGTATAGATAACGAGGATTGACCCCGTAAACCAATATTGAAATTTTGTATTTGTTGTTAGAAAAAGAATTGAGTCGATCATATACACGATAGCAATCCTTTGCAGCACACCCGGAATACGAATTGTGCTGAATGAAAATTGGTGCCCGAATAATAATCCGAATGGAAAACCTGATAGTATTAAACCTAATCCAAAAAGAATTATTCCTCTTCTAAATACATTAAGATATAGGCTTTTCATATCACCGCCCTGAGCTTTTCTCTTGCTAAGCGAATATGAAATAGCAACACCAACAATGAAAAGGAAAAAAGGAAAAATTAAATCAGTAAAAGTACAGCCATTCCATGCTGCATGTTCAAGCTGCGGATAAATGGCACCCCACGTACCGGGATTATTTACAAGTATCATTCCCATAATTGTAATTCCCCTGAACACATCAAGTGAAAGCAAACGTTCGGAAGGTTTCATATTAACTCCAAATGAAGTTTGAAAAATATGGTAACAAAAATAAGAAAAGTTTGATGAATAATGTTTAATCCTTTGTTATTTTTAGGAAGTTATTCCGAACTTGTTTCGGAATCTCCAATTTAATTTGCAAGATCCTGAAATGAATTCAGGATGACAAAGGTAAGCAAGGAGTATTAATGAAAACAATTTTTTTATTTATGATACTTACAATTTTAATCTCGGCACAAACCCGATACTCGGATATCAATCAGAGAGTTCTATCAGGTAATTTTAAAAAAGCAACTGAGTTGATTGATGAAAAACTAAAATCAACTCAACTTAGTGCAGATGAAATTTTTGAACTTCAATTTGAGAAGGAAAGACTTGAAAGAATTAAAAAAGATTTTAATAAAACTGTTGATGATGTTTTAAAGTTTGTAAATAGTTATTATCCCGAAGCTAAAGAAAAAGATTTAGCGAAATGGGAAAATGATGGAACACTGGAGTTCAAAATTATTGACGGAAAGAAATGTTATTTCTCTCGCTCAGCTTCCAATCTCTTTTTAATTAATAAAGAAGCAAAGAAACAAAAAGAACTTGTTGATGGTTATAAGAAGGATGCACTAGATGCTTTTCTTGAAGAATATATCCCAAAAGTTTTCGATGAATCTGCAAATGCACAGGAAAGTTTAGTGAAACCTGTAACATTTAAACTAAATTATACAGTTACAGTTGATGCAAATGCAGTTCCGGATGGAGAAATTATAAAGTGCTGGCTTCCCTTCCCACGTGAAGGACATCAGCGACAAACCAACATAAAACTTCTTGGAGCAAATGTTGATGAATATCTTATCGCAAGTAATGATAACCCGCAGCGAACTTTGTTTATGCAAAAACCTGCAATGAAAGATCAGCCGACAATTTTTAATATGGTTCTCGAAGTGACAAATTATAATGAAGTTAACTTGATTTTACCTGAGATGATAAAACCTTATAACAAAGAATCAGGTTTGTACAAAACTTACACTGCTGAAAGAGCACCGCATATTGTATTTACAGATAAGATTAAAGAGCTTTCTAAAAAAATTGTCGGTGATGAAAAAAATCCATACCTCATCACTAAAAAAATCTTCACCTGGATTTCAGAAAACATTCCCTGGGCTGGAGCAAGAGAATATTCTACGATAGAAAATATTTCTGATTATTGTATTACAAACAAGCACGGGGATTGCGGAATTAAAACTTTATTATTTATAACACTTTGCAGATACAATGGAATTCCTGCTAAATGGCAAAGCGGCTGGATGCTTCATCCGGGCGAAGTTAATTTACACGACTGGAGTGAGGTTTATTTTGAAGGTTATGGCTGGGTTCCCGCTGATCAATCTTTTGGGTTAACTGATTTGCAAAATGAAGATGAAAAATATTTTTTCCTTGGAAGCACTGATCCTTATCATCTAATCGTTAACGATGATTATTCATCAACGTTATTTCCTGCAAAAACTTTTCCAAGAAGTGAAACCGTTGATTTCCAACGCGGCGAACTAGAGTGGCGCGGTGGAAATCTTTACTTTGATAAATGGGATTATCATATGGATGTTGAATACAAATAAAATTTTAATTAATATTTTATTTCACTTGCTCGTGTGTGAGACAATGCAGCGTCCCAAGTCCCCAAACCAAATCAACTGCGTGAATACCAATTACAGGTTTGTCTTTGAACAATTCTGCTAAAGTTCCTAATGCAATTCTGTCTTTAGGATCATTAAAAGTTGGAACAAGTACAGCATAATTTGAAATGTAAAAATTAACATAACTGGCCGGAAGTCTTTCTCCTTTAAATATAACGGGAGTTGGCATTGGCAATTCAACAACACTTAATTTTGTTCCATTCTCTAATTTTGCACCATAAAGTCTTTCGCGGTTTTCCATTAAGTTATTATAGTTAGCATCATTCGGATTATCTTCAATCACTGTTACAACTGTATTGCAATTTACAAATCTTGTCATATCATCAATGTGCCCGTGTGTGTCATCTCCGGCAATTCCTTTGTTTAACCAAATTACATTTGTCGCACCAATATATTTATTAAATACTTCTTCATAATTTTTTTTAGCAAATCCTTTATTTCGAACTTGAACTTTATCATCCAACAGACATTCTTCAGTTGTAATGATTGTCCCTGACCCGTTGTAATCAATACTGCCGCCTTCAAGCACAACTTCCCTACCTTTATATTCTGCTTTTACTAGTTCAAGATTTAGTTCTTTAGAAATCATCTTCGGAATCTTAGCATCCAGTCTGTAATTATCATACTTTGCCCAGGCATTAAACTTAAATTGAACAGGAACAGTACCACCATTTTCATTCTTAACAAACTGAGGTCCTGCATCACGAAGCCAGTTCCTATCCGTTTCAAGTTTGAAGAATTCAATATTGGTTAAGTCAGCATTAACAGATTTCAAAACAGCTTCTGCTTTTTTCTGATGTTGTTTTGATTGGATAATAATTCTAACTTTTTCTCCGCGAGAAATGAAGCGAACGATCTCACCATATACCCAAGCTACTGGCTGGAACTTTCCTGGCCAATCCTCTTTATTATTCGGCCATCCAATCCAGGTTGCTTCGTGGTGTTCCCATTCTGCGGGAAGGCGATATTTATTTTTATTAATCATTTATTAACCACTTAGACACTAAGAGCACTTAGCTTCACTAAGTGTTTCTTAGTGGACTAAGTGTCTTCGTGGTAGAAATTTTACTTTAAAAATCGTTTAGTTATATCGCCGTATGCATCAATTCTTCGGTCACGTAAAAAAGGCCAGTTACGGCGTATGTATTCGATTCTATCAAGATCAACTTCGGCAATAATTATTTCTTCTTTATCTTGTGATCCTTCTGCAATTATAATTCCTTGTGGATCGCAAATAAAACTATTTCCCCAGAATTCTATTCCTGCAGAATCTTTAGTCTCTTTTTCCAAACCAATTCTGTTTACTGAAGCAACATAAACTCCATTTGCAATTGCGTGAGAGCGCTGAATCGTTTGCCAGCTTTCAAATTGCGGCTTGCCGTGTTCTTTCTTTTCATTTGGATGCCAGCCGATTGCTGTTGGATAAAATAAAATACTTGCACCTTGCAGAGCTGTTAATCTTGCACCTTCCGGATACCATTGATCCCAGCAGATTAAAGTACCGATGTTTCCAAATTCAGTATCAAAAGATTTAAAACCTAAATCACCGGGAGTGAAATAATATTTTTCATAGTAAGATGGATCATCAGGGATGTGCATCTTACGATAAATTCCGGCGATGTTTCCTTTTGTGTTTATCACAGCAAGAGAGTTATGATAAAGTCCTGTTGATCTTTTTTCAAATAATGGAACTACAACAACAACTTTAAGTTTCTTTGCAATTTTGGAAACAGCATCTGTAGAGTCACCAGGAATTGTTTCGGCTAAATCGTAGTTATTAATATTTTCAGATTGACAGAAATATTTAGAACGAAAAAGTTCGGGCAGACAAATTACTTGAGCGCCTTTTTTAGCGGCTTTTTCAATCCAGGTTACAGCTTTGGTAAGATTTTCATCTGGATTTTTAGAGAAAGATAGTTGTAATAAACCAACTTTAAATTTCTTTGGATGTTTTTTCATACATGTTTTATTTTAGTTTAATGCAAATATAAATTGATACAGCTATAAATAAAAAAGGCACGGTTGCCCGTACCATTTGAATGCAGGAATTCTTCCGGTGTTTCAGTTTCTAAAACAGCCGCACAAATGTCCGCTGCGGTGGAGTGCACTACAAGATTATTTCATCAAGATCATTTTCTTGGTGGATGTAAAATTAATTCCATCTTTACCAATTGCATTCATAGTATAGTAATAAATTCCGCTTGAAAGTCCACCTGAGACGGATGAGCCTTCAAAAGTTATTTCGTGAACACCGCCCGACAAATTGCTGTTTAACAATTCACTGACTTTTTGCCCAAGCACGTTATATAAATCTATTCTAACATTAGCATCAACGGGCAACTGAAATTTAATTGTTGTAGTAGGATTAAACGGATTGGGATGATTTTGATTTAGAACAAATTGTTTTGGTAAACCGATATCAATCATAATGTCATTTAAATACTTAAAGCTTCCATCGTAATCAATTTGTTTCAGTCTGTAATAATATTTGCCAACTTCAATATTATTATCAATATAACCATAAATGGATGGTTCTGTAATTGTTCCTTTTCCATTAACAAATCCAATCTGATTATATTGTTCCCCATCTCTACTGCGCTCAATATTAAAACCTGAGTTATTTGTTTCCGTTGCAGTTTCCCAATTAAGTTCAACACCAAATTCTGTTCGCTCTGCAGTGAATGAAACAAGTTCAACAGGAACAACTTCTTCTATTGTAAAATTAACATTTGATAAATCAAAAAATATATTACCAACAGCTTCTACTTTAATGCGTGCCTGAGATGTTGTTATGTTAGGAACTGTAATTGATTCCGAGCCATCATTTGGAGTAGATGATGCAAGAACAGTTGGGAAAGTTTGTCCTCCATCTGTTGATAAAAGTATGTTAACATTTGCACAGTTCACTTCCGAAGCAGATGTGTTCGCAACATCCCACATTATTGTTTGAACAGAATATATTGACCAGGCAATATTTGTATTTGGTGAAGTAACTAAAAATGGTCCGGCATTTCCATCTACATTAAATAATACTTGCGAATAATTTACACCGCCGCCGCCAACTTTGTTATCCCTTGCAGTCAATCTGAATGTTAAAATTCTCGAGTAGGCTGGAAGAATTTCTCCAATTACAGAAGTATTGTTTAATAAATTCTGAAGTCTCGGAAAATATCTAGTTGATGAAGTAGTGGGATTCCACGATCTGAATATTGGTGCATTGCCAGAAGGAGCTGCTGGTGCGCCTGCAGGACCCAAATCAAATTCTTCCCAGCAATATGTTAATGGATCGCCGTTCGGATCAATTGCAGAACCTGTTAAAGAAAAAGGCGTGCTTTTAGGAATAAAAAATCCTCCTGCGGGAGCCGTAACAATTGGAGCATTATTTCCTGTACTAATTATTTGAGCGCAGTTATTTCCATAATCCAAACTTGTATAAGCAATTATCTGATCAAAACTGATTGTATGAAAGTAAGGATCGCTGCTAAACTGTAAATTTTGTGGTGAACAAATTCCTGCATAAGCCATAATAGTTGAACCACTTCCAGGTTCATAAGCAGTAGAAGGATTTCTGTTTCCTCCGCTGCAATTACCAGAGCTGCCATTAAAAGAATGATCGCCTCCAAACTGGTGTCCCATTTCATGAGCAACGTAATCAATATCAAAAGGATCTCCGATAGGTGAACTTGATCCTGTAACACCTTGAGCTTTATAACCATCATAACAAATAACGCCAAGATACGCAATGCCGCCGCCGCCAGTGCTAAACACATGTCCAATATCATAATTATTAGAACCAATCAAAGAATCAACGGTTGTTTGGTTCTGCTGTAACATCGCATCACCATTATCGTTAGTATATGGATCCTTGGTTGAATTAGTAAAAATTAATGTGTCCTCATTGGCTACTAGCACCATCCTAACTGCAATTTCTGATTCATAAATAGCATCAACACGATTAATACTTGTTACGATCGCCGCAAGGGCAAGTGGAACAGTACCACCGTGGAATGTTGTATATTCTCCGGTGGCAGCCACCGCAAGTTTATATACTCTTAACTGGGGACCTGTTGAAGTAGTTTGATTTTTTTGCTTCATTAACTCTAACTGATTAAGTCTATTCTCTTCAAATTTAATTTCACAATCAAATGAAGCCTCGCTTTTAATAAAATATTTTGTGTAATAAGAAATATAATTTTCAACATCGTCTTTGTTGCGGGGATCAATGAACACTCTGCCATTGGGTGAAAGAATAATGGCATGGAATCCGTGTGGTGTAAAATCAAATCTTAAACTTGCATATTGATCGTCAATTCCCTGTCCTGCATAAGTTTTTATTAACGGATATTTTGCAGATAGTTCTGGTGCCATAACAGGTGATTCATAAATTATAAATCTTTGTGCAGTTCCATCTGGCATTGGAAGAGATAGAATCATATTTGTCAATCGTTTCTTTTCATTATTATCTGTGGGAGCTAACTTTAGAAAATTTTTCAAGCTTTCATAATCAAGTACAACTGAACGATATATTTTTGGTGTGATTAACATCTGACCGGATTTAAGTAATTGAGATTCGTTTATATCTTTCCAAAAATTTCTTGAATCATTCTGAGCAAAGGATACAATATTTATGCAGAATAATAATGCTGTAAATAATAAGTACAAATTTTTCATCTATCTACCTTTTAAAAATTTTCTTTTGATTAAAATAACAGTCCAATAAAAATAATTTTTATAAGCCTAACAGTAAATTAATTATACCCAAATGTTGAGATTAATAATCCTTGCTCACTGTATTCTTTCATTCTCTTAATTCTTCCATCCGCATAAAATTCTTCTTTCATCATCGAACCATCCATGTAATAAATTTTTACCCAGCCTTCCAACTTACCGTTAATATAATTTTCGATACGTTCGAGAGCACCATTTTTGTAATAGGTATTTCTTTTGCCATCAGGCAAACCATTATCAATAAACTCTTCTGATTTCAAAAGTCCATTGTCAAAATAAGTTTTGAATTCTCCAGACAATGAGTTTAAAACATAATTCCCAACGCTTTGAAGATTTCCATTTGTATGATATGTGAGACAGATCCCGTTCTTTAAATTGTTTTCATAAATTGTTTCAGCTTTAAGTACGCCGTTTTCATAATATGATTTTTCGTTTCCTCTCTTCACTCCATCCACGTAATCTGTTGAAACTTTCATCACACCATTTTCATAATATTCAAATGATCTTCCGTTTAAAATATTTTTCTGATAATGCCACTCTTCTTTTAAAAACCCGCTTTCATAATAAGTTCGCATAACGCCGTCTCTAATGCCATCAAGAGTATGAATTTCATCCTGAATACTTCCACCGGGGAAAAAATTTCTTATCGTTTCTTCTTTAGATTCGATTTTACCTTGATAATTAAACTTAACCCGGTTTATTAGTTCATCATTAATATAAGTATCCTTCACTCTAAGATTTTTCATCTTATCATACATAAGAACATCACCCTGCAGTTTATCATCAATAAAAAAAGCTGTTAACGAAAGAGACTTATCATCAGCATAGATATTTGTGGTTCCTTGCTGTTTTCCATCTACAAATCTTCTTTCAATTTCAACATTTCCGTTTGTGAAAAAAGTCTTTGAGATTCCTTGCAAAACACCATCAACATAATTCCATTCACCTTGTTTCTCACCGGTTTTATAAAACGTAAAAGTAGTTCCCTGTAAAACTCCGCTGGAATATTTTTGCTCAGCCCAAAGTTCACCAGATTCGTAATACCATTTAGCCACTCCTTCTTTCACACCATTTTCATAATTCCATTCGATACTGATTTTACCATCCTCAAAATACCAGGTCGAAATTCCTTCCTCTTTCCCATCCTCATAGTTCCAATCTTTCCACAGATTTCCATCAGGATAAAATTCTTTGTAATGCCCATCAAGATTATCATACAAATAATCACCTTGAGTTTTAAGTTTACCATCAGGATAAAATGTTTTAATGATTTTTCTGTAAGGATTTTCCTGGGTAAAAGAAAATTGTGAGGTTAAAATGATGATAACAATGAAATACAATATTTTTTTATAGAAGATTCTGAAGCTCATTTATTCCTAATAAAATTTTGAGGCAAAGATAAAACTTTTTATTAAATACTAAACATCCAAAAGCTGGTAATGAATATTGATTATATTTTTCTGCCAATAACATTTGCAATTAATTTTACCTGCGTCATCATCTCTTCGAATTGATAAGGTAATAAGGCTTGAGGTCCATCAGAAAGTGCTTTTTCAGGATCGTGATGAACTTCAACCATCAGCCCATCAGCTCCTGCTGCAACTGCGGCGCGTGCCATTGGAATTACTTTATCTCTTAATCCAGTCGCATGGGATGGATCGCCAAAAACAGGAAGATGACTACGTTTATGTACGACCGGAATTGAAGAAATATCAAATGTGTTTCTTGTGTACGTTTCAAAAGTTCTAATTCCTCTCTCACAAAGGAATACATTTGGATTTCCATTAGATAAAATATATTCGGCAGACATCAGCCAATCCTCAACGGTTGCTGATAAACCACGCTTAAGCATTACAGGTTTTTTTGTGAGACCTAATTCTTTTAACAAAGAATAGTTTTGCATATTTCTAGCACCGACTTGAAAAATATCTGTGTAATTACCCACCAGATCAATCATTGAATTTTCCAGAACTTCTGTAATAACCAGCAAACCAAATTCATCGCCAGCTTTTCGTAAAAGTTTCAATCCTTCTTCACCCAAGCCCTGAAAAGAATATGGTGAACTTCGTGGTTTAAAAGCACCGCCTCTTAAAATCTTTACACCGTTTTTCTTTACAAGTTCAGCAATTATCATAATTTGTTCTTCATTTTCAACAGAACAAGGGCCTGCAATTACACTAATTTCGTTTCCACCAATTATTACATCTTTGATTTTAATTATTGTATCGTCTTTTTTAAAACTTCGGCTTGCCAGCTTAAATGATTCTGTAATTCTGTAAACTTCTTCAACACCTTCAAGAATTTTAATTTTACGCGTGTCAAAATTTGGCTGAACACCAATTGCTCCAAGTATCATTCTTTCTTTGCCAGAAGATTTATGAACTGCGAAACCTGAATCTTCTAAATGTTTAATGATATTTTCAAGTTGGTTGTTGGTTACACTTTTTTCTAAAACTACAATCACTTTTTCTCCAGGGTTTTATATTTATTCAATTAATATCAGTTCGAATCAGATTTAAAATGCTTTTTTAATTACTCAACACTAAACTAAAGATAATTGAACTAACTTTTTTATTCGTCTTTCTTCATCTGTTTTTTTAATTCGTTCAATTTATTAAGTGCCTCTAATGGAGTAATGTTATCAAGCTCCATTTTATTAATTGCAGTCCGTAACTCATCATCTTTAAATTCAAATAAACCAATTTGATTATCATTTTCAGATTTTAATTTTTTCAATCTTTCTTTCTTCACTTCATAAGGAGTTAACTCTTTGCTTTCAAGATTATCCAAAACTTCTTTTGCACGATTAGTAACAAACAACGGAAGTCCAGCCATTTGTGCAACCTGTATCCCGTAACTGTGATCAGCTCTGCCCGGATTTACCCTGTGAAGAAAAACTACTTTATCATCGTACTCACGGACTTCAACTTTATAATTTTTTATCTTCGGAAAAAGTTCAGCCATTTCGTTCAACTCGTGATAGTGAGTTGCAAATAATGTCTTCGCAGAAATGTCAGGATTTTCATGTAGATATTCTGTTATTGACCACGCAATAGAAATTCCATCAAACGTACTTGTTCCTCTTCCAATTTCATCCAACAAAATTAAGCTTTTAGAAGTAGCATTATTTAAAATGTTTGCAGCTTCCTGCATCTCGACAAGGAATGTACTTTCTCCTGCAGTAATATTATCACTTGCACCAACACGAGTAAAAATTCTGTCAACAATTCCAATGCTTGCTTCTTTAGCCGGAACAAATGAACCAATCTGAGCAAGTAAAACAATCAACCCAACTTGTCTCAGATAAACAGATTTGCCAGCCATATTTGGTCCGGTTAATAAAATAATTTGCTGGTTTTCATTTTCCAGCAAGCAATCATTCGGTGTAAATTTATTTCCCGGGTCAAGTATTCTTTCAACAACTGGATGACGACCTTGAACAATATTTATTTTGTTCGATTCATCGACAATTGGTTTTACATAATTATATTCTTCAGCACATTGTGCAAAGCAGTTTAAGCAATCCAGCATTGCAATTAATCGAGCATTCTTTTGGATTATCTCTGCTTCATTTGCAACGATTGAACGTATCTCATTAAACAATTGTGATTCAAGTTCATTTATTTTTTCCTGCGCATTTAGAATTTTATCTTCATATTCTTTTAACTCAGGAGTTATGTACCGCTCGCTGTTTACAAGGGTTTGCTTACGAATGTAATTATCTGGAATTTTATTTTTATGTGCATTGCTTACATCAATATAATAACCGAAAACGTTAGTAAAATTTACTTTTAGAGAAGGGATTCCGGTTCTTTCTCTTTCAGTTTGCTGAAGTGTTGCAATCCATCCTTTGCCGTGCAGAGAAATATCTCGAAGTTCATCAAGTTCAGGGCTAAATCCATTGCGTATTATTCCGCCCTCATTTACTGCCGCAGGCGGTGAATCAATTATTGCGGTTGCAATTTTTTCACAAATATTTACTAATGGATCAAGCTGCTCAGAAATATTTTTTAACGTGGATACTTCTAACTGGTCTAATAATACTTTTGTAACTGGTATTTTCTGCAAAGATGATTTAACAGCCACAACTTCTCTTGGTGTAGCACGTAAAGTACAAATTCTTGAAATCAATCTTTCAAGATCACCAATTTCTTTTAAATTTTCTGTTAACTCTTTTCTAATTTTTTTATTCTTTAATAACTCGTCAACGCTATCATGCCTTTTCTTTATCGGATCTAAATCACGCAAAGGAGCAGAAATCCATTTCTTTAATAATCTTCCGCCCATTGCAGTTTGAGTCTTATCAAGAATAGATATTAATGAGCCTTCTCTTCCGCCATCATTCATAGAAAAAGTTATCTCAAGATTTCTTTTTGTTGAGTGATCAAGAATCATGTAATCTGAAGGATTGTACAACGAAATTTTGTTAAGATGTGAAAGACTAACTCTTTGAGTTTCGTTTAGATAGTTAAGAACTGCTCCAGCCGCAATAATCCCTGCAGTAAGCTTTTCAATTCCAAATCCTTTTAGTGTTACAGTTTTAAAATGATTTTTAAGAAGCTCGTTTGCAAAATCAAGATTAAAAATCCAATCATCAAGTTTTGTAATTCTTAGCTGCGGATTAATTCTCTCAATCAATTTTCCTAAAAATTCTTTATCACGTTTTGGAATCAAAAACTCAGAAGGATTTATCGATTCAATTTGTTCGCCAAGCTGAGAAGTTGGAATTTCAAAAACAAAATACTCGCCGGTTGAAATATCACAAAAAGATAATCCGCAAATCTGATCTAATATTGAAATCGCAAGAAGATAATTATTCTTTTTATGATCAAGCAATTTATCAGAAAGAGTTACACCAGGAGTTACAACCTCAACCACTTCACGCTTTACAATTCCCTTTGCAAACTTTGGATTTTCCATTTGCTCACAAACCGCAACGCGGTAACCTGCACGCACAAGCTTGGGTAAATAGGTATCAATTGCGTGATGCGGAAAACCGGCGAGCGGCGTATCTTCCGCAGCGCCATTCGAGCGTTTGGTGAGAGTTATTCCCAAAACTTTGGAAGCTAACTTTGCATCATCTTCAAAAGTTTCAAAAAAATCCCCAACCCTGAATAACAATATTGTATCCGGATGCGCTTGTTTAATCTTGTAATACTGCACCATCAAAGGTGTTTGTTGAGTCAAATTTTTCATAATTGAGGAATAAAAATAATGATTTTAGTATACAAATATGAATCCATTTACATAACAAAGTTTTCAAATCTATTTTTAAGTTATCATAAAGATCCCGAATGATTGATATAAAATCATTTTTTCATATATTTGTTTACAAATAGTAGGATTGATTAATATAATAATTCAATCTAATCCCTTTAAAATTTCTGATGGTTAATGTGAAAGAAGAATATCATAAATGGCGCTCGCAGTTTGTTGACCGGGAATTTGAGATGCTTGCATTCGGTTATGCAGGTTATCCGGTTATACTTTTTCCAACTTCACGTGCAAGGTATTTTCAAGCAAAAGATTTTGGTATGATCGATGCAGCATCTGAACTGATCAATGCCGGCAAAGTTAAAATATTTTGTCCTGATAGTTTGGATAATGAAACGTGGTATAATACTTCTGCACATCCGGCAGAAAGAGTTAAGAATCATATCATCTATGAAAATCTTATATTAAAAGAAGTTATTGATTATGCAATTTATGAATCCGGCTTTAAAAAAGTTGCTCTTTCAGGTTGCAGCTTCGGTGGTTATCACGCTGTAAACATTTCTCTTAAGCATCCGGATCGAATTGGTTATTTATTTACTATGGGCGGCGCATCGAACATCAAAAGATTTTTAGATGGATACTATGATGATAATTGTTACTTCAACAATCCACCTGATTATCTTCCTAATTTGAAAGATGAATGGTATCTCGATCGTATAAAACAAATAAAGATTATTTTTGGAACCGGTGATAATGATATGTGCCTTGAAGAGAATAAAATACTTTCTGAAGTACTTACAACAAAACAAATTCCTCATGAATTGGATTTAAGAAAAGATACCGGGCACGATTGGAAATGGTGGAAAGAAATGTTTGTTGAGTATCTAAATAAGATAAAAGTTTAACCCCACCTGTCCTCCTCTTTCAGAAAGAGGAGGATTGAGGAAGGGTTCAGATTTATTACAATAAATTAGAAAGTTCGCAATGAAAAAAATCGGCATCCTATTCGGACAAGAAAATACTTTTCCTCAAGCTTTTGTTGATAGAGTAAACAATAATAAAGAAAATGGGATCACAGCGGAACTCGCACATATCAACAAGATAATTCAAGGTGAGCCTGTTGGTTATGATGTATTGATTGATAGAATTTCTCAAGATGTTCCTTTCTATCGTGCAATGTTAAAGAATGCTGCAATTAGCGGAACAGCAGTTATTAACAATCCTTTTTGGTGGAGTGCGGATGATAAATTCTTTAACAATGCACTCGCAACAAAAATTGGAGTTGCAGTTCCAAAGACTGTAATACTTCCATCAAATCAACATCCAACTGATACAAATGAGCGCTCATTCCGTAATCTTGCTTATCCATTGGATTGGGAAGGAATTTTTAATTACATCGGCTTCCCTGCTTACTTTAAGCCTTTTGCAGGCGGTGGATGGAAAAATGTTTACAAGATTAATAATATGGATGAGTTCTTTAAGGCTTACAATGAAACCGGACAACTCGTAATGATGCTTCAGGAAGAAATAATTTTTACAGAATATTTCCGCTGCTATTGTTTAGATAGACAGGATGTTCACATAATGCAATATGATCCAAGACAGCCGCACGAATTCCGTTATGTAAGAAATCCAAAGCCGCTTGAGAAAAAATTGTTGGATGATGTTCACAATGGAGTACTTGCTCTTAACAAAGCATTGGGATATGATTTTAACACAGTCGAATTTGCAATTCGTGATGGTGTGCCTTATGCAATAGATTTCTGCAATCCTGCACCGGATGCTGATGTTAATTCTGTTGGACAAGAAAATTTTGAATGGATTGTTGAAGCCGCAGCTAATATGGCTATTAGAAGAGCAAAAGCTCATAAATCAGGTCAGAATAATCTTACCTGGGGTTCATTTGTTACATCGTTTGCGAATAATAAACCTTTGAAATAAGAAAGAAGAATTGTTATGGCTGAAGCAGGCTTGTTTACACTCGGAGTTGAAGAAGAATTTCAAATTGTTGATCCTGTAACACGTGAATTAAAATCTCATATCCAGCAAATTCTTGAAGATGGAAAGATGATTCTTGCTGAAAATGTAAAAGCAGAAATGCATCAATCTGTTGTTGAGATGGGAACAGATATTTGCCGCGATGTTAAAGATGCAAGAGAACAAGTTACAAATCTCAGAACTAATCTTGCAAAACTTGCGATGAAAAGCGGATTAAGAATTGCCGCATCTGGAACGCATCCATTTTCACATTGGAAGGATCAAAAAATCACAGAACATCCGCGTTACAAAGTTATAGTAGATGATATGCAGCAGGTTGCCCGTGCTAATTTGATATTTGGTTTACATGTTCACGTTGGTGTTGAAGATCGAGAAGTCGCAATTCACATTATGAACGCTGCAAGATATTTTCTGCCGCACATATTTGCTTTATCCACTAACTCACCATTTTGGTTAGGAAGAAATACTGGATTTAAATCTTACAGGAGCAAAGTGTTCGATCGTTTCCCGAGAACTGGTATTCCAGATTTCTTTAATGGTGTTTCTGAGTATGATAAGTTTATCGCATTGCTTGTTAAGACAGGCTGTATAGACAACGCAAAAAAAATCTGGTGGGATATTCGTGTTCATCCAGTATTTAAAACTTTAGAATTTAGAGTATGTGATATTCCAATGCGGGTAGATGAAACAATAGCACTAACTGCAATAATGCAGGCGCTGGTTGCTAAACTGCATAAACTAATAAAGCAGAATCTTGGATTTAGATTATACCGCAGAGCTTTGATTGCTGAAAATAAATGGCGTGCTGCCCGTTACGGTATAAGTGGAAAATTAATTGACTTCGGGAAAAACGAAGAAGTTGAATTTAAATTACTTGCAAGTGAACTTTTAGATTTTATAGACGATGTAGTGGATGAACTTGGTTCTCGAGAAGAAGTAAATTATATACATAAAATTTTAGAAATGGGAACAGGGGCTGATAGACAGCTTGCAGTTTGGGAACAATCGAAGGATACAAAAAATGTTGTTGATTATATTATTGAAGAAACACATTACGGATTAAAATTATAGCCTCTCCTATCTCCTCCCCTTTTAGAAAAGGGAGGCTGGGTGGGGTTCAAGAATGGAATTATGAATAAACCACAAATTAAAGTTGCAACAATAGACCTATACAACAATGAACGTAACGAAGGTATGCGGTGTATTAAAGAAATTGTTGCTGATGCAGGTAAAAAAAATAATAACATCGATTTGAAGTACGATGTCTTTGAAACTCGTTACAAAGGCGATATACCTGACTTAAGTTATGATATTTTTATTTCTTCAGGCGGACCCGGGAGTCCATTTGAGGATGAAGATAAAAAATGGGATAAGGATTATTTTACTCTGCTTGATAAAATCTGGAACCACAATCAAACATCTGATCAGAAAAAATATATTTTCTTCATCTGCCACTCATTTCAAATGATGGCAAGATTTTTTCAGTTTGGCAAAGTTAACCAACGATTCATCAATTCATTCGGTGTTATGCCGTTCATAAAAACTAGTGCAGGTAAAAACGATCCAATTTTAAAAGATTTGACCGATCCATTTTACGCAGCAGATATAAGACACTGGCAGGTTGTAAATCCAAATCAAAAAAAGATTGATAAGTTTGGTGCAAAAATTCTTTCGTGGGAAATTCCTGAAGAAGAGAATAAAGATAATCCTGCAATTACATCAATTCGTATCTCGAATGAAATTGCCGGAACCCAATTCCATCCTGAAGCTGATCCTGAAAGTATACTTTATCACTTTAAACAAGACGAAAGAAAAAAGTTTATTATTGATCGTTACAACGAAGACATATACTGGGAAATGATTGGCTTGCTTGAACAGCCGGATAAAATAAAACTAACACGTAAAACTGTTCTTCCAACTTTTTTAAATAATGCAATTAATGATTTAATCTCAATTAAGGTTTAAAGATGATTCCTGAAATCAGAAAAAAATATAATTCGGAATATTCTGAAAAAGTGTATCAGGAATTTTTAAGTGATCTAAACTCAGTACTGAAATATCCAACTGATTTTCGTGTTTGTGAAACTCCCCTTTTCTTATCGCGTGAATTAACAAGTGAACTTGCAAAAGCCTGTGATGATGTAATACTTCAACTTAAGCAAAAAGATTTTTTAGAAAAGTCTGAGATGGCAATTCCACCGCACTTAAAAGTTCCAAATGATTTTGAACATCCGCCTTTTTTTCAAATTGATTTTGCTATAACAAAAAAAGACGAAAAGTTTTTTCCTAAGCTGATTGAACTGCAAGCTTTTCCATCCTTGTATGGATATCAAGTTTATTTAGATGATGTGATTAGAAAACATTTTGATATTCCTGTTGGATTTCATAGTTACTTCAGCGGATTAAACAAAACCTCTTATAGATCATTACTTACAAAAATTATACTTGGTAATCACAATCCTGAAAATGTCATTCTTCTTGAAATAGAACCGGAGAAACAAAAAACAAGAATTGATTTTGCCGCTACTGAAGAACTAACCGGAATAACAACTGTATGCTTATCCAAAATAAAAAAGATGGGCAATAAATTATTTTATACGAAGGATGGTAAAGACATTCAGGTTAAAAGAATTTATAACCGTGTTATTTTTGATGAACTTGAAAGGAAGAAAACTAATTTCGATTTTAAGATTATAGATGATATTGATGTTGAATGGGCTGGTCATCCTAATTGGTTTTTTAAGATTAGTAAATTTTCACTCCCGATGTTGAAAGGAAATTACGTTCCAGAATGTTATTTCTTAAATAAGCTTGATAAGTATCCAGAAAATCTAAATGAATTTGTCTTAAAACCTCTTTTCTCTTTTGCCGGACTTGGAGTTCACGTTGAAGTAACAAAAGAAAAACTTGATGCAATTGAAAACCGAAGCAATTATATTCTTCAGCAAAAAGTTGATTACGCTCCTTTAATTGAAACACCCGATGGATTTTCAAAAGCAGAAATACGAATGATGTTTCTGTGGGACAAAAAACCATTGTTGGTAAATAATCTTATCCGCACCAGTAAAGGTAAGATGATGGGCGTTGATTTTAATAAAAACAAAACCTGGATTGGATCGAGTATAGCTTATCATCCATAATTTTATTTTGTAGGGAACGGACTCCTGTCCGTTCCGAACGATATTTTATTTATTTGTAAGCTTTTAAACAAAAGTTATTTACATTTACTTCATCCAAATCGGATCGATTGGGAGATCGATCCCTACAAATATCAATCATTCAAGTCACGAAATGGTTCGTGACTTCCGTGAATGGTAAGATGATGGGTGTTGATTTTAACAAGAACAAAACCTGGATTGGTTCAAGTATTGCATTTCATCCATAAAAGGCATAGGGGCTATGATAATTGGTATATGTTATAAGATTTAAAGTATCAGACAATTTTATTAACTAAGACTTCTGCCATCTTGAATCGAAATTCCTTGTTCGAAATTCATAATTTTATTCAATTTACTTCACCACAAATCTCAATCCTTTTAACACGATATTTTATTATATTTCACATCAAATCATTGATATTCTGTTCCAATTTAACCTCTAGTAAAACATTATGATTACATACTATTTCCATGTTACAAAGGACTCAAGAATTAAGTACGAGCTTGAGGAAAATCTTTTTTCTCTCAAGGGTAATCTTGTGATCTCAGATTTCCGTACTGCAAGATTGTTATCGGAAAAAATAAATTCCATAAGAAGAGATGAAGGTAAATTTGAGGTGCAAGTAACTGCGGGACAAATAAATGCTCTTGGTTTGCTTCACGAAATTTTTCATCTGCTTATCCGAACTTATGAAGAGAATAATAAAAAAGGAGTTTTTAGAGATAGTATTGATTACTTAAAGAAAAATCTTGCAGAAGATGAATTGGATAAAACATTGCTAAAGTTTGTTGAAGAGTTTCCACCACTTCCGGTTTATCAAAACAAAGTTAAAGCAAGTGAATACTTAAACGGTAAAACAGAAAACAAGAATAACCGTGAGATAATTCTTGAAGAGCTTATCATATTAAATCTTGAAAATATTAATCCTGCAACTCATCAGTTAAAGGAACTTTACACAGATGAAAAGCTAACTAAAGAAACCAAGTACAAAGAAATAATTGAGCAAACAGAATTATTTTTTGAGAACGAACCAAAGATTGGCGGATTTAATCTTTTATCATTTTTAAGGCAGCCAATAATTGACAGTCCCTATAACATAGAGGAACAGCTTGATTTTATTCGATCCAAATGGGCTGAGTTCATTGATGAAGAAATTTTAAATAAAATTCTTCTTGGTAAAGATTTAATCCACGAAGACTACAAATTGTTTGTACAGCACGGCGGAGGTGAAAAAGGAACTCCACCTGTTCCCTCTTATGAATTCGATCAGCAATATTTTGCAGCATTAAAAGCAAAGATGGGAGAAGGTAAAAATCTTTCTCCCGAAGAGTTTGAATATTATCAATTGGAAGTAAATAGATTCACTGTTGATATCGATTGGATGCCGCGAGTTGTGATGATTGCAAAGAATGCTTTTGTGTGGATGCATCAGCTATCAAAAAAATACAGCAGAGAAATAAAAACATTAGATCAGATTCCGGATGCAGAACTTGATAATTTCGCGCGATGGAATTTTACTGCATTGTGGTTAATTGGAATCTGGGAAAGAAGTTCCGCATCACAAAAAATAAAACAGATGATGGGAAATCCGGAAGCCGCATCTTCTGCTTACTCACTTTATGATTATGTAATTGCAAGTGAACTTGGCGGAGAAACAGCTTTTGAAAATTTAAAAGCACGTGCATGGCAGCGTGGCATTAGATTATCGAGTGATATGGTTCCAAATCATACAGGAATTTATTCTAAATGGGTTGTAGAAAAACCCGAATACTTTATTCAAAATAAAGTCCCGCCATATCCAAACTATAGATTTACAGGGATAAATCTTTCTGAAGATGAACGCGTTGAAGTAAGAGTTGAAGATCAATATTATTCTAAAACCGATGCTGCAGTTGTATTTGAAAGACTTGATAAGTTTACCGGCGATCGCACATACATTTATCATGGCAACGACGGAACGAACATGCCATGGAATGATACCGCACAATTAGATTTGATGAAAGCAGAAGTACGTGAATCACTTATCCAAACAATTATGCACGTTGCCCGCAAAACTCCGATAATAAGATTTGATGCTGCAATGACGCTTGCAAAAAAACATTTTCAAAGGTTATGGTTTCCTATTCCCGGTTCCGGCGGCGCAATTCCTTCTCGATCTGATTATGCAATGACACGTTCACAGTTTGATGCAATTATTCCGGAAGAATTCTGGCGAGAAGTTGTAGATAGAATAAATGCAGAAATGCCAAACACACTTCTTCTTGCAGAAGCTTTTTGGCTAATGGAAGGATATTTTGTTCGCACTCTTGGAATGCATCGCGTTTACAACAGCGCTTTTATGCACATGTTTATGAAGGAAGAAAATGATAAGTACAGATTGCTTATTAAAAATACTCTTGCGTTTAATCCTGAAATTTTAAAACGCTACGTAAATTTTATGAGCAATCCCGATGAAGAGACAGCGATAAATCAGTTTGGTAAAGGTGATAAATATTTTGGTGTTGCTACAATGCTTATAACATTACCAGGATTGCCAATGTTTGCACACGGACAGATTGAAGGTCTTTCTGAAAAATATGGTATGGAATATAAGAGAGCTTATTACGATGAATTTGCTGATGACAATTTAGTGATAAGACATGAAAAAGAAATTTTTCCATTAACAAAGAAAAGATATTTATTTAGTCAGGTTGATAATTTTGAATTATATGATTTTATAGATCAGCATAGAATTTGCAATGAAAATGTTTTTGCATTTACTAATAGAAGCGGTAGTGAAGTCTCTCTGGTTATTTACAACAACTCTTACAGCGAAGCGATTGGAAACATAACAGGAAGTTGTGAACGCGCTTTTGGTGAAGAAGGCAGAACGAGCACGACAACAATTGATAAAGCACTTGGAATAAATTCTGGTTATGGATTTTATTATATCTTTAAAGATTATTTACAGCAATTAGAGTTTATTGTTTCAGGTGCAGAAATAAGCTCGGCTGGATTTTCCTTTCACTTAATGGGTTACCAAAGAAAAGTTTTATTGGATTTTAAAGAAGTTTATGATAACGACGGTCGATTTAAATCTATTCACGATCAGCTTGGCGGCAGAGGAATTTCCTCAATCGAACAAGCTCTTAACGAGATGAATCTTGCACCATTTCATAATTCTCTTACTCATTTTTTCACTTCAATAAAGTTTAGCAAGCTGCTTCTGTCTTTGGATATTCGCGAAGAAAATAGAATTGAAATGCCAGAGATTGACGAAGAAATTAAAAGAATTTATTCTGATTTAAATTCTATTTTAAAATTAAAAATTCCAGCCGATGAACTATTAGAACAAATCATAACTGATATTTCTATTATTGAAGATTTTAATAGTACTTTTTTCTCAATAACATCATCAAAGCGCACTCCAAAATGGATTATGAATGCTGGAACAATGATTTATTCCAGTGAGGAAAAACAATGGCGGAAAGATTTATCTTTTATTTTGCTGAATAAAATACTAATGAGAATATTAAATTCTATCCAAAGTACAGAAGGCATCAATAATATTTTTGATAAATTACTTCTTTGGAAACCATTGTTCGAAATTTTTAGTTTTATGAGATATGATGATTCAGGCAAATACTATGAATTGACTAAAGCATTATTTGTTTCAAACTATTTGCATACTTGGAAAAGCGAAAAGATTATTAAATCCGCTGGTCATATTGCCAAATCAATGTATAATGCTGAAATAAAAAATAGTGATTACTTGCAAAGATATTTTTCATCTCTATTTAAATCAGAATTGATTGCTTCCTATTTGCAAGTTAACGAATATCAAAATTATAAATATTTTAATAAGGAAAGAGTTGAAGAGTATTTAAATTGGATTTTTATTTTTTCTGTTTTTAATAATTCACAAAACGGAATAGATAAAGGTAAAATTTCGATGGATAGGACAAATAAATTATTCTCTAAAAATCTTAAATCCATTTATGATTTTTATATTCAGATTGAAAACAAAATAAAGGGAAGTGAATATAAAGTTGATAAATTAATATCACTCCCAGAAGTAAAAATTATTAAGCAAGTGAAAATCAAGAAATCAATTTCTAAACCAAAAGTGATTCGAAAGAAAAAAGTTGAGAAGAGTGTAAAAGTGACTAAGAATAAAAAAATACAAAAGGACAAAAAGACTAAAATAAAAAAGAAGGCAAGATGATGATTAAAAAATTGAAATTTGTAATTATAACTTTACTATTGTTACAATTAACAGCCATTGCTCAATATAATTTTAAAGTTGCATTTCCAAATTTAACGTTCTCAAGTGCACTGGATTTACAGAATGCCGGTGATGGAACAAACAGGTTATTTGTTGTTGAACAAGCCGGAAGAATTAAAGTATTCCCAAATCAACACAACATAAGCACTACCAAAACTTTTTTAGATATCACAGATCGAGTTACGTCTGGAGGCGAAACAGGTTTACTCGGTTTAGCATTCCATCCAAATTATAAAAACAATGGATACTTTTATGTAAACTATACAGCAGCAAATCCACTCAGAACAATTATTTCCCGTTTTAAAGTTTCAACTTCAAACCATGATTCCGCTGATAAAAATTCAGAACAAATACTACTTACCTACAATCAACCATACTCAAATCACAACGGTGGATGTATTGCTTTTGGTCCTGATGGTTATTTATATATTGCTGCCGGTGATGGCGGCTCCGGTGGTGATCCACAAAACAATGCACAAAATATCACAAACCTTTTAGGAAAGATTATCAGGATTGATGTTGACAATCCCCAACTTCCACTTAATTATGGAATCCCAACTACAAATCCATTTGTTGATAGCACGAATGCTTCGATAAGAAAAGAAATTTATTCCTGGGGAATGCGCAATACATGGCGTTTCAGTTTTGATTTTACTACAGGTTTATTGTGGGCTGGTGATGTTGGACAAGGTGATTGGGAGGAAGTTGATATTATCCAGAATGGAAAAAATTATGGATGGAGATGTTATGAAGGAAATCATTCTTACAATTTGAGCGGATGTAATGGAACTTATGAATTTCCTATCTGGGAATATTCTCATTCAACTGGAATCTCTATCACTGGTGGATATGTTTATCGTGGACAGAATGTGCCGGAACTTTATGGAAAATATATCTACGGCGATTATGGGAGTCAAATTGTATGGGCTTTAGAGTATGATGGGGTGAACCCAACTGTCAATACTCAAATTACAACAGCAGCGGGAAATATTACATCATTTGGTACTGATGAAAACAAAGAACTTTATCTTGTTTCTTTCAATGGCAAGATTTATAAATTTACGCCAACGGTAACAAATATTGAAGCCAGTAATGAAGTTAATGATTTCAGATTATTGCAAAATTATCCTAATCCATTTAATCCAACCACCAGTATTCGATATGCAATAAGCAGACATCAATTTGTATTGTTAAAAATTTATGATGTTCTTGGAAATGAAATTGCAACACTAGTTAATGAAGAACAACCGGCAGGAATTTATGAAGTAATATTTAATTCAGCTAGTGGCAATAAGTATCTTTCATCAGGAATTTATTTTTACAAATTATCAGTTGGATCTTTTATTGAAACTCGTAAAATGATTTTATTAAAATAATTCTACAGCAAAGTATCAGAATTAATAACCCTCAAATGTTTTGATATTAATTCTACAAATTATTAATGATCATTCAAGATATTCCTATATCGTTCTACAGTTTACTTTTATTTTCCACAATGTAAGATTCTATTTCATTGCATCTGATTTTTTATTATGCTAAAATTAGTTAGTAAATTTTAGCTGACATGCTGAAATGTGCGATTCTACAATTCAAATAGGTTCTCATTTCTTTTTCACATTCGATTTATGCTATTGCATAAAATCCCCAACAATTGCTGTAACCTTAAAATTATATAGGAGATAATTATGAAAACGCAAAAAATATTTTTGATTTGTTTCCTGCTGACTTTCACGATTCCATTTTTTATAGCTGCACAGAGCATAGACGTACATAAGCTAATAGGGAAATCACAAAGTGAAGTAATTAAAAAGTACGGCAGTCCTTTGCATAAAGATAACAGCAACCCCTCGATGATTTGTATGTTTTATAAAAATAATACAAGCAGTATGATTTTTGTTTCTGATGACAAAGGGGTTTACCAAGCTGAAGCAACAAAATCATTCGATACTGAATTGGAAGCCCGATCAAATGTTGATGCATTTATCTCCGGTTCTGTAAATGATGGTTTTATTGTGGATACTGTAAGCACGTCGGATTTTCGATTGCACAAAATAGGTACTAAAGCGGATTTACAACTTTATGAAAATAAATTATCCAATAATTTTGAAGTAAAAGTTAAAGCAAATAAAACTGAGAGTTAAAACTGAAGAATAACTATTTTTAATTATTTAAAAATTTATCAATAGCAGTTGCGGAATTTACTCCATCTATCGCAGCAGATACGATTCCACCTGCATAACCCGCACCCTCACCGCAGGGAAATAAACCCGCAATTTCAATATGCATCGAGGTATCTCTATCGCGCGGAATTCGAATTGGTGAACTTGTTCGTGATTCAACACCAACCATTACTGCTTCTTCTGAATAATAACCATGCATTTTCTTTTCAACAACTTTCAGTGCATTTTTCAATGAAGAGGTTATAAATTCAGGCAGCTCTTTGTGAAGCGGGGCAGAAGTTAAACCAGGAATGTAAGACGAGCTTGGTAATGATGAGGAAGTTTTTCCATTTACAAAATCAGTTACCCGCTGTGCAGGTGCACTTTGAGTTTTGTTTGCAAGTTCAAATGCTTTTTGCTCAAGTTCTTTTTGAAGTGTCATTCCAGAAAACGGATATAGATCTAAATATTTACTCCATTCTTTATCTTTTACTTCAACAACAAATCCTGAATTTGCATAAGGAGAATTTCTTCTTGATAAAGACATTCCATTTACTACAACTTCCCCGGGTGAAGTTGCAGCAGGAACAATTATCCCACCGGGACACATACAAAAAGAGTACACTCCCCTATCCCCAATATTGCACGCAATTGAATAAGTTGCTGCAGGAAGGTTAGGATGTTTTTGTTTTGTATGATATTGAATTTCATTGATCAGTAACTGAGGATGTTCAATCCGAACACCCATTGCAAATGGTTTTGGCTCAATCCAAATGTTTTTCTTGTGAAGCAAATAAAAAATATCCCTTGCGGAATGACCAGTTGCAAGTATTACCGAATCACCAAAAATATCTGATTCATTATTTACTCCTACTCCTATAATTTTATTTTCTTTCAAAATAAAATCTGTAACCTTAGAATTGAAGTGAACCTCCCCGCCATTTTTCAAAATCGTTTCTCTAATTGCCGCAACAATTTTAGGTAGCCTATTAGACCCGATATGCGGGTGAGTATCAATCAGTATTTCAGGGTCGGCACCAAACTGAACTAAAATTTCCAGAATTTTTTTTACATCTCCGCGTTTCGTTGCTCGTGTATAAAGTTTCCCATCACTATAAGCGCCAGCACCGCCCTCACCAAAACAATAATTAGATTCCGGGTTAACAATGTGTTCTTGTTGAATTGCTCTTACATCTCTTCTTCTTGCCCGAACATCTTTGCCTCTTTCAATAACAATGGGTTTTAGTCCTAATTCAAGTAATTGTAAAGCTGCAAATATTCCAGCGGGACCAAATCCAACAATAATAACTTTTTTATTATTCGATACTGGATTAAATTTTATTACGTTTATTTGTTGGAGTGGTTTTTCTTCGACATACACATCAACCAGAAATCTGAAGACAGGAAATTTACTTCGTGCATCAATGGATTTTTTGAGTGGAATAATGGCTGATATTTTTTCTTTATCAATCTGAAGATGCTGTGATATTTTCACAAGAAGAATATCCGGTTGATCAATTTCTTCCGGTCGAACTGCAATTTCAATTTGCTTTTTCATACTGTCCTCTAATTATGAGGAAAAGATTTTTTATCTTAAAATATACCTCTTGTAGATCCGCCATCAACTTGAATGGTGGTGCCTGTAATGTAACTTGCTTTTTGCGATGCAAGGAAACATACAAGCGCTGCTATTTCTTCTGGTCCTGCAAGTCTGTTCATCGGTACATCTTTAGCCATCTCACCTAAAATTTCTTCATGAGATTTGCCGGAAGTTTTTGCACGATTAACAGCAAGCTCATAAAGCCGATGAGTAAGAGTATAACCAGGGGCGACATTATTAACTGTAATGTTTTTATTGCCGCACTCATTGCTAAGAGATTTTGCAAATCCGGTTACTCCGGCACGCAATGAATTTGAAAGCATTAAATTATGAACAGGTTGTTTAACGGCTATCGAAGTAATATTAATAATTCTTCCCCATTCCTGTTCAATCATTTTAGGAAGAACTAAGTTAGTAAATCTTACTACGCTTAGTAAAACTTGTTTGAAGGCATCATTCCAATCATCTTCAGAAAGATCAAGGAAAAATCCGGGAACGGGACCGCCGCAATTATTAATAAGTATATCAACTTTTCCAAAATGATTTTTTACAGCTTCATAAAAATTCTCAATATCTTTTTGCTGATTCAAATCGCAGATACCCCAAAACGGTTCAGAATTAAATTTATTTTTTATATCACGCGAAGTTTCAATCAATTTTTCTTTTGTGCGGGAACAAATAGCGATGTTGCAGCCTTCAGAAGCCAAAGATTCTGCAATAGCTTTACCAATCCCTGTGCTGGATGCAGTAATTAGTGCTGTCTTACCTCTTAATCCAAGATCCATAATTTATCCTGAATAATTATTTGTTTTTCATTTCCGAAACAATCTTTGCAGTATCAAGTGCAATTACTAATTCTTCATTAGTTGGAATTCTCATTACTACAACCTTAGATTTATCCTTAGAAATCATTTCATCAGCGTTATTATTTTTTTCTTCATCAAGTTCGATCCCAAGAAATTCGAGATCTTTACATACTTCTTCCCTGACCAGCGATGCATTTTCGCCAATCCCACCTGTGAAAACTAAGCCATCAAGCCCGCCCATAGCTGCAGCGTAAGCCCCGATATATTTTTTAATTCGGTAACAGAAAATTTCAAATGCCCACTTAGCTCGCTGTTGATTATCTTTTACCGCCGAAATGATTTCACGCATATCACTGCTTTCTCCACTAATACCAATCAACCCACTGTGCTTATTAAGCAAGGTGCCTGCTTCGTTAAGTGCTAAGCCTTCTTTGCCCATGATATAAAGAATTACCGACGGATCAAGATCGCCGCTTCTTGTTCCCATTAATAATCCTTCAAGCGGAGTAAAACCCATTGTTGTATCGATGGATATTCCATTTTTTACAGCCGCCATACTACAACCATTACCTAAATGCGCAGTAATAAGTTTTAAATCTTTTATATCTTTGTTTAATAATGCTGCAGCACGTTGAGAAACATATAAATGCGAAGTACCGTGAAAACCATATCGTCTTATCTTATACTTTTTATAAAGTTCATAAGGAATTCCATACAGATAAGATTTAGGCGGCATCTGCGAATGAAAAGCCGTATCAAAAACTCCGCATTGCGGTGTATCGGGAAGTATTCTTTGGCATGCCTGGATACCTTTTATGTTTGGAGGATTATGAAGCGGTGCAAGTTCAATATTATCTTCCAAAACTTTAACAACTTCATTCGTAATAAAAACTGATCCGGAAAACGTTTCACCGCCGTGCACTACTCTATGACCAACAGCCTCAATATCTTTTTTTTCATTAATAACACCGTGATTTCGACTTAGCATTACGCCAAGAACATACTCAACTGCAATTTGATGATCAAGAATTTCTCCCACTATTTTTATTTTGTTATCATCATAACGTTGATGAGAAAGAACAGCGCCAGCCATTCCTATTCTATCCACTAAACCTTTAGCTAACGCAATTTTTTTATCAGTATCAATAAATTGATATTTAATTGAGGAGCTTCCACTGTTTAAAACAAGTACTTTCATAATTTTAATTCCAGTTTATTCTGAATTTTCTGTAACAAACTATTAATTTATACGATTACCATGCTGATCGTATTTATAAAATCCTTCGCCCGTTTTCTTTCCTAATTTTTTTTCACGAACAAGTTTTCTTAAAATTGGACAAGCACGGTATCTTGGTTCACCTAAAGTTTTCCATAAAGTTTCCATCCAGGCTAATACTTCATCAAGTCCCATTGCATCAGCCATTTCAAGCGGACCATACTGAAAGTTATAACCAAGTTTCATTGCTGTATCAATATCTTTTGCGGTTGCAACACCTTCAAGTAGAATATGCATTGCTTCATTAAGGAGTGGAACAATTGCACGCGTTGTGATGAACCCCGGATATTCATAAACTTCAACAGGAGTTTTTCCTAATCGTGAAGCAAATTCTTTTACTTTCTTAACCGTTTCATTTGATGTGTTTAAACATTTTACAATTTCTACCATAGGAATTTTTGGAACTGGATTTAGAAAATGCATCCCAATTACTTTATCCGATCGTTTTATCGATTCAGAAATCTTGGTTAAACTTAAAGTAGATGTATTTGAAACAAAAATTGTATCTGCATTAGCAATTTTATCAAGCTGTCTAAAAACTTTAACTTTCGAATCAAAATCTTCCTGAACAGCCTCGATAATTAATTCACAATCCTTAATAGAATCTAAATTAATTTCCCATTTAATTCGGCTAAAGATTGATTTCTTATCAGAGTTTGTCATTGCCCATCGTTTTATTTCATGATTAATACTTTCAGTAAGCTGGGCTTTAGCGTTTTCCAAATGCTCATCATCAACTTCAATTATGGTTACTTCCAATCCTTGTGAAGCAATTGTCTGAGCAATTCCCTGCCCCATAATACCGGCACCAATGATCGCAACATTATTTATACGATCGTCCAAATTACTGGCGCCTTGAGACGATTCAAGTAAGTCTTCTAATTTTAATTTTTCTTCTTGCATAAAATTTCCTTTGAGAGTTTCATCATATAATTTTAAGTAATAATTATTGATCTAAGATTTTGATGAGATGATGATTGTATATCATTAAAAATTTTTGTGATGTTCAAATCAGATTGAAATGTTAACTCTGTTAAAAACACAACCTCTCCAAATCTGAAACTGAGTTTTAATGAAGAAAAATTTATAAAGTAATCTTTTTCTTTTACTTTCTTCAACTCTATACTATATTAAATCATAATTACGTATTTAAAATTAACAATAAAAATGGGGCTGTCCAATAAATTGATGAGTTACAAATAAATGGTTATGAGATTTTTGATTATTTTTATACTAAAATTAGTTACTATTATAATTCTTTAGTAAATCTTAAAAAGAAACCGATAAAATTGAACCCTTTAGAAGCTTTAAAAAAATATTTTGGTTATAAAGAATTTAGACCAGGTCAACTTGAGATTGTTGAAGGAATTCTAAACGGTAAAAACGTTTTATCTATTCTTCCGACAGGTGCAGGTAAATCAGTTTGTTACCAAATTCCGGCACTGATAAGTGATAATTATTCAATCGTAATTTCTCCTCTTATCGCTTTGATGAAAGATCAAGTTGATTCGCTTAACAAAACAATTGAGATTGCTGCATTTATAAATAGCACACAAAGTTTTATTGAAACTGAAAAAGTGCTGCACGATATTGCATATGGAAAAATTAAATTAGTTTATGTTGCACCCGAAAGACTTGAAAATACTGAGTTTGCACTTCGATTAAAAAATTTAAATCCGCAATTTCTTTTTATTGATGAAGCCCATTGCATAAGTGAATGGGGGCATAATTTCCGTCCAAGTTACACAAAGCTAAAAGACTTCATAGAGTTTACCGGATTAAAAAAAATATCTGCATTTACAGCCACCGCAACTCCCGAAGTTGTTAAAGACATAATCAAGCAGTTAGATCTAAAAAACGTTAAACTAATTGTTAAAGGATTTGGAAGAGATAACATTTTTGTGAATGCAGAAATAATAAAGAAGAAAAAAGAGAGGTGTTTAGAGTTAATTCATCAACATAAATCTCCTGCAATTATTTATGCATCTTCAAGAAAGAAAACCGAAGAACTTTCCGAGTTTCTCCGGCTGAATAAAATCAATTGCCAATATTATCACGCAGGACTCGATCCGATCATTCGTAAAAAAATTCAGGAAGATTTTATTGAGGATCGTGTAGCTGTTATAATAGCCACCAATGCATTCGGGATGGGAATAGATAAAAAGGATATCCGTTTGGTAATACATTTAAATATGCCGGGTACAATTGAAAATTACTACCAGGAAATTGGGAGAGCAGGAAGAGATGGAAAAAGCTCTTTTGCATATTTGCTTTATGATGAAAGTGATGTCCAAATCCACGATTACTTTATCTCAAATTCTTTCCCAACAAAAGAATTAATCAAAAAAATATATGATGGAATCTGCGACTCTGCACAAATTGCAATAGGATTACTGCCGAATAAAAGTATTTCAATAAATCATGGTTACATTAAACTTTATGTAAAACAGGATATTTCAAATTCATTGCTTTATTCTTCATTAAAATATCTGGAGACTGCAGGATATTTTAGAATAAACTCTGCTTATAAAGCAACGGACAAAATAAAAATATTATTTGAACAAAACCGACTGAAGAGTTTTATTAGGAAAACAACTAATCAATTAATGAAGGATTTACTTCTTTACTTGCTAAGAAGTTTTGGAAATGAAATTTTTGATAAACTAAGTACTATAAATTTCGATCAGGCACTAAAGGAAACCGGTTTTACCAAAGAGGAATTTGATGACACGTTGAACAATCTTGAATTTCTGGGGCTAATTGAGTTCAGCAAATCTAATGGAAAAGAAACCTTATCGTTGTTGCAGCCAAGAATAAATGCTGATGAGCTTAAACTTAATTACAAATTAATTAATCAATTCTATATAAGTTCAAAACAGAAACTTGATAAGATGGTTGATTTTGTTTATTCAAATGAATGCCGGTTTAAATTTATTTTAAACTATTTTGGCGAGGAAGCTGATAATTATTCTTGTGGTAAATGCGACAACTGCTTAAGAGAAACGGCTGGAACAAATAGTTCTCTCAACTATCTCAAAGAAAGTATTTTAGATTTACTTGACGAAGTCGATATACCAATAAAGGAAAAACAGATCGCAGATATCTTGCTGGGTACAGAAATTGAAAGCGGTTTAAGACTGGTAAAAAGTTATTCTTCATTAGCCGGATATAATAAATCAGAAATAATTAATGCTCTGATAATTTTGGTTAAAGAAGGGAAAATTGAATCCGGGAATTTGGGTAAGCAAAAGATTTATTACTTACCGGAAAGTATATCTGTAATCAATCCGAATACCATTTCAGATAATTTACTCGGAACCAATTTCGAAGAAAATATTGAACTTTTTCACCTGCTTCGGCAAGTTAGAGAAAGTGCTGCAAAAAAATTTCTGCAATCATCAAATATTATTTGCCCCGATCCTTTGATGTCCAAAATTTGTCAGCTAAAACCAAAAACAAAATCAGAGCTGCTATGCATTCAAGGATTCAATGAACGAATGTTTAATAAGATCGGGCAGGATTTTCTTGCGGTGATTAATTCTTTCATCAATGGTAATTTGGATTTGAAAACACAGGTTGAAGACAAACTGCCAAATAATATTTTAGGCACTTATAATTTACTTAAAAAAAATTACTCACTTTCAGAAATTTCTAAGCTGCGTAAATTAACCGAAGCTGTAATATCAATGCAGATAGAAACAATTCTGGATTACTTACCTGAAACAGATATATCCGGAATTATTGATAGCGCAAATTTAAAAATTCTCAGAAATGAATTTGAAAAGGGGTTTGTTACATTAAAAAATTTGAAAAACAGATTACCATCGGATTTTACCTATCCGCTAATCCGTATCGGTTTGGCAAAGATTAAAGTACTCTCGTCTTAGTTTTTGGTTTTAAACTTTCAATATAAGTTACAACTTTATCAAAAAATTTTTGCCATTTTTCAGGATCAGAATTATAAAAATCAATCGTCTGCTTATAATCATTTAAAGAATATTTATAATTTAATAAAACTTTATCCCGAACCTGAACTTGACTTAATGATGAAGTATCCTGCATGATAACCATATTGGCATAAATTTTAATGAATTTTTCTTCACTAATCGGTTGATCATTACCACAGGAAAAAAATAATATTTGAGAACAAACTAATAGGACAGAAAGGACTAAAAATTTTTTCAATTTTTATTCATCTTTTTACTTACTTCAAAAAGAATTTTCTTTTCCCTTTCAGATAGATTCTGATATCCACTCTGACCGATCTTATCAAGTATCTCATCGATTTCTTTTTGTGTTACTTCTTCATCAGGATGATTTTTAATATCATAAAACTTGGCATCGTCAACATCTTTAGCTGCATTTTTTGATTTAAAGGGAAAATTATCAAAAAATTTATGTCCTACTTTAGGTTTATTGTAATAAGATTTTCTAAATATATTTTTTAGACCTACATAGCTGTTTTTATCAAACATAATATATAAGAATCCAAATAAGGCACCACCAAGATGTGCAAGATGCGCAACTCCGCTTGATGCACTATCAACTGCAAGAAATTCAATCACAACTAAAAATCCAATTAAGTATTTAGCTTTAACAGGGATTAAGAAATAAATAAAAATTAAATTATCCGGAAAGAACATTGCATAAGCAATTAGCACCCCATAAATAGCGCCGGAAGCACCGATAGTTACTGCAGGTGCACCACCAAACAAAGGAGAAAGGAACAAATGCAGTAGTCCAGCGCTAATACCAGCCAAGAGGTAAAAGATTAGAAACTTTTTTGATCCCATAACATCTTCAATGCTTGATCCAAACATCCACAATGCAAACATGTTAAAAAGGATATGCGAAAATCCTCCATGCATAAATTGATAAGTGATTAGCTGCCACACCTGAAAATTAAATGGTTGACCTGCAGCATCAGACCCTGAAATGGGATTTAGTGCGAACCATTTATTTAAAATATACCAGGCTGGTAAACCATTAAATGTTAGATTATCCATTAGGAGCTGCACAAAAAATACGACTCCATTTATTATAAGAAGATTTTTAATAACAGGAGGAAAAGAAAAAAATCCACCTCCCATACCTCTTGGACGATAATTATTATTCAAACTGATCCTTAAATTATTTTACATCATTAAGTGCAACAACACCCGGTAAAGCTTTTCCTTCGAGAAACTCGAGAGAAGCTCCACCACCTGTTGATACGTGAGATACTTTATCTTTCAATCCTGCTTTTGTAATTGCTGCAGCAGAATCCCCGCCGCCAACAACTGTTATTGCACCTTTAGCTGTTGCATCAGCTAAAGCTTTAGCAATTGCATTTGTACCTTTTGCAAAATTATCCATTTCAAAAACACCCATTGGTCCATTCCAAACAATTGTTTTAGCATTTATCAATTCATCTGAAAATAACTTAATTGTTTCAGGTCCAATATCCAATCCCATTTTGTCAGTTGGGATTGCGTCAACATTAACCACAGTTGACGGTGAATCATTTTTAAACTCACTTGCAACAACAACATCTTTTGGAAGCAGGAATTTGATACCGGATTTTTTTGCATTTGTTAAAACTTCTTTTGCAAGATCAATTTTTTCTGCTTCAAGCAGTGATGTTCCGATTTCTTTACCTTCTGCTTTATAGAAAGTGTAAGCCATTCCGCCACCGACAATAAGAGTATCAACTTTTGTAAGAAGATTATTTATAACATCAATCTTCCCGGAAATTTTTGCTCCGCCTAAAATTGCAACATAAGGACGTTTAGGATTTGTAATTGCGCCACCAAGATAATCAAGTTCTTTCTGCATCAAATATCCGGCAGCAGAAATCTTGATAAACTTTGTTACACCTTCTGTAGATGCGTGTGCTCTGTGTGCGCTCCCGAAAGCATCGTTGATATAAACATCACCCAGTTCAGCTAATTGTTTTGCAAACGCTGGATCATTTTTTTCTTCTTCAGCATGAAAGCGAACATTTTCAAGTATTAAAACATCTCCATTTTTCATTGCATCAACCATTGCTTTTACTTCTGGTCCAACACAATCTGGTGCAAGTTTAACTTCTTTACCAAGTAATTCACTTAATCTTTTTGCAGTTGGTTTTAAACTGTACTTTGGATTTGGTCCGCCTTTTGGTCTTCCCAAATGGCTCATAAGAATTGCTTTGCCGCCATCTGCAACAATTTTTTTAATCGTTGGCAACGATTCAGTTATTCTTATATCATCAGTAATATTTAAATTTTCATCAAGCGGAACATTAAAATCAACACGAACTAAAACGCGTTTTCCTTTAAGTTCAACTTTATCAATAGATAGTTTATTCATTATTCTTCCCTGCTAAAATTATTTTTTTAATTAATATTAAAAAGGCGATCCTTTAAGATCGCCTTAAAGAAGCAAATTACATTTTCGCAACTTTTAATAAAAGATCAACGCATCTGTTTGAATATCCCCATTCATTATCATACCAGCTTACAACTTTAAAGAATCGTTTTTCATCTTTAAAGTTATTCTGCATTGTTGCTAAAGAATCATAAATTGATGAACGCTCATCGTGATTAAGGTCTGTTGAAACAAGTTCTTCGTTACAATAACCAAGAATTCCTTTTAGATAAGTTTCCGATGCTTTCTTAAGTAATCCATCAATCTCTTTTATTGAAGTATCTTTAGCTGCACGGAATGTTAAATCAACAACTGAAACATTTGCAGTGGGAACACGGAAAGACATTCCGGTTAGTTTACCTTTTACAACAGGAAGAACTTCACCAACAGCTTTTGCTGCGCCAGTACTTGATGGAATAATATTTATTGCAGCTGCTCTTCCGCCTCTCCAATCTTTTTTTGAAGGACCATCAACTGTTTTTTGAGTTGCTGTGTAAGAGTGAATCGTAGTCATGATTCCAACTTCAACTCCAATTCCCTCTTTCAATAAAACGTGAACAACAGGAGCTAAACAGTTTGTTGTACAGGAAGCGTTCGAAATTATTGTGTGTTCAGGTTTTAATTCATTATCATTAACACCCATTACAACTGTTTTAACATTTCCTTTGCCTGGAGCAGAAATGATAACTTTCTTTGCACCAGCGGCAATGTGTCCTTTTGCTTTTTCAGAATCAGTAAAAAGTCCGGTTGATTCAATTACATAATCAACACCAAGTTCTTTCCAGGGTAATTGTGAAGGGTCCTTTGTTGCAAGAATACATTTTGTTTCTTCACTATTGATAACTAGAACATCATCAAGTTCAAGATCAGCTTTACTTTTCTTTGAAGAAATCTCACCCTTAAAAATTCCATGAACAGAATCATATTTTAATTGGTAAGCAAAATATTTTGCGTCGTTTGTTACATCAACAAGAGCAACGAGATCAATCTCTTTACCTAAAACGCCTTTATCTGCCATTGCACGTAAAACGAGTCTTCCAATTCTTCCAAACCCGTTAATAGCTACTTTAACTGCCATTTTATAACTCCTTTAAATAAATTTAATCTTTATAATAAGCCAAAACAAAATTAGTCAAAGAGCGTTTTATTATCAATTCAATTTCACTCTAATTATGTGCACTTTAACACAATCTTATAATGGATAAGAAAAATATTAAAAGTGATTTTGAACTAAATAAACTATATTTGAGTTATTAGATTAAATATATTAAAAAAATTTAGAGGTTATTATGATATCCGCAAAAATGCAAAAGGCATTAAACACACATCTTAACGAAGAATTATATTCTTCATATTTTTATCTTTCTATGGCAGCTTACTTTGAAGCAAAAAACTTAAAAGGATTTGCTAACTGGTTCAGGATTCAATCCACAGAGGAGGAAATGCACGGAATGAAATTTTTTAATTTTATTTTACAGAAAGGCGGCAAAGTTTCCTTAACAGAAATTGGCGCACCTAAAATTGAATGGAAATCTATTTCGGAAGTATTTGCCGATACACTAAAGCATGAACAAAAAATTACTGGCTTAATTAATAAACTTGTAGAAGTTTCTATGCTGGAAAAAGATTTTGCAACAAACAATTTTCTTCAGTGGTTTGTAACTGAACAGGTAGAAGAGGAAGCTAATGTTGAAGAAATAATTCAAAAGATTGAAATGATTGGGGATAACAAGAGTGGTCTTTATATGCTTGATAACGAACTTGGTGCTAGGGTTGAAAGCCCAGCTGGTGAATAAAACTTTAATTTCTATTTAAAACTAAAAATCCTCTCTAAGCTGAGAGGATTTTTTTTGTGATTTTAATAAAATGTTAATTTTTTAAATCTGCCAATGGTATTGCAGTGTGTCTCATGGAATGTACCTTGTTTGCAACTTGCAGATTAACTTCTTTACTTACTCTTGCTTCAAAATAATCTCTGAATCTTGCAACCATAAATCTAACAGGCCAGGCAGCAGCTTCACCAAGAGCGCAAATTGTGTTACCCTCAATCTGGTTGGCAACTGTAACCAACAAATCGATATCGCTAAGAGAACCGTTACCTGCAAGAATTCTTTTAAGGATTTTTTCCAACCAGCCTGTTCCCTCACGACAAGGAGTACATTGTCCGCAGCTTTCGTGATGATAGAAATGTGCAATGCGTGCTAAGACTTTTACAAGATCAGTATCCTCATCCATTACTATAATTCCGCCAGTACCAATAGATGTGCCTGCAGCTTTTAGTGATTCAGCATCCATCTTAACACCTTCAAGCTGATCACCGCGTAATGGCGGCATGGAAGAACCACCGGGAATAACACAAAGAATATTTTTATTTCCAGGAACTCCGCCAGCATAATTATAAATTATATCAGTAAGCAAAGTGCCGGAAGGTAATTCATAAACACCGGGTTTGTTTACGTGTCCGCTAACACCAAATAAAATTGTTCCCGGATGTTTTGGTTCACCAATTTTAGAAAACCATTCCCAGCCTTTATTAATAATCTGTGGAATGTTTGTAATTGTTTCAACATTATTGATTGTAGTTGGGCAGCCCCATAAACCATTCTGTGCAGGGAAAGGCGGCTTCACTCTCGGATATCCTCGCTGCCCTTCAATGGAATTCATTAGAGAAGATTCTTCGCCGCAAATATATGCACCCGCACCTTTGTGAATATAAATGTTGCAGTAAAAATCTGTACTAAATTTTTCTTTCATAGCTTCACCAATATAGCCAGCAGCATAAGCATCATCTAAAGCTTTTTGCATAAGCTTTACCCATTTATGATATTCGCCGCGAATATAGATGTAGGCAATCTTCGCACCAATAGCATAACAGGTGATTAAAATTCCTTCAATCAATTGTTGTGGGTTACGCTCAAATATTTGTCTGTCTTTAAAAGAACCTGGTTCAGACTCATCACCATTTACACAAAGATATTTTGGTTTATCAGTGGTCTTCGGCATAAAGCTCCACTTCAATCCTGCATAAAAGGCAGCACCGCCTCTTCCGCGTAAACCTGATTTTTTAACCTGATCAATTATATCATCAGTTGATTGTGAGAAAGCTTTTTTTGCAGCTGTGTATCCGCCATTCTGAATATAAACATCAAGAATGTGAATATCTTTTATATCGGGTAAAACTATTTTTTCCATAAGCTATTAAGTTCACTCTAACATCCCTAATGGGGACGAAGGATTTTTAATTTATTAAAACAATTATTTATAAAAAAATAATTAGAGTTTTACTCCCTCTCCTTTGGAGAGGGTTGGGGTGAGGCTTTTTAAAATCTCTTCTACTTTTTCTTTTGTAAGATTTTCATAATAATCTTCATTAACAGCTAACATTGGTGCAGTACCGCAGCTTCCCATACATTCGACTTCTTCAAGAGAAAAATTTCCATCCGAAGTAACACCCATATTATCAACACCAAGTTTTTCTTTTACCAGATTCCAAATATCATATCCACCGCGAAGCATACAAGATACATTGGTGCAGACCTGTATATGGTTTTTTCCCATCGGTTTTTGATAATACATTGTGTAAAAAGTTACAACACCAAGAACTTCTTCTGAAGTCATTTCTAAAATTGCTGCAACTTCTTTTATCACTTCATTAGAGATGTATCCGTTTTGTTCCTGTGCAATATAAAGAGTTGCCATAACTGCAGATTTTTTTAAAGGATATTTTGCAATCTCTTTATTTATACGAGCTAGGTTTTCTGGTGTAAATTTAAAATCCATAATATGAGTTCAAGTAAATATTATTTAATGTTAAACTTTGTAGTCTTCATTATCATCATAGACTCTATCTGAATTACTTTTTATAAGTCCGATTAACATTGAAACTATTTCAAAAAGCAAATCTTTTCCTTTAATATTCTCATCAAAAGTAATTCTATTTCTTCTCAATAAAACATCCAAACTAGCGGCACTCTCAACAGCAGAACCTCGTGAAATATCGTAATAACGATTCTTATCTTTACTAGTAAATTTTCCAGTACCTTCAGCTATGTTTAAAGAAATGGATGTTGAACTTCTATCCAGTTGATCATAAACATTTAATTTATCTTTAAATCGAGATAAAATATTTTCTGCAAATTCCACAAACTCTAAAGAGCGATTATAAACTATCAACTTTTCGTGACTAAACTTCTTTTCCATCATTCATAGCCTTCATTTATAACAAGTTTATTATTTATTTTAGATCAAAATAAAACTTGAACTTGCTTTTGAACTTAAACTTATTTATCTGCCTCTCCCATTATTGGATCAATACTTCCGATAATTGCGATAACATCAGAAATCATACGCCCTTTAACTAAGTGCGGCAATGATTGAATATGAATAAACGAGGGCGAACGGATTTTGCATCTCCATGGATGTCCTTCGCCTTTGCTAACAAGATAAAAACCAAGTTCACCTTTTGAACCTTCGATAGCGTGATAAACTTCTCCAACTGGTGGATTGATACCAAAATTTACAATCATAAAATCGTGAATAAGCTCTTCCATCTTTGAATAAACTTCAGCTTTTTGCGGCAGAACTGATTTAGGAAGATTTGATTTAATTTCTCCCTGCGGCATCAACTGTAAAACTTGTCTGATTATCTTTGCACTTTCTCTAACTTCATCAACACGAACAAAATAACGGGCAAGCGAATCACCTTCTGTAAAAGTTGGAATCTTAAAATCAACTTTATCATATTGCAGATAAGGCGTTGCTCTTCTTAAATCAAATTCAACTCCGCTTGCACGGAGGTTTGGACCGGTATATCCATAACTTAAAGCATCTTCTTTAGAGATAACGCCAATGCCATCAAGTCGTTCAATAAAAATTCTATTTGTATTTAAAAGTTTTTCACACTCGGCTAAGTTATTATCAAGCTGATCGACAAACCATTTTGCTTTTGCAAGTGCATCAGGCTGTGCATCATTTGCAACACCGCCAATGCGGGTGTAGCTGTTTGTAAATCTTGCACCGCAGAGAATATCCCAGATATCAAGAATTTTTTCACGTTCACGCAAAGTCCAAAGAAAAACGGTAAGTGCACCAACATCCATTGCAAAAGAACCAATAGCAACTAAGTGAGAGGCAATTCTTGCAAGTTCGGCAATCATCATTCTGATATATTGTGCACGAACAGGAACTTCTATCCCGGCTAATTTTTCTACCGCAAGCACCCAGGCAACATTGTTTGCCATTGGTGAGATGTAGTCTAATCGGTCGGTATGAGGAATAAATTCATAGTAACTCATGTTCTCAGCCATCTTCTCGTAACCGCGATGAAGATAACCAACATCGGGAACACAGCCGATAACGGTTTCACCATCAAGTCGAAGAAGCAATCTTAAAACACCGTGTGTTGCAGGATGCTGAGGACCCATATTCAGAATCATCTCATTTTCAAGAGCATCTTCGATAGTTATATCAGTATCTTCCAACAGCTTCTGTAAAATCTTTGGATGAACGTCGTCTTTTGTTAATCTATCCATAAACTTTTATTTCTTTGGTAATGATAATGATCCGGGAATGCCAAGAAGCGGAAACTCTTTTCTTAAAGGATAATATTCAAATTCTTCAGGCATATAAATTCTTCGCAGATCAGGATGATTGTTAAATTTTATTCCATACATATCATAAGTTTCTCGTTCCTGCCAGTTAGATGTTTTCCAAACCGATGAAACAGTATCGATTGCACAATCAGATTCATCTACATCTGCTTTTAAGACTAAACGAAAATTATGTTTTAGAGAAAAGATATGATAAACAACTGTAAATCTGTTTTTTCTTTTAGCCCAATCAACTGCAGTTACATCTTCACAAAGTAAAAATTCTAATTCAGAATCTTCTTTTAAAAGTTTGCAGATTGGATTGATAAATTTTTTGTTAAGCTTAACATTGAACTCACTTCTGTATTCAGAAAATTCAAGCTCAACTTGAGGAAAATTATCTTTTAATTTTTGTGAGATTAATTCTTTTAATTCCATAATCAATTATTCTGGATTACATTCAATTCAGGAAGTTTTAAATTTTGGAAATCTCGTGCACGCGTTCTTCCTATTTTATCTTGTATCTGAATTAAAGCGTTTAAAAGATTATCGGGACGAGGAGGACAACCGCCAACATAAATATCTACAGGTAAAAATTGATCAATTCCCTGCACAACAGAATAAGAACGATACATTCCGCCGCTTGAAGTACACGCGCCCATCGCAATTACCCATTTAGGATCAGGCATTTGATCATAAATCTTTTTTACAACGTGAGACATTTTATAAGTAACAGTTCCGGCAACAATCATTAAGTCACACTGGCGCGGAGTAAAACGCATTACCTCAGATCCAAATCTAGCAATATCATATTTTGGATCAGCAGCAGCCATCATTTCAATTGCACAGCATGAAATTCCCATAGGCATTGGGTAAACGGAGTTTTTTCTAGCCCAGGCAACTACTGCATCAAGTTTAGTAACAAAAAAACCATCACCATTAAGTTTTGCTTCTAATCCCATCGGAATCCGCCTTTCTTATAAACATATAAATATCCAAGCTCAAGTACTATCAAAAATATTAACATAGAATAGAAGACAGAAATTCCAATTTCATTAAATAATTTTTTAAATTGAATCGCCCAGGGGTAAATAAAAATTACTTCCAAATCAAAAATTATAAAGAGCATTGCCACGAGATAATATTTTATAGAAATTCTTTCCTGTGTAGTGCCAACCGGTTTCATCCCGCTTTCGTAAGTTGAAAGTTTTTCGCTGTTTGGTCTTTGCGGTCCAAAAATTACTGAGGAAAAAACCATTGCAACAGCAATAAAAACGCCAATTGCCAGCACAATAAAAATAGGTATGTAAGTTTCAATCATCTTTTTTTACAAAAAAATTGTGGGCAAAGTTATCCAAAATATGATTGATTGTCAATTTAAACAGAGCCCATTTTATTAGGTCTTGTTTACATTTAGAACTTATTACTAAGATTTTAGATATTTAGTAAATTGTTATTAGAAGCATTATAATTGTTAAAGGATTTTGAACAAAAGTATATGAGTATTTTTTGAAACCCCATATTAGAAAATCTTTACCCTCCGGTTTTTGCTGCAAATTATTTTTAATAATAGTTCTATCATTTAACTGCAATTTTATTCATTCGCAAACCAGAGTTGATAGCCTTGAATACTTAGGGCGATTTGTTAACGCTAATTTATTTAACACACGTTTTGATAAACAATTAAACACATTTTACTTGAATTCTCAGTTTCAGTTAATAAAAAAAATAGATGATTTAACAATTAGAATAAACGAAAATTTTGGATCTACATTTATCAGGAACGCAGACAAGAATACGCGAGATGAACAACACTTAAATATCAATGGTAAATATTCATATTCTAAAAATATTTTTCTCGGAATTTTAGCCAGCAGTTCAGTCCTCTCTGATAACCGCTCGCTTGGAATTAATGAATCTTCAGTTAATTATGCCACACTTTTTAGTGAATTAAGACCAATTGAAAATTTAGGAGTAAATCCTTTTGCAGGATATTCAAACAATCGTCAGATTGGTTTAGCTGATAACGGCTTTGTCTACGGAGTGGAAGGGCTACTAGAGGATTTGATTATATCAGATCTGGAAATAAATTCAGAACTAAGATTTAGAAATGAAGATATTCTTCCAAGAAGAAATCTTATAAGGTATTATAATTTATCCGTTTCAAATAATTTTGATCGGAGTGTCTCTAATAATATCAAAACATCTTTTTCACAGAGCCGCAAGGATTTTTATTTTAATGCTGACTCGATAACATCTTTACAATTTAATATCAATAAAAATATTCAAAGCAGGACTGAGACTGAATATAAAATACAGGATATGCTATCCTATGACCAATTTCTTGATATTTTTTCTCTCGATCTTAGTGGAGGAATAAATTGGAGAACAATCGATAGAGATACAAGATACAGAGCATCCAATTTAATTTCTTCATCATTATATGATACAAAAATTGATGAGTTGAAATTAGAAGTTGACGCTATCACCAGATACAACTCAAAAACTTTTAATGCCGTATTAAGAATGAACTATCATGAACGTGATGAAAAAAATGTTGTCAAAAGATTTGAAGGAATGAGTGAAAATACATTTGAACAACAATCAGAAACAGAAGCACAGAAGAATAATAATTCAACACGGGCTACATTGTCTTTATCCGGTAATATCAAACTATCATCAAATGATAACATTTTATTCAGTTTATATCAAAGTAAACTAAAGTATGATACTCCAAGTCTTCTAAACGATGATGACCGCGATGAGCTGCTTTCCATAATAGGATTGAGTTTTTTAACCAGACTAAATCCTTATTTCGTCGCATTTATAAATGCAGAGGGAACCTATGCACACACAGTTTACCTGTTTGCCAGTAAAAGTTCTAACAACAATCAAAACAGAATTATAAAGTTGAAAGCCGGCGGCAATTATTCCGGCTCAATTATTAAATCAGACAACAGTCTTGAAGTATCCGCAAATTATACTGCTTATGATTTTGAAGAAATCACTACAAATTATAAAAGCTATTCCTTCCGGCAATTTACGACTGTGGATTCAACAACAATAATTATAAATAAGGAAGTATCGTTTTTTAATTATGCTTATTTAAAGTTTTCCGAAATAGGAGATTTTAAATGGAATAGTTTTACAGCACGTCCTACAAGATTCTTAAAAGAAATATATCTTGAACCAAGATTTATATTGAATATCAGCAATTCTTTTTTATCGGCGGGTTTTAGATTATTTCTATTGGATACATATAATTATGAAAAACAAAACAGAATTCTTCAATCTGAATATTTAAGCATCGGTCCAATTGCTATGATTGATTTACTACTCTGGAAAGAGTTTAATATGATTTTAAGAGGATACTATGAATTTATTTCTAACACAAATTATCCGGACAAAGAACAGGCAAACCTTGCCATTCAAATCAATTGGAAATTTTAATCTAAACAGATATATTCACACCAATAAATAAAAAACAAAAACGCATTGGCTCAAGCAAATTATTATTTAGAGATAGAAAGCACTCCAAATAACCTTATCACTGTTGAAGAGTTTGTTAACTACTTTGCTGTTGATTTAGGATTAGATGAAGAAAAAATCAACGGATTACTTCTTTCGGTAACCGAAGCTACAACAAATGCTATTATTCATGGTAATAAGAACAATAGTTTAAAGTTGGTTAGGATTAATGTTACTGTTGAAAACTCAACTTTAATAATTAAAATAAAAGATGAGGGCAACGGATTTGATCCCTCAATCGTTCCAGATCCAACTAATCCTGAAAATCTACTTAAAGATTCCGGACGCGGATTATACCTGATGAAAGTCTATATGGATGAGATAAGTATAAATGTTACGCCTCAGGGAACAGAAACAATTCTAAAACTTAAAATCTAAACTCTTCCTTTCAATCCTTTGCATCTACTTTAAGTCTTATCTATTTTTATTGTAGAAATATTAATTATTTTTTAATAGGAGAGAAAAATGGCACGCAAAAAAATTTCCCTAATCGGCGGTGGACAAATTGGTGGTGTTCTCGCTCAGCTAATTGCGCAAAAACAATTAGGTAATGTAGTATTGTTCGATATAGTTCCGGACCTTCCTCAAGGTAAAACTCTTGATATTGCAGAAGCCGCAAGAATTGATGGATTTGATTCATCTGTTAAAGGCACTAATGATTACAAAGATATTGAAGGCTCAGACCTGATTATTGTAACTGCAGGTTTACCGCGTAAACCCGGCATGAGCCGCGATGATCTTCTTGCTACTAATGCAAAGATTATGCAATCGGTTGCAGAGAATGTTAAAAAGTTTGCACCAAATTCAACTGTTATAATCATATCAAATCCATTGGATGCAATGGTTACACTTTTCAAAAAGATTACCGGCTTCCCCGAAAACAGAGTAATGGGACAAGCGGGAGTTTTAGACTCTTCTAGATTTTCAACTTTTATTGCCTGGGAACTTGGTGTTTCTGTTAAAGATGTTAATGCAATGGTAATGGGCGGTCATGGTGATACAATGGTTCCGATTGTGCGTTACGCAAATGTAAATGGAATTCCTGCAATGGAATTGCTTGAAAGAAAGTATAAAGATAAAATCAAAGCTGCCGAAGTTATGAAAGCATTGGTTGAAAGAACAAAAGCTGCTGGTGGTGAAGTTGTTAAATTATTAAAAACTGGATCAGCATTTTACTCACCTGCGGCTTCAGCAATTGCAATGGCAGAAGCAATTTTATATGATGAGAAACGTGTATTGCCAGTTTGTGCTTTATTAAAAGGTGAGTTTGGAATAAACGGTTATTATGTTGGTGTTCCTGCAGTGCTTGGTGCAAATGGAGTTGAAAAAATCATTGAGTTTGAATTAAACGCAGAAGAAAAAGCTTTGCTGGATAACTCAGCTAAAGCCGTTAAAGATTTGGTTGCTGATATGGAAAGATTAGGATTTTAAAATTCTGGTAAATACAAACCTAATTCTTCAAAGGAATTGGATTTGTGAAAATAATTTATTTAAAACAAAAACCCGATCCATTTCTGAATCGGGTTTTTTAATTTTAAATATTTAACTAAAGTTTTAGCTTACCGGATGAACACTTACGAATTGTCTATCGCCGCGTTTAGTTTCAAATTTTACTTTGCCATCAGAAACTGCAAATAAGGTATCATCGCCGCCTTTTTTCACGTTAGTGCCGGGATGAAATTTTGTTCCTCTTTGTCTGATTAATATGTTACCGGCAAGCACGTTTTCACCGCCAAATTTTTTAACACCAAGACGTTGTGCATTACTGTCTCTTCCATTACGTGTTGAACCTTGACCTTTTTTATGTGCCATAATTTAACTCTCCTTTTATCCTATCTGGGTAACTTCAATTCTTGTTAATTGTTGTCTGTGTCCGTTTAGTTTTCTATAGCCTTTTCTTCTTTTCTTTTTAAAGACTAAAACTTTGTCATCTTTTAAATGTGAAAGAACCTTTGCGGTTACTTTTGCACCTTTAACAACCGGACTACCGATCTTTGTTTCTTTACCATCACTTAATAATAAAACCTGATCAAATGTAACTTCTGATTCGGGTTCTTGTTCTAAACGTGGTACGTAGTACTTTGTATTTTCGGTAACTTTAAATTGTTGTCCTAAAATATCAACAACTGCTATCATTTTTTCCTCATAATTTCTAAATTCAGGCGGTAAAGTTAATGAAACAAAGGTTTTATGTCAAACTTTTTGTCAGCTAATTTTTACGGAAAATTTATCTCATTTCTTCAATTTGAAAGCAAATTGGCTTCCTTCACCTAATATGCTGGTAACTGTAATACTTGAATTATGTGCTTCTATGATATGTTTTACAATTGCTAATCCTAGCCCTGTACCGCCAACTGCCCGCGAGCGTGCTTTATCTACTCTATAAAATCGTTCAAAAATCCTATCAATATCTTCATCAGGAATTCCAATACCAGTATCCTTAATAATAATGTTCACAAATTTTTTTTCTTCTTCAATTACGATTGCAATACTTCCTACATCGGTATATTTAATTGCGTTCTGAAGAAGATTAACAAAAACTTGTTTTATTTTATCTCTGTCCCCGAACACTTTTAATCCATCCTTAACAGGGTTGTAAATCAATTGAATATTTTTATCAACAGCCATCTGGTTAAATTCGCCAACGATGTTATTAACAAAGTCATTGATCTCAAAATAGCGGAAACTCATTCGCATCTCACCGGATTCAATCATTGAAATGTCGATAAGATCATTAAGAAGATTGTTTAGATTTACTGTGTGATGATTTGCTTTTTGTAAAAAATGTTTATTTACTTTTGGATCATCAATTGCACCATTAAGTAATGTTTCTAAGAATCCTTGTATTGCAAATATCGGAGTGCGCAGTTCGTGAGAGACATTTGCTAAAAACTGACTTCTTACTTTTTGTAAACGTTCAAGCGAATCAATATCGTTTTTTGTTTTTTCAAACATTTCCTTTATTTCATTCTCTAATCCGAATAAATTTTTTGATAAAACTATTTCATCCGGGGATTGATATTTATTTTGCCGGATAGAAGAAATAATATTTTTAATTTCATCAATTTCTTTGCGTCTTCTTAACCCGATTAAATTTAGTGTGATAACTCCAAGAGCAAAGAGTAATAAAATTAATAGGATAATTATAGAAAGGTTTTTAATCAGCAATAAAATAATTACAATAACAAGAATCTGGAAAAGAATAAATTCTCTGAAATAAACTGAAGCCGAAAAAATATTGGATTTAAAGTTAGTCCACACTTTTTAATCTGTATCCTACACCTTTTACGGTTTCAATCAAATTCGCGTGCCTGCCTAACTTCTCCCTTATTTTACGCACGTGAACATCAACAGTTCTATCAACAACGTAAACATCTGAACCCCAAATTTCTTTCAATAAAACTTCCCTGCCAAAAACTCTACCCGGATTGTTTGTGAGAAAATATAAGACTTCAAATTCTTTACGCGGCAAAACTTTTTTCTCTCCATCTATAAAAACCTCATATTTTTCTTTATCTATATTGATAGGACCATATTTAATTTTTATCGGTCCTGCATTAAGAGATGCGGTACCTTCTATTTTTCTAAGGTTTGATTTTACCCGCGCAATTAATTTTTGCGGAGATATCGGTTTTTGAATATAATCATTCGCACCAAGTTCTAGTCCTTTAATTTCGTTTGCTTCGCCTATTTTAGCAGTAAGAAATATAATGGGAGTATTTTCAAATTTTTTCATTTCACGAATTCTTTTACAAGTTTCAAATCCATCAAGCTTTGGCATCATAATATCAAGTATGATCAAATCAGGTTTTTCGATTAACTTTGCGAGAGCTACTTCTCCATCGTAGCCAACGATTACTTCGAAATTTTCTTGTTCAAGATTATATTTTAGAAACTCAACTATATCTTGTTCATCATCGACTAAAAGAATTTTTTTCATTTTGATTATAGTTTTATTTCGTGTTTCTTTTCAGCAGATTCATACATTGCTTCAATGATTTTCATCCTCTGCATTGCTTGTTCACCGGGAGAAAAAACAGGATTCAATCCTTTTATTGCACCGACGAAACTTTTTAATTCATTAAGATAAGATTTTTTAAATAAAACCGATGGGTTATCGGACTGAGTTGGTGTTAAATTAATGTAATCATTTTCAACTTTCTTATACAATCTAAACGGATTTGAAGAGAAACTTCCTTTCGTTCCAAAAACATCAAGAAAAAAATAATCTTTTTCTACAGGCAGTGACCAACTTATTTCCATATTAATTACAGCAGAGTTTTTACATTTAACACAACTTATTGAAGTGTCTTCAACGCTTTTTGTATTATGAAAAAAATTCTGGGTAGACACAGATGAAATTTCAGGATAACCTAAAAGCCATAATGCTAAATCTAAAATATGAATTCCAAGATCAATTATAACACCACCGCCTGATTCTTCTTTCTTTGTAAACCATTTTTCATTGCTGCTTTGTTTCCTGATCCAACCGCCTTTAATATAAAATGGTTCGCCAATTTCATTTGAGTTGATAAAACTTCTTAAAAGCATAGTATCAGGTCTGTATCTCAGATTCATGCCAACCATTAATTTCTTTTTATACTTTTTAGCAGCATCAACAATCTGCTTTGCTTCCTGATAAGATCTTGCAAGTGGTTTTTCTATTAGTATATCTTTACCCGCATTAAGACATTCAATGGCAATTTCTTTATGAGTGCTGGTTGGCGTTGAAACTATAACGGCTTCTATATCACTTTTTCCCAACATCTCTAAATAATTTGAATATCTTTCTTTCACATTAAATTTGTCGGCAATCATCTGAAGTCTGCTTTTATTAATTTCCGAAACAGCCGTTAATTCAGCATTCGGTAATTTTGCAAGGTTTGGAAGATGAACTAACTGAGCAACGCCGCCAAGTCCGATAACTCCGATTTTACTTTTCTCCATCAGATTGAAACCTCATGTTTGATTTTAGATTTTTGAATGAAATTTTGAACTCTTTCAACAATTCCATCGGGATCAATTCCAAGTAATTTGTGCAACTCTTCCTGAGTACCGTGATCAATAAATTTATCAGGTAAACCAACTAATTCTAAATCATTTTTATAATTTTTACTAATAAAATATTCCGCAACCGCGCTTCCAAATCCACCAATTAATGTATTCTCTTCTAAAGTAATTATTTTTTGAAACTTTCCAGCAATCTCATCAAGCATCTGCATATCAAGGGGTTTTGCAAAACGCATGTTAACAACTTCACAAGTAATTCCTTGCTCTTTTAATTTAGCTGCAGCTTTTAAAGAATAATCTACCATTGATCCAATTGCAAGTAAAGCAACATCCTCGCCTGTAACCAATTTCTCAGCCTTCCCAACTTCAATTAATCTAAATCCTGGTTTTAGTTCTACACCAAGAGCTGAACCTCTTGGATATCTTAAGGCAATTGGTCCATTTTTATATTCAACTGCAGTATAAAGCATATCACGTAATTCAGCCTCGTCCTTTGGAGCCATGACTACTATGCCAGGAATCAAACATAGATATGAAATATCAAACACACCGTGATGCGTTGGTCCATCAGCACCAACTAATCCTGACCTATCTAAGACAAAAACAACGTGTAATTTTTGTAAAGCAATATCATGTATGATTTGATCAAAACCTCTTTGCAAAAATGTAGAATAAATTGCCACAACGGGAATGATTCCTTGCGTAGCCATTCCTGCAGCGAAAGTAATACCATGTTCTTCAGCAATTCCAACATCAAAATAATTTTTGGGAAAGTTTTTCTGCAAAATATCCAATCCGGTTCCGTCAGGCATTGCGCCAGTAATTCCAACTACTTTAGGATTATTTTTCACAATTTCTGTTAACGCTTCGCCAAATATTTTTGTATAAGATGGTTTACCGCCTGATTTTTTTAGTGCTTCACCAGTAACTTTATCAAACGGAGTAGAAGCGTGCAATCTTTGCACATGATTTTCTGCGGGTTTGTAACCTTTTCCTTTTTCCGTAAGTGCATGAATTAGAATTGGACCTTTGAATTGTTTTGTCTGTTCAAAAATTTTAATAAGCTGATGAAGATTGTGTCCGTTAACAGGACCAAAATACCTGAAGCCTAATGCTTCAAATAACATTCCCGGAGTAACAACTGCTTTGATACCGGTTTCAAGACGCGCAGCAATTTTTCTTAATCTGTCACCAAAATTGTCAAGCTTCCCGGTTAAGTCCCAAATTTGTCCTTTAAATTTATTGTATTCAGGGTGAGATATCATTTCAGTAAAGTAATTTGAAATTTGCCAAACGTTTGGTGCAATAGACATGTTGTTATCATTAAGTATAACAATTAAATCTGATTTTAAAACACCTGAGTTATTCATCGCTTCGTAAGCCATTCCGCCAGTCATAGCGCCATCACCAATAATTGCGATTACTTTTCTGTTGGGTTCATTGTTAAGATCTCGTGCAACAGCCATACCAAGTGCCGCAGAGATAGAAGTAGTGGCGTGCCCAGCACCAAAAGCATCATATTCACTCTCAGCCCTTTTTAAAAATCCACTTATGCCGTTTAATCTTCTGATTTTTTTTAATGCTTCTTTTCTTCCTGTTAAAATTTTATGCGGATATGCCTGATGTCCTGTATCCCAAACAACAAGATCGTAAGGAGTATTAAATACCTTATGAATTGCAACTGTTAATTCAACTGCGCCCAATCCGCCGCCAAAATGTCCGCCAATTTCAGAAATTGTATCAACTAAATATTCTCTAATATCCTTGCACAATCCTTTCAACTCAGTAACATCCATCTGCTTAATATCAGAAGGATAATTTACTTTTGATAGCACAGGATATTTTTCAGACTCAGTCATTAATCGACGCCATTATTATTCAGTGTTTAATCTTCTTCTAAAATATTTTTTTCATCTAGATCTTTTTTTAAAACAGTAACCTTTAGTTCTGCTTTTTCTAAAACTGCTAAGCATTCCTTAGAAAGTTTTACACCTTCTTCAAAAAGCACTATTGACTCTTCAAGTCCTAACTCACTATTTTCTAAAGAGGCAGTAATTTCTTCTAACCTTGCAAGTTTATCTTCAAAATTTTCTATTGATTTTTTTTTACTCATTTTATTTCAATTTCTCCATCATAAAATTTTATTATTGCCGGGGATTGCAAATCAAATTTTTTCTTACGTGGTATAAACTTTAAATTCTGTTTGATCAGTGTAAATCCTTTTTTTAAAACTTTGTCCAGATCATTAATTTCAATTGATTTTGCAAGTAAAGTTATTCTATTTCTAACGTTTATTATTTTCTTATCAATCTCATTTAACATTTTAAATGAATTCAAATCAACTAACTGAGAGTACTTTCTTATCTTTTCCAATGGATATCTAAACGCATAAGAAGTTATTTGATCTTCAATTTCAGTTCGATATTTATTTAAAGTTCTTTCAATTATATCACAACTTAACGAATAAGCATCTTTAATAAAACTTTTTAATTCTTCCATATCAGGAGTTGCAAGTTCCATTGCTACGGATGGAGTTGGAGCTCTGAGATCAGAAACGAAATCTGCAATTGTAAAATCAACCTCGTGCCCAACACCGCTGATTATTGGGATTTTAGATTTGAATATTTCTCTTGCAACAATCTCTTCATTAAATGCCCAGAGGTCTTCAATAGAACCGCCGCCGCGAGCCAAAATAATAACGTCAATATCTTTTAATAAATTCAATTTGCGGATACTCTCAACAATATTTTCTGCAGCACCAGCACCTTGAACTTTTGTAGGGATAACTAATAACTCTACCAACGGAAATCTACGCTCGGCAACTGAGATCATATCTTTAACCGCAGCACCTTCAGCAGCAGTAACTAATCCTATTTTTTTCGGGAAAGATGGAATTTCTTTTTTGTACTGTTCATCAAACAAACCTTCTTTAAAAAGTTTTTGTTTCAATCTTTCAAAAGCTGCCTGAAGTTCACCAACCCCTGCCGGTTTCATTGAACGAACATCAACTTGATAACTGCCGCGCGGCGGGTAAACCGTTATGCGTCCAGTTACAATTACTTTCATCCCATCTTCGGGTGAAAAGAAAACATAATTGTTTATGCCCTTCCACATAGTGCAATTAATTACTGCACCTTCATCCTTAAGATTAAAATACCAATGACCGGAACTGTGAGCTTTAAAGTTGGAAATTTCTCCTTCGATACTCACCTTCTCAAAAGTTGATTCAAGAATAAACTTTATTGATTTGGTAATTTCACTTACAGTAAATATTTGTTCTTCAGTTTCTTTCATCAATAAAACTATGGCAAACTTTTTTCAATTTTACTTTTTTGATTATCCATCTTGTTGTAATCTAACTCTGAACCAAGCACACTATGTGGAATTAGATATATAACGAACATCAGAATTGAAGCAAACACAATCCATCTTTGTGGTTTAGCAGATTTTTGTAAAGCGATTAGTGCAATAATCCAACCTATTAATGCAATCAAAGTCTTGTTGTCGGTCAAATCAATTCCATATGGTACACCAGTCCAAAAAGCATCAAAAGCATATTTCTGCATGATGGGACCGAAGATCATTCCCCCAAGTATTAAAAATCCAAAAGTCCAGTAAGCAAGTTTTTTATATTTTGGTTCTTTGTTAAAAAATTCAAGTCCTGTTCTTGTAGAAAAAAGCATTGCCATAAAAATTAATATTACATGAGGAATAATAATAAAGAGTGGAACATCGCCTTTAAATCTAATTACTACAGGCTCATTTTGCGGAATGGTTATATGATCAACACCATTAGTCAGTTTAATTCTGTAAATCAATTTCCCGGATTTTGGTTGATGAGGAAGATTTCCTGAAAGATATCCATTTTCATTTTTCATTTCCACAATATGCCAATCGTCGTTTGTTTTATAACGTTTCCATTCAATCGCCCCAAGTACATTTTCATCATTAATTTTAATTTTAATAACATGATCACCTTCCCCACCATGGCTTCTATCCAAAGAATATATTATAGTTTTACTATTAAAAATAGTTTCACCTGAAACTGGATAAGTAGGACCAGTTATTCTTTGGTAAGCTGCAGTTAGTACTGTTAACACAAATGCTATAACCCACAGCAGAGTTGATCTTTTCATTTAAACTCGCAAATTATTTACAAATTTTTGTGAGGAAATTTACTAATAAACCTGTTAAAATTTAACGCTGATACCTAAAGTTGGTAATATTGGAAACATATTGTTCTGTTTCCTTCCAAGAGTTAAATCTGTGTTAACAAAGTAATCGTAGTTAACTACATTTTTTCTATTGTAAACATTAACAACATCAAGATAAAAGATCCAATCAAGATTCCAGAAATTGGTAATGAAATTAAACCGTACGTCCAGTCTATGATAAGCTGGTTTTCGGGCGTTTAATTTCTGATCTCCATAATCGATATCATAAATAACTTCTCCTGCACCACTGGGATTATTAAAATCTTTGCGAGTTGCAATAACGGGAGTTTCAGGAACTCCATCCCCATTTTGATCAGTCAAAATTATTCGCGGCTTTACACCCTTTGGTTCACTATATGGAAAACCGGAACCGTACTGCCATCGCAATCCAACATTAAACCAATCTGTAAAATCATAATTTAAAACAAAATTTAATGTATGTGTCTGATCAAATCTGAATGGATATTTTGTCCCATCTTCAAATCTGTTTGTATAAGCAAGCGCATAGGAAATCCAACCACTTAGTTTACTGTTGTTCATAATATTTCTTTTAGATAAGAAAAATTCAAAACCGTAAGCTTCGCCATAGGAATTATTAACAGGAATTTGTGTTAATGAATCGCTTCTGACAGCAACCGGTCTCGTCCAGTTATATGCAAAATGCGGATCTCTTCCGGGAATCAGTTCTGTTTGAAATGCAGTTCCATCAACTTTTTTTTGTACGATGAGATCAGTAAAATCTTTATAGTAAGATTCAAATTTTAAGCTCCATTCATTAGTAAGCCATCGTTCAATTCCAATGACATAATGAATTGCTTTCTCAGCATCGAGCGGTTTTGTATAAACATCAGCGAGATCAAAAAGAATATTCTGATCACGAAGTTTTTCGTATCCAGGTGATTGATAATAAATTCCCCAGGCTCCGCGCAAAGTTGTTATCTCATCTATTGCATAGGAAAAAGAAATTCTTGGTGCTAAGTATGCCTTATCAAGAAGCGCATAGTAATCAAACCTTAAACCCGGATTGATGAAAAGATTTTTTGCAACCTTAAAATTATTTTGGGTATAAACCCTGTAGCGATTATAAATTTTTATATCCTTCAAATTGCTAAGTACAGCTCTGAATTGTGGATTGGAAGCAAAGATAGCTTTTAGCGCAGGATCAAGTTGAAATTTAAAGTTCAAAGTTGTCTCCATAAAATCAACACCCGCACCAGCTTCAAAAATATTTTCATCCCACAAATACGTAAACTTATCATCAAGTGAAACTTTTCTGTAATCAAAATCGCCACTAAATTTGAATCCTAGTAAATAGGGTCTAAGAGTATCCGAGATTGAATTTTCAAAAGCACTTCTATTTAATGATGGATCAAGGATCTGTGAATCGAAATCTGTTGCACCGTTATTCTTATACCAGGATACAATCACTTTATTCAAATAATTTTTTGATGGCGCATAATGCCACGCTAAAGATAAAATATCATTTCTAGTTATGTTATAAACGCCGATGCTGTCAGGAGTGCTTCGTTCCTTTCCACTAACTATGTCAACACCATCACGAGAGATAATGGAATTCAGCAAAAATTTATGTCCATTAAACGGACCGAACACAAGTTTAGCCTGGAAATCATAAAAATTTGGAAATGAAGTATTTTCATCAACCAATCCAGCACTTTTTACAAATGGTTCGATGATAAGATCGTAATAAGTTCTGCGAGTATTAAATAACCAGCTTCCTTTAATGTTAAATGGATTCTTTCCTTCAAGCACAATGTTTGCATCAACGATGGAGGCATTAATATTGCCTTTAAGATATTTAGTTTTATCACCTTCACGATTGGTTACATCAAGCACTGCAGAAAGTCTATCACCGTACTTAACAGGAAATCCGCCAGAAATTAAATTAACATCCGAAACCGCATCAGGATTGAACATACTAACAACGCCGTAAAGTCTGTATGGATTAAAAATTTCTACATCATCCATAATAATTAAATTTTGATCGGGACCACTTCCGCGAACAACAAGCTGTGATGAAAAATCATTTGGAGCTAATATCCCAGGCAATGATTGTAAAGTTCTTAAAACATCTTCTGCTGCGCCGGGTAAAATTTTTGCGTTATGTGGATTCAAGTCTATTAAGCTTGTACGAGTATCGTTTTGCTGTTGAACTTTCATTCCGGTTACTTCAACTGATTGAATTTCAATAACTGCTTCGCTAAGTGTTATGTTAAGTTCTGTGGTTTTATTTGGCAGGATAATTACGTTCGCAACTTTGGTTGCGTAGCCGACAGCACTAAATCTAACTTCATAATTACCTAGCGGAATGCCGATCAATTTGTAGTTACCCTTTTCATCAGCGGCAACACCAAGATTTGTATCTAAAATAAAAACATTAACCGAAGGTATTGCTCCATTTTCATCTGTCACTTTTCCCGCGAGGTTTCCTGTTTGGGCGATTATGGAAATATTGACTAATGTAAAAAATATGAGTGAGAATAATTTCATAGATATAATTTTTTGATTTCATTAAAGTAACATAAGAAAATGAAGAATCATTCCATTTGCTAGAAATCAATGCTTTATAAATAAAGAGAGAAGAATCGAGTGTAAAGTCCGAAATTAATCTCATGGAAATTTGAGTTTGAATCTCCGGGTTTAAAATTATAACGATAGCGTGTGTAAAAGGTGAAAGTATCAAACAAAGTAAACCAGCCGACAGATACTTCTGGACCAAAACCATTCTGTCCAGCAAAATTAGTATAGGCAGTAATCCCGGGAGAAATATACTCGATATAATCAATCGGGAAAATTCGTTTGTAACCTAAACGTGTAAAGTTTTGATTGACCGCATTAAAAATATAGCTGTATTCAAATGAAAAATAACTTGAAGGATAATTTCCTCTTTTTGCCCGGAAAGAAACAATTGGAATTTCTTTTGTTAAACTGTAATAATGATTCCCGTTTGCATTAACATAGTCCGGGGTTGGAAGCAAAAAAACTGATCCGGCAAATAAACATAATGTCCAGATACTTGAGCCTTCACTAATTATTGGTTCGTACGGCAAATCAAATTCAAATTCTTCAGAAATATTTTTATTACCCAGCGAGTCTATTGTTTCAATTACAAAGTTTACATTTTTATCTAAAAACTTTAGACCAGTTATATCAATTTTTGCGGAATGTGCTTCACTCAATCCGTTAGAAACCACATACTCATATTTCCCATCAATAATTACATTACTTATACAGACACTGCTTGTATAAAATGATAATATAAAAATGTAAGGCGGTTCTTGTTTTACATAAGCATCAATTAAAAATATTTCCATTGATGATGAATCGATCGATTCACTTTCATAAGTTGAATCTTCTTGTGAAAAAATGTTCTGAGTTGTAGATACAAAAGCTAAAAGTATTAAAAGTAAATTCTTCATTTTTAATTGTTAATTTCTAATTGTTAATTAAAGTTACTGAATCCATTCGTTTTTTTATAGACAAATTTTTGCAATCAAAATCGTTTCTTATAATATTAACATATACAAATCAGGGAATTTAATATGAAGAAGTTTTTAAAGATCGGATTACCACTTTTAATTATAATTATTGCCCTGCTTTTCTGGTGGCGGTATTATTTTGTTTTTGGTGAAGGTGTAAAAGCCGGAGACTTAAACTTTGTGGTTAAGAAAGGTTATGTTTTTAAAACTTGGGAAGGAAGAATTATCCAGCAAGGATTTAAAACCCCGACTCCTAATGCAATGCAAAGTAATGAATTTGAATTCAGCATTACCAATGACAGTATCGCTCAAGTTCTTGAAAGATACAGCGGAAAGTTTGTTGAACTTAGATACAAAGAATATTTAAATGCAATTCCCTGGCGCGGTAACAGTAATTATGTTGTTACAGAAATTCTGAAGGTTGAAAATCCAACTGATCACGAAACTTTGCCTTATTAAAAAAATATGGAGTCTAACTCGGCGTTAACCTCCACATAAATTCTCTAAATAAACCGGTGTGACAAATGCTAAAAGAATCATTGCTCGAAATTTTTGAAAGAGATCTCAATAAATTGAAAGATGAAATCAATTTATATAAGGATGATAATTCTTTGTGGGTTGTAAAAAAAGAGATTAGCAACTCAACAGGTAATTTATGTCTGCACTTGATAGGAAATCTTAACCACTTTATTGGAGCTGTTCTTGGAAATACTGGTTATGTAAGAAATCGTGAGAATGAATTCGCGGCAAAAAATATTCCGCGAGCAGAATTAGTCAATGAGATTGTACACGTAATTGAAGTTGCTAAAAGTAGTTTAGATAAAATGTCACTGGAAGAGTTTGAAAAAGATTATCCACTTGAAATGCATAATAAAATTGTTAAAACAGATTTTATGCTTCTGCATCTTATATCTCATTTTAATTATCATCTGGGACAAATAAATTATCATCGAAGATTAACTGTGGAGTCCACCTCTTAGGTAGCTCCACTTAAACTTCTTTCAAAGCTTGTTCAACATCAGCGATCAAATCTTCAATATCTTCTATTCCAACAGAAAAACGAACCAGGCTTTCTGTTAATCCCATTTTGTCTCTTTCCTCTTTAGGAACTGATGCGTGAGTCATTGATGCAGGATGCGAAACTAAACTCTCAACTCCACCAAGACTTTCTGCCAAGGTAAAAATCTTAACACCATTTAAAACTTTTTTCGCGCTCTCAAGAGTTCCAAAATCTGCAGAAACCATTCCGCCGAACCCTCTCATTTGTTTTTTTGCTAATTCATGTTGCGGATGATTTTTTAATCCCGGATAAATTACTTTCTTTGCATAACCAGATTCATTTAAAAATTTTGCAAATGCATTAGCATTTTCTTCGTGCTGTTTCATTCTAACAACAAGTGTTTTTGTTGAACGCAACACAAGCCAGCAATCAAAAGGCGATGGAACTGCACCAGCAGCATTTTGTATGTAACGGATTCTATCATGAATCTTTTCATCGCTTGTTACAAGCATTCCACCAATTATATCGCTGTGCCCGTTTAAATATTTTGTGGTGCTGTGCAATACAATATCAATTCCAAATGTTAATGGATTTTGAAAATACGGACTCATAAATGTGTTATCACAAACAGAAATTAAATTATTCTTTCTTGCAATTTCTGCCACAGCTTTAAGATCAGTTAGGTTTAACATTGGATTAGTTGGAGTTTCAACGTAAATCATTTTTGTATTTGGAAGAATTGCATTTTCAACATTTTTTAAATCCGAACTATCAACCCAGGAAAAGTCCAATCCATAATTTTTCATATTTAATTCATAAAGTCTGTAAGTGCCGCCATAAACATTATTAGAGATTACGATATGATCTCCTGCCTTTACCAAACTCATAAGAGCGTGAGTTGCTGCTAAACCCGAAGCGAATGCAATCCCATACTTCCCTTTTTCAAGAGTTGCAATATTATTCTCAAGTGCCTGCCGGGTAAAATTATGAGTTCGCGCATACTCAAAGCCTGTACTTTTACCAAGCTCATACTGAGCATAAGTTGATGTTTGATAAATCGGAGTAATTACTGCTCCGGTTGTTGGATCAGGAATTTGTCCTGCGTGAATCGCATCTGTTGAAAAGCCCATATTCATTTCCTTTCTATTTTAAGAATGTCATTGCGAACGAAGTGAAACAATCTATTTATTTGGTAGATTGCTTCATCCCAATGAATCGGGATTCGCAATGACTTACCGTTGCAAATTTATTAAATCGTATCTTGTAATGATATCCGTAATTAAACCAAAATCACTCACAAGAATTGCTGAATTATTTTTTAAATGTTTTTTCACTTCATCAATTTCGGTTTTTGCATCAAGAATTGGAAGCGATTCTTCCATTACTTCTTTTATATTTGAATTATATAACAATGGATTCTCAACAAGTTTAGTAAGTAATCGGTTTTCTCTAAGGCATCCGATTGATTGTCTTCCTTCCATAACCGGAATTTGTGAGTATCCTGTTTTGGTTATCAGATTTAAAACATCTTTTACAAAATCTGTTTCTTTGACCGAAACAATTTCCTCAAATCCTTTTTGCTTTTTAATATCTGATAAATCACGTAAAGTTCTAACTTGTGGTTCAAGCATTCTGTTTTGTTTTAACCATTCAATGTTATGGACTTTGGTGAGATATCTTTCACCGGTGTCACAAACAATAAAAACGATCACATCATTTTCATCACATTCTTTAGCAACTTCTAAAGCAACGTGAACAATCGTTCCTGTACTTCCACCGCAAAAAATTCCTTCTTCCTTTGTTAATCTGCGTGCTGCGGTAAATGATTCTTTATCACTTATGTTATAAATTTTATCAATGTACTGAAAATGGACATTAGCGGGCAAACAATCCTGTCCAATTCCTTCAACAAGATAAGGAGTTCCTTTTATCAGCTCACCCGTTTCTTTATAATGTTTGAAGATAGAGCCAAGCGGATCAGCGGCAATAACTTTTATGTCTGAATTTTTTTCTTTTAAAAATCTTCCTGTTCCGCTAATTGTACCGCCTGTACCAATGCTTGAAATAAAATGAGTTATTCTTCCATCAGTCTGTTCCCAAATTTCCGGACCGGTTGTTTGATAATGAATTTCAGGATTAGAAGGATTGGAATACTGATAAGCAAAAAATGAATTGGGAATTTCTTTCGCCAATCGCTTTGCAACGTTAACATAATATTCAGGATTATCCGGTTCGGCAGCACGTGATACAACTATTACTTCTGAACCAAGAGCTTTTAAATAATTTATCTTCTCTTCACTTACTTTATCCGTAACAACAAAAATAGATTTGTAGCCTTTAACAGCTGCAGAAATTGCAATACCAATTCCGGTATTGCCGCTTGTTGCTTCAATGATTGTTCCGCCAGGTTTTAACTCGCCGCTTTTTTCTGCATCAACAATCATAGCATAACCAATGCGGTCTTTAACACTTCCGCCGGGATTTGCAGATTCAAGCTTTGCAAATATCTGCGGCTTTAATCCTTTGTTAATTCTGTTAAGCTTAATTAAAGGAGTATTACCAATTTGCTCAAGTATATTGCTTTTGTATTTCAAATCTTTGCTCATTCTTTGGATTAGTGATGGCAATTTTAAGGAAATGAATTGAATGATGAAAGAGAAATAATATAGATGGTGATTGAGATTACATTGTTGAAGAGAAAAAGAATTTTAGGTATGTTTAATAAAACAAATAAATCTATTGCGTGTTTAGATAAGTTATGCACAATAACAAACATCATAAACAAAAAAGTACAGCAGTTTCTTTTTTTCAAAATTTCATGATCATCATTAGCGAACTGCCACACTACGTAAGTTGTATAACCTGCATCAAGCTAATTACAAAATTCCAGACTGAGTACATACGATGAAATTTTTAAACGAATACGACAAACCCACAAAACAGCATTACAAAATACTTTTTATGAGTTGGGCTGGATGGGTTTTTGATTTTTATGACTTAATCCTTTTCTCATTCCTACTCATCCCAATTGGACAGGAACTTCATCTATCAAATATCGGGCTTTCGTATGTCCTTGGTGCATCGCTTGCAGCAACTGCCATCGGCGGAGTAATCTTTGGAATTCTTTCAGACCGTTTTGGAAGGAAGAGCGTATTGCAATGGACAATACTTACTTACAGCATCGGGACTTTTCTGTGCGGATTAGCTTCATCGATTGAAGTATTATTAATATTTAGAATCATCACCGGTCTTGGTGTCGGCGGCGAGTGGGCTACCGGTCAGACGTATGTTGGTGAATCCTTTCCACCAAAAGTACGAGGGAAATACGGCGCAGTAATGCAAACCGGGGCGCCATTTGGTATTTTGCTCGCTTCATTGGTTGGTGGTTTCGTTACGCCGGAGATTGGATGGCGAGCTTCTTTTTTTCTGTCCATCCTCCCTGCCCTGCTTGTCATTTTTATACGAAAGAGACTGCCCGAATCCGATATATGGCTTGAGAGAAAGAGGCTAATCCGTGAAGGCACACTCGAAACAATTACAAGCGAGAAGAAAAGTAAATTCATTCAGTTGTTTTCCCCTGCCTATAGAAAAATGTTTTCCAAATCTTTAATACTAGCTACCTTCGATATGTCGGCCTACTGGTTCACTTATAGCTGGCTGCCCGGATATCTCAATCAGCAAAGACATTTTACTACTGCAAAGTCGGCAGTGTTGATGCTTATAACACAGGCAGGAGGATTGATTGGATATCTAACATTCGGTATTACAGCCGATAAGATCGGCAGAAGACCAGCATATTCGATCTATTCATTTATTATGGCGGTTGGGCTTATTATGATCACACTTATGTGGGATGTAATTGTTGTTTATCCTTCTCTTGTACTTGTATTTATGTTTTTTGTTGGATTTGGAACTGGAATGTTTGGTGGATATGGTCCTCTGTTTTCTGAACTTTTCCCAACCTCAATCAGGAACACAGCAATGGGTTCAGCATTTAATTTGGCGCGCGGTGTACAGTTCTTTACACCTGTAATCATTGCACTGATTGCTCAACGGTACGGACTTGGCGGAGGCATTTCACTTGCGGCATTGTTTGCATTACTCACCGGTGCTTGGATCTGGGTATTTCCTGAAACTAGAGGGAGAAAACTTGATACATAAAATTGAAATTAAATTTATCATAAAGTTATTGGCAACTATTTTTACTGTCAGTACTGTTTGCAGAATTCCAAACCGATAACTTTACAATCTAAATCCTCTCAAAAACTCTTCAACGCTCATTCGTTTCTTCCCTTCCTGCTGGATTTCAAGAATTCTTAACGCAGCTTTTCCACAGCCAATTTTCAGTTCGCCTTTGGATTGCTGAAACCCAAATGGTTTTGGATTAACTTCATTTTAATCTCCAATTCTCTTTATTCTTTCTCAAAAATATTTACTAATTTTGTATCAGGATCGTATAGATGACAATTTATTTATAAAATAATGAGAGGATGAAAAAGATGAATACTCAAAGCATAGAAAAATCGATTAGTGATTATATCAAGACTTTAAATATTGAAGAACAAAAAAAAATTTTGGAATTAGTCCGCAATCTTTCTATTTACAAAAACAAAGGAAGTAATGGCAAAAATCTTATCAGTTTTGTCTCGTCTATCAATAATGAAGATTTATCTCTTATGCAAAAAGCAATTGATTCAGATTGTGAACAGGTAAATAATAATGAGTGGTAAATATCTATTAGATACGAATATCATAATAGCTCTCTTCTCAAATGATATTATTATTGTAGAACACCTTCAGAATTTAGAAAATATTTTTGTCCCAAGTATTGTTCTTGGTGAATTATTTTATGGCGCTTCAAAATCTATTAATGTAAAAGCAAACACGGAAAGAATTGAGAACTTTGCCAACAAAGTAAGTACTCTATCTTGTGATTCTGAAACTGCAAAATTTTATGGCGCTATAAAAAATCATTTAAAATCAATTGGAAAACCAATTCCCGAAAATGATATATGGATTGCTTCAATCGCTAAACAATATGAGCTTATTCTTATAACTCGCGATGATCATTTTAAATTTGTTGAAGACATTACTATAGAAATGTTGTAAGCTTGTTTTTCAAAATTATATTCTAAACCCTCTTATAAATTCTTCAACGCCCATTCGCCTTTTACCCTCCTGCTGGATTTCAAGAATACTTAACGCATCTTTTCCGCATCCAATTATTAATTCAGTTTTTGTTTGATGAAATTGAAAAGGCTTTAGACTAATGTCACTAACAATTTCACTTTTGTAAATCTTAATTACTTTATTGTTGTAATTAAAAAATGCTGTGGGATGAGGTGATAATCCTCTTACAAGATTATGAATTTCTGTTGCAGATTTATTCCAATCAATTAAACAAATTTCTTTTGTAATTTTTGGTGCTGGTGAAGTAAGTAAATTATCCTGTGATTTTAATTCAACATTTCCTTTTTCAATCATAGTTACTGTTTTTAGTACAAGTTCGGCACCAATCAAACTCATTCGGTCGTGCAAAGATTCAAAATTATCATCTTGATTTATTTTAACTTTTTTCTGAAGATAGATATTACCGGTATCTACTTTTTCTGCGAGTCTAAAGGTTGTCAAACCTGTTTCATTATCGCCATTTATTAAAGCCCACTGGATTGGTGCCGCACCACGATACTTTGGGAGATATGATCCGTGCAGATTAAATGATCCGTACTTGGGAATATTAAACACTTCTTTTGGTAAAATTCTAAATGCAACTACAACGAATAAATCGGGATTAAGTTTTTTTAATTCATTAATAAAACTTTCATCCTTCATCTTAACCGGCTGATGAACTGGAATGTTATTCTTCATTGCGAATTGTTTAACTGAAGTGAAAGTAATTTTCTGTCCTCTTCCCCTTTCTTTATCGGGCGTAGTTACAACTGCAAGAACATTGTGTTTACTTTCAAGAAGAATTTTTAAGGAAGGGATTGAAAAATCAGGAGTGCCCATAAATACAATTCGCATTTTTACTCCTGATTATAAAATTTGATAATCTGCCGAGGAACTAATTGGATAAGTTACTTCAACTTTTCTATTCTTGATTTTGTTCAAAGGTTTTTTTAAACGCTTCTTGGTTTCTTCATCAACCAGATCCGTAAAAAGAATTCCTTGTAAATGATCATACTCGTGCTGCATAACTCTAGCAAGCAATTCATCGGCTTCAATCGTGTGAGTGATTAAATCTTTATCCTGAAATTCAATTGTAATTTTTTGGGGACGAATAACATCTGCCCGCTGATCGGGAATACTTAAACAGCCTTCTTCATAGTTAATTGTTTCTTTTGATCTAACTATAATTTTTGGATTAATTAGTGCTAAAGGTTTTGTGTTTTCGTATCCTTCGACCATTGAAATATCAACCACAAAAATTTTTTTATTTGCTCCTACCTGGTTTGCAGCAAGCCCAATACCATTTGCATTGTGCATAGTTTCAAACATATCAGAAATTAATTTGATAATTTTATTATCAACCTTAGAAACTTTTGCAGCTTTCTTTCTTAATATTTTATCACCACAGATCGTGATTGGCAATATTGGCATTCTTTTCCTTCTTCAATTCTTAATTCCTTACTATGTAAAAATATAAAATGAAAAACTAATTAGAAATACTTTAAACTTTTACCTCTGGTGAAAATTTAGATACACTTTTAGTCATTCTCACAAAAGCCTGCCTGATGGCAATGCAAGTGGGAATCCTTTTGATATTTATTAAGTCATCTTACGTCAATCTGTAAAACCTTCGAGGTTTGGCTACAAAAGTAGTTAAGGAAATGGAACAATTCTTAATTATTTTAGAAAACCTCGAAGGTTTTTATCAATTGTGCTTAACATCAGTTATTAAGTAGATCCCCGCTTGCGCGGGAATGACATTTGAAATCAAACAAGCAATTTCCCATCCTTCATTAATAACTTTCCATCCATCCAAACGGTTGGTTTTTTAACAACCCCATCTAAATGAATTGGAACATTTACACTTCCGCCCATAGAAACATTGTTGCCAAGTGCGATGTGAATTGTGCCCATAACTTTTTCATCTTCAAGTAAAACTCCGCTTAGTTTTGCGGAATCATTTGTGCCGATTCCAAACTCAGCTATATTGCATGCTTCTTTTCCAACTTTATCCAACATCAATTTTAATTTTTTAGCAAGGGTTCCACCTGATATTTCTGTGGCGTAACCATTTTCAACTTCGATACAGATATCAACATTCTTCATCAATCCTAAACCAGCCATCGATCCATCTACAACAAAAACTCCGTTTGCTGTTCCTTCAACAGGTGCAAGAAATGCTTCGCCTGTTGGTAGATTTCCACTTTCACCTTTTGCGTGGAATAATCCTTTGCTGGCATATGCATTTCTACCAGCGATTGAAAATTTAATATCTGTTCCCGCTGGTGCAGTTATATGTATTTGTTTTCCGGTTTCTAAAATTTCTTTAAGCTCAACAGTTCTTTTTGAAATAGATTTATAATCCGCATTCATTCCACGGATCATTACTTCTTCTGTGATACCGGGAAAAGTTGCAATACGCACTCCTTTTGCCGAAGCATTTCTTCTTGCATCTGTGTGTGTTAATGATTTTGCAGTTGGACAAAATACAACATCAAACTTTTGCATTAAGTCAGCAACAACTCCAATTGGTTCTTCACCATTAATTTTACCAGACTTCATTTCAACGAGTAAAGATTCGTAACCTAATCTTAAAGCATTTTCATGCAGCGATAAACCGATTTCCCTTTTAAGTTCATCAGTTATTACCAAAATCTTTTCACCTTTTTTTGCACCGATGCAATCACGAATTGCAATCACAGAAGCTGAATCTAGTTTTGTCAGTCTCGGCAAGGACCTTTTTAGATTATTTAATTTTAATTTAACCGAGCCTTGATGAATCAATTTCTTCATTCTTATCCTTTAATTAAAGTGGAAAACCAACATTTAGTTGAATGACAGCACTAAAGCCGCCGGCTTTTATAAAATCCGGTTCAATCACCCGACTGTTGTAAGGTCTAAGCATAAACAGTGCACCATCAGCGGTCGTCATTTTTTTAATTTTAAAAAATTTATATCCAGCAGTTCCTTCAACACTAACAAAGTTTTCAATAACAGAAAAAATAAAACCTGTTGAAAGGCTGTACCCAATTTCGGGTGCATTGTTTTCATATTTAATATCTCTGGTATTGTCTTCCAGATTAGGTTTGTATGATAATTTTGCTGAGTTAAAATGAATTGTACCGTCAATAATTTTCCAGCTTAAAAGATTTGTGATCGGAATTCCAAAATCAAATCCAACGTTCCAGCTTTTAAGATCAAAGTTAAGTTCACTATTTATATTTGATTGATTGACAGTGTATGTAAAGCTGTTATGCTCGGAAAGTGTTTCATAATATCCTTTTAATGAGAAAAATGTACCCGAGAACTTTGCACGGAAAAAATTAATTCCTAAACGATAACCTTGTGCAGTTCCAAATTCAGGAATTATTTGTGAAGTTCCATCAGACATAGCGGTATTGAATCCTCTGATTTGTTCATTCAAAAATCCAGGTTGATACTTTTGATAGCTATATCCAGCATAACCTCCGACAAATCCAAAACAGCCGAAACCAAATGCCTGCGGAAGAATAGGACTGCACAGGATTAGAATAAACAATAATATTTTTTGAAATAGTTTAAACATCCAAAATTATTTTACTGGAAAATTGGTATTGCAATATTTAACTGAGCGAATGCAAAAAATCCACCACCATCTATAAAGTTATCCATCTTTTCAACACTATTTTCATTTCTTGCCAGAAATTGCCCAGAAGACTCAAACTTCATTTCGTTAATTTTAAAATAAGAGTATCCTACGTTTGCTTCAAGAGAGACATAAGGAGGAAACGGATAGTAAAGGATCCCCGTACTTATTTGTCCTCCAATATTTGCATCAGGATTTTTCAAAACTTCTTCAGTTGATGGATTAATTCCTTCAGTATATCTATTTACAAGTTTCGCATTGTTCCAGTTAATTTTAGCGTCGGCAATTTTAAAATCAAAATTTTTATTAATAATATATGAAACCGCAATACCGAAACCGTAAGATATCAATGTTAAATCAAATTCTCTTTTCGCAGATACATCATTTGTTAAAGTGGCTGTAGCTTCATGTTTTTCTAACATCTGCTGATAAAATGCATTAACCCCATAAAGCATTTTACCTGACTCGATTTGGAAAATATTTGCACCAACGCGCCATCCAAGCACAAAACCAAACTTATCCATATTTTTTGTCAATGCAGGTCGGTTTTGATTATAAACTTTTATATAATCATTTAATCCTGTTGGTTGAAACATTTGAGCACCGTAACCACCATAGACACCTGATTCCAAAAGCATTCCAGCAGCATAATCTAATCCACAGCAAGATTGTGCTTTAACAAAAGACGAATTTACGCTAAGCACTAAGACGATAAGCACAATAGAAAGTTTTTTCATTTTTACTCCTAACTTAATGATGAACTATTTTTTCATCCCCTGCTGCAATTAATTAAAATTTATTTTGCCATTCCCTTTTCTAAACCGTGCCCGCCTGAACCGAGTTCGGATCGCCGCAATAAGTAAGCAAATATTAATCCAAAAAATCCGAGTGTTGAAAATATCCACATTCCAATATTATAGCCTGATGGATTTACAGCACTTGCGCCAGATGCATCATTTGCAAAACCAATTAATAGATTGAAGCCAAATAAGCCAATGTTTTGAATCATTGTCATAAGTCCGTAAGCTGTACCAAGTTTTGATGAATCAACGATAAGCGCTACTGAAGGCCACATAACTGCCGGTACAAGTGAGAATGCTATTCCCATCATTGCCATAGGCAGAATTAAATAAATTGGAATCGCCGCATTAATATCAAAGAAAGAAAAAGTTAGATTAATAAAATCACCGTCACCCATTACATCCGGTTTACCAAATTTATATGCCATCATCAGATAAACGGGAATAATCAATAGTGATCCAAACATCATTAATAGAGATCGCTTACCAATTTTATCAGCAAGTAAACCAAACAAAGGTGTAAATATCATAGCTGCAAGAGTTAGAATGCTTGAGAGGTTTCCACCAACTTCCCTGCTTGTTCCGTGTGCCTCCTGAAAAAATTTAATTGCAAATGTTTGGAATGGAAACATTGCTGAGTAAAAAGTCACGCACAATGCGGTGATGTACCAGAATGAAGTTGAAAAAGATTTTGGTTTTAAGAAAAGAATCAATGCTGCAGCAATTAATGCAATCAGATAAATCGCCCAGTTGTCGTTGTTCACATAACTAAGAAGAATTACTACGGCAGCTAAAGTTGAAAAAATATACCAGCGGGATTTTTCTTTAATCCTTAAAATTTCTGAAAGCAAAATTGCGTCTTGTTCACCTTCTTTTGGTAGTTCATAATTCTTGCTCGCATAAATATCCAAAAAGAAATAAAGCACTACACAAATAAAAGCAAAAACTCCGCCTGCTACTGTTATCCAAAGCGGCGACTGCCAATATTCGTACAAACTTTTTCCCCAGCTCGGCGAGTTTAGCGCAAGGAATGAACCTAAACGAGCGACCGTTAGATTCAATCCAAAAGCAAACGACAATTCTTTTCCTTTAAACCATCTTGCAATAATTGTCGTGATTGCAACTATCATTGATTCAGCACCAAGTCCGAAAATTAATCTGCCTATCGACATCAACCAGATGCTTCCTGTTATGGCAGTAACTATTGAGCCAAGCATTATCAATGCAGTAAAAATTAGTACAGATGTTTTTGTGCCGATTCGATCAATCAATAATCCGCCAATAAGCACCATGATAATATTTGGGAATGAATAAATGGCGTTTAGCAATCCGATGTTGGAATCAGAAAAACTAAGTTGTGCTTTTAATAAATCAGCAAGCGGACTAATACTATCATAAATATAATAATTGCCCATCATTGCTAAACTGATTAACAATAGTGCAGTCCACCTGAGCACTGTGGAGGGTTGGGGTTTTAGAGATAAAGTTTCTTTCATAATCTTTTGACCTAATTGTTTGTTACGCTGAGCCTGTCGAAGCGTGGTAATGTTTTTTTATATTGTCATACGATGTGGTACAGCCACAGGCAGCTCGGTATGACAGGAAACTTCAGATAGAATTAACAGCTTAATAATAATAAAAAAAGCAGATACTTTTTATCCGTATCTGCTTTTAATTCTCAAAACTTTAACTGCTATTTAACTGGAATATTTTTTAATACAGTTTTAAGCTGATTAAAAAATTCCGGGACTGTAGAGATTTGTAATCTCTCATCAGGTGAATGTACGCCAAACATTGTTGGACCAAATGAGATCATATCCATCTCGGGATATTTTTCTTTTATAATTCCACACTCAAGTCCGGCGTGAATAGCAGTTACTGCAGGTTCTTTGCCATACATTTGATTGAAAGTAGTTTTGAAAACTTTGAGAATATCAGAATTGATATCCGGAGCCCAGCCTGGATATCCGTCACCGTAATTAATTTCAGCACCCGCAAGTTTAAAGACTGCTGTTACCATATTTGTTATGTCTTCATTTTCAGATTTAACAGGACTTCGCTGGCTTGTAACGATGTTAACATTCTTGCCCACGGTTTCTATTACGGCAAGATTGTTCGAGGTCTCAACTAATCCGGGAATATCATCACTCATTTTAACTACGCCGTGAGGAACCGCATACAAAGCATTTACTAAATGTTTCTGAGTTTTTTCATCGATTACTTTTTCCGGTGCTGCATGTTTTTCTATTGAAACAATTAAATCTGGTTCTGGAAAAGCGAATTCAGCTTTTACAGTTTCATTATACTTTGCAACAAATTTTTTGAATTTCTTCTCATCATTTTTCGGAACGAGAACAACCGCAAATGATTCACGCGGAATAGCATTGTGTTTATTGCCGCCGTTTATTTCTGATAATCTAATGTTATTTCCCTGTGAATAGCTCCAGATTACTCTATTCAATATTTTTACTGCATTACCTCTTCCGACATGAATTTCAAGTCCTGAATGCCCGCCTTTTAAACCGCCAACCTTCAACTCGAATGCGGAATAATTCTTAGGTGCTTTTTCCAACTTGGCTTTAAAAGTAGCTGCAGTGTTTTTTCCACCGGAACATCCAATAAATATAGATCCAAGCTCTTCAGAATCCATATTGATAAGAATATCCGCTTTTAAAAATCCTTTCTTCAAACTTGAGGCACCGGTTAATCCAGTTTCCTCGTCAAGTGTAAATAAGCATTCGAGTGGTCCGTGTTCAATATCTTTTGATTCAAGAACTGCGAGTGCACATGCAACACCAATTCCATTATCTGCCCCAAGCGTTGTACCTTTTGCTTTTACCCAATCACCATCAATGTATGGATAGATTGGATCGTTATCAAAATCGTGTTCAACATCTCTGTTCTTTTCGCAAACCATATCAATGTGTCCCTGAAGAACAACTGCTTTGCGATTCTCAAAACCAGGTGTAGCAGGTTTACGAATAACAATGTTGCCGAATTTATCACGTTCCGTTTGAAGCCCTAATCTCTTACCGACTGATACAACGTAGCCAGCAATCTTCTCTTCCTTTTTAGAAGGACGTGGATATTTACAAATCTCCTCGAAATGATACCAAACCAATTCTGGTTTTAGCTTACCTAATACTGATCCCATAATAGACTCCTTTTAGTTTATTTCTTTAAATGAAATGAATCCTTGTGAATACAATTGAAATACAAATTTAACTACTCGCTCATCGGCTTCACTAAGTTCATCTCCAAATTTTTGTTTTAACTCTTTGATGATTTTATCAACTTTAATTTTTCCATTCATCATCAACCAAACTGCAGAGCCAAACTTATCGAGTTTAATCCGGAACTGATCACTCTTTAGCTTTGGCGAGATAAAAGTCACCATAAATTTATTTTTAAATTTTGGAATGATCACTGTAACCATACCATCGTCATCTTTTTCCTCAGAATGCAGTCTGATTGGAGTTAGATCCAAAGTGTTTGTATTCTTTAAAATTTTTTTTCGTTCTTTAAATGATAATGCCATAAAAGTACCACGCGACTCAAATTAAAATTTTCTGTCACACTGAGCTTGTCGAAGTGTGACGAAAAATAAATTGTCAACCTTCGATAAACTCAGGTTGACAATAAAATGTTCTTATTAAAACAACTATTAAAATAATTACATAGAAACCTGCGGTGGTGCCGGGTCATTCGGATTACCTGCATTCTTAACAGGAATACGAACAAGCAGCCATGCGATAAACGCAAGTACTACCAAACTTATAATAAATGATGGCTCATCAAAGAATCTGAACAACGAAACTTCGAAGAATGCGAAGCCCGCAAACAGCAGCCCGATGAGCGCCTCGCCTGCAATCAATCCAGCAGCGAGCAGAATACCGTTATTTTCAACTCGAGATTTTTGTGCATCGTTAAAGTTTCTCTTTGCATTAATTCTTTCTACAATTCCTTTGATCAAACCGCCAACAAAAATAGCGAAGGTTGTTCCTAATGGAAGGTACATTCCAACGCTGACAAGCATTGGGCTTTTTACATTCATCATAATAAAACCAACACCCATCAACATACCAACAAAAATTAGAATCCATTCCATATTTCCAGCAACAATTCCTTGCGAAAGAATTGCCATCAAGCTTGCTTGGGGAGCTGGTAATTTATCACCGCCAAATCCTGTACCGCCCATTTTAATATCGCCCTCGTGAAGTATCAAAAGTGGAATGAACATAATTGAGGCAGCAACAACTACACCGATAATATCACCAAGCTGCATCTTCCAAGGAGTACCACCGAGGATATGTCCGGCTTTTAAATCCTGCAGCATTTCTCCAGCAACTGCCGCTGCGACGCACACAACTGCTGCGACTCCAAGTACGGCAGCCACACCTTGCGTTCCTTTCATTCCGAGAGCAACCATAAGGATTGCGGCAACAACGAGTGTCGATAATGTTAATCCACTAATTGGATTATTACTCGAACCAATAATTCCAACTAAGTAACCAGAAACCGCGGCAAAGAAAAATCCTGCGATAATCATTACAATTGTTGCAACCAAAGCAGCCAATACATTTTGAGCAAAGAAATTATAAATAAAAAATGTCGCAACCGCAGTTCCTAAAATTCCGATCATAACCCACTTGAAGTTAATATCTTTTTCAGTTCTTATTTCAACGTGTTCACCTGAAGCAGCTTTTTTAACATCACTTACTGATCGTGAGATTCCTGTCATCAAACTTTTTCTCATTTTCCAAAGAGTAAAACCGGCACCAACTAACATTCCACCGATAGCAATTGGTCTAACATACATTTTCCAAACCGATATCATTGTTGCTGCCCAATTAAAATCTGCTGGTAATTGAGATTGGTCATAAAATTTAAAGTATGCAATCATCGGAGTTAATAATCCCCATGCAAGCAATCCACCGCTAAAGTTAAGTGCAGCTAAACGTGGACCAATTATATATCCAACACCGATGTAAGCTGGACTGATATCCGGAGATCTAAAAAGTAAACGTCCTTTACCAACAGTAAAAAGTTTATCCCAGGATACTGCAAATAATTTAAACTGTCCAAGCGATTGAATCGCAGCTCCAATTCCCATTGCGCTGAATAAAAACTTAGACCCGCCTCCACCGTGCTGCCCTGCTTTATGAATCTCTGCGGCTGCAACTGATTCAGGGAAAGGCAATTCAACATCTTCAACCATCACTCTTCTGAGCAATGCAACAAACATAATTCCAAGGATACCGCCGGCAACCATTATTGCCGCAGAAATCATGTAATTTCCGGGAGTGAAAAAAGGATTCCAAATTCCTGCAATAAAAAATGCGGGTAATGTGAAGATAGCTCCGGCTGCAATTGATTCCCCTATCGAACCAACTGTTCTTGTAAAGTTTTCTTCGAGGACTGTACCTTTCAGTAATTTAATTAAAGCCATACCAATAACTGCAGCAGGATAAGTTGCTGCGATAGTCATTCCGGCTTTTAATCCTAAGTAAGCATTTGCAGCACCAAGTACAACGGCAAGTACTAATCCGATTACAAGAGCACGGATAGTAAATTCCGCCATATTGGTTTCAGATGAGACAAAAGGAACAAACGGTTTTCGTTCAGACATATTTTACTCCTTGAGTGTGCTAAAATATTTTGCGGGTTGAACCGCATAGTTAAAAAACATTGCGCTAAATTTAAGAAGGATTATTGATTATTCTCAACAATTTTTTGATTTAAAATAAGTTAGATAAAAAACTAATTATGGAGATTTATTGAAATTGGGATAAAATTGAGGTTAATCAGGATATTAGAAAGCAATTGGGTATTATTTTTGTACCCAATAAAATATTATTTCACATCAAGAGGAAATTTAATTGTTATAGTTGTTCCAACTTCCAATTTACTTTTAATACTAATTTTTCCTCCCAACACATCAACATATTTTTTTGTTATCGATAAGCCTAATCCGCTTCCCTCATATTTACGGGTTAATCCTTCACTAACTTGCCGGAATGGTTCAAAGATCATTTCAAGGTGCTCTTCGGATATACCTATTCCCGTATCAACAATATTTATTATAGCAAAATTATTTTCAATAACAGCACTAAGATTAATCTCTCCAAGTTTGGTATACTTTACTGCATTATCCAGCAGGTTACAAAGTATTTTATGAAGTATATTCAAATCTCCTTTGATAAATATTTTTTCCTTGAGTGAAGAAAAATTAATTATTAAACCTTTGGCGATTGCTGTTTCATTGTAAATTTCGCGGCATTCTTTTAAAGCTCCAATAATTTCAATTGATCTAAATTTAATCTCCAGATTTTTAGACTGAATTTTAGAAATATCTAATAACGAAGTTAATGTTTCATTCAACCTCTTACTGCTTTTGTGAATATATAAAGCCATATCACGCTGATTTTTATTCTCAAGCTCTTGAAGAAGCAGCTCCGAAAATCCCATAATTCCACTCATTGGTGTATTTAATTCGTGACTCATATTAGAAAGGAAAGTAGTTTTAAGTCTATCCATTTCTTCCGCTTTATCTTTAGCAAGAATTAAATCAAGTTCTAATTTTTTCCTTTCTGTATTATCTCTTATTATCGCGAGCAAAATTTCGTCTTCACCTTGTCTAATTAATTTAGCGCTTATCTCAACCGGAATTATAGTTCCATTTTTTCTTTTATGGTTGGTTTCAAATAATATTCCATCTAATGTATTTATAGAAGTAAAAATCACTTCTACATCTTTTTTCCTATCAAAACTTAAATCCAATAATTCCATGTTAAGTAATTCATCTTTACTGTAGCCATAAGTATTAAATGCTTTCTGGTTAGCTTCAAGAATTTTACCGTTTTTATCTATGCTCAAGATCATATCGTTTGCATATTTGGTAAGCGAAGTATACCGTTCGGTCAGTGCATCCTTCTCCTTACGTAAATTAAATGTTCTTGTAAGAAAATGAATAAGACTTCGTTTCCATATAGCGTAGGTTATGCTTGCAGATAGACCAATTAAAAGAATTGATATAATAAAAATTGCAAGTGCAATATTTTTTGTTGAAGCAGTTACTTTATCCTGATTTATTTTTGCAATCAAAACCCAATCAGTGCCGGGAATATCATTTATTGAAGCAATAACCTTTGTACCTTTAATTTTAGTTTCTCTGTTAAATCCTCTCACATTAACAATAGTTTCAAGCTCTGATTTTTCAAATTTGCTCAACGGAAGCGTACGAAGTACAAAATCATTATTCACTTTTATGTCTTTAAGAATAAATCCAAGATCACTTTTGTTTTTTAGAATAACGAATTCAACTTCACCCGATTCTTGTTTTGTGTATGATAGAATAGGATATAAATATTCGAAGAAAGAAATTTCGGTCCATAAAAAACCGGTTACCTTTCCGTATTTTTTAACAGGGGTAATTATCGCTTGCAGAAGATTCCGATTTACATCAATATATAGATTAGTTAAAGCAGAAGAGTCTTTTTTTAGAATGACTTTTAATTCGTGTTTAAGAAAGTTTTGAAAAATACTTTTTGAGGTGTCAGTAGAAAAAAGAAGCTCGGCATTATTATTAAAAATATTTATGCTTATAAAATCAAAATCATTCCTTAATTCGGCAGACCAGACAGAAATTTTATTTTTAACTGCATTTGAATTATTTGCCGTAAAAAGATTATTTAAATCATTTGCAATTTGCGGTAATTGCAAAAAGGATTGTATCACTCTTTTTCTTTGAAGTTGCTCCTTTTCAATCTGCTGTAATTTAATTTCTTTAATTGCAACAACATGCCTGTAAAGTTCTTGCTCTATTGCATTTTTCCTATCTATGTAAAACAGATATCCAGCAATAGAGATCACTACAGTTACTGCAAAAAAGTAAAGTAAATATTTATAAGGGAAACTATCTTCGGAAAAATTTTTCATGAGTTAACAAATAAATGTTTATTCTTTTATAAACTTAAAATTTTAATTTCCTTATTCCAATATGACAAATAGCAAAATCATATTTAACAGGATCTTGTCTATCATATTTTTTTAAATTTTGTGTAATCTCTTCTGCCATCTGCCAGCTTACATTTTTTCTTCTCGTAAGTTTTAATACTTTACAAATTCTGGCAATGTGTGTATCAACAGGTATAACAAGTTTAGTAGTTGGAATTTCATACCACAAGCCAAAATCCAATTCATCATTTCTAACCATCCAGCGCAGGAATAAGTTCATCCGCTTGCAGGCACTACCTTTTTCCGGCAATGGAAACATAAATTTCATACCATTAGTTATTTCTCCAAATGATTGGAAAAATGAGTTTAAGAAGTGTTTTGAAAAATTTGAGATTCCGCTTTTTACATTTTTATCGGAAAAGTTGTATCCTTTAAGAAAAATGTTCTTAATTGATTTATTAACTTTTAACTCCTTACTCAGCACAATAAAAAGCTTAACAATATCATCCTCAGTATAAAATCGATGTTTAATTCCGGCTAATTTGTTTTCATCATTTTCTATTGAAAAATTTTTGATAAATAAATATGGTTCACCATTGAAGATGAGAATGAATTTCTTAACTGTGTTTTCAATCTGTTTAACATTTCCATAGGCAAAAATAGAAGATAGCAAACCAATTATCTCAATATCACTTTCATTTTTATAAAGATAAAGAAACTGGAGCGGATCGGGTTCAAGCTTTGTTCTATCAAAAGCATTGTAATGATATTCTAATTTTTGTTTTAAAAGCATTATAAATTTATAAAAATAATTTTTATAGATAGCTAACAGAAAAATAGCAAAGGAATTTCAATCATTAGAACGTATTTAAGCAAAATTAATTATTCATTTTATTTTAAGCTGATTCACTTTATCTATAATTTTAAAATGTAATTTCTTTTAGGAATAAATATGAGCAATAAATTATTTAAAGAGCATCCAATTTTAGATTATTCGGCTATTGCTTTTGGTGCAGCAATTATGGCAATAGGAATCGGCGTATTCCTTGTTGATGCTAAAGTTGTCCCGGGTGGCGTTACCGGACTTTCAATGAGTGTACATTATTTAACAGCACTTCCTGTAGGATTAATGATCTGGGTACTTAATATTCCACTTTACATTTGGGGAGTTAAAGAACTAGGTAAAGAGTTCGGAGTAAGAACTTTTTTTGGATTCACACTAAATTCTTTTTTTATAGATTTCTTCAGAGGCGATGTACCTGGTTTCGCTTTTATCAGATTGCAAGATACACCCACGATTAAAAATCTTCAGCACAATGATTTTATGTTTTTGATTCTTATCGGCGCCGCATTACTTGGATTAGGGCTAGGAATTATTTTCAAATTTAGAGGAACAACAGCAGGTTCCGATATTGTTGCTGCAATAATGCAAAAACGATTTGGTGTAAAACCGGGAATGGCAATTATGTTTACTGATTTTTTTGTTATTCTTCTTGCAGGATTTATTATTAACTTTAAAGGAATTGCCGGCGATCGTTCCGCAGTTACGCTTACCTTTTACGCTTTGTTTTTATTATTCATTTCAAGTCGTATTGTTGATGTGATAATTGATGGCTTTGACTATGCTCGTTCTGTTAATATCATATCTGATAACAACGAAGAAATTGCCCAAGCAATTATGGATGATCTTAGTCGTGGTGCAACAGCAATTAAAGCGCGCGGACTTTATCGAAACATTGATCGTGAAATACTTACAACTGTTGTAACTCTAAAAGAGCTATCAAAATTGTTAAGCATAATTAAAAAAGTTGACCCAAAAGCATTTGTTACAGTAAACAATGTTCACGAAGTTATGGGCGAAGGATTCAGAAGAAGAATTTAGTTTGTGTGGATCAGGATTTTCGGGAACATATATCTTATATCTACGTCCAAACTTTTATAAATTTTATAAGGAGATTATATTATGAAAAAACTGCTATTCCCTGTTTTGTTATTCACTTTAATTCCTTTCTTTGCAAATGCACAGTCTGATGTAAACAAAATGCTTAAAGATATTTCAGGCAAAGTGGATGAGATAATCATTAAATCTGATGGTAAAGTATATACCTTTACAGGCGATGAAGCCGAGAAGCTTTTTTCTTCGATGAAACAAGATAAAAAGATGAAACAATTTGAGTTCTTTACTGATGATGGAAAAATTATTAAAGGAGACAGCTTGAACAAAAAGATTGTCATCAAAGAACTTAAAGATGATGACGCTGATACCGATGAAGATATTATGGTTTATATAAATGATGAAGATAGTGATTCAACTGTGGAAGACATTAAACAAATTGAGAAGAAAGTTATAGTTACTAATGATGATGGTAAAAAGTTGGTTAAAGTTACAACCAACGAAAACGGTAAAGAAAACATTGAAGTTTATGAAGGTAAAGCTGCCGATGAATATCTCGACAAAATGAAAGATGAAAAAGAAATTGACGTAAAAGTAGATGTTGATAAGGATTCAAAAGGTAAGAAAATTAAAAAGATAATTATCGAAAAAGAAGAAAAGTTTAAATAATTATTATAGTGTAGAGACGTTTTGTAAACGTCTCTACAAAAAATATAACTCATCAGGCTTTTCTGAAAATTCTATTCGTATCGATTACCAATTTATCCTTATATTAAAGCCATCCAATTAAAGCTTGCAAAAAAATTGTTAATATAAACAAATCTAAAAATCTTTTTCTCTTAAATGTATTAGTCATTATATTTGAATGAAGTAATCAAAAAGTAAAATGAAAAATAATCTTAAAGACTTTGCAATTAACAGAAATCTTTTAATCCTTTTTTTTGTGGGAATATTTATCTTCGCACTCAGTTGTCTCGGTGTTTTTAATCCAATTTCCTCAAAAATTGCAACAATACTTTATTACAATTTTGGTTACACAAATAAATGGAGCATGACTTATGGCGAACCCTGGTTTGTAAGTATGAACACTAATATTTCTGCATTTGGCAGCAGAGAGGTTGTTTTAATATTCATAATATTTTTTTCAATTTATCTTTTCAAAGCACGAAATAAGACAAAAGCATTAAATTTTTTATTAACTGTTGCGGGTGGGATAATTTTAATTGTTACTCTTAAATCTTTTACTTCCACAAACGAAGTTATTTCCTTTAAAACTTTTCTTACAGAAAGTTTATCACATTTCCCAAGTGGACACACATTTATTGCAACAGTACTTTATTCAGCAGCAGCATCAGCTTTAAAATCGCATAGGCGATCAACCGAAGTTAATTTTTACTTTTTCCTTGCCGCATCTGTATTAATATTTATGGTGGGAATTAGTAGAATTGCAGGTGGTACACATACTTTAGCAGAGGTCATTGCGGGATGGTCGCTTGGATTAAGCTGGTATTCACTTTCAGAAATGTTATTAAAATTTAATTTGCCGAAAAAGGAAACGCGAACTAATACGTAAAATGTTTTATCGGTTCACCCTTATCTCCAATTTCAGTCATAGCTTCAATCCCAATTGCAAGATGAAGATCAGAAAACTTACCTGTTACTTCTTTATCCGATTTTTCTGTTTTTACTCCTGCAGGAATCATAGGGATATCTGAGACAAGCAGCAATGCACCACGCGGGATTTCATTAACTAATCCAACGATAAATAAAGTTGCAGTTTCCATATCGATAGCAATTGTTGAAAGTCTTTTTAAGTATTGTTTAAAGTTGTTATCCCATTCCCAAACGCGGCGATTGGTAGTGTAAACCACCCCAGTTCTATATTCCATTTTTCGTTCTACAATTTTATCCGAAACAAATTTATGAAGTTTAAAAGATGGAAGAGCAGGAACCTCTTTTGGCTTGTAATCATCACTTGTTCCCTCACCTCGAATCGCAGCAGTTGGTAGAATAAAATACCCTATTTCCGTTGACCGTTTTAATCCGCCGCATTTGCCGAGAAACAAAACTCCTTTTGGTGCACGTGCTACAAGCAGATCCATAATCGTTGCTGCATTAGCAGATCCCATTCCAAAATTTATAATCGAAAGTCCGTGTGAGTTTGTTGCGGTTTGCATTGGTCTGCCAATGCCTTTAACATCACACTTAAATCGCTCAGCAAATTTTTCAACATAGTTTTGAAAATTTGTAAGAAGCATGTAATCCCCGAATTCATCAATCGCTGTTCCAGTATAACGGGGCAGCCAGTTTTTTGCAATATCAAGTTTTGTTTTCATAGCAATTTCTATTGTTTGTAAATTACAAAACGAAATTAGAAAAAATATTTAACAACTTATAATCTTATTGAAGCACAATATGAATTTTAGTACAGCAATTAACTACTTTCCGCACATCATTACAGAAGGCTCAATAATCGAACGACTTAAACGTGAATTTAATTATCCGCTTAATGAAATTTTATCTAATGCACCAATGATTTATGATGAAACAGGAAAAATTTTATTAGAAAAAATTTATCGCGAGTACATTGATATTGTAGAATCATCGGACTTACCAATTATGCTTTTAACTCCAACTTGGAAAGCGAATAAAGAAAGAACATCTAAAGCAGATGTTGATATGAAAATAATAAACACCGATGCTTTTTTATTTGTTGATAATATTAGAAAATCTTACGGCGGTTTTTCGGAAAAAATTTACATTGGCGGATTAACTGGCTGCAAAGGTGATGCGTACAAACCTGAAGAAGCATTGAGTGAAAATGAATCTTACCAATTTCATAAAGATCAAATGCTAATTCTTGCAGATGCTGGGGTAGATTTTTTATTAGCTTCTACTCTTCCCGCTTTAACAGAAGCAATTGGAATTGCAAAAGCAATGAGTGAAATAAAAAAAGATTATGTAATAAGTTTCGTAATCAGAGATAATGGTAAATTGCTTGATGGAACATTATTAACAGATGCAATCAGAATTATAGATGGCTCAGTTTTACCTCCGCCAATATTTTATTTAACAAATTGTATTCACCCGGATGTACTTCGCAATTCATTTATTAGTCTTAAAGATGAAGATGATATTTTGATAAAAAGGTTATTTGGTATTCAGGCAAATGCTTCTGATAAAAGTCCGGAAGAACTTGATACACTCGAACAACTCGATGCTGATAGTCCGGCAAACTGGGCACGCGGAATGGTTGATTTAAATAAAAAGTATAATCTTAAAATTCTTGGCGGCTGCTGCGGGACAGATGCCAGGTTTATATCTTCAATAGTTGAGTTATTGAAATAAACTTTGCGTCTCTGCGTCCTTGCGAGAAACAAAAACAATTTTGCGCAGACCTGCCTGCGGTAGGCAGGGACGATAAGACGCAGAGAAAAACTATTTAGTATAACTGCCGATAACTTCTTTTATCGCTTCCTCACAAACTTTACAGAATGGTTTGTCACCTTTAGAAAACATTATGCAATCAAGCATTGGTCTGTAAATTCCTTTTGGCTGATAACCACCGCCTTCAAATACACCAACTTTGTTCCAGAATTTACTGCTCGTTAAATACTTATCCACGATTTCAGATTGTTTTTTATCTTTCATCGCATATTCCTCTTCAGCAGCTTTTATTTCTTTTTCTAGTGCACGATTTCTTTTTAACTCTGATATATAACTGTTTAATCTGTTTCGTACCTTCAACCACTCATAACTAAATCTATCAAACTCTTCTTTTTCCCATGGAGTTGGTATTTCAATTCCAGCACTTAAATATTTTTCCCACTTAACATTTTTAGGATCCAGTAATGCTGTAATGTTTGGTTCAACTGGTTCAACAGTTGGCTTAAAGAAATCATTGTATGCAACTTCAGATGTGTAATACTCATCTGCTAATCCGGTAAATGAATGTCCAAACTCGTGAGTGAATAAATATTTGGCAAACTGGTTATCAGTCGTGTATGTGCAAAACTGATTATAAATACCCCCACCGCCATAACGCGGATGATTAACCTGAATATAAATTGCATCGTAAGGAACGTGCGCCGCAAGATTGCGCATTGATAAATTGTCTTCAGTCATTAAATATCTTTCTGATCCAAGTGACCAGAATGTTGTATTGAGAACAGTGTTAACAAAGATATCTGCACCTGGTAAATCTGTTCCACTTTCTTGCGATGGTTTGAAAACTCCGTAAATATTAAAATCACTTTTCTGTGATTTATAAGGTTCCTGTTCAAAGAAATATTTAACAAACTTATTTAAATCTTTTTTAAATTTTTTCTTTTCTGATTTTGTATAACCTTCAGCAAGAATTACAATATCAACTTTCTTATGTGGATTACCGTTGTAAACAGGTTTAAATATTTCAACAGATGAATCAACAACTTTATCATTAATTATATAAATACTTTTCGGATCAATTTCTGTTCTGAAGAATTCCGCAAGAATATTTGCATCGTTTCTTTTTTCTAATGCAAAGATGATCTTGTGTTTTGGAAAAGGAATTATAGCTGATTCTTGAAAACTTTTAATTATCCCTTTTATTCCATCATCACTAGAAGCATACTCACCAAAGAAAGTATCAAATCCTTTTGAGTAAATTAGATTTTTTGAAACTGCATCATAAATTTTATAATAGTATTTGCCGTTGTTAAAATTATCTATAAGATGAGTTACGCTCCCTGCCCAAATTCCATATCGGAATAATTTATCAATCGTAATCATTTCTGTCTTTGCATCACCAATATGAAAATAATCAATTCGCAGTGTTTCATCTAAAAAATATTCATCAAACTTGGAATTGTTTTGTGAAAAGATTGTAATTGATAGAATTAAAAAGAAGAATAATGCTTTCATTTTTTTCCTCGCTGAAATTTTAAGCGAATTATATTTTTTATGATAGCAATTTAATAATCTTTTATTGAACTTTGGGTCGAAATTATTGACAAAAACAATTGGATATAAAATGAAATTTTATATAATAAATTTTTCTTTCACACTCTTACTCGTAATTCTACTATCAATTTATACTAAAGGTCAACAGGATGAAAGCTGGAAACTTTATGATGAATCTCAAGTTGCAAGAGTTGATATTACAATCGATCCTGCAGCGTTGATTTGGCTATATCATAATGTACAAAGTGATTCGGAGTTTGTTGCATCACTTCACTTTCATAATGCTTATATAAATGAAACTGTTGACTCGATAGGATTTAGATTAAGAGGAAACACATCTCGTTTTGCTCAAAAAAAATCGTTTAAAGTTTCATTCAATACATTCATTTCCGGCAGAGAATTTTATGGCGTTGATAAATTAAATCTTAACGGTGAACATAATGACCCATCAATCATTCGTAGCAAATTATGTTTTGATCACTTCCAAACAATTGGATTGAAAGCAAGCAGAGCAAATCATGTTGAGGTTTATATTAATGGAATTTATTACGGACTTTATATCTCTGTAGAACATATCGATAATGAATTTGTAAAGAAAAATTTTGCTGATGATTCGGGAAATTTGTGGAAATGTCTTTATCCCGCTGATTTAAATTTTATTGGCAGCGATCCAAACCTTTACAAAAATTTAAACAACAATGGAACCCCAGCTTATGAACTAATGACAAATAAATCCATACCCGATTTTTCAAAACTTGTTAGATTGATTACAATATTAAACAACACTCCATCCGGATCTCTTGCAGATTCAATTGAATCTGTAATTGAAGTGCCGGAAGTTTTGAAATATTTTGCAATGAATATTCTAACAGGCAGTTGGGATGATTATTGGTCATTGATGAATAATTATTATTTGTATCACGAAACTGCAAAAGATATTTTTCACATCATACCTTATGATTATGATAATACATACGGTGTCGATTGGTCTGGTAATAACTGGACAAACGCTGATCCTTATAATTATCCAAAAGTTGCCGGAGGTTATCGTCCACTTGCAGAAAGATTGATGCAGAATGATCAGTACAGAAATCTTTATACACACTTTTTGGAATTTTATAGAGATAATGTTTACGCATTACCATTATGGGAAAACCGAATTGACATTTTAAAACAAATGATCGCAACATCTGCACTTGATGATTCATTCCGCACGCTTGATTATGGGTTTGACACCAATGATTTTTTTAATTCGTACTCAGCAACAGGATATCAAAATCAACATGTTAAATATGGGATAAAACAATTTGTAAATCTTAGGAATGCTTCATTGCCCGCTCAGCTTTCATATCAAATAGCAAAACCTATTGTTTACAACATCGATTATTATCCAAAGAATCCGAATGGCAATGATTCTATTTATGTTATTGTTTCTGCTTTTGATAACAATGGGTTGAGTGAAGTATCAATTCATTTTCAGGAAGCTGGTTCATCAACAACGCAAATTTATCCTTTGAACTTTTCCCCAATTTTAAATGCTAAAAAAGTAGAAGAAGCGGATCGATGGATTGGAGTTATTCCTCCACTCGGTTCAGGTAAAACCGGAAAGTTTTTTGTGTACGTAAAAGATAATCAGAATGAATTTCAATTTTATCCAAGAAAAAAAGCTATAGAGATTAGAACGCAGCAAATAATTTCTAATGATATTGTTATTAATGAGTTTATGGCGGACAATGCAACAACATTTGCGGATCAAAATGGTGAATATGATGATTGGATTGAATTGTTTAATCCAACATCAAATCCAATTTTATTAACAGGAAGATATTTAACTGATAAAAAAGATAATTTAACAAAATATCAATTTACACAACCAAATTTGGTTTTAAATCCCAGTGATTATTTATTAATCTGGTGCGATGAACAGGAATCGCAGCAAGGTACTCATACAAATTTTAAGTTGAGCAAAAGCGGTGAGTTTATTGCTCTAACAGAATCTGATGGTATTTCAGTAATTGATTCAATTTCATTTGAACCACAAACAACAGATATTTCTCTTGGCAGGTTACCAGACGGAGCAAATAACTGGATTTTTATGACACCAACTCCAGGGGCAACTAATAATCTCGTTTCTGTCGATGAACATAAATTTATTCCAACCGAATTTAATTTAAGCGCATACCCAAATCCATTTAATCCTACAACAAACATTAGATACACAATTGCAACCATTCCTCAACCCCTTCCTTCAAAAGGAGGCAAAGCAAAGCAGGGGTGGTTTACTGTCCTAAAAGTTTACGACATCCTAGGCAACGAAATAGCAGAATTAGTTAACGAAGAAAAACCCACTGGTACTTATGAAGTTATTTGGAATGGAGAAAATAGTTTAGGGAATAAAGTCAGCTCAGGAATTTATATTGTTAGAATTCAAGCTAATGAACAATTTAAAAATTTAAAGTTGATGATGTTAAAATAATATCTAAAATTATTTGCAATTAAAATCTATAAAAATAAAAATTTATTGTGATCGTAAATTCTAGCCAATTAATTTTGCTAACATAAACGCGGCACCAGCCGCTAAGCCGCCAATCAAAACAGTTTGGAGTGCACTGCGAAAAGGTTTGGCACCAGTGAACTTTCCTTTTATAAATCCGAAACATAATAAAGCAATCATTGTTACAAGTGCAGAAAATAATAAACCTTTTTGAGCGTTTGAAAAAAAGAAGTAAGGCGATAATGGAATTATACCACCAGCTATATATGATAGCGCAATTGTTGCTGCACTTTTATATGCTCTCTTCGGATCGGGTTCTTCGAGTCCTAATTCAAACCTCATCATAAAATCAACCCACTTATCTGGTTTTGATTGAAAGTTTTTTAATATCGGTTGAATTTCAATTTCATTTAAACCATAATCTTTAAATATTTCTGATACTTCTTCAAGTTCTATTTGCTCAACTTCTTTTACTTCTAAATGCTCTCGTTTTTTTTCACTTAGATAATGATCATTATCACTTTTTGCAGCAAGATAACCTCCTAAGCCCATTGCAATAGAGCCAGCAGCAATCTCAGCAAATCCTGCAGTAATAACTATTGATGAAGCAGCTATCGCACCTGTTAATCCGGCTGCCAGCGCAAATGGAACAGTTAAACCATCACTCATACCAATAACAACATCCCGGACACTTTCACTTGCGTTAAAATGTTTTTCAACATGTATAAGACTTGGCATTATTTTTTTCCTTCAGTATTTTCTTGATTTGATGAATAAATATCTAAATGGAACTTGTGTAAAAATCTCTGATATATTGGGGCAAAGATAATTCCGGCAATTATTAAAAAAGTTACGCCGCTGAATAGTGAATAGAATATCGCGAAAAGTTTTCCAAATGGTTCTACCATCGGATCAACAGGACCCATACCTGTTAATATCATTGATGCATTTAAGAAAGCAGAAAGCCAATCAAGGTTACCAAAAAAGTGATAACCAATTCCACCAATGCCCAAAGAAATTAATATCATTACAAATCCTGTTAAAAAACTTCTTGTTAGATTTTTCAGAAAATGTTTTCTCGAATGAAGTTTTAAGATAGTGCCTGAATGTGCAATTTGATTTTTCATAGTAGTTCCTTAAAAATTAAAATTATCCAAATGATTGACCGAAATCTATAAATAATCCGGTAAGAATTATTTTTTTATAAAATATTTTTTGAATCCCTAAACCCATTTTATAGCCCTATTTAACTTAAACGCACTTTTTAAATTCCATTTCCTAAAAAGTGGATTTCACATACTATTAATAGTATTCATGACAAGGAAACTCATGTAAAAAACCTTTAGATTTGTAGCAGTAATTTTTAATTATATCATACAAAATGAATCAAATTTTTTTTATACAACAACTTATATTAAAAGCACAAAGGAGAGTATTTCTATGGCTCGTAAGAACGTGTTGATAATGGGCGCTGCTGGACGCGATTTCCACAACTTTAACGTCTTCTTCAGAAATAACAAAGACTACAATGTTGTAGCATTCACTGCAACCCAAATCCCAAATATTGAAGGCAGAACTTATCCCAAGCAACTTGCCGGCACACTTTATCCAAATGGAATAAAGATCTACGAAGAAAAAGAATTAGAAACCCTTATTAAAAAATTAAAAGTTGCTGAAGTTGTTTTTTCATATTCAGATGTTCCATTCGAATATGTAATGACTAAAGCATCAATAGTTAATGCTTGCGGAGTTTCATTCCGTTTACTTGGCGCCGCTGAAACTGAAGTTAAAAGTACAAAACCTGTTATTGCTGTTTTAGCCGTTAGAACTGGTTGCGGTAAATCTCAAACTTCCCGCAAAATTGTTGAAGTATTAACTGCGGCGGGTAAAAAAGTTGTAGCAATTCGTCATCCAATGCCTTATGGTGATTTAGTAAAACAAAAAGTACAGCGCTTTGCTACTTATGCTGATCTTAAAAAACATAAATGTACAATCGAAGAAATTGAAGAATACGAACCACACGTTGCAAGAGGCGGCGTTATTTATGCAGGTGTAGATTATGAAGCTATTTTACGTGAAGCTGAAAAGGAAGCCGATATAATTTTGTGGGATGGCGGCAATAATGATTTTTCTTTTTACAAAGCCGATGTAACTTTCACAGTTGTTGACCCTCATAGACCGGGACACGAAATGAGATATTATCCGGGCAACACATCACTAAGATTAGCTGATGCAGTTGTGATTAATAAAATTGATTCTGCTGATAATGCTGGAATAAACATTGTAAGAGATAACATTAGGAAAGTAAATCCTAATGCAGCAATAATTGAAGGCGCATCTCCTGTCACAGTTGAACATCCGGAAATGATTCGAGGTAAACGTGTTCTTGTTGTTGAAGACGGACCAACGCTAACTCACGGTGAAATGAAATACGGTGCTGGTGTAGTAGCAGCACAGAAACTTGGAGCAAAAGAATTAGTTGATCCAAGACCTTATACTGTAAAATCAATCAGCGCAACATTTGAAAAATATCCAAACATTGGTGTTCTGCTTCCTGCAATGGGATACGGCCATGCGCAATTAAAAGATCTTGAAACAACAATCAACAATACAAAATGTGATGCGGTTGTTATCGGAACTCCGATTGATCTTAGCAGATACATTACCATTAAAAAACCAAGCACACGCGTTAAATATGATCTGCAGGAAATTGGTGCTATAACTGTTGAGACAGTTTTAAGGGAGAAAAAAATTATAAAGTAAGTCATTGCACGCACCGAGGAATCGGGGCAAAGCAATCTATTAAAAGTAGAGTCATTGCGAGTGACTCGCCGAGGCGAATCGTTGGCAATGACAAACAAGCAAAAGGATTAATATGATAATCGATAAACTTTCTAACACAAATCTTTATTCATCTCTTGGCGAAAGAATTAGCAAAGCTTTTGCATACCTAAAGCAAACTGATTTCTCCAAATTGGAATTAGGCAAATACGAAATTGATGGGGACAACATTTTTGCTTTAGTTAACGAGTACAACACAAAAGATGAAAGCGAAGGAAAACTTGAAGCACACAAAAAATATATCGATGTTCAGTTTGTAGCAAAAGGAAGTGAGTTAATGGGCTACGCTCCACTAGAGAATCAAAAAATAATAGATGAATACAATGAACACAATGATATAACATTTTTTAGCGGTGAAAAATCTTTTACACAGGTGGATGAAGCAATGTTTGCAATCTTCTTTCCAACCGATGTTCATTTGCCGGGAATTAAAGTAGATAAAAAAACTTATGTAAAAAAAGTTGTTATTAAAGTCAAAGTCTGAGTAAAATTATGAATGATATTTCTTACAAGTACAATGGTACAAAAGCACTTATTGCTCTGCACGAAATACACATTAAATCTTTTTATGAAACTTGGAAACGCGCAAAAAGAGCAGGAGTAAAATTACCAGAAACCGATGATCCATATTACAAATCTTTGGATACATTGCTTTACCATGTTTTACGATCGGCTCGTGGTTATATGATATGGATGTGCGATAAACTTAATCTACCTGATCCAATGATTAATGAAACTCCGCCAGCAGAAATTATAACAGAAAAAGCAGTTGAACAACTTGAACATTTAATTAAACGATGGAGACTTCCTCTTGCAAATGTTGAACCGGAATTATTTGAAGATAAAGTTTATAAATCAAACTGGGGCGTGGATTATTGTATTGATGCAATGCTTGAGCATGCAGTAATACATCCAATCAGGCATGAGTTTCAATTGAAGAATCTAATCCAGAATGTCATTACGAGCGAAGTTCAGTGATCTGCCATACTACAGATTGCTTCACCCTGCTAAGCTGGGGGTTCGCAATGACTTCTCCAATTTACTGCGGCGCATCAGAAGTGTATTTTAACTTTACTGCTTCGGCTGTTTGAATATTCTTTACACCAGAAATTCTTTGTGCAAGAGATTTACCATCAAGTTTATGAAATTCAAGTACCTCAAGCGGAGTACCACATTCAGGATATTCTTTTAATCCTAAGTTTGTAAACTCTCTGCCACTAATTTCACGAATTTCCACTAATGCATTTAAAATCCTATCACCTAATCCACCAATTGCGGAATGATCTTCCAACACAAAAATTCTTTTTTGATTTTTTACTAATTCTTTCAGCCAATTATTATTAATCTTATTTAGCCAGGGCATATTTACAACTTTTAATACGAAACCAATTTTCTTTAAATAATCTGCAGCAACTAAAGCTTCGTGAAGCATAACCGGACCATAACCAAAAAGTATTGCATCTCTTCCTTCTGTTAATTCCGCACCCACACCAATTTTAAATTTATAATCTTTAGGAAGTTCAATTTTTTCTGGTGAGGGACCAATTACTAATCTTAGCATACAATTTTCTTCGGCTTTATTAACACAATATTCAGTGGCCCATTTTGTTTCATCACCATTACAAGGTTGTATGATTGTAATATTTGGAAGTGCACCAAACAAAGAAATATCTCTAACACTTTGATGCGATTTCCCAGGTCCTGCAGGAATCATTCCTGAAAAATGGCAAGTGTAAATAACTTTTGTTTTTTCACCGGCGTTGTTATAAATCTGCTCGTTGGCTCTTGCAGAAAGAAAACTTGCAAAAGTGTTTACAACTGGAATCAATCCCATTCTTGCTAATCCACCCGCGGTTGAAACCATATCTTGTTCAGCAATACCATTTTCAATAAATCTATCCGGATAAGTTTTTTCAAACTGTCGAAGTTTACAATCGGCAGAAAGATCACCATCAAGCACCACTAATTTTTTATTTGTCTTTGCAATCTCAACTAACGCATCACCATAAGCTTCAGTTACAAACTCCTTGTCGAGCTTTGTAATTGGTTTACCTTCTGATTTGTTTTCAGGTATTTGGATTTTTCCAATCCCAAGTTTCTCTGATAATTTATTAATTGTATCTGTTAGTTCAACGAGACCTTTTTTATAACTTTCATCATCAGGTGCACCAGAGTGCCATTTGTAAAGCGTCTTACCCTGAAAAGTTTCAGTAAGAGGTTTTTCCATAAAGGATACTCCCCTGCCTTTAATTGTGTCTGCGATAATCATCTTCGGTTTATCTGTAACTTTTTTAAGATCATCAAAAGTTTTTTTCAAAACATTAAAATCGTGTCCATTAATTCTTACGACGTGCCACCCAAATGCTTTAACTTTATCCACAACATCTTCAATATTATTTACATCAGCTACAAGCATATCTGTTTGATATTTATTGTGATCCATGATTGCAGTTATATTATTTACTTTTTGATGTGCAGTTGTTTGTAATGATTCGTAGATCTGTCCTTCCTGAAATTCTCCATCGCCAGTTAGAACATAAACATGTCCTTTATTATTCAGGTATGATTTAGCCCAGGCAAATCCTTTGCCTTTAGAAATTCCCATTCCAAGTGAGCCAGTGCTTGCTTCAATTCCATTTTGTCTAACTTCGGGATGACCATCTAGTCCGTGTAATCTTCTTAACATTAATAATTTTTCTGCTGGAATAATTCCAAGCGCATAGAACAATGAATACAATCCAGGAACATCATGACCCTTTGATGAAAAGTAAATGTCTCTATCAGGCGAATCAAATCTGACATTAAAAACATTCATCTCATTTAAGTAAAGATAAGTTGTAATATCCATCGCACTTAAACTCGAACCAAGATGACCTGAGCCGGCTTTCTTTACTGCAACAAGAGTATTGTATCTACACATATCCGAAAACAATTCCATCTTTATTGCCCAGCTGCTGTTGAATGATTTTACTTTATCAAACTCTGGTTTTTTTATGAGATTATATTGCATCATCACTCCAAATTTTAATCTATTTTATATTATAAAAATTGAACAACAAAAAATATTATTAAGACATGAGAAAAGATAATTAAGTAATTGTTAAGTGATACAAAACAAAAATTTAAATCTTCTTGAACTAATTAGTTCTTTCATTAGTCTTATTAAATAGATGAGCATAACCAATGATTATAATAAATCATTTTAGTTTTGCATATATTTCAAACAAGTATTAATTCATTGTTGAACTGAAAAATTAAATTGAAATTATAATTATGCCAGGATTTGAATATCTAATTTTATTAATAATCATAACAACCTTAATCGGTATAGCCATAGGTTCACTGCCAAAGCTAAGAATGAACCGAGCAACTATAGCTTTAGTCGGGGCAACCGCTTTAATTATTGTAGGAGCATTAAATCTTGAGGATGCTTATAAAGCTATTGATATAAACACTATAATTTTACTTTTCTCAATGATGATATTAAATATAAATCTCAGGCTTTCAGGATTTTTTAAAATCATTACTTCAAAAATTATTTCACTTGCAAATACACCCAAACAACTTTTAGCACTAATTATCTTTTCGTCAGGATTGCTTTCTGCTTTATTTCTTAACGATACTATTGTAATAATGTTTACTCCTTTAATTCTGGATATAACATTTTCAATTAAACGAAATCCAATCCCATACTTGATCGCATTAGCAACATCTGCAAATGTTGGATCGGTTGCTACGATTGTTGGTAATCCGCAGAATATGATAATAGGAATTTTTTCTAAAATTTCATTTGTAGATTTTGCATTGCGATTAACCCCAATTGCATTAATAGGATTGATTATTATCTGGTTAATAATAATCGGGATTTATAGAAAAGAATTTAAAAGAGAAGAACTAATAACTCCTGTTGAAAAAGATTACCGGGTATTTCGCCCCTTATTAATTAAAAGCATAATTGTCTTAATAATTATGTTCACTGCTTTTAATCTTAGATTTCCTATTTCATTGTCTGCTCTTAGCGGTGCGTCTTTATTGCTTATAACAAGAAGAATAAAACCTGAAAGAGTTTTTATAGAAATTGATTGGTCTTTATTAGTTTTCTTTTCAGGATTATTTATAATTACTCACGCAATAAATCAATATTTTATTTCTTCAATCAGCAGTTTAGAAAGTTATTCATTTACAGGTAATTTCATTTCGGATTTTTCAATTGTATCTGCCATTATTAGTAATATCATTTCAAATGTTCCGGCAGTTCTAATTTTATCTCCAGCGGTAATAAAAATTCCAAATCCTGAAATAGTTTGGCTGGCACTTGCAATGTCCTCAACCTTTGCAGGAAATTTAACTTTAATTGGCTCGGTTGCAAATCTTATCGTTGCAGAGTCCGCTAAAAAACAGGGAGTTAAATTAGAATTTTATGAGTACCTTAAAGTCGGTTTACCAGTTACCTTAATTACATTGATTTTAGGAATTTTATGGTTGAGTATTTTTTAGAAGGTTTAAAAAAAATAACCCGGTAACCGAAGCTACCGGGCTTGTCCTAACAAAAGGTCTGGGGGTTAACCTTCTGCTAGCGACGCTGTAAAAATAAAACAAGAATTTTGGGAATGCAAGAGTTTTTTCAGTACTTAAAAAATAATTTGGTTAAATAGGAAATAATATTTTTCTAACATCAATTAGTAAAAGAAAATTTACACTTTTATGAACAATAATTTAGCTGAAAAAAAATCAAATAAATATTCAAAGTTAATAAAAATAGCTTTACTACTCAGCTTAATCACAATTATTTACAACATTGCTGAAGGTTTGGTTTCAATATTCTTTGGATTGAAAGATGAAACTTTAGCATTATTTGGTTTTGGTGCGGACAGTTTTGTTGAGGTAATTTCCGGTCTGGGTATTTTCCACATGATTATACGAATGAAAAATGGGACAGTAGAGCAAAGAGATAAATTTGAAAGGACTGCTCTCAGAATTACGGGATTCAGCTTTTACTTACTGACTGCAGGATTAGTCTTAGGCGCGGTAATGAATTTAATCAGCGGGAATAAACCAGAGACTACATTTGCCGGAATAATAATTTCTGTTGTTTCAATATTAACAATGTATTTCCTGATGAGATATAAATTAAATGTCGGCAAAAAACTTAATTCTGATGCTATAGTTGCAGATGCAAATTGTACAAAAACTTGTTTTTATCTCTCCTTCATACTACTGATATCAAGTTTAAGTTATGAGATTCTCAAAATTAGTTATCTCGATATTGCAGGATCTATCGGTATCGCAGTATTTGCTTTTAGAGAAGGCAAAGAATCATTTGAAAAATCAAAAAGTGAAAAACTTTCGTGTTCTTGTGATGATGAAAGTCATTAACCTTTTCGTATCAATTCAAACATTTCTGACACTGCTTGTTTTATACCAACAAATAATGCTCTTGCTATAATTGAATGCCCAATACTTACTTCATCAATATTTGCTAATTCTCTGAAAACTTTTATATTTTGATAATCTAAACCGTGCCCTGCATTTACGCCCAATCCTAATTTTTTTGCTTGCTTTACCGCAACCCGAATTCTCTCAAGTTCATCAAATTGTTCTTCCTCTGAAAGAGCATTGGCAAAAACTCCGGTATGAATTTCAATAAAATCACTTTCTATTTCAGCAGCAGCGTCAATATGATTTAAATCCGGTTCGATGAAGAGTGATACTTCAATATCACTGCTATGTAACTGAGAAATGGTATCCTTTAGTAATGAAATATTATCAATAACATTTACTCCGCCTTCTGTGGTCAGCTCTTGTCTTTTCTCTGGAACAATAGTCGCTAATTCCGGTCCGATATCACAAGCTATTTTGATTATCTCCGGGGTCGCCGCCATTTCAAGATCAAGCTTGGTGGTTATAAGTTCACGAAGTAATCGCACGTCACGCTCACTTATATGTCTTCTGTCTTCTCTCAAATGCACAACAATTCCATCTACACCTGCTTGCTCGGCTATTAAAGCAGCAGTAACCGGATCGGGTTGTGTTTCACCACGAGCATTTCTTAAAGTTGCAATGTGATCTACATTTAATGAAAATTTCATTTTATCCTCAAAATATTTGTCTAAATAAATTTACTAGTGAGTCCAATCCAATACCATAATCATTGGCTCTAAAGCGTAATGACGATATCAAATCAATTGAATACATAACACCAATGTGAGTTATTATGCAATAATAAAACGAACGAGTTCTTAATGCAAGAATTCCAAGCGCAATTCCTCCAAAAATCGCTCCAAATGTTTCTAAAAAAGGTTTACCGTTATGAAGGATGACAAATGGTATCATTTGAATAAGCACGGAGTAATATCCAAACTTTTTCTCCAATCCGAATAACATAAATCCACGCCAAATGAATTCCCAGGCTATCATATATATCAACATTCCGGATTCAAAAATTAAGAAAGTGTTCCAGTTAGTTTTTGCAGAGGATAAGTGTGGATATTTTTCAGCAAAAGAAGGAGTTGCAGAAACAAACCAGATTATTATTATCATCACAAAAATGAAGAACAGTGCAATTGATAATCCGGTTTTATAATCACCAATTTTAAAACCAAAATCCGATAACTTTTCCTTTAATCCAAACTTGATTATTAAAAGTCCTAAAATAAAAAAAGTAAAAAAATCTCCAATAAACCAGTAAAGGTATTCTAATAAATATGGATCTGAACAATTTTGGAAACTCTCAAATAAGTTTTCTCTAAAAAATCTTCTTGAGGTAAAGTAAAAGGACAAGGTCTGAAGGATAGCAACTGATAAAAAGATTATTATGACTTTAGCATCTAGATCATGAAGAATCTTCCATAATCCTTTTAACTCATTTTTTAGGTTTTTAATCTTCATCTTAAAAAATATTATTATTTGTGAGCAAAATCAAACAATTTGGATTTGAAGCCAGTCATTATTCTTGACTAAATCATCTTGCAACAGTATATTAGCACTCGCTTTAAAAGAGTGCTAATCAAATTTAATTAAAAATAAAGGAGTAATAATATGAGCGACGTAAAACTAAAACCATTAGCAGATCGCGTAGTTGTAAAACCTGCTGAAGCTGAAGAAAAAACAGCCGGTGGAATCATTCTACCTGACACTGTAAAAGAAAAACCAGTTGAAGGAACTATCATAGCTGCTGGCCCCGGTAAAGTTGCTGACGACGGTAAAGCAGTTAAAATGGAAGTTAAAGTTGGTGATAAAGTTCTTTATGGTAAATACAGTGGAACAGAAGTCACAATCAATGGTGAAGAATATCTCATTATGCGTGAGAGTGATATCTTCGGAATTTTAGGTAAGTAAATAAATAATCGGAAAAATATAAAGGATAATAATATGGCAAAATTAATTGAATATGATTCTTTAGCTCGCACAGGATTAAAGGCGGGAGTTGATAAACTCGCTAACGCAGTTAAAGTTACATTAGGACCTAAAGGAAGAAACGTAATTCTTGAAAAAAAATTCGGTGCACCAACTGTTACTAAAGACGGTGTATCAGTTGCCAAAGAGATCGAACTAGATGATCCTGTTGAAAATATGGGCGCACAAATGGTCCGTGAAGTTGCATCAAAAACAAGTGATGTGGCTGGTGACGGAACAACTACTGCTACTGTTCTTGCTCAGGCAATTTATAAAGAAGGTTTAAGAAATGTTACCGCAGGTGCCAATCCAATGGATCTGAAAAGAGGAATTGATATGGCGGTAATAAAAGTAATTGAATATCTTAAATCTGTAAGCAAAGAAGTTGAAGGAAGAAATGAAATTGCTCAGGTTGGTTCAATTTCTGCAAATAATGATAAATCAATTGGCAATCTTATCGCAGATGCGATGGAAAAAGTTGGTAAAGACGGCGTTATCACTGTTGAAGAAAGTAAATCAGCAGAAACTGTTTTAGACGTTGTAGAAGGTATGCAGTTCGATCGCGGTTATATCTCCCCTTATTTTGTAACCGATACTGAATCAATGGAAACAATTTTGGAAGATCCATTCATTCTTATCCACGATAAAAAAATTGCTGCAATGAAAGACCTTTTACCTATATTAGAAAAAGTTGCACAGCAGGGCAAAGCAATGTTAATAATTTCTGAAGACCTTGAAGGTGAAGCTCTTGCAACACTTGTTGTTAACAAGATTCGCGGTACACTAAAAGTTGCTGCAGTTAAAGCTCCAGGTTTTGGTGATAGAAGAAAAGCAATGTTGGAAGATATTGCAGTTCTCACAAATGGTACTGTTATCTCAGAAGAGCAAGGTTATAAGTTAGAGAATGCAACTTTAGAATATCTTGGTAGAGCTAAAAAAGTAGTTATTGATAAAGATAACACTACTATAGTCGAAGGTGCAGGTAAGGCTGATAACATAAAGAAAAGAATAAATGAAATTAAAGCACAAATTGATAAATCGACCTCTGATTATGATAAAGAAAAATTACAAGAAAGATTGGCTAAGCTTTCTGGCGGAGTAGCAGTTCTTAAGATTGGTGCTTCAACAGAAATTGAAATGAAAGAAAAGAAAGCAAGAGTTGAAGATGCTTTACATGCAACCCGTGCCGCAGTTGAAGAAGGTATTGTTGCGGGCGGTGGTGTAGCATTAGTTAGAGCTTCTAAAGTACTTGAGAATATGACTGGCGAAAATCTTGATCAGACAACTGGAATTAAGATTGTTCAGAAAGCTCTGGCAGAACCTTTAAAGCAAATTGTTGAAAATGCTGGTCTTGAAGGTTCGGTTGTGTTATGGAAAGTTAAAGAAGGTAAAGATGATTTTGGATTTAATGCTGCAACAGAAAAATATGAAAATCTTATTAAATCCGGTGTTATCGATCCTACCAAAGTAACAAGAACGGCACTTGAAAATGCCGCTTCAGTATCTTCATTATTGATTACAACCGAAGCAGTTGTTTATGAGAAAAAAGAGAAGGAACATTCTATGCCGGCAATGCCTCCTGGAGGTATGGGTGGTATGGACGGAATGTATTAATCATTCTTACTTCCGTTATTTTTACAAGGCGAGGTTTTTCCTCGCCTTTTTTGTTTTTAAACGAATGATTTCAGATGGCAAGGATTTTGCTTAAGCGCAACTAATTAAAATAATTATTATTCATTTCGGTTACAGAAAGATGAATTTAAACTCAGAAAATAAATCTAATTATCAATACTCTATTAAGGACAAAGAAAAATTAATCAGTAAAAAAGATCAATCGAAAGAAAATAGTATCGATAAGTCATTTAATTTTTTTTCTCAAAACGATTTTAATATAATACAAACCAGGATGTTTGATTTACAGGATAGTTTTAGTTCGGAAAAACGGATTTACCTTAAACAATTTGAAGAAAGTAGAACAAGCTTTACTGCAATCGAGGTACTGCTTTTAAATCCATACTATAAAAATCGTGACTTATTTTTAAGCGGACATAGTATTTGGTACTTTGAAGATGAGGAAGTTGGGAAAAACAATTTCAATCTTGAAATAAAAAAAGATTGGGAGATTGTAGAATTTGTTCAGAGTTGGGGAACTACGGCTCCGGGTTTCTGGAAAAACGGTGAATGCAGGGTGGAAATATTTTTAGAGAACAAATTAGCCTGCAAGCATTTCTTTCTAATCGGAAGCAATCCCATCATAGAAATCCAGAATGATTCGCTGGATAGTTATAAAGATTTGAATAAACAGACAACTGCTCAACCGAAACAAGCAGAACATCTAACACAATCAAGGCTTCAAGCAAATTCCTCCGATTCAATTGTTAATGAACTTAATAATCTCATCGGGTTAAAAAATCTTAAACAATCTTTATCAGACTTTATAAATTATTTGAACTTCATTCGGGAAAGGGAAAAACAGGGAATAAGCAAACAAGAAATTTTTTATGCTAACTGTATTTTTCTAGGCAATCCCGGAACCGGTAAAACAACTGTTGCGCGAATGCTCGGTAAATTTTTTAAATCAATAGGACTTCTTGAAAATGGCCAAGTTGTTGAAGTTGACCGTTCTGCCTTAGTGGGTGAGTATATCGGTGAAACAGCACAGAAAACTAATAAAGTAATTAATCAAGCTTTGGGCGGAATTTTATTTATAGATGAAGCTTATAGTTTAACACGTGATACCAGTGGAAGAGACTTTGGAAAAGAAGCTATCGATATCCTTTTAAAGAGAATGGAAGATCATAAAGGAAAGTTTTTTGTTATAGCTGCTGGTTACCCGAAACTGATGACACCATTTATTGAATCTAATCCGGGATTAAAATCCAGGTTTACTCACACATTTGTTTTTGATGATTATTCCGCTGAAGATTTAACTGAGATATTTAAAGCATTTGCACATAAGGATAACTACAATTTTACCGATGATGCTATCGAGATTTTAAATTTTAAACTTCAAAGAATTTGTACTGATCCAGATGAATCCTTTGGCAACGCAAGATTTATAAGAAATCTATTTAACGAAAGTAAAATTCAGTTAAGCAAACGATACCACGCATTACAATATGATGAGAGAAATTTTTTATCTATCTCAACCATTACTAAAGAAGATATTTTATCAGCATTTAATAGTTACAATAAACACAACTTGATAAATATTTTTAATGAGGATAAGCTTGATAAATTGCTAACAGAACTAAATTGTCTTGTTGGATTAGATGATGTAAAGAATACTTTTAACAAATTACTTGCCTCAATAAAACTTGATCAGCTTAAGAAGGAAAGATCTATCGCATCTATATCAAAAAATTTAAATTCTATTTTTGTTTCTGAACAAGGAACCGGAACTACAACTGTCGCAAGATTGTTTGGTAAAATGTTTAAAGAATTATCCTTATTAGAAGATGGACGATTAGTCGAAATTTATAGCTCAACTTTTTTCGGTTTAAGCAAAATTGATTCTTATCTTATTGTTGATAATATATTTCAGAATTCCGTTGGTAAAATTATTTTGATCAACGATTCAATAATAACGCTTCAGGCGAAAAGTGATTTTAGTGATTCATTGCTTCAGTACTTTTTAAAGAAACTTTATTTATATAAGGATAAAGTTGTAGCAATTCTTTCAGGCAGCAGCGAAGATATTGAATACTTGTTGATGAACGTTCCAGTTATTGAAAATCAATTTCCTAATGTTTATAATTTTGGAAATTACTCAACGCGTCAACTTCTGGAAATTACATTAAACATCTGCCAGAAAAGGAACTATCAACTTGAAGAAGGCGCATGGCAGCAAATGATGGATATGTTATCCGAACTTAGAAATGATAAACTAAAAAATTTTAATAATACACGAACAATTAAAGAAATACTTGATAAAGCTATTTCCATTCAAGAAAAAAGGATAATGCTAATTAAGCATCCGAAAGATTCTGATTTGATGACTATTAAGTATGAAGATTTTAAAGTACTGTTATCTGCTTAAGTTTGATTGTTAAGTTCATCCACTTCAAATTTGCAGTTATTATTGCCTCTAACATTTTAAGTAAAAAATATTATGCTGAATTTAATTAATCTTACAAAAAAATTTGGTGCTTTCACCGCAGTTAATGATGTTAACCTAAGTATAAAAGCCGGTGACTTTTTTGGATTCCTTGGACAAAATGGTGCGGGGAAAACCACTACAATCAAAATGATTGCAGGTTTATACGCCCCAACTTCAGGGAAAATACTTATTAATAATATTGATATTTATAAAAATCCAATTGAAGCAAAATCCCTTATTGGATATATACCTGATCAGCCATTTTTATATGAAAAATTAACCGGTCGCGAGTTCCTGTATTTTAGTGGCGGTCTTTATTCTATCGATAAAAAAAAACTTACAAGCAAAATCGAAGAAACTATTGATTTGCTTCAAATCGGGGGATGGGTTGATAAACGGACAGAAGATTACTCACAGGGAATGAAACAGCGTATCATAATAGCATCATCATTATTGCACAATCCAAAATTGCTGGTTGTTGATGAGCCTATGATTGGGCTTGATCCACAAAGTGCTGTTGTTGTTAAAAATGTTTTAAAAAATTTAGCCTCTAATGGCGCTGCCATTTTCATGTCAACCCACAGTTTAAACGTTGCTGAAGAAATTTGCACACGCATTGGCATTATTAAAGATGGAAGAATGATCTATGAAAACATAAAAGAAGTTGTTGAAACAATCAGAGGATCAGACCACAATAATTTAGAATCGCTGTTTTTACATTTAACAAAATAATGAAAGAATTAATCCACATACTTCGTTATAAAATTATTATTTTTCTTAAAGTTAACTCCCCTATCAGTTTCTCAAGTGTTTTAAGAAGTATTGGCTCGGCAGTGGTTTATTTTCTTTTTGCATACGGCTGTTATTCACTTACATTAAGTACCATCGAATATTTACTTGTAAATGTTAAGATTGGTTCATTCCTATTACATCGTTTTATTTTAGTTGTACTGTTTATTTTTTTTATAACAATTAATGTTGGAAATATTGTTGTATCTTATTCAACTCTATATAAATCAAAAGAAGTTTTTTACCTTATAACAAAACCAATTTCATTTACCAAACTATTTCTAATAAAGTTTTTAGATAACTTTTTTTATAGTTCAACCACTCTTTTGCTTATTATAACTTCTGTACTTATTGGATATGGAGTTTATTTTAATCTTAGCTGGACTTTTTACCCTGCAGCAATATTTTTACTGATACTTCCATTTATGTTTACTGCTGGATTATTAGGTGTAATTATACTTCTTATTATCTTAAAACTTTCTTCAAAAATTGGAATAAAGAAAGTTCTTCTATCAATTTCAGTAGTATATGTTTTATGTGTTATAGCATTTTATTTTATAAGCGATCCAATGGATTTGATAAGAAAAGTTTTTGATTATTATCCAAATATAAATCAGTACTTTGGATTTCTTGAAAACAGCTTGATCCGTTACTTACCAAATTATTGGATTGCTGATTCATTGTACTGGATATCTACAAATAAATTTGCGCGAGCGATCCCTTTTATTTATGCAAACTTAGTATGTTCGATTACATTATTAGTGATAACACTTTTAATGGCAAAAAAATGGTTCTATCAAACCTGGCTAACTTCACTTAGTATAACCTCGGAATTGCGTGCAAAAGCACGATCAAATAAAAAGTTTTTTGGATTTAATAAACCATCTTTGATGGATGCATTCGATGAATCAATTGTTAAAAGAGAATTTTGGCTGTTCTTCAGAGAACCAAGCCAATGGGTTCACTTAATTGTGATGGTTTTCTTAATCACAGTTTTTATTTCAAGCATATCAGGAATCGATGCAATAATTCTTAAAACCTATAATGAATACCTTAAGACGGTAGTATATTTAGTTGTAGTTTTATTCAACGTTTTTTTAATTGGTTCACTTTCACTTAGATTCGTATTCCCTATGATCAGTCTTGAAGGCGAATCATTATGGAAAATCAGAAGCGCTCCAATAAATTTTAATCACCTATTATTAAAACGATTGATAATTTATTTTTCGGTAATTTTTCTTATTGGTCAGTCGATTAGTTTTTTTTCTAACCTTCACTTTCCTGCACAACTCTCTATTGTAGCACAGATTAATACAGCTATTATTTCAATATCTCTTGTAAGCATGAATTTTGGTATGGGGGGAATTTTTGCGAACTATAAAGAAAAGAATGCGATCAGATTAGCATCATCACAGGGAGCTTCAATAACCTTTTTATTCACTTTAATTTATTTGTTAATGCTTATCATAATCATGTTTGTACCTGTGTTCAATTTTTTTCAGGCACGTAACTTAGGTTTACACACAGCATCCTGGAATCTTTTTTCTACAACTTTTATACTTTCCATTTTATCAATTATTATAAGTACTGTTTCGATTAAGACAGGATTAAAATCTTTTCAAAAGGATATTTAGTTTAAAATAAAAAAGAGTTCCCGTTTATAATTTTAACAGGAACTCTTATTTTAAAATTAACTTTTACTAAGTTAATCATTCCAAAATTGGGATAATTTATTTCATCAATGTAAACTTCTTAGTAGAATTAAAATTATCGGTAGTTAATTTATAAAAATAAATTCCGCTACTTAAATTTTTGCCATCAAATTTTACATCATATTTACCGGGACTTTGAACTTCATTAACCAACATTGCAACTTCTTTACCAAGAATATTATAAACCGTTAAATTTACTAATCCGTGTTTAGCGATCTGATAAGAAATTGTTGTTGATGGATTAAATGGATTCGGATAATTCTGCGATAAGCTGAATTCAACTGGAACATTAAGATTTACTTCTGAAATATTAGAATAGCTGAAAGATCCATCTAAATCTACTTGCTTAATTCTGTAAGAATATTTTCCGCTTACAGCACTATTATCAACAAAGGAATAATTCTGAATACTCGTAGAATTAATTTTTCCTTCAACAAATCCGATGTTCACGAATTTTTCATTCTCCTTCCTCTGGATTTCGAAACCTAGATTATTTGTTTCAGTAGCAGTTGTCCATATAAGTTGAACTTTACCATCTACAACCTTTGCTGAGAATGAAGTTAATTCAACCGGAGTTGGACCATCTGTAATCGTAATTTCAATTGGTGTTAATCCGCCTAATGGATTAACAGTATTAGCACCGCTTGGCCAGATACCATCAGCAGAAGTGTTAACAACAGAAAAAATATCTCCGGTTCCAAATACTCTTCTTTCAATTCTTCTTACACCATTTGGTAACTGATTAGGAATAATGGTTCCCCAGGCACCATCTACTGTATCAACCAGATTTCTATAAAAAGGAACAAAGCTTGTTACTGGTTTTAATGAAAGCCCATCTGCTTCAACAATTGAACCCGCGATTGGTCTTGCTGTTCCATCAACATTATCATAAAGGAAAATAAAATCTTTTGGCTCTGAATAGGAATTTCCAAAAATACCTGATCCTTGAGTCGGATCATCTGCATTACCGTAATTAATTACTTTTACAGAGTCCTGAATCGTTGTCCAGTTAACAGCAGTTGTTCCACCAGCGCCATCATTAATTCTTATTCTCATGAAAACATAATTTCCAGGTGTAAATCTTGCATTACTTGTTGGCTCACTAATGAACCAACCGGTAAATGAGCCCGTTGCATCTGTTAAAAATGAACCGTAAGCTCCAGGATTGCTTAATGAAGGATTTGTTGTTCTTAATAATGTGCTATCTGGATTAATAAAAATACAATTTCCAGCACCAGACGTGGTTGCTCCATCTGCTGAAATGACGATTTGATTTATAAATCTATAAGTGGTATTAGGAATAAGACCATCTAATCGTGCTCTAAAAACAAAGAGTGTACGATTATTGTTTGTCCCATTAACCCCCTGTATGTATTGGGGTAAAATCACTTCGGTGATTGTTTGATTAAAAACGTCAGAACTCAGCACAAGGATTAATAAAGCAAAAGAAACAAAGAAATTCATTTTTTTCATATATACTCCTTTAGGTTTTAAGGATGCTCCTTTAGATATTAAAGCTTTTTTACAACTTAAATTAGAAATTAATTTTTTAATAATTTACTAATAACTGAACTTGATTAATTTAATGAATAAAATGATAATACTAAACTTCTTATTTTTGATATGATGGCTCAGTATCTCATCCTCGTTTGGATTATTTAAAATAAACTAGAAAAAATTTTTCCAGAATTATTAAATTATTTTTTTACCATTTTGTATACGGATTTTTAATTGACATAGAATTATTATACCTAAAATCATCCGTGACTTCCTCTCCAAGCCCTTCAGGTTTTTCAAACTTTTCTGATTCTGAGATCAATTTAATTTTTGCAAGACCTAATCCATTGTTTTCACCATAAAATTTATCAACTTCAAAAGTATGATCACCAACTTTTACTAAATATCGGGTTTTATCAATAACAACTAGTTCACAAATTTTAAGAAATCCTTCACTTCATTGGTAGGAATTTCTTTTTCCCATTCATATCTCGTAGTATCAGTAGTGTTTCACAATTCCTTTTATTGTGATAAATCCTTTATCACCTTTGATTCGAACACGAACAGTGGGTTCTGGAATTGATGATAAATATCCTTGTGCACTTGGTGTTTCTTTGCTTCCAAGATTTTTGAACTCCCTTTTAACTAAAAATTCACGCTCAATTTCTAATCTTAATTATCTCCCTATCCATATTTTACAAATAATAAGTCCAGTTGATATTAACATCGTTTGGAATAGTTTTTTCACTGATTTTATTCAGGAGTTTATTGTTATCAATTATAACGGCAGTTAGTTTATTATTTCCAAAAGCCGTTGTATCAATATAAAGTGAATTGGAAATCGTATCATAAAATACTTCTTTGCGATGTGTGTGACCTACTACCTGAAGTTTACCAATGTTTAATAATTCGCCACGCGCCCAGATTATACTATCCTGTCCAAATAAATCCTCTTTTAAAAATTTTTCTGATTCATCTGGTTTATCTAAAAAATTTTCAGGGAGTTTTTCTTTTAAGTGAGCAGAAATTCCGGCATGCGAAATAAAGCAATCACTTAAATTAAGAAATAGCGGTGAAGAAATAATCAAATCTAAATGTTCATCTAATCGGTCAAGTTTTTCACAGTAGGAAGCTAAAGTTGTTTCCGCGCCATTATACTTCCAGGATTTTGCCATTAAACTTGCAGGATCACGAATACTAGAATAAAACATATAATCATGATTGCCGAGAGTAAAAACGATTTTTTTCGATTTAACATATTCCATAACTTCATAGCTATGATTACCCCTATCAACCAAATCACCTACGCAGTAAATCGAAATGCTCGGATACTGTTGTTTTATCTTTTCAACTAAATTTTGAAGAGTATAAAAACAACCATGTACATCACCTATAATCGCAATCATCACAAACTATATATAAAAATTATTTTTAGCATATTTTGTTAATTCATCTCTAAAGTTTGGATGAGCAATTTCAATTAAAGCTCTTGCTCTTTCTTGAATTGTTTTGCCCCATAAGTTAGCAACACCATATTCTGTAACGATATAATCAACATCACCACGGGAAGTTACAACTCCTGCACCTTGTTTGAGTGTCGGAACTATTCTTGAAATTGTATTGTCTTTTGTGGCAGAAGGCAATGCAATAATTGGTTTGCCTCCTTCAGATTTTGATGCGCCTCGTATAAAATCTACCTGCCCGCCAATACCGGAATATAATGTTGATCCAATGGAATCTGAACAAACCTGACCAGTAAGATCAACTTCAATTGCAGAATTTATTGCTACCATTTTATTATTCTTTGAAATAATAAATGGATCGTTAACATATTCCTGCGGATGGAATTCTATGACAGGATTATTGTCAATAAAGTCATAAAGTCTTTTTGTACCAAGAACAAATCCAACAATAATTTTTCCTGGATGCAATGTTTTCTTTTCACCGTTTATTACTCCTGCTTCAACAAGATCTATAATTCCATCCGAAAACATTTCTGTATGAATGCCTAAATCTTTTTTATTATAAAGATATTTCATAACGGAATCCGGAATAGCTCCAATTCCCATTTGCAATGTTGATCCATCCTCGATCATATCTGAAATAATTTTTCCAATCTTGTCAAATACAGCTAATGTTTCAGGTGATGTATTAGGATCAATCTGCGGTAATTCTTTAATGGGTTCATCATACTCAACGATGTGAGTAATTTTATTTATATGAATAAAACTATCGCCAAGTGCCCGCGGCATATTTCTATTAACCTGTGCAATAATAACCTTAGATTTTTCAGCAGGAGTTTTAATAGTTCCAACATCAACACCGTAACTGCAAAAACCATGTTCATCGGGCGGAGAAACGTTTAACAGAGCAATGTCTGTTTTAATTCTGCCAAGTTTAAAAAGCAAAGGAACTTCCGAAAGAAAGATTGGAATGAACTCTGCCCTGCCTTCGTTAATTGCAGTTCTTGTGTTAGCTCCGATAAAAAATGCTTTATGTTTAAAATGTTTTTCCATTCCAGTTTGCACGTAAGGCAAATCCCCAACGATTAAAATATGATACAAAGTAACATCCTCTAATTCATCTTTACGAGCCACCATTGCTCTTACCAATTCATTTGGGCAGGCACAACCCGGCTGAACAACAATACTATCACCTGATTTAATATGCTTTACTGCTTCTTCTGCTGTAGTTAGTTTTTGGTTATAGATCCTGAGAAGATTAGTTGGAATATTATTTTTAAATGTTAGTTCTTCTACGGTAGTCATTTGATTATCTCATTTCCTAAAATCTATTTTCATAATTTCCGTATTAAAATTAATTAGTTGAAAAAACGTGAAGTCTTCTGTATTCAAGATTAAAAATATTAGCTATCGATTCATTACAGCAATATCCATTATATGTACAAACGCCTTTTTGTAATCCAAAATCTCCCAGCAAAGCATTGGATAAACCATTTTCAGCAATTTCCTGAATGTAACCTAAAGAAGCATTATTTAAACCATAACTTGCTGTGCGGGAAACTAATGCAGGCATGTTGGGAACACAATAATGGATAACATCATGCAGCATATAAACCGGATCAGACTGCGTAGTAACATGACTTGTTTCAATGCAGCCGCCTTGATCAATTGATACATCAACGATAACAGAACCCTTTTTCATTTCCTTTACCATTTCTTCAGTAACAAGATGTGGTGCTTTTTCACCTTTTATCAAAACTGCACCTATAAGTACATCTGCAAATTTTACGCCACGTGATATTGTATATGGATTAGCCATAACAGTTGTAACTTTTTTTCTAAAGTTAATATCAATTTGTCTAAGCCGCGATAAATCTTTATCAATTACAATAACTTGTGCCCCTCTGCCTAATGCCGCTCTTGCAGCAGAAATTCCTACAACACCGGCACCAAGGATAACAACTGCTGCAGGAGCAACGCCCGTAATTCCCCCAAGTAAAATCCCTCTTCCGCCTTTACTAAAACTTTCAAGATATTTTTCAGCAACCTGTATTGCAAGCTGACCGGCAATCTCGCTCATTGAATGAAGTACAGGAAGGCGCTCTTCATCTTCAATCAGTTCATATCCAATTGCTGTAATTTTTTTCTTTAATAGTTGATCAATTATTTTTTTCTTACCAACTGCGAGATGTAGAAATGAAAAAAGAGTTTGATTTTCCTGGAGCATCTCAGCTTCATTTTCGGAAAGAGGTGCAACTTTAACTATTACTTCCGCCCTGGCAAATGCTTCTTCTGCAGAGTAAACAATTTGCGCACCGGTTTTTTGGTATTCCTCATCACTAAAACGGCTTCCCTCACCAGCTCCGTTTTGAATGTAAACTGTATGACCCGCTCTTACTAATGCATCAACTCCTGCAGGTGCTAATGCTACTCTTTTTTCTTCGTAAAGAGTTTCTTTAGGTATGCTGAATCTCATTTAAATTTCTCTTTTTTTTGTTTTAAAATTACCAATGGTAACTAAGATTAGCAATTAAAAATAAACATCAAATTAAATTGGAGTTAAAGCTTTTTTTCCGGAAAGTACAGACACAATATTTTTTGCGGCAAGTGCAGACATTTTATCACGTGCCTCTGTGGTTCCGCTGCCAATGTGTGGAAGAAGTATAACATTTTTAAGAGAATAAAATTCTTTATTAAGCTTAGGTTCATTTTCATAAACATCCAATCCAGCAGCAAATATTTTTTTCTCTTTAAGCAAAGAAATTAATATTTTCTCATCGACAATTTCACCCCGGGCTGTATTAATTAAGACTGCTGATTTTTTCATTAGATATAGATTTGTCTCATTCAACAAGTTATAAGTCTTTTTATTTAGCGGAAGATGGACTGAAATTATGTCCGATTTTTTGAGAATCGAATTCAATGATACCCGCTTAGCTCCTAATTTCTTTTCTATTTCAGAATTTTGAATATCAGAGAAGTAAATAATTTTACATCCAGAAGAGTAGGCGCGTTTTGCAACTGCAGTTCCAATTCTTCCTGCACCAAGAATTCCGAAATACTTATCCCGTAATTCCATCCCCAAAAATAATTTTGGTTTCCATCCTTTAAACTTTTTATCACGAACAAGTTTTTCTGCCTCCGGAATCCTTCTAGCGCAAGCAAGTACTAACGCCATAGCCAAATCAGCAGTTGAATCTGTTAATACATCAGGAGTGTTAGTTACAATAATTCCTTTACTTTTTGCATATTCAACATCAATATTGTTATAGCCAACAGCATAGTTTGCAATAACTTTGCACTTTTTCATTTTATCGATTGCTTCTTTATCAATCTTTTCTGTTAATAAAGAAACCAATCCATCGCAATCTTTTATTTGATTTAAAAATTCTTTACGCGGAATCGGGTTATCTTTTTTATATACGATAACTTCAAATCCACTTTTTTTTAATAAAAGAATTCCTGCTTCAGGAATTTCGCGTGTTACAAATATTTTCATAATCTATTTTATCCAGAAAGTTTAATTAAAATGATTCCGTCTAATTGGTTATCTAAATATTTTATCTCAATAATATCATCTTTTTGGTCTCAACAAAATTTCCCGCCTGTAGTTTATAAAAATAAACGCCACTTGGTAAATTGCCTGCATTAAAATCTATTTTGAAATTCCCTGAAGATTTTTCCTCGTTAACTAATGCTGCAACTTCTCTTCCCAGTATATTATAAAGTTTTAATGAAACCATACAGCGAACTGGTAATTGATAACTAATTGTTGTACTCGGATTAAACGGATTAGGATAATTTTGCCCAAGTGAAAACGCATTAGGAACTGAAATGTTCTCTAAAACTCCTGTTGAACCAGAGTTCATTACTTGAATATAATTTAGACTGAACAGCCAATTTGATTTTTCTGATGGTGTATCAGTATCAATCTCAATCCGAAGTATCTGCTTTCCTGCTTTCAGTGGAACATTGGCAATTGTGATCGGCTTCCAACTTTGCCAGCCGCCTGTGTTTAATACTGCCTTCTTTCCACTGATATCTATATTGTTTATCAACACACGCAAATTTCCAAAACCAGGGACAGAAGCAACATAAGGAACTACATCATAATTACCATCGTTTGGAACCTGGATGGTATACTCAAGCCATTCACCGGCAGTTATCCAGTAAACATCAAATCCTTGATCGTTTGATGGTTCAAGATCAACACCTTCAGAGGGACGATATGCAAGTCCAATGTTATTTGCATCAACATCATGATATGCAACTCCCTCACCGCCATTATCAAAATTTTCAGCTTGAATAATGGCAGGAACTATAACTGGGTTTCCGAAATAAGGAGTTCCATTCCCGAGTACCGTAATTACAACGCTGTCACTTGTCGAAAGAAGAAGTTGGTTTGTTACAGTGATAGTAACATTGTATGTTCCGGGGTCGCCAAATAGATGAACTGTATCAGATGCAGTAGAAGTTTTTCCATCTCCAAAATTCCAGAAATACAAAAGCGGTGAACCATTCCGATCAAAACTTTTACTTCCCTTAAGACTAACTTCCAGTGGGGCTTTACCTCGTGTCTTATCAGCAATCAACAATGCAACAGGAGCATTTATATTAACCGCTGAAGTGCTGACCGATTGCATCACTCGCGGCGGAACCATCATTGAATATCCATCCGAAAAATTAACGCGCACTGAATCATAAGCAGAGTTGTATGCTGTATATGTCTTTTCATTCGCAGCGTTTTTAAACACAGAATAAGTTGGAAGATCCGCAGTAACTGAAAAATCCGGATGACCCATTTTTTTTAAATTGCACAACCAATGATATGTATGTGCTTTTGTTTCCCCATCAAACGGAGTGTACAAAGGGTTTGCATAATACAGAGACAACGCTGTGCCCGGATCATTCAATGCAAGGTATTGCCAGATTATATCCTGCCATGTGGCAGGCGGACCATTTAATTCTTTTACAATCTCATCATAATTGGTTTTAACGTAATCAGGGTGATGACCAAGATATAACGATCCACCGGTGAATGGAAGCATGTTGATTCCATGAATAAATTCCGGATTTGCACCAAACCAGGTTGAGTGAACTCCTTTTCCTCCCCACACCATTCCTAAAGCTTTGTATGGATATGCAGCGGGAAAAACTGCATCATCAACATCAAACCAATATTGTTCTATGGCAGTTCGCTCCGTAGTGTAAAGATATATTCCTAAATCGCGTATATCGTTTTGATGAGTTACAGCTCCCCATAATGTTACTGCAGTTGCAAAATTCATCGACTCTGAACTGGACTCTTCATTATTTCCATCGCCAAAATCTCCGTGACCTGATTCCCATGAATGTCCTGCGTAAGGATCAAAAGAACGTAGGAAAGGAAATCGAGTATCTGTCCTATCCCAATTGTTTCCATCTCTTATCAGCAGATCAACCATGCCGCCCCAATTTTCGTTTGCAGCCCAAACAGAATCGTACTGCGCAACAATAGCCGCACCCATAATGGCATAACCCGAATGAAAATTATGATCATTGATTTGATTATCCGCACCATAACCCGATGGATAACCTGTTAAAACATCCCAGGTTGAATTGTATGAATATTCTTGAGTGCCACCCACAGTAAACCAATCTTCAAGTCGATTCTTAATTTCAGATAAAAAATGATCCCGAGCTGTAATTGCCCCAAGTTGATCAGCAATATTTACAAGATGTGCAAATCGAGCAATCGCTTTTCCATTCTCGTACGTTGGACCCACGGGAAGTGTTTCTGATGCTGCGGCATTTATCATTGCAAGCAAATCGGTTCGATTATAATCTCCTTGATCGGGCAAGGAAGGTAACACTCCCTCAAACGATATTTCAGTTGTAAATTGATTGCCATCGAACACTTTCATTTTTCCAGCAACTGATGTGTACTCAAAATTTGTCAGAGCCGCAGAAGTATTCAACCACTGATGACGGTACAATGCAGTAAGTGTTTGATTGAGATTTCCGTTTCCTGATTCTTTTAACTCGGTTGTGTAAGAAAAAGTTGAGGTAAGTTTTGCTGTTGCTTCGTTGTAAGACCATGAAACCGTACTTCCGGTTACGAATGCATAAGCATGCTGCCGGTAAGTTTCAAGCGTTGTTGTTTTATTATCAGGCAGTAATGCAACAGAAAAATAATTTTTTCCATGAAGTGAAGATTGCAGCGTTGTCGTTCCCGTCCATGCTGAACTGTCAGGTGCAAATATTCCAAAGTTTCGTCCTTCAACTGTAATTCCAACAACACCGTTTTGATTGAACCAGATTATTGGCGCTGCACTGCACGTGATGCTTGCATTGCCTCCTGTAACAGTAAAAAAAACAAATGGAAGTCCGTGACCCAAGGTTGCTTTCATAGAGTGAGTTCCATCATCCCAAAGTGCGGTAACCGTCCAATCACCATAATCATCCGTAAATGTTTTGGTTGCGTTTAGTCCGGCAACTCCAATTGTTAGCTGTTGTGAAAATGGGAATAAATAATCTGCTGCTGCGTAAACCGGAGTTGGGGTATATCCAACCTGCAGTCCAATATTTTTTGCTCTAAAATACAAAGGATGAGCAAAAATATTATTGGAGTAAGCATCACCATAAAATGGAAAAATCAAACTGCTCCAAAAATCATTTGTCTGCACCGGTTTATTGAACGTTAATGAAATTTTAGGAATTGCATTTGTTCCTGAAGATGTTTTCGGTCCAATTGTGCCCGAAGGAAGTGAAGTGCTGTAACTTCCTTTGCCAATCATAATGGATTGAGCCTCAGATTTTCCGGATATCAAACAAATAAAAAATAATACTAAGGTTATAATGCAGATAAGATGTTTTTGGGAATTAAAGTTTTGTGGTAATCTGAGATCGTTTTTCATTTGTTTCTAAATCCTTTAGAAGTAAAATACAATATAGGGTAACTCCATCAAAACGCAGGCGATTTGAATTGAAAGTTATGCAGTTTTTATTTTCAACAGATTGGATAATTTCTTTTTGTTTTGTAAATAAAAATCTATTCCGAGACCAATACCAAGCTTATTTTCCTCATCATAATGACGACGGATTCTGAATGTTTCAAAAATTGCCAACGATTTATTTTTATTCATACAGTCTTCCTTAATAAACCAAGATTTTAATAAAATATTTCCCATTTTGCAGTTCGTTACTGGTGAATGGGCGTGCAAACAATTAAAATTATTTATCTCTGCCTCGAATCTTTCCATATTAATTTTTCCTTTGTACGTACAGTAAAGAAATCTGTGATTCCACCATCAGGAGCACCGAGAATTTTACCATTCTCATTGAAAAGCGTACTAAACTGATCACAGCATTGAGGTGGGACATAATAAACAATTTGACCATTATATTCGTATCTCCAGATTGATTGAGGAGGATTGCCAACAGGTTCATTTTTGAATTGAACAATCAACGATTCAACCCAATCCGGATTGTCTGGAGAAGTTGATTGCGAACAACTAACAATTGTAAAACAAAAACAGAACAAAACAAATATTATGTTTTTCATTTTGAAACTCCTTCCTTATGCATTTAATAAGCATTGCTTCTAAAAACAGATCGTTAATATTCAAAATTCAAACCTGTTGAATCGGCGAACAAAACTTAAAATTTTTAATTAGATAAAACAGATACATTAATAAAATTATTATTTGTTTCTCAGATCCCAAATCTGACTAGTAAAAATTGTGAGAAGCGATCTAATAGTTTTGTGGTTATTTAAATTCTTCGAAAAACTCTAAATTAACTTGATATACTGTCTTAGGTATTACACCAAGATTTAACTTTTCAAACATTTCTACTAATTTTTCACCATCCACTAACTCAATTGGTTGAGCACCATCTCTTCTTGCTTCTTTTTTTGCATCACTTGTAAAAGAGCCAGTTGTAATTATAATACCTTTATCAGCTCGTCCTTGCATTGCACCTCTAAAATCTCTTACTTGTGAGGCTGAAACAGCACCCTTATAACGTTTGCTCTGAAAAAGGACGTTGAAACTTACAAATGGATTTACCTCCAAAATACCATAACCATCGATTCCACCATCACTACTTTTACCAGTAACTTTAACTTCTTGAAATCCCGCCTCTCTTAATAAGCGTTGACAAACTCTTTCAAATCCATCTGGGGGTAGTTTTAGTAATACTGATAATAATCCTTCATCGTGAAAAAGACTTGGTTGGTCTTCAACATCTTCTTTAGGTTTCTCAGCTTTTTTAAATGGCTGTTTTGCAAGGCGGTAAATCTTTCTCTGCTCTCTAATAATTTCCATTGCCTTATCTTCAGAAATTGGCTCATCTAAACTTTTTTTAGTAAGAGTCCAAATTCCCCTTTGAGATGCTGAAATGTAACCACCTTTTGCTAAATAAAGACGAGCCCATTGGGCTTGGTTGCGCACCCGAGATTCGCCATTTTTAATTGTTGCTTGCTGTTCCTTTTCAGTTATGCCAAGTTTATCAATTGCAAGATCAATTACTTCAGAAGCTGTGCCCGATCCACCCAAATCTTTCAATGATTTAACGATAGGAACAAAATACTTCAAAAATTGTGGTCTTATTTCTTTTGCCATTTCGTACCTTTATTATTTGTAAAGACCAGCTGATTATCACTTTTAATTCATAAAAATATTAATTGAATAATAAATATTTTCAGGAAAAATTCTCACCCAAACAAAAGCTTAACAATAAACAAAGCACCAAGCGCACCGGCAATATCAGCTGCCAACCCTGCAGGTAATGCGTGGCGTGTATTTTTAATATTTACAGCACCAAAGTAAACTGCCAGAACGTAAAAAGTAGTTTCAGAGCTTCCAAAAAATGTTGAGACTAAAATGCCGATAAAAGAATCCGGTCCGTGGACAGCAATTATATCAGCCATTACACCGAGTGAACCGCTTCCAGATAACGGACGCATCAACGCCATCGGAAGGGCTTCTGCAGGCATTCCAATCGGGTCTGTAAAAATTCGCAATACAGGAATTAACCAGTTATCCATCGCACCGCCGGCTCTGAAAATTGCAATTGCCACAAGCATTGCAACAAGGTAAGGAATAATCCTTATCGCAATACTAAAACCTTCTTTAGCGCCTTCAACAAACTGTTCATAAACTTTTACTTTTTTAAGCGCTCCGTATCCGATAAAAACAAAAATGAAAAACGGAATTGCAAGTGTTGAAACGATTTGAATTAAATCTTTAAAGAAAGTTGGCGGAAGAAAACTAAATGCAGATGCAATAACAGATGAAAATCCCGTTGCAAAGGTTAATATCAAAATAGAGATTAAGGACAACACAGTAATCAAAAATTTAAGATTACTTTTAAACCAGCTTCCGTATCCATTTTTTTCAATGGGAAATTTTTCAAAAAGTTTTGCAACTGTTATTCCCGTTATTGTAGCGCAAGTAGAACCAAATAATGAAGTAGCAATTATAATCGTTGGGTCAGCACTGCCGGCAGCTGCGCGTACTGCAATTGCAGTTGCAGGAATAATTGTCATTCCCGCAGTGTTAATTGCCAAAAATGTAACCATCGAGTTTGTTGCTGTTCCCTTATTGGGATTAAGGTTATCCAATTCTTCCATCGCTTTTAATCCGAACGGCGTGGCTGCGTTTCCAAGTCCAAGCATATTCGCTGATATGTTCATTACCATTGCACCAACAGCCGGATGATCTGGCGGAACTTCTGGAAATAATCTTTTTGTAATTGGAGTAAGCCAGTTCGCAATAATTTTTATCAATCCAGCTTGTTCCGCAACTTTCATAACACCAAGCCACATAGCCATTATTCCAATTAATCCCAATGCGATTTGAACTGCTGTACCTGCAATATTGATTGAGTCGTTTGTTACCCTCTTCATCGAAAGGAAACTAATTTTTTCAAAATAAATTTTTGCGAGGTATGTAACAGAGTCTTTTTGAGATCGAATCATTGCGTTAGCAAGAATATCATTTTCTTTGCCGGAAGCTTTAGCCATCGTTTGTAAAAATTTTGGTGTTGCTTCATCTGTAGTAAGATATAATTGAACTGATTTTTTATCCCCGGTAAAAGAACCGACGCCTTTAACTAAAACATCAGAGGTATTTTTTGCATCAAAAAATTTATTGTAATCTGCTGAAGAAACTTTAACATTAAAGTTAAAACTGTTTTTAGAACTTGCCCCAACTTTTTGAAGAACAACATTTAATGGGACATCGTTTTTGTAAGTGTTTTTGGTGAGATCGGAAACATCAATATAAAGTGCTGATGCTAATCCAAGGAACAGGAGAGAAAGCCAGACATAATTTAACAATGTAAAACTCCCTGGTAAAAATTTTAAATTGATTAGTACAAGTAATATAGATTTCTAAAAAATACTATTTGCTATTCCCACAAAAGAATATGTGGGGAAACTCAATAAAGGTCATTCCTGCCAAAGGCATTCCTTCGTAAGAAGGAGTCATCGACTGAGAAATTTAAACGAAATATAAGACTTCTCCCTCTGGTCGAAGTGACACAAATTTGATTTCTGCAACACTCTAGGCAGAAAGGCTTATTTCAATATCTCATCAAAGATGCTGAAATGAATTTAGCATAACTATTCTGATACCATCTTTCAGAAATCTCAAATAATTAAATTCCCTCTTCAACTACTGATTTAATTTCTTTGGTATCAAGAATTACAGGTTTAAGATTTTCACTTAATTTATATCCCTCCGCCTTAATTGAAGGCGAATACTTTAATCTGTAAAGTTCTGTAATCTGATCTATCAGTTTAACATCATTAACTTCTTTTATTTCACCATTAACGGTAATAAATGAAAGCTTATAAGTATTGTTATTTGTTTTTGAATTAATTTTTTCATTATTAAAAACAGTAAAGCTTCCCGCCGAGCCGTATTTAACGTACACATAATTTTCATCGGTGTTGTTTAAATATGTATAAATGTTTTTATCAAGATAAACAAAATTGCAAGCCATCTGCATCATCTTATCATTGGAAAGATGTATGCATAACACACCAGTTACTGTTTCGCTTATTTGCTTTTCAATATCGTCTATGTTTCTTATTTGTATTATTTCTCTTTTCATATTTCCCTTAATGGAGAAGATTAATTCCCTTAATTAACAATACATTTTTTTGTAAAGCCCGAATACGCACACATGGAACAGTGTGTAGTATTTTTATCATTATTCTTTTGTCTGATAGAATTAATAATCGATTTTATTTCTTGCTGTAAAATTTTTATTTGGGATGAGTCATAAGACATTTTTACAGGATTCTCCGGATGTTTGATAAAAACAAGACAGCCCTCAAAAATCTCAAATCCCTCAAATAACCTGCTTGCAATATATAAATAAAATTTCAATTGCATTAAATAATAATCAGCATGTTTTATAATATCACGCTCTTTTACATCATCTGTTTTATAATCAAATATCTTTAAAGTCTTACCGTCAAAAGCAAGTTTATCAATGATACCGTGAAGAAAATAATCATCATCCTTAACATAAATTTCAAATTCATTCTTATAATTTTTTAAATGGTGTATTTCTGAATAAGTATTTGAAGACAAATATTTTGAAAGGTCTTCCTTCAATCTTTCAGATAAAATTTCGTTATGAATGGGGTTATTCTTTAACGAATCATCCAACTCTGAGACGTATTTATCAAAATCGTTTATACCAATTTCTTTTTCTAATAAGTTGTGAACTATTTTCCCATATTCTGCAGAATCAAAAACATCAGAATCTTTTTGCTGGAAAGTAAAATCGTCCCGTTCATCATCTTCATTTTCCAATTCATTAAATTTTGTCTGATTAATATTTAAGATCAGATTTTTAGAACTTAGTTTATAAGAATTTAACTTGCTGAAACCATATTCATAAGTTAAAAAATACTTAAGCGGGCATTGATTATAAATTGATACTTTTGATGCAGAAATTATTTCACCTTTTTCATCTGCTGAAAGATTCTCGATTTGCATTTTAATTTCTTTTGCAGGTTTTAGTTCCTCTATTTCAGAAATTTTTTCAGAATCAATTTGTTTTATAATTGGAATAGTTATTTCAGAGATTTTCTTTTTTGTTGAATATTTTCCATCAACAAAAGTCAGGTAATCAAGATTTTCTTTGATAATAATTTCGTCCTGCAAAAGTTGATTATCCAACCCAATACTTAAAAGCGAGAGGAATGAATCTTTGCTAATTGTTTTCCCTTCATCAATTGAAGCACTAAGATAAAGCTCATCCTTAGCACGTGTAACAGCTACATAAAAAAGTCTTTTTAGTTCAGCAAGATTTTTTTTCTCCTCAATAAAATTATGTATTGATATAACCGGCGCCGCACGATACTCTTCCAAATAATTTCCATCAATTGGAACTTTGGCTAATAGCCCTAACTTTTTATCGATCTGAATTTGTCCCGATTTTAAAGAACCGGATACTCCCGTTTCAGCAGATTTATAGATAAACACTACTGGAAATTCTAATCCTTTCGATTGATGAATCGTCATCAACTGAACTGCATTAAGATCTGAGGGAAATGCTGCCTGGACTTCATCATTCAATCCTGAAATTGAATCTTTAAGAAACGTAATGAAGTCATATAAATTTCTAAATCCTTTAGAATTAAAATTTCTTGCTATCGAAATTAACTTATCAATGTTTGCCGATTCCTGTTGACCATCTTTCCGAGCAGATATAATGGAAAGATAATTCCGATCAGTGATTATTTTTTTTAGCAGATGGGATAACTCAATCGAACTGCTGATTTTAATATTTTCCTCGAGCAATATTAAACAATCCTGCAAATCATTTTTTTCTGTTACATAATTCTTAAGCTTTCGCCAAAAGCTGCTTCCCTTAAAAAGAGATATTTCAAATAATTTGGAATCTGAAACTGAAAAGAATGGCGACCTTAATATTCCAACCAATGCCGGACTATTATTTTCATCAGCCAAAAAAGATAAATAATTATAAATGTCACTAATGGTTTGCCGCTGATAAAATCCCCTGCCGCCGAATATCGCGTAAGGTATATTATTTTTTAGAAATGATTTTTCAAGTTCATTAAAGTTTTTTCTTTTACGAACAAGAATGCAAATGTCTTTCCAGGAATATTTTCCTTCATTTATTATATCTGAAATTTTTCGAGAGACAATTTCCGCCTCTACTTCTTTTGCAGAAGTTTTATCCAATGGAGGTAATAGAAATTCAACTTTACCTTTTGTATCATTTATTCTTGCACAAACTAAATCTGTAGGCGGCACTTCGCCATAAAGATCGGATGATAAAAAAAATAATTTGTTAAAAACGTGATTGGAAAATACGCAGATTGCGGGCGTCATTCTAAAACTATCTGGTAAATTTAAAAGATTATTATCACCTGTTTCAACTTTAATATCGTTTCGTGTGCGATTAAATATTTCAATCTCCGCATCCCGGAATTTATAAATACTTTGTTTTTCATCACCCACTATAAAAAGTTTTCCGCTTTTTAAATAATCAAGAATCGGAAGAAATATTTGATACTGAATTTCATTTGTATCCTGAAATTCATCCACCATTATAAATTTAAACTTTGCCGATAATGATTTCTGAACCTGTTCATTCTGCAGCAATATTTTGGTATGAATCAGTATATCTTCAAAATCAATAAAGCTTTCTGCTTTCTTTTTTGCTTCATAAAATTTTAATGCTCGATCAAAAAAGTTTAAAGCAACCAATCCAAATTTTGCAAGTTCAAATTCAATTTTATTATGATCGGTTGGCAGTTCAAAATGCTTCAACTCACTCATTATGTTTTCAGCACTAACAATTTTGTCAGGAATAGATTCACCCAACGCACCTTTCAGATATCCTATTTTACGTATTGTTAGATTTTTAGTAAACGCCAGAAGTTTTATGCTTTCTAAAAATGTAAGAATTTGCGATGTATCTTTTTCATTTTTCAGATTAAGCAAAATATTTTTTATTTCATTCGCAATTTGATTATTGCCATCATTATTTAATACAAGTAAATTTATATCGGTAAGGAAATTAAGAAAATCTTTTTTTTCTTTTTCCCAAATCATTAAAAAGAATTTTGAAAAAGTATGGCTGAAAAATTCAGTAATTGTATTTTCATTTTGGGAATAAATATCTTCTTTAATAGTAAAAACATTTTTCCGATTCTTAATTAATTTAGCAATTTCATCTTCAAGTCTTGTCTTCGATGCAAATATCCGGATGAGATATTTTAACTCTTCTTTAATTGTTTCATCATCAAATGCAGAACTTATCATTTCTTCAACAGATAATTCAATTAATTCATTAGCAAGATTTTCATCAATAGGCACAAAGTGCGCATCGATTTGAGCTTCCACAGGAAATTCTTTAAGGATATTAATGCAGAAAGAATGAATAGTTGAAATGTTGGCGGAAACAAGCTGCCGTCTTATCTTTTGTAATTTTTTCTTTTCAACATTTTTTACCGATAATTTTATTTGTTCGTCAATCAACAAAGATATTTTATAATACAGTTCACTGGCGGCTTTTTCTGTAAAAGTTATTGCCGCAACATTTGAGCTTTCAACATCTTCGCGTAATAATACTGATAAATATTTTCGGGCAAGAACAAAAGTTTTTCCCGAACCTGCATTTGCTGTAAGAGCTAAATGCCCTTGTATGTCTAAAGCTTTTTGCTGGTGTGGAGTAAGTTCACTCATTTCTGATTATCTGATAACTTATGATAAACAGGAATGGTGATTAAAAATGTTGTACCTGATTTGGAAGTCGAATGAAGTTTGATATCTCCCCTAATGCTTTCTAAAAATCTTTTTGCTAAACTTAAACCCAATCCCATACCTTGTTTTTTAGTGGTAAAGTTTTCGTTAAATATTTTTTCCTTATCGGCTGCATTTACGCCGCTTCCGTTATCAGAAAAAAGTATTTGATAATTATTCCCTGCTTCTGAAAGATCAATCGTTATTTTTGCAGCATCAGCTTGCATTGAATTACGGATTAAATTTATAAATAACCTTCTTAACTGGCTTAAATCAGCTTCAATACCAGCTTTAGATAATTTAGAATTAATTGTAATTGATGTTTTCTCGTGTATAAACATATTCACAGTATCATTTAATGAAGCGACCAAATCAACTACTTCAATTTTAAGACTTGGCATTTTTGCGAATCGTGAAAACTCGGATGCAATCTGATTTAAATTATCTATTTGATGGAGAACTGTTTGCGAAACCTTTTCAAATAGCTTATCAAAATCATGACTTTTATCTTTATAAGAAATAATTAACTGCTGCAAAGCCAGTTTCATCGGAGTTAACGGATTTTTAATTTCATGCGCAACTTGTTTAGCCATCTCTTTCCATGCAGCTTCCCGTTCCATTTCAGCAAGTTCCATCTGATTTTTCTTAAGTTCGGATGTCATTAGATTAAATCCATCAAGTAAATCTTTTAATTCTCCCCTTTCATTATGATCGATCTTAATACTCAAGTCGCCTTTACCGACAGCTTCAGTAGCTTTTGTGAGCCGTTGTATTGGTTGTGAAATCTGATTAGCAAAAAATGTACTTATAATTATTATTATTATCACTGCAAAGGAATAGATTCCAAAGATAACCACATTTACTTCCGTAGTTGAAAAGGTAATTTTAATTTTATTAAAAGCATCGTTTACGGATAAAATATAATCCAGATCATTTATGCTGATATACCGATAGTAAGTATCATAATTAAAATTATTAATTTTTTCCGATGCTGTGTATTCCTTATACCTTAAATAATTTAAGTGATAGTATGTTTTGGGATTTAATTTTGTGTCAAAGAAGCCGATACGATTATAAAGTTCCTGCGAATTGTACAATTGATCTGTGCCGGTATAAAGAGCAAACGAAATACCTAATTCTTTCGCTGCATTTTGACAAGCTGTTGCAACATCTCTTGTTTTATGTTTCTGAAACTGCGTTGTTAAATGCTTCTCAATATAATTTGCTCTCTGACTGAGTTCATTAAAGATGCCTTCCCGGCTACGCTCCTTAATTGCTTGCGTATTATACAATGCAAGAATAACAACGGGCAGGATAGATATGAAAAGAAATGCAAATAATAATTTACTTTTAAATGTTAGATTTAATTTTCCTACTCTGCTTAATAAGATTACTAAAAATGTAAGTACTATAAATAAGGAATGAACAATAAATATTTTAAAAAAATTGAAAAGATCCCACGAGAATGCACGTTCAGCAACAGATACCGTAGTTAAGATTTCTTTATTATCCTTTAACTCTCTAAACAAATAAGTTTCATAACTCTCTCCTTCAAATCTTAATTTTAGCCACGCATCATTATAATTAGAATCGATTTGAGTTTTAAAAATTTGTTTGATCTGATCACGTGAAGGATAAACATCACCATACAAACGTGAAAGTCTCGAGTCCACAAACTGAAATATTTTAAGTTGACTTACATCAATAACTCGATTTAAAATAGAAAGATTGGATTTGATAAAGTCAGGAGTATTATTTGCACCTATTGATTCTATATCGAAACTTACAAATGCAGATATATAACCCTTTGTTATTCCCCTTTCCTTCAATTTGATAATTCCATTCAAATATTTTATAGATTCATTTTCTTCGGAATGAATTTCTACAATTGTTGGTTCGTCTGTATCGTCTTTGATGTAATTAAATATTTCTTTACCGGGATCCAAGCCAACCTGATATCCACCCAATAAATTTTGATTCCTGTCATAAAATCTGATACCGGAATTTACAGATTCACGTTGCATAGAACTTTTACTCCAAAGAACAAAAGCAATTGCATCAAAGTTTGCATATCTGTTACTCAAAAACTGATCTATGTTTTCCTGATTATTTGCACTTCTTAATGTTTCATTCAGCATAAAAGTTAAAAAGTTAGAATCTGTTCTGTTTATTTCTATTGCTGTAGTCTTTAATGATTCTCTTTCTAGCTTGGTGTTAAAATAATTTAGTAATGTAATCGAAACGACCGAACCAATTACTAATGCAAATAAATAATTATAAATGGAATTTGGTTTATTAAATATTATTTGATAATTAATCAGAAAGATTAGAAATAAAAAAACAGCTAATAAAAATGGAGTGATAAGTGGATCATTATTAATAAAGAAAGCTATGTATTCAAGTATAGTTATAGAAAATAGAATTAGAATTAACTTTGTCTTAATAATTTTATCAGGGTCAACGTAAAATAACTTTAGGATAATATTTATAAACCCGGCTATTACAATTACTACCGCAAAACCAAGAAGTAAAATATTCAGGTTCATCACTAGCGATGGTAAATCAGGTAAGATATTAGGTTCTTTAAAGTATCTAATTGTTGAATCAAAAATTACACTTCGCACCGCGGCGCTAAGACCTCTTATCAAAAGAAAAATAAGAGCAATAAATGTTATAAATAAAATTCCCCTGCCGATCATATTTTTTAAATATCTGCCGAAAAGAAAATATTTTTTTGAGTATCTGAAAATTTGTATTGCAAGAATCACTATTAAAATATTTGTCGTAAGGAATTCAAGCGGTGATTTTACTATTCCCCAGGCAAATGCCGATGAGAAATATGATGGATCTGTAAGCGGTCCTGAAATAATTTTAGAAGGCAGCCCAAATATAAACAAGATGGCGCGCAGCAAAGAGAAATAAAGAAGCAGTAATGAGAACTTAAGAATTCCGTTATTCAATTTTTTAAAATCACTTTTTAATCCGAAGCCCGCAAAGATCAATGCAAAGAAAACAAGAAGAGATTGGATTTTTGATGATTCATCTTTTATATTATTTATTGTACTGATTAAGGAAGGTTTGATAAAAGTTACCACACCAATTTTATTTTTTTGCCTGTTTAATAATTCAAACGAATATTTTCTGCCGTCTTTACTTTTTTCACTATATGGAGAATAATCAATATTAAATTCCGTTTGATACTTAAGTGTAACCTCGTTGGTAAAACTTAAAGTCGGGTTGTATTGATTAGCTAATGAAAATTTCTTCTCAATTGGTTTTGCAATGGTTAAATAAAATATATCCGATTGAATATGAGCGGTATCGATGATTGTCAAATAAGTAAGCAAATTATCGGAAAGAAAATAGGTTTCTCCCAGCGGAAAGTTTAACGGAAAAAGCTCATTTTGATTTATTGCCAACGATTGATTCCAGGCAATTAGTTTACCATTTGGGGCAAACACTTCGATAGAGTAGTTATCAAATTCTTCATAGTTGATTAGTTTAACTAATTCCTTGTAAGATTCGTTTTCGGGAAGTAAAGTTTTGCGAAGATCTCTGCGGACGATATTTAATTTGGAAAGCAGTTCATTTTGTTTATAATCAAAATCATTTCTAACAGATTTTTCTAATTCATTTACTTTTTGTGTTAAATGATTTTCCCAATTTTTTTTAGTTTCATTTACAATTCTCTCGGTAATTATTCCGGAGGCACCAAGAATTATTAAAATAAAAAAGACGATAGAGAAATGTTTTCTATCGCCTTTAAATTTGTTGATAAACTTTCTTAACATCAATTAATAGTTAGTTGAGTAATATTCCAATCGTTTCCGATTTTTTTAAGCGAAATATAAACTTGAGCACTGCTGCGTTTACCTCTATTATCATAACTGTATTTACCGGTTGCATAAGAATTGTTTTTATCATTCTTAATATGATCAAATTGAAAAGAAGTAACTTTATAAATCTTTAAAAAATCTTCTAAAACATAAAATGCCTGATTGGAACTATAATATCCGCTTATTCCGTTGGAAAAACTAAAATAAGTTTGTTGCCCAAAATATTTTGATATCCCGGATATATTACCTTTTTGAATATTATTTTCTATCTCACGAAAAATATCGGAATCTTTTTGAGTATTTCTGTTTGGGTACGATTTGGGTTTGAAATTCGATTGTTGAGCGAAGGAAACTGTTGAAAGTAAAATTATTAAGATTATGTAAATGATATTTTTCATACTATTAAAATTTGTCGTGAACCAGAATATGATTTTATTGATATTACAAGTCCACGACAAAATTAATAAAAACTGATTTATCTAACTAATCTCTCTTTATTAAATACACGTTCTGATCTATCTTTTAAAGAAGATTTTAATTGAGTCTCACCTTTAACAAGTTGGAAAGCCCAATCAAATACTATTCTTTCAGAAGTAATATTTTTAACTCTTATCTTAGCATAATAATTATCCAATGTCCAGATTACATAAGTGTGTCCAACTATCGCAATAGCATCTTTTGTGGTAGACCATCCTGATGTTGGTGCGTATGGAATATCATAAATGTCTGTTGTATGACCCATGTCTTGAATATCTGTATCATTCCAAACATCTAAATAAAATGTACCTTGATAATTTTCAAAGAAGAAATCAGCATATATATCATCATAAGGAACTACGGTATAATCATAAAATGAAAAACCGCCAGAGTTAGGGAATGATCTATAATCATTTACAGCCTGATTAAATCCTTCAGGTCTCGGTGTAGAATAAATTACATCATAACTAAGTTCACTTTCGTTTCCATTAAAATCATAAGCAGCAACAGCATAATAATATTTATTACCATTTACAGCCTCAACATCAGCAAAATGAGTTCCCGTTGCAGAACCAATTAAAGTATATTTTCCGTCATAAGTGTAATTGTAATAAACATTGTATCCGGCAACGTCGGATTCTCTATTTGGATTCCAATAAATATCAACCCGATTATCACCATTTAGAACCTGAACTCCCGAAGGAGGAGAAGGCGGTGTATAATCATTGTAATAATTAGGATCATTTACATTGCAAGAGCTCAGCAAAAATGCTGAAAGAAATAATACGGTTGTTAATATTATGTTTTTCATTTTGTTTACCTCAATATATTTACAGTTAATATTAGCCAAAATGAATGCCATAATATTTCATTGATTTTGTCTTGTAATGGATGGAATATCCTATAAGCTGTATAAATAATTGAACATTAACGAAAGATTTCAAGGACATCTTCACTCAAATATCTGTAAGTGATCCCTCGAAAAACATTTTCTTTTTGTTTATTACACCAATAGATTTTCCGGTCAATAGTTTTTTATCAAAAGGAGTATTAACTGATTTACTTAAGAATTTGTTTTTATCGACTGTCCAGATTGCCTCAATATCAAGAATTGTAAGATTAGCTGTTTCACCTTTTTCAAATTTTGGAATAGCGATATTTAATATTTTTCTTGGATTAATTGATAATTTTTCTATTATGTTTTCTAAGGAAAGAATTTTTTTATGATAAAGTTCACTAAGTGACAGCCCAACCTGAGTCTCTAAACCAATAATTCCATTCGGAGCATATTCAAATTCCATTTCCTTTTCTTCAATAGAATGCGGAGCGTGATCTGATGCGATACAATCAATGGTCCCATCTTTCAATCCTTTTATGATTTCATCAACATCCGCTTTTGTTCGTAAGGGCGGATTCATCTTATCACTTGTGTCGTAAGTTTTAACAGCATCATCCGTTAAAGTAAAATGATGAGGCGCAACTTCTGCTGTAACTTTAATCCCTTTTTTCTTTGCATCACGAACCATCTCAACTGATTTCTTACTGCTTATATGAGCAATGTGAACTTTAGCATCAGTGTATTCTGCCATTAAAATATCACGCATAACAATTAAATCTTCTGCAACTGAGGGAATTGGAGGAAGACCAAGTAATGTTGAGTTTATACTTTCATTCATCGCACCACCTGCAAGAGATTCATCTTCACAATGCTCGATAATTGGAAGATCAAACATTTTTGCATACTCCAAAGATCTTTTTAAGATTGAAGCTGTTTTGATTGCAGCACCATCATCTGAAAAAGCAACAACTCCTGCATCTTTTAATTCAGCCATTGGAGAAAGAACTTCACCTTTCCTTCCCACTGTTGCCGCTCCAATTGGATAAACTTCAACTAAATGATTTGCTGCTTGTTTTTTTATTAATGTTACAACTTCTGCAGAATCAATTGCCGGATCAGTATTTGGCATACAGGCAATTCCTGTAAATCCGCCATTTGCAGCGCTGTTACATCCTGTAACAACTGTTTCTTCATCCTCTCTGCCTGGTTCACGCAAATGCACGTGCATATCAAAAAGTCCAGGTACGATATATTTTCCATCTAATTCAAAAACTTTTGCATCCTTTAATTCTGCTTCAGTTAACTTGCCGATATTTTTGAATTTGCCATCTTCAATTAAAACGTTAACATTTTTCTCATTAACATTTTGGTGAGGATTTAAAATATTTACGTTTTTTAAAATTATTTTCATTTTCAAAACTTTCTAATTAAGTGTTCCAAGTAAATATAGCACTGCCATTCTAACAGCAACTCCATTTGTAACTTGTTGTAAAATTATTTGTGATGATCCGTCTGCAACATCCGATGATATCTCAACGCCCCTGTTTATAGGGCCAGGATGAAGTATCAAAATATCTTTACCATTTTTTTCTAACCGATCTCTATCAATTCCAAAATACTTTGAGTATTCTCTTATTGATGGAAAATATTCACGTGCTTTTCTTTCCAACTGGATTCGCAATACGTTAAGCACATCATTTTCCTGGATAGCCTCATCGATATTATGAATTACACCCACGCCAAGTTCATCCAGGAATTTAGGAATCATAGTTGAAGGACCGCAAACAGAAACTTTTGCGCCCATCGTTTTTAATCCATAAATATTTGAAAGTGCAACTCGGCTATGCGCAACATCTCCAACGATACAGACTTTTAAACCTTCAAGTTTTCCAAGTTTTTCTCGGATTGAATACATATCAAGCAAGCCTTGCGTTGGATGTTCGTGAATACCATCGCCGGCATTTATAACATTTGAATCAGACAACTTGGTAAGCATTAACGGAACACCTGCGCAAGCGTGCCTGACAACAATCATATCAACTTTCATCGCTTCAATGTTTTTCACAGTGTCCTTAAGTGTTTCACCTTTGCTAACACTGCTTCCGGAAACTGCGAAGTTTATTGAATCGGCAGATAATCTTTTTTCAGCAAGTTCAAATGAAATTCTTGTACGAGTTGAACTTTCATAAAAAAGATTTACAATAGTTTTACCTTGAAGTGTAGGGACTTTTTTAATTGGTCGTTCAAGTATTTCACGAAAAGTTGTTGCAGTGTCTAAGATTAATTGAATGTCTTCTTTAGGAACATCCTTTAGACCCAATAAATGTCGGCTTGATAATGACATGTTTCTTTATTTCTTTTCTGATTCAATAATATAGATGGCATCTTCACCATCGTGTTCTTTAATTTTAACTTTTATTTCTTCGTTTTGGGATGTAGGAATATTTTTTCCAACATAATCTGCACGAATTGGAAGTTCGCGATGACCTCGATCAACCAGAATGCAAAGCTGGATTGAACTCGGTCTTCCCATATCCATAATCGCATTTAATGCTGCACGAACTGTTCTGCCGGTAAACAAAACATCATCAACAAGAATTATATCCTTCTCATTTATATCAAAAGTGATATTTGATACGGAAACTTCCGGCTGTTTTAATCTTGTTCTAAAATCGTCTCGATAGAGTGTCACATCAAGTACTCCGAATGGGATTTCAGTGCTGTCAATAATCTTAATTTTTTCAGCAATACGTTTACCTAAAAACTCACCACGTGTTCTCATTCCCATTAAAACAAGGTTTTGTGAGCCTTTATTTTTTTCAAGAATTTCGTGCGCCATTCTTGTAAGGATTCGGTCAAATCCTTCAGCATCGATTATTTTTGATTTTACATCCATATACAAAAAATCCTCTTCGGATTAATTATCCTCAGAGGTTACCTTATATTAATTTTACTTGTATTTTCATTCATCCTTTTCCATCTCACTGGATAGAGTTAAAGGTTAATTTTTATTTGAATCAAACTTAAGTGTATTAATTTTTAAAGTAAAGAATAAAACAGCTTTGATTGAAAATATTTTTATATTTGCCTAGCAGATAAAACACCTTTTCGGGGTGTAGTCCCGATCAGAAATCGGGATAAACTCCGCCCGACTAGTGTTTTCTTAATGGTCGGGAAGGATTGTAGTTCTTTTCAAATTATTTTTTATTACACTTTGATTTCGGGGTGTAGCGCAGCCCGGTAGCGCGCTTCGTTCGGGACGAAGAGGCCGTAGGTTCGAATCCTATCACCCCGACTCTTTTAAATGGAGTAGTGGAATTATGGAGTTTTGGAATTTGTCATTTTAGATTTGAATTTCCATTATTCCACTACGCCCAAACTCCATCCTGTGTAATATTTGATAACATAAAAAACTAAGAAATTATGGCACAAAATCACTCATTCGATATTGTTTCTGAAATTGATTTTCAGGAAGCAGATAATGCTGTTAATCAGGCATTGAAAGAAATTCATCAGCGTTATGATCTTAAGGATTCTAACACTGAACTTGAGCTTAATAAAAAGGATAAGCTCATAACTATGAACACAAAGGATGATTACTCGCGTAAATCAGCGCTCGATATTTTAGAAACAAAGTTCATTCGCAGAAACATATCTATTAAAGCACTAAAGTATAATGAGCCTGAAGCTGCATCCGGTGGAAGACTTAAACAAGTTATTAATCTTCAAAGCGGAATCTCAAAGGAAAACGCCAAGATTATTACAAAGTTGATTAAAGAGTCCAAGCTAAAGGTTAGTGCACAAATTCAGGATGAACAAGTTAGAGTTACTGGGGCAAAGATTGATGACCTGCAAGGAGTAATAAAGTTAGTGCGTGAAACTGATCTTGACTTTCCGACGCAGTTTGTTAATATGAAATAGAAAAACAAAAATTAATTCGTCACTATTTATTTTTGCTCATTGACCCGTTTATTGAATTTATTTTTTTAATGATTGAATAATTACCTCAATTAAATAAGAATTGATTTTTATTAATTTATTTGCATTATTTCTACTGTAAATTTTTTAAGTGAGGACAATATGCAAACAGATGATACTCTTAATTGGACTTGTCAATACTGCGGTGTAGAAAATTCAGTATGGGTTGATTTGACAATTGAAGGGAAACAGGATTTTGTCGAAGATTGCAGAGTCTGCTGCAGACCGAATCGGGTAATCATTACACAGGATTTCGAAGCAAATGTTATGATTGAGTCAAGACCAATTGATGAATAGAAAATTAATAGTTTTTAAACTTTATTTGTTAGAATCAGAAAAAGTAAAAATAAATTATACCCGCAATAACTCCCAGAAAATAAATAACAGATAAATAGGAAATTAATTTCGCGTTAAGTATAACGATTTTTGTTATTTGTTGGTCCCGCTCATTTTCAATAAGAAGGTTATTATCTCCCACATTAGAATTGGATATTACTGCCGAACTATTTGAGTCAGTTTTAATGTTACTCATAGAGGCTCCTATCCTGTTAAAAAATAAACAGAAAACTTCCTGAAAAGTTTTCTGTTAATCCATTATCATTCTTAAAAATGATGAGCTGTCATCATCATCTTTAGAATTATCTTTTTTCTCTGCTCTCTCTTTTGCCCAGGAGTACCTTGATGCATCTACACTAAATCCACTTGGAGTATTTTTTTCTTCATCATCTTCTATTGATGCCTTGGGGCTATTTACTCTTAAAATAGTTGGAACATCTAAATCCTGTGAATCAACATTTTCTTGAGAAGAGAAGATAAATCCACTTTGAACATTGTCTTGTAACCTTGTAATTGAGGGCTTTCTTGTTGCAATGGATTTAGGACCATAATTACTTCTTGCACTATCAAATCCCGTTGCAATAACAGTATAAGAGATATAATCATTCATCTCTTCTTTTTTAACTACACCAAAAATTACGTTCGCTTCTTCTCCGGCTGCTTCAAAAATAACATTGTTACCTTCATTAATTTCCTGCATTGTCATAGTTGAAGAACCAGTAACGTTTAACAATACACTTTTTGCGCCTTTAATATTTACCCCTTCAAGTAAAGGACTGGAGATAGCTTTTTGCGCAGCTTCAATCGCACGATTTTCACCACTGGCTAGTCCACATCCCATCAGTGCCTCGCCGCTTTGATTCATAACTGCACGAACATCTGCAAAATCAACATTTATTAATCCTTCAATTGTTATGATATCAGCTATACCGCGTGTGGCTTCGTATAGAACTTCATTCGGTTTATCAAATGCTGCAAATGCATTGGTAGATTTATCAAGTATGTTTAACAATCTTTCGTTTGGAATTACAATTAAACTATCTACATGCTGACGTAATTCCTGAATACCTTTCTCAGCATTTAACATTCTTGCTTTACCTTCCCATCTAAAAGGTTTTGTAACAATTCCAACCACTAATGCGCCAATACTTTTTGCAATCGAAGCGATTACCGGTGCGCCGCCCGTACCTGTTCCACCACCCATACCAGCAGTTATAAATACCATATCGCTTCCGGAAAGAACTTCTGCGATTTGGTCACGATCTTCCTCAGCAGATTTTCTACCAATGTTGGGATCAGCTCCAGCACCCAATCCTCTTGTGATTGAGCCACCGCATTGCAGTTTATGAGTAGCACTGCTGCTTCTAAGTACTTGAGCATCAGTATTTACAGCTATATACTCAACGCCTGTCAATCCACGTGCAATCATACTTTCGATTGCGTTACATCCTCCGCCGCCAATACCGACAACTTTTAAAACGGCTGACATTGGTTTTTCTCTATCGATGGTTGCAAATCGTGCCATAAGGCCCTCCTTCTAGTAATTTTATAGTTCGTTGAAAAAATCTTGCACTTTTTTAACTAAATTTTTGAACTGATTATCTGATTTTGATTTATTCTTTTTTATCAAAACCTGATACTCACTTGATTTTCCACCAGGAATCCCTCTTATCAATCCAGCTACAGTTGCAAATTCCGGGCTTTCAATTTCATTTGATAAACCTGAACCAAGTTCTTGGGGGACACCAATTCTTGTTGGTAATCCAAAAACCTCTTCAGCTAATTCGGTTACACCGCGTAACAATGAACCTCCGCCAGTCAGAACAATTCCAGCTTTAAGTTTAGATTTAAATCCTGCTGTTCTTAATTCATTATCAACAAGCGTAAAAAGTTCTTTCATCCTTAAGCTGATTATCTGTGTTAACAGACTTATTGGAATTTTAGTATTACCTCTTGCACCAACACCTTTTATCAAAATATCTTCATCTTTAATTATTGCATTTTCACTTGCATAACCATATTCTTTTTTTAAACGCTCAGCTTCATCGGTCATCACACCAAGTGATTCGCGGATATCGTTTGTAACCTGATTGCCGGCAACTCCAATAACTCTTGTATGCTTAATAGCTTTTTTATGATAAATAGCTATATCAGTTGTACCGCCGCCAATATCGAGCAAAGCAACACCTAAATCTTTTTCACTTTCTTCTAATACGGAAGCACTGGAAGCAATTGGTTGTAAAATATAATCCTGCACTTGATATCCTGCACGTTCAACTGATTTTCTAATGTTCTCCATAGCAGGAATTGATGCGAGCACAACGTGGTTACTTGCTTCTAATCTTGAACCGGACATCCCAATTGGATTTTCAATCCCATTTTGATGATCGACAGAATATTCTTCGGGAATAATATGGAGTATTTGTCTATCGCTGGGAATTCTAATCGTTCTAACATCTGCTTCCAATCGATCAAGATCTGCTTTTGTGATTTCTTTCTCTTCCCTACTGATAGTAACATAATTTCTGTGACGAATACTTGTTATATGCTCGCCTGCAACACCAACATTTACAACACTAACTTCAAGCCCTGCCCTATTTGAAGCAATAGACATGGCTGCTTTAATTGCCTCTGCTGTTTTGCCGATGTTAGCAACCAAACCTTTATGCAATCCTTCTGAAGGAGCAACGCCAAAACCTAAAACATCAATTCTGTTCTGTTCAGGAAGCTTTTCAGCTATCACTGCGCAAACTTTTGTTGTGCCTAAATCTAATCCTACAATAATTTCTTTTTTCATTACATCAAACCCGTGTTTTCTTTATTACCGATGTATGCTTCATTAGCAAATCTTAAATCTATGTACTCCGTGTTTCTGGTTTCAGTACTGAAATTATTAATTCGTTCCCAAACCAAACTTAAGTAAATCATTTTTTTTGATTCACTTCCTTTTCCGAATACAATTGGATAATTAATTCCTGAAAAAGTTAAAACCACATCACCGCCGTATTTCAGATTAATCTCAGAAAGTTTTTTGGATAAATCTATATCTGTTATCCGAGCAGCATCTATAATTCTAAAAGCTTCAATAATGTCTTCATTTCTTAGAACTTTTGATGGAGTAAGTTTTTCTGAAAATCTTACATTGCTTATAACAGGTATATCAGAGTAGTTTGTATATTCATAAATTTTAAGTAGCTCAAAATTATTTGTAATAAAAAAGGGTTCATTGTTATTTAGAAGAACGGCATATATCTCTTTTTCTCTGATTTTAACTTCCACATTTCCACGTCCATCTGATCTTACCTCAGCTTTTGCAACATAAGGATGTTCTTCAATTCTTTTCTTGATGATATTAAGTGTAAGATCATCATAAATAGATGCTTCATCTAAATCGGCAAAGCGAGAATAAATTTCTTTGCTAAGCAAATTGTTTCCTTGAATATTTATCATTTTTATTTCCTCTTTTCCTTTTTTGTAATATGTAAAAAGAGACAAATACAAAATTGAAATAATAATTACTGTAAATAGAATAAAGCTGAATATTTTTCCGTAATCCTTCGTCATCATTTTTTACTGTTTAGCATCGAAACAAATTCTTCTCCAAATTTCCAGATATCGCCGGCACCCATTGTAACGATTATATCTCCATCTTTTTTTAATTCATTTAATAACGCCGGAACATTTTTTTTATCCTGAACATAAAGCACATTTTTATGTCCAAACTTTTTTGTAATGTTTGATATTAGCTCCCCGTTAACGCCGTCAATTGGCAGTTCACGTGCCGGGTAAACATCTGTACAAATAAAAATATCTGAATTTAAAAATGATCGACCAAACTCCTGATAAAAATCTCTGGTTCTGGAATATAGATGAGGCTGAAATACAACTACTAATCTTCTATCCCAACCGTCTCGAATACCCTTTAAAGTTGCACTTGTTTCCGTTGGATGATGTGCATAATCATCAATCACCATAACTTCTTTATTGTACTTAACTTCAAATCTTCTATAAACACCAGAGAAAGATTCTAATGCTTTTTTAATCGTCTTAAAGTTTATACCAAGTTCTTTTCCTATAATTACTGCAACAAGTGAATTTAAAACATTGTGCTTACCGGGAATTTTAAGAGTGATTTCGCCAAGCTCTTCATTAAAATATTTTACTTTATATGTACTCTTAAAACCATTTGCAGTAATATCTGTTGCACGAACATCCGCTTGTACATTAAATCCATAAGTAATAATCTTTTTGTTGATATGTGGCATAATGTCTTGTAATGCCGGCTCATCCAAACACAAAGTAACAAAGCCATAAAACGGAACTTTATTGGCAAACTCAATAAACGCTGATTTTATATCATCAAGATCTTTATAGGTATCAAGATGTTCACTTTCCAAAGTTGTTATAGCTGCAATTGTTGGTGTAAGTTTTAAAAATGTTCTGTCAAACTCATCAGCTTCAACAACTATAAATTCACCATTTCCAAGTCTTGCATTAGTTCCACCAAGCCCGCTAAGTTTTCCGCCAACAATAATTGTAGGATCAATTTCACCTTCAGTCAATGTCAGTCCAACCATTGAAGTAGTAGTTGTCTTTCCGTGTGTACCGGCAATACCAATTCCATATTTCATTCGCATAGTTTCTGCAAGCATTTCAGATCTTTTAATGATAGGAATTTTTCTTTCAATAGCTGCTTGCACTTCCGGATTATCCAAGTGTACTGCAGAAGAATAAACGAGCACATCAGCATCTTTTAAATTACTTGGAGAATGTCCTTCATAAACGTTAATTCCTATCTTTTCTAATCTGTCAGTAACCTCACTCAAAGCCTTATCCGAGCCGGAAACTTCAAAACCCTGGTTAACAAGAATTTCGGCGATACCGCTCATTCCAATCCCGCCTATTCCAACAAAATGAACTTTTTTAATATTCTTAAACATTTATAAGTTCTCAATTTCAATTTTTAGTTGATGAAATCTTTTTATCAACTCGTTTTCATTTTCATAATCCGATAGTCGGATAATTACAGGGCGAATTCTTGATTTTAACTTTAGGCGCACAAATCTTAAAACATTTGAGCTAGAATATCTTTTGTCTTTGCTCAATTTAATTTTTTGTATTTCATTCTTGTTTATCAGCTTCGAACCAAACTTATCACTGAATGCAATTCCGTTATTATCAAATTCAATATATCTGTTTCTAAATAAATTGAAGATCAACGAGAACAAAGAGACAATTACGATCGCAGCAAGCAAATAAATTATGGGATCTTTTGTAATAAGCAAGTAAGAATTTTCAATAAACTGTCCGCGAATAATTAAGTATACAGTAAATACAATAAAATAAACTATCGTTGATTGGTAATAGAACGACATATTGTATTTGAACTTGCTTTTATTTTTTAATTGTTCGTCTGTCATAAAATTGATACATAATTTATTGCACTTTTTGCTATATCATTTGCAGCATTTGGCCTTGATAATCTTTTTGAATTTTCACTCAAACTTATTAATAAATTTTTATCCAGCACAACTTCTAATATTTTATTTTTAAGATTTTCTGAAAGCTCAGAATCCTTAATTAACACAGCAGCACCGGAATCTGCAAGAGATTTTGCGTTATAGTACTGATGATTTTCCGCAACGTGTGGTGAAGGAATAAGTATTGATGGAATTCCAAGAACAGACAGCTCAGCTATTGTGGTAGCACCAGCCCTCGCTATAAGAAGATCACAAGCCGAGTAAGCTTTGTTCATATCCTCAATAAAATCCAGAATTTTAACAGAGGTAAAATTAAACTTTTTAAACTTATCATAATAATTTTTTCCGGTTTGCCAGATAATTTGCAAATTATTTTTTTCTAACTCCTCAACACAATTTGCTGCGGCATTATTAATTGATTCAGCACCTAAACTTCCTCCAAGTACAAGAATGGTAAATTTACTTTCATCCAAACCAAAATATTTTTTTGCATCATTCTTTTTTGATGTTCCAAGTTCTTTTCTAACCGGGTTACCGGTAAGTTTTATTTTTTCCTGCCTTCTCAAATATTTTTTGGAATCCTCGAAAGTAATGTGAACTTCATCAGCATATTTTTCCAGCAATCTTGTTGTAACACCGGGATAACTATTTGACTCCATCAAAATTATTTTGGCACCCATAACTGATGCGCCCCAAATTGCAGGACCGGCTACATATCCACCAGAGCCTAATGCCACACTTGGTTTAAATCTAAACGAAATAAATAATGATTGAATAATTGAAACAAATAATTTTATTGGAAATAAAAGATTTGCAAAATTAAATTTTCTGGAAAATCCTTTTATCCAAATTGATTTAAATCCATAACCAAGTTTTGGAATAACTCTTCCTTCAATTTTTGATTTAGTGCCAACAAATAAAATTTCTGATTCCGGTTTCATTCTTTTTATTTCATCCGCAACAGCAATGGCAGGATAAAGATGCCCACCGGTTCCACCGCCAGCAAAAAGAAAACGATATGCGGTTGCCGGGTTTTTCATAATTTAACTCCCGCTAAAGAAGCATCTGAAGTAATTTTTAAATCTTTATCTTTTTCAGTCTTCGTATTTAAGATAGCAATGTTCATCAAGATGCCAATTGATGCCGACAAAAATATAATAGATGTTCCGCCATAGCTTATAAATGGAAGAGGTAATCCAGTGGTTGGAAATATCCCTGTTGCAACAGCAGCATTAACAAAAGCATAAATAATAATTGAGAAAGAAATTCCAAATGCGAGCATCTGACCAAATTTATCTTTTGCTTTCTTTGCAATTAATATTCCAGCTATGAATAAAACCAAGTAGAAGAACAACACAACAGTAACTCCTATAAAACCTGTTTCTTCTCCAAGGATTGCAAAAATAAAATCGCCATACGCTTCCGGTAAAAACAAATTATTTTGTTTACTGTTTCCAATGCCAACACCAATCAAACCACCGCTGCCTAAACTGTAAACAGCTTGTTTAACCTGCATATTAATATCGCTGCCAGTGCTAAATGAATTAATGAAACCTAAAATCCTTGAGCGCGAATGTGAAAAGATCATAGCGACAGAACCACCGAGAACTAACAATCCAAATGAAGATGCCAGAATATGTTTTAGCTTTGCCCCGCCTACATATAACATTACTAATGATATTACAATTACTAAAACTGCATTGCTTACGTTGGGTTGCAAAAATATTAATCCAGCAATCAAAAGAATCCAAATTAGAAAAAACATAAATCCATTTTTCAGATCTTTTATATCATCCTGCTTATGCGCAATCATATTTGCCAGGTGAATTATCAAAATTAACTTAGCTATATCTGCAGGTTGAATAGTTATAAATCCCAGGTTTAACCATCTGCCTGCACCTTTTACCTGCGGAGCAAATAACAATGTAAAAACCAAAACGAGTGTTATTGTAATTAATGCAATTTTACTTATGCTTTTATAAGATTCATATGGAATTATACAGAACACACCCATAATTACTAAACCAAATACTACCCTGAATAAATGCGATTCAAAAAGATGGAAAGCACTATCAAATTTTACAGAGCTGTAAGTACTGCTGGCACTCATAACAATAATTAGTCCGATAAGTATCAAACTAAAAGATGTAAAGAATATTATGATCGCTAATTTTTTCATTTACTGTTTACTATTTCTTTAAATACTTTTCCACGATGCTCGTAATTGTCAAACATATCAAAGCTTGCACAAGCGGGTGAGAGTAAAACAACATCACCGCTTCGAGCTTCGCTAATTGCTGACTTAATAACTTCATCAAAATCTTTTTTTAATTCAGTCTTGACTTTTTTATGAAAATAATTAAACACTTTTTCAGCCGATGAACCAATGGCATAAATTTTTTTAACTTTTTCAATTACCAAATCTTCAATCATCGAATAATCATTCCCTTTATCTTGTCCGCCAAGAATCAGAAAAATCGGATCGTTAAAAGTTTTTAATGCAACAATCACAGAGTCCACGTTTGTTGCTTTGGAATCATTAATAAATTTTATTCCTCCAATTTCTCTGACCAATTCTAATCTATGCTCTACACCTTTAAATGATTTTAATGCTTCCAGAATTTTTTCATTATCAAGATTAAATATCTTTGCCGCAATAATTACAGCCATAGCATTTTGAATATTATGTTCACCTTTAATAAATATATCAGAACTATCACAAGAAAATTCTTCTTTATCATCACGGACAAATTTTATTTTTTCATCTTCCAGGTAACATCCATTTGAAACTTTTTTTGTTGTTGAATAGTAAAACAAACTGCTCTTAGCTTTTTTGAAATACTTTGTTAACAGTTCACTGTCTTTATTTAATATCAGATAATCACTTGTACCCTGATTCTCAAAAATTCTCAATTTCGATTCCGCATATTTATCAATCCTGTTTTCATATCTGTTAAGATGGTCTGGAGTAATATTTAATATCATTGCAACTTTTGGTTTAAAAGTATCAATCAAATCCAATTGAAAGCTTGAGATCTCAAGTGAAACGTAATCATTTTCTTTTGCTTCCAAAGCAATTCCTGAAAAGGCAAGACCAATGTTTCCTGCAGAAAATGATTTCACTTTGCAATGATTAAATAAATAATCACATAAACTCGTAGCCGTAGTTTTCCCATTCGTACCTGTAATTCCAATTATATTAGCTTTGCAAAACAAAGAAGCGAACTCTAATTCACTAATTGTTTTTATCTTCTTAATTTTTGCCGTCTTTATAACCTCAGCATTTGAAGGAACACCGGGACTTACAACCATCATATCGCAATCATAAACTTTACTAGTATGTGTGCCGATTTCAAAATCAATATTTTCATTGTTCAAATATTCGATTGATGATTTTAGTTTCTCCTCAGATCCTGCATCACTTACAAATGGAACAGCACCAAGATTTTTTGCAAGCTTAGCAGCACTAAGTCCGCTTCTTACAGCACCAATAATTGATATTTTTTTATTCTTTATTTCCATCTTATAAATTATCTAATCTTAAACGAAACTAAGGTTACTATCGCCAGTATTATCGCAATGATATATGCGCGTACAACTATTTTTGGTTCAGGCCAACCAACCATCTCAAAGTGATGATGTATAGGAGCCATTTTAAATACGCGTCTACCCTCGCCAAATCTTTTCTTTGTATATTTGAAATAAACTCTTTGAATTATCACAGAGATCGTTTCCATAAAAAATATCCCGCCAAGAATTGGGATAAATAATTCCTTTTTTATCAGCACTGCAATAATTCCGAACGCACCACCCATTGCAAGTGAACCTGTATCACCCATAAAAACCTGAGCAGGATATGAATTGAACCAAAGAAATCCTAAACTGGCTCCAACTAATGCTGCAATAAAAACGGTTAACTCGCCAGCGCCCGGCAGATACATTATATTAAGATAGTTTGCAAAGATTGCATTGCCACTAAAGTATGAGAGCAATGCTAAAGCAATCATTACGATAGCAATTACACCAATTGCTAATCCATCTAAACCATCTGTTAAATTAACTGCGTTGGATGTTGCTGTTACTATAAACACAACCGCTGGTATATAAAGTATCGAAAAATCCAAGTTAACATTTTTAAGAAATGGAAAAGTTGTTAATGTACTATATCCATCAAACACGGGTGAATAATAAACTACGACACCTACAACAACTCCAATTAAAACTTGTCCTAATAATTTGTATCGGGCAATTAAACCATTTGGATATTTTTTAATTACTTTTAAATAGTCATCAAGAAAACCAACCACACTTAACCACAACGTTCCAGCTAAAATTAAAATTATATAAATGCTTTTTATATCGCCCCAAAGTAAAACAGGTATTGTTACTGAAAGTACAATTATAATTCCGCCCATAGTTGGTGTACCTGCTTTAGACCAATGAAACTTAGGTCCATCTGCTTTTTTAGCTTCACCAATTTGATGAGCTTGTAATTTCTTTATGATCTTTGGTCCAAGATAAAATGAAAGAATCAATCCTGTTATTGCAGCAAGTGCCGAGCGGAAAGTAAGAAAACGAAAAATCTCGAATCCCGGCGGATTAAAGGTTTTGTTTATATATTCAAAAAGATAATACAGCATTTAATTTTTTCTTGATTCAATTATTTTTGCAAACTCTTCCATTTTCATACCCCTCGATCCTTTGACAAGCACCAATGAATTTTTCAAATCAATTTTGCTTAATAAATTTTTTAATACTGTTCTATCAGAAAAATGATTATGAACTTTAATTTTTCCGTTCAACTTTTTATTTAGATGTTTCATCATCGAGCCAATAGAATAAACTTCATCAATCTTTAATTCATTAATTATCTCTGCCAGTTCTATGTGTTTAAGTTTTGATCCTTTACCAAGTTCAAACATATCGCCAAGTATTGCAATTTTTCTTTTTCTATTTTCAATCTGGGTCAAAAGATTAAGTGATGATTTCATCGAATCAGGATTGGCATTATAAGTATCATTAATTATAGTAAACTTTTTATAATTTTTTATTTCAAGCCGCTTATCAAATGACTTTATCTTATTGGTCGCTTTCAAAATTTGTTGTTTGCTTACACCTAATTCAGAAGCTATCGCAAATGCCGCAATATAATTAGCAACATTTTTTTCTCCGCTTAGAGGCAGTTTTATTTTAATAGAATTCTGTCTCGACTTAATTTCAATTTCAGGTTTACCAAACTTGTCATAATTATTTATCGAACATTTATAGTCTGCTTTTTCATTTATCGCATAAGTAATTTTATTTTTTGCTGACTTTCCAAAATTCTTTAACAAAGTATCATCATTATTAATAAATATTTTTCCCCTATTAGTAATTGTTTCTTTTAGCAATGCTGATTTTTCTTTCAGCACTCCCTTCCTGTCATAAAAATATTCGAGATGCGAATCTCCAATATTTGTAATCAAAGCAAAATCCGGTTTTGCGATTTCTGCTGTATAAGGAATTTCCCCAAAATGATTGGTGCCAAGTTCAGCAACCAATACGTCATGCTTTTCATAGGTACTTAATAGTGTTAAAGGCACACCAATATGATTATTATAATTTGCTTTTGTTTTGTTCACTTTAAACTTTGATGAAAGCAGAACAGCAAGAATTTCCTTCGTTGTTGTTTTTCCTGCACTTCCGGTAATTCCAATAATTTTAGTTTTTAATTTTCTTCGCCATACTTTTGCTATGTCACCCAGTGCGATAGTAGTGTCTTTAACTGTTACGATTGTTAAGTCAAAATCTTTTAAATGTCTAAGATTTTTTTCATTAATAAGAATTGCTGAAGCACCATTGGCAACTGCTTTATCAATATAATTGTGACCGTCTAATTTTTCCCCTTTGATAGCAATAAATAAACTATTTTTTTTAATAGTACGGGAATCAATTGAAACATTATTAATTGATTTAAACAAATCAGGATTGTATATCACCGCTGATGGAATATTAAAAATATCTTGTATAGTTAAGTAGATTTTTTTCATTCAGCTAAATACTTTCCTGCAATTTCCTGATCTGAAAAGTGATTTCGCACACCATTTATCTCTTGATAATTTTCATGTCCTTTACCAGCAATAAGTATCACAGCATTTTCGTTGGAATTTTTTAATGCTGTAATAATAGCTTCTTCTCTATTCTCAATAACAGAATAATTATTTCTTACAATTCCTTTTTTTATATCTTCAATAATTACAAATGGATTTTCGCTTCTAGGATTATCTGAAGTGATGATAACTTTATCACTAAATTCACTTGCAATTTTTCCCATCATTGGGCGTTTTGTTTTATCGCGATCACCGCCGCAACCAAAAACCGTTACGACTTGATATTTATTGTTCACAATTTCTTTAATTGCTTGCAGTGCTTTTTCTAAGCTATCAGCAGTATGGGAATAATCTACAATAACTTTTTTACTACCTTTGCCAAGCACTTCAAACCTTCCTGGTACTTGAGGTGCAGAATTTATTCCTTCAACAATTTTATGTTCATTAATACCAAGACTACTTGCGGCTGCAAAAGCTGCTGTGGCATTATATGCATTAAAAATCCCGATCAATGAAGTATGAATATTATAATTAATACCTTTATTACTAATCGTAAAATTAGTTCCGCTTAAATCATAATTAATATTTTTTATTTGATAATCTGATTCAGCAGATACTCCGTAACTGATAATTTTTGCACTGCAATTATTTGTTAGATTTACCGCACTGGCATCATCAAGATTAATAATTGCAAAAGATTTTGATGAAAGGTTATCAAAAAGAATTTTCTTTGCTTTAAGGTATTCTTCAAAAGTATTATGAAAGTCAAGATGATCGGAAGTAATGTTTGAAAAAATAGCGACTGAAAAATCCAATCCATAAACTCTATTTAACACTAAAGAGTGCGAAGAAACTTCCATAACTGCATGGGAACACTTTTTTTCAATCATTTCTAAGAAGAAACGATTAAGATCATTGGACTCCGGTGTAGTAAGTTTTGAATCGATTTTTTTCTCACCGATATAATTTGCGATAGTACCAACTAATCCGGTTTTATTTTCTGTTTGCTGTAAAATATTTTTCAAAATAAAAGTTGTAGTCGTTTTTCCGTTAGTACCTGTAATTCCAATAAGTTTTAATTTACTTGTAGGATTCTTATAAAATCCTTTTGATAACTCAGCAAGAGCTATTCTACTATTTTTAACTAATATTTTTGCAATCTGTGAATGTCTTATCAATTCATCAGGAATTGAATTATCATCCTCAATCACAATTGCAACGGCGCCATTATTTATAGCCTCAGGAATAAACTTATGTCCGTTGGTTTTAAATCCTTGTATTGCAATAAACACAGAATTTTTCTGAACTTTTCTCGAATCATATTGAATACCTGAGACATCTCTTCTTTGGACATCACCAATTACCCGAATTGCGTGCACAGTATTTAATAATTCAGTTAATTCCATTAATAAAGCGATGCTCCTTTAACATAAACATCCGAACACTTCAAATTGCAAATCTCATTGCCTCGTAAAATTTTTCCGGGTGAAATACTTTGAGATATAATTATTCCAGAACCGTCTATTTTATATTTAACACCGCGTTTTGTAAGAGCAAATATTGCATCCTTTAAAGAACAGTTAACAAGATCCGGCATTTTATTCGCAGCAGAATACTTGATTGGTTTAACTGTTAATTCACTTACAGCTTTTTTATCATTTGTATTTTCATCAATCTTATCATCCGCAAATTTTAGATTTTTCATGAGGTCCGGATTCACATACTGCTGAAAATTATCTATGTCATTCCGAACAATTCTTTCAGTAATATTTTTAAAGATCGGTGCCGCAACCAAACCACCGTATCTTCCTTGATCGGGTGAGTTAATTAATATTAAACAAACAACTTTAGGATCATCAACAGGAAAGAATCCACAAAAAGAAGAGTTATATTCTTTTTTAGAATAACTTCCATTAATTAATTTTTGTGATGTTCCAGTCTTACCTCCGATTGGAATTAATTCTGAGTAAGCTTTTTTTCCAGTTCCATTTTTTACAACACCTCCCAAAAGATTTTTCATAATTTGGGAAGTTTCAGTTGAGATCACTCTTCTTACTTGTTTGGGGGAAAACTCACTAACCAGATTTCCATTGTGTGAAACTTCTTTTTCAATTAATTGAGGTTCATAAAGAATACCGCCATTAATTAATGCACAATAAGCTGTTAACATCTGTATTGGAGTTACTGAAATTTCATAACCAAAAGAAAGATAAGCCTTGGAAACTTTTGACCATTCTGTTGGCTTTCTTAAGCGACCGGCTGTTTCACCGGGTAACGTAATTGAAGTGAAATTTCCGAATCCGAAACCCCTTAAATATTTATAATATTTTTCATCATCAATTCTCTGAACGAGTTTTGCTACACCAATATTACTTGATTGCTCAATTATTTGTGTAACATTTAAACTTTGGAAAGGATGTGAATCCCTTATGTTGACGTTTTGAAATTTGTATTTACCATTTTCAAGAAAAAGTTTCTCATCCAGTCTGCATAATTTCTGATCTAACAACGATGCAATGGTAAACGATTTAAATGTCGAGCCAGGTTCATAGGTATCAGTTATTGCCCGGTTTCTTCTTTGGAAATCATTGTACTTCCAATATTGATTGGGATCGAAATCATCAACATTAGAAATAGCAAGCACTTCACCCGTATTTGGATTCATTATTATTCCAGTGCCTGATGTTCCACCATATTGAGCAACCCCGTTTCTTAACTCATCTTCAAGAATTGCTTGATAATTTTTATCTATAGTCAAATAAAGATCATCACCTGCAATTGCCGCATTGGATTCATCATCTTCAACTGTTACCACATCACCAACGGCATCCTTGTCTACCACTTTTGAACCGTCTTCACCTTTAAGTGCATCTTCAAAATATTCAGATATTCCCATTGTTCCCTTAAGATCATTATTTACATAACCAAGAAGATGGGATGCAAGATTATTGTAATGATATACTCTTGTTGGATCATCTTTATAAAAATAACCGACACGTTTTAATTCTTTTAATGAAGTGGCTTTCTCAACCGGAACTTTTTTCTCTAAACAAATAGTTTTTTTGTCCCCTTTCATTAAAGTAAGGAAGTAGCTTCGTTCTTTCCCAAGAACTTTTGCAAATGTTTTTGCGATATCTTGTTTTGCTTTTGGGGAAATCATTCTAAGATCTACAAAGAAAGAAACATCCTGGCGATTGTAAACTAAAAGTACATTGTTACGGTCATATATTAATCCTTTTTCGGCAGTTATGTTTTCTACACCAGTTTGTTGTCGTTGTGCATAATACTTTAATTCTTCACTGCGTATAATCTGGATATCAACCAGTTTTACAACTAACGCAATAAAGAATATAAGAATTGATATTATTACTAATAATGCACGTGAATTATTCATACTTGCTTTTTAATTCCTTTTCAAATTCTTCAACTTTACCACTATCATATTTTACTACTGTAGAAGCTTCAAGATTTTTGATCAAACCAAGATCGGTACTTGCAAGTGCAAAAATTCTATCTTCAGATGTTACTGATTGATATTCTGCAGTAAGTTTTATTTTTTTTTGCTCTTCAGTTTTTAATTTTTTCTCGGTATCATCTTTAAGTAATAAAGTTTTCTCATATTTAAGTTTAATCCCTACACTAAACAGAGCGAACATCGTAGCAATTAATAGTAAAATAAACACTAAGAGAATGGTTGGTTTTGAACTTTTACTCATAATCTTTCAGCTGCTCTCAGTTTAGCACTTCTGGAACGATAATTTTTAATTATTTCATCTTCAATTGGTGTAATTGGTTTTCTGTTAACCAATTTTAGTCTTGCATCAATTTTTTTTATTCCTAACGGATCTTCTTTTGGACTCAGATTTACAATCGATTCAGCTTTAAAAAAATCTTTAACAATTCTATCTTCCAGGGAATGATAAGTGATAACAACAATTCTTCCACCCTTTTTTAAAACTTTAACAGAATTGCATAAAAATGATTTTAGATTTTCCAATTCATCATTAACATAAATTCGTAATGCCTGAAAAACTCGTGATAATGTCTTTCTCTGAAATGGTTGAGGAACAAGTTCATTAATAATAGAGACTAACTCACCTGTAGTTTCAATCTTTTTAACGGTACGATGATTAACAATACTTCTTGAAATTTTTCTAGAGTTTTTCTCTTCGCCAAATTCATAAAAAACATTTGCTAAATCTTCTTCAGTAAAAGTGTTTATAATATCAGCAGCATTTATATTTTTTGTTTTATCCATTCTAAGATCAAGCTTTGCATCTGATCTGTATGTAAATCCTGAAGAAGGCTCATCCAACTGAAAAGATGAAACACCTAAATCAGCAAGGACACCATCTAAAAAATCTATTGATTCTATTTTTGCTATCACATCAATTAAAGAAAAATTTAAATTGTATAAATTCAATCTGGCTTCATCCTCAAATTTTTTCTGGCAAAACTCAAATGCATCTTTATCAATATCTGAGGCAATAAGTTTTCCTTCAGTATTTAATCTTTTCAGAATTTCACCGGCATGTCCGGCAAAGCCTAAAGTTGCATCAAAATAAATTCCCGATTGATCATTAATTAAAAGATCCAAGCTCTCCATAAGCATCACAGGAGTATGATGCTCACTCATTTTGAAGCCATCACTTTGGCAGCAATTTCTTCATAAGTCTGCGAGGACTGGTTCAAATACTCATCGTAAACTTTTGGATTCCAAACTTCAATTTTTTTAAGAGCACCAAGAATCAAAACTTCTTTTTCAATTTTTGCGTATTCGATTAATAACGATGGAATCAAGATTCGTGATTGTCCATCCATCGTATCTTCTGTAGCATACTGAACAAACATTCTAATAAATCTTGAATCATCAGGTTGAAAGGAATTTAATTGCAGTAATTTTTCCTCAATGTGCTGCCATTCATCAAGCGGATACAGATCAATACAATTTGATAATCCGCGAGTCATAACGAACGTATCATTTGCATCAGCAGCAACGTGTTTTCTAAGCTTTGCAGGAATAGCGATCCTGCCTTTAGAATCAATTGAATATGTAAATTGTCCTCTAAACATCTTCCTTTTGTTAATAATTTTTCACCACTTTTCCCCACTACACCCCAAAATAATGGAAAATTTTTCCGAAAGTCAAGAAAATTCTTTAAAAAAATAAAATATTTTTTAGTCGCTTAAAAAGAGAATCAGGAAAAGATGAGTTTAATATAATTTTAACAACCAGTGATTGATCAAAGTTGGGATATTTAACTTTCCAGTATAAAGAGTTTCAATCTGGTGTAACTGAAATTGATTTTGATGGAGGTAGTTTAGCAAGTGGAATGTACATCTATAAGATAGAAGTTAAGGACAAGTTTTTTGAAGCTAAGAAGATGCTGTTGTTGAAGTGAGTTTGAGCGTTGTATAAAAAGTTAAAAGTTCAGTTATAGAGCCAACTGCCGGAATCGAACCGGCGACCTACTCATTACGAATGAGTTGCTCTACCAGCTGAGCTAAGTTGGCTTATGATTCTGTTATCTTTAAGAAAAGTAAAGGCGAAGAAAATTTATACTTCGCCTTCAATTCTTTTTGTTGGAAGTTTAAGATTATCTTAATTTCTTTTTATGTCTGTTCTTTCTTAATCTTTTTTTCCTTTTGTGCGTAGACATTTTATGACGTTTTCTTTTTTTACCACAAGGCATTTGTTTCTTCTCCTTCTAAGAATTTTACTAATGATTATTCAATAATTGTTCTGCTTTTTTCCCAATTTCGTTTGTCGGATTTATATCATAAGCTTTTTTAAGCCATTGTTTTGATGCTTCAATATTTCCCGCTGAAAGATTTACAACACCTAAATTCAAATGCGCTATTTGATGATTAGGATCATATTTAAGTGCAGTTTCCATTTCTTTGATAGCATTCGGATAATCCTTTAAGTTAAAATAACAAACTCCCATATCAACTCTTACATCAGCATCTTTAGGATTTTTTTCTAAATACTTCTTATAGTCTGCAATTGCAGCATCAAAAAGTCCGGAATCATTTTTAAGATGCGCCAATTCCAACAAAGTTTTATAGTCTTCAGGATTTTGTTTTAATTTAGTTTCCAAGTCATTTATTGCTTTTATATTATTAAGATCAACACCTGAAGAAACATTTTTTTGTCCCTGCGGTTGATTCATTACGGTTGGCGCAGAAGCAGAGTCTAATATTCCTGATGATAAAATAATTACAGCAATTATAACTATTCCCCCTATTAATATACCGTAGATTATTTTAGGATCTAAATTCTTTGAATTATTACTAACATCCTTTACTCCTGATGCACTCTTTTGCTTATTATTTTTTTCTGAAGTTTTACTAGAAACTTTAGTTCCGCATTCAGGACAAAATTTATATTCATTATCAAACTTAAATCCGCATTCTGAGCAAAATTTTTGATTTGCCAAATTTATTATCTCCTTTTCTCTTTCATTCCTGCATCAACAATATCTTTAAACTCTCTAGAAAACTTAAAGGTAGGAACATAATGTTCCCCGACAAAAACTTTGTCACCTGTTTTAGGGTTACGGGCATTTCTAGGATTTTTCTTTTTAACTTTGTAACTGCCAAAGCCTCTTATCTCAATTCCATGCCCATTTTTTAAAGCATCAATAACTGTGGAAAAAAATCCTTCGATAATAGCTTCCGTTTCTAATTTTGTAAGTCCGGTACCGGATGCAACTTTGTCCACAATATCAGCTTTTGTCATTGATTCACCTTAATTTATTTTAGTAACCTAATTTTGGGAGGCGAAAATTATCAAACATTTGTGGTAAAATCAATATAACTTCTTATTTTATAATAAATTAGAAATGAATTATGCGTACAGTAGTTTGATAACCGATTTAATATCTCATTTTGAAATGTGAATCATTGATTTACACTATTTAATCACAACAATTTATTAAAATATCAAATAAATTCGTGGTACGAAGATTGCCCTCTGTTTGTGACAAAGGAGATATATTTTGCAATTAATAGAAATAGTTCAACTGGCTTTAATAAGCTTTATTGTTTTAATAATAATCATTTTCTTTATCTCTTATATGGGATATAAAACAAAAAAAAGGATAAGAGAGAATTTCACAACCGAGAAGAGCAATCTTGATACTATAATTTCTGATTCAATAATAGAATTAAAATCTGAGCCGAAAGTCCCTTCAGATAAAACATTAAATAAGGAAACTAAACCCGGAAGATTTCAGGTTTTTAATCCTACATTATCAAACACAAATAAAAAGAAATCACCTGAAAACAAAAAACATTTTCCACGCACATTATTTATAAAAAGATAATATTTTTTTTAGATATTTTATTATAGAACTCCTGTCTAATTTTAAACATTACCTTTCGATAAATCCTTTGTTATATTTCAGATAAATAAAATTAAAATCATTTAAAAATAAAAAGTTGTGATATGAAAGAACAAATAAAAATTGCTGGTATGTCTTGTCATCATTGCGTGATGGCAGTTAAAAAAGAAATTTCTAAACTGGACATTGATAAATTAGAGGTTTCAATTGGTAACGCTGAAGTTGAATTCGATGAGAATAAAGTTCAAGTAGATACAATAAAAAAAGCTATTACAAATGCTGGATATTCAGTTGTTGAAAATAAATAATTTGTAAATGTTGGAAATTAAAACAGAAAAATTAATCTTACCTGTTGAAGGCATGACGTGTGCAAGCTGCGTTGCCCGAGTTGAAAAGACTATTGCAAAGTTTGATGGTATAAAAAATGTTAACGTAAATCTTGCTACTGAAAAAGCTTCATTTGATTATGATCCCTCTATTGTTGATTTGGATAAACTTGCTGAAACCATAGAAGATATTGGTTACAAGTTGGATCTATCAATATTGCAAAATGAAAAGAAGTCTTTGCAAGAAAAAACCGATTATGTTGATACACATCTTAAAGAATTAAAAAGTGATTTGACATTTGCTGTTGTACTTGCTGTCCCCATCACCATAATAAATATGGGAATGATGTGGAATAGTTTTTTCCTTAACAATTTATTAAGTGTTGAACAAATAAATAAATTACTTTTACTTTTAACAACACCAGTAATTTTTGTATCCGGTAAAAGATTTTATAAAATATTCTGGAATAACCTTAAGCATTTTACTGCAGATATGAATTCGTTAGTTGCAATCGGAACCGGTGCAGCTTACTTATTTAGTCTATTGCTAACACTGTTCCCGGAAATATTTCCATACGCCAATCATAATTATCATGTTTATTTTGACACTGCGTCTGTGATCATAACGCTTATACTTTTAGGCAGATGGTTGGAAAGCAGAGCCAAATCCAAAACCGGTTCAGCAATAAAAAAATTAATCGAGCTGCAGCCAAAAACAGCAATTGTTAAAGAACAAAACCGTGAAGTTGAAAAAGACATTTCCGAATTGAAGCCTGGTGATGTAATTATTATCAAACCCGGCAGTAAAATTCCTGCAGATGGAATCATTACATTCGGTTCATCATCTATTAACGAAGCGATGATAACAGGTGAAAGTTTACCTGTTGAAAAATTTATTGGATCAAAAGTTATAGGTGGAACGATAAATACTTCCGGCTATTTTGAATTTGAAATAACAACCATCGGAAAAAACTCTGTACTTGGACAAATAATAAAATTGGTTGAAGAAGCACAAGGTTCAAAAGCCCCAATCCAAAATCTTGCTGATAAAGTTGCATCGATTTTCGTTCCAGTTGTTGTTCTCGTTGCAATTATCACATTCATTATTTGGCTAATTATTAGACCAGATGATTTAAGTATTGCAATTATGAATTTTGTTGCCGTACTTATTATCGCCTGTCCTTGCGCTTTAGGATTAGCTACACCGACTGCACTAATAGTTGGAATGGGAAAAGCCGCGCAAAATGGAATCTTGTTTAAGAATGGAGAAAGTTTAGAAGAACTTCATCGTGCGGATACAATTGTGTTTGATAAAACCGGAACTATTACAGAAGGGAAATTATCTGTTAAGAATATTTTTGTAAATCAAATTTCTGAAGATGAATTTTTATCAGCTTTGTCTTCACTTGAAAGCAAGTCTGAACATCCGATAGCAAAAGCAATTAATGAGTACGCTCATGAAAAGAATATCAGACCAATTTTGATTACGGACTTTGAAAACAAACCGGGCAAAGGAATAGAAGGTAAAACTGATAATAGAACTTTGTTAGCTGGTAATGAATCTTTTATGATTGAGAATAATATCGATTTTAATTTTATTAAAACTGAAATTAAAAACGATCTAGTAAGAATTTCTTCGGATATTTTTCTTGCAATTGATGGTAAAGTGAAAGGTTTTATCTCCGTAATCGATTCAGTCAAAAGCAATTCATTTGAAGTGATAGAGAAAATCAAGGAAATGAAATTAGAACCAACTTTACTTTCAGGAGATAATGAAAGTGTAACAAAATACATTTCATCCATTACTGGAATTGAAAAGTATGAAGCGGGCGTTATGCCCGAACATAAATCTAGCAAGGTTAAAAAATTGCAGGATGATGGAAGAAAGGTAATTATGGTTGGCGATGGAATAAATGATGCTCCTGCACTTGTCCAAAGTGATGTGGGAATTGCAATCGGCAACGGAACTGATGTTGCTATTGAAAGTGCGGAAGTTGTTTTGATTAATGGTGATCTTAGTGGAGTTGTTAAATCAATAAAACTTTCCAAGCAAACTATTGCAATAATAAAACAAAATCTTTTCTGGGCGTTTATTTACAATTTAATTGGGATTCCTCTTGCTTCATTTGGATTACTTAATCCTATGCTTGCAGCCTTAGCAATGTCGCTTAGTTCTGTTTCAGTCATCAGCAATTCACTTAGATTAAAGAAAGTGAAGTTATAAAAAACGGGAAAAGTTCGGTTTAATAATTTATATTCTCAATAATAATTTTAAATTCTTGGTAAGCGTTCCAAATATGAACTGTTGCTTAGAATTGCAAAAGTCTCCGTCTTTCTTAACTCATCAAGATTTAAGCAATTCATATAGCTCATTGAACTTTTTAATCCATCGGAAATTCCATCAATTACACTTTTTACAGCACCTTTGTATGCAACCATTGTCTCTTCACCTTCAATAAATTCATTGCGCATCTTTACACCAAATGAGGCCGATCCTCGATATTTTTTCCAAAGCTGTCCGTTATATTTTATAACTTCGCCAGGAGTTTCTCGTGTTCCGGAAAGCATTCTGCCAAGCATAACAACATCAGCGCCAAGTGCAATTGCTTTTGCAACATCCCCAGGACTTTTAACTCCGCCATCTGCTATAATTTTGATTTTTAATTTTTTCTGCTTTCTGGAAAATAAAATATTTAGTAAAGATGAAACCTGTCCAATTCCAATTCCCGTTTGTATCGAAGTTGTACAAACACTTCCGCTGCCAATCCCAACACGTACCGCATCCGCACCAGCATTTTCAAGCTGATCCAAACTTCCACCATGAGCAATGTTGCCAACAATTATTTTTACATTAAACTTTTTTTTAATCATTTCGGTTTTTTTCAAAACTTCTTTGTTGTTTGCATTAGCCGTATCAATACAGATTAAATAATTTTTCTCAGCAATTTTTTCAATTGTTTTTAGATCGGTACTCAGTGCAATCGATACAGCTTTAATTCCTTTTCCATTTTTGGAATTCAGGACTGAATCGATCGATGAATCAAATCTATTTACAATTCCAAGACTTCCGAGATTTGATAGCTCTTTTGCCATTTCAATTCCAGTTACTGAATCCATAGGACTTGAGATTACCGGAACATTAAGTTTTATTCCAAGAAAAGAACAATTTGTTGATGCTTCTGTTCTTGATTTTATTCTGGAAACCTGTGTGGGGATAAGACTAATGTCATCATAAGTTAGAGAATGATCAAACTCATTTAGTTCAACTTTGGTGTATACTTTCATTTATGTCCTATATTTTTTCAGATTAAGTTTTCTATTTCGTTAATTATTTGATTCATCTTTTTTGTAACAGCTAATATCGGTTGCTGAGAGTTCATATTAACGCCGGCTCGATCCAAAATATTAATTGGATAATCTGAGCTTCCGGCTTTAAGAAAATCCAAATACTTTTGTACTGCAGGTTCACCTTCGGTTTTAACTTTAAGTGCAAGCGCTTCAGATGCTGCAAATCCTGTGGCGTACTGATAAACATAAAAGTTATAATAAAAATGCGGAACGCGTGCCCAGGTAAAACTTTCTTCTTCATCAATAACCATTTCAGGTCCCAAATATTTTTGATAAACATCCTTGTAAAGTTTACATAGAACATCCGGAGTTAATGCTTCGCCGTGTTCAACTTTATGATGTGTAAGCGATTCAAATTCAGCAAACATTACTTGTCTGTAAACAGTAGTTGTAATATTATTTAAATACTTTTCTAACAAGAAAAGTTTTTCTTCTTTCGATTCAGAAATTTTAATAAGATGATCAAGCAAAAGATTTTCATTAAACGTAGATGCAACTTCCGCAAGAAAGATTGAGTAATTAGCATATGTAAATGGCTGATACAGTCCTGTGTAGTAGGAATGCATATTGTGCCCCATTTCATGCACCAAAGTAAAAACATCGTTCAGCAAATCTGTCCAGTTTAGTAAAACATACGGATGTACACCATAAGTTGTACCCGAAGAATACGCTCCACTTCTTTTTGCTTTAGTCTCATAAACATCAATCCATCTGTTGTCAAAAGCTTTGTTAAGTGAGGCAAGATATTCTTTCCCCATAATTTTAAGAGAATCAATGGCAATTTGCCTGGCATCTTCAAAAGAATATTTTTTCTCAAACTTCTGATCAAACAAAGTAACATAAACATCGTACGGATGCAGCTCATCAATCTTAAGAAGTTTTTTCTTTAATGATGCCCATCTATACATTGGTTCAAAATTTTTATTTACTGCGTCAACAAGATTATCATAAACAGATGCGGGAATATTATTTTTAAATAGTGCAGCTTCTCGAGCTGAATTATATTTTCTTGCCTTAGCATAAAAGATATTTGATTTTAAATTTCCATTAAACAAGGAACTAAATGAATTAACATTATCCATATAAGGTTTTAAATATGCCTTAAAAGCTCTTTCGCGGTAATTCCTATCTTTTGAATAAAGAGCAGCATAAAAACGTGAGTGCGACATTTCAATTTCATTGCCGTATTCATCATCTACTTTGGGAAATATTAAATCAGCATTTGTAAAAAGCGAATATGTATTATATGGAACCTGCGTAACTTCGCTTGCCATTGCGAGCAGCTCTTCTTGTTCCTTTTCAAGTGTGTGATTTCTGAATCTTAACAGATCATCAAATGACTGTTTATAAATTTTAAGATCAGGATGAGAATTGATAAGCTTAATTAATTTTGCTTCATCCGTCCTAAGCAACTCAGGTTTGATAAATGAACTTGCTGTAAGCACTTTTGAGTAAACGCTTTTTATTCTGTCATCCATTCCCTGATATTTTGTATCCCTCATATCACTGTCTTTAGCGAGCATAGAATAAAGATATAACCGCTCTAATTTAATTCCAATCTCTTCATCAAATTTAAGGCAAGATAAAAGATTTTCTGCTGAATCTGTTATCTTACCTTCAAACTGAGCATAGCCTGCAATACTTCGCTCAACGAACTTAAAATCCTTTTCCCATTCTTCATCCGAAAAATAAATATCTTTCAAATTCCATTTATACTTTTCCTCAATTTCATCACGTGTTGCAATTTGAAAAGTTTGAACTTCCGGATTAAAATGTTTTTTTAATAAATCATATTTATACATGAAAAACCCCATAAGAGTATTAGTTTAATATTGTTTTAAATATTTAGATCTGGATTAAGTGATTACGATTATTTTAGACTTAACATTTTTTCTTTTAGAAAAAACATTTCCGCATCATCGTGAACAAATATAAGTAAAGTAATTTTTTATTGCATCTAAAATTTCCCACCGCATTATATTTAATTAACTAAAGATATTTCCGCATTATTTAATTTTTGCCTAATCAGTGTAAAAAAATCAAAACTAACACAAAGGAAAGCAATCCAACAACAAATCATAACTTTTATGTTCTTTTCTCAAAAAATAGTTCTATCTAAAGTAAGATAAAACCGCAGAGCAAACATTTACTCCGGTTATCATAATAGATTTATTTTCATCTTTCTATATAAAGTCTATCATCTATATATTTGCCCGCAAGAAGAATTACATTTTATGAATACAAAATACGAAGCTGTAATTGGTTTAGAAGTTCACGCTCAACTCTTAACAAACTCTAAAATTTTTTGCGGATGTTCAACTAAGTTTGGTAATGATCCAAACAGCAATACTTGTCCCGTTTGTTTGGGTCATCCAGGAGTTTTGCCTGTGCTTAACAAAAAAGTAGTTGAGTACACAACTCTAATGGGATTAGCAACCAATTGTAAAATAAATGAACATTCAATCTTTGCAAGGAAAAATTATTTTTATCCCGATCTTCCAAAAGGTTATCAAATCTCACAATATGAAGAACCGATTTGTGAACATGGATTTATTGTAGTTAATTCTAAAGATGGTTCGTCAAAAAAAATTGGAATTACGAGAATCCATATGGAGGAAGATGCGGGTAAATCTATTCACGATCAAAGCAGTTCAACATTGGTAGACGTTAACAGATGTGGTGTGCCGCTTATGGAAATTGTAAGTGAACCGGATATCAGAACCGCAGAGGAAGCGTATTTTTATTTAAGCAAGATCAAACAAATTGTACAGTATCTTGGCATTTGCGATGGAAATATGGAAGAAGGTTCACTTAGATGTGATGCAAATATTTCTGTAAGGTCAAAAGGTGAAAGTAAGCTTGGAGTAAAGACTGAAATTAAAAATATGAACTCATTCAGAAATGTTGAACGCGCAATTGAGTATGAAATTAAAAGACAAATAGAATTGATTGAAGATGGTGAGCGAGTAGTTCAGCAAACTTTACTCTGGGATGCCGATGCAAACGAAGCCTATCCGATGAGAAGTAAAGAAGAAGCACATGATTACAGGTATTTCCCTGATCCTGATTTGCTGCCTGTAATTGTTGATGAAGAATGGGAAAATGAAATTGCGAAATCCTTACCAGAATTGCCTGATGCTAAATTAAAAAGATTTATAACTGATTTTTCACTTCCCGTTTATGATTCTGAAATACTTACGCAAACTAAATCACTTGCAGAGTATTATGAAAAAGTAATATCCGTAACTGATGATTATAAAATTGCCAGTAACTGGGTAACCGGCGAGGTACTTTCAATTATGAATGATAAAAAAATTGACATTTCCGATTTCCCTGTGTCTCCGCTAAATTTGGGCAGGCTTATTAATCTTATTAAAACTGGAACGATAAGCGGGAAAATTGCTAAAGAAGTATTTCCAATAATGCTGAACAGTAATGCTGATCCTGAAATTATTGTAAAAGGAAATAATCTGGTTCAGATTTCAGATACATCAGAAATTGAAGCTATCATAAAGAAAATTATTGATGCTAATTTAAATCAGGTTGAGGAATATCGATCAGGTAAAGAAAAAGTTTTTGGATTTTTTGTTGGACAAGTAATGAAGGAATCAAAAGGTAAAGCCAATCCAAAACTTGTTAATGAGATTTTAAGAAATAAACTATCAACGTAGCACAGTCCGTCGCGGCGGATTAGTTTGTGCCTGTGGTTGTTTGAATAAAAAGTACAGACTAAAGTCTGTGCTACGAAAATTTTTATAAATATACAGGAGACCAAATTGTCATTTCAGGAAAAACTGAAAAACTTTTTTAAGAAAAAAGAAAGACCCAAACCAACTACGGTTGGTGGAAAAATCGCTGAGTTTTTTAGACAACTCGGTTTTGCAGGAATTGCTGCCTTATTTATAATTACCTTTATTATACAAAACACACGCATTCCAACAGGCTCAATGGAAGACACAATACTTGTTGGTGATTTTGTTTTAGTAAATAAATTTATTTACGGATCAAGCTCACCCAGATATATTCCATTCACTGAAATAGCGCTTCCCTATTTTACATTGCCTGCAATTAAAAATCCAAAACCAAAAGATATTGTGGTCTTTGAATATCCTGGAGATCGTGATCAACTTGAAGCAACCGAAAAGGGTGTTAATTATGTTAAGCGCTGTATTGGCACCCCCGGAGATACTATTAAAATTATAGACAAAGTAGTTTTTGTTAATAGTAAAGAATTCTGGAGACCACCTTTTATTAAATATTATCGCGGACAATATGCTAGTTATTTAAGACCTATTCCTAAAGGAGTTGCTGAACCAAGAATTTTTCCTAAAGGTATGCTTTGGAACGAAGATAACTATGGACCTTTAGTTGTTCCTAAAAAAGGAATGAGAATTCCATTAAACTTAGATAATGTTGAGCAATGGAGAACTATTATAGATAGAGAATATGGCAAACGAGTAGTAGAGATAAAAAATAATTCGGTTGCAATTGATGGTATGCCTGTTTCGTCATACACTTTTAAGAAAGATTACTACTTTATGATGGGTGATAACAGAGATGATTCTTTAGACAGCCGCTTTTGGGGATTTGTTTCGCGTGATGCAGTGGTTGGTGAAGCATTTATTACTTTGTTTTCCTGGGATAGAGAAATTCCATTTTCTGAATTATTCAAGTTGTTAAGTTCAATAAGACCTGATAGAGTTTTGAAACTCTTATATTAGACCTCACCCCTGCCCCTCGCCTTAACAAGGAGAGGGAATAAACGCTTGCCTGTCCGGTAGGCAGAAGTGATATTTTGGATTTTATTACAAACCCAGTTTCTTTAAAAAACTGGGTTTGCTGTTTTTAAATTATTGTAAAGACGAGCCGCTGGCTCGTCTCTTAGATAAAGTGTAAAATAAAAAATATACTTCTAATAAAATATTAATTCAGACAACTCACCAAGTCGTCTTTACATTAATCAATAAAAAAAGGCGATCCGAAGATCGCCTTTTTAATTTTACTAACATTCAATACTGTTTTAGAATGAGTATCTAACACCTAACTGCATTTGCCATCTGGATAATAAATCTGATGGTGACCAAGCAGTGTTAGTAGCTGGTTTAGAGAATGTATAGGCTGCTTTTCCTGTCGCGGTTTCAATACCACGATAAGTTAAGATTGTATAAGTATCCTGAGGAGTTGTTTGGTACAATCCCCAAGTACTCTTTAACAAATTGAAAACATTCATAATGTCAAGTGATACTTCGAAACGACCTATCCCGGAAATTCCGAATGCTTGAGATATTTTTAAATCAAGATCATCATTCCAAGGATTTCTTGCTGCATTTCTCTCTGACATTTGACCTTTATGACTGGACAAATATTCGTTATTATCAATAAATCCAAAAAGATCATCATACATTGATTGTGCTGCTGGAGTTACTACTCCGCCAGTAACTGTACCAAGTACTATATCATTCTTGTCTTTCGGAATATAAAATAAATCATTTCCGTTTAGTCCATCATTATTCAAATCGCCGTTAATAGTAAATGAAAATGGGCGACCTGATTGTATGTTGTAGAATACTGAAAATGTAGTCGGTGAATTCGTGAAGAACTCGTGAGTATAAGAAACAGATACAAATCCTCTATGTCCTAAATCAAAACTTGAGGTTGTTAACGGTGGTGTGTTTGGATTTCCGGAAATTGGATTATATCTAATTTGTGATTGAGCTTGCGATGATAATACGCTGTTCACGTCCTTAGACACACCATAGGTGTAAGCTGTGTTAAATGATAAACCTATAGGTACATTTCTCTGGAATTGAACTGAGAAGTTATACTGATATCCTTCCGCGGTATTCTTTAATAAAAGAACATCTACGTATCGATTACTATAACTATTAGTACCACCGTATCTTGGTCTTCCTAATTCACCGGCGATTGGCGCGGTGGATGGATTAAGGTTTAATTTTTCATAGATAAGATCATTAATTGATTTTGAATACATAAATTCAGCAGTACCAACAATATCCCAGGGCAGCTGTTGATCAACACCCAAATTAGCTCTTAAGAGTTGAGGCCAGTTGAAATCAGGATCTACAAGATCAATTTCTGATCTAAAGCTTGCTGCACCTGTTCCCGGATCTCCAACACCTGGTTGATTATTTGGATCAACTGAAAATCCTACGTTGCCGCCTGTAGCTTGATTAACTTCAGCTATAAGTGTTCCTGTGTTTCCGTAATTGTTAGACATCCATACATAAGGAATACGTCCTGTAAAGATACCAACACCGCCACGTACCTGAGTTGTTCTATTTCCAAAAATATCCCAGTTAAATCCAAGTCTTGGGGAAAACATCACGTTACCACTTGGAACTTCAGATGTACTGATGCCAGGAAAATTTTCAGAAACTAATGGATTGTAATCAGGTTTTGTTGGTAAGTATGGAACATCCATTCTTACACCTGCGGTTAATTTAAAGGTTGGAAAAACTGTCCATTCATCTTGCAAATAAAGACCGAGTTGATTAACACTAAATCTTGCTGCAGGTTTTTCATCACCAGGAATTCGAGAAAAAACTTTTTGATAATAGCTTGGAGTATTATTCTGAAGATCAGCTAAAGTATTAAATTCATAGTAACCGAAAGTTGATCTGATAAATAAGTTTCTGAAGTTAAAGAACTCATTATGAGTACCAACAGTAATTACATGATTACCAAGATAAGCTGAGAAGTTATCTGAAAATTCAAATACATCCTGATCAAGTTCATTAGCCGATGAGAATCTATCAGGACCAGCAACTAATGTAACAGCTTCTTTTAGCACTCTAACTTCAGGACGTTTTTCAGAAATACCTGCTCTTCTATCTCTGATGGATGTATATCCAAGTATTAAATCATTTGAAAAATTATTGCCGAATGTACTATTAACCTGAAGCACTGTTGAGTTGGTTATATTTCTGATACGATAAGCTAAAGTATTAAAAACAAGATAGTTATTTGCATTTCGGCTTGCTAATATATCTTGATATGAAGTTACTACATTATGCCTTAAGGTGATTTTATGATTTTCAGACTGGTTAAGATCTAATCTGAAGAATAACTTTTCACTTGGCTGTTCAACTGTAGTAGCACCGTAAGTACCCGGATCCATTCCTTTGCTTTTTAATATGCTAGCAAACTGATCTCCTAAAGCTTGAGTTGTAGCTGGGCCGGTACTTAAAGAAATATTACTTAATGGCTGATTTTTTCTTGTTATTTCGCCATTTACAAAGAAGAATAATTTATCTTTTACAATTGGACCACCAAGTCTAAAGCCAACTGCATACTCTTTAAAGTCTGGATATTTTTGTTCATCTACTGCTGTATTAGGATTATCAGTAATGAATGAGCCATTTCCAACTAAAGATTGGTTTCTTCCATATCCAAAAATAGAACCTGTCCATTTATTTGTACCGCTTTTGGTAATTGCATTAATACCGCCACCGGTAAAACTACCATATTTAACATCATAAGGTGCTACAACAACCTGGAATTCCTGAATAGCATCAAGACTGATTGGATTTGTTCCTGTTTGTCCGCCTGGTGCACCTGTAGCTCCTAAACCAAATAAATCATTGTACTGTGTACCATCAATCTGAATATTATTGTAACGGTTATTTCTGCTTGCAACAGAACTGCTATTTCCTGAAACTTGTGGCGATAATTTTGCAAGATCACCAAAGTTTTTACCAATAGATGGAACTAATTCAATATCTCTTGAAGTTACGTTTTGTCCTGCGCCGGTTCTGCTGCTGGAAATAATTGTATTCTTTTCTCCAACAACTGTGATATCACTTAACTCTACTGCCTCTTCAACAAGTGTAAAATCTACTTTTAGATTTTGTCCTAATTGAAGTGCTGGCAATTCGGTTTGCTGTGGTTTATAGCCAACAAATGAAATAGTTAAACTATAAGGACCGCCAGTTCTTAAACCATTTAAATTATATTTTCCATCAACACGTGAGGTTGTACCATATTGCGTTCCTGATGGGGTATGGACTGCAATAATGTTTGCGCCGGGTAAAGGTTCGCCTTTACCATCTACTACCATTCCATTCATTGCTGATGTTGTAACACCTTGAGCATAACTGTTGCTCTGAAATAAAAAGGTGGTTACAATTATCAACAAGAAGAAAGATAGAAAAGAGTAACTTTTAATCATGATTTCTCCTTGAAATAATTAAGGGATAAGACATTTAAGAATAGTTTATTATTTAGAAAAATTTGCATAGCGAAAGTGTCACTAAAGATTTTTTAAATAGCATGTGAAATATCAAGGTAATCAAATTTTAATGCAAGTAATGTTAGCTTTTTTTTAAAAAATAATATTTAATTAATATTTGAAAAATGCTTGCATTTTAAATTATTTGGGTTTTTTGAGAATAATGAAAGTATTATTTATGTAAGAATGCTAAAACAAATTATTTTTAGGAAAAATTATTATGAATACGCTTAAAAGATATTTTACGGTAATAATTCTATTTTCAATTATTTCGCTAACTACTAATTATGCTCAAAGCAAAAATTATACAATCTTAATATCATTTGATGCATTTAGATGGGATTATTCCGACAGAGGAATTACACCAAACTTTGATTTTATTAAACAGAATGGAGTTCATGCCATTTCATTAAAACCATGCTTCCCTTCTAAAACATTTCCAAATCATATTTCTATAATAACTGGATTGTATCCCGAAAATCATGGTATTATAGCAAATTCATTTACTAACCCGAATACTGGTGATAAATATAGTTTGTGGGATACTGCTTCAGTTCATAATCCTAAATGGTACACTGGTGAAACCATTTGGGAAACTGCGAAAAGACAAGGTGTAATTACTGCAAGCTATTTTTGGCCAGGTTCTGAATTGAACCTTGATTTTAAAAGACCTGACTATGTTGAAAATTTTGATTATTCCAGACCTTATACTGAAAGAATTAACGGAGCACTTAATTGGTTAGAGCTTCCTTACAAAAAAAGACCGCACTTCATAACTTTATATTTTGATGCAACAGATACTTCCGGACATAATTATGGGCCAAACTCAAAGGAGGTTAATCAGTCGATTGCAATAGAAGACAGCATGCTTGGATTATTATTTTCGGGATTAAAAAAAATAAACTTACTCGATAGTACAAATATTATAGTCGTATCCGATCACGGAATGACCGAATTAAGCCCGCAAAGGGTTATCAATATTGATGAATTGTTATCTGGTTATAATTTTAATTCTTCAGATAAAGGACCGCTGATGTTTATTTATCCCGAAGAAAAAATGAAAAATCAAGTTTACACGAAGTTGAAAGATTCTGAAAATCATTTTAAGGTATATTGGAAAAAAGATATTCCCGATTATCTCCACTATAAAGACAATTCTTTGGTTGCTGATATTGTAATGATTGCAGATTTGGGTTACAGTATATTTGATCATAAAGACATGACAAAATATTCTAAAAAATTTCCGGGTGGCAACCACGGCTATGATCCTTCTGAGCTTGATATGCATGGAATTTTTTACGCCATCGGACCTGATTTTAAGAAAGGATATACTTGCGGTACTTTGAATAATATTGATATTTATCCTCTACTTGCAAAATTACTTTGTATCTTTCCGAATAATAGTATCGATGGAAAGCTTGAACGGATAGAATTTTTGTTTAAATAATTATAGTTTTTGTAGCGTAGACTTCAGTCTGCTTTTACAATTATTTTTTAGGATAATCACAGACTAATCCGCCGCGGCGGACTGTGGTACGAATAATTTGAAAAAGGTATAAAATTTTGAATCATCTAAATCTTAACTGCACAAAAGGTAAATTAAAAAACGGACTTGAATATGTTTTATACGAAGATAAAACTGTTCCTCTTGTATCCGTAAATCTATGGTACAAAGTTGGCTCCGCTTTTGAGTCAAAAGGTAAAACGGGCTTGGCACATTTATTTGAACATATGATGTTCCAAGGTTCTGAAAATGTTCCAAAGGAAATGCATTTTAGATATATACAGGAAGCCGGCGGAACTTTGAATGGATCAACAAGTTCAGACAGAACTAATTATTATGAAAAACTTCCTGCAAATAATTTAGAGCTTGCACTCTGGCTTGAGTCTGATAGAATGGGTTTCTTTCTGCCCGCCCTTACCCAGAAAAAATTAAATAATCAGAAAGATGTTGTTAAAAATGAGCGCTTGGAAAGATACGATAATCAGCCTTATGGATTAGCCTGGGAATTACTTATCACAAATCTTTATCCCGAAAATCATCCTTATAGCTGGTCAACCATCGGATTCCTAAAAGATATTGAGAATTATACTTTTGATGATGTGAAAAACTTTTTCCAAAAATATTATTCCCCGAATAATGCCTCAATTGTTGTTGCCGGTGATTTTGAAAAAGATATTGCTATTAATTTGTTAGAAAAATATTTTGGAGCTATTCAGCCTTTTAATACAAATCATAAAATAGATTTTACCAAAACAGATTTAAAAGAAAATATTTTTCTTGAACAGAAAGATAATGTTCAGTTGGATAGAATTTATCTTGCCTGGCATTCTGATAATATTTATGGAGATGACGATGCTTCATTAGAAGTTGCTGCTGATATTTTATCAGGATCAAAAAATTCCCGCCTTCATAAAAAACTTGTCTTTGATGAACAAATAGCTCAGGATGTTACAGCATTTCAATATTCGGGAAAATTTGGCGGCCACTTTATGATTATTTCTACTGCGAGACCCGGAGTTAATTTAGATCAACTAAAAAAAATAATTCTGGATGAGATAAATGACTTGATAAAAAATGGAGTTACTTTAAGAGAACTTGAAAAATCTAAAAATGGTATTAAAGCAAATTTCATTTATTCGATGCAAAATCTTGATACTGTGGCTGATTATCTTAATCACTACAATTACTATCTGAACGAACCAAACTCTTTTGAGTTTGATCTTGAACGTTATAATAAAGTTGATAATGATGGAATAAAAAAAGCTTTAAAGAATCATCTGACAAAACCATTTGTTGAATTACGGATTACTCCTAAGGAAAATATTTTATGATTTTTAATAGAACAGAAAAACCAATTCCTAAATTGGAATTAGAATTTATACCTCCAAAGATTGAAGAAATAAAACTGAAAAATGGATTGAAAATTTTTTTCATCTTTAAAGATAAATTGCCTTTGATTAGAATGAATCTTATGATTAATGCAGGCAGCAAATTTGATCCGGATGATAAAAAAGGATTAGCATATTTAACATCGCTTGTAATGGATGAAGGCGCTGACGGATTAAATGCTTTAGAGTTAAGTGATGAGTTTGATATCCTTGGTACCAATTTTAACGTTTCAACAGATAATGATTTAATTAATTTAAGTTTGCAATGCCTTTCCGAAAACTTTGAACGATCGTTCGAATTATTTTTTAAAGTACTTTTAAGTCCGGCATTTAACGATGATGATTTTTTGCGGGAAAAGAAAAAATTAATTACCCAAATATTACAAAGTAAAGATGAGCCCGAGTATCTCGCTGATCAATTATTTGATAGACTTGTTTTGGGAGATTCAAACGAATATGCCTTCCCTGTTATTGGATTTGAAAACTCTGTTCAATCAATTACCAGAGCTGATGTTCAAGATCATTATAATAAATTCTTCTCACCATCAAACTCCATATTAGTGATCGTTGGTAATTATCTAAAGGATGAATTGTTAATCACTATTGAGAAATATACTAATCATTGGAAGTCATTAACTTCCCAAAGCAATTTATCTTCCAAAACTAATTCTGCTAAAAGAAAAATTTTTCTTTATCATAAAGAAGGATCGGTTCAAACAGAAATAAGAGTTGGACACATTTCTTCAAAAAGAAACAACCAGGATTATTTCCAAAAGCTTTTGCTAAATTCGATATTGGGTGGTCAGTTTACAAGCAGGATAAATCTTAATCTGCGTGAGAGAAACGGTTATACTTATGGCGCTAATTCCAGATTTCAATATTTCAAAGATGCAGGATTTTTCCAGGTGGCAACATCAGTTGGAGCTGAAAATACTTCTGATGCTTTGCGAGAAATATTTTTTGAACTCGACAATATCAAGAAAGGGATTAGCGATAAAGAATTAGCATTTGCAAAGTCTTCCATTACTAAAAAGTTTCCAATGAACTTTGAAACCTATCGTCAGATTGTTTCAAGTGTATCAGGTAAAATACTGTTTGAACTGCCCGATGATTATTTTGAAACTTACATACAAAAAATTAATTCCGTAAGTAAAATTGAGGTTGAAGAAATGGCTTTAAAAAGTATTAAGTACGATGAGCTTACTATCATTCTTGTTGGCGATAAAAATATCTTGATGCCTAAAATAATTGATTTGGGTTTTGATATTTCTGAAGTGAATATGAATGGGAATGTAATTAAGTAATTTTCTGAGACTTCTGAAAAATTGACTCTTAAGGGTCATGCTGAATTTATTTCAGCATCTTTTATGAGATTCCGAAACAAGTTCAGAATGACAACGTAGTGTAAATCAAATTTTTCAGAGGTTTTTATCTTTTAATAATTATGTCGCCGGGATAAATAAATTTGTAACCAATTTTTCGATAAGAAGGAATTAACTGAACAATAGTTAAATATTCATCCGCACTGACCAACAAAATCTTTTCGTCTTTTTTCTGAATCGTCAACATATAATCCTGGAACTTATTATCCACATTAACATTGTTAGAATTTAGTGAGGCTAATTTACTTTTACGTACGATTGTAATTTTTCTTTTACTGAATTCACTCTCAATGAATTTATATTTCGGGGACTCAAAAAGATCAGAGCGATCATCAATAATAAAAAATACAGCATTCGAAAACGTGCCAACGATTTCTCTGATTGATCTTTTTAGTCTATCGTCGGAATAGCTGCCATCCAGTTTATAATTTAATTCGGTAATGTTATCATCTAACAGCACAGCATATCTTTTACCTGATTTATCTATGTTACTTATTATTTTCTTTGAATGTTCGGATGGAGATAACACTAAATAAAATAGTTCTGATGTGTTGAACAATTCATTCAGCTTAGTATCTTCATCAGACAGAAAATCTAGTACTAGAAAAGATACTGCTCCAAATTCGCGGATAGCATTTTCATCATAATAAAATTCTGCAGCTAATTTTAAATGCCTTTCCGAGGAAAGTTTTAATAAAGTATTTTTTCCTGATATAATTTCCTGTGAGTTAACCTGAACGGCATCATCCCAAAGTAAATTTTGCAATTCTAAAATTAACAAATGTATTGGAAGATTTTTGGGAACTCTTACGGAATAGGATGCATAAAGTGAATCGTCTGAAACATTTTTTATTTTTTTCTTCGTAATCCAATTTGATGATAATCCATAATTTTTAAGAGCAGCGTTAAAAATATTATTTATCTCAATTCCACTAAGCGGTTCTCGATTCTTAGGCGGCTCTCCTTTATCAATAATTTTTTTTACAACGATATTTGCTATTAATAATATTAATACTACCCCGAAAAGAATGACAGCAATTTTTTTTATTAAGGAGTTTTCGAACATCTTAATTAGCTGAATATTTATTTATTCTTAAATAATGGTTTTCTTTTTTCAAGAAATGCCGAAGTGCCTTCTTTAAAATCCTCGGTTCCGCAGCAAAGTGCAAAAAGACTTGCTTCAATATTTAACCCTTGCCTAGAAGAAACTTCATCAACAGCATTTACAGCTTTTATTTCCAACCGAATCGCCTGTTGTCCTTTGCTGGCAATCTTCGCAGCCATTTCCCAGGTTTTGCTTAAAAGATCGGACTGTGGAAAAACTTTGTTAACCAAACCAATTGATAAAGCAGTATCCGCATCGATTATATCACCTGTTAAAATCATTTCCATCGCGCGCCCTGAATTTACAAGTCTTGTTAATCTTTGTGTTCCACCATAACCCGGAATTATCCCCAAATTTACTTCCGGCTGACCAAACTTTGCATTCTCACTTGCAAATCTAATATGACAGGAAAGTGCTAACTCACAACCGCCGCCGAGAGCGAAACCATTTACGGCGGCAATAACAGGCTTATCAAATTCTTCTATAAAAGAAAAAACACTTTGTCCAAATTCTGAAAATGTTTTCCCTTCCATCATATTAAGTTTATTTAGCTCACTAATATCAGCACCTGCGACAAATGCTTTTTCACCACTACCGGTTATAATAACAACATAAACTTCATCATTTGATTTTAATGTTTCAAAAGCCGATCTCAGTTCAATAAGCGTTTCGTTATTCAGTGCATTTAATTTATCCGGACGATTAAGAGTTAAGACAGCTATATGCTCTTTTATATCAAGCAATAAATTTTTGTAATTCATATTCAACTCACATATTAATGTATAAAGGAATTCTTATTTTCAAATCGATAGAAATAAATTGATTTCCTGGATTATAATTATAAGATGTTAAAAGTTCCATCATAAACATAGAAACTCCCGCACCAACACTAAATCCAAATTTAGAATTTTGTTCCAAATAATTATTTCTTCCTGTTCCTTTTTCAAACTCGTGTAGTTTTTGATAGTAAGTGTACGAAGCAGAAACCTGAACTAATGGCATTAGAAGTACAATGTTTTCAAGGATTGGCGGAAAGTAATAGCGCGCCCCTAAATTTACTGGCAGAGCATTTGTATGAAAGTTAGAGTATTCCGTTTCTTGAAAAAAATTTTGTGAACCTGGATATTGCTCATATCCAATTGTTCCAAATAGAAATACTGGAAGAAATTCATTATCAGTATAAGAGAACTCGATGTTTACTCCGTATCCTAAGTCAGTGGTGTTGGCAAAATCGCCGATAGGCACTCTTGGTCCTACACCAAAACCAAGAAAAAATCCTGTTGCTTTATTGGATGGTGGTTTTTCCGCAAACGAATTTGGCAAAGTTAGAATAAGAACTAAAAGGAAATATTTAATTATTCGAATCATTATAAATCAAAATTAGTAATATAAAATTTTAACAAAAAATTATTGGTTAACAGGTAATCGTAAGTTAATTGATTTTATTCTTTCAACTGCAAATTTACCTCCATAGTTACCTGTTTGATAAACAAAATACCCTCCCAACAAAGAAAGTAAAAATAAAACAATAATAATTTGCCTTGTCATCTTTTTCTTTATTACAAGATAAACTCTTAATATCAGCAGTCCAGTAAAATACCACATAGTTATGTTTGCATAAGTCTGATGAATATTAAAAATATTCCGAGCTTCCTTCTGCCAATCCTTGATTGATGCAAATGCCTGATTGCCTGTGAATACTGAAAGAAAAGCTCCCGTAGTTCCAATAATTAAAAATAGACCTGCTGCTTTTGCAAAAAAATCTTTCTTTGTAATTACTGCCAGAAATTCCATTAGCGGATAGAGTAATAAAAACGCTAAAGGGAAATGTACAACTTTGTGATGTATGTCTGCTAAAAAATCCATTTATAAAAAATTATCCTACTAATACTGAACCACCGTTAACATTTAGAATTTCACCATTGATGTGTCTTGAAAGATCTGATGCAAGAAATAAAACCGGACCAGCAATATCATCCGCAGCAGCAATACGACCCAAAGGAATTTTTTTTAATTCTTCCTCTAAAGAATTTATATTCGATAGAGCTTTTTTAGACATATCGGTTAATACCCATCCCGGGGCAACGCTGTTAACATTAATATTATAAGGTCCTAACTCACTTGCCAATGATTTTGTAAAAGAAATCATCCCGCCTTTAGAAGCCGCATAATGCGAGTAATGTGCTTCACCTCTTTGCCCTGCTGTTGATGAAATATTAATTATTTTTCCAAATCTTTTTATTTTCATATATGGAATTACATAATGACAAAACGAATACGCAGATGTTAAATTGATTTTTATTGTTTCTTCCCATTGTGCTAAACTAAGCCGACTAATTTTACCCTCTTTCCAAACACCGGCATTGTTAACCAAAATATCTATTCTGCCAAAATCTTTTACTACAGAATGAACTACATTTTTTATTTCATCATCGTAAGTCACATCAACTTTATAAGATTTGCATTTAGAAATATTTTTATATCTTTTTTCAATTCTTGCTGCTAAAATCGGATTTGAGTTATATGTAAATGCAACCGAAGCACCAGCCATACAAAAATATTTTACACATGCTGCACCAATGCCTTTTGAACCTCCCGTTATTAAAACAACTTTCGAATTAAGACTTAACATTTCTAATACTCCACTTTATTAAGAAATAAACCTTTCGCGGGAACAGATTCAGCGGCTGCTTCGCGATTTTGTGATTTGAAAATATCATAAATAATTTGATCTGAATTTTTAGATTCTGCTGCTTTAAGTAAAGTGCCGATAATTGTTCTAACCATTCCGTGAAGAAATCTATTTGCCTGAATGTAAAAAACTATAATGTCTCCTCTTCTTTTCCAGTTCAAATCAAATATAGTACAATCTTTATTATCTATTAGTAAATTTTTTTTGCTGAATGAAGTAAAATCTTTATCGCCGATAAAATGTTTACTTAATTCATTCAATTTTTTTAAATCAATTTTTACAGGATAAAAATATGAATATTTTTTATAGAAAGGAGATTTTGTTTGGGTGATCAAATAAATATAGCTTCTTTTTTTTGCATCAAATCTTGCATGAAAACTTTCATCAGTTTCCTCCATTTTCCTGATTGATATATCTGATGGTAGGATTGAGTTTAAAGAATGTTTAAAACGATAAATATTAATCTCATTTTCAGTCCTAAAGTTTGCAACCTGCCCTAAAGCATGTACGCCGGAATCTGTTCTTCCGGAGCCAATCAGGTTAATATCAATTTTAAGGATAGTCTTAATCGCATCAGAAATACATTGTTGAACAGTAACAGAATTTTTTTGTATCTGCCAGCCAGCATAGTTGGTTCCATCATACTGAATTAAAAGTTTATAATTTTTCAAAAAGATTTCTACTTATTTAAATAATTTCAGAATGATTTTAAAATCAACTTTTCTATTTGATATACACGGTTTTAATATTTACAAATTCTTTTATTCCCAAAGGAGATAATTCTCTGCCATAACCAGATTCTTTAATCCCGCCAAAAGGTAATCTTGGATCAGATTTAACAAAATCATTTACAAAACAGCAGCCGGCACCAAGTTTTTCTCTAGCAATAGTTTTTCCTTTTTCCAAATCCTTTGTAAACACCGCAGCACCTAAACCGAAAATACTTTTGTTGGCTAAATCAATTGCACCATTTTCATCTTTTGCTTTGATAAGAGCTGCAACTGGACCAAATAATTCTTCATCAAAAGCAGGCATACCTGGTTGTACATTTTTTAGAATAGTCGGTGGATAAAAAGCTCCTGGTAACTCTGGAATAAACCCGCCTAAAATAATTTTAGCACCTTGCTTAACATTATTCAAAACCTGATTATGAAGTTCATCCCTTAATTGCAAACTTGCTTGAGGTCCCAAATCATTTGTCTCATCCATTGGATCGCCCATTTTTTTTGATGACATAAAATCAACAAATAACTTTTCAAATTTATCGTAAACACTTTCAACAACTATAAATCTTTTGGCGGCGATACAACTTTGTCCGGCATTTAATAATCTTGAATTAACACAAGACTTTACAGCTTGTTCCAAATCAGCATCTTCTAAAATGATATAAGGATCACTTCCGCCAAGTTCTAATACCGTTTTCTTAATTAAACTTCCCGCAAGTGATGCAACAGATTTTCCGGCAGGAACACTGCCTGTTAATGCAACTGCTTGAACAAATTTATTTGAAATAACTTCTTTAACATTTTTTGATGTTACTAAAGTTGACCTAAAAAGATTTTCAGGAAATCCAGCTTTTCTAAAAACATCTTCAATGGCTATCGAGCAGCCTGAAACATTAGATGCGTGCTTTAATAATCCGGCATTACCCGCCATCAAATTTGGAGCAGCAAATCTAAACACCTGCCAAAAAGGAAAATTCCATGGCATAACTGCCAATACAATTCCAATCGGACGGTATGAAATAAAACTATTTGAAGCTTCTGTTTTGATTATCTCATCTGATAAAAATTTTTCTGCGTTCTCTGCATAATATTCACAAACCCATGCACACTTTTCAACTTCAGCGCGCGATTGTGAAATTGGTTTTCCCATTTCTATTGTCATCAACTCAGAATATTCATTAATGTTTTCGCGTAAAATTTTAGCAGCTTTAAACATCAAGTTTGATCGGATTAAAAATGAAGTTTCTTTCCATTCAAGATAAGTAGAATTGACTTGAGAGATAATTGAATTAATCTCATCAGCAGTCATTTCTATATAAGATTTTACAAGCTTATTATTGGCGGGATTTATGGAAGTTAACATTTTATAATCCTTTAACTTTCCTAAAATATTATTGAGCAGTGCGTTTAATAACTACCAATGTTTTATCATCCTGATATACACCACCCTTAGAGAATTTTATTACATCATCCAGGATAGCATAAACAATTTCTTTAGGAGTTTTATCTTTAGCTTTTTTTATAAGATTTATAAGTCGCTGCTCACCATAAAAAACTTCTTTATTATTGGATGATTCAACAACTCCGTCAGAATAGATAACCAAAATATCATTCAAGTGAATATTAATACTTTCGATAAAATAACTGGCATCTGGTGAGGGACCAAGAACGGGACCTGTTGGCTGAAGCATTTCAACTTTATTTTTTAATGCCTTGTAAAAGATCGGTGGATTATGCCCGGCATTAGCATATAAAAATAATCCATTTCGATCTGTGGAAAGTTCACCATAAAACATTGAAGAAAATTTATCGTCTTCAAAAATTTTATTCACAAGCTGATTCATTCTTTTCATTAACGGAGAAATTTTTATCTCGAAGTTACTTGCCATACGCAGTGCGCCGGAAATGTACATTGCTTCCGCTGCTGCAGCAACTCCTTTACTTGCGGCATCGCCAAGAGCCACACCAATCCGATCTTTATCATCACCAATCTCTAAGTAATCAAAAAAATCACCGCCAACAATTTCTGCAGGAACTGTAATCCCATAAATATCAAAGTGATGAAATTTATATTCATGCTCTGGTAAAATACTTTTTTGAAGTTCCCTTGCTTTGTCAATATCAGCTTTTAGATGACTTGCACTGACAGATAATCGTCTTTGTTTTATTTGCGAAGTAAGTGCTGTGGCAATAATATTTAATTTCAGCCGCAACTCTTCATCAATGTGGCTGCTGTTAAGTGCCAGCACATATTCATAAAAAGGTTTATCTTTTATTTTAATTTTATATCCAACACCCGAAGCGGAGTATTTAAAGATTCCTTTTTTTCTCAGCTCTTCGTTGGTCTCGTGGTCTAAAATAGTTCGCGCTAAAGCTAATTTTTCAAATACCGGATAATCGATTAACTTGATAATAAAATCCTGTGCGATCTTATCAATCTTTCCTGTTTGAAATAATAATCTGTAACCGGCAGCATCTGGTTTTAATTTCCAAACTCTTCCGCCTGTAATATCCATAGTTTTATCACCAACAATTTCATTAAGAACAGTTATCAACATTTCTTCTTCAGTAACAAACTTTTGTGAAGCAATTGTTTCAACTGTTTTATGTAATTTTCTTTGGTCCAAATTTTTCCTTTAAATATTATTTTGTATAAAAATCTATCATTTCACTAATCGCACGTTTACAAACCGGACAAAAATTATCCACAGAAATAGATTTCATTGAACAATCCTGCATCGGTCTGTAAACACCTTTGGGAACATATCCGCCGCCTTCATACGCGCCAACTTTATCTTTATAAATTCCAGTTGCCGGCGTTGGAATAGGAATACTATCTTCAATCATATTTTTCCACTTGGAATCAAAATTAACAAGCGTTGTAACATTTGGTTCTAATGGTTCAACATCCAGCGGATAAAATTCTTCATAGGCAACATCCGATGTGTAATATTCATCAGCAAGTCCGGCAAAACCGTGTCCAAACTCGTGAGTGAAAACATAATCACTAAAATCATTATCGCTGCTGCAAACTGAATAATGATTATAAATTGCACCGCCTCCGTATTTTTTTGTGTTTACTAAAACAAATATCTGATCGTACGGAGCATTAGAAGCAAGGTTGCGCAAGTTCTTATCATCTATTACCATTAAATATCTTTCTAAATCAAAAGTATAGAATGTAGAATTTGCTATGGTATTTTTCCAAATATTTTCTGCAGGAACATCAGTACCGGATTCTTTTGACGGAGATTCGACTGCCCAAATGTTAAACATATCCTGGTTTTGTTTGTAAGGTGATGTGCCGAGTAAAAAATCTGAGAACTTATTACAATCATCCTTAAACTTTTGCATTTCATCTTTTGTGTAGCCGTCTGGAACAATTACAATATCAACCTTAACTGCAGGATCGCCGCTGTAATGAACTTTGAAGTTTTCGAACTGTGCAGTGCGTTCTTTCTTTATGAAATAATTTTTGGGATCGATTGTGTACTCAAATTTTTTATGTAGTATATTTTTTTTGTCACGGGAATAAAATTCAACAACAACAGATTTTTTTGGAAACGGAAAAGTAACAGTCTCACTAAAGCTTTTTATAGTCTTTTTGGATTCCTCTGTAGTTTGCCACTCGCTGAATAATGTTGAATATGTTCTTGAATAAATTTCTTTATCCGATTCTTTATCTTTTACAACAAACTTATATTTACCATAATCAAACTGATCTAGCAGATTAGTTTTTGAACCGCCCCAATAAGGTTCTTCAATAAGTTCATCGAATGAATAAGAATCTTCCGTTGAATTACCGGTATGATAATAATCCAACCTTAACGTTTTATTTTCAAAGTAATCATTGAAATTTGTTTGTGGAAATAATAAAAAAGGGATAAGCGTAAATAATAGGATATATTTTTTCATTGGCTTTTTCTTTTTATGGATTAAAAAATTTTTCTGGAACCAGGTTTAACTAACTCTAACTTTCCCTCTTTACAGATAGGACAATCATCGGGTTGATACAACACAACATCAAGTTTAAGTGCACTGAAAAGCGGATAACCAAAATCAACTTTACCAATGCTTCGATCAACAATACTTGCCACTCCGATAACTTCCGCATCAAACTTTTTTACGATTTCAATTACTTCCTTTACAGAGCCGCCTGTTGTGATCACATCTTCACACACTAAAACTTTTTCACCTTTAGACAGAGAGAATCCACGACGCAAAGTCATTTCTTTATTTTCTCTTTCAGTAAAGATGGATCTTTTGTTTAACTGCCTTGCAACTTCGTAACCAACAATCATTCCCCCCATGGCCGGAGCTATTACAGTATCAATTGCATATTTTTTAAATTGTTCCGCAATGATAGAACAAATTTCAGCAGTATAATTTGGATACTGTAAAACTTTTGCACATTGAAAATACTGGTTGCTGTGTCTGCCTGAAGTTAAAAGAAAATGTCCTTCAAGTAACGCACCGGTATTTCTAAAAATCTTTAACACTTCATTGCCGCTCAAGTTCATCAAGATAATCCTCTAAAATGTTTATTGCTTTTGTATCCCTTAATTCTTTAGCTATTCTTAATCCTGTGCGGTAATAATACTCTGCATCTTCAATCTCATTATTGTTCTCTTTAAGATTACCGTAAGTAATGTAAGCTTGTACATACTTTGGATTTTTTTTAATCAAATCTTTAAGATAAACTTCAGCTTCTTCATCCTCATTATTTTTTAGATACTCTTTTACGATGCTAAATATAATTTCTGCATCCAAAGGATTTTCGTCATATTTATCAAATAGTTCATCGAGCCGGGTTTTCATTTTACTCTATCCTCAATTTTTTGTGCTAATTGAAAATCTTTTTCTGTTACTCCCCCATCGCTGTGTGTTGAAATAGTGATTTTAACTTTATTCCAGGCAAACATTAAAATATCAGGATGATGATCCATCTTTTCAGATTCCAAACCAACTGTATTTACAAAAGATAATGCTTCAATAAAATCTTTAAACTGAAATTGTTTTTGAATTGCATCATTATCAAAACTCCAACCGGTAAGTTTTGAAAAATTAGAATTGATTTGATCTTGGTTTAATCTACTCATTTTATACTAAGTTTTAATTTGAATACACTGTAAAAATACACAAAAAAAAGCCCATCCTAAAGATGGGCTTAAGAATGGTTGAACAAACTGAGGAGTTAATTGCTGCCCAAATCAGATTTTTCCGGCTGCTCATTTACTTTTGGCGGTTCAAAGGATTCATCAATAAAAACTAAGTCTTCTGTGCCTTCAACGTGCTTGGCAAGAATTGTAGTCCCTTCTTTAAACGAGCCGCGCAATAATTCTTCTGCAAGCGGATCTTCAATATATTTTTGTATTGCTCTGCGTAAAGGACGTGCACCAAATTTTTCGTCATATCCTTTTTCAACTAAAAATTCTTTAGCTGATTCATCAAGCACTAAACTCAGTTTATTTTCTTTGATGTTTGATAAAAGATCTTTTATCTCTATTTGAATAATCTTGTATATATCTTCTTTATCAAGATTCCTAAACACAATTGCTTCATCAATCCTGTTTAAAAACTCTGGATTGAAAAGCCGCTTCATTGCATCTTCAACAGTATTTTTAAGGCTTGCATAATGATCTGCTTTTTCATCAGCACCAAATCCAAATGTGCTAATGTTTTTTACATCCTTAGTTCCAACGTTTGATGTCATTATAATTATCGTATTCTTAAAATCAACTTTTCTTCCAAGACTATCGGTAAGAACTCCATCATCCAAAACCTGAAGTAAAACACTAAAAATATCAGGATGAGCTTTTTCGATTTCATCAAACAAAACAACAGAATAAGGTTTGCGTCTTACTTTTTCAGTGAGTTGCCCGCCTTCTTCATAACCAACATATCCCGGAGGCGCTCCAACTAATCGTGATACGGAAAACTTTTCCATATATTCACTCATATCAATTCTAACAAGTGCATCTTCATTATCAAACAAATATCTTGCAAGCACTTTACACAATTCCGTTTTACCAACACCTGTTGGTCCAAGAAAAATAAAGCTGCCTATTGGACGATTAGGATTTTTTAATCCTGCTCTTGTTCTTCGAATTGCTTTTGTAAGTTTGGAAACAGCTTCATCCTGTCCAACAATATACTGCTTAAGTGCATCTTCCATCTTCAGGAGTTTCTCAGATTCAGTCTGTGCAATTCTGTTCACCGGAATTCCCGTCATCATTGCAACAACGGTAGCAATATCCTCTTCAGTTACATCGTGAACAATATCTTTTGTTTTCTGGTCCCACTCACGTTTTGCAGTTTCAAGATCAGATAAAAGATTTCGCTCCTTATCACGCAATCGGGCGGCTTCTTCATAATCCTGCATTTTAACAACACGGGCTTTATCTTTTTTAACGGCTTCAATCTCTTCTTCAAGAACAAGAATTTCCTGAGGTACTTCAAAATTACCCATATGAACCCTTGAGCCTGCTTCATCAATAACATCAATTGCTTTATCAGGTAAATGCCGATCTGTTATATAACGATTACTAAGTTTAACCGCTGTTTCAATTGCATCTTTAGAATATCTTACCCGGTGATGTTCTTCATATTTAAATTTAATGTTTTCAAGAATCTGGAGTGTCTCTTCATAACTTGGCGGATCAACCATAACTTTTTGGAAACGGCGATCGAGCGCTCCATCAGTTTCAATAAATTTTCTGTATTCATCAAGCGTTGTTGCACCGATGCACTGAATATCTCCGCGAGCTAAAGCAGGTTTAAACATATTTGAAGCATCAAGTGAACCTGATGCGCCGCCTGCCCCGACAATTGTATGCAGCTCATCAATAAAGAGAATTACATCTTCTGCTTTTTCAAGTTCATTCATTAAAGCTTTCATTCGCTCTTCAAACTGTCCGCGGTACTTTGTTCCGGCTACAAGTCCTGCAAGATCTAAAGTAACAACTCTTTTATCCTGCAAAGTTCTTGGAACTTTTTTCTGTATGATACGAAGAGCCAATCCTTCTGCTATTGCTGTTTTACCAACACCGGGTTCACCAATTAAAACAGGATTATTCTTTTTTCTTCTGCTTAAGATTTGCGCAACGCGTTCGATTTCTTTTTCTCTTCCAACAACTGGATCAAGTTTATCTTCCATTCCAAGTTTAGTAAGATCTCTTCCAAAATTATCCAGCACCGGTGTTTTTGTTTTGTCAGATTTTTTATCTGAGAATGGAATTTTTTGTCCGGCATCTTTTGGATTTTTTGCACTTAACATTGTATTCAATTCTGATCGTGCAGAATCGTAAGTAATATTAAACTGATGAAGAATTTGTGTAGCAATATTATCTTCATCTCTTAAAAGAGAAAGTAAAAGATGTTCAGTGCCGATTACATCAGCTTTATAAATTTTAGATTCGATTTGCGTAATCTTTAAAACCTTTTCAGCTTGTTTTGTTAAAGGAATATTTCCAATTGTAAGAGTACCGCCTGAAGTTCTAACTGTATCTTCAATTGCCTTTTTTAATTTCATTAAATCACAATCAAGATTGCGCAGAATTCTTACAGCAACTCCTTGACCTTCACGAATAATTCCGAGTAAAAGATGTTCTGTTCCTATATAATCATGACCAAGGCGCAACGCCTCTTCCCTGCTAAGTCTTATTACATCCTGCAATCTATCCGAAAAATTTCCATCCATATAATTTTATCCTTAATGTTTTACTTGTAAACGAAACAATCCTTTGTAAAGATTCGTTTCACAATTGAAATATAAATTAACCAACTTCTGCAATCAAGCCAGCGGGAATTGCGAAATCGAGTGTAAGCCTGATAGAAACTGATAATAATCATATCAAAGTTCAAAAGAAGTGCCACTAAAGTTAGTGGAAAATCTTCTAATAATTTAGGTAAAAATTAAAATCAAGAATAATTAATTCTGATTAACACGTCATAATATCTGATTATCTACCATAAAGTCTGGTCAGGCATGACAAATATTCCTGTTTCTTTTTCTGATAAGCAGGAAATTCAATTTTAATTTAAGTATTTTGGAATAGTTAAAATAATTAAATCAGAAAATATTTTTGGAGAAAAAATGGAAGCATTAACAGGGCTATCAATCGTAATTATTATTGCGGTCGTATTATTCCTAATTCTGTTTCTATATTTCGTTCCGCTCGGATTATTTATTACAGCTTACTTTTCAGGAGTAAAGGTAAAAATAGTAAGAGATCTTATTGGAATGAGATTAAGAAAAGTACCGCCAGTTTTAATTGTTCGAAATATGATTACAGCTACTAAAGCAGGATTAACTGTTGATCAGGCAAAACTTGAAGCGCATTATCTTGCTGGAGGAAATGTAACAAAAGTAATTAACGCACTTATCTCTGCAGATAAAGCAAATCTTGGTTTAACATTTGAACGCGCCACTGCAATTGATCTTGCGGGAAGAGATGTTCTTGAAGCAGTTAAGATGTCTGTTGTTCCCAAAGTAATTGAGACACCAATGGTATCAGCCGTTGCAAAAGATGGTATTCAGCTAAAAGCAATGGCACGAGTAACTGTTCGTGCAAATATTGAAAGGTTGGTTGGTGGTGCCGGCGAAGCAACTGTTTTAGCCAGAGTTGGTGAAGGAATTGTTTCAACTATCGGCTCTAGTGCCACTCATAAAGATGTATTAGAAAACCCGGACAAAATTTCTAAATCAGTTTTAGCAAAAGGATTAGACAGCGGAACAGCTTTTGAAATTTTATCAATCGATATTGCTGATGTTGATATTGGACAAAACATTGGCGCTATTCTTCAGGCTGATCAGGCAGAAGCTGATCTTAAAGTTGCACGTGCAAAAGCTGAGGAAAGACGCGCTGCTGCAGTTGCAACTGAACAGGAAAATATTGCTGAGGTTGCAAAGATGAAAGCTAAAGTTGTGGAAGCTGAATCAGAAGTTCCCAGAGCAATAGCTGATGCTTTTAGAAATGGTAAGCTTGGTGTTATGGATTATTATAATCTTCGAAATATTCAAGCTGATACTGAAATGCGAACATCAATAGCACAACCTGAAGAGAAGAAGAAAACGGATGGATGATCTTTTTAAAATACTTATTTGGGGAATTATTATTTTCAGTTTCTTAAGACCTCTCTTTAAAAAGAAACAACAGGATAAAAATATCCCTGCAAATAAATCTAGAACTGATATTCCGGGTTATGGTAATTTATCTGATAAAGAACCTGAGCCTGCTGTTCTTTCTCAAAAAAATGATGATTACGATATACTGCACGAACTTCAAAATATGCTTAAAGGTGATCTGAGAATTCCTGATCAACCAAAGCCAAAACAAGTTGATCCTTACGATATATATCAATCTCATGAGATAAAAGACCAAGACCTTGATTTAGTTGTTGATAAACGGATGCAGCGGGAAGTTCAGGATAAAAATCCTATTGGATCAAGAAAAACTTATGATGAAATTATAACTGATAGAAAATCTATTTCAGATAAACAAAAAAGAGTTGTTGATCCTAAAATTGAAGCAAGTGCAAAAGAGTTTGAAAGAGTTTTAGCCGGTCCTCGTAAACGAAGAGCAGCTATTACCGATTTCAATCGTAAATTAAAAAGTCCCTCAACAGTTAGAGAGTATATTCTTTTTTCAGAAATTTTAGGAAAGCCAAAAGCACTGCGTAGATGAATCAGAAAAAATATAAGTTAAAAAGACTTCCACAAACGGGCTTTGTTCAGGAAATAGACGAAGCCCGTTTTATAATTAATTACAGAGAAGAACTAAACGCATCACAGTTTTGAAGCCGCTTCGGCTGTAAATGGATGTTATTTAATTATAGCTGGAGCCGGCACAGGTAAAACACGCACGTTAGTTTATCGTGTTGCAAGATTGATTGAACTTGGCTGCGATCCAAATTCAATTTTACTTTTAACCTTTACCCGCAAAGCCGCAAATGAAATGATGAAACGCGCATCAATGCTGCTGGATGACCGCTGTTCAAAAATACGCGGCGGAACTTTTCATTCTTTTGCAAATATTACTTTAAGAAAATATGCAAAAGCACTTGGATTAGATTCCTCATTTACAATTCTTGATCAGAGTGATACTACAGATGTTATAAATCTTATCCGCTCACAGGATAAGTTTATCACAAAAGAAAAAAGATTTCCTAATAAACAAACATTAAACAAAGTTTTTAGTTTAAGTGTTAATACAGGAAATAAAGTTGAAGAGATAATTGAAAATGATTTTCCACATTTTATTCCTTTGATAGATAAAATTTTAGAAATCCAAAAAATATTTACAGATTATAAACGTCGGAATAATCTTTTAGATTACGATGATCTTTTAGTTTACCTGCGAGAATTTCTTTTAAATGGTGGTGCCGCAGCTAAAGCACTGCTTTCAGAAATTAAATTTATTATGGTTGATGAATATCAGGATACAAATCATTTGCAAGCAGAAATTGTAACGGGGTTAGCACAATACAACAAAAATGTTATGGTAGTTGGCGATGATTCGCAGGCAATATATTCTTTCCGCGGTGCAGATTTTAAAAACATAATGGAATTTCCAAAACTGTTTGAAGATGTTAAACTCATAAAGCTTGAAGAAAATTATCGCAGTGTTCAAACTATACTTGATTTTGCAAATCGGATAAGTGAATCAGCAGTTGAAAAGTATAAAAAAAATCTTTATAAAAGAAAAGGAAGCGGAGAGCTTCCAAGCATTGTAGCGGCAACAACAGAAAATCTGCAATCAAAATTTATCGTAGAAAAAATTCTTGATCTTAGAGAAGAAGGAATTCCATTAAAAGATATTGCTGTTTTGTTCCGTTCATCATTCTTTTCTTTCGATCTGGAACTTGAACTTGCTAAAGCAAATATTCCATTTCAAAAATTTGGCGGAATGAAGTTTGTTGAAACTGCTCATATAAAAGATGTAATGGCTTTTTTGAGAATCGCAGTTAATCCAAAAGATGTTGTAAGCTGGTACAGAGTTTTGTTGATGCACGAAGGAATCGGACCGAAAACTGCTCAGCGAATTTTAGATGAACTTGCGGTATCAAGAATTACAATTAAAGCCGAGCCAGATCAGCAAACTGGATTTAAACATCACAAGCTTGGTCCTTTGTTTTATCTTTTGTATGAACTTCAAAAAAAGAAACTACTTCCATCAGAAATGGTTCAAAAAGTTTATGATTATTATTATGATCTCTTCAAAGCAAATTACGATGATTGGAATAAACGCAAAAAAGATTTAGAAATTTTTCAAAACATAGTCGAAAATTATACGTCGATAGACACATTACTTTCTGATATGGCTATTGAACCAATCATCGAAAGCGTGGTTGATATTGATGCAACGGATAAAGAAGAAGAATATGTAACACTTTCTACAATTCATTCTGCAAAAGGATTGGAATGGAACTCCGTTTTTATAATACATGCAGTTGAAGGATATTTCCCGTCAAACCGAAGTGCAGAAAGTTTAGAGTTGTTAGAAGAAGAAAGAAGATTAATGTACGTTGCAACTACAAGAGCAAAACGAAATTTATATATTACGTATCCAATGAATCTTTATGATCGTGAAGCGGGAATTACATTATCAAAACCATCACGATTCATTTCAGAAATTACTCCCGATTTAGCCGAAGGCTGGCTGCTGGAAGAAGATTTTTAATTCTACATTGTCATTGCGATCCCGATTTATCGGGAGAAGCAATCAATGCTATTATTCAAATTCACTTTGCTTCACAGTGATAAATAAAAAATGAATACTGTGAGATCAGTTTATATTTAAATGAATTTAAAAGGAGGTTGTCTCATAAGTCAAGTTTTATATGTTATTCCCGTGATCAGTTAGCTAACGGACGGGTATCTATAACACTTAAAATAAAATTCTATATTTTTAACTTATGAGATATCCTCTTTAGGGATGAGGCTTTTACTTAATCAACAACATTTTACGGCTTAATTTATTTTCATCAGTAATAATTGAATAGACATAAACTCCACTTGATAAATTCTTTCCATCAAAATTAAATTTGTAGCTGCCGGCAGTTTGATATCTGAAATTTTTCTCAAAAACTTTTTCACCAAGAATATTTATAACATTAAATTTGATTTCAGATCCTTTTAGAATTTTATATTCTATTGTAGTATTTGGATTAAATGGATTTGGATAGTTTTGATATAACACAAAATCATTTGCATAGGATTCGTTTTCAACAGAGCCAAATTGAAGATATTGTTTCGTTCCAAACAGATGGATTCTTCCATTGGAGCTATCTTCCCAAATTGTGTAGACTACAATTCCTCTATAATTTACCGCCCCTAAAGGTCCTATTACCAAATTTGGTTTTAGGACTGAGGTTTCTATTAAACTATCTCTATCCCAAAATCCAAAAGATGAAATATCGGTTCTTACTCTAACTTTACCAGCTTGTTCAACAATAAAGGTATAAGGAAAGTACGGATAATAATCTTTTACATTGTTTATAAAATTCCTCTTACCGACAATCAATAAAGCAAATAAATCAAATGAAGTAAGATTGCCATTGGGTCGTAGTTCTACCAGCTCACTTTGTGGATTTGAAATAAATGGAATATCTTGTATTACAAAAAATCTTCTTTGTGCAGACAAAGTATCTGAATAAAATAATCCCCAAAAGGCATATCCAGCTATTTGTACAGAAAGATCACCGCAATCGCAATTATCTTTTAAAATGGTTTTATTCATCCAGCTTCCATTAAATGGTTTATATCTACTTACAATTTTTTTATGGTTGCTGCTATCCTCTATTGCATACACATAATATCCAGAAATTGTACCTCCGTAGCCGGTTTGCACTCCAGTAAAATTATAATAATTAACATCGGATTCATTCTGAAAAATAATTTCCTCATTTACAATATTTTCTTCAAAGGATAGATAAACTAATTTACCATCTCTCTCGAAAAGAATCCTTGCAGAATCTTCCCAGGATGACATCGTTTCAAAAAACTTCGGTGATATTTCATCGCTGACTGAATTCGTGAGAAATCTGGGGGACTTCCATACGCCATTACTATCCGGTAGAAGCACAATATCCCAATTACCATTTTTATTAGTTTGATATAATAAACCCATATTTGGTTTGAACACAGGATTGATATTTAGATAGTTGCCGGATGTAAGAGCAACAGTATCTTCAAATTTTTCAGTATCTGAATTATACTTGACCGAGTAAATATTTGAATACCCGTCCCTGTGGAGTTCAAAAAATAATTCTCGATTCTCACCAAAACTATTTTTGTATATGAATGGATTCCTTGCATCAAAATCCCCACTGGTAATTTGCTGGATGAAATTAGTTTGGGGCAGGATAATCCACTGAAAAATAGAAAGCCAAAGTATAATTTTTGATTTCATCACTTAGCCCTTGGAAGTTGATAGTTAAAATAATTATTTAATTATAGAGTTTCCACTTTTTAATTCTGAACTAAATTAAAATGGTTAAGTAATCAAATATTATTTTCAATAAAATAATTAACTTGTTATTAGATAATAATTAATTTGTCTACCAAATTTAGTTTGACCTTTAATCGCAAAATGGAAATACTGTACTTAACATACATTCTAATATTTCTTTTTATTCTGTCCTCAGTTTCTGTGTATAATGGATTTAATATTGAGACTAAAAAAAATTTTGCATTATCCACCGAACTAATGATTTCATTAGTTATCGCTGCAAAGAATGAAGAAGAAAATATTAATTCGCTCATCGATTCTCTTGAGAAGTTAGATTACCAAGAAGAAAATTTTGAAGTAATTTTGGTTGATGATAATTCGACTGATAAAACTTTTTTGCTGATTGAATCTCGAATTGCAGGCAAAAAGAATTATAGATTAATTAAGGCAGAGCAAAAGGAATTTGCAGGAAAGAAAGGTGCATTGTCCATTGGCATTACTAATGCAAAAAATGATTTCATCGTAATTACGGATGCAGATTGTAAACCGGAATTCAACTGGTTAAAAGCTATGGCAAGTAAACTTGATGCAGGATTTGATTTTGTTTTTGGTGTCGCGCCAATTGAATCAGGTAAAACTTTAGTAGAAAAATTATCGGCTTTTGAAAATCTAAGAAATACTTTTTTAACAATTGCTGCCATTGGGCTAAATATTCCATACTCTGCTGCTGCAAGAAGTTTTGCTTTCAGAAAAAAGTCTTTTAAAAGAATCGGTGGATATTCTAACACAATAGAAACGCTTTCCGGTGATGATGATTTACTTTTGCGTGAAGCAGTAAAAAGCAAAATGCTAATTGGAACTTTGATTGACCCTGAAGCATTTGTTTATTCTTCAGCCCCAAAAAGTTTTGATCAATATTTTAAGCAGAAGCACAGACATTTACAGACTTCATTTCATTATCTGTTAAAGCAAAAATTGTTTTTAGGAATTTGGCATTTAATAAATTTGTTCTCGTTAATTTCAGTTTTGTTCATTTTTATCTCGCCGGTTTTAGCTTTACCGTTTGCAGCTAAGATTGTTTACGATCTATTTATAGTAATTAAGCATCAACAAGAACTTGGACATAAGTTCAAATTTTACGAAGTGATTTACCTGCAAATTCTTTTTGAAATTTTTCTGGTAATAAATTTCTTCAAATCGCTTAGCGGGAAAACTGAGTGGAAGTAAAAAGCCCTAACCCTGCGTGGCTTAATGAATCGCATCCAAATTTTTTAAGATGGAAACGCTCGCGTGAACTTTCTATTGAGCGAGGCAAGTTTGTTCAGTCGGTAGTTAATCAAAATATTAAAATTTACGGTTTAACAGTTTTAGATTTAGGATCAGGTGAGGGCGGCACTTCAAAAGTTTTCTCAGAAAATAATTTTGTGGTTAGCTTGGATTTAAGTTATGTGCGATTGAAACGACAACTCAATTCTGTCCTTTCGAAGGAGGTTTCCTACCCGACTGAGAAATCCGTTAGTTTAAATGATAAGGATTTCTCTCTCGAAGACTCGTTCGAAATGACGAGGGTACAATGCATCAATGGCAATACACTTCAACTTCCATTCGCAAATAACTCATTTGATTTAATAATAATTCAGGATGTGATTGAACACCTATCCGACATAAATTCTTTTTTTGTAGAGATCAAAAGAGTTTTAAAGATTAATGGATTTATATATTTAAGCACACCAAATAAATATTCCATTTTAAATTTTATTGCTGATCCACATTTTGGGTTACCGATAGTTTCTGTTCTTAAGCGTAAATCAATTAAAAAATACTTCCTAAAATATTGCCGTAACGATGATTACAACCGGGATGATATTGCTCAGCTTTTATCGTTAAAAGAATTACTGAGATTATTTCAGAAAGATTTTGAAATTTCTCTTAATACAAAATTCTCAGTCAAGGAATTATTTAAAGGCAACAAAGGAATTGTATGGAGTAATTTTCATCTTAAACTAATTTCGTTTTGTAAGCTGTTTAAATTAGACTGGCTGTTGAACAAAATTGCAAATGATAAACTTGGAGTAGTTAATAGATACCTTTCTCCAACTTTGTATTTTGTATTAAAGAAACTGTAAAGTCATTTCGAAGGAAGGCTCCTGCCTGAATGAGAAATCTGCCGCATTATGCTTACGGATTTCTCCCTCTGGTCGAAATGACAATTAATTATAATTTGAACTGAAACATTTAAAGAATATTTTTCCAATCAGAATTATGGATTACAATTCATTAGCAAATAAAGCAGTTGAAGCAAAAGCAAATGCGCTTCCTCCCTACTCTCACTTTCATGTTGGTGCTGCACTTCTTACAGAAGGCAATAAAGTTTATTCCGGCTGTAATGTTGAGAACAGTTCTTACAGCTTAACCATTTGTGCGGAACGAACTGCAATATTCAAAGCTATTTCTGAAGGCGAAAGAAAATTTAAGGCAATTGCAATTGCAAGTGATTCACCGGATTACATTACGCCTTGCGGAGCTTGCAGACAGATAATTTTTGATCATTGCGGTGAAATAGATATTATCTGCACAAACGGAAACGGCGAATACAAAGTTTTTAAAACATCAGAATTATTACCTTATGCTTTTGGGGATGAGGATTTAAAAAAATAATATGGAACCAACTCCACACGCAGTACCAAAAGAAACAGGCTGGATAGAAGTAATAACCGGATGTATGTTTAGCGGCAAGACGGAAGAACTAATTAGAAGGTTACGCCGAGCAAAAATTGCAAAACAAAAAGTTGTAATCTTTAAACCTATTATTGATACAAGATATTCTAACAATTCAATAGTCTCCCACAGCGAACAATCTCTTCCTTCAATCCTTATAAAAGATGTAAAAGAAATTTTAGATTTAGTTGAAGACGCACAAGTAATTGGAATTGATGAAGCGCAATTTTTTTCAAATGATTTAATTGATGTTTGTAATAAACTTGCAGACGAAGGTAAACGGATCATCGTTGCCGGATTGGATATGGATTATCGTGGAATTCCATTTGAGCCGATACCGCAATTATTATCCATTGCAGAGTACATAACAAAATCTCTGGCAATATGTGTTGAATGTGGAAATCCAGCTGATCGAACTCAACGAAAAACAACTTCATCAGAACGTGTGATTGTTGGTGCCGCTGATATGTATGAAGCACGTTGCCGCAAATGTCATTATATCCCAATCGAAGAGAAACATTAATGAATCTCGATTCCTTTGTTCGTGGAATTTTTGGTTTAGCATTATTAATTGGTATTGCATTTCTTTTATCCAACAACAAAAAGAAAATTAATTGGCGTTTAGTCATCTCAGGATTTGCACTTCAAATATTTTTTGCAATTCTTATTCTTCGCGGTGATTCACTTCGTACTTCTTTTGCTCCACTTGGCTGGCCCAAGGATTTTTTTAATGGAGTTAGTTATGTTTTTGTTTTAATATTAAACTTTACGACCGAAGGGGCAAAGTTTGTTTTTGGAAATCTTGCACTCTCTCCCGGTAATGAAGGTAATCTCGGTTTCTTTTTTGCATTCCAGGTTCTTCCAACAATAATCTTTTTCGCAAGCTTGATGTCAGTTCTTTATTATTTAGGAGTGATGCAAAAAATTGTGCAAGGTATGGCGTGGGTAATGGCAAAAGTTATGGGCACAAGCGGCGCAGAATCACTTTCCTGTACAGCAAATATTTTTGTGGGACAAACAGAAGCTCCATTAATGATAAAGCCATTCATAAAAGGAATGACACAAAGTGAATTGCTTACAATAATGATTGGAGGAATGGCTACAATTGCGGGCGGAGTGATGGCGGCTTATATTCAAATGCTTGGCAGCGCTTATGCAGCGGCACATAGCGTTCCATTAATTCAGGCACAACAAATGTTTGCGACTCAATTACTCGGTGCAAGTTTTATGGCAGCGCCCGGCGCAATGATGATTGGTAAAATTTTAATTCCAGAAATTTCTGAATCAGAAACAAAAGGAAAAGTTAAGGTTGCGATTGAAAAAAATTCAAGTAATGTAATTGAAGCAGCGGCAAATGGTGCGAGTGATGGTTTAACTTTGGCTTTAAATGTTGGAGCAATGCTTATTGCTTTCATCGCACTTATTGCATTAATCAATTATCTATTAAATGGGTTAGGCGATTGGGCAGGATTTAATTCTTATTTGATTGCACACTTTGGACAGCCATTAAGTTTTCAGCTAATTATTGGCGTCGTGTTACAATTTGTTGCTTATGGTATTGGTGTTCCCTGGCAGGACTCATTAACTTTTGGAAGTTTACTTGGAACTAAAATAGTACTAAATGAATTTGTTGCATACTCAGATATGGGCAACCTTGTACAAGCAGGAAAACTTGTAAATGAAAAATCAATTTTAATGGCAACTTATGCTTTATGTGGATTTGCAAATTTTTCCTCTATCGCAATACAAATTGGTGGACTTGGACCGCTTGCACCAAACAGAAAATCTGATATCGCAGCACTTGGAATTAAAGCAGTGATTGGCGGAGTGCTTACAACATTGTTAACTGCAACTTTAGCTGGATTATTTTTTTCATTCTAATGGTTGATTTAAATTTTAAATACAAAGCACCTTTAGAATTTATAAAAAGTGAAGCTCCATTCAAGCCGGATATTTCAATTATACTTGGCAGTGGGCTTGGAGATTTTGCTGAACAACTACAACTTCACAAATCAATTTCCACTTCCGATATTTCAGGTTATCCAGTATCAACAGTAGTTGGGCATAAAGGTAAAATCCATTTTGCAGAATACGAAAATAAAAAGATAATTCTCTTTCAAGGACGAATACATTTTTATGAAGGATATAATATTAATGAATGTATCCTGCCAGTTTTAATATCACACAAACTCGGCACAAAAAAACTTTTACTAACAAATGCTGCCGGAGGAATAAATAAAAACTTTACTCCTGGTGATTTAATGCTTACGTCTTCCTTTAATGGAATATTGATAAAAAAGGAATTGACAAATTTAATTGGATTAACAAATCAAACAGGGAAAAATAATTTTGTAAATCTGCCTGATTCAGAGTTTAACAACATCATCAAAAAATCCGCTGAATCAGAAAAGATAAATCTTAAAGAAGGAGTTTACTTTTACACAAAAGGTCCAACTTATGAAACTCCTGCTGAGATTAGATTCTTTAGAAAGTACGGTGCCGATGCTGTTGGAATGTCCACAGTTCACGAAGCGGTCTATGCATCTTATCTTGGAATGAAAGCTGCGGCAATCTCTTGCATAACAAATTTTGCGGCAGGAATATCAAATAAAAAACTCTCCCATACAGAGGTTACAGAAACTGCTGACCGAGTGAAGAATACTTTTGGAAGGTTGGTAAAGGCGATTATTAAAACTTTATAATTGATTTGTTATTTATTTTAATTTCTCACCAAAAACTTCATTTCCAACACACGCTTATTGCCCTAAATCCTTAATTTTTATTGACTTTCTTTGCCTTTACCTGTAAGTTTGACAGCTATTTTTTTAAAGATCTTTTTTGTAACAAAATTTTAATAAAGTATGAAAGAATTTAGATTTAGAACCATTCTCATCCTTGCAGCAATTGCTTTAAGCATTTACCTGCTTTACCCAACTTTTCAGGATTATAGGAATAACAAAAAACTAACGTCTGAACTTCAGTCTAAAAGAAATGAACTGAAAAAGTTGAATCCTAACTTTTCCAAAGAACAATTAGATAAGATGATGAGCATTGTGGAGGACAGCATTAAAATTACTGACCCATCCATTCTTGAAGCCAGAAAGAAAAGAATGAAGCTTGGATTGGATCTTCAAGGAGGTATGCGCGTTGTTCTTGAAGTTAATACAGGAAAGTTATTAGAGAAAATTGCAAATAATCCTGATGGTGTTTTCAAGAAAGTTTTGGCTGAAGCTCAAGCCGAGGCTGCAAAAACTGATGAACCGGTTGTTGATATCGTTGGAAGAAAATTTAAAGAAAGAGGCATACGACTAAGCAGATACTTTGGAACGATAAGACAAGATGATAATGAAATAATGACTGAATTGAAAAAATCTTCTGAAGATGCTGTAAACCGTGCAATGGAAATTATAAGAAACAGAGTTGATCAATACGGCGTTTCTGAACCATCTATTTCCCGACAAGGCAGTAGAAGAATCATTGTTGAACTTCCTGGTGTAGCAAAAGAAGAAGAAGCAAAACAGCTTTTACAGGGAACAGCATTATTGGAATTTCGATTAGTAAAAGATGCTGAGTTTACATTTCCGGTTATGCAAAGAATTGATGATGTTCTTGCAAAAAGAACTCAATCCGGTGTTAAGGATTCTTTAGGAAACGAAGTTGCCGAATCAGAAACAACAAAGAAAACTGATACAACTGCCGCTGCCAACGACACAACAAAGCAACTGACTGCGGAAGAATTTAAAGTAAAACATCCTTTCTTTACAGTTGCAGTTTTAAATCCTCAAAGCAAAAGTGCTGATGCTTATGTAAATCAGGAAGATAGAAATAAACTTGAGTATTGGCTCAACTTACCCGAAGTTCAAAAAGTTATTCCTGATAATGTTGAATTTGTATTTTCAGCAAAACCAATTACAAATCAGAACGGCAAAAAAATATTTCAAATGTTTATGGTTAACAAAGCTCCCGAATTAACCGGTGGAGTTGTAACTAACGCACAAGCTACTTTGGATCCCAGCACTTCTGCACCAATTGTAAATATGGAAATGAACTCTGAAGGGGCAACAGACTGGGCAAGGATTACTGGTGCTAACGTAGGGAAAAGAATTGCAATTATGCTTGATGGAGTTGTATTCTCTGCTCCAAGTGTTCGTGGTAAAATTCCGGGAGGAAGATCTCAGATTGAAGGAAGTGAAAATCTTGATGAAGCAAAACTTTTAGAAATTGTTCTTAAAGCCGGTGCATTGCCTGCACCTGTTGATGCAATTGAACAAAGAATAGTCGGACCATCATTAGGACAAGATTCCGTTTCAAGTGGATTTAACTCTGCATTAATTGGCTACCTTGCGGTTGGGTTGTTTATGATTTTTTATTACAGGCAAGCAGGTATAAATGCAACGATAACTCTTCTTTTTATAATATTAACTTTGCTTGGTATTCTTGCGGGATTTCAAGCCACTTTAACTTTGCCGGGAATTGCAGGTATAGTTTTAACAATGGGTATGGCAGTTGATGCGAACGTTCTGATTTTCGAGAGAATTAGGGAGGAACTTGCAACAGGAAAAACCCTGAAAGCTTCTGTTGACAGTGGATTTGCTCGTGCTAATTCAGCAATTATTGATTCCAATATTACAACCTTTATTACAGGTATAATTCTTTACCAATTTGGAACCGGACCTGTGCAGGGATTTGCTTTAACACTAATGATTGGTATTGCAACTACTTTGTTCGGTGCATTAGTCTTTTCCAGACTTCAGTTGGATTACCTCGTATCGAGGGGAGTAAAAATAAACGTCGGTTAATGATTAAAATTTTATTTAGGAGTAAGTTTATCAATGCGAGTATTTCATAATTTAAATGTCGATTTTTTAGGTAAGAGAAAATTCTTCTACGTTTTATCTGCCTCACTATTTTTTATCGGAGTGATAAGTGTAATTTTTAGAGGCTTTAACTTTGGAATAGATTTTAAGGGAGGATCAGAAATAGTTTTACAATTTGATAAACGAATAGATATTGCCCAAATAAGAAAAAATATTGAAAACATTGGACTTGGAAATGTGGAAGTTAGAACATTTGGTGGAGAAACCGGAGCTTTGATAAGGACGGAACTTCAGGAAATTCCTGCTGCTATCTATCCAAAAGTTGTTAAAAGTATTGAGGATGAGATAAATAAAATAATTCCAAATGCTGTGTCTAAAGTTGTTGAAAAAACATCAACATCTATCACCTATTCCTTTCCAAATCCTGATACAACTAATCTGCTTACTGAAAAACTGTTTGCTGCTGGATTTCAAACCAGCAAAGTTTCGGAAGAACCTAATAACACTCAACTGGTAATAAATATTGGAATAGCTGATTGGATAAAAGAGAACCTGCGTGATAAAATTAAAGACAATCAATTTAAAGTTCTTAAAGAAGATCGCGTTGGTCCTAAAGTAGGTAATGAATTAAAAAGAGATGCAGTTATTGCAGTGTTTTTATCTTTGGTTGTAATCCTGATATATCTTGGATTCCGGTTTAAGTTTATTTTTGCTGTTACTGCCGTTGTGGCATTGTTTCATGATGTACTGATTACTCTCGGTCTTTATGCTGCTTTGTATGGTGTTATACCGGGATTGAATTTAGAAATTGATCTTACTGTTGTTGCAGCATTTTTAACACTTATAGGATATTCCATTAACGATACCGTAATTGTTTTTGATCGTGTAAGAGAAAATATGAAGATCCACAAAACTATGCCTTTGATTGATGTGGTAAACAAAAGCGTAAATCAAACGATGAGCCGAACAATTATAACATCATTTACAACTTTACTTTCTGTATTTGTACTTCTTCTTTTAGGCGGTGATGTTTTAAGAGCTTTTGCATTCACACTCTTCTTTGGTATTATAATTGGAACTTACTCATCCGTATTCGTAGCAAGCGCTCTGGTAATTGATTATGCAGAAAGAACCAAAAAGAAAGTTCAGTTCTCTTAAAAATATTTTTACACAAAAATTAAAAGCCGATGAGATTTTTCATCGGCTTTTTAGTTTGAACACGTATGTGGAACTAAGAGATTTTCACAATGACCATTGTCATATCGTCATTTGGTTTAGCTTTACCTTTGAATTTTTTAACTTCATCCAAAACATCCTGCATAATTTCTGGTGATTTAAGATTTGATTTCCCTTTTAGTATCTCTATCAAATTATCTTCACCGAACAATTCATTGTTTTCATTCATCGCTTCAGTAATGCCATCCGAGAAGAATGCAAAAACCTGATTTGGTTTAAATTTAATTTCTTCTTCAACCAAAGTTTTTTCAAAGATTAAACCTTTTTCTAATCCCAATCCAATCCCTTGAGTTTTTACAGATTCAACTTTTCCGTTGTGAGAAATATAAAGCGGCATGTGCCCTGCTCTGCAAAATTTTACGTTTCCATTTTCTGTATCAAATAAAGCAAGTGTCATTGTAATAAACCAACTTCGTTCCATTGATTCATAAAGTCTTTTATTAACTTCAGTCAAAATTTCTTTAGGACTTAAACTGTTTTTACAAACCATCTGAATCATAGTTTGCAGCTTTGTCATATAGAGTGATGCGGATAAACCTTTGCCCGAAACATCAGCAACTGCAACAAATAATTTTGTATCAGAAATTTGAATAAGATCATAATAATCACCACCAACCTGCATAGCGGGAATCATCTCACCACAAATATCCAAGCTATTTAATGAAGGAATACATTTAGGAAGCAAACCTTGTTGAATTTTTCTTGCAAGATCAAGATCTCGTTCGATTTTAATTTTTTCAGATTCTGTTTTATAAAGTCGCGCATTCTCCAATGAGATTGCCAATTGATTAGCCGCAGCAGTCAACAGTTCCAAATCCTTTCCGCCAAATCTTGAACCTGAATGTTTTAATCCAAACATAAGAGCACCAACAACTTTTGTTTTAACTATCATAGGAAAAACTGAGTAGATTTCTTCTTCTATTAATCTTTGCGATTTACCAGGAAAAGTAATTTCAAAATCTTCCTGTTCGATTACAGGATATTTTGTAATCAATAATTTTTCTCTGATTACAGGAAAAATATTTGATTTTTCAATTATACAATTTGAATTGCTAAAGCCAACGCCTCTTGCAAGATATAGAACATCTTTTTTATAATCGTGCAACAGAATGCCGAATTTATTAATCTTTAATGCATCCATAAACGTTTGAAGTGTTAAATCCAATATTTTTTCCTTACCGACTACTGTTGAAACATCATTACTAAATTGAATTAGCACTTTTTGATATGCAGATTGTTCGGGGTAAAATTTTCGTGTAAGAAAATCCTGAAAGCGATCCTTTGTAGATTGGAAGACAAATGCAAAAACTAAAAAGAATACACCGGCTATAATTCCTTGATTTTCAGAACCAAAAGCCTTGCTTATTCCCTGCCCTAATAAATAGACTACAACGAAATAAATGCCAGCCACTGTTGCCATTGCTGCACCATAAATAATTGTATTCCTTATTACAATGCTTACATCAAGCAAATTATATTTTAGAATCGCATACGCAAAAATTATCGGAATAAAAATCATAAGTACGATAGGCATATAATATTCCGGAGAGTTAAAAACTGTATCCGCAATTGCCGGTGCTATTGTACTGATATAAAACTGTATTAAAACACCCAGAGTAAAAGCAATGAAAATTAAAAAAATCGGTTTCTTCTTTTCTTTGTTTTTTTCACGTATGAATTGGATGAAAAGAGATATCCATGCAACTAGATAAAGGATATTAAAAATTATTCCCAGAATTTTTCTATATGAATTGAATACATCGTATGAATTAAACTTTGTAAAATACAAGGAAAGACCAAATCCAATACCGCCTAAACTACTAAGCACTGCAAATGAAATAAAAATTATTTTAACAAATTCTTTCTTTGCAAACTCAAATGGTTTGGGAAATGTCCATACAAAGTATAACATAATTAGCGTAGATAAAACCTGGCTAGTGATTAATACTACGCCTGAAATTAATGCAACTATTGGCCGCTCCAAGACAAAGTTTTGAAAATATAAACCAAATGGAAAGAGTATCCCGATTGTAGAAAGTACAATAAAAACCCCTAAAGCATAAAAAAGCTTTTGGGGCAAGCCATCTGGTTTTGCTGTATATACAATATATCCAATTAAAAGCCAGATAAGAGCACTGATAGATTGTGCCAGAGATCCAAATTGGGTAAGTTTTTTTACATAAACTTTTGTATAAAGTATCTCTCCGTTTGCCTTTCTAACTTCGTAATCCGCATACTCACCACCTTTAACTTCATCAAGAATTAATTGTGCCTGAATTGTATTTTTAACTTTAACTCCATTGATACCAACTAAATAATCTCCATTCCTAATCCCAGCATTCCAGCTAACGCCGCCAACTTTTACAAAAGTAAATTTAATAGCAGTGCTGTCAGCCATATCTTTTTGCTGAGACCACAAACACTCATCATTTGATTGAACTCTTACAGCAAATGAAAAATAAATACTTAGAATAGCAATAAAAGTAAGTATTATCGTTAATGCCTCAATTAAGTCTGATCTATGCTTAAGAAATAGTCTTCTAATGTTGTTCATAGGATTTAATATTTAATTTTAATTACTATTTATTTCTTGTTTTAGATAAAACAATCAATTTATTTTACCTTTATTATCACAAGAGTCATATCATCTGATTGTGTAGCACCGTTCGTAAAATTTTGGACATCTTGCTGAATTTTACTTAAAATATTTTCCGGCGATTCAGAATAAATTCTTACAGCTAATTTTTCTAAAGATTCATCCGAAAATTCTTCACCTTTTTTATTCATCGCTTCTGAAATTCCATCTGTAAATAGAATTAACACATCGCCGGTTTTCAATTGAATAGTTTCAGATTTATACGGCGTATCAGTTTTCATTACGCCAAATATAATTCCTCCAATTTCTAACTTGATGATCTTTCCATCTCTTATTAACAGAGGAGGATTATGCCCGGCATTAACATATTTAAAAGTTTTATCAATGTCATTCAAAATTCCCCAGAAGAAAGTTATAAATCTTCCATCAGATGTATTTTGCGAAATAAGATCGTTAATCAATCCGGTGGCTTCATCAATTGGAACATTTTGCCGGCAAATAACTTGCAAGAACGCTTGCATATTAGCCATAAGTAAAGCAGCTGGAACGCCTTTTCCGGAAACATCCGCTATTGCAACGCAACAATTATTATTTCCCAGTTCTATGATATCATAATAATCACCGCCAACTTGTTTTGACGACAAATTTACTGCAGCAATATCAAAATAATTATAGACGGGAATTTTTTGTGGTAAAAGGTTACGTTGAATTTCCCTTGCCAGGTCTAATTCTTCTTCCAGTTTTTGTTTTTCTAAAGCTTCAAGAAAAAGTCTTCTGTTTTCTAAAGATATTATTGCCAAACTTCCAACAGAAAAAATAAATTCTACATCCGACTCTTTGTACACAAGATTATTTACTCTTTTACCTAAAATAATTAGACCTTTTGTTTTTCCTTGCAACTGCATAGGAACAATTAATTCAATTCCCATTTCAGATAGTGAAGGATAAAGTGTTGAAACTTGATCTTTATTAAGTGATGTCTCGATTTTAAAGTAATCAATCTTACGAATGTTTTTTAATAATTCGTCAACAGGAATTTTTGGTTCGATAACTTCAATATCATCACCATTAAATCTTAACAAAGCATATTTCTGAACCAGAAATTGACCTATAAGCGAAAAGATTAATAATCTGGTAACCTTTGTTGATTCTGAAAAAAGTCCAAACTCTTTGCTCAATTCAAAAAGTGAACTTAATCTTTGTATTCTGGAATCAAGTTCCCTATTTAATAATTTAAGTTCTTCAACAAATAAAGAATTTTGAATTGCTGAGGAAGCAATGTTAAGAATAGTTTTAAGGAAATCCAGATCATCTTTTGAATAATCTTGCTTGTTTAATTTTTCGCCAAGACAAACAATTCCAACGCACTCATTTGATGAGCTAATTTTTTCAACTGCTCTAAGATTATTTTCATTCATATAGGATTTAAATTCTTCACTCAGATTACAATCCTGATTTGAAGAAACTTCAGGAAACTTAAGAATATTTTCTTGTGAAAGCCCTTTATATGATTTTAATTGCATCTTGCCATTTATGTTCAGAGCAATTAATCCTTTAGTAGTTAAAAATTTTCCAAGGCAGGTTAATAAAACATTGTTAAGAATAAAATTAAGGTCCAGGCTGGAGTTGATTACCCTGCTGAATTCTACAAGAGCGGTTAGATTTCTTTTTGCTTTCAGATTTTCATTATCGGACATTGTTTTGCGCTACATTAATTTTTTTAGATAGCAGCACTTCGTTATATTTTTGAGGAATTGAAACATACTTAACATCATCCATTAAAGTTCTCATCAAATACATGCCAAGCCCGCCAACCCTATGCTGCCTGTAGTATTTCTGAAGATCAGGTTCCGGTATTGCTTGAGGTTCAAAAGATTTTCCATAATCCACTATACTTACAATAAATTTTGATGCTGCGGTTTTAACCTTTACAACTATTTCCCCTTCAGGATTTAATTTGTATGCATGCTTTATGATATTTGTACATGCCTCATCAACAGCAAGAATAATATTTTCAGTATCATCAGTTGAGACATTTGCTTCAGAAGCAGCGGCGCTTATAAAGTCCCTGATAAGAGAGAGGTTTTCGGTTTTGCTTTTTACAATTATTTTTTTCGTTTTCACTTTATCTGGTCTCAACAAATTTCTTTATTGCTTCATCTTCTGATTTAAAAATTTCATAAAGAAGAGGAAATCCAAGCAAATCAAAGATGTTATAAACTTTATCACTCATACCTGCAAACTTTATATCGCCTTTACTGTCGCGAATTTTTTCTATGTATGCCATAAAAACACCAAGCCCTGCACTACTAATGTATGCCAGGTCTTTAAATTCCACTACAATTTGAAAACGATTTTTATCGATCAAATCGACAAAGTTATTTTCAAGGATTGGAGCGGTATGAGCATCAAGAAATCCTTTTAGGTTAATAACGCTTACATCACCTTTGTCTTTAATTGAGGTGCTGAATTCTGCCATTCTTAATCTCCATATAATTATTTTTTTTATTCCACTTTAATATAACTAAAGTTATATCATCATATTGTGAGTGGTCACTATAAAACAATGTGACTTCTTTAATAACTTCATTAGAAATTTTGTCAACAGTTTGATCAGCATTATTTAATAAGATTTTTATAAATCTTTCATCACCAAAATCCTCAAGCTCTTTATTTTTTGCTTCAGTTATTCCATCTGTGTAAAAAATCAAATTGTCATTCTGCTTCAAATCAATTTTAAATTCTTCAAGATGCTCTTTAAAATGATTGGTATTAGTCAACCCTAACCCAATACCTGATGGTTTAAATAAATTAACCTCGCCGTTGCGGATTAAGATTGCCGGACAATGCCCGGCGCGGGAGAAATAAATTACTTCTTCGTCCATATTTATTAAGCCGTATAAAGCACTTACAAAACTTTTTTTACTCAGAGTACTTTTTAAAATATGGTTTGCCTGAACTAAAATTTCTTTGGGACTTTGAATCATTTGAGAAAGAGATTCAAATATTCCTTTTATCTCTGCCATAATAAATGCAGCTGAAATTCCTTTTCCGGAAACATCAGCAATAATAAAACCGACTTTATCTTTTGATATTTCAAAAAAATCATAATAGTCGCCGCCAACTTCAAATGCAGGAATGAATACTGAAGAGATAGATAAATTTTCATAATCGGGATTTTTTGATGGTAATATTTTTCTTTGAATTTCTCTTGCTACATCTAACTCTTTTTCTAATCTTTCTTTTTCTATCGATTGTTCTAACAGAATTGAATTTTCAATAGCTACTGACGCATAATCAGAGAAAGTATTAATTGCGATCTTATCTTCTTCATAAAAAATAAAATCATTTTTACGAGCAGTAACCAGATATCCTTTAACTTCATTATAACTTTTTAATGGGGAAACAGCAATACTTCCAAATTTTTCAGATAGTTGAGATTTTTTTGCAAACTTTGAAAGGTTACAAATTTTTGTTTCTGTTATTTTTTCACAGATGCCGCTTTCTAATAAAAACTGATTTATTAAATCAGCATCTACATAGGCAATGTTTTTATTTGCAACAACATTAGTGGAATCATCATTTTTTATTACAATCCAAGCCGCATCTGCACTACTAACTTTAGTCGCTATATCTGTTATAGTTTCTGCAAGCTCATCAAAATCTAAAACCTGTGTAATAAGTTTACTGAAATATTGAAGCGATGAAACTTCTTTCGCTTTACGATCATAGGCTTCAGCAGTTGGAATATGAAAAAGTGTTGTAAAAAATAGTACACTAAAATAAATAGCACCATATAATAACATTAGATTAAAAAACTGTTGAAAGCTTGGAGAAAAGTTCATCAAAATTTTTCCATGAAAATCATTTTCTCCACTATTGATTAAATTTAAAATAAACAGAGTTAATATTATGATTGATAGAATTAGCAGAGATATTTTTTCTTTTTTAGAAATAAAAGCTATCCAAGATATTCTAATTGAGTTGAAGACTATCAGAATTATTGAAATTATAAAAAAAGAATTATTAATGTATTCATAACGCGGAGCTTTAAATAAAAGATTTGATACTGAAGTTAATCCAATAAAAATAAGCATTGCTAAAAAATATGTTCCTCTGCCCCTATTCTGTTTGTGGAAGTATAGTTCTTTAAACACAATTAATAAGTACGAGCTAATAAAAAGAAACATGAAAGCATAAATAGTATAAATAATACTTTCCAATAATCCAGGTTGAGTTATTCTATTTGAGATATTTTCAAATAAAAAATTCAGTATTGTTTCAGAAAAGATAATAGCTAAAAAAATGAATGCGTTTATAATGCCTATATTTAAAACTAAATTGGATGGTGTGGGGTTTTTCGTTCTGATTATTTTGAGCAGATAAAGAGAAAGGATAATAAATGTTATGATAACCATTAAATCATTAATCAAAAATAAGATTAAAGAATCTTTACTGATGAAAAATATTCGATCTACGAAGAGCAAAACGAATGATGCTCCAAGTAGAACCGAAATTATACCAGAATTTATTTTTCCGTTTAAATAATTCAATTTATCTCATTAGCCTATTGATTTTCTATTTCTCGTTGTTTAAGATAAATTAAATTAATTAAGTTTTAAAGAAAACAATTATAGAAGGGATATAACTTGAATAACGGTGATTTATCTTGACTGGCGGTGAAGATTTTAACGCTGATGGCAGTTTGAAATAATGATATTTTTGACTTTTAGATTTGTATTACCTCTGCTCCATTGTTTTTGATTTCACGCAAATTATTTTGATTATTTTCATCATCTTTATTTTCATAATTTTTCATCTGCTGCCTGAATCTTTTTAACTCCTTTCTGAGATTATCCATTTCCTTCTTTAGTTCCTTATTCTGAAATATCATCAAACTATCATTCAAGAAATTATTAACATAATTTTTGTTAATAGAATTGTTTAGTGAATCAATATCAATATTTTTTAGATTCATTAATGAATCCAAATTAAATTCTATCTTTTTACCCTTTTTAGGATTATCAGTTTTATATTCAAATTTAAAATTCTTATTATCAAAAGGAACAGAATTAGCGGGAGGTCGACCAACCGTAACATTTTTTGTTGCTTCATTAATTATAATTGCAATGCTGTCAAAATCAGGCAATTCGATATTTTGAATATCAATATCAGGAATATCACTATTTTGTAAAGTTACTTTTACAAAATTGTTATTAGTAAAAACTTTGAATTGATGTGATAGTGAAGAACTCCTTTTTCTATGATTAAAAGTCGAATCCATATAGAAAGAAAAGTTCTGAACATTTTTATTTTTCTCACTCACATGTCTCAAATCTTCATCCACGTTTTTCATATTTTTTTTGAAGTCCGCAATATCAAATTCAAAATTTTCCTTAAATATAGAATCAGGTGTAAAAAATATGTACTGATCGTCTTTAGTATTTTTTGCTTCACTAACCCATTTCGCTACTGAGCTAACATCAAAATTTGCAACATCAGCAGAAACAATTTTATTAAGATTATCTGAAGCATGTTTTTGAGCAAAAGAAATTATATCTGCAAGAATAGCTTTCCGTGTATTCCAAATATTTGGATTTATTGCTACAGCGTTTTTATCACTTACCAAAACCAAAGAAGAAAGTTGTTCTGAATATGAACCAATAATAGAATCAATCTGTCTGGTTTCTAAATCACCAAGTCCTAATGCAGTTACAAACTTTCTAAGATTACCAACCGGCTGCATTTTATCTGCGTCATCAATTTTTTTAATTTCAAAATACTCAGCTCCTTGTGGATCATATCCAAGTTTTAACATTTGCTGATTGGTGCTATCAAGTGGCAGCTGCTGGTAAACAGCAAAGTTAAATATATCTTCATTTGTCAGATTAGTAGCATAAAGAAGCGGCTGTAAATTTTGCTTGTAAAATCCAGCGAGATTAGATTTTTGTTCTTCTATTAAATGATTAATAAAGTTGGGATTAAACTTTAATAAAATCATTAATCCAATTGTTAAAAATAAAAGCGCTGCAGCAGGAATCCATTTAGCCAATTTTAATTTAGATGATGGATTTTGATTTAATGACGCAAGCACTCTTGTATCAAAAAAAGGTGAACCAGAAATTTTTTCTATCGAGCTTGCTGTTAGATCTTTTAATTTTTTAATGTCAGCTAATTCTTTTTGAAGTTCTAAGGATGTTTTAATTTTTTCTTCAAGATATTTTTTTTCTGCCTGAGAAAGTTCTCCATCTAAATATGCTGATAATAATTCTTTGTCATTATAAAAATTTTTCATTCCATCAGCTCCTTCTCCAGAGGTTGAAGCAATTTTTTAAGGGCTTCCCTTGCTCTGAAGATCCTTGATTTAACAGTGCCAATTTCACAATCCATTGATTCTGCAATTTCCTGATAACTGAATCCCTCAATATCCTTTAAGACGAGTGGAATGCGCAATTTATCAGGTAAAGCAGCAATCGCATTTCTAACAATCTGTTTTATATCGGAATTTTCATTAACACTTTCAAATGCAGGCTCCTCAATTTCATCATTTAATGGCAAAAATATTCTTCTGATATTTTTTTTCCTTAAATGATCTTTGCATTTGTTTATTGTAATCCGATATATCCAGGTAGTAAACTGAGATTCAAACCTAAAACTTTTAAGATTTCTGTAAACAGTAATAAAAACTTCCTGTGCAATGTCATCAACTAAATCACTATTTGTAAGAGTGATATAGATGATATTACGAACCTTATCCTTATGCCTTTTTAATAACTCACCAAAAACTGATTCTTCACCATCAATAAATCGCTTTATTAACGAAAAATCGTCATCCAGGATTAATATTTTTGGCTGTGGCATATCTTTTCTAATTTTATCTTCAAAATCCATAATTTTAGACGTCTTTTTATTATTTTGGTTCCGAAAAATAAATAATAATTTACATCACTTTTTACTATTTTGATAACCGGTTAATTGAATTGTTTTATCCTATTGCATGAGTAAATTACCTTAAGTAAATTAAAAACAAAATTTTAGGAGATTATAATGAAAACTAAAGTTCTAGAAAAGTATAATGCAGTTGTTATTGAGCTAAAGGGTAATGTGATGGGCGGTGATGATACAAAAGAATTCAACCAGCTCTTACATAAATTAATTGATGAGGGGAAGAAAAATGTTATTGTTGATCTTTCTGAAGTTAAATTTATGAATAGTTCTGGATTAGGAATGCTTATAAGCAGTTTGACAACTATGAAAAGAGAAAATGGAAGTTTAAAACTAGTTAACGTAACTGAAAAAATTGAAAGCTTATTAATAATTACAAAGCTCATTACAATTTTTGAATCTTACGAATCAGTTGAAGAAGCTGTAAAAAGTTTTGGATGATCTTTTTTTTAATCTAATATCTTTAAAACTCCGGGTTGAAAAATTCGGAGTTTTTATTTTGTTTAATCTAAAATAATTAAGGATTTATGATGGGTGCTACGGTTCTTGTTGGATCTCAATGGGGTGATGAGGGTAAGGGTAAAATTGTTGATCTGATAAGCGAACGATTTGAAATAGTTGTTCGTTATCAGGGTGGTGCTAATGCCGGACATACTGTTGAGATTGGTGATAAAAAGTATATTCTTCATCTCATACCATCGGGTATCTTAAGAGAAAATGTTATTTGTGCTATTGGCAATGGTGTTGTAATTGATCCAACGGCTTTGTTAGACGAAATTAAATTGTTAAATAGTAATAATATCAGTGTTGATAGAAGATTATATATCAGCCAAAACGCGCACCTTATTATGCCATATCATAAATTACTTGATTCTATTAATGAAAGCGGCAATAATAAAATTGGAACTACTGGACGCGGCATTGGTCCCTGCTACATCGATAAATATGCTAGAAAAGGTATCAGAATTGTTGATTTACTAAATAGAACTGAACTTGAAAAAAAGATACGAGCTAATCTCAAAGAGAAAAATGAAATTTTACAAAAGATACATAGTCATGCAGGGTTAGATGTAGACTCTATCGTTAAAGAATATCTTGAGTTTGATCTTACAATAGATAAGTATATTAAAGATGTACCTTCATATTTAAATCAAGCATTGGATGAAGGAAAATCTGTTCTTCTGGAAGGTGCTCAGGGAACATTTTTAGATATTGACCACGGCACATATCCTTACGTTACCTCAAGCAGTCCAACTTCAGGCGGAGCCTGCACGGGCAGTGGAATCCCACCAACACGAATTGAGGCGGTAATTGGAATTGTAAAAGCTTACACAACAAGAGTTGGAAACGGTCCCTTCCCTACAGAACTTCTTGACGAAGATGGTGAAAAATTAAGAAAGATTGGTGCTGAGTTTGGTGCAACAACCGGAAGACCCAGACGCTGCGGCTGGTTTGATGCATTTTTATTAGCATATTCGAAAATGATAAATGGAATTACATCTGTGGCTTTAACAAAGTTGGATGTATTAAGTGGATTTGAGAAGATAAAAGTTTGTGTCGGTTATGAATTGAATGGCAAAAGATTAAAAATATTCCCCACAAATGTAGAACAGTTAAGTTTGGTTACTCCCGTTTATGAAACCTTAGATGGGTGGAATACTGACATAACTAATTGCTTGCGTTATGATGATCTACCGCAAAAAACCATGAATTATCTGAATTTTATATCTAAGCATTCCGGGATAAAAATAGATATCGTTTCTGTAGGCCCCAAAAGAAAACAAACTTTTTACGTAAATGGAAAAAAATAATTCTTGATTTATTTTAATCTGGATTTTGCACTCTGATTACAGCATTTTAACTATCATAATTTATTAATATCAGATTAAAAAAATATGAAAATGTCCGGTGGTCCCGCATCCGTAAACGTTAAAATTTTTCTGCTATTTATTGCTCTCTTAATAGCTATAGCAACATTGTACTATACTCAAACCCTTGTTACAAAACTTCAAAATAAAGAAAGAGAAATGGTAAAACTTTATGCTAAGGGGTTGGAGTATATTGCCAATACAACTTCTGCAGACGTTGATCTTACATTTCTTTTTGATAACATTATCAAACCCATTGATTTTCCAATAATACTTACAGACAGGACTGATACTGTTAATCTTATTAATAAAGCCGATATCAGAAATGTTTATTATGACTCAACTTTAACTAAAGATAAATTAAAAATCTATCTTCAAAAACTTGTAAACGAGATGGACGTTATTCACGAGCCTATAAATATTACTTACGCAGATACAATTGTTCTGCAGAGGATACATTATGGCGATTCAGAATTAATAACCCAACTTCGATATTATCCCTATTTACAAATAGCTATTGCCGCACTCTTTATAATTATTGGATATATAGGATTTAGTTATATAAAAAAAAGTGAGCAAAGCAACATCTGGGTGGGAATGGCAAAAGAAACGGCTCATCAATTTGGAACTCCAATATCAAGCTTAATGGGTTGGATTGAAATGATGAAACTGAATTATCAAAAACCTGATGCAGTAATGGATATTACTGAAGAAATTTCCAGTGATGTTGATAAACTAAATAAAATAACTTACCGCTTTTCTAAAATTGGTTCGAAACCTGAAATTAAAAATCACGTAGTGTTTGAAGAAGTAAAAAAAGTTACAGAATATTTTAATAGAAGATTACCTCAAACCGGTAAATCAGTTGAATTAACTGTTAGCGGTAATCAGTCACTTTGTGCTAAAATGAATTCTGAATTATTTGAATGGGTGCTCGAAAATCTTGTAAAGAATGCTTTAGATGCAATTGAAAATGAGAGTGGCAAAATTAATATTGAAGTGATTGACGGAAAAAAAGGAGTTGAGATTGAAGTTTCTGATAATGGAAAAGGAATTGATTTACGAAGAAGAAAAGATGTTTTTAGACCAGGGTACAGCACTAAAAAACGCGGCTGGGGTTTAGGTTTAAGCCTATCTAAAAGAATAGTTGAGGGATATCACGGTGGAAAAATTTTTGTCAAAAACTCTGTGCCTGGTGAGGGTACCACTTTCAAAATAATCTTAAAAAAATGTTAACTCATCGTTAGCATTCTTTCAATTGGGAGAAAAGCTTTTTTTCTGATATTCTCATCCATTACTATTTCCGGTGATTTATTTTTCATGCAAAGAAATAACTTTTCAATCGTTTTCATTTTCATATATGGACAATCATTACAGGAACACGAATCATCTTCTGGCGGTGCCGGAATAAATTCCTTTTTGGGCTCGGCTTTTTTCATCTGATGAATGATTCCTGTTTCGGTGGCTACTATATATTTTCTTGAGTTATCTTTTTGTACAAAACTAAGCAGCTTACTGGTAGAACCTATAAAATCAGAATGCATTAAAATATGTTCCTCACACTCAGGATGCGAGAATAGTTTAGCCTCTGGATATTTAATTTTAAGAGCGATTATTTCCCTTTCACTAAACGTCTCGTGCACATTGCAACTTCCATCCCACAACATTATATCTCTTCCAGTTTTTTTAATTAAATATTTCCCCAGATTTCTATCTGGAGAAAAAAGTATTGGCTGATCAACCGGTATTTGATTAATTATTTTTTCTGCACTGCTTGAAGTACAAATTATATCACTTAATGCTTTAACTTCAGCAGAACAATTAATGTATGTGATAGCCAAATGCTCAGGATGTTTATCTCTGAAAATTTAAATTCATCCGCAGGGCAACCTTCAGCTAATTAACAGCTTGCATTTAAATCAGGAATTAAAACTAACTTTTCCGGATTCAATATTTTAGCGGTCTCAGCCATAATATGAACGCCCGCAAATACAATTACATCCGCACTTGTAGATTTAGCTTTATTAGCAAGTTCAAGACTATCACCAACGAAGTCAGCTATATCCTGTATATCATCTTCCTGATAGTAATGCGCTAAAATTACTGCATTCGATTTATTCTTGAGTTTTAATATTTCACTTTCAAGGCCAACACTTTAATTCAGCATACTTTCCATCATTCAGTTATCCTTTTTACAACTTAAGCAAGGTAAATATTTCCAAATCGAATTTTTTACCGACGCACTTTATACAAAATATAACTTTTTATCAAAAATAAATGGCACTTTTATTGTTTATTCAAGACTCGAAATAGTTTAAGCATAGCATCCCTCCAATATGACACACAAAACTGTCAGGTTTCGCCCTCATAACCTGACAGTTTTCCTCTTTTAAAGCCATCTTTCATTTACACTAATTTTTTCATTCTTTTTATTGAGTTTAATATTAATAACTTATCTGCCAAAACATCAACGACAATTTTCCCAATGTCTTCCAAAATAACAAACTTAATTTTCCCTGATAAATTTTTCTTATCCGACATCATTGATTGGTAAATTCTTTCTTCATCCAAATTCTTTAAACGTTTGTTGATTGTAATAAATTTATAGTCATTAATAAATTCCCTAAGCTTATCAGTTGAAATATATCCCAACTCTTCCGATAGGAATAAAGAACAAAAGACACCACCAATTACAGCTTCACCATGTTTCAACTTATAATTTGATTGCACTTCAAATGCGTGAGCAAAAGTGTGTCCCAGATTTAAGATTTTTCTAAGTCCTATGATCTCTTTCTCATCCTGCGATACAATATTGGATTTTATTTTTAAACATGGTTCTATAATATCCTTATAATTTATTTCTTTTTTATTCATAATACTTTCAAGATTCTTTTTTAACCGAGAGTAATTTTTATAATCAGATAAAAATGAGTATTTAAATATTTCACCAATACCAGAGACTACTTCTCTTTGAGGTAAAGAATCTAAAAACATACTATTTATAAATACACCTTTAGGCTGATAAAATGTTCCGATGAAATTCTTTCTATTATCAAAATTCACTCCCGTTTTCCCACCGACAGAACTATCAACCATCGATAAAAGAGTTGTGGGTACTTGATAATAACTAATTCCTCGCATAAAAGTGCTAGCAGTAAAGCCTGCGATATCTCCTGTGATACCACCACCGACAGAAACGATTGAAGAATTTCTATCAAAATAATGTGAACTTAAAAACTTAAAAATATTATAGCACTGTTTAAGATTTTTATTTAGCTCCGTAGCATTAAATAAATATTTGTATGATTTACAATTTAAACCCGCAAAATTTTTTCTAAGATATGATGAGTGATATTTTTCCACATTCCTGTCAATAATTATCAAGCATTTAGATATTTCCTGGGAATTTAATTTATTTATTAAGCTGGATAATGAATTTTCGCTAATTAGGATTGGATAAGAATTTTCTTTTAATTTAACTATTATTTTTTTCACTACTAAGCTCTTTCTTAATTATTAAAACTAATTTATCAACTGTTATTCCGATCCTACTATTATCAGTATTAATTATTATATCTGCCTGATTATAAAAGTGTTTTCTTGTTTCAAGAAGTTCGTTTATTTTCTTAATGAACTCTGCTTTAGCTGGTTCTTCATCACCATCAAATAATAAGGCTGGTCTATCTCTTTTAAATCTCAGCCTTTTATAGGCTTCCTCCACTGATGATTCCAAATAAATGAGAAATCCCGATGACTTTATCAGTTCCAGGTTAATTGGATTTGCAATTGTTCCACCACCAAGAGCAATCATATAATTTTCTAAATGTGTAACCTCTTCCAATAATTTACTCTCAAGAAGTCGAAAGTATTCCTCACCATTTTCCTCAAATATTTTTTTTATTTGCTTTCCGGATCTCTCTTCAATCAATTGATCAAGATCATAAAAGTTCCATCCTATCGTATTGGCTAAAATTGGACCTATTGTACTTTTGCCGGCAGCCATAAATCCAGTGAGAAATATCAGATTTTTTTTCATCTAATTAGATTGATTAAAGATTATAAAGATAATTTAAAGAAATAGCGTGAGAAAACTTATGTTAGGAAAATTAAAATTGGAATGATAAGCCAAATAAAAATGAAATCCCATCTAAATTTATTTTAGAATCAAATGAATCCTGTGACAAATTTATTTGAGAGCCTTTATAATTTACTACACTCTTTAGATATCTGCTTGTCAATTCCACTTCGGGATCACGGAATTTCATATCAAATCTTAATCCTATTTGTTTAAGAATTAAATATTCCATACCGATCGAAACTAAAATACCTATAGCGTTTTCTTTTTTTAGATTTTGAATTTGTGTGTCACCAAATTTTCGTGCTTGTTCTCCATAATAATAACCAACGCCCGCACCCATTGTAAATTTAAATTGCTCTGTTGAAAAGGGTAAATAATAATAAGCAGAAAGTTCAATTGGTATAAATAAAACACCGTCTTCAACTTCTAATTCAATTATCTGGCTGCCTTCTGCAACAGATAAGTTTCTTCCCTTTTCACTTTTAGAAATATACTCCGAGCTGATTCCCAATATAATATCTTCATTCAGCCTATATCTAAAATCAATTACCGGTGAATAGAGGTGCTGAATTTCAAAAGATTTATTTTTAATTACGATGTCAGATGAATTGGGGTTTAAAAAAATTTGTGCCGATGTTATATAATCTCCCCCAATAAAGAAGCTAAAACTCTTCCCATTGTTTTGGGCAAATGTACAAGTGTTTATTACGAAGAAAATAAAAAAGATGCGAAGTGTCATTAATTTTAATTTGATATTTAATCTATTTAAAGATCAGCAACATTTTAGAAAAAAGAAAACCCCCAAAAACTGCTGCTTGCAAAATTTGGGGGTTATTTAAATATTGGATTTGTCTATTGGCGATAAAAAAGATAACGGTTATCTACAATATCGGCACTTTTCTTAATATCAGTAACCCACTGGTTTAAGAAACGACTTCGCTTTTCTTGAAAAAGCATGTTACGAATATTTGAACTTTGTGCAGAATAAATCGTTTTATCAAATGGTGTCCGCTTTGTAACCTTGATTAGATAATATCCTCGTAAGCCTTTAACAGGATCCGAAATTTTATTTACATCCAGTTTTTGTGAAGCATTAATAAATCCATAGTCCCTGCCGATGTTTGGAACAGTAGATGCGGGAGTAAAGCTGCCCGTTTGCTGAACCATTATTCTAGAGTCAATTGAAGAGACTTTATTAAAATCGCCTCCAATTTTTTTGAAAAGATTTTCTGCCATACCTTTTAACTTTTCAAATTTTATTTCTCTCATAACAATTGGCTTTAATTGTCCTTTTATTTCATCAAAAGATCTGAATTTTTCAGACGTACTTTCTGTGATTTTTACAACAACATAGCCGCTTGGAACTTTAAATGGATCGCCAATAGAGTTTACGCTGTTTGCAAACGCAAATTTTACAAGTCTCTCACTTGTTCCGATGGATGGGATAGAGCCAGTATTATCTGCGAATAATGGGGTTTCCTGAACTTTATAATTCAGCAGCTTAGCTTCCTGATCAAAATCATTTTTCTTTGCGAGATATGAAAAATCATTTGCATTATTATAATTTCGATCTTTACTGCTTGCTGATTGTTTAATCTTATTTACAATTTTTTCTACAACATACTTTTTATCAGTTCTATCTGTTACTTTTATTATATGATATCCATAATTTGTTTTGATGGGTTTTTGAACTTCACCAACTTTTCCGTTAAAGCAGGCATTCTCAAATTCCTTAACCATCATTCCCTTAGCAAAATAACCAAGATCACCCCCCTTTTTTGCACTGCCCTGGTCCGTAGAAAATTCTTTAGCTAATTCACTAAATTTTTCACCTGCAATTAATCTATTATATAACTTATTTGCTTCTTCCAGATTCTTTTCATCACTACCAAATTGGTTGATTAAAATATGAGAAGCTTTTGCAAAAACATCTTTTGAGGTAACACTACCAAAGTACTTGTAAAGAACATATCCTTCTGGTGCGGCAAATGGTCCAACAATATTTCCTGTTGTAGATTTATTAAAAGCTGCTACTATTTCCCCAGTCAGAGCTTGGACAGATAGCGTATCTTTTGAATAAGGAGTTTCAGAATAAATTTTAATTAACTGTTCAAATCCTAAAGTGTCGCCAGCAGAGATTGTGTTTTTTACATTAGCTAAATTTTTAAAAACCATTTGTGAGTCTTCTGATGAAGGGATATTTTGAAATAAAACAAATTTTAATTTCCTTTGCGGCAGAACTTTATAATTATTTAAGTTTTTTTCATAATAAGATTTTAAATCTTCATCGGTTATTTTAATATCAGCATCATTAACCAGGTTTAAATCAACTAATGCGTAATCAGCTTCAATATTTGTATTCTGGTCTAAAAATCTTCTTTTAACTTCATCTTCACCAACTGTTACTGAAGCAAGAATCATACTTTGTAGTTTTTGTGTTAATCTTGATTGGCGAACAAGCTCTTCTGCTTGAATCAAAGCTTGTTTATTTCGTGCATCAAAAAGTGCGTCTTCATAAAGCTGCCTGTTAAAATTGCCAAGTGAATCAACAAAATTTCTTTTTAAGAATTCCGGCGGATTTTCACCAAGTATTATATCCTTTACTTCCTGATCAGAAACTTTTATTCCATAATCTTTAATTAACTGAGAAAATATTTTTTGTGTAACAACTGCATCCCAAACCTGATCTCTGAGTTGATCAACCTGACTATCATCTAAATCAGCACCGGACTGTTTTTTCTGATTCTCAATCTGCTGATCAAGAGCTGTTTGAAATTCCTGGTAAGTAATATTTTCACCGTTAACCGATCCGATATTATTTGTTCGTCCGCCTCCAAGTGCCTGAAGAACATTTGAGTCGGATATTATCATAAATAAAACAAATAATCCGCCCACTGTTAAAATGAATGCAGGAGCTAAACTCCTCATTTTGGCCATCATAGCCATAATTTCTACATCTCCGTATTAATAAACATTGAAAATTTAAGCCGCTTAAAATAGACACATCGAGCTTAAAAAACAATTATAAAACTGCTAATAAATTCTGGAATTATGCTTTTTTAATACTAAGATAAATCTTTGTAATTTAATGATACCCGTTAAAATTAATTTCCATATTCATCAAATGTTTTTTTTGATGGATTGAATTTAAAAGAGAGGTGGCTATTTGTTAAATAATACTAATTTTTTAGAAAGCGTTCCAATCTTTTCTGAGTTGGATAGCGATACACTTGAAAAGATTGTGAAATCAGGGGTAACACAGAACTTTAAAAAAAATTCTATAATTCTATCTGAAGAAGAATCGGGATCTGCCCTTTTTGTAATAGTAGAAGGCAAAGTTAAAGTATCAAGATCAAGCGGCGATGATAAGGAAGTGATACTTGCGATTCTAAATGAATCAGATTTTTTTGGTGAGATGTCACTTTTGGATGGAATGACAAGATCAGCAACAGTTACTGCAATAGAAGATTCGAAACTATTTATAATCCAAAGAACAGAATTTTTAGATCTTTTAAAAAAGTATCCAGACGTTTCAATTGCTTTACTTACAGAGTTAACAAAGCGACTAAGAGCTTCATCAATGAAAGTTAAAGCTTTATCACTTAAAGATGCTGAAGGCAAAGTTGCAACTGTACTTTTGCAATTAGCAGATGATATTGGGAAAATAAGACAAGGTATTGTTGAAATTGATCATCTCCCATTTCAGCAGGAGTTAGCAAATATGGCAGGCACTTCACGCGAGACTATTTCACGTACTTTACATTCTTTTGCAAAAAAAGGTTTGATAGAATTAGATGGATCAAAGCTTAGAATTACTGATTATGAAAAATTTAAAGAAATGTTTGATTAATTATGAATCGTAAAACTGATTTACATATGCACACTCTGTATTCTGATGGTCAGCATTCACCTGAAGAATTAATTGTCAAAGTTAAAGAAGCTAAGATCGATTTAATTAGTATCACTGATCACGATACTGTCGATGGGATAGAAGAAAGTATTGAGCTAGGTAAAAAATATGGTGTGGAAGTAATTTCGGGACTTGAAATCAGCTCGGATATCAGAGATCGGGAAGTTCATATACTTGCTTATTTTATTGATCCAACCAATAAAGAGTTGGAAGAATACCTTAAATTCTTTAGAGCTGAAAGAATAAAACGTGCTCAACGTATTGCAGAAAAATTAAATGCATTGGGATTAGAAATTAATCTATCCGATATAATGAAGATCGCTCAAAATTCCGCTGTAGGCAGACCGCATATAGCTAAGGCAATGGTAAAAAATGGATTGGTTTCAAACTATTTCGAAGCCTTCAGTAAATATATCGGCAACGGATGTCCTGCTTACGAAAGAAAAGTTCATCTATCACCAAGAAGTGCATTTAAGATAATTAGCGATGCAGGCGGTCTTTCATTTATCGCACACCCTGGAAATTTACCCGATGCAATTATGGTAGAATTAATTGAAGCCGGACTTGATGGTATTGAAGTTTTGCATCCTTCTCATTTACCGTATCAAGTAAAACATTATCGCGGTATTGTTAATGAATTTTTCTTATTAGAAAGCGGCGGTTCTGATTTTCATGGCGGTGAAAGAAATGATTATGAAAACTTAGGTAAGTTTTCGATTGGTATGCCTAAAGTTGAAGCAATGAGAAAACAGCTTTTGAGAAATTCAGCTTAGTTATTAAACCTACTATTGAAAAATTAGATTGTACCACAAAATATTTTCAATCTAATACAAGCAGAAAAAATTTTAGACTTTTATTGAATAATATTTTTTTTAACTTTCCATTAAAAATAGAGAGAGTATAGATAAATCTTTTACTGCTATTAACTTTAACCAGGATCTAAAATGAAATTTATCGTATCTCTCATTGTCGTGTTATTCTTTTCTGCAAATTCATTTGCCCAGCAATTTTCCAATTGGAAAAATTATACTGATATGAAAGTGACTAATGATTTGGTTCTTTCAACTCAAGGGGTGTGGGCTGCTACGCAAGGCGGAGCATATTTTTATAATCCTTCAGATAACACATTTAAAACTTTTAGTAAAGCTGAAGGATTGAATGGAACTTCACTTACCTCAGTCGGAATTGATTCGTATTACAAAATTTGGTTCGGTAGTGCAAATGGAATGATAGATGTTTTTGATCCATCATCAAATTCTTTTCACTCCATCTTAGATATTTTTAATTCTGATAAAACAAATAAACAAATAAATGATATTTCGATTTCCGGTGATACTGTATATATCGCCACTGATTTTGGCATATCACTTATTGATTCAAAGAATTACTCTTTTTATGATACCTTTTTTAAGTTTGGAAATTTTTCTTCAAATATTAGAGTTAATAGTATTCTTGTATCTAATCTTATTTATGCTGCAACTGATGCAGGTGTGGCTATTCAAAAATTAGGTGCCAAAAATTTATCCGCACCAGAATCCTGGAATGTTTTTAATCAAACAAACGGTTTGCCAACCGGTGGAATTAATAAGTTAGTGCTTTTTAATAATGCGTTAATTGCTGGTACAAATCAGGGTTTATATATTTTTAATGGATCAGCCTGGCAAACTTACTTAGGTGCTGCTAATCTTCAGATTATAGATTTATTAACTGTTGAATCTACTTTATATATATTATCACCATCCATGGTTTATATGTCAGATGGTTCTTCAATTTCTGAAATGACTGCATTATCAAATATTCCCTCCAAATTAGCCTACTCAAATGATGTTGGAATTTTGGTTGCGACAAATAAAGGGTTACTAAAACAAAATAATCTAATCTTTCCTAACGGACCAGCAGCAAATCAGTTTCCTAATATGATCGTTGATAAAAATGGAAACTTATGGTCCGCAAGTGGAAAAGATCTTGGTGGTGTTGGATTTTATAATTACAACGGAATTGAATGGAAAACATATGACGTTGAACATTATCCAGAACTACTTCAAAACGGTTACTATGAAATATATGTTTCAAGTGATAACACAATCTATGCTGGTAATTGGGGACAAGGTTTTGCAAAATTAAAAAAAAATAAGATTGATAGATTTGATGCCCAGAATACAAAGCTAATCGGAATACCAATAAGTAATAATTTTATTGTTATCACTGGATTTGCAGAGGATACTAAAAACAATTTATGGATTTTAAATTATTGGCCCGCTGATAGAAATACTTTAAGTATGCTTACACCAGACAGTACCTGGTATTTCTTTACCATACCCGCTGAACAAAATCGAATTATTGAAAAACATTATAATCTTGCAATTGATCAGAACGGAACGAAATGGTATATCTCACAAGATGAATCAAGATCAGGTTTATTTTACTTTAATGAAAAAGGAACTTACCTTGATGCTTCCGATGATGTGTCTGGTTATCTTACTACATCAAATGGATTAACTAGTAATTCGATTTCTGATATTGCAATTGATAAAAGAGGAGATCTTTGGGTTGGAACAAGTTTAGGTGTTAATATCCTTACAAATCTTAATAGTGTATTAACATCTGCCAATCCTCAATTCAGAATCACTTCATCTTTTTCGGTTAGACAGCAAACTATTAATGCAATTGCTGTTGATCCATTAAATCAAAAATGGGTGGGATCAAATGAAGGATTATTTTTGTTAAGCACTGATGGAACTCAACTACTTGCAACCTTAAATTCTAAAAATAGTCCGCTTCTCTCTGATAAAATTCAAAGCCTGACCATCGATGAAAAAACAGGTAGAGTATATGTAGGCACTGATGCAGGATTAACGTCCTTCGACACACCGGCAATTCTGCCTGTAGAAAGTTTCAATGGATTAAATATTTATCCAAATCCTTTCATAATTAAAGATGGAAATCAGCTTGCAACAATTGATGGATTGATTAGGGATACTGATATTAAAGTAATAACTATCTCAGGAAATTTAGTTCGTGCATTTTCATCACCTGGCGGGCGCACCGCTTTTTGGGATGGACGTGATGATAATGGCAATTTAGTTAACAGCGGTGTTTACATCGTTATAGCTTTTGATCAGGAAGGTAACAGCGTTGAAACTGGAAAAATTGCAGTGCTTAGAGAGTAGCTTTATCTTAAATGATTAGTCTTATAAATCTTTCACTTCAATTTGGCGGAAAATATCTTTTTAAAGATGTCAATTATAGAATTTCTTCCGGCGACAAAATTTCTTTGGTCGGAGCCAATGGAACCGGCAAGTCTTCCCTTCTAAAAATTATTGCAGGCAAACTTGAACCTGAATCAGGACAAGTGCATAAACAAAAACGAATTTCAATCGGTTACCTGCCTCAGGAAAATGTTACACACGCTGGAAAAACTTTATTAGAAGAAGCATCTTCAGCTTTATCTGATATTATTGAGCTTCAAAATAAAGAAACTGAAATTACCGATGCCTTAAATAATCCCGATCTTACTGATGAAGAAATAATGGATTTTGCTCATCAGCTTGGTGAAGTTCATCATATGCTGGAAGGATTAGACTCTTACTCTGCCGAATCTAAAGTTGAAAAAATTTTACTTGGGCTTGGATTTGCTGAAGAAGATTTTAGTCGGTTAACAAATCAATTTTCCGGCGGATGGCAAATGAGAATTGCACTTGCAAAAATTCTTATCTCACAAAATGATATTCTTTTACTTGATGAACCTACAAATCATCTTGATATTGATTCACTTGAATGGCTTATTGATTTTCTAAAAGCTTACAAAGGCGGCTTGCTGATTGTATCACACGATAAAAATTTTGTTAATCAGGTTACTAATCGAACTTTAGAAATTTTTCTTGGTAAGTTTTTTACGTTTAAAGGTGATTATGATTCTTACATCAAATATAAAATTGAACGTGATGAATTAGCGGTTCATCAATTTGATCAGCAGCAGAAAAAATTAAAAGAAACACAAAAATTTATTGAACGGTTTAGATACAAAGCTACAAAATCCCGACAGGTACAAAGCAGAATAAAGCAGCTTGAAAAAGTTGAGCTTATAGAATTACCAGAAGATAAAAGTGAAATTAATATTCGATTTCCTGTGCCGCCTCCAAGCGGGAGGACGCCAATTAAACTAATTTCTATTTATAAATCTTATGGTGATAAAAAAGTTTTTGAAGGGATTAATTTTGAAATAGAAAAAGGTGAAAAGATTGCTTTTGTTGGACCAAATGGCGCCGGCAAATCTACTTTGGCAAAAATAATATCCGGCGTAATTGATATTAATTCCGGTGAAAGAATATTGGGACACAATACCATCGTATCCTATTACGCACAGGATGTTGCTGATAATCTTAATCCCGATTTGGATCTTATCGAAACGGTTGACGGAATTGCTGAAAATAAAACCGTTGGACAGTTGCGCTCATTACTCGGTTCTTTTCTTTTTTCCGGCGATGATGTATTTAAAAAAGTTGGTGTACTTTCCGGCGGTGAAAAAAGCAGGGTTGCACTTTGTAAAATTTTATTGACCAAAGCTAATTTTATCATACTTGATGAACCTACAAACCATCTTGATTACACTTCAAAACTTATTTTGCAAAAAGCATTACTGGATTTTAACGGAACGCTTATTCTTGTTTCGCACGATGTTGATTTTTTAAGACCGATCGCAACAAAAATAATTGATATCCGTAAAGGAAAACTAAAAACATATTTAGGTGACATAGATTATTTTCTTTCAAAACGTGAATTATCATCACTTGAAAGAGATACTATTGTACTTGAGAAGAAAGAAAAAGTTACTTCCACAAATCGTAAAGAACAAAAAAAGATTGAAGCCGAACTTCGACAGCAAAAACACAAAGCCACTAAAGATTTAGCAAAAGAAATTTCAAGGTGTGAAGTGAAGATTATTTCTTTCGAAAAAGAAGTAAAAGATTTAGAAAATAAATTATCTGATCCTAATATTTACAGCGATGGTGGTGCTGCCAAAGATATTACAAACAAATTTAATAAAGCTAAATCGGAACTTGAATCAGCAAATAAAAAGTGGGAAAAGCTAACCGAAGAACTTATAGAGATAGAATCACAATTTAATTGAGTAACTTATGTTACGCAGTTCTGCGAAACCTTCGAGGTTTGGCTAAAAAAGCAGTTAAAATAATAGAACAATTCTTATTTATTTCAGAAAACCTCGAAGGTTTTTATATTAATATGCGTAAGATGACTGAGTAATATTCTTTTTCTTTGCGTACTTAGCGAAAAACTTTGCGACCTTTGCGTGAAATGTTTTTTCTTTTCTCGCATAGCACGCTAAGGACAAACAATAAATCACAAAGAAAAATCAAACTTTAATACCTAAAAACTCTTCTGCCAAAGCTAATCCTCCATAAATTGCAGCATCATCACCAAGCTTTGAAGAAACAATTTTAATCCCTTTTGCTGAAGCATCAAGAACATGATTATTAAATTCTTTTCTTATTATCGGCATCATAAAATCACCAAGCGCCTCAATAACTCCGCCGCCAAGAACGATCATATCAAAGTTCATAAGATTAGCAATGCTTCCAAGAATATCACCAATAGTTTCGCACGCCTCAGTAATTCGTTTAGTAACAACTTTATCTTTTCTATCAATAGCATTTCTTAATGCACCGCTTTTAATTCTTTGATTGAATTTTATTAAATCAGAAAGAACACTTTTTTTCTTTACTTTTTTAATGTCGTTAATAATGTTATTCACAATTGCAGTTCTACTTGCAAGAGCTTCAAAGCAGCCTTTCTTTCCGCATCCGCATTTAGGTCCATTCTTTTGAACGAGCATATGCCCAATTTCACCAGCAACAAAATTAAATCCCCTATAAATTTTTCCATTAATTATTACACCACCGCCGATACCTGTTCCAATAAAAACAGCCAGCATATTTTCAGATTTTTTCCCGATTCCATAATTTTTAATTCCAAGCGCACCAAGATTAACATCATTCTCCAAAAGCACCGGATAAGGAATTAATTTTTCAAGCTCTGATTTCATTCTATAGTTTTTAATTCCAAGGTTTGGAGCAAAACCAATTACGCCTGTTATAGGATTTACAGATCCCGGCACACCCAAACAAACTGCTGCAATATTTTTGTTTTTAAGTTTAGATTCAGCAACAACTTTTTTAATAATTTCTGCTATATCTTTAACATAAGTTTTTGTCCCACTGTTTATGTTTGTAGGTTTTTTCTGGCGGGCAATAATTCCCTTTTTTGAATTGAGCACAGAAGCAAGGATTTTAGTTCCACCCATATCTACACTTACAATATATTTTTCTTGCACCGTTTTCTCCTTGGATTTACAATTGGAAAGTTTGCATCAGAAAACTAAAAGTTATTTTTTTCTTAAACAAATTGATTTAAAATTTTGCCATATAATTTTGCTATTTTGCTATCGGTTAAATCAAATAAATATGAATAAAGTCTTACCACTAAAAAGATTCGGTCAGAATTATCTGCAGGATCAGAATATCATTAAAAAGATAATTGCTGAAATTGATCCGAAAGAAAATGAATTAATAATTGAAATTGGACCGGGACAAGGTGCTTTAACTAAATATCTGATTCAGGGCAAAGCAAATCTTATTGCGATTGAGATTGATAAAAGAGTTATTGAAGAACTGCAAAATCGTTTTAGCGATTTGAAACTATTGCAGCAGGATTTTATGGATTTGGATTTACATCAATTTATTTCTTTACAACAACAAAAGATTAGAGTTGCAGGAAACATTCCGTACAACATTACTTCCCCGATTCTTTTCAAACTTTTTGATAACAACACTATTGTCAACGATGCTGTTTTTATGGTTCAATACGAAGTTGCAAAAAGAATGACTGCAAAAATGGGATCAAAAGATTACGGAATACTTTCGGTTCTTCTTGAGTATTTTGGAAAAACAAAGTTAGCGTTCAAAGTTTCACCAAATGTGTTTTATCCAAAACCAAATGTTGATTCGGCTGTTGTTCATATTAACTTTAATGATAATAGAAATAATCCGGAATTCAATTCGATGTTCAAATCCATTATAAAATCTTCTTTTGGAAACCGCAGAAAGACGCTAAAAAATTCGCTGAGCAATGGTATATTTGCCGAAGTAAATTTTAGCGGGTGCGGTATTGATCTTTCTCTGCGCGCCGAACAGCTTAATGTTGATGACTTCATCAAACTTGCTGAATTTGCAAGTAATAAATAATCTTGTTATTTCACTTATACTCTTATTAATGAAAAGAATAAAATCCTTAATAAAAAAATTAAAAGCCTTTGATGTAGTCGCTATCAGCTTTTCAGCATTTTTAATTTTGCTTCACATAATTTTTTACAGCAGGATTGAAAACACAATCACCTGGATATTCATTAATCTTTTAGTAATCAGTGTTGCCTTCGTCATATCATATCTTGAAGCAATCAGCGAGCAAAAAGTCTGGCGCATAATTCATTACTGGTACATTGCACCAATTATCTTATTAACATTCCGACAATTATTTTCTATGATAAAACCAATACGCATTTATGATTTCGATGATTGGTTTATAGCTATAGACCGCTGGATGTTTGGGGCAGATCCTACACATTTCTTACATCAATTCTCTAATCCAGTTTTAACAGAGGTTCTGCAAATAGTTTATGGAATGTTTTATTTACTTCCAATAATTCTTGGTTTATCATTACTGAATAAAAATAGATTTGTAGCATTAGATTTTGCTCTCTTCTCAGTTATCTATGGATTTTTTCTGTCTTATTTAGGATACTTTTCGCTGCCCGGAATAGGTCCACGTTTTACGTTGCATGATTTTAATACTATAAACCAAACTCTTCCCGGGTTATTCCTTACAAATCCTTTAAGAGAAATGACAAACGCTGGAGAAGGAATTCCCTTTGGAACTTTGAATCCAGCTTCTGTTGTTCAGCGAGATGTTTTTCCCAGCGGACACACTATGATTACACTAATCGTTATGTACCTTTCGATTAAATTAAAAAGCCGCAGCAGATATTTTTTTATTCCTATTGGATCATTATTGATTTTAGCTACAGTATATCTCTGGTACCATTATGTAATTGATTTGATTGGCGGATTGGCATTTATGATTTTTTCTATATGGAGCGGCAAAATATTTTTCAACTGGTGGCAAAGAAAAATCGGGAAAGAAGAATTTGAATATGGAAAACATTGACTGAAATGAGTGAAAAAAAGAAACAAGTAAAACTAATGTTTGATAACATTGCTGGCAGATATGATTTTCTTAATCACTTCTTAAGCTTTGGTTTGGATTTTTACTGGAGAAAAAAAGCACTTAAACTTACTGGATTAAATTCGGATTCTATATTGTTAGATGTTGCTTGCGGTACGGGTGATGTTGCAATACAAGCTAAGAAAATGGGTATTCAAAAAATTTACGGTGCTGATTTTTCTTTTAAGATGTTGAGCTTGTTTGATAAAAAATCTAATTGGATTGATGGAAAACTTGTACAAATGACAGCAGAAAAAATTCCATTCAAGGATGAATCTGTTACAAACATAACAGTAGCATTTGGAGTTAGAAATTTTTATGATATTCAGGAAGGGTTTAATTCTTTCTATCGAATCTTAAAACCAAATGGAAAAGCAACTGTAATAGAATTCAGAATGCCTTCAAATAAAATTATTAAAGGTATTTACAGATTTTATTTTAAAAATATTTTGCCTGTGTTAGGCGGAATAATTTCCGGCGATAAAGCAGCTTATACTTACCTGCCTGATTCTGTTGAAGAGTTTGATGAGAAAGTTAATCTTGAAAAACTTTTACAAAACTCAGGTTTTAGAAAAATCGAAAAGTATAATTTTACTTTTCAAACAGTGCAGGTGTTAATCGCAGCAAAATAAAATTCTTTTCTACACTAAGTATTTGCTCAATTCCTTAAATGCCTTTAATCTGTGACTAATTTTATTTTTTTCTTCGTGTGAAAGTTCAGCCATTGTTTTATCGTATCCATTGGGGATAAATAAAGGATCATAACCAAAACCATTTATACCGCGAGGATTTTTAATAATGTTTCCTCTTACTTCCCCAATTGCTGATTTGAATTCCTTTCCATCGTAGTAAACTGCGGCACAAACAAATCTTCCTGGATGCGGTGCGGGATAATCTGAAAGTTTTTTAATCAACTTTAAATTATTTTTTTCATCATCTGAATTTTCTACGGCATATCTTGCTGAATAAATTCCCGGCTCACCATTAAGTTGAAAAGCCTCCAAACCAGAATCGTCACCAATACTCGGAATATTATACTTTTCAAATGCTGCTTTAACTTTAATTTCGGCATTCTCTAAAAATGTACTTCCTGTTTCTTCAACATTAGGATGATCATAAAAATCCATGAACGATAAAATTTCTATATCGATATCTTTAAGGATTTCTTTAACATCATTTAGCTTGCCTTTATTTGTAGTTGCAAGAATTATTTGTTTCATTATTTATTATTTTACTTTAAAGTAGCAGTCATTTCGAAGGAGTTCACGACTGAGAAATCTGTTAAATTAATAATCCAGATTTCTCCCTCCCGCCTTGACTGCGTCAGCGGTCAGGTCGGTCGAAATGACGATTTATTTTTTCTTTATCTAAATACCGTTAAAATTATTTTTTAACTCTATTTAATAGTTTCTTTAATTCTTCTCTTGCAGAATAATTCAATTCAGATTGGTCATACAAAAGTGATTTTTTATTCAGCACCTTCCATTCACCTTCAACCATAACAGAATTTACCGATTCACTTGATGATGAATAAACTATGTCTGAATAAACTGATTTGTCATCATCCGAAATTGAATGTACGTTTGTTGATAAATCCAACAAAGCCAAATCCGCTTTCTTTCCAACTTCAATACTTCCAATTTCATTTTGCAGATGTAATGCTTTTGCGCCTTCAATTGTGGCAAGTTTAAAAACTGTTTTGGCATCCATCGCGGTTGGACAGTGGATTGGTTTTTGTATTAAGGCAGATAATCTCATCTCATTGAAAATACTTAGATTGTTATTGCAAGGAGCGCCATCTGCACCAAGTGAAACTGAAATTCCTCTGCTTAAATATTTTGGAATATTCGCGATTCCAGATCCAAGTTTTAAATTTGATGAAGGACAGTGCGAAACCCGTACATCATTTTTTTTCAGCAGCTCTGTTTCTTTATCATTAACGTGTATGCAATGTGCTAAAACAGAATGATCATCAATCACACCAATTGAATTAAAATATTCAATGTTTTCTTTTTTGTGTCTGCGTTTAACTTCAGCTATTTCATCCTTATTTTCTGATGAATGAGTGTGATATAAACTTCCAGCAAAATCTTTTTTCATTTCAAAAGATTCTTTAAGAAGTTCTTCTGAACAGGATAGAACAAATCTTGGGGCAAATCCGTATTTAATTTTTCCATTTGATGTATTGTGATAAGATTTTGCAAGTTGATAGATTTCTTTCAACTCGGATTTTGTATCTGATTTAAATTCCGGGAATAATTCATTTTCATCAATCAAGCATTTACCTGCGATTGCGCGCATTCCAGAACTTTGCAATTCTTCAAATATCACTTCCTGATGACGAAGAGTTCCCATATCAAGCAAAGTTGTTGTACCGCTTAAAAGCAATTCATTTATTCCCAATCTAACAGAACTTAAAAGAGAATTTTTATTATGTGCGTTTTCAAAAGGAAATATTTTTAATTGGAGCCAATCGAGAAGTTCAAGATCATCCGCCAATCCACGAAATAATGTTTGGCAAAGGTGAATATGCGTTTGAACGAAACCAGGAATTAATGTTAAACCATCAAATCTTAAAACGCTTTTTTTATTTTTAGAAAAATATTTTTCATCATTCTTTTTGATTGAAACAATTCTGCCGTTTTCAATTTCCACAAAATGATTTTTTAGAATTCTATCTTTACCATCAACTGTTACAATATTTTTTGGTACGATAATCATTATTCTGTTTTCCCTTTGTCTTCTAATATATTATCCATTACTTCAAACGCATATCGTAAATGTGGGATAACTATTGAGCCACCAACAATTAATGCAACATTAAATGTTTCCATTAATTCTTCTTTTGTTGCACCTTCCTGAATTGATCGATCGATATGATAAAAAATGCAATCGTTACATCGCAAAACCATTGATGCGGATAATCCCATCAACTCTTTTGTTTTTGCGTTCAAAGCACCATCAATGTAAGCTTTGTTATCAAGTGCAAAGAATTTATTAAAATCTCTAAAACCTGAGTTTAAAATTCTGTCATTCATTTCAGTGCGGTAAGCACGAGTTTCTGTTGTAGTTTTTTTCATTTTGGTTCCATTTATATTCTACTTTAAACTTATAATCTGCAATCTATAATTATTATTTTCTATTTTTTGTCATTTCGACCGAAGGGAGAAATCTTAACTTTTTTACAACTCAGATTTCTCAGTCGAAGACTCCTTCGAAATGACTTTTCGAAATTAACTAATTAATAAAAGCTGTAGTAATAATTTTTTTCAAAGCTCATCCAAAAATTTATTTTTATCTGCATCATAAGATACCTCCAGCTTATTTGCCGGAATTTCAGATTCTTCATCTTCCCAATCATATCGTTTGGGCGGATCAACTTTTCTAAAAACAAATGAAGCTATAGTCCCAACAATTCCTCCAAATAAATGGGATTCCCATGAGACTCCTTTTTCAACTGGCAGAACTCCCCAAATCAATCCACCATAAAGAAAAATGACAACCAAAGCCAATGCAACTGAGCGGTTATCTTTTCTAAATATACCGCTGAAAAATAAGAACGAAACAAAACCATAAATAATTCCGCTTGCACCGATGTGATAAACTTCTCGTGCATAAATCCAGACAAGAACTCCTGTTCCCAAATAAATTATTGTAAAAACTTTGTATGCAACTTTAGGATAGAAATAAAAAATCCCCAATCCCATAACTATTAATGGAGCGGTGTTAGAGATCAAGTGTGAAAATCCACCGTGAATTAATGGCGATGTAAATATTCCTACAAGTCCGCTAATGTTTCGAGGAAGGATACCCAGTTTATATGGATAAATATCTAACAGGTAAGTAAATAAATAAATTGTCCAAAGCAATAACGGGAAAGTTAAAGGAATGATAAGCTTTCTAAAAAAATCTTTTTTGTTTTGCAAGTAATAATATTTCAGTAGTTCAATTGATGTGTAAAAATAAAATTATAAATTGTATTAAGAAAGGTGATTCTTCTTCAGTTCGGAATGCTATAGGATTCTCTAACAACCAATGTCACACTGAGCAAAGTCGAAGTGTGACCCCATTGATAGGAGTCAGCCTTCGACAAGCTCAGCTTGATAAAAAAAACTATTATTTAATATTTGAGATTATCCCTTTTATTCTATCTTTTTGGTTTTCAGGTGCCATACTTAAAGCTTTTTCATAAAGCTGCTTTGCTTTTAACTTATCACCATTGGTCAACAATCCTTCTGCAAAACTATCCCAAACATTCCATGAGCCTGGATGATCGATAGTATTTTTTTCAAAAACTTTTAATGCTTCATCAGTTTTTCCAATTCCCATAAGCTGATATCCAAGCGCATTTACCTGAGCTTCATCAATTCCAGGTAGAGCAAATGCTTCCTTATTAATATTTTCTGCTTCTTTTGATTTTCCCATACTCTCAAGTATCAAAGATTTGTTCATCATATTCGTTAAATTTTTATTAATGCCGATTGATCTATCAACCCAGGTAAGCGCTTTATCCAACTCATAATTATTTGTTAAAGCATAAGTCGCTATCTGATTCCAGCCCTGCCAAAAAAATCCAGGAAGGTTTGTGAGTTCCTTTTCCATACTTTCAATTACAGTTTTGTTCACATCAATTTCGATCTTAACTGGAATAGAAAGTTTTTCCCATTTCAATAAAAGTGCAGTTGAGTTTGCACTTAGTTGATCGAATGAATATGAAAGCCATTCCTGAAAATCACTTTGCAAAGGATTAACGGTGAACCGAACTGCATCATTTGCTTGATTGTAAAAAAAGCTTCCCCACGCCGCATTATCCTTACTAAAAATTATTGTCCAGGAATTTTTTGTTGGGATCATATGCAAACCATAAGTCCCGGCTGGAACTTTATTATTCTCAACAGTTACATCTGTCGAAAAAGAAATTGTCGTATTTTCATTTGCGCCTGCACGCCAAACCTGATCGTAAGGAACAAGTGATCCCCAAATTACCCTATTGTTTACTGCAGGGCGATGATAATTAACAACAATATCTGTTAGTCCAACTCTTTGCGAAACAGATGCTTTCTGGCTTACTTGAGGTGTTGTTAAATTTTGCTGAGCAGAAATAGAAATGAAAAATGAAAAGAATACTATTACGAAAAGAGAAAGTCTTGGTTCTTTGTACATATTGTGCCTCTTATTTTAGATTAATGAATAATACAAAATAAGAAGCACGGGATTCATAAATACTTTTTATTGATGAACGGTAGAATAAGATGAAGAAATATGTAATATTAAAATTTATTGTTCAAGTATTTTTTTCAGCTTAGACTCATCAACAGTCAGTAGACCAACTTGTGGTAATCTTTTGGTCAGATCTTTCCAATTCTTATCAAGATTAAAAATTTCTTTAAACATTGGAAGTGCTTTTTCTATTTCACCGGTATTTGCTAATGAAACTGCAGTCCAATATTTCATTTCAAGATTTTCAGGGAACATTTGCATTGCAGCATTGTACTCATCCATTGCAAGTTTCATATCACCTTTTTCAGTTGCAAGATCTCCATTATTCATATGTTCGTAAGCACGGTAAACTTTTAATAATCTTTTAATCTCAGCAATTGGTTCAGGATTATCTTCAACACGTAAATCGATTAATCTATCTTCCCAAAGATTTCCTGTTGCCTTACCTCTTACAACAAGTAGACAAGCAGATTGTTTGCCACGAATGTCGCCACCTTCTTTTTGTGCAGCTTCTAATGCAGTAATTAATCTTTCAGCAAGCGGTCCTTTTGAATTTTCAAATGCTTTAGACATCGCACCCCAAACAGTATTGTTCAACATCATATTTGCTTGTAAAGAATAACCATCACCAGCAATATTCCCGGCAGCATCAATACACTTTGAACCTGTATAGGAAGCTGAATTTCCTTTTACATCAACAATTGCAAGTTGCCGAACATCTCTACCTTCGTCTGTTGCAATAAGAAGATCAACAACTTCCTGAGCTGTCATTCCTTTTTTTAGAAACTCTAATCCTCTTTGTCCAAATGATGGATTAACAAATGATTGAGTTGCAACAACTCCAACTCCCGCTTCACCCCACGCTACAAGCGATCCAACAGAAAACCAATGAGATTGTACAGCAACTCCCATTTCCCCAGTTACCGAATCTCTTGCAACGATTGAAAATGTATGCGCAAGTGGTTCGTCAATATTATAAACCTGTGCGGGTAATTCAATAAACAAAAATAAAATAACGAGAAATATTTTAATACAGATTTTCATTTTGCCACCTTGTTAATAATTTAATAACTCAACTTACGCAAATCTGTGAAATCTTCGAGGTTTTGATAAAACTATAGCCAAAATAGTAGGAAAATTTTTAATTATTTCAGAAAACTTCGAAGGTTTTTTTCAAATGTGCGTAACATCAGTTAATAACTATTTTATTTGTTAATCCTCTACGAGGATTTTTTTCCCTTTTCTTCAAGCCAATTACAATAATAAAACATCTACTATGTTTTTTATCTAAGACTTCGTAGAAGTCTAATTATTGTAAAAAAGTCAAACTTCATATCTTAAGATAATCCTCGTAGAGGATTTATAAAGTTCATAATCATTTTAGAATTTGTAATACTATGTTACTTGGAAATTCTTTTGAATGATAAATTTTATTCATCGCTTTTACAAACTTTTCTTTATCGGCAGAATATATATCACAAAAAGTATTTGGATTTACATCAAAGAATGGGAAGTATGACGACGAAACCTGAATCATAACTTTGTGTCCCGCTTTAAATGTATGAAATGCATCATTCAAATTTATTTTAACTTCAGTTACCTGGTTTGGAATAAATGCTTCAGGATTTTCATAACTGTTTCTAAATTTTCCACGCATAATTTCAGTTCGCACCAATCTTTCATAACCTCCCATCTCAACCTTAGCAGGATTCGGATCGGGATTAACTGCATCATCAGGATAAGCGTCAATTACTTTCACTACAAAATCAGCATCAGTTCCTGTTGTTGAAACATATAGATCAGCACTGATTGGTCCGGCAATAGTTACATTTTCTGGCAAAGCACCTGTTTCAAAAGTAATAACATCAGGACGAGTTGAAGCATATCGTTGATCTTCAATCAAGTGAAGACGATTGTAAAAATTCTTTGAGTCCTCAAACTTTGCAGTGTAAGGAACCGGATTAAATGGATCGCTGATGTATTCCGTAAAAGAGTTATCCTCTTTGGGTAAAGATAAATTAAGCTTTTCTTCAGGTTGAAAATAATATTTGACTTCGCTAGCATTTTTGGGCGGCCAGGTTTCATAATTACTCCATTTATTTTCGCCTGTATCAAAAACATAAGCATCGTTTAATTTTAAATCTCCTTCATCTTTTAAATAATATTTAAAGAATGGAAGCAATATTTCTTTACGATAATATTCTGCTGTATTCTGATCGAATGAAAAATCACCAAGCGAATCTCCTTTAACCCAAGCCCAGGAACCGTGAGTCCACGGACCCATTATAATTCTTGAATTATTTTCGGGATTATTTTTTTCAATAGCTTTATAAATATGTAATGGACCAAACATATCTTCAGCATCATACCAGCCGCCAACAATTAACAAGGCGGGTTTAATATTTTTCATATACTGTAAGTTGCTTCTTAATCTCCAATAATAATCATCATTACCATGCGATGCCATAGAATCCCAAAACGGAATTTGATCTTTAAGAAATCTTTCGTTTAGTTTTTTTATTGGAGTATTTTCCATAAAAAAGTTATATGCATCCGGTGATGCATAATCAACAGGCGGCGGATAATTAGTTAGTGGTTCCGGTCTGGGTATTCCAAAACCTTTAAAGAAGTTAAAGGACATTAAAACAGAGAAAGCACCGTTATGATGCATATCATCCCCAACAAACCAATCTGATATCGGCGCTTGAGGTGAAACACAAACAAGATTAGGATGAGCATCAATTGCACCCATGATTGCATAAAATCCTGGATATGAAATTCCCCACATTCCAACTTTACCATTATTATTATTGATGTTCTTTATAAGCCATTCAATTGTATCGTAAGTATCGCTGCTTTCATCAACCTGTTTGTTATTTTTTTTATTTGGGATGTATGCACGCATATTATCAAATTCACCTTCAGACATATATCTACCGCGAACATCCTGAAAAACAAATATGAATCCTTCATCAGCAAATTCAGTGGATGCGACTAAAAATCTTGTATATTTTTCTTCACCATAGGGGGCAACAGAATATGGAGTTCTGACTATTAGAATTGGGTATGTTCTTGATTTATCTCTCGGTGAGTAAACGGATGTAAAAAGTTTTACTCCATCACGCATTTCGATCATATATTCTTTTTTATCATAGTTTTCCCTAACATAAGATTGTTGTGATTGTGTGCATTGATTAAATATTACAATGAACAATATTGCTGTCAATATCTCTTGCATTTTAGATTTCATATTTTACCTAATAAAAGTTAATGTAAGTTTAGATCATTTTTATTTTGGTTCCCTTTTGTGTCTTAGAGCCTTCGTGGCAAAAATCTAACTTGCCACCAAGGCACAAAGTCACCAAGTTTCACATAGTAAGACATAAAATTCTTTTCACAGATAAAATACTTTATTTTTGTTTTAGTTAAAAAAGAAATTACAGGAACGGTGTGCCGGATATTTTTGGAATCATAATTTTATTTGTTGTAGGTGCTATTGCAGCATTTATAAATGTAAATGCCGGAGGCGGATCTTCACTAACATTGCCCGTTTTAATTTTCCTTGGATTAGATCCCACTGTTGCAAATGGAACGAATCGTGTCGCTATTTTATTTCAAAACATTTCTGCAGTTCATTCGTTTAAGACTGAAAAATTTTATGAACTTAAAAATAGTTTAATCCTTTCCGCTCTTACCTTACCCGGGGCAATTGCCGGAGCGATTATGGCTGTTAAGATCAGTGATGAATTATTTGAAAAAGTTCTTGCTGTGATAATGATCTTAATAATCATCACAATGATTCTGCCTAAAAAGAAAGTTGATAAAGTAAAAGAAGGTTTTGTTATTGATTGGAAAATCACTCTGGCTATGATAGTTGTTGGGTTTTATGGTGCATTTATTCAAGTTGGAGTTGGGTTTTTGTTGATGGCTTCATTTCAGTATTTAATGAAACTTGATCTGATTAGAGTTAATATGCACAAAGTTTTTGTTGTGTTTATGTTTACGATTCCTGCCCTATTAGTTTTTATTTTTGCTGATAAAATAAACTGGTATTACGGTATAACACTTTCTGCCGGAAATGCTTTTGGCGGATGGTGGGGTGCAAAACTTTCTGTTAAAAAAGGTGAAAAGTTTATCAAATCAGTTTTGATAGTTGCAATTTTTATTATGGCACTTAAACTTTTAAATATTTTCTAGAGGATATATGAAACGAGATATCAATTATAAACTTAAAATGAATAACGGTGTCGAGATTCCTCAATTTGGATTAGGAGTTTATCTGACAAAAGCTGAAAGCGAATGTGTTAACGCAGTAACCTGGGCTTTGGAAGCTGGCTACAGGCATATTGATACTGCAAGAATTTATGGCAATGAAAAAGAAGTTGGCGAAGCAGTTAGAAATTTTGGGATAAAACGTGAAGAAGTTTTCATTACAACAAAACTCTGGAATGACGATCACGGTTATGAATCTGCACTTAAAGCATTTGGTAAAAGTCTAAAAACTTTAAACACAGATTACATTGATTGTTACTTAATTCACTGGCCTGTTAAAGAAAAAAGAAAAGAAAGCTGGAAAGCGCTAGAAAAGATTTATGAATCAGGCTATTGCAAATCTATCGGAGTAAGTAATTATATGATTATTCATCTGGAAGAATTGTTTTCTTACGCAAACATAATTCCGGTTATGAACCAGGTTGAATTTAGTCCGTACAATTATCAAAAAGATTTACTTGATGTTTGTAAAAAGAATAACATTATTCTTGAAGCCTACTCGCCATTAACAAGAATGAAGAAACTTGATGATCCAAAAGTTCTGCCAATTGCAGAGAAGCATAATAAAACAAATGCACAAGTTTTAATTCGCTGGGCAATAGAGCACGACTTAGTTGTAATTCCAAAATCCGCACGAAAGAAAAGAATAATTGAGAATGCGGATATTTTTGATTTTTTTCTGGATGCATCTGATATGAAAATTTTAGATAGTCTTGATGAAGGATTTAGATGTTCCTGGGATCCAACTAAGATTGATTGAATCAAATAATGCCGTTTGATTGAATTGCCACGACTTTTAAGTCGTGGTATGGATATAAGAGAAAACTCTTGGCTTTAGCCAAAATATTAAAATTAAGTTTGGGCTAAAGCCCAAGATATCTTTATTTAAAGTATCCACGACCTAAAGGTCGTGGCAATAAAAAAAAATTACACCACATTTTTAAATTTGATAGATCACTTCGCTTCGCTCGTGATGACTTTATCTTTTCAACTCTTTTACCAAAAACTTACCGGTCAAACTTTTTTTGTTTTTAATTATTTGTTCTGGAGTTCCTTCGGCAATAATCTTTCCACCAAACTCACCGCCGCCGGGACCAAGATCAATAATCCAGTCTGCGGTTTTTATTACATCAAGGTTATGTTCAACAACAACAACTGTGTTTCCTTTATCAACAAGTTTGTTTAAAACTCCTAAAAGAATTCTAACATCTTCAAAATGCAAACCTGTTGTTGGTTCATCAAGTATATAAATTGTTTTACCTGTGCTTACTTTACTAAGTTCTGTTGCAAGTTTAACCCGCTGTGCTTCTCCACCTGAAAGTGTTGTTGCCTGCTGTCCAAGTTTAATGTAACCAAGTCCAACATCGTGAATTGCTTTTATCTTTCTGTGAATTCTTGGTAGGTCTTCAAAAAATTCCATTGCTTCATCAACACGCATTTCAAGAACATCAGAAATAGATTTTGTTTTGTATAACACTTGCAATGTTTCCCTGTTGTATCTTTTCCCCTGGCAAACATCGCAAAGTACATAAACATCTGGAAGAAAATTCATTTCTATTTTCTTTAAACCATCGCCACCGCACTCTTCACATCTCCCGCCTTCAACATTAAAACTAAATCTTCCAGTTGCATACCCACGCATTTTTGATTCTGGAAGTTGCGCAAACAAATCACGAATGTGTGTAAACAAACCAGTATAAGTTGCAGGATTTGATCTTGGTGTTCTTCCAATCGGTGATTGATCAATTTCAATTACTTTATCAATGTGTTCCAATCCTTCAACAGATTTATATGGCAGCGGAACAAGTTTAGAAGAATAAATTTTCTTCATTAAAATCTTAACAAGAGTTTCATTGATGAGAGTTGATTTACCAGAACCGCTAACTCCGGTTATTACGGTAAAAGTTCCAAGTGGAATTTCCAAATCAACATTTTTAAGATTATTTCCTTTTGCACCTTTTAAAATTAGTGAGCTGCCAATTCCTTCCCTTCTTTTTTCTGGAATTTCAATTCGCTTTTTATCATTAAGGTAGGAAAGGGTTAAAGAATCATAACCATTTTGGGATTTGGTCAACTCTGATGTTTCACCAACAATACAAACTTCACCACCGTGTACACCTGCAGCAGGACCAAGATCAATTATATAATCTGAGCTTTCAATTGTTTCCCTGTCGTGCTCAACTACAATAACTGTGTTTCCAAGATCACGAAGATTTTTTAATGAGTTAATAAGTTTAATATTATCACTTTGATGCAAACCGATTGATGGCTCGTCTAATACATACAAAACTCCGGCAAGTTGCGAACCAATTTGTGTTGCTAATCTTATGCGCTGTGATTCGCCGCCGGATAATGTTCGTGCGGATCTATCAAGAGTTAAATAATCCAATCCAACATTTAATAAAAAGTGTAATCTTTCCGTTATCTCTTTTAAAATAGGCTTGGCAATAATTGCATCTTTACCTTTTAATTTAAGATCAGCAAAAAACTCTGCAGCACGATTTATTGAAAGCTTTGTTACTTCACTAATGTTTTTATTTTGAAATTTTACTGATAAAGATTCTTTCTTTAATCTTCCGCCATTGCAAGTCTGGCAAGTTGCAGAATTCATATAAGCTTCAACCCACTCGCGTATATGATTTGAACTTGTTGTAGAATAAAAGTTTTTTAAATAACTCAAGACTCCCGCAAACCTATGAAGATATGTTACAGGTTTGCCTTTACCGTAATTGTAAGTAAAAGATATTTTTTCAGAACTTCCATTTAGCAACAAATCTTTTTGTTCATTGGTTAAATCTTTAAGCGGAGTATCAAAATCAAAACCAAACTTTTGCCCAACTGCTTCAAGTTGATTGAAGAACCAAATTGATCTTGGTTTACCAAGTGCGGCAATACCTTCTTCATTTATTGATTTATCCCAATCAGGAATTATCAAATTAATATCAAGCTGTTTTATTTCTCCAAGTCCTTCACAATCACTGCAGGAACCATACGGCGAGTTGAATGAAAATGAATTTGGTGCAAGCTCACGATATGAAATTCCGCAATCCAAACAAGCAAGATGACGACTGTAAATTTTATCCTTTCCATCTTCATCGATGATTACAATTCCATTTCCATAATTAAGTGCAACATCTACAGATTCAGTTAATCTGCCGCGTGATTTTTCGCTTGCATTAACTTTATCAATTGCAATTTCTATGTTATGGATTTTATATCGATCGACATAAAATCCTTTTTCAATTTCAAAATATTCTCCATCAACTCTAACTTTTAAAAATCCATCTGATATTATTTCTTCAAAAAGTTCCCGGTAATGTCCTTTTCTCCCGCGAATGACCGGAGCGAGAATAGAAACTTTTTTACCTGATTGATTTTGGATAATTGTATCAATTATTTGGGCTGAGGTTTGTTTAGTAACGGGTTTGCCGCAGTTGTAGCAATGTGGAATACCAATTCGTGCATACAATAATCTTAAGTAATCATAAATTTCTGTTACCGTTCCAACTGTAGAACGTGGATTTCCTGAAGTAGATCTTTGTTCGATAGAAATTGCAGGACTTAATCCTTCAATCAAATCAACTTCAGGTTTTTCAAGCATATCCAAAAACTGGCGTGCATAAGCAGAAAGCGATTCAATATATCTTCTCTGTCCTTCAGCATAGATTGTATCAAACGCAAGCGAGGATTTTCCCGAACCGGAAAGTCCTGTAATTACTGTAAAGGAATCCCGTGGAATTTCAACATCGATGTTTTTTAAATTGTGCTCTCGTGCACCTCTAATAACTATAGTTTCTTTTTCCAAGTAATCTTTATCCAGTAAAAAATAGAATTAAAATTTTCAAACACTTATTTTAGGAATAGTGATATTGATAAACAAATAATTTTAGCATGGAATATTCAAGCGCACACTAATGTTACCTGAACAAATAAAAACGATAAAAGATTTCAATAAGGATTCTCTTAAAGAAAAAGGCTCAGAATTTATTGCAATAGTTTATCCTGTCGATAGTGACGAGTCTGCACAAAATTATCTTCAATCAATAAAAAAGAAATATTATGATGCAACTCATCATTGTTTTGCGTATCGATTAAACAGCGGGAAATCAAAATATTCCGATGATGGTGAACCAAAAGGTACTGCTGGAATTAGAATCCTAAATGCAGTTGAGCATTTTGATTTAAGCGACGTTCTGCTTGTTGTAGTGCGATATTTTGGCGGTACCAAGCTTGGAGTTGGACCACTGGGAAAAGCTTATTATAATGCTTCTATTGATGTTTTAGGCAAATCAAAAATTGTTAGCCGAACACTTTATCAATTAGTTGAGATCGAAACAGATTTTAATTTTATCAATTATATTCATCGCACTATAAATAGTTTCTCCGCAATTATCTCTGATTCTGATTTTGCAGATAAAGCAAAATTTAAATGCTTGATGAAACCAAATGATTTAGAGAAGATAAATATTGAGTTGACAAATCTTACTAATGGACGAATCATCATATCGCACAAAAATTTATTTAAATATCAATAATCTTCAAAAAATTTAACTATCAGCTTGATTTAATTGTTATTATTATCGATTTTTGTCATGAACAATTATTCATCCTTTATTAGAAGGGGAAAATTATGGAACTATCTCAGAACGCAGAAAGATTAGCTAACCTTACATTTAGTCTTCTTGCTAATTGTCAGGAAAAAGAAGTTAGACTGGCTGAAGTACACAGTTTAACGCAAGCAGAATTTAGGTGTTTACGTTTATTTGGCTCTGACGAAAGCATTAACAATAAAGCAATCGCCAAAAGAATGAATCTAAGCCCTAGTAGATTGACAAGAATTATTGATGGTTTAGTGGTCAAAGAGTACATCATCAGAGAAATTAATGCAAACGATAGAAGAAACATGAGAGTTTGTCTCTCAAAAAAAGGACAAGTTCTCGTTCAGCAACTAAACAAATCTTATATAGAAATTCACAAAGAAATTTTACAGGATATCGATCCAGATCAACATCAGTCATTAATAACTGCTATGACGCATTTATTGAGTGCTTTGGAAAAATGGATTGCTAAAACTTAATAATTTTTGTTTGGTTAGTTTCTTTTAAGATAGTTAAGATATTTTTTAGCGCTGTCTAAATCTTCAGCCAGTTCCTGAAGATTATTAAGAGTATTTTGATTTAACTCAAGGTAGTTAAATTCAATTTGTTTTTTTTCTCCATCATTCATTTGAAAAATAACTTTCTTTAACTGAGAAATTATTTTTTCAATATTTTCAGATAAGTCTTTCTTTATATGATCAATCTTTTCAACTTTTGGAATATTCTCACTATTCTTTATTACCCTAAACAATCCATTAACATATTTCCCGGTAAAAAAAAAGTCTTCAATGTTATTGAATTGATCAGATTTGTCAAACGCTTCAATGATCATTTTTAAATGATCTTTTCTTTTTAACAATCTATTTGAAAATATTTCGATCTGGTCAAGAAAATCAGATTGCAATATCATGATGATTTACTTCTTGATTCCTAAACCTAATCCATCACCAATTGGGATAATCATCGAATCAAGATTTTGCTGAAGGATAAATAATTTATTGAAATCGCGAATATGCTTTGTTGATTTGTTGTATTTAGTGGGCACCCGTGAAGCAGCAGAATAACCATGCCACAAAAGATTATCAATTATTATCACTCCACATTTTCTTAACAGTATCATTGAGTAATCGAATAATCTTTTATAATCTTCCTTATCAGCATCAAGGAAAATAAAATCATATTTTTTACCCAACTGAGGCATAATATTTAAAGCATCTCCTTCAATCAATTTTATTTTTTTACCTAATCCTGATTTTTCAAAATTTTCTTTAGCAATACCGATATTATCCTCACTCTTCTCTATCGTATGAATAACCGATCTTTTACCAAGACACTTGGCAATCCTTATCGTTGTGTATCCGATAGCAGTTCCAATTTCTAAAACCCTTTCTGGTCTGTGCATTTTTATAAGTTTCTCCATTAAATCTGCAGCATGCCAATCGAGGATAGGAATATTATTTTCTAAGGCAAATTTTTCCATTTCCAAAATCAGATTGTCATCATTTTTTTTAAACGAATCAAGATATCTTTTTTGTGCGGGAAAAAATATGTTACTCATCTGCTCACGTCTTTATTAGTTTTAAAATTATTAATGCAAATATACTATTTAAGCAGCACTAACTTTTTACCGTACTCTTTGCCGCCAAGTTGAATCAGAGCATAGTAAATTCCGCTTGCACAAAGGTAACCTTGATTTGAATAACCATTCCACTCAAAATAATTTTCACCCTCTTTTGTAATAATATTTTTCTCAATTACTTTCTGTCCGGAAGCATCAATTATCGCAATTTTAAATAATTCATTCCCGGTAGACTTGAAATTTATCCTGGTAGTTTTATTATTTGCCGGTATGTAAGGGTTAGGGAATAAATCGCTAACCTGATAATTACTAACTGTGTTTGAAATTTGAAGATTTAGTGAAATAATGTCCGATCCATAAATAAATTTATATCTGCCTGCGTTGGGTAAAATATGAATTGTATTCAGACTATCGAGATATTTAATATTAAACTCCGCTCTTTCTCCATTGATTGTTTGGGGCAAAGCGAATATATAGTCGTAATCACCGGTCTTATTCAAATCATATTCCTGCAAAAGATCATTAGTAATACTAAAAACAATTTTAACAGATTGTGGATTAATATTTTTCTCAAAAATAGTTTGATGCAATACATATCCGTTATTTACTTTTTCAAGATTAGGAAATTCAATAGCATTTTTTGCGGAGATAATTCCGTAACCGATTTGATTATTCGGATCAGAAGAATTTGAAGCCGTCTCAAGTATAATACTTCTTATCTGTGTGTTCTTTAAATAAGGATGTGCAGATAAAAGTAAAGCCGCAACACCGCTTGCAATTGGAGCTGAAGTAGATGTTCCACTATTCAATTTGTATCCATTAACGGTTCCTGCAACAGCTCCAAAAGTATTAACGCCGAATGCAACTATATCTGGTTTAATTCTCCCATCAGATGTAGGACCAATGCTGCTGAATCCTGCACGAATGCCGAATTCATCAACTGCACCGACTGCAATAATACTTAATCCATCAGCTGGGGCAATAATGTATTTCCACTGTGTATTACCTTCATTTCCAGCGGATGTAAAAGTAGAAACACCTCTTTGAAATGCGAGCTCCGCAACTTTTGTTACGATGGCTGTTTTTCCATCCATATCACTATAAGTATATGAATACCCTGAATCAAAAATATTATATCCCAACGAGCTTGAAGTGATATCGACTCCAAGTGATTCCATCCAGATTAGTGCGGCTGCGTAATTATCTTCTTCAACATTCGTTTCACTTCTTATATCTTCGGTCTTTGCTAAAATAAAAGTAGAATTAAAAGCGGGACCAATCATAACACTATCTTTGTAACCTGCAAGTAAAGAAAATATATAAGTTCCATGGCTATCCTGGTTAGGGCTATCGCCTGATTGATTAGCAGTAACTGAATCATTAAAAACAAAATCATATTCTCCAATTACCTTTCTGTTCTTTAACGATTCATGTTTTTTCCAATCAAATCCAGAATCAAGAATACCAATTATAACGTCATTGCCGTAAATCCCTTTTGAATGAACTAACGGCACATCAGATAGATTAATCTGTTTAAATGAATTACCGTAATTAATTATTGAATCGCTTTGGTTATTTTTTAATAAATCATTATCTGATTTATCAGAATTCTGGAAGCGGATTTCCTTAACTGGTTCAACAGATTTTATGAATGGTAAAGTCTTTACTTGATTTATTTGTTGATCCGTCAAATAAGCAGAAACGGAATTAAACCAATTCAGTTCGTGAACAATCTTAATTCCAATTGCTCTTAATTGCTCTTTATAATTATCCTGAATTGGCAGGTCATCATAATTAATAATTTCCTTTCCCATATTTTTTATTCTTCTATCAATAGCCCTTTGGGATAAATTGCTTAAAGCATCATTATAATACTTACTTGATTTGTTTAAAACAGTTTTGCTATCTATCCCCTTATCAGTGAAATAAATAAAATATTTTTGCTGACCAAAAATGAGTGAAGAAAAAAGTATTAATATGAATGTTAAATATCTAATCATACTTGTGAAAAATTTTTATAAAGTTATAAAATAGAAATGAATATAAAAGTGGAAAATTTTATACGATTAATTTATCGATTGCATTATCCGGCTGAATCTTATTGAATTATAATATTCAGATATTCCGTTTGATTGGACCGGAAGCTGTGACCAATAAATCATAAATGCCTTTCCGATAATCCACTCCTCGGGAATGTATCCAAAATAACGGCTATCAATGCTGTTCATTCTGTTATCACCTAAAACAAAGTAATAATCTTTTTCAAAAGTATATTCTCTAAGCGGTTTGTCTTTTAAGTTTATAACTGTTCCTTCAACGCTCATTACCTTTTCACCAAAATCAATATTGATGGCATTTTGCCATAGCATAATATTTTTGGGATTTAATTTCACTGTCATTCCTTTTTTAGGAATGATAACTGGTCCGTAATTTTCCGCAGTCCATTTCCCATCGTATGGAAAAAGTTCTTTATTACCTTTCGCAGATTTTGATTCAGAAAGGTTTATATGGATAAATGAAGGGTTGCGAAGTTTTTTACCATTTATAAAAATTTCCTGGTCAACAATCTGAATCGTATCTCCGGGTAAACCAATAATACGCTTTACAAACATTGAATAGTTTCTTGACGCTGGATCGTAAAATTGTGAGGGCATTTCGAAAGCAATAACATCATTCAATTCCGGCTTGCCTAACGAGAATAATTCTTTTTTAGGCAGTCGGTTACCTAAAATAGGAATTTGGTAAGGAGTTGAAATGGAATATGACATTTTGTTTACAATAATAAAATCGCCTTCAAGTAAAGTGTCTTTCATCGATCCGGTGGGAATTTTTAATGCATCAATTACAAAAGCTTTTAGTATCATTATCAGAATAAAAATGAGTACAAGATATTTTATAATCCGAACCATAATAATTTTTACTAATCCTCGATTTGTAAAACAGCCAGAAATGCTTCTTGTGGAATTTCAACATTACCGACTTGTTTCATTCTCTTTTTACCTTCCTTTTGTTTTTCCAAAAGTTTTCTCTTACGTGAAATATCACCGCCATAACATTTTGCCAAAACATTTTTCCTTAATGCTTTAACAACTGATTTTGAAATTACCTTTGTTCCAATTGCCGCTTGAATACTAACCTCAAACATCTGCCGAGGAATTAAATCTTTTAATTTGGAGCTGACTTTTTTTCCCCATTCAAAAGATTTACTCCTGTGCACAATCATCGATAAAGCATCAACAGGTTCTCCATTCAACAAAATATCTAACTTAACAAGATCTGATCTGCGATAACCAATATATTCATAATCAAAAGAAGCGTAACCGCGTGTTGATGATTTTAGTTTATCATAAAAATCAAAAATTATTTCTGATAGTGGAAATTCATATTGAATGTCTGCGCGGGTGGGATCGATATATGTTGTATTGATATATGTGCCGCGTTTATCCATAGCTATTTTCATGATATTGCCAACATACTCACTTGGTGTAACAATCTGTGCCTTCATATATGGTTCTTCGATGTATTCAATATTTCCTATTGAAGGCATCTCAGCAGGATTATCAACAACTGTCTTCTCTCCCTTTTTTGTGTAAACGATATATTCAACGTTTGGAAGAGTTGTTATGATTGATTGACCATATTCTCTTAGTAATCTTTCCTGTACAATTTCCATATGAAGTAAACCGAGAAACCCACACCTAAAACCAAAACCCAATGCAGCAGATGTTTCTGGTTGATAAATTAAAGCGGAATCATTCAGACGAAATTTATCCAATGCGTCGCGTAAATTTTCAAACTCATCTGCATCGGTGGGATAAAGTCCGCTGTAAACCATCGGTTTAACATCTTTATATCCTGGCAATGGTTCACTTGCACCATTTTTAACATGTGTAACTGTATCACCAACTTTTGTATCGTGCACATCTTTTATTCCTGCAATAAGATATCCAACATTTCCAGCAGGAAGTTCATCTGTTTTAATTCTTCGTAATCCTAAAATGCCAATTTCTTCTGCTTCAAATTGATTATCCGCTATAAAAAATTTTAGTTTATCATTTGTACGAAGCGTACCTTGAAATACTCTTATCAAAGCAATGGCGCCGCGATATGAATCAAATTTAGAATCAAAAATTAGTGCTTGCAGAGGTGCATTAGGATCACCTTTGGGAGGCGGAACTTTTTGAACAATGGTTTCAAGTAATTTCTCCATTCCAATCTTAGCTTTTGCACTTACAAGAATTATATCTTCTTTCTTGCAGCCAATTAAATCAATTATCTGATTAGATACTTTCTCAATTTCGGCGCTGGGCAAATCAATTTTATTTATTACGGGAATTATTTCTAATCCTGCATCAATAGCCAGATAAAGATTACTTATCGTTTGTGCTTCCACACCTTGAGCAGCGTCTACAACAAGCACTGCTCCTTCACATGCGGCAAGCGAGCGAGAAACTTCATAAGTAAAATCCACATGTCCGGGAGTATCGATCAAATTTAGTATATATTTTTGCTTGTCCTCCGCATGATAATGCATTTGGATAGCATGTGATTTAATAGTTATTCCTCTTTCGCGTTCAAGTTCAAGATCATCTAATATCTGATCCATTGCCTCACGTTTAGAAACAACTCCTGTAATGTCCAAAAGGCAATCTGCAATAGTTGATTTACCGTGATCTATGTGGGCAATTATGCAAAAATTTCTAATGTTGTTCATTTTTTTAGCTTAAATTCAGTACAAATATAGAGATGATGTGAGTATTAAAAAAGAAAGAGCACGATCTGAATTGAGTAATAAATTTGTTTTTACTTTTTAAGTTTCGCATATGTGTCAAACACAATTCCCTCACGAAGTGCATATTCTGAAATAACCATTTTATCGATTTTAAATAACTCAAATATTTTTTTAAGAATAATAATTCCACCTGGAATTATATCTGCGCGATTTGTTTCCATCCCTTGAATTAAAACTCTTTCCGCCGGTGTTTTTAATTTGATTATTAAATCGTAAACATCTTCAAATTCTTGTTTAGTAAAGCTAAATCCGTTAAGCACGTCTTTAACTTTGTTATATTTAATAAACTGTGAAAGATAAAATATTGTGTCTATGGTTCCAGATACACCGGCAGCAAAATCAAAATTTATATTTACATTAATATTTTTGTTTGCCATGATTTGTTTTTCAACATAATCACCGCAAGATTTAATTGCTGAATCAGTAATAATGTAATCAGGGAAAAACATTTTTGATAATCGTACAGCACCAATTTTAATACTTTCTGCAAAAACAGAAATTCCATTTTGAGCATAAATCAATTCAGTGCTTCCACCACCAATATCCATGCACAAAACATTTTTATTACCGATTGGTAAAGCTTTTTTTAATCCGAGAAAGATTAATTCAGCTTCTGTTTTTCCATCAACAACTTCAATGGTAATTCCCGTGTTCTTATAAACAGCATCAATAAATTCTTTTTGATTTTTAGCTTCTCTTACAGCACTTGTTGATATAGCCCTTACAGTTGCCTGATGATATTTGGCAAGATTAGAAAAACTGCTCAAAACTTTAATTGCTCTTTTAGTTTCGGTTTCTGAAATAAGGCTTAAATCTTTTCCCTTTTCTGAACCTAATCTTAAAACCTCTCTATCTCTGTCAAGCAAATTGAATGAACCATCGTTTAACATTTCAACAATAATCAGGTGAAAAGAATTTGTGCCAATATCAATTGCAGCAATTTTATATTTAATTATTGTATTCATTGGTATTTAATAAATCATTACAAACTTTAAGTACATCATCTAATTCTATATCATCTATCAGATCAGATTTACGAATAAATATTTTATTTTTTCCACAAGGCGCCCAGTTGAAAGGATTTGTAGGTCCAAAAAGAGAAATTGTTGGTGTATTAGTTGTTCCTGCTACGTGCATTATGCCTGTGTCATTTGTAATAAATAGATTTGATAATGAAATCAATGCTGCAATTTCTGAGATGCTGTGATTAATAAATTTATGAATTTTAATCTTCGAATTGTTTGTAACGTAATCTAACTCTTCCTTATCAGCATCGGTACCGGTTAAGTAAAATGTACACTTATAATTCTGATTAAGAATATTTATCAATTCTGAATATTTTTTTAATGACCATCTGTTTTGCGGTTTACCAGCACCAACATGCAAACCAATTAATTTAGAGTCTTTCTTGAAATTTATTTGAGATAAATATTCATTTACAATTTTCGAATCTGCATCATCAAAGGAAACAACAGAACTAAAATCTTTTGTATCGATTCCAAATGGTCTTACTATTTCCAAAATATGTTCGGCAACATTTGAATCAGGAAATTTTCTCCAATCAATATTCACTTGCCTATCAAACAGAAAAGCACTTTCATTAGGTTTACCATCTAGCGAGTTGGAACCGATTCTTATCTTACTGTTTGAGATTCTAGCAATAAAATTGCTTGTAAATGAAATTGAAACGGTAACCGGTACAATAACAACATCAAATTGTTGTCTTATAAATTTGATGAAGGAAAATAGACTAATAGGATTATACATTTTAAATTTATTGAAGACATAAAGTTTATCAATAAATTTATTTTTAATTACACCATAATAATTCTCATGGCTTGCAAGTAAAGTTAATTCAGACTGAGGATATTTTTCCTTGAGTGCTCGGAATAAAGAAACTCCGGCAAGCAAATCACCAAGCTGATTATGCTGCCTTATCACTAATATTTTTCTTACCAGACCAAGCTCTTTGCTTTTATTTTCCGGAACAGAAAAGAATTGTTTAAGGAAACGCATTAAGAGATTTGACGTGCTGAATTTACTTGCCATTACTGTCTAATTTTTCTTTTTCGTCATCCGATTTGATTTCAGTGTACTTTGCTTCTTCGATATTTTCATATTTAGATTTTTTTTGGCTCGCTTCATTTTTAAAACGATTTCCGTTTTGAGGCTTAAACAAAAAACTTAGCACTCCGCGAAGCAATCGAAATAGCAGCAGAAAGATTACGAAATAAACCAAAAACCTTATCATTACTTATCCAAAACTCTTAGACTCGGGTTTGAAATACTCAATAACACCGCGGTCTTCACGAAAGATTTGTTTAAATAATTCGTTAAAGTCTTCATCGTTATTTACAAAATCAATTTCAGAAGAGTTAACAATTAAAAGTGGTGTGGAATTGTATCTAAAAAAGAAATGATTATATGCATCACTCAATTCTTCGATATAGCTTTTAGTCAGATTTCTTTCAACTGCTCTTCCACGCTTTTTAATGTTAAACATTAATCGTTCGATACTTGATTGAAGGAAAACAACCAAATCGGGTTTTCTTAAATTTCTGGATAACAATGGAAAAATATTTTCATAAAGTTTAAGTTCTTCAGCAGAAAGATTTAAGTATGCAAATATTTTGTCTTTATCAAAGATATAATCACACACAATAAAATTTGTAAAAAGGTCTTCCTGATTTAATTCTTCTTGCTGCTTAAATCTATTAATTAAAAAGAACATTTGAGTTTGGAAAGCATATCGTTTTCTATCATTATAAAAATTTTCCAGAAAAGGATTTGTTTCAAACTGCTCTGCAATTAATTTGGCATCAAGCTTCGCTTTTAATTTTTTTGCTAAGGCTGTTTTACCTGCACCGATAACTCCTTCAACAGCGATGAATCTTATCTCGTCATTCATATTCAAGATGTTTTCTCTTCGGTTATTAAAGAAAAAGAAATTTTTTTTATGATGTTTTTAATTTTAAGATCACTGATAAAATCACTTACTTTTTTGTTAAATACCGGGTGAATCAAATCTGGATCTATTTCGCACAAAGGAACTAGAACAAAATCCCTGTAAATTACTCCTTCGTGCGGTAAAGTAATAATTTCATTTGAAAAAATTAAATCGTTAAAAAATAAAATATCAATATCTATTTCCCTGGGACCCCATTTTTCTCGCTTTATTCTGCCTAATTTTTTTTCAATATTTTTTAACTGTGCAAGTAATAAAAGGTGATCAAATTTTGTGGATATTTTAATTACTGCATTTAAAAAATTATCCTGACTAATATTTCCAAATGGTAAAGTTTCATAAACTGAAGATATTTTTTCAATGCAGCAATTTTCAAGCTCACTAATATTAATAATAGCAGATTTAATATTATTAAGCCTATCGCCTTTATTAGACCCAAGTCCAATAAATACGTTATTTATTTGATCATTCTTCAAATTAAAAAAGATCTTTTCTTTCTTTAATCACTTCAACTTCAACACAATCAACAACACCACCCAAAGGCGGATTATTTTTGCGTACACGTACAGCGATCTTTGTAATCGCGGAATATTTAATCAGTAATTCATCGGCGATATGAGTAGCAAGCGATTCTATCAGATAATATTTATGCTCAAGTGCCATTTGGTATAAAAATTTATAAACTTTTTGATAATTAATTGTTTCACTCAAAGCATCTTTTTTGGCAGCTTCAGAAAAATTAGTATAGATGTCAACATCAGCTTCAAATTTACCACCGACACTTTGCTCTTCACTCATAACTCCGTGATAACCATAAAAAGCAGCTTTCTTAATTCTGATAATATTTTCCATTACTCAATTGCCTGATTTTAATTGTTACAAAATTAACGATTTAGATTGTTAAACATTAATATTAGATTGACGCATCGGTTTCGATTTAATAAAACTTTGCAGATTAGCAATCAGTAAACCTACTAAAACCATAGCTGCACCAATAATATTTTCTTTTGTTAATTGCTCATTATAAATCAGCCATCCGAGAAACAGCGCTACTATTGGAGTAATAAATGCAATTAATGAAAGCAGAACGACATTTATCTTTTTCATCAACCAATAGAATGATGTAAACGTAACTATGCTTCCAAATATTGCGAGATAAAGAACTGAAATTATTGCAGTACTATCAATTTTTATTTTTGAAATATCTTCCAGAAACAAACCTAAAATTGTTAATCCAACACCTGCTATAAGCATTGGGATAAAATTCATTGAAAGTGGATTTAATGCTTTCCCCTCTTTTTTAATTAGCACAGCTATTGCAGCTTGAATAACTCCACTCAAAACAATTGCAATCATGCCAAGGATATTTAAACTTAAATCAGCACCAAATGAATCTGAAAAGATTACGATGATACCAAAAAATCCCAGCACCATTCCGATAATTTTGTATGTACCGATTTTTTCATCGGGTATAAACAGAAATGAAAAGAGAGCAACACAAAAAGGGTAAACTCCAAATAGAACTGATGCTAATCCTGATGGAACAAATTGCTCGCCCCAGTAAACTAATCCAAAGGCAATGATAAAAGAAAATATTCCCATCAATAGATAAAGTTTAATTGCTGCTTTATCAGTTTGCAAAGTCATTCCACGCATTCTCATTATCACAAAAATTCCCGAAGAAGCAATAATGAATCTAAACCCGGATGAAATAAATGGTGAAAGAGATTCCAGGCTTGCTCTTATTCCCAGCCAGGTTGAACCCCAGATTAAACAGAGCATCAGGTAAACTAAAATTATTTTGGGAGTGGTTGATTTCATTCTATCCTTTTAAAGCAATAACTCCAAGTGATCTTCCTGATTTATTACCATCCCTTCGATATGAATGAAGCAGAGTTTTAAATTCATATGTGCACAATTCGGATTTTTGGATTTGATTTTGTGGAATTCCAAAATCAACCAACATTTTATAATTAATACCACTTACATCTAAAAAAATTTCCCCGTCATTTCTCAAAACAAAGCTATGATCAAACTTTTGTGCTACTTCATTCCCGACTTTATAATTAGCGGCTGAGATAGATGGTCCAATATAAGCAATTAAGTTATCTGGATTGGAATCAAAATCTTTTTGCAGCTTAACTAAAGTTTTGTATAGAATTTTTTGTTCCGTCCCTCTCCAACCGGAATGAATTGCTGCAATAACTTTTTTCTTAAAATCATAGATAAATATTGGAGTGCAATCCGCAATGACTATTGCAAGCCCGAGATTTTTTTTACTTGTAATCAGTGCATCACTTTCACCATTATCTCCGGCACAATCAATAATTTTAATGATATCAGAATGCATTTGTCTTTGAAAGCCAACGGCTTCTAAATCTAATCCAACAGCATTAAGGAATAACTCTCGATTATTATCAACATTTGATTTATCATCGCCAACCGAATAAGAAAGATTAAAATCAAAAGTGGAATATCCGTTTTCACCAATCTTAGTACTAAACCCAAAAATTATTTCAGGATATCGGTTGAATATGTAAGGCTTAAGTATGTACATTTTTTAGGATCAAATTTAAGAAAAGAATTACATTCAATGATATAGCAGAATGGATAAATTGAGATATTTAACTTGTAATGTTAAATTGAATTATAAAATTTATTATTTAAGTGGTATAGAAAAATCTTTTGCATTTAAAAGTAAAATCATATTTAAAGATTATTATATTTAATCTTACGGTAGTTGCCTTTCTATTTTTGCTTTTCGAATTCTGTATTAGATTATTTATTCCTGAAATAAAATTAGCAGGTACCTCAGCCAACTTGTTTGTAGATTCGGTTTATAATTCTACATCTGGTTTGGAACCAAATACCACTGGTTATTCAAGTGATGTATTAAAAACTACCAATCAATTTAGATGCTGGAAATACAAAAGGCCCGTTTCTAAAATGTCAAAAAAAATATTGACTCTTGGCGATTCTGTAACAATGGGTATCGGAGTTACTAACGACTCTACTTTCCCCGGTATTCTAAATTCGATTGACGACACAGTTGATATTCTTTGCCCTGCTTTAATTGGTTATTCATCATTTGACTATTTAAACATTGCAGATTACTTCTTGTCAGAAAAAGTTAAGGGCATTTCGATCAATGAAGTTCAAATATATTGGACTCTAAACGATTTGTACTCGAATTTTCCGGATAAAAATGGACCTTCAGTTGCACCTGATAATTTCTTCTTTAAATTAGTTTATCATTTAAGACGAAACTCTAAAGCCTATATTTTTATTAAGAATTTATTTAGCGACAGATCAAAAGCCTATTTTGATTATGATAATCAATTCTATTTAAAAGATAATCCGATATTACAATCTGCCATTAACCATTTAAAGGAAGTATCGATAAAATGTCAATCAAAGAGAATCGCTTTAACAGTTTTTATACTACCTTATGAATACCAAATTAGAAATTATTACAAAATAAATATATTCAAAGCGCAGGAAATATTTTTGACCTCACTTAAAGATTCTCCCTTCCAAGTGATCGATTGCAGCACAGCGTTTAAAGATCATTACAAAAGCTCAAATAAATATTATCTTTGGGGGGATGGTATTCATTTTTCTGAAGAAGGTCATAAACTTATTGCCAATTTTGTTAAGAATTATTTTAAAAAATAATTACAACAGAAGTCTTACTTTAATACGATATTTTTTTTACATAATAATAGGATTATTAATTTGAAAATACTTGTTTCGAACGATGATGGAATTGATTCCGCTGGAATATTTTCTTTAGTTGAAGCTTTAAAAGAAATTGCCGATGTAACAGTAGTTGCACCTCATAAAGAACAAAGCGCAGTTGGTCACGCGATTACGATGCAAACACCGTTGCGGGTTTTTGAATATCAGAAAATTGGAAAGTTTTTTGGATATGCTGTTGATGGCACACCTGCAGATTGCGTAAAAATTGGCATCCGTAATTTAATGGAAACACCACCTGATCTTGTTGTGTCCGGTATAAATCACGGATCGAATACAGCTATTAATATTATTTATTCAGGAACAGTTTCAGCAGCACGTGAAGCGGCTATAATGGATGTACCTGCGATAGCAATTTCAGTTACAAGTCATGCTGTAATGGATTTTTCTGTTGCTGCAAAGATAGCCAAACAACTTTCACTGCAAGTTAAAGAGAAAGGAATAACTAAGGGAACTTTGCTCAATGTAAATGTTCCAAATCTTCCTGAAGATCAAATTGCAGGGATTCTTCTTACAAAACAGGGAAAATCTAAATGGGATGATATTTATGAAAAACGAATTGACCCTTATGGAAGAAATTATTACTGGCTTACGGGAAATCTTTTTGAACTTGATCATCTATTAGAATTCGATCAGGCAGCAGTAAAGAAAAATTATGTTTCGATTTCACCCATCCACTTTGATCTGACTGATTATCAGGCATATTCAGAAATGAAAAACTGGAAATTAGAAAATCTTTTAAATGGAAAATGAAATTGAAATTTATCAGATAGATTCTTTCACAAAAAATATTTTCCACGGAAACCCCGCCGGAGTAATATTGAATAATAATCTGAATGAGAATCAGAAAAAACTTTTGGCAAGAGAAATGAATCTTTCAGAAACTGCATTTATAAGTGATTCGAAAATTGCAAATTATAAGTTACAGTGGTTCACTCCCTCAGCTGAAGTTGATCTATGCGGACATGCGACGATAGCATCACTTCACTTTTTATATGAAGTGAGAAAACTATCTGATGGGCAAACTATTACGTTTGAAACAAAGTCTGGCATTTTGAAATGTTTTGTAAACGATGCGAAATATTTCATGCAAATTCCCATCGTAGAGATGATTGAATTTGAGGGACGCAAGGAAGAAATTATTAACGCTCTGGGAATTGAAAGAACTGATGTTTCCGATTTACCTTTTATTTTACTTAGCAACGGATATCTTTTCATACAAGTTAATTCTTTAAATACTTTGTGGAATTTAAATCCTGATTTTAAAGCACTGAAACAATTATCAGAAATAAAAAAAGAATTTTCTGATGTTGCAGTTTTTACAACGCAAACTATTGATGAGTCATCATCAGCGCATCTAAGATTTTTTGCGCCGGCAGATGGCATTGATGAAGATCCTGTTACGGGCTCTGCCTGCGGTCCGTTACTGTTAGTTATGTTAAAATTAGGTTTGATAAAAGAATATAAAGACGATAAAAAAATAATTTTTGAGCAAGGTGATGTTTTAAATCGTAAAGGCAGAGTTGGCGTTCGGTACAATTCTGTTAATAATGAATTGTATATTTCTGGCGAGGCTGTTACCGTAATGAAAGGGAAATTATTTTACTGATGTTCGGTTATGAAAAAATAAATTTAAATCTTTCGTTTAATTCCATTTACTTTATTCTTGGATTAATTCTTTTAGCTGCATATTCTTTTTATGTTTATCGATTTACACTGCCTCCAGTTTCAAATCCTAAAAAATACATCCTTACTTTTCTTAGATCATTTTCACTGGTATTGCTGCTTTTCATTTTTTTTGAACCGGTTTTAACATTAACAAATAAATTGATTATCATACCTACAAATGTTTTCTATTTAGATAACAGCAGGTCAATAAAATTTGATGATACGACAAATCGACCATTAAAATTTAAAGCTGTAATTGAAGCACTCATCAATTCTAACTTAAACGAAAGTAATGAATATTATTCGTTTGGGTCATCTATTAAACTATTGGAAACAGATAGTTTATCTAAGCTTAACTGGTCAGATGCAACAACAGATTTTTCCTCTATATTTAAAAATCTTCAACAATCAGAAAAGAATATTGCATCTGTAACAATTATATCGGATGGAGTGATTACGGAAGGATCAACACCAATTTATGCGGCAGAAAAATCAGGGATTCCCGTTTTTACAGTTGGTATTGGAGACAGCACCAAGAAGAACGACATTGAAATTAAAAATATAATTAATAATGAATTTATTTATGCAGGAAATCCGACAACAATTCTTGCCACTGTTCTTAATAAAGGATATTCGGGTAAAACGTCACAGATTTCGCTTTATGAAAATTCTAATTTGATCGAACAAAAAAATATTATTTTTGATAGAAGCGGAGTAAATTCAATTTCATTTAATTACACGCCAAAACAGAGCGGAGAGCAAAAATTAAGCATTAAGGTTAGTAATCTTGATGGTGAAGCTAATTATTTAAATAACCAAAAAGTAATTTTCATAAATGTACTTAGTAATAAAATTAATATCTTATTGATTTCAGGAAGTCCATCGCCAGATCTTACCTTTATTAAAAACTCTTTAACAAATGATGAAAATCTTAAAGTCAGTTCTCTAACTCAAATTGTTGCCGGAAATTTTCTTGAAGAAAATTCACAGGCAAAACTTGACAGCGCAAATATTATTTATCTGCTTGGTTATCCAACGGCTTCATCTTCAGAAGAATTTTTTAATAAGCTTGTTAATAAATTAGAAAATAAAAGTATCCCAATATTTATCTTGATCAACGGCGAAATTTCAATTAATAAATTAGAACGCTTAAAAAACTTTCTCCCATTCACCACACAAAGAATCGAAAATAATTATTTACAAGTTCAACCTGATGTTCAGATATCGGAACTAAAAAATCCAACTATTGAAAGTAACTCTTTTCCCGAGTGGAGTAACCTTCCGCCAATATCGCAGCCACTTGCTTTAATTACAGTAAAACCCGAAAGCAAAATAATTTCTAAAATTCGTGTTGATAATTCACCTCGTAACATCCCGCTTATGATCAGCAGAAATTTTGGGAGCAAAAGATCTATAGCTTTTATAGGAAAAGATATTTGGAAATGGAAACTTCAAACAACTAACAAGAACTTAAACCTGTTTGATAATTTTATTCTAAATTCTACACGCTGGTTAAATGCACCTGATGATCAGAAAAAAGTTAAAATAAAAACATCAAAAAAGATTTATTCATCTGGTGAGATAGTCGAATTTTCAGCTCAGGTTTATGATGAATCATTTAATCCTGTAAATGATGCCGAAGTGAAAGTAAATATGTTAAACAAAGATTATAAAACTGAACTTAATTTGAACTCAGTTGGCAATGGTTTGTATGAAGGTAGTATATCTCTTGATAAAAATGGAGACTACTTATTTACTGGTAATGCGCGTATCGATGACAAATTATTAGGCACGGATAAAGGAAATTTTGATATCGGTGATGTGAATATTGAAATGCTTGATACGAGAATGAATTATGAATTTTTAAATTTATTATCCGATCAAACTAAGGGAAAATATTTTAGCCCAGAAAATATAAAGGGACTTATTGCAAGATTGAATGAAATAAATCTTAATTCATCAAAAGAAAAATTAAAGACTTCTGAGATTCGTCTTTGGTCTGATGAGTGGTTATTAGTTATTGTAATCCTTCTGTTTGCACTGGAATGGTTTATCCGAAAAAGAGAAGGTATGTTATAATTATGCAAGGGGGTCAATCCATAATAATTAATTCATTCCTGGATTATTTCCTTCCCAGATTTTGTCCATCTTGTTCAATTAAATTAAAGACTTTAGAGGATAGTGTTTGTAATCTTTGTTTAAGTAAAATCCAAAGTGCTGCAGCGCAGAGAATAAATCATGAGTTTGATAGAAAATTTAAAGAGAATAATATCATATCTGATTTCTTTTCACTCTACGTTTTTGAAAAAGATAAAGAGTTACAAAACGCCATTCATGCTCTAAAGTACAATAGTAAATTTAGAATTGGAATATTTTTGGGTAAAAAATTAGCAAAAGAATTAAACAAGGTTCATACCGACTGGCAAATCGATTTAATAATACCGATTCCGCTTCATCAATTAAAAAAAGCTGAAAGAGGATTTAATCAGTCATACTATATTGCAAAAGGTGTGAACAGTGTTTTAAAAATTAAAGTTACTGAAAATGCGGTAAAACGAATTAAGTATACACAATCACAAACGACCATGAATATCCTAGAACGAAAAGAAAATATTTCCGGCGCTTTTAAAGTTAAAAAACAAAATATCGTAAAAGATAAAACAATACTTTTGATTGATGATGTAATTACAACAGGTGCAACAATTTCAGAATGCGGTGAAATATTATTGAAGGCAGGGGCAAACAAAGTTTATGCGGCTTCGATTGCAATTGCGGATTGAATTACATTTTTTCAGGAGCTGATACGCCCAGTATAGTTAGTCCATTTTTTATTACAGTTTTAGCAGCTACAGCAAGTGCTAATCTGGCTTCTGCTAGATTTTTTTCTGTTCCCAAAATTCTGCAAAATCTATGAAACCTATGATAAGCTGCTGCCAGTTCCTCTAGATAATTGCACATTAAATTAACTTCATAATTTTCAGCACTTATCAAAAGTTTTTCTTCAAAATTGTATAATACTTTTATCAGATTTTGTTCATGCTCATTTATAAGTAATTCTAAATGATTGACTGAAGATTCTAAACTTTCTCTTTTTACTTCGCGCATTATAGAACAAATTCTTGCATGAGCATATTGAAGATAGAAAACCGGGTTTTCATCAGATTGTTTTTTTGCGAGTGCAAGATCAAAATTCATATGAGTAGAAATATTTCGCATATTGAAAAAATACCTTACTACATCTTTTCCAACTTCATCAACTAACTCATCAAGCGTAATAAAGTTAGCTTTTCTGGTGGACATTTTAATCACTTCGCCATTTTCAGTAATTGTAACAAACTGGTGAATCAGAACTTTAACTTTGGAAGAATCATAGCCAAGAGCTTTCAATCCTGCCATTACATCAGGATACGTTGCATTATGATCCGAACCAAATAAATCAACCAGCAAGTCATATCCCCGATTTATTTTAACGATGTGATAAGCAATATCAGGTAAACGATAAGTGGGTTCGCCAGTGTTTTTTACGATCACTTTATCCTCATCTTGCCCAAGCTCAGATAATTTTAACCAAACTGCCCCTTCTTTTTGATAGGATAATTTTTTTTCTTCATACGCATTTAAAAGCTCTTTAATTTTCCCTTCTTCATAAAGAGAATTTTCATTAAAAAATATTTTATGATGAATTCCCAAATTATCCAAAGTATGTTTGATATCTTTAAAGATTTCACTTTCAGCCGTTTGTTTAAACTTACCTTCAGCATCTTCATCTCTAAGTTGATGATCAAATTCACTAAATAAAGATTTGGAAATGTCCTTAATATATTCGCCTTGATAATAATCCGTGGGAAAATCAATTTTTTCACCGAGCAATTCCAGATATCGCAGTCGAACTGAATCACCGAGAACACGCATCTGTCTTCCGGCATTATTAAAATAGTATTCGCGATCAACATCATAACCAATCCACTCTAAGAGATTGGCAACGGTATCACCAATAACAGCATTTCTTCCATGCCCAACAGTTAGCGGTCCGGTTGGATTTGCAGAAACAAATTCCACATTAGCACGTTTACCTTTGTATTTATCTGATCTTCCATAATTGTCTTTTTTATTAAGAATTTCTTCAATGATTTTTGGTGTGTACTGAGGTGAAAAGAAAAAATTAATAAATCCAGGACCAGCAATTTCTGTTTTTGCAATAACGGAATCATCCAAACTCAATTCATTTAATATTTCCTGAGCTAATGTGCGCGGATTTTTCTTTAACTTTTTTGATAGAAGCATTGCAGCGTTGGATGAAAGATCACCATGCTCAGAAGATTTTGGAATATCAAATGATAATGTAATTTCTGCCAATTCCGGAATTTTTTTTTCTGCTTCTTTAAAAGCCGAGTAAAGGTATTCTTTCAATGTGTATGTTTTTTAATTTGTATAAAAATTATTTGGTGTTTTTTTTCTAACTGCTTTGGGTTTCGATTTTACAATCTCTTTTTTTAGGAATGGATCTTCAACATCAATAGTTGGAGCATCACCCCATAGTTTTTCAATATTGTAAAATTCCCGTGATTCTTTTTTAAAGATATGAACAACAACATCAACGTAATCCAATAAAACCCAACTTAATGCCATATATCCTTCTTTATGCCAGCATTTAATTCCTTCGTCTCTCAAACTTTTATCCACTTCGTCCGCAATTGCTTTTACCTGGGTATCAGAATCCGCAGAGCAGATTATAAAAAAGTCAGCAAATGCAGCAAGATTTCGTAAATCTAAAATTCTAACATCGAATGCTTTTTTATTAAAGGTAACGTTTGCAATTTTTTCGGCGAATATTTTTGAATCCAATATCAACTCCTGCTTTTTATAAAATATTTATTAAAATCTTTTCCTATAACAATTGTAAGATCAAGAAAATATTGTTTGTTAGTTTGATTGATGATATTTTTTTTATCAATGCCAAGGGAATCAGCAACTCGATAAGCAGTTTCAATTTTTCCTAATCTATCAATAATAAAAGTGTTGTCAATATCAAAAGACATATAATTGCCTGTCTTTACAACATCAAAACCACTCGAACGGATAATATCAGTAAACTTATCACCCACACCCGCAACACCACAGCCGTTTAATACTTCAACCTGAATAAGTTGTTGAACGTTTTTGGGTTTTAATTCTTCTTTGCTGCCTGTATTAATTATGCCCAGATTATTTAAAAGACTGTAACAAAGAAAGAAGGTGAATAATGATAAAATTACGGAAACAATTACAAAGAAAAGATTTTTGTTTTTTGATGAGATAGTATCAGTTGTACCAATATCTTCTGAAATATTTTTTCCCTTCACTCATTTACTCTCATAAATTTAAAACATAAATGGATAATTTTCATATCCATTGAAACCTCTATAAATTGAATTGCCATAATAACCATATCGATTATAAGGATCATACAAAAGATTTGGCATGCTGCGGTACTGAATAGAAATGGAAACATCGTCCCATGGTTTATAATTAAAAGCAGCACGGCTGATGTATATACCTTGCAAAGAATTTTGAAAATCTTTGCCTAAACTACTATAAGGACTGGTAACAAAACTTGCGTCTAATTGAACATTCATATTATCTGAAAATTTATACATCATGCTGTTAGTGTATGTTGCCAAACTTAATCCTTCTCCTGCAAATGACGAATAAGATATTCCAAATGAATGATGCATACTAAAATTATTTGAGTTCAAAAATCCAAACAATGAATTGGATGAATTGCTGCTAACGCCGTCTCGCGGTGATTCAGTTGTAAAAGCCGGTTCTTTAAATTGTGCATATATCGCTAAAGATGAAAGCGTGAATATAACGATCAAATATTTTTTCATAATTTCCTCAAAGATTTCATTAGTATTTTATAGAATAAAACTGTTAATGTCAATGAATCGTAAAATACTCACATTAAAATAAACAAAAGATGTATTGCACTTCAAGATCAATTTGTAATGATAATTATTTATTTTATCCGCAATTAAAAAGTTATATAAGATGAAAATTTTAGTGATAGATAATTACGATTCATTTACCTTCAATTTAGTGCAAATATTAGGATCATTAAATTGTAAAGTATTAGTTAGACGAAATGATGAAATAACTGTTCCCGATATCATTAAAATTAATCCTGATAAAATTTTAATTTCTCCTGGTCCGGGTAAACCAGAAAATTCTAAAGTGTCTCTAAAAGTTGTTAAGGAACTTTGTGGAATGAAACCAATTCTTGGCGTGTGTTTAGGCCATCAAATTATTGCAATTGCTTTTGGTGGAAAGGTTGTAAAATCACCCAAATTATCTCATGGTAAAATGGTATTAGTTAAGCATGATAAAATATCTATATTCAAAAATGTAAAACAAAATTTCAGAGCAGCTCTTTACCATTCATTAGCTGTTGAAAAAAAATCACTGCCAAAGTGTTTAAAGATTACTGCTGTTGCCGATAATGGGACAATAATGGGAATCAGGCATCGAGAATTTTTGGTGGAAGGAATTCAATTCCATCCAGAATCAATTCTAACAGATGCTGGCAAAACTCTGATCAAAAATTGGATAGAAAATTAATCTTTCTTAATTCTCACAATCATTTCAATTTCCACAGTGGCATTAAGCGGTAGTGAAATCACACCAACAGCACTTCGAACATGTTTACCTTTATCACCAAATATTTTTTCCATCAACTCTGATGCACCGTTTGCTACTTTCGGCTGAGAGGTAAAATCCTCAGAACTCGCAACAAACACAGTAAGCTTTACAACTTCAATAATTTTATCAAGATTACCAATAACACCCTTAATAGCAGCAAGACAATTTAATGCACAAACCTGTGCTGCTTGCTGTCCTTCTTCTTCAGAAATATCTTTTCCAACTTTTCCAACATACTTTATTGCACCTCTTACTAACGGAACCTGTCCTGACGACATAACAAGATCGCCAACTACTTTAGCTGGTACATACGCTGCAAGTGGCTTTGCAACTTCAGGGATTTCCAAACCGAGTGCTTTTATTTTTTCTTCTATCATAAAAACTCCAAATGAGTAATAAAATTTTCTTAAATTTTGATTAGAATTAATTTAATTAAAAGGAACATCAATGACTGAAAGTAAATTTACGGATTTTGTACAAATTGTTAAAAGATTACGTAAAGAATGTCCGTGGGATAGAGAGCAAACAAATGATTCCATAAAAGCAAACACAATCGAAGAAGCTTATGAAGTTGTTGAGGCTATCGATCAAAAAGATTTTGGGGAGCTAAAAAAAGAATTAGGTGATTTACTTTTACATGTTGTTTTTCATACTCAAATAGCTGAAGAAAATGGATACTTTAAAATAGACGAGGTAATTGATTCCATTAAAGAAAAACTTATTAGACGCCATCCACATGTCTTTGGCGATGTGGTAGTAAGAGATTCAAATGAGGTTAAAAAAAATTGGGAGGAAATTAAATTAGGCGAAGGAAGAGAATCCGTACTTGAAGGTGTTCCATTTAACTTACCTGCCTTGCAACGCGCACACAGACTGCAGGAAAAGGCTGCTAAGGTCGGATTTGATTGGGACAAAAAAGAAGATGTATGGAAAAAAGTGATTGAGGAAATTGAAGAGATGCATGAAATTGAAAATCTCAAAACACAGACAGTAAATATTAATAATGACGAATTGCAATTAAAATTAGAAAAGGAAGTAGGTGATGTTTTTTTTGCTATGGTTAATTATGCCAGATTTCTTGGAATAAATCCTGAAGATGCATTAAGAAGGACTAATGAAAAATTTATTAACAGATTTAATTACGTTCAGAAAAAAGTTAAAGAAACGGGTAAAGCAATTAATGAATCAAATCTGGAGGAGATGGATAAGTACTGGAATGAAAGCAAGAAACTGAATGGTTTTGATTAATTTTTTCCGTTACCATTAAATTTTTCGTAAGCGTCAATAATATCCTTTACTAATTTATGTCTTACTACGTCTTCACGATCAAAATAAACAAATCCAACACCTGTGATGCCATTTAAAATTTCTTTAGCCTGAATCAATCCGCTTTTTGTTTTAGATGGCAAATCAATCTGAGTTATATCGCCAGTTATTATTGCTTTAGAATTTAAACCAAGTCTGGTCAAAAACATTTTCATCTGAACATCTGTTGCGTTTTGAGCTTCATCAAGTATTACAAAAGCATTATTTAAAGTTCTGCCTCGCATATAAGCTAAAGGCACGATTTCAATAATTCTTTTTTCTAAATATTGTTTAAGTTTTTCTGAAGGAATCATATCGTCCAATGAATCATAAAGAGGACGAAGGTAAGGATCAATTTTCTCTTGAAAGTCACCTGGTAAAAAACCTAAACTTTCACCTGCTTCAACAGCAGGGCGTGCAAGTACAATGCGCTTAACAATACCTCTTTTAAGTGCAGAAACTGCAAATGCAACAGCAAGATAAGTTTTACCAGTGCCTGCGGGACCGATAGCGAAACAAATATCATTTTTACTTGCAACCTCAAAATATTTTTTTTGCCCGGTTGTTTTTGCTTTTATGACATCATTTTTTGTATAAAGAACGATGGATTCCAGTTCCTCTTCATTGATGATCTCTTTACCTTCTACAGTAAGATTAAGGATTGTTTCAACATCATTAGCATTTAGTCTTCCACTGGTATTAAGAACATATGCCATTTCCTTAACTACTTTTTCAACTAATTCAACTTCTTCAAGCACACCTTTAATATTAACGATATCTCCCCTTACACTAATAGTTGAATTAAATCTATCTTCAAGAATATGAAGGTTGGAATCATTTACTCCTAATAGAGAGAGCATATCAATATTGCTGAGTGTAATTTTTTTTTCGGCTGTCGTCATAACGATTTAAATATAAAAAGCCCTCATCAATAAAGATAAGGGCTTATATAAATTTTAAAAGAATTAAAAATCAATTATTGAACTGGAGCTGGTTTATAGTTAACTCTTAGTTTTTCATATTTTGATTTTTCTTCATCAGTTAAATTAGGAATCTTGAAATTCTGAGCTGGGTAAATTAAATCAGGATTCTTAATCTGATCTCTATTTGCTGCGTAAATAACTGGCCAAGCAAAACCATTACCGTAATGTTCTTTTTTCTTTGCTATGTTCCAAAGACAATCACCTTTAACAACAGCATAGCTAATTTCTTTTGGAGCTTCAACCCATCCATCAAGATTATTTTGCATTGAGGTCTGAACTTTTTTGAAGAATTCTGGCAGAGCAGAAATTTTATTAGTCTTCAAAGCATTAAGATCTGTTTGTCTATCAGCTTTTGGACCTTCTTTTCTATTAATCTTACCATCTAATTCGGTAACAGCTTTTCTATAGTTGTTAACGTCATTTCTTGTTGCACCAACCATTTGATATAATTCGTCGATGCATTGTTCTGGGTCCTGAAGATTCGAAGCCTTTAAATTGTCAATATCTGCTTTAAGTGCAGCTACTTCAGTTGTAAGAGCTGTTTGTTTAGTCTTCAAAGAACTCATTTCAGCATTCCATTGATCCTCTGTCATTTTTTCCTGGGCAAAATTAACCACAGTTAATAGAAGAACAAGGGAGATCATTCCTAATAATTTAAGTTTAAGATTCATTATTATTTTCTCCATATACATTTTAAAAATCAATTAGTTAATTATTTAGGCAATTTTTCTAGGTTAGCCTTTGTTTCTTCTTTCTGCTTTTGGCATTCAGCAAGTTTTCTATTTGTTTCTTCAGCCTGTTTTTCGAGTTTAGCTCTTTCATCTTTCAATGTATTAGCTTCATTCTCCAATGATGAGACTGAACTCTTTAGGTCACTCAATTCTTTTAACTGAGCTTCGCTCAACCCGCCGCAACCACTAAGAAAGGCAGTGGTTAAAGCGAGACTGCTAACTAACATAGCAGTTTTTAGAGATCTGGTAATATTCATTCGATACCTCCGAATAATTTAGTTTTGAAATTAATTAAAATTGCGTTAATTCAATTTAATTATGACGATAATCTAACTCTAATTTATATGAAAAATCATTAAAAAGAAATAGTTTTTATAAAAATTATCCTTATTGATGAATTAAATCATACGTCTTTCATCAAACCTTGTAGATAAAATGGCTTCAATAACGATGCTGTTAAAAACAGTGATATCAATAATCTTTTCTTTTTATGCTTAATAGGTTACGATTATTTATGAAATAAGATTAATAGAACAACAGGATGAAAAAATGATTAATTCTTATGGCTGAGAAAACCTAATCAATAAACTTTTATTCTTATATCAGTCTTCTTTCAACAAAACTTGTATAGGAATTTCCTGCAATAATAATGTGGTCAAAAATTGGGATATCCATAATCTTTCCTGCTTCTACAAGTTTTTTAGTAATAGATATATCCTCGCTGCTTGGCTCAGGGTTTTCACTCGGATGATTATGGATTAGGATAATACTTGCTGAATTATTTTCTACTGCTGCTTTAAAAATTTCTCGAGGATGAACAACACTCGAGTTCAAATTTCCAATTGATATTTTTTCGTACTTAATTATTTTATTTGCTGAACTAAGACACACAACTAAAAATTGTTCTTTAACCTCATCTCTAAGCAAAGGTATAAATATTTCAGCAACATCGGCAGGTGATGTAATTTTTTTTTGAGAGTACCACTTGGTTTGAGATAAAATTCTTCTGCTGATTTCAAAAGCCGCTATCAATGTTGCTGCTTTATCTTTTCCAACACCTGATGTTTTTATTAAATCGGCTGATGATTTGGATGCAAGCTGGGCAAGATTAATATATTTGTTTATAATTTCCTGCGCCATTGATATTACTGATTTACCTTTAGTTCCGGTTCTTAACAAGATCGCTAAAAGTTCTGCATCAGTTAGACTTTGGGGGCCACGAAGCACTAGTTTTTCACGCGGTCTATCGGCGATGGGAATATCTTTTACTTTAGACATTAATTAAGCCGTTATTAATTTCTTGATCTATATTTATCTACCAATTCAAAAATTCCATTCTTGTATCTAACAACATTTATGTACCTATTAACCCTTGAGGAATCAATTGAAATATTATTATGAAATCCGGTAACATTAATACCTGATTCAATTTTATATTTTACATTTTTTCTTGTCGGATCAATATTTCGCATAACTGTAATTATGTACTTTGCTAAATCATATCCATAAAGAACATTTCTCGTTATTTCAATTCCGGTTTGTTTCTTAAATCTTGAGTTGAATTCATTAAATTCACTGTCACCATAATCAATAAAGAAATCTGATTCAAAAATTAATTTATTACTTATTTCAGGTGAAGTTTCAAAACCTTTAGCAATAAACCAATCCTGGCTTCCATAAACATTAGTATTAATTCCATTTTGAACTAATTGTGAGAGAATTACTGTGGCATCATTTCTATCTGAAATTGGAGCATATATGCCGTCGATAGTACCAGCAAATGCAGAGATTCTTGACATCTGATCAGCTAAAGAATAACTATTACTCTTATACGTTTCCTTTACAACAATATTACCACCAAGCTTCTCAAACTCCTGAGAAAAGCTTGCTGCAAGAAGTGGAGAGTAACCTTCAATTGAATTTATGACCGCAAGATTTTTTTTATTCTCTACAAAATACAAGTACTGAGCAAAAATTTTTCCACGTGCAGAAAATGAAGGATTTGCCTGATAAAAATTATCACATAGTGTTACAAGATCATCATCAGTTGCTGTTGGCGAGATTATACACAAATTTGATTTATCAAATTCTTTTAATGCGTTTCTAACATCATCACTAAAAACCGGACCTAAAACACATTTAACTTTATCATTTTCAATTAATGCATTAGATTCATCAATAATCCGCTCCTTATCTCTTTGGATATCGTTAATCAGAAGTCCGATTTTTTCATTGTGTATTGAGTTGTATTCATGAAATGCAAATTTTATTCCTTCTAAAATTTCGTTTGCTGATTGAATCGATCTTCCATTTTGATCTGTTAGAGAAATTAATACACCAACAAGCGATGTATTGATATTATCGTTTAGGTTGGTTAAACTTTTTTTAAGACTAAGAGCTTCAATATATTCGTCGGAAGTTTTATAATTAGAAATAATATAATTAAAATCTTTTATCGCACTTTTATCATCACCCTCTTTTAACAAAAGTTTTCCTGATAGGAGAAGAAGAAAAGGTTTTAATCCCGGGTTATTAAAATTTTTATTTACTTTATTTAAATCGGAAGTGTTTAAATAATTCAAAGCTAACTTTTCAGCGATCAATTTGGTTTCATTCCAAAAAACTATTGAACTTGATTTATCAAGAAAGGAAATGCAGGATTTAAAAGCATTTTCGTAATCATCGCGATCAATGTAACTTTGAATTAAAATATTTTTAACTTCATCAGTATACTTACTTTTAGGAAATTTTGTAAGATAATCTGTAACTGATTTTTCTAATTCAGAATAAGCTTTTTTGTTCAGATAAATTTCTGATATAAAAAAGGATGCTGCAGTAAGCTTTGAGTTTGGTTGAGAATAATTAGTGATTCTTTGAAAAATATTTAATGCGGCATCATAATTTTTAGATTTATACAATCCAACCGCTTTATCAAAATCCTTATTTATGTCTATTGAAAAATTTTGTGCAGTTACAAAACTAAATCCAAAAATCAGCGATAGAATAATTGTTTTCATAAAAAATAAAATTTATTAAAATTAATATGCTTTCATTTCCTTTTTCCCAATTACTGCGGGAGAATATTCGGGATCTACTTGTAATGCAAGTTCAAAGAATAAATTTGCTTCAACTGTTTTTCTTAGCTTAAGAAATGATCTTGCTAATAGAGTGTAAATCTCAGCCGAAACTTCGGAGCTTAATTCAATGTATTCTGTAAAGTAGGATTCAGCCTTTTTATAGTCTTCGATTTTAAAATAAATTTTTCCTGCAAACTCTTTAACTGCAGCTTCTTTTGGATTTAGCTTTAGTGCTTTTTGAATTGGTGTTGTAGCATGAGTAAACATATCAAGGCTGTAATAAACTTTAGCTAAAATTAAATTTAGCTCCCAAAAATCAGAATATAAATATTGTGCATCCTTTGCATATCTCAAGGCAGAATCAAAATTATTCAATTCATATTCAATTTTTGCAAGATAAAGATTTGCTTCTTGTTTAAGCTGATTATCTGAATTTCCTGAAATAAATTTTTTAAAGAACTCCGATGATAAATCGAATTCATTAATCATCATATAAGAATAACCAATTAAAAATAATGCTGAAGGAGTTGTGTCAGAAATTAGCTGCAATACTTCAATAGCTTCAAACCATTGGGCATTTCGCAAAAGATATTGACCGAGAAATAATTTTGCTTCAATATTTTCTGGTGAAACATTTATCAACTCTAACAAAACATTTTTTCCGCTTTGAGCAAATCCTAAATCTTCATAAAGTTCGGCTAATTGAAAATAAATTTCATCGCTTGCTTCTTCTATAAGCAAACTGTTCAATATCTGAAGAGCATGGAGTGTTTTTCCTTCAGCTAAAAAATTTGATACCATTTTTAATTTATATTTTAACTGGTCGTCATTCATCTATTCCCATTCAATTGTTGCGGGTGGTTTAGAACTGATATCATAAACAACCCGATTTACACCATGTACTTTATTAATAATTTTATTGGAAACATTAGAAAGAAAATCCTGTTCAAATGAATACCAATCCGCAGTCATACCATCTTTAGAAGTTACTGCACGCAATGCCAAAACATACTCATAAGTTCTTGCATCTCCCATCACACCAACGGACTGAACCGGAAGGAGCACTGCAAACGCCTGCCATATTTTATCATGAAGCCCTGCTTGAATAATTGAACTGATAAAAATATCGTCAGCTTCACGCAAAATGTCAAGCTTATGCTTATCAACAGATCCTAAAACTCTCACGGCTAAACCGGGACCAGGAAATGGATGCCGCTGAATAAATTCCTCAGGAATTTTTAATTCTCTTCCAACATTTCGAACTTCATCTTTAAACAATGTTCTGAATGGTTCGATCAGTTTAAGATTCATTTTTTTTGGTAAACCACCAACGTTGTGATGTGTTTTAATAGTAACCGAGGCACCCTTCACTGAAACTGATTCTATTACATCCGGATAGAGTGTCCCCTGAACCAGATATTCAGCGCCTTTTATTTTCTTTGCTTCTTCTTCAAATACTTCGATAAAAGTATTACCTATAATTTTTCTTTTCTTTTCGGGATCAAAAACATCTTTTAATCTTGCAACAAATTTATCAGATGCATCAATATGGATGTAATTAATATCTAATTTTTCCTTAAATATTTTTCCGATTTCATAACTTTCATTTTTTCTCATCAATCCATTATCTATATGGATGCAAGTTAAATTATCACCAACGGCTTTTTTTGTAAGAACTGCTGCAACAGTGGAATCAACTCCGCCGCTTAAAGCACAAATTACTTTTGCGCTGCCAACTTTTGCGTTTATTTCATTAACTGTATTTTCAATAAAATTTTGTGAAGTCCAATCACCTTTGCAGTTACAAATACCAAAAAGAAAATTGTCAATTATCTTTTTGCCTTCTTCTGTATGAAAAACTTCAGGGTGGAATTGCACTCCATAAATATTATTTTTTTCATCAGATACAGCACAGATTGGTGAATGATCAGACTTTGCAATAATATCAAATCCATTTGGTAATTCTGTAAGATAATCACCGTGGCTCATCCAAACCTTTGATTGGTTACGAACACCATCAAACAATTTAGATTTTTTTATAAGATTTAAAATTGCTTTTCCATATTCTCTGTCCTTAGCCGATTCAACTTTTCCACCAAATTTTTTACATATCAGTTGAAGACCGTAACAAATACCAAGAATTGGAACATCTATTCTTAAAATTCTCTCATCTAAATCAGGTGCTGCGGAATCATAAACACTCATTGGTCCGCCAGAAAGAATTATTCCCACCGGATTTATTTTCTTTACTTCCTCAAAAGATATGTTATGAGTATGGATTTCAGAAAAAACATTTGCTTCTCTAACTCTTCTTGTAATAAGTTGAGTGTATTGAGAACCAAAATCAATTATTAATATTTTCTCTTTATGTTCCATTAAATAAATTCTCGTTTAAAAATAAAAAACAAAACCCGGTAAAACCGAATTTTGTTTTAAAATCTATAAGAAATATTTTATTGCCCTATCAAAGCCTTATAGCTAACGGCATCAAGCAAATCGTTTAAATCTGATGGATTACTTATTTCTACCTTTAACATCCATCCTTTTCCATACGGATCAGAATTTATAGATTCAGGATTATCTTTTAAATAATCATTTATTTCTAAAACCTTACCAGAAAATGGAGCAAAAATATCGCTTACAGTTTTAACAGCTTCGATAGTTCCGCAGGATTCACTTTTCTTTATTTCTGTTAATGAAGGATCGATATCAACAAAAACAACATCGCCTAATTCCCCTTGTGCATAATCGGTTATGCCAATAGTACCGATGTTACCTTCAATTGATACCCATTCGTGCTCTTTTGTGTATTTTAGATTTTGTGGTATGTTCATTTTATCCTCGTTAAATTTTTCAATATTTAAGAATTAGTTTCCAATTAAAAATTATCTAAAAAACCAGTATCAAAATTTCCACTCATAAATCTTTGATCTTCCAAAACCTTTAAATGAAATGGAATTGTTGTCTTAATCCCTTCGATAGTAAATTCTTCAAGCGCCCTTTTACCGCGGGCAATTGTTTGTTCTCTGTCTTTACCCCAAACAATTAATTTAGCAATTAAAGAATCATAGTAAGGCGGGATGGTATAAGATTGATAAATATGTGAATCAACTCTTACTCCAAATCCACCCGGAAAGTGAACTGAAGTTATTTTGCCGGGAGAAGGTCTAAAGTTATTTTCATAATCTTCAGCATTAATTCTAAACTCTATTGCATGCCCTAATGGTTTCCTTAAATGTGTTTCGATCCTGTGCCCTGCTGCAACTAAAATCTGCTGTCTAACCAAATCCACATCATAAACCATTTCGGTAACCGGATGCTCAACCTGAATCCTTGTATTCATTTCCATAAAATAGAAATTTTTATGTTTATCCAAAAGAAACTCAATAGTTCCAGCACCTTCATAATTTACAGACTTGGCGCCAAGCACGGCTGCATCACCCATTTGATTTCTCAGATCATTATCAAGAGCCGGTGATGGGGCTTCTTCGATTAATTTTTGATGTCTTCGCTGGACAGAGCAATCTCTTTCGCCGTAATGATGAACGTTTCCGTAAGAATCACCCATTATTTGAATTTCAATATGCCGGGGATTTTCTAAAAATTTTTCAAGATAAACAGCCGGATTTCCGAATGAGGTTTCTGCTTCGTGCTGAGCTGTCTGAAAAGCTTTTTCTATTTCACTTTCTTCCCAAACAATTCTCATTCCTTTACCGCCGCCGCCGGCTGAAGCTTTAATGATAACTGGAAATCCAATTTTGTTTGCAAGAGATATGGCTTCACTTATATCAGTTATAACGCCATCACTACCGGGAATTACCGGCACACCATTTTTTCGCATCGTATCTTTAGCATACGATTTATCTCCCATTGATTTAATCATCTGTGGAGATGGACCAATAAATTTTATATTGGATTCAGAACAGATCTCCGAAAAATCTGCATTCTCAGCAAGAAATCCATAACCGGGATGAATAGCATCAGCGCCTGTAATTTGTGCAGCGGAAATTATTGAGGGAATTTTTAAATAACTTTCTTTTCCAGCGGCAGGACCTATACAAACTGCTTCATCAGCAAAAGTAACATGCAGTGATTCGCGATCAGCTTCAGAATAAACCGCAACAGTTTTAATACCAAGTTCTTTACAGGTTCTTATTATTCTAAGTGCAATTTCGCCACGATTAGCGATTAAAATTTTATTAAACACTTTGTCTCAATATTTCTGGATTAACTCTTCTGTATTAAGAACAACGGCTGATTGTATTCAACCGGTTTTCCGTTTTCAACCAAAACTTTAATAATTTTTCCACTTACATCAGATTCAATTTCATTCATAAGTTTCATAGCCTCCACGATACACATTACCGAACCAACAGAAATAATATCACCTACCTGCACATAAGAATCCGCATCCGGTGCCGGTGCTCGATAAAAAGTACCAACTATCGGAGATTTTATTTCGTGCAAACCACTGTTTTCATCAACTGGTTTTTTATCTTCGGTTTTTGCTAATGACACTGAAGTTTGTTGATTTACAGGTGAAGCAAATGCAGCTTGGGGAACTGATACAGCCTGTGCAACCCTAACTTTCTTTGCAAGTTTTACTCTTGTTCCGTTCTCTTCAATTTCAAGATCGGTTACCTCACTTGCCTCCAGAATTTTGATAAGTTTTTTTAACTGAATTAAGTCCATTTGCATTTCCTTTAGTTAGGATTTTACTCTTTCCACGTATTCTCCGGTTCTGGTATCAACTTTCAATAGATCATCAACATCAACAAACAAAGGAACATTTACAGTTGCACCGGATTCTAATTTTGCGGGTTTAAAAGCATTGGTCGCTGTATTCCCTCTGAATCCAGGTTCGGTTTCTGAAACTTTGAGGAAAACGAAAATTGGAGGTTCAACCGTAATTATATCATCTCCGTTAAAAAGAATTTCAATCTCTTCACTTCCTTTTAGAAAGTTTACAGAATCTCCGAACAGTACAACTGGAACATTTATTTGTTCATAAGTTTCATTATCCATTAGAACAAGAAAATCTCCTTCTCTAAAAAGATATTGATACTTTTTACGCTCAACACGAATAATTTCTACTGATTCGCCAGATCGAAAAGTATTATCTAAAACTTTTCCCGTCTTTAAATTCTTTAATGTACTGCGAACGAACGCGCCGCCTTTACCTGGTTTAACATGCTGGAATTCAGTAATAACGTAAGGATCATTTTTGTACTTAATTATTAGCCCATTTCTGAAATCTGAAGTATCTGCCATATAAAATAGTTTGTTGTTATAAATTGACGCGAAAAAATAGAGATAGATGCCCTGAAAGTCAAGAAATGTATTTTGATTAAAATTAGCAAAAAACCGTGAATTTCTTCACGGTTTTTATCAAAATTTTAGTGAAAATGCTCAATTTAGCTGAGATAAATATCTGTCAACCTGGGCATTTACCGCAGAGGTTTTGTACTCGTCTTTGATAGTTTGAAGAAGGTTTTTAGCTTGATCCTTATCACCGGATTCTATAAAATTTATAGCGGCTTGAAAAATATAATCAGCATCAAGAATATTATTTTTTGAAACCTTGGATGCTTTTAGATACAAATCAGCAGCTTTGGCATAATCATTTTTGGCTGAAATAATACTTGCCTGACCGGCTAAAGCAGCAGCTTGATAGAGATCTATGCTTCCGCTGTAATCCTCATAATATTTAAGTGCCTCATCAGGTTTACCCAAATTAGAGTAACAATTTGCAAGATAAATTTTTGCTGTTTCACCATTTTCAGTACTGCCATAGTCCTGAACTATTTTTTTGAGTCCTAAAATATTAGTGCCTTGTTTTCCTTCAATCGCTTCAAGATAAGCACCCGAATCATAAGTATCCATCACATTTGCTAATTGTGTGCCTGCTGCTTCATTCTGATTGCTGCGATAATTTAAAAAAAGGATTACTGCAATAACAACAACTGCAAGGGCACCTGCATAAAGAAAAACTTTATTTTTATTTTCTTCAAAGAAATTTTGAGATTTATAATACAAATCAACTAATTTATCTTCTTTAATCTCTTTTCTCGAAAGCTTTTTCTGTTTTTTTAACATTCCTTTATCCTGCACTTAATAATCTAAAAAGTTCAGGCAAATTTAATACTAAACAGCCCATTCTTCCAAAGATAGAAGAATTAAAAATGTATTATTTAGCAAAAGATTAAAAAGCAATCAATTAAACTCACAGTAAATCAAATTATGTCACATAATGTCATCTTTAGTAAAAGATACTAAGACCTATTTTATAGTTTTGTAACTCAATGAAAAAGTTCTGGTTCTTAATCTATTAAAAAGGAAGTTAGATGATTATGACAGTAAGTAAAATTAAATCAAGCAGATTTTAAATTTAACTCAATCTGTATTGATTCAGCTTCAACAGGTGTACTTAATTCAAGTGGCATTGAATTGTCCTCACAATGATACTTTTTATTCTGTGGTTGTATTACTATTTCGAAATTCTTAATTACTTCTTGCTGAGTTGAGAAAACAAATACCTTCGTTATATCATCATAATTCAAAACCTTAATTAGGTATTCCTTATCATTATCAACAAAAGTTTTTGTAGTCATCTTTGGCTTAAGTTCCCTTGAATCAGCTGCAAGCCTGTTCCCATTCTGCTTTATCTCAGGATCTTTTAATTGGTAAAGATGAATCACATTCGATAAACTGTAAGCTGGAATCTTTTCTGCTAATTTCTTTTTAAATAATTCATCAGGTTTATTCTCAGATTCTGTCTTAAGTGCTTTATAAAGCTCCAAAGCTTCAGAATATGAATTATCATTCTCAATAGTCAGCTTTATCTTATCAGAAATCTGATTATTAAAAAAAACATAATTGAACAGATCCTGTTCACTTATTAAAATATTTCCTTTTTTCTCTTCCATCTTAATATCTAATATACCTGTAATATTTTTCTTTTTGGAAACTCATTCTAATCAATTAACTAATTGATCAGCTATTTCTTTTTTTAAGGTTTTATACAAATACTCAAATGTATTCTGGTACTTACTTTTATATTCATCAAAACTAAGATTTGTCATTTGTTCCATTAAGTATTTATGAAGCCCGACATCTATTCCGCCATCCTTCATATCAAAAGCAATTTTTTCTATTGCTTTCTTTATTAATTCACCTTCACTTATAACAATTTTATTTTTATCAATATAACTTTCCTGGAGTTTATGAAAAGTTTTTTCCACGGCATTTTCTAAAATTGAATCGATCTCAGTTTTGTTTTCCGAAATACTATCTTTATAAATATAAGATGATGCATTTACATGCTTTAACTTTAAGACAAGAGCATTTAATGGTATCGCTGGAGTTTTGTCAGTCTCAGTTTTTATATATTCAAATATCTTTGAAACAATATCTTGAGCACTTTTAAAAACACTAATTGGTAATTCGTCTATAAAATCCCGATCAGGCAGGTTTTTTATTCCAATATTCCATTCTCCATCATTACATTTCTTTTCAAGAATATATGTTGTCCCAAGAATTTGTTTCTTAGCATAACCATTTTTCTCAATTAAGTAATTTATAGAATCTAAGATTTTAGAAAAGAAAGGATCCGATTCACGAAGTAAAATTGAAACATACTTTTCAACACTTTTTGCAACAATTCTGTTTAGAAAAAATAGGGACTGCTCTTCACTTTCAATTTTTGGATTCCACTCATTAAAAGCCTTAACAAGTTTTACGAACAATCCGTTCCCATCTGTTTCAAACAAAGGAGCAATTGCATCGATAGCCAATTCTTGAAGAGTCACATCTTCTGACATCAAAATTTTACTCAGGTTTTTATTTCGGTACTTTAGATATGAAAAGGCATATCTTTGGGATAATTCAATAACTTGATTTACTTCTGAGTGAGAGGATTTATTATCGCAAATTGATTGGAGTATCTTTAAAACAGAATAAGCAGTTTTCATACAGCACAAAACTATGTAAAAGATTTTTAAAAAAAGTTGTTTGGGTTATAAAGTAATTATACAACAGAAAAATTATAAACATCTCTCTTATGAAATCAATGTGAGAAAATTTCAGGAATATCGTTCCAATTTAAAATATTTATTTCTTTAACCTTTGATTTTTTTGCTTCAGGATAGACGAGATATTTTTTTACCTCAATTGAACTTTTATCTTCAAATAATTTTAAAAGATTTTTCAAATAATCTTTATTAAATGTTTCACCACCTTTTATTTCTAAAGCAATAATTTGATCAGAACTCTTCTCAATGATACAATCAATTTCTTTTCCATTGCTTTCTTTATAGTAATAAAGTGGAGGCTGCTTACCAGAATGAAAAAACTGTTTCGCAATCTCACTAATGATAAAATTTTCAAACAAGGCTCCATAAAGGGAATAGTTTCTTAGTGCTTTCTCATCGGAAATTCTAAGTAAAGAGCACACTATTCCGGTGTCATAAAAATAAAGTTTGGGTGCTTTGATAATTCTTTTATTTAAATTATTGTGATATGGTCTTAGTAAAAAAATTATGTAACTGGTTTCCAGCAATGATAACCACGACTTAACGGTGTTCACCGAAACTCCAGCATCATTAGCTAACGATGTAAAATTTATTATTTGTCCGGTTCTTCCCGCACATAAACTTAAAAACCTAGTAAATGTATTTAGGTTCTCAACAGCTTTTAAAGTTCTTATGTCTCTTTCAATATATGTTTGAAGGTAAGAAGGATAAAAATCGCCGGGAATAATATTATGTTTATAAATTCTCGGATAGAATCCTGTATGAATTAATCGAAGATAATTTTTATCAATATTATCAGGTAATTCAGTCATATCAAAAGGCAGTAATTGATTTACACTAACTCTGCCTGCAAGTGATTGGGAGATTTTTTCATTTAAAACAAAACTTTGGGAACCTGAGAGAATGTATTGCCCATTAGTTCCTCTCTCATCTGATACTACCTGTATATAACTAAACAATTCCGGGACATTCTGAATTTCGTCTAAGATAATTTTTTCACCTGAGCTTTTTAAAAAGCCAACGGGATCGGATAAAACAATTTCTCTTAAGTCTATTCTTTCAAGATTGAAATATTTATAATCCGAAAAGAACTCTTTTAACAAAGTAGTTTTACCAGATTGTCTAGGACCAGTTAAAGAAACAATTGGAAATTTTTTTAACATTTCTTGTAAATGGGGTACGAGTTTTCTTTTAATAATCATAATAACTTTATGCAATTATAAAATCACATTGCAAATTTACATAACAATAGTTCATAATCAAGTTTATTTATAGAAAAATCTAAGTGTCTTAAAAAATCTGCAAAGAGGAAAGATATGTACGTCCTTTTATAAAAAATAATCTGAACAAGCAATTTGTATAAAAGTATTATTCCTGTGCATACACCAAAAAACTAAAAAAAAGATTTTTCAAAAAAAGTTTTTTCATTTATCGGAAATGACACTTCGACAGTAATGAACCACTTCGTTACTGTTCTTAAAGCATTGCCACCATATGGTTGGTAGCAGACCGAGAAAACCCGCAAAATATATTTCTTTAATAAAAAGTTTTATTAGTTTTCCGAAAAGGATTGGATTGGGAGTATTGATAGTGTAAATATAAATGTTTTAGAAAAGAACATTTATTAAACTATTTCAAATAATTATTTGTCATAATAATTCTATGTACAAAAATATTCTATACGATTACAATCAATTCATAAATTATTTTAAAACCAAACACAACTTAGTTTATCTAAAAATAAAAAAAAGTAGTGAAAATTCTGAATTAGGGACACACATTCCTATTATCATACCACTCTCATTTTTTGTTTTTCAGAAGGAATTGAATGATAATGAAAAGGATAGTTTTGTTCGAGAAACCTTAGGGGAAGTTTTCTGTGACAAATCAAATAGTCCAATACAAGAATATTGGACTAGGATTATAAATGCGTTAGAAAAATATCATGGGAAAGACAAGGAAAGTTATGATTATGAAATTTCAGAAGCCATAATATGTTTAGTTAAGCATCTTTTACTAAAGTTAAATTTTACAGATGGTTTAGCTTTTGATTTGTTAAAAGCTTGGCAAAGCTATGAGGAATTAATTTTTGGATACAAAAAATTCTATAGAGAACATTTTATCCATCAATTTCAGGATTTCCTTTTAGGATGTCTATTTCTTGGAAAACTTTGGAAATATTTTGCGGTATACTATGATAGACGCAGATTTTTAAGAAGATGGTTTCTAGCTGCAATGTTTCATGATGTTGGATATCCTGCGGAAACACTTAATACACTAAAATCAACTTTGAATGAGAGAATATTTGATAAAGTACCTAATTATGCTGTGAAAAAAATAGAACTTGAGACTTTTAATACCGACGAAAATTTACCTCATCTGATAAAAAATATTGCACTTATCCATTTGTTTTCTGAAAACATAAATATCCATGAAAACAGCGCCGAAAATATTGAAAAATTCAAATACCCCCTAAATGAAATTATAAATTTATTAAAAGATGAATTAACTGAGTCTCATGATCACGGTCTAGTGGGGGCACTATTTTTTTTAAAAACTGCCCTAATAGATTTAAGAGAAGTGGTAGCAGATCCAAGCACTTACCATCTAACAACTATATTTACTGAATATGAACCTTATCCACATTTAATTGACGACTTATTTGTATCTGCAGCGGCAATCGCTGGACATAATCTTAGGACAAAAGCATATCCTAGTTATACTGTTGATTTTTCAAGCAGACCAATTTCAGCGTTATTAAACTTTTGTGATGATTTTCAAGAATGGGATCGAAGATTCAGGAAACCGAATAAAACTGAAGATATTTGTGAAATTCTTGAAGAATCTAAAAATGATTATATAATATCTAAATGGAGTAACGGACCCATCTTCCTTAATCGAATCGAATTTGATAATGAAGATGAACTTAAAATTTCTTTTAGCAGAGAGAACCGAGAAAATGGATTGTCAAACCCTGAATCGAATTCTTTGAATTATTTTAACAAATCTTTGAAAAGACTCTTCTTAACAAATCTTGGTGACTTGAACGAGACCTTCTTTAAAAATCTAATTATTGAAGGTACCTGTCCTAAAGATCCGAAGTATAAGATAAATATTGAGCTCATAACAAAGGAGAAAAAGAAAGGGGTTCACGGACATATGATTGGCAGGTATCTCATAAATCCCAGGGAAGATAATATTACTACTAAGGATAAGAAAAAAAATCCCACAAATCCTAAAGTAAAAAGAGGTATAAAATGATTAAAAGAATTACAATAATAGTAATTTTGTTTGCCTTAAATGTACCTGCACAATGGGTCAGTACAAATAGTCCAGCAAATTTAACTTGTGGAAAAGTAATTGAAAAAGGTGGATTTATTTTTGTTGGTACTGATGGGCAAGGTGTATTTCGATCCTCAAATAATGGAAACAATTGGGAAAGTATTAGTAATGGATTAGCTAGTCTTAGAACAACTCTATTATTTTCAACAGATAATTATTTATTCAGCGTTAATCAAATTGGCAGCTATGCTACTATTTACAGGTCAAGTAATTCAGGTGATACTTGGGAACCTTGCACTGTACCATACTATAATTATGTGATTGGAATTGGAGTTTATAACAACACAATTTGGGTTGGATATTATGCAGAGAATAGAGTTTACAAATCCACTGATGAAGGAACTACTTGGACACTTACAACCTTGCCTTGGCTAAATATCTTCACTTATAACAGCAACTATATTTTTGCATCATTTGGAACAGGCTTTTGGCGTTCCTCAGATGGTGGAAATAATTGGGCGACTACTTTAAAAAATGGATTGCCTGAAGGTCAAGGTTCTTACAAAATCATTGCCAACGATGAATACCTTTTTATGGCAACTATAAATTCCTGGGGCTGGAATATAGATAAAGTTTATCGGTCATCGGACCACGGAGATAATTGGGTCGAGGCTAACAATGGTTTGTCAACTACAGGTGATAAAAGAGATTTGGTTATAAAAAATGGTATTATTTATGTCGTATGTGAAGGTGAAGGTATCTTTTATAGCACGGATTATGGAGATAATTGGTTAATATTTAGTGATGAGTCTCAAACACCTGGGGTAACGTGGATTGAAATAATAGATAATCTATTTTTTGCAAGCAGTTTAACAGGTTATGGAATTTATCGCTCACCTTTCGAGTCTGCTAGTTGGACAACAATCATAAATGGATTTCCACATGCACCGGTGACCTTTTTCCATACAAATGCCAATACGTTATTTGCAGGTTCAATGGTAGATGGAATATTTAGAACAACAAATAACGGGTTGAGTTGGACAAAACACGGATTTTCTAATGCTTGGACTTCACTTACATCAATTGATAATTTAGTATTCGCTGGGGTTGGTAGTGCGGGGGTATATAGATCTGGTGATAACGGAATTAATTGGTATTTTTTAGATAATGGACTGACTAATAAAAATATCCAGACAATAAAGGCTAACCAACAGAATTTATATTTAGGTACCTGGTATATAGGTGCACCGTTACCAGCCGGAGGAATTTTTACTTCTACAGATTATGGAGGTAATTGGACGAATATTGGACCACTAACTGGCAAAATCGTATCTATAACATTTAAAGATAATAATATTTATGCTTGTGATTATGGAACTGGAGTAGTTAAATCAACTGATAATGGAATAAATTGGATAACATTAACAAATGGTTTAAGCAGCCTTTACACACTTTACATTGCTACGAATGGAAGTTCAATATTTGTTGGTACTGATATAGGAATATTCAGGTCAGATAATGATGGAGATACCTGGACAAATGTAAATTCAGGTATACCAAACTCAGAAATTGGAGCTATAACATTTTTTGGAAATATTATTTACATTGGAACTAATAATGGTGTCTACGCGTCAGGCAATAATGGTGATAATTGGACTGATATGAGCACAGGACTAGAGGACAGAAATGTATGGTCTTTGGAAGTAAGTAATGGTTATTTATTTGCAGGTACTTCAAGTAAAGGAGTATGGCGATATGATACGCCTTTACCAGTCGAATTGACTTCTTTCACTGCTAAAGTTTTTAATGATAAAGTTAGATTGAATTGGTCTACGGCCACTGAAGTAAACAATTATGGGTTTGAGATTGAAAGAAAAACAGAAAGTAACTGGACGACAATAGGATTTATTCAAGGTAATGGAAACAGTAATGCGCCTAAGGAGTATTCTTATAATGACCATAATCCGACAGGTGGAAATAAGTTTCAGTATAGATTGAAACAGATTGATAATGATGGACAATTTAAATATTCCGAAACTATTGAAGTTGAAATGTTTCCAAATGATCTTGCGCTCTATCAAAATTATCCAAACCCATTTAATCCAAAAACACAAATAAAGTTTTCAGTTCTTAAAGAAATCCAGGTCAATATTTCAGTATTTAATTCATTAGGTGAAAATGTAACCGAGCTTAAAAACGAAATAATGAAACCCGGATTCTATGAAGTTGAATTTGATGCTTCTAAACTATCATCCGGAGTTTATTTCTACCAACTAAAATCTGGTGATTTTATACAAACTAAAAAAATGCTCCTGATGAAATAATAGAATTACAGGCTGTCGCGGACAAATCCGCGGCAGCTTTTTTATAATTCTTCTCTCTTAACCCAATTTCTTTTTTTCCAATACAGAATTTTTGATTTTAAGATGTCTAAATATTCACGTGTATCGGTATAAGGTTTATTAAGAAATCCTTTTGCAACCAATGAATCTCTCTTTACTCTGAATTGATTATCAACGGCAATATCAAAATCCACAAGATTACTTTTTAACTTATACCAAATTCCAGCCACAGGAGGTCCAAGGTCCGAATCTAAAATAAAATAATATTCTTTTGAATCAGTTAAAAAAGTTAAACTGCCTTGATGAATTGATTGAAATCTGTTCTGATAAAATGTATCATAATCATTTTTAGGAATTCGAATGAGTGTAATAAAATCAGCTTCGGGCAGATTATTTATTTTATAGAGACTGTTAGAAGGACGTATAGAATTCTTTTCATTTGGTGTAAAAGCAAAAACCACGAAATCCTCAAATCCATTATCCAGTCCGATGCAAAGTAAATCTTTAATCCCATCATCATTTACATCTTTGATTAATGCGTCGGAAGTATGCCCTGAACACCAGAGCATGCCTTTATTTTCTCTGCCTGTTAATAAATCAATCGAGAAAACAGCGGAGTTGAAAGAACTGCTGCTGTTTGCGAACACGTATAAAACTTTTTTATTATTCACTAACGCCGTATCAATAATATTTAACTGATAATAACCTTCTAATTCTTCCTTCGATGATGTAACTGTTTTTGATAGTGCATACTGCCAGAGCTGCTTCCCGTCGTGGCTAAAGCATTTTACATAGAATTGGATGCTCATTTCGTTAAGATTATTATTTCTTTCATTAGCCAGAAGCACTTCATTAAGTCCATCATTATTTATATCAATTAACAAGCATAATTTTTTAAGCATATCTCCTTCGTGATTGGCGACAGCGGGAATGTTATAAATCTTTGACCAAAGTATTTTTCCATTTTTATTTCTAATATTAAGATGGTGACCATCACTGTCTGCGTAATCTGGATTATAATCCAAATCGAGTGTAAAAAAGTAAGCGAATAAAACAGCGAGCAAAATTACAGCTGCGGCACTAATCCAATTCTTCCTGACAAATTTTGAAGTTCTGACTAAAGCTTTTTGTTTTTTTACATCTACTAAATCTCTTCGGTTGATGACATCAGAAAAATCTTCCACAGGAATAAGTTTTAATTTTCGGCTGGGATAATCTTTCTGCAGTTGAGTCAGTGCAAAGAAAGCATAACTTTCTTCACATTTCGGAAAGACAAAGTTTTTAATTTCAGAAAAGAAAAGGACTTTAACTTTTTGTTGAATTATCTCTTCACCTGTAGTCAGAATTTTGCCGTTAATGTCAACCCCTCCCGTAAACGCAGTATTGTCATTTATGTTTATGATATAAACCGGATTGTAAAATTTCAATAACTGTTCGAGGAAGGAAAGAGTTAAAGCAGTTCCAAGTGAGTTGCCTTCATAGAATCCAAGTCTTTTATCAAAATTGATTATGACTTCGTGATATTTGTTCGGCTTGCGTAAATATTTTTTTGACAGTTCGAGTGCAAGCTGCCACGAAGTATGAATCTGATCTATTATTCTCGTTTCAAGTTCCCGCTCACTGGGTATAATTATAAATTTATTATTGTCAGTGGATTTATTAATTCTAACTGTCACAGAATCAATCCCGCCAAAGATTACATCGGAAGATGATCTTTCAATCAAAGGGAAATAAGCTTTGTGTTCGGATGAAGCTTCATAGTCTTCCCCATTAAGTATTTGGCAGAGTTTATCGTACTGCTTTTCAATTCTCTCAATTTCAGAATTTAGAGTTGTTAGTTTTTCAGAAGCTATAGGCAGTAAGGATAAATTTTTAAGCTGTGCTATTATCTTTTCAGTAAGATTTGGGTTAGTTCCATAAACTTCAAATTTAGAAATTGAATGGATGTAATCGTCTATAAATTCCTTTAGAAATGCCTCAATAAAATTTGAGTTATCTGTGGAAAGGATTTTCTCAAAATAATTTTGGTAAAGGGATAATGTAAGATTATTAGAAGAAGTATTAATAGTCTTTTCAATCAGCTCTGATCTTAAAGATTCTAACTCATAGGGATTTAGCTTTTTGTTACTTTTATTTTCCACTGTAACAGAAACTTTTTACAAAAATAACAAGTTTAAAGCATTGTAGATAATACTTTTATAAATAAAAAACCCCGATGCCGAGCATCGGGGTTTAATTTTATTAAATCCCTAATCTAATTCTTACTAAATTACTTCATCATTAAGTGATAATTAAGATTTTCGGGTATATTTAATTTCCATAGATTTTATTTCGCCTTTACCCGTATCCATAAACATTTCGAATTTATTATGATCTTTGTCAATAATAGTAATTATCTCTTTTACTTTCATTTTATTTCCCATCGGATCTGCAGTTTCACCGGTGTAATTGAAAGTATTTGAGTTTTTATCATAAGTTCCTTCCACATACATAACTCCTGTCCCCATATTATCGATCCAGGAGGTGAAGAACATTTTTTTTACATTATCATAACCAGTTATATCCATTCCGCTGAATGGCATTCCCATCATATTGCCAGTGTATTTCCCTATAATATATCTGCCATCAAAAATTGATTCAAATTGTGCGCTGCCTTTTGAAGTCTGCGGCGGCTGGCTTGGATCTTGCCACATACTAATTTCGCCATCCCATTCTCCTACCATATTTGCAAGCATTTTATGCTCCGGACCTGGCGTCATAGATTTTTGCCACGCTTTCATCATTGCTTCTTGATCCATGTCCTGCGCAAAAGTGGATAGTGAAAATAATCCAATGCTGAAAATTAATATGAACTTAGAAATGTTTCTCATAATGCCTCCTGATATTTTTTTTATAACAGTTATTTAAAACAGCTTCATCAATATTGGTGGGGATTTAATTAATTATTCTTTTAAAATATAGTCTGTGTTGTTTTAATTGTCAATCGTTAAAAACCATTAATGTTTATATAAATAATCAAAAAAACGATATCAATGCTGCAGAAGTTTGATTTTCCAAAAGGTTTGAGGGAAAAATTTGCTTCTGGTTAGCAGGTGGAATAGGAACGACAGCGACCAACGTGGAAGTGTGAACTGAAACAAATTTTAACTTGCAAAATTAACTTTGTTATTGTTTTAGTATCCTTACGAAATTCTGGTTCGTCGGGAAAAGTAAATCATAAAATTTATTGTTGAATGTAATTTTTATGTACGCCCGGCAGGATTTGAACCTGCAACCTTTGGAACCGGAATCCAACATTCTATCCAGTTGAACTACGGGCGCATTAAATAATTAATAGCCATAATAAAAACGTAGAGGGAAAATACTAAGAAAATTTATTAATTGGAGAGTACCAACATCTGACTTGTAGCCGGTTTATTTTTAATTTCGCTTAAGATTTTTAATCCAGCTTGATCTGCCAATCCGTAGAGACCTTTATTAGCAGAAAAATTATTAAAGTTAGCATAATGTTCCTTGCCTGCTAAAAATTCCACAACCTCATTCAATATATTCCAAAATCCTTTGTTAATTGGAACGAGATAATCACCAATAATTATTTGATCTGCTATTTGCGCCATTTCTTTTAACAATGTTATTCTTTCATCAGGATTAACTTCGTGAATAACATAAGTCATTACTGCATAATCAAAATGAAGATTTTGTGAAATTAATTTTGAAAGATTTGTATGACGAAAAGAAATTTTTGTGTTTGGATTTTTTAAAAGAGTTTTGTTTGCTTTATCAATATTCTTTTTTGATAAATCTATTGCAACTACTTTCTGAACTTTATCGGCAACAGAAAATGAAAATCTACCAGTGCCGCATCCAACATCAATAATTGTTGAATCAGATTTGATAACATTTTTTATTTCTCTGAACATTCTATCCTGATTCGGAGCAATCAGAGCATCGTAAAACCAACCATCATACCAGTGATTTTTATTTTCAATCATAACAACATAAAGTATTTCATCAAATATTCATCCGGATATGATTTGAATAAATCCATGCACGGTTTTCGTGATAGACTTCAATTCTGTAAACGCCTTTCTTATCAACTAAAAACTCAGCATCAATACCATTTTCAGTTTCAATAACGTGTCCATTTCGTAAAAGTTTGATTTCGGCTTTAACTCCGGGTAACAAAACTTTTAATGTTACATTTTTAGCTTCGGGAATAGTTTCACCCATTTGATATTTTTTATCATTGAGCTCCGCAAAAAATCTAAACCCTTTTGATTCAGCGACGTAATCATTTGCAACAAAACATTTTCCATCTTTAAGTGCATTATAAATTTGCCATTTTGCTGTTTCAACATCTTTGGCACCCTTCCCTTTTTTGATTGCTTCATCGATCAAAATGTGTGTACGGATAGATTTGAATAAAACTTTATATGGAAAAATTTCAACTTCTAAAAATCCAACAAGATTATATTTATGGGCGTGAGCATCAATTCCACCAATACCTACTACTTTTCTTTTTTGATTTAGTTCATCCCAAACTTTTAAAGTTTCTTTAGGCGGAGCCATTATTGTCCTTAACGGGTGAAGGAATGACCTGTATTTATTTTCTTCCGTAAGATTTTCAACCCACTCGGACATATGATTCCAGATTTCAATTCCAGTAAAATCTTCTGTATCCCATTCTGTCCAGGGATATGCAGGATGTTCTTTATGCTTGCGCTTTTCATGCGGATGAGCTAAAAATCCAATGCCGCTAAGTTCTTTAACTTTTGCAACATATTTTTTTGCAGGAGTACGAGTAGAAAAAGCTTCATCAATTCCAAAGGCTAAGTAATGATTTTTATTTTCCTTATCATTTATCTCGCATCCAACTAAAAGCAATGTATTACCGTACCACTTTTCAAAACCTTCGTGCAATGCTCGCAAAGTATTATGATCAGTCAGCAAAATAAAATCCAGCCCAACTTCATCTGCAAACTTTGCTATATCAGGAACTTCACCAGTTCCATCTGAAAAAGTTGAGTGCATATGCACGGCGCCGATGTATTCAAACATTTTATTTGTCTCTTGTTCAAAACAAAAATAGAAATAATAATCATATCAGGAAAGCACGAATTTGGGTATGTAGCAGTTAAAATCTTGTGGTCAAATCTATTAAAACACGATTGTATGTTCGGATAGATTCAAAAGCACCTTCATAACTGATTGAAAATGAAAATGGGTGCAGTGCGCTTGTTGAAAAATTTAACAATAATGCTTTCTCATCAAACTTTGAAGAATTATTGAAAAAGGAATAATCGGTTTTTCTAAAACCAATTGAGATGTCTGAACTTAATTCAGTAAAATATTTATCCAGGTTAACCGAATAAATATATCCATCCACGTAACTGCTTTGAAGCCTGTTAAAATCAAACGTTGTTGAAGCTTCGATAAATGGTATCACATTAAAACCAAGACTTCCTCCATAATTGCTGCTGGGTTTTGCATCTGTTTTACTGTAACGATAACCATACTGTAAGCTTAAAAATATATTATTCCATGGTCGTACAACTGTTCTTGCCCTAAATCCTTGCCGGGTTTCATTTTCTAATACACTATCTGCAATTGATTTAAAAGTTTCATAGTAAATAACATTTTTTCTTGCATCATAAGATAAATTAAATGAGATTTCATTTATTGGAGTATATCTTGCAGAAACATAAAGTGAAGTTAAACTAAAATCATTTTGAGGCGATCCGTTTTTAACTTTATAAAGGTCAACTTCAGCGGAAGCAAACAAATTTGTATGATATAAAAAATTATTATCATGTTGAAAGTACACAAATCTCCTGTCAGTTTTAAAATCGTTTGTTTGTTCAAAAATTGATAACGTGTTTTCCATTACCCTGCTGCCGAGGCTATCTGTTCGATTAAAATATACTCCGTACTCAAACAATTTAGTATTAAGACCAAAATCAGTAAAATTTGGTCGGGAACCAGCAACTAATCCAAATGTTAAAAATGAAAAAGACTTCTCAAACTGTGCTCCATCAACTATGCTGAGATTTGATATTTTTTGGTTAAGATACCTTCCGACCCATAAAATCGCGGATTCATCAAACTGATAATTTAAATTCATGTCATAAACTTTAAAAGCCTTTCCAATATTGGATGACACGCTTCCCCATTCACTAACTTTATATGACAGCATTGAGTAAGTTGAAAATGAAAGATTGGATTCCCCGATATTTTTGATTCCTAATCTCAAAGAATGTCTCCATCGTAAATAATCGCTCTTACTATCTAAATTAGAAAATCCAGTGTATGATTGAACAGAATACCTTCCGGAAAATTCATTATTGTGCTCAACTTTTTTTGTTGACACAATATTATTTATTTCCTGTACTGGAATAGTATTATTTGTTGGGACTATGGTAAGAGTATCCGCAGCCTGGCTTAGTATTTCCTGCTGATTTTTTATTTTCGTGTAGATAGGCAAATCTTTTTTAAAGTCTTCATTACTAATTTTTTCACAAGCTGCTGAAGAAGAAGAAATAAACTTTACAGTTAATGCGGGGTTAAATCGATTTTTAATTTTAATAAAAAGTGTATCCCCCTCATTCATTCCATTTGTGTTATCAAAATTTACATATACAAACTGTGATGAGATGTATCCGACTTTGCCTTCTTTATTAAAATTTGTACTGCTTTGTGAATAAACAAAAAAAGTACAGAATGAGAATATGACAATTATATATTTTTTTCTTTTCATATAAATTTAATTTGCTGTTCCAGATATCTGTTTGAGGTTTAATCAAACTTATTTGTTGAATGACAACTCCAGCAATCAGTTCTATCTCCCTGTTTATGTTTGTCCAGAAAATCATTTAGATGACAACTTAAACATTGAGGCTTATAACCTGTTTGCGAGTGGCATTCATTACAACTGACCTTACTGTGTTTACTTGAAATTGGAAAGAAGCTATGATTAAATGTTGCACCAGACCAACTGTTCATGTTATGGCACTGCAAACAATCGTGTGAAAGATTTTGTGACTGATGCGGAGGATCATTTGTAGAATTAAAATCGGAAGCATGGCAATCGTAGCATAATTTTGGAGTGCTGTTGTAATTGCCTTTATGACAATCATCACAATTTTTAATTAATGAATGCGCGCCAACTAATGGAAAAACATTATTGTGAATAGGGAAAGTTGCAGGTGTCCATCCTGAATTTGTTGTGTGACAACTTTCGCAATTTGTAGGTAATGAAAGTGCTACGTGATTTGGATTTGCTGCCTGCTGAAAATTAGTTTGATGACACGAAACACAATCTGTTGAAATTCCACTGTAACCACTTGCGTGGCAATTTGCACAACTTACTTGAACATGAGCACCTGTTAATGGAAAACCACTCTGGCTATGATCAAATGTTGCACCACTCCAGCCTGTTGTATTATGGCAAGCTGTGCAGTCTGTTGGATAATTTTGCTGCACGTGATTCGGATCTGTGGTTGATTGATAATATTGCTGATGACAAGAGTAGCAATCCGTTGGCGTTCCGGTATATCCGGTTTTATGACAATCTGCACAAGTAACACTTGTATGTTTCCCTGTTAATGGAAAGCTGCTTGTGCTGTGATTAAATGTTGCCCCATCCCAGCCAGAAGTATTATGGCAAGCTGTGCAGTCTGTTGGATAATTTTGCTGTACGTGATTCGGATCTGTGGTTGATTGATAATCTTGCTGATGGCAAGAGTAGCAATCCGTTGGCGTTCCGGTATATCCGGTTTTATGACAATCTGCACAGGTAACACTTGTATGTTTCCCTGTTAATGGAAAGCTGCTTGTGCTGT